>CAXXCY010000001.1:0-1013060 GCA_963674895.2 Candidatus Limiplasma sp.
GCCGCGTCTGTCCGTGATCTCTCGCAGGCGGAGCGTGAGAAGCTTCTCCAGGCGCTGGAGGTCCAATCTTCGGACAGCTATGACAAAGCGCGCACGGGCATGAACGCGCTGGATACGAAGAAATTCTATTTGCAGGGTTTCTCTGAAGCCGACCTGCTCAATCCGGAATCTGATTTCAAGCTGCAGGAGTATAACCAGAGCATTGCGGCCGCTTTTTCGGATTACCAGAAATGGATGTCTGATCAGCTTGTTCTCTATAAGGCGCTGATCGAAGAACAGGGCGGGGAGTTTAACGCGGACATATCGAAGATTCTGACGGACTCGCTTGTCCCGCAGATTTACCCCTCCGATTTTGAAAGCTCCGGAACCTTTGACGACTTCTTCACGCAGATGGTGGAAAAGATCGGACGGTGGCGAGCCGCCCAGAGATCAATAACGCGGTGGAAACGCTGCAGGCGTTCAACGGGAAGATTGCCAAAGGGCTGACGCCAACCGATTCCGAGATTACGGCTTCCCAGGAAGCGTGGAATGACCTGCTGGGGGTGGACAGCCCGATTTATCAGTACCTGGACAGGCTCGTCGAGGAAGGGAAACTCTCCTCGGCAGATTTTACCGAGATCATGCTGTCTATCGGCAAAAGCGCGGATACCCTGGGCCTTGTCGCGCCTTCGTTCGATACTACGAAAGCGAGCATCGACGCCTACATAGCGGCGGCCAAAGAGGCTGCCTGGGCGACCGATGAACAGGCTGCTTCCACACAAGCGCTGACCACAGCGCAGCAGGCCGCCAAAGAGAAGTATGACGCGCTGAAAACCGGCATTGACGAGTATAAATCCGCCCTGAGCGAGGGCGGGAAAGACGCCGCAGCGATTGATACCTGGCGCGACCTGAGCAACCGGATCGAAACCATGACCAGGGGGACGGAAGAGTATAAACAGGCGCAGGCGGATCTGAAGCTGGCTGCCCGTGAGCTTGACCTCAGCTACGACGGTTCGGATGCGGGCCGCAAGAGCGTCAGCGAGGACGTTGAGCAAAAGGCTGCGGACCTGATGGACGCGGCGGAAACGCTGGAAGATACCCGGAAGAGCCTGATGGCCGACCTGAACGATATCCTTGTTTTGGGACCCGGCGTTCTGCCGGAGTCCGTGCTTTCCGACCTGATCGCCCAATATAAGGAACTGGGGAAAAGCGAAGACCAAACCGAGGGACTGGCGGCTTTCGCCGATCTGTTCGACGGATACCGGGAGAAGTTCAGCACCGAGCTTGAGAAGTTCAAGGAGGATATCACGGATCAGGTCGGGGGGAGTTGGAGCGACGAGCTGGCGGACGGGCTTTCCCTCGCCATGCGCTACGCCCTGAGCAATATCGGGGTAGAGGATGAAGAGCTGGGCGCGGACATCGTATCTGCGTTGATCGATTCCATCGCGGCCGCCGCAAGCGACGAAAACATGGAAGCCGCCAGGGAAACGCTCGCCTCCTTCACGGAGGGCATCAAAGCCGGTATCATGCCGACGGATGATGATATCGACGATTTCATGGACGCGTGGGAAACCATGCTCGGCGAGGACAGCCCGATACTCTCGGGGCTGGAAGGGCTGGTGGAATCCGGAGAGATTACGGCGGAGCAGATGGAGGCGTTCAAGGAAACCATCGAACGCCTGTATGATCCGCTTCGCCTGCTGGGTGATACTGCTGAAGAAACGGCTGAGAGAGTGGCGGATTCTGCTTCCTCATACGCCGATGCCGCCGATGAAGTGAGCGACGCCGAAAAGGCGATGGACGAGTATCAGAAGACCATGACGGGCGTCCAGAGAGATCTGAAGTCCACGAGTGTCATGGCGCAGAACATCCGGCAGTGGAAGGATCTCTATAAAGCCTACAAAGACGCGAAGGATGGCGGGAAGGATTACAGCAGCACCGTCAAGGACATGATCCCCCATATCAAGAAGATGACCGGCAGCCTTGACAGCGATGAAGCGGCCATCGAAGCAACGAATGACGCGTTTAGCAGGCTGGCCACCTATATTCCGCAGCGCATAGCGGATTTGGACACGCAGATCGCGTCGCTTGAACAGCAGCTGTGGGCTTTGGACGCAACGGATCCGCACGTCGACATGACCGGCGATGCCGCTCAATTGATCGCTGCCATTTTAGCCGCGAAGGCCGAGGCCGAGGCGCTGAAGGAGCTTCTGGATTTACTGGGTATCGTTTCCGGCGGCCGGGGCGGTGGCGGCGGCGGGAAAGGATCTTCCGGTGGCGGGGGTGGTGGTGGAACCGTTGAAAAGTCCGCCTATGAGAAAGAAATCGATCACCTCGAGCATCTGAAGGCGCTGGACCAACTGACCTACGAGCAGGAGCTTGAGCACCTTGAGGATATCGCCGCCCGTAGGATCGCGGACGCGGAGGAAGCGATTGACCTGGAAGAGCGCATCTACGATGTGAAGAAAAATATCGCGGAGCGCGACGCGGAGAACCTGACCGATCTGTCCGAAGCGATCATGGACGCCCTGGAAGCGCGCTATGAAAAAATGCGCGACGCCGAGACCGAGGCGCTGGATCAAAGCCGCGAAGCCTGGGAAGAATGGCGCGATCATAATGTTTCCACCATCGAGGAACAGATCGCCGCCCTGGACGCCCTGGAGGAAGCCGAGGACCGGCAGGCGGACCAGGAAGAGCACCTGCGCAAGATCGCCATGCTGGAGCAGAGCCTTGCCTACGAGCAGGACACCTACAACCGGATGCAGCTGCAGAAGCAGCTGGACGCCGCTAACGAAGATTACGCACAATGGCAGCGTGAAGCGGAGCGCGACGAGCAGAAGGCGGCGCTGGAAGCGCAGATCGACGCGATCAACAAACAGGCGGATTCCGAAATTGATGCCCTGGACGAACAGCAGAAGGCGATCGACGCTTTTTACGACGAGCGTACCAAGCAGGCGAACCTGCAGGCCGAAGCCGAGCTTGAGCTGATGAACAGCACCCAGCAGAAGATCATCGACCTGCTGGGCGAATACGCGCCCGAATACGATGCTGCCGGGCGTTCTCTCGGTGAGAGGTTCATGGACGGGTTCACCTCGGTATTCGGCACCTTCAACGACTGGTTTACCGATTTCGAAGCCGATGTAACCGCGGCGGTTGACAGCATTCAGGCGGCGAATGTAGCGGCTGCCGCTGCGGCTGCACGGACCCAAGCTTACGATGAAAACGGAAACCCGGTCAGCGGGATCACGATCGAGCAAATAAACAATTTCAACACGCCCGTTGAAACGCCGGCGGAAACCGCACGGCGTATTCAGCAGGCTAATGAAGACCTCGCCGCGCAGATCGCAGGGGAGTAATTGTATGCAGAAACTGACCTACTTCAACCTGAACAACGAGCAGATCGTATTCTGGCATGCTCCGTACGTGCTCTCCAAAATCGGAGGGCTGGAGCTGCCGGACCTGAAGATCGAAACGCTGAACGGCGTATACCAGCAGGGCGATACCGTGGCCGGATACCGGCGGGATAAGCGGGTGGTGACCGCGACCTTCAGCATTATGGAAAGCGCCCGGGAAGCGATGTATGCGCACCGCATGGACCTGATGCGCATCCTGTCTCCGGACAGGGCCGTGCGCGGCGAGGAACGGGCGGTATTGATCTACGAGAACGACTCTGTGCGGTATATGACCTGGGCCGTTCCGGACGGCGGGCTGGAAGCGAAAAGCCGGACGAACGATACCCAGCCGAACCTCAAGGTGACTTTCCGCTGCGAAAGCCCGTACTGGTTCGCGATCAATCCATCCTCCGTGGTGTTCGAGTATTCCGGGGAAGGGTTTTCGCTTCCGTTCTCCTTCCCGGTGGACTTCGGCCGGCGTGATTTCTCCAGGGAAGCGAACAACACCGGGCACGTCGGTGCGCCGGTGGAAATCATGATCGCGTGCAAAGGAGAAATCCCGCGTATCTACAACCAGACCACCGGGAAGCGTATCGCGCTGGTAACCGCCATACCCGAAGGGAACATGCTGATCCTGAACACGGACCCCGCGCACCTGGACGCGAAGATCATCGACGCCGAAGGGAACGAAACAGGCGCGTTCGGCAAGCTGAGCCTGGAAACGCCGCTGGCGGAGTTCATGCTGCAGCCCGGCGTCAACGAGCTGGTGTATGAAGCCGGCGGCGCCGAAGCGATGAGCGAGATCACGGTCACATGGCGTCCGGCATACGAGGGGGTGTAGGCATGAAATCCCTGCAGGTAATGAATTCCGCCTTTGAGAACCTCGGCGAGCTTGCGCAATACGAAAGCGTGCAGATGACCCGCAGCTATTATGGGATCGGCAGTATCAGCGTGACGATCGATCCGCGGGCAAAAAACGCGCATGTGCTCGTGCCGGGCGTGATCGTGTTTTTCGGCGACGCGCCGGACAACGCGTACCTGATCGAGGATGTATCCACGTACCAACGCTCAAAGCTGACCGTCAAGGGCTGCATGCTCAAAGGGCTGGCTAAGCGGCGCGTGTGCGTACCGCCGCTGGAAGCCGGGGCGCGGGCGTATCAGGATTTCGGCTGGGACCGGTTCACAGGCAGCGCGGAATCCGCTTACAAACATTTCGCCGGCGTGAACCTCGTATCCCCCGACGATGCGGCCCGCGCCATTCCGGGGCTGGTACTGGCAACAGACCAGGGAAGGGGCATCTCGCTTCCGTGGCAGGCGCGGTTTGACCGACTGGATACGCTGTTCCAGACCATAGGGGAAACCACAGAAACAGGCTGGGATATCCGTATCGATCTCGTAAACAAGCAGTTCATCTTTGACGCCTGGGCGGGACTGGACCGGACGCAGGGACCGGCGCTGTGCCTGATCAGCGAGGAAAACGGAAACGCGGCGGATATCACGTACAAAGCCACGCATTCCGGCAGCGCGACCACGGCGTATATCGGCGGGCGCCGGGGAAGATGAGGACCGTTTCATCCTTTCCGAAGGCGGAAGTGCTGAGGGCTTTGCCCGGCGTGAGCTGTGGGCGGAAGCCGGCAGTCTGGAAGATCCTGCGCTGCTCGCGGTTTATGCGCAGAATAAGCTGACCGACGCCGCGGCCAAGATCACCCTCACCGCGGATCTGATCGACAGCGGCGCGTGCCGGTACGGACGGGATTATGCGGTCGGCGACAAGGTGCTGCTCAGCGGGCGCGGCTTCCATACCGGCGTCCGGATTACAGAAGTAACCGAAACTTACGAAAAGGGATTTCGGAAGCTCAAGGGGACCTTCGGGGACGCCCCGATCACAGTCGGCAAGCTGCTGGCCGGTATGCAAAACGCCGCAAGATAAGGATGTGATACCACATGGCACAGGAACGATACGGGTTTTTCGACAGCTCGGGCGAGGATATCCGAAGTTACAACTCCGTCGACATGGCGACCGCCTTCCATACGCTCGCCTCCAACGGTGTGGCCAACCTCGGCGCCTGCCTGCAGGTGACCGCCGAGGGCTCCACTATGCGCGTGTTGGTGGGGTATGGCACGGCGATGATCGAGGGATTCTATTACCAGCTGCGCGACGACGGCAGCGGCGTACGGGCCTTCACGCATACCACGGAAGCGGAGCTGAACCGGATCGACCGGATCATCCTGCGGCTGGACCTTACGGCGCGTACGATCTCCATAGTGAAACTGATCGGCGTGGCGGGGAGCTCTCCGGAAGCGCCCGCCCTGACGCGCGATGAGGAAACCTGGGAGATCTCGCTGGCGAGGGTACTGGTCCGCGCTGCTGCTGCTGAACTGCTGTCGACCGATATCACGGATGAGCGCGCGGATGATACCGTCTGCGGCCTGATCGCGCCCGAATCACTGAGACGTTCCGAGATCGAGCAGATCATCGAGGACGCGATCGAGGAAGCGACCGAAGATGTGATCCGGTATTCGGAGCAGACGCTGGAAACAGCGAAGCAGGATCAGGCGCGGGAGAACATCGACGCCATGAAAAGGGTCGGGGAAAGCACGGCGCTGCAAAAGGGTGACGGTGAAGGCGATACCGAAGACGCCACGCCTGATGAAGATTATGCTCCGGCGATCATTCCGGCAACGGGGACTTTGGCGGCCGCTTCCTGGATCGGAAGCGAAGCGCCCTATACACAGACGATCGCCATCACCGGCATGACGGCGGCAAAGAAAGCGACGGTCGGGCTTCCGGCTACGGCGACAAGCGCCCAGTATATCGCAGCTTTGGCCGCCCTGCTGCATGTTACGGCGCAGGGAGCGGGGACAATAACCGTTGCTGCAGAGGGCGACATGCCTGAGATCGATATACCCGTCCTTGTGTTCATTATGGGAGGTTAAATTATGCCTATACTATCGATGTTTCCTGGAGGAGAGCCGCCGGCCTCCATTCCTGAATTCACGTATACAGGCAGCTACTCGCTGATTGACGACGGTGACGGCAACTGGCGGATTAAGTTTCTGACGAGCGGCACTTTGACGGTTACGAACGCGGACTTTATCATCGATCTGTTTCTTTCCGGCGGGGGAGCAGGAGGAGGAAACTGTTCCCCGTCGCATGATGCCGGTGCCGGCGGCGGATATACCACTACACAATTAAGCCTTACGCTTGTAAAAAATACGCCGTACACGATCACCGTAGGAGCGGGCGGCTCCGTGGAGGTCAACGGAGGAACGTCTTCCGCCTTCGGGTATTCGGCGCTCGGCGGCTATGCCCCGCATACGAACGCCGGCGCAAACGGCGGTTCCGGCGGCGGCGAGCGGTACGGGCATGGTGGAACAGACGGAAGTGACGGTACCGCATCAGTTGATCCGCCCGGTATTGGACAGCATACAACCACCAAAGAATTTGCCGAATCTTCCGGAGCGTTATATGCATCCGGCGGTCATGGCCTCGACAGCGGATATGCCAGGAATGCCGGGCTTGCGAATACGGGGGATGCTGGGGATGCCGGATATGCGGGCGGTTCCGGGATCGTTGTAATCCGCAATCACCGCGCGGCGTAAGGAGGGCAATATGAAGTACGCATTGATTGAAAACGGTATCGTAGTCAATATCATCTGGCTGTATGAGGGAAATGCGCATGAATTCCCCAATGCGGTTAAGCTGAACGACGTCCCCGCGCAGATCGGCGATACCTATACCGACGGGGCTTTCTATCGAAACGGGGAGCCTGTGCTGACTGCGCTTGAACAGGCAAACGCGACCATCGCGGCGCTGGACGCCGAAGTGGTCGATCTGACCTATCAGAACATACTGCTGGAAATGGGGGTGTAAACGATGCTGTATCAAATCTTGGTGCGCATGATCGCGCGGGGGAACACCGTCGGGCTGCAAGAAAAGCTCGACGTTTTTTATGCCGTGGGACGGCTGACGGAAACGGAATATACCGATCTGACCAACCAACTGAGCGAAGGGAGCGAGTGACAATGACACAGGTAAAAATTCAACTGGTGATCGACCAGGCCAATACCCTGCTGAACTACATCAAACGCAGCACGATCCCCTATGTAAACGGCGGCATGTCGCTTACGGGAATGGACTGCCAGGGACTGGTGGAGTACTGCTTCATCCAGGCAGGCGTTCCGAAAGCCGAAATGGACCTGTCCGGCAGCAATCGGCATTTCCGTGCCATGCGGTATACCTGCACGCCGGAGAAGTGCAAAGAACTGTTCGGGGAAACGCCTGCCGGCGCCACGCTGTTCATCCTTGACCATGACGGCGGCGAGCCTGCCGAATACAAAGCCGACGGCGTCGGTAACGCCTCGCACATGGGGCTGTGGACCGGCAAGACCTCGATCGCCGCATCCGCTGGCAAGCAGAAGGTCATCGAGAGCAATTACAAGGGCAAATCGATCAACGGTGGCTGGAACATGGTCGGTTTTGACAAGCACGCCGTTTACTCCGAAAAGGTGGAGGCGGTCCTCGCCGGGCTCGCAGGGGCGGCAATCGATACTGAAGTGGGTGAAACGGTGGAAACGCCCGCAGCGGCCTCCGGCTTCTCGTCCAAGTACACCCGGTATCGCTGGCAGTACGGCGATCAGGGCAACGGCGTCAGAGCCGTTCAGACGGCCCTGAACCGCGCCGGCGCGAACCCGCAGCTGAACGTCGACGGTGACTTCGGCCCTGCAACCAGGGCGGCTGTGTTGGCCTTCCAGGGGGCCCACAAGCTCGAAGCCGACGGTGTTGTGGGCGAGTACACCTGGGATGCGCTGATCAAGGCCATAAACGCCGCGTAAGGCAGGCCGCGATGATCATCTGCGATCCGATCTGCGACGTGCTCTTGGGTGTGGTCAAAATGTGTATTGGCCTCGCCGTATACCTGATTATCGTATTTCTGATTGACATATTGACCGAATGAAAGGACCGCAAAACCATGCAAGAGCAGTTGACACGGGCAGAGTATAAAGCGCGGCAGGAGCTGTGTGATGAACGCTTCCGCAGGGACAAGGAGCGGCTTACGTGTATGGAGGATACGTTGAAAACGCTGGGCGAGGTATCCGTAAAATTGAGCATCCTCGTTGAGCAACACGAAACCAAGCTTGACCGTCAGGATACGAAAATCGGCTCCCTGGAGCTGAAGCCTGCCAAGCGCTGGGAAAGTGTTGTCGGCGACGTGATCAAGTACGTTGTTGCCCTTGCTCTCGGGTTCATTGCAGCAAAAGCGGGGCTTGGCGGGTTATGAAAACAAAGCCTTATGTTCAATTCAGCAAGCGGATCGTCGTGGCTGTGACGGCAAGCGTCACGGCTATTTGTTTGGCTGCACTGATCCTCTGCGCTATGGCCGGCGACGCGCCCAGCGTGGTGCTTGTCGTCAAGGCGTACATATCCTATGCCATTGTGGTATTCGCCGCGTACAGCGGGAACTCAGCCGTTGAGAAGTGGCTGATGAAAAAATACAGAGATGAAGGAGAATGATTATGGACTGGATTGGGATTCTGGTTACAGGCATCGCCCTGGTACTGACCGCGCTCGGGTATCGCTTCGTATGGCCACTGGTCAAGGACCACTGGCTCGTGAAAAAGGCGCTTGAGTTTGTCTACCAGATGGAGGAAACCTACGGCGGCGGTACAGGTGCCGTCAAGTTTGAGAAAGCCGTCGCGCTGTTGAAATCATGGGTAGCAACACTTGGGTGGAAGATTGATGTGACGGCGATCATGAACGCCATCACGGCAGCCGTTGGTGCCTTGCACGCCGAGCAAGGGAAGATACCTGAAGCGATACCGGCGGAAATAACTGAAGATTGAGGATTGTAAACCCCGGCAGGCTGATGCTTGTCGGGGTCTTGCTATAACTATTGATATTTCCTCCGGCAATTAATCTCTCTCATCGGGCGGGGTTTCCCTCTGTCGCCGGACAATTTCTTCCATTTTTAGAACACAGTATATCTTAAAAAATAACTTAATCCCATTCAAGAACTTTAGAAGGCCCCGCATGCGGTACAGACAGTCGACGATTGGCTTGACACCAGGCCGATAAAGGATATGTAACTTGCAATACGCTTTACGGAAGCCGAAGTATTTTTCCTGATACTCCTGAAAATTCGTTTGGTGGAGGATGCTACGTTCACCAGTCATTATATAGATGCCGTCTGCGAGTTCCTTTCTGAAATAATCAAGCTCGCCGTACATTAGTGCAGCGTTTAGATGTTTGATCTCCTGGCTCGGCTTTGCTTTTTGCAAGGAACCTAGAATATAACCATCACAAACGATATCATAACTATACCCTGCGATACGGTTATCTTCTTTGCTGAATGCGGCAAGAGTTACGCCTTCACGACTGTTACTCAATTTTGCAACAAACTGTTCGTAATCCATTTTTGGGCGGGTCTTGGCTGGGTAACTGGCGATAGCTTCTGCCTCGACTTGATAAAGCTCATCGATGTACTGCATTGGATCAATGACTCTAATATTGAAATTCTCCAACCCTTTTCTGATTTTCCGCCGGTAGTTTTTTTTAACTTTCATGATGTCGAAAGGCTTATCTTTGATCATATACCACCACTCTTTTGATTCCTGACAATCAAAATCCGTTGTCCATCGCGCGAGAAGCGGATACCCTTTGGGGGATCGCCAAATTTCACCGCTCTTTAAGGGACTTTCGTCCACCCGCTCGTGCGGGGCGGTTGTCGGAATGATTGCATGGTTGTAATAGCGCCATTTCAATCCCTGTTGCATGCACACCTTCCTTCCAATATGGGCATTTTTATAAAAAGGTTGACTATGATCATGTTGAGCCATTCTTTTTACAGCTTTCATCTTGGGATGCTGATGCTGTTGTTTGCCGCGAAATCCCAAAAGATGCCCGAACCGTTAATTTAAATGCGGGGTATCCGTAGGTGCAGGCGTGGGCGTGAGTTCGGGCGTAGGCGTGGGTGTGGGTGTAGGTGTTTGTATAGGCGCCGGCGTGGGCTCCGGTGTATGAGTGGGCGTCGGCGTGGGTTCCGGTGTAGGAGTGGATGTGGGCGTCGGCGTTGGAGCCGGTGTGGGCGTCGGAGTAAGTTCCGGTGCAGGAGTAGGCGTGGGCGTTGGTGTTGGAGTAGGCGTGGGTTCCGATGATGGCGTTGGCGTCAGAACAGGTGTGGGTGTCGGCGTGGGTTCTGACGTTGGCGTTGGCGTTGGCGTCGGTGAAGAAGAAGGCGCCGGGGTAGGTGTTGGCGTCGGTATCGGTGTAGGCGTAGGCGTTGGCATTGGCGTAGTTGTCGGTGTAGGAGTAGGCGTAGGTGTTGGCGTGGGCGTTGGTGTCGGAGTGGGCGTAGGTGTAGGCGTCGGGCTCGCCGTTGCCAATGCGAGAGTGTCCACAGCGGCGAGTGATAATGACATTGACGACATGTCCAGTGTAGCGCTAGGCGGCAAAATCAGCGTAATCGTAGCGGATTGCGTATATGGTTCCGTATAATACCAGGGATATTTGTTTGTGGAAATCCCGATGTTCGTATACGAATCCATAATATTAACCGTGATCGAGTTTCCGTCTTCGCCGTATGAGGGGACGCCCCATGTGGCGCCATAGAAGTATAGGTATATATTGCTGCTGCTAGCCCCTGGTGCCAATGAGATATTCTGCAGCTGCGCTTGGCCGGTTCCCGACCCTGTCGCGCCGTTGCCGGCAATGCCAATCGGGCCGCTGTATGTGTTTGTTCCAGACAGGCGCAGCGTAAATCCGTAGAACCATCCGCTGTTATTGATGAGATATTCCGCCGAGTAATTATCAGGCAGCGTGAACTCCAGATCAAAGTGCATGTGGTGTGAAGAATTATCAACCGACATGCTGCCGCCGGTGAAGTCTCCGCCGTAGGCAATGTTCCATGACGCGCTTTCAAAGCTGAAACTGTTGTTGAATACCAGACCGGTGCCCGGTTTGGGCGTCGGCGTGGGCGTAGGCGTTGGAGTTGGAGCTGTGGTGGGTGTAGGCGTAGGCGTGGGTGTAGGAGTTGGAGTTGGGGTGGGTGTGAGCGTAGGTTCCAGTGAAGGAGTCAGCGTAGCTACAGGCGGCAGAACCAATGTAATCGTCGCGTTGATATAGTAATTCTCTTTGTTGACCTTGGTATACGAGGTTTTAATACTGGTCGTATAGCTGTTGCCGCTCTCACTGTAGCTTGGCACACGCCACGTAGTTCCGGAAAAATAAACTTCGATATCGCTACTGCTTTCCCCACGTGCCAGCGATATATTTCGTAGCTTTGCTGTGCCCGCTCCACTGCCGGAACTGCCACTGCTTC
The DNA here is from genome assembly GCA_963674895.2 of Candidatus Limiplasma sp. Taxonomy (GTDB): domain Bacteria; phylum Bacillota; class Clostridia; order Christensenellales; family Aristaeellaceae; genus CAXXOK01. Next base: position 11,690 of record CAXXCY010000001.1, read on the forward strand.
CTGCGGTTATCGTTTTGTTGTAATTGTTGATTCCGTATACATTTAAAGTGAAATTATTGAACCATCCCGTATACATGTTCAGATACTGGGCCGAATAGTTATCCGGGAGCGTAAATACCAGATCAAAGTTCAGTACATGGTTGATATTGTCGACTGACAAACTACCACCTGTAAAATCACCAGAATAAGGACTCTTCCAACTCACACTGCTTAGACTGAAGTTCTCACCAAACACCAACCCATTGCCTGACGGTTCTGGAGTGGGCGTGGGCGTAGGCGTCGGGGTTGGCGTCGGAGTCGGCGTGGGTGTCGGCGTAGGCGTAGGCGTAGGTGTTGGAGTCGGCGTAGGTGTCGGCGTGGGTGTCGGCGTAGGCACGCCGCTGAGGTCCGGCACTACCGTGGTGTTTGTGGAGTGAGTCATGAAGTAGGCGCCGGTCGCGTCCTGAACGAAAAGCAAAACAAGGCATATCGCCAGCAGTGCTGCGATACGCGAAACCCTATTACCTTTCGTTCCTCGCGTTTTCATACCCTGGCTCCTTTAACCGTAAAGAATTAGTTTGTTGCCTGTGCGTTGATGATGATGCGGATCGGATACTGCGGCGAGCTGGCAGCCAGCGCGGTCTGCGCCGCACTGTCGCCGTTATCGCTCCAGCTGGCGGTCAGGCGGTATTCGGCCGTCTTGCCCGTTCCGGCGTTGAAGCTCAAACCGCCGTAATCGAGCTCGCCCGATGATACGCTCGCAACGGGACCCGAACCCTCGTTTCCCAGGTCGTACAGATAAAAGGTCAGCCCGCTCATAGCCGATAAGGCGGACGACATTCCGGAGGATGTGATGTTGACCGACATATTATAGTCGCATACGTTTCCCCCGCTTTGGGAATTCGTTACCGAAAATCGGTATAATTCCGTCTCGCCCTGCCCCGGCGCCAGCGCTAGCCCGCCCAAGCCAAATTCGTAGCCGGTCGAGCCCTCGTTTCCCGTAAAGAGGAAGATGCGCATATACAGTTCCCCGCGCAGCGTCTGCGTTTGCGTATAGATGGCAAAAGAACCGGAGCTCATCAGTACAACCAGCAGTGCTAGCAGCAAGATGGGAATCAGTTTTTTCATCAGGCATCCTCCTTCCGAAAAAGTGCGGCCAACAGACGATTTACTGGTAAGCGGATACGCGGATGTTTACGTCGGACGGATCAAATACCGAGGATACCATATCGCCAAGCAGCTGGAGATCCGAGTCAAGCCACGTCAGCGACAGCGTATAGGTGTCCGTCGTCGCCGAATTGGCGGGCATTGTCGATCCCGTCGCCGCCAGCGTGCCGTTTCCGAGATCCGATGCCAGAACCGATCCGCCCTGGAGCAGTTCGGCCCGGATCACGCCTGTACCGGCAAGCTGCGCCGGATAATCTATTTCAATGGCCACGTGCAGCGGAACCTGGGTTACGCCATTATCGTCAAAGTTGCGAACGGAAAAATCATAGACGACAGTTTCACCGGGTGCAAGGTCCTGCATATCCCCGCTGCTGTCCATATCAAACGCGAAATATTTCGGCCCCATCCAGCCGTCACCGAAAAGCTGCAGCTCCTTTACATAGGAACTCAGCGTTACGCCGAGCATGGATACGGCGATCATCGCCATTAAGCTCAGCACAACCATCAGGGCCTTCCAGATTTTGTTGCGATTAGGAGACATGTTGAACTCCCTTCACATAAACCGTAAGCGGCAGGACGACGGAATTGCCGTCCAGCAGTGAGCCGGAAATATCTCCCTCGCCCCAGTAGAAGGTCAAGGAGAAATTCATTTCCTGCGCAACGGATGCGTTGAAAGCGGACGTGTTGTGGTAACTGAGGATCCCGGAGGAATCGGCGGTCGCCACCTGTATGTTGCTCGAACCCGAACGCAGCAGCAGGCTGATTTGCACATCAGGCAGGCTGGTACGGATAGCGGAAAAATCGGCGTCAATCATCAGCTCCATGTCCACTTCGGACACTTCGCCGTCTGTGGTTTGGTTGGATACGTCGAATTGATAGCTTACCAGTTCGCCGGGGCCAATTCGCAGATCGAACTCATCCTGCCCGCCCTGGTTTACTCCCAGGACAAAGCGCTTTGCGGAAACCGAAACCGGCGAGAGGTCTATACGGCTGGTATACACAGCCAGGGTTCCCGCAGTCATCGAGGTGACCAGCATCAGCGTAAGGATCAGTAACCTGAGCGTTTTTCTCATACCGGCCATCTCCTTTCAACACTTTCTGTGAAACGCAAACCCGATTCGGCTGGGTGGATATTTCGGAAATACTTTTTAGCGGGCTCCGCCGTGCAGGGTTTATGCCCTGCACGGCAGCCGACTTACGGATTATTCCGTAAGCATATCCACTCCCTTAGACGGTCTGGGTCGCAACCACTGTCAGGGTTAGGCCCGTCGCAAAGGATACCTTGGCGTTGCCAGCGGTTGTCTGACCTGTGCTGTTGCTCCCATCATCGGTCCACGTAAGCACAACTTTGTACGCTCCTTCGAATATTTCGCCTGCCTTGGAGTATGCGGTATACGTGATCTCTCCGTCAGCGTATTTACCGACTTTCTCCTCGCCGGAATAGAGCGTTGCAACCAGTCCGGGCATTTTGCCTGCCGCTTCCTTATAATTGATGGAAACGTTGAAGGTCAGAGGCACTTCCGCAACCGGACCGCCCTTACTATCAACATTCGCGATCGAGAAATCGTATTCCATCGATTCCGTCGGTGCCAGGTTGATTGATGTGCTGTCACCCGCAATGTCCCCTTCGGCACTAAATGCAAACCGCTTCGCTTCGATTTTTTCGGTATCCGTCAGCGTTTTCGTATAGACGGCAAGGGTGCCGGCCGTCAGGGACGTCAGGATCGCAAGCGCGAGGATCACGAGAAACAACTTCTTTTTCATGGATATCTACTCTCCTCTCATTTCTCAAGGCCCACTGGGATACGCTTGCGTACTCCCTATGCGAAGGCAGCTATGCCTGTTTCCGGGGGTCGCAGGTACCTCTTTCGTGTGTCTCTGCGGAGATTATATACCAAGATTATTAAATTGTAAACACTTTTGTAATATTTATCCGCAATAATATCTAATCTGTAATTATTTTGTAATATTATATTATAAATAACTAGAATACTCTCCTATTCCAAGCCTTTTACACTCCTGCAGCTCAACAGAATGTTACGATAGCGTAACATAAGCACGCTCTGTGGACACGCAAATTTGTTTTTATCAGTTATACTAATATGAAGATGAATCCTCTGAGCAAGTTCTATTGTTTAGAGTTCAAATCTACTAATATTCAGAATTCTACACAGCTTCAGAGCTAGTATGTTTGACGGCTGGTCTATTTGACCCTCATTTTGACCCTCTGCAATCGTCAGAAATGGGTCTGGCAATGCCAAAACAGTATTAAATAGCACGGTTCTCGAAAATAAAAAACCGCTCGATACCTTATGTTTCAAGCGGTTTCTATTGGTACGCCCGACTGGGTTCGAACCAGCGACCTACAGAGTCGGAGTCTGTCACTCTATCCATCTGAGCTACGGGCGCTTACGGGGCGAAGTTTATTGTAGCGTAAGCAAAAATCATTGTCAAGCAAGCGCCGCTGTTTGGCGGCTCACCTGCCGCGGAAATTTTGCCGGGCAGTTTAAAAGCTATTGACGTTACAGAATGTGTAATGTTATACTCAGTGTAACGTTTTTGCTTCGCGCGGAAAGGAGACCGCAATGGAACCGATCATTTTACGGACAAAACAGGACCTGGACGTGTATATCAATCCGCGGCGGCAGAGTATCCTGCGCTGCATGCGCATCGCTGGCGGGCCGATGACGCCCAAGCAGATTTCGGACCTGATCGACGTCTCGCCGTCCTCCGTGCAGCACCACATTGCAAAGCTCGCCTCCATCGGCGTGGTGGAATTGGACCACACGGAAAGCATCCACGGCATCACCGCAAGGTATTACCGGGTGACGCCCGCCACCGTAAGCGTCGGCCTTCTGCCTGGGGACGACCTGCAGGACCAGCGGTTGGCGGCGCTGCAAAACGAGATCCTCCAAACGGCTTCCGGCTATGTAAACTATTGCAGGCACGATTTGCCAGGCATCAAACCCGGCGAGCAATTCGGGGATATGCTCAACGGCATACTTCATCTGGAGCCGCGGCACGCCAGGGAATTATATGCGCAAATTACCGATTTCATTCAACGCCACGAACAAAAAACCGAACGCAGCGCCGCGTGGGAATATGCGCTGATTGCCTATCCCGTGCGGGAAGAGGACGCCATATGACAGTCGCCATTCAATTGGTCTACTTCCTGCGCATGCTTGCAACGGGAACCATCGCGCCGGTGCTCGCGCTGATGCTCATGGCGCACGGCGCGACGATCGAAACCCTCTCGCTGATGCTCGGGGCATACTCCGTAACGGTGGTCGCGATGGAATTTCCAAGCGGCGTGCTGGCCGACCTGATCGGGCAGAAACGCGTGTTCCTGCTCTCCACCCTGTTCGCCGTGCTGAGCTTCGGGCTGATGTTTATATCCCGCACGGCGCCGGTCCTGCTGCTCGCGATGGTTTTCAACGGCCTCGCCCGCGCGTTTGCCTCCGGTACGCTGGACGCACTTGCCGTCAACCAATCCCCTACGCGCGATGATACGACGCTATTGAAAATCAACGCCCGATTTGCCATTCTGGAAAGCGCGGGCCTGGCGCTGGGCGCGCTCGCGGGCGGGTTCCTGGCCGCCGTGGGAGACCGGTACATTGTCAATATTACTGCCAATCTCCTTCTGTACGGCCTGTGTTTCACGCTTACGCTGCTTTTCATTCATGAACAGCACGCAAGAAAAGCGGACTGCGGGCGCAAGCCGCTGCGCGCGCTGATCGGCGGGCAGCTGAAGCAAAGCGTCTCCTTCATCGCACAAAAAGGCGTCGTACGCACGCTTCTGCTTCTTTCGGCAGTCACGGGCTTTGCGCTGCTCTCCGTGGAAACCTATTGGCAGCCCGCCTACAGCGCGTTCGGCGCTCCCTCGTGGACGCTTGGGTTCGTCACGTTCGGAAGCTTTTTGAGCGTGATGCTGGGCAGCAAGCTGACGGAGCGCATCCTCAGAAACCACACGGAGCATGTTCCCGCCGCGTTTCTTGCCCTGAGGATTGTATTCGGCGCGGGATTGATCGGGCTGTATTTTGCCGCCGGAGCGGGGCCGTTTGTCGTCGTGTGCATGGCAAGCTACTTCTTCCTGGGCGGCGGCAGTGTGGCGGAAAACACGCTCATCCACCGGGCCGCAAAGGACGACCAGCGTTCCAGCATCCTGTCCCTGTTTTCGTTCGTCATGCAGATGGGCGGGGTGCTGGCAGCGGCCGTCGGCTTCGCGGTGAGCGCCGGCCTCCGGTACCAGCTGATGTGGCCGATCGCCGGGGCGCTGATGATCCTGTGCGCGTGCCTGCGCATACCCGGCCGGAACAAAAACGGACGGAGCGCATAGGCGCGCCGCCCATTTTTATACGTATGCACAGGATAGCGAATGAAACGGGCTCTTACTTAGCCTTGAGCAGATCCCGGATCTCCGTCAGCAGTACCACGTCCTGCGGGGGCGCGGCGGGGGCGTCCGGCTTGACCTCCTCCTTTTTCTTGAGCTTGGAAAGCACCTTGACGACGAAGAACACGGACAGCGCGATCAGCAGGAAATCCACGATCGTCTGGATGAACGTCCCGTAGAGGATGGCAACCTCGGCCACGTCCCCCGAGGCGGGCGTGAGCACAATTTTCAGTCCCGTGAAATCGATCCCGCCCACGATCAGCCCGATTACCGGCATGATGACGTCATTTACCAGCGAGCTCACAATCTTGCCGAACGCCGCGCCGATGATCACCGCCACAGCCAGGTCCATCACGTTCCCCTTCATGGCGAACTCCTTGAACTCTTTCCACATGTGATTTTCAGCCTCCTTTTCGGTTTTTCTATAGTATATCATATCCGAAAACAGCCAATATAAACGGGAAATATTCCGCCAGTCGGTTCGTTTTGGCTTGACAACTGACTTCCGGTCATTTACAATTGATCTGAAGTCAATTGTATAAGTATCGGAGGATGGAGTATGAAGCAGGTTGCGCTTATAACGGGAGCCTCGTCCGGCATCGGGCGTGCGGCGGCAGAGCTGTTTGGCAAGCGGGGCTACATCGTTTATGCGGCGGCAAGGCGGATGGATTTGCTTAATGAATTCGCGTCGGAATCGGTCAAACCGATATCGCTGGACGTTGCGGACGACCAGTCCATGCGGGACTGCGTGGAGAAGGTTTTGGCCGCCGAAGGTCGAATTGACGTATTGGTAAACAACGCGGGGTACGGCTCGTACGGTGCGGTGGAGGATACGCCGCTGGAAGAAGCCCGCAGGCAGTTTGACGTCAACGTATTCGGGTTGGCGCGGATGACGCAGCTGGTGCTTCCGTCCATGCGGGAAGCGGGCCGCGGTAAAATCATCAACGTAACCTCGATGGGCGGGCGCGTATGGTCGCCCTTCGGCGCGTGGTATCATGCCTCCAAATTCGCGGTGGAGGGCCTTTCGGCAAGCATGCGGCTGGAACTCGAGCCGTTTGGCATTGACGTCGTCGTGATCGAGCCGGGCGCCATCGCCACGCCGTGGGGGACTATCGCCGCGCAGCACCTGCGTGAAACGTCAAAGGAAGGCGCGTATGCCGCCGATGCGGCGCGGGCGGCGGAGAAGCTTGAAAAGCGGTACGCACAGAGCGGCGTGATGACCAAACCGGGAACCGTCGCCAGAATGATCGTGAAGGCCGCGGCATCCAAACACCCGAGGACCCGCTATCTGCTCGGTTACGGGGCCAAACCGATGGTCTATATTCATAAGATATTCGGCGACAGAGTGTATAACAGGCTCGCCCGATCCGTCATGTAGCGCCGGAGGATAACGATGGGAAAACGCGCGATGACCGAAGCCGCGAAACAATCAAAGGCGCAGTCTATTCTGGACTGCGCCGCAAGGATGTTTCTGGCTGCGGATTACGAGACCGTGAAAATGTCCCAGGTCGCGCGGGAGATGCACGTCTCCAACGGGATTCTTTTCGTGTACTATCCCACGAAGCAGACCCTGTTTTTCTCGCTGCTGATGCGGGAGTACCACGCGCGGATCGACGCACTGGAACGGCGCATACGGGAAGCGCCGCCCGCGGACTACGAAGCGCTGTGCGATCTCATTGCCGGGGATTTGAAGGCGCAGCTTGACAACACGCTGTACGTGCGGCTGGAATCCATCCGCGCGGCTATACTGGAAAAGAACGTCGACACCGCGCAGGTGCTCGGCTTCAAGCTGAAGCTCTACGCGCGGATGAGCGCCCTCGCGGAGACGGTCGCCATCCCCGGCGTCATTACGGCGCAAGAGATTTTAGAGGTTTTTCACGTGCAGACGGCGCTGATCGCGGGCTTTCAGCAGGCGTCCGAACTGCCCGATTCTCTTCGGAAGCAGTTTTTGCAAAACGGGCTGGAGGCTTTCGTGCACGACGCAAAGCAGGACACCCTGCGCACCATGCGCCTGTACCTGCGCGCGCTGAAAGCATAACGTTAGGGATTTCATCCCTAGAACCCTGATCAGGGGCAGTGATCCGATCGGTTTCATTGTCGCAGGTTGCGCTACCGCTTACCTGCTCTGTGAAACCTCACAACCTCCATGCGCTTTGCGCTTCGCGCAAGCACCACACAGGGTGCACGCTCACATCGCTTGCCCTGATCCCCACCTTTGGCCGCGCAATGCGCGGCCAATGACGGGTCAAGGGCATAGCCCTTGTCGGGGTCTTAGGGGCGAAACCCCTAAAACCTGTTATCTGAATCCGTTTATTTCACCACGTCGTACGGCCAGTCGATGATGCCGCCGATATCGTACACCTGGGTGTAGCCCATCCCGACCAGCGCGTTCGCGGCAGTCCGGGATCGGTTGCCGCTGCGGCAGTAGACGAGGATTTTCGCGTCCTGATCTGGCAGCGCCTCCGCCGCCTTCGCCGCCACGCTGCCGGAGGGTAAGAGCACGGCGTTCGGGATATGCCCCGAGTCGAACTCGGATTGCTCCCGCACGTCCAGTATGATCACGGGTTCCCCCGAATCGATGACGGCCTTGGCCTCCTGTGCGGATAGCTTATGATATTCCGCGGCGGCCGTTTCCTCCGCCTGCGGCTCCTGCACCGCGGTTGTGCCGCCGGTGCAGGCTGAAACCGCCAGCGAAACCGACAGCAGGGAAAGCCCGAGCAAGATAGTTTTGGCAAGCCTTGATAACTTCATGGGGCAAGCTCCTTTCGAATACAGACAAAATATTGTCCCTGATCGGAGTTTACCCCCTACGCGGCCGTATGAAACGCCGGCGCTGCTTTACTCCATCCGTTCGTACACGGTACAGAGGGTGTTCCCGTAGCTTTCAACGGAAAACAGCGCCCGGTAGCCATCCCCGGGCTGTTCGCCGTAGATTTGCGCGTAGGTGCTGTTGGAAAAAACGTACGGCGCGCCGTCCTCCTCCGTTACGGTCACCGTGCCGCGCAAATTCTCCGGCAGCATCATAACGCTCTGGTTGAGACTGAACAGGCTCAGCTCGTCACCGCCGCCGATCGTAAGCGGCAGCGCGGGATCGCGGTCTTCGTTTTCCGGCAACAGCACCATCGCGTTGAGCGTGGAAACCTCCCAGTAGTCAAGCTCGAACTGATTCTCCACGTCACCGGCGAGTTCGTTGTAATAGGCGTATTGGTAGGGATGGTTGGCCGCGATCCCGATCCCCTGATAGAGCAGGAGCAAGGCAAGCGCGCCCGCGCCGGCGATCTTCCCGGCGCGGCTGCTTTTTAAAAGCCGATACAGCATCCGTATCCCAAGCCCCGCGAAACCCACGATCGGCCCGTAGAGGAAGTAGAAATGCCGCCACCCGTTGTACATCAGCGGCTGCGCCAACACGGCATAGGCCAGGGGCGCCGCGAGTATGACCATCAGCGCAATCATCGCGGGCCTGCGGCTGTCCCCGGCAATGCAGCGGTATACGGCATACGCGCCGCCCAGCACCGCGAGCACCAGCACGGGTACCGGCACCGTCAGCGCGATCATCGTCGGCAGGTAGCTGTGCGGCAGGGCAAGCCCGGCCGCGGGCTCATACCGCGCGCCTTTGAAGATCACAACCCCCGGCCAACGCGTGAACGCGGCCGCGTTTTGCAGTACATGCCTGATAAAGGCAAACGGATTGGCCAAAAATGCGGGCGTGACCAGCGTATAGATGACCGCGAACCCGATCACGGCGGCCGCGGCGCTGACCATCGTTTTTTTGTTCGTCTCACGCCGTACGGCAAGCGTGACGGCAGCCGTGATTCCCATGACGCCGAACACGAAGAGCCCGATAATCCGCGTGTTAGCCGCCAGCGCGCCGGCCAGCGCGAACAAGAGCGCGCGCCGGAGGTCCGGCTTGCCGATCAGCCGCACGCCCGCCGCGATCGTCCACAGGGTGAGGGACAGCAGCACGATATCCTTGTTGTTGTAGTGGCCTTCGGCGAAGAACCGGGGCGAAAGATAGAGCATCAGCGACGCGGCGCAGGCGAGGACGCGCGGCAGGCCGAAAAAGCGGCCAAGCGCGTACGCCGCCAGCACGCCAACCATAAACCAAAGCCACGTGTACGCATGCCACAGCGCGTTGAACCGGTGCGGATCGGTATCCCGGAGCGATAGCAGCGGAGCTGCCGGGTAATAGGCGGCCTGCCCGTGGTCCATCTCGATGCTTTCAGTGATGCGGTCGATCCCCAGATCGTCGTACCCCTGCACCGCGCCGCTGTCCTCCCCCAGCAGCAGGGCCGCGTATTCCTTCAGGTTTTCCTGCAGGATCACCTGCTCGGAGGGCCCGTCCAGCGGCTGGCCGTAATCCCCCGCGGTCAGCAGCCCGGCCAGCGTCAGCACCGCGAAAAACAGCGCGATCCAGAGAGTAGATTGTCTCTTACTCATGCAGCACTTCCTGTTCCGCACGGTCCGACCGGTAGATGGTGCAGACCGGCCGGCCGTAGCTCATGGTCCGCGCCGCGGGTTCCATCAAACCCGGTTCCCAAAGCCCGAAGCGCGCATAGGTGGCGTTGGCAAGATAGTACATGGCGTCCGGATCATCCTGCGGCAGTACGGTAACCCGTTCCCGCTGCGCCTCCGGGAGCGCGGCGTACGCGTATTCCAGCCCGGCCTGCGACCAAAGCTCCGCGCCGGAAACGGCGATATCCCCCTCTGTCGTATCCAGCAGCGACCGCAGCGTGCCCAGGACGGATACGTTCCAGTAATCCAGCTCCATATAGCTTGCAAGGTCCTTGCCCCGCAGCAGCGGGTTGTAATAGGCGTATTGCGCCGGATGGCTGACGATCATGCCGATCCCCGTGATGCCTATGCATACGGCCAGCGCCGCCGCGAAAGCCCGCGCGTACGCCCGGCGTTTCAGCCGGTTGAGGGCCGCCCATACCCGGTCCAGCCCGTAGGCGGCCAAAATCAGCATCGGCGCCATCAGGAAATAAAAGTGCCGCCACCCGTTGTAGATCACGGGCCCGGATACAAGCGCCATCGCCATCGGAATCAGCCACAGCAGCGTGCACAAAAGCAGAAACGACGCCTGGCCCGTCAGCAGCTTCCGGCGATGATCCAGCATGTGTTTCAGCGCGGACGCCTGCCCGGCCCCGATCATCAGCAGCAGCCAAAGCGGCGTGGTGACCGCGATCATATACGGCAGATAGTAATACGGAAGCGGGTTGTGGCCGTATCCGTAATAGGACCCGCGAAACAGCACGTAGCCTATCCACCGGGTAAACCGGAAGGCGTTTGAAAACGTGTAGCCGATATAGCCCGCGGGATCGCGCCACATCGCGGGCGTCAGCAAAAACCAAAACGCGAGGAAGGATAAAAGCGTCGCGGCCGCCGCGGCCCAGGCGCGCTTGTCCATCCGCTTTTCCGCGATCAGCCGGACGAGCGCGAACACCGCGCACAGCCCGAATAGAAACAGCCCGATAATCTTGGTGTTGGCCGCGACCGCGCCAAACAGCGCGAACGGTACGGCGCGGCCCGCGGTTGGGCGCTCCGTAAGCCGCAGCGTCTGCCACAGCGCAAGCAGCAGCAGCGAGAGCAGCACGATATCCTTGTTGTTATAGTGCCCCTGCGCAAACAGCCTGGGCGACAGCATCAAAAACAGTACCGCGGCGCAGGCAAGCGGGCGGGAAAGGCCCATGCGCCGCGAGATGAAAAAAAGCGCCGCGGCGCCCGCCATCATCCACAGCCAGGTGTACATATGCCACAGAATCATGCGGGTATTTGCCGGCAGGCGGTCGTTCGTCACCAGAAAGAACACGGGATAATAGGCGCTTTGCCCGTGGTCCCGTTCGATGCTGCCGGAAACCAGCCCGTTGTCCGGCTCGTCGATATCGGAAAGAACCGCGTAACGGACGTCAACACCGAAAAACGCCGCGTACTCATTCATATTCATGCGCAGGACGTCCTGCTCGTATATCTCGTCCCACGGCTGCCCGTAGTCCATGCACGTCCAAAGGCCTACAGTCAGCAGCAGAATAAAAAAGAGCGCCACGCATAGGTCTATACGGCCTGCCGTCATTTGCTTTTTGAGCATCCCGCGCCCTCCCGGCTCTCTGAGATCAACGCCATTGTATCATAGGCCATACCGCGTGACAAGATTGACATGCTCCGGCGCGACTTCTATAATAAAGCACGTAGAATTGATACTAACAGATCAAAATTGTTGACCATGCAAAACATATAGAAAAAAAGATTGGAGATAATAAAGATGGAGAATACTCCACATACAATTGCAGAAGTCCCACATATAACTGAATATAAGTATTTTTTGCCTAAAAGTGGTATTGGCAATAATGAGCCACAAGAACAAAAAACGAGAACAAATTCAATTGTCATAATTGGTGCAAATGGGTCAGGTAAATCACAACTCGGTGCTTGGATGGAAAAAAACAGGCTGAATGAAGTACATCGTATTGGAGCACAACGCTCATTGAAATTTAGCACGTATGTTCCGCAGAAAAGCTATGAACAAGCAACCAAATATCTTTTATATGGAGATGAGAATAAGCAAATTAATCATGATGCACGTTGGGGCAAAGAATTCTTGAATGGTAATTATGTTCCTCAATATACAACTGGATTGCTTAATGACTTTGAACATGCATTATCAGCGATACTTGCGAAACTGCATAACGAGCAGAGAGAATATATTATTAATTGTAAGCAACACGAAAATGATCATATGCCTCATGATCCTGTACCTACGATGGTTGTTGACATACTTGTTGAAATCTGGAAGCAAGTTTTCCCCCATCGTCAAATTAGCCTTAATGACGGCAAGGTAATGGCCATTATGGAATGTCGTGATGAGCCTATAGAATATGAAGGAAAAGCAATGAGTGACGGGGAACGTGTGGCACTGTATGTTATTGCGCAAGCTTTAGCAATTCCAGAAAGCAAAACAATAATTATAGATGAACCCGAGTTGCATTTACATAGATCAATAATGAATAGACTGTGGAAGGCCATTGAAAAACAGCGTCCCGATTGCTTATTTATCTACCTGACACACGATACACAATTTGCAGCGAATCATACAAGATCAGATAAAATATGGGCAAAATCATATGATGGGAATAATTGGACGTGGGAAATAGTTCAAGAATCTGAACTACCCGAGCAACTTCTTCTCGATATCCTTGGTAACCGTAAACCAGTAATATTTGTAGAAGGTGCCAATGGTAGCTATGACTTCACGCTTTACTCCGCCATTTACAAGAATTACTATGTTATCCCATGCGGAAGCTGTATAGAAGTTATCGAACGAACGAAAGCAATGAAAAAAGCAGCCCAGTTACATCATCTGGAAGTATTCGGGATAATAGACCGAGATTTTCGTAGCGATATCGAAATTGCTGCTCTTGAGCAGTATAATATTTTTTCATTAAAAATAGCTGAGGTTGAGAATCTGTTTATTACTCAAGAGATTCTGGGAATAATAAATCAGTATCTAGCTTTAGCAGATGAAACAGCAATTGACAGAATAATGAATTTCGTAATGCGAACAAAGTATGCCAATATGAAAAATCAGCAAATCCGATTAGCCTCAATCAGTGAAATAAAATACCAATTAAGTATTCTGGATATATCAGATACGCAAACCGATGAAGAAGTTTTATTAGCAATAAAGGAAATTGATCTTGAGAATATTCGAGCAATAATAACATCGAAATATCAAGAAGCTGATGGGAAATATATGGATATATTGCTTATTCTTAACGACAAAAGCATAGTAAACTCCATTGGACATTTTTTCGGACTAAATGATGATAAATACTGCGACCTAGTATTAAGACTTGTACATGGAGAAAAAGAAGCAGCGATACGAGAAGCATTAAATCCATATTTACCCTCTGAAATACCGTTTGAAATTGACACAAATCCAATCGCAATTTAAATTATTCTTCTAGATAATTAAGTAAAATGTATTGCTTTCAATATAACGATATATTTAATTGACAGAGTATGTTATGGTTTATATACAAAATGAGTATACATTACCCATATTTTAGTATACTCTTAACGCACCGAAGGAGTAATTAGCATGAATACCACCCAAGCCATCCGCGCCCGCAGGTCCGTGCGCAAATACAAGCCGGGGGCCGTGATCCCGCAGGAACACATCGACCTGATGCTGGAGGCCGCGATGCACGCGCCCAGCGCCAGAAACTCGCGCCCGTGGAGCTTTATCGTGGTCGAAAGCGCCGCGGCGCGCAGGAAGATCACCGAGGGAACCAACGGCAACTGGTTTTTGAACGACGCGGCCCTTGCCGTCGTCGTCTGCGGCGATCACGACGCCATGCCGGACGGCCCCGCAGAAGGCTTCTGGCAGCAGGGCTGCGCCGCCGCGACCCAAAACCTGCTGCTGCAGGCCACGGAGCTAGGCTACGGAACCTGCTGGTGCGGCGTGTACCCGGGAAACCGTACCCCGGTCGTCACGGAGGTTCTGGGCATCCGGGACGCCGTTCCCCTGGCGATGATCGCCGTGGGTGTGCCCGACGAATCCCCCGCCGCCAAGGGCTTTTTCGATAAAACCAGGGTGCGGTACGTGCGGTAGCCCCTGTCGTTTTTAATCCCGGCAAGTATGGTATTTTCCATAGTCCAGCCCTTCCCGTAACCAAAGCCAATTCATTGCGCGAGGTGACAGTATGGCGCCCGACGCCCCCATCGTACGCTTTGAGCACGTGTCCGTGCGCTATCCGGGCGCGCTGGCCAACGACGACGTGAGCCTGGAGATCAGGCGCGGCGAGGCCTTCGCGCTGGTCGGCGAGAACGGCGCGGGCAAGACCACCCTGATGAACGTGCTCTACGGGCTGGTGCGCCCGGCGCTGGGCGAGGTGACCATTAAGGGACAGAAAATCCCGTCCCGCCACGATCCGATGCGCGCGATGTCGATGGGCGTGGGCATGGTGCACCAGCACTTCAAGCTCGTGCCGAGCTTCACCGTGGCGCAGAATATCGCGCTGGGCGCGGAACCGGTGAAAAACCTCTTATTCTACGATCAAAAGAGAATCAACCGCGAGGTGCTTGCCCTGGGCGCGCGCTTCGGCCTGCCCGTCAATCCGGCGGACGTCGTGGGCGACCTGAGCGTGGGGCTGCAGCAGCGCGTGGAAATCCTCAAGGCCCTGCACCGCGGCGCGGATATTCTGGTGCTGGACGAGCCGACCGCCGTGCTCTCCCCCGCCGAGTGCGACGAGCTGTTTGCGGTGCTGCGCGGCGTCGTGAAGGAACAGGGTATGACCGTGATATTGATCACCCACAAGCTGCACGAGGTGATGCAGTTTTCCGACCGCGTCGGCGTGATGAAGCAGGGGAAGCTCGCGGGCATCGTAAACACGGCGGAAACCGACGAAAAGCGGCTCGCGGCGATGATGGTCGGGCGAGAGGTGCTGTTCAAGGAACTGCGTGCCGGCAAGCCCACGGACCGCGCGGTGCTCACGCTGGACGGTCTGCGGGCGCGGGACGACCGGGGCCTGCCCGCCGTGAAGGGCATCGATCTGACCGTGCACGCGGGCGAGATCGTGGGCGTATGCGGCGTGGAGGGCAACGGGCAGACGGAGCTTTGCGAGTGCATTATGGGCATGCGCCCTCAGGCCGGCGGCGAGGTATACCTAAACGGAGAAAACATCAGCCGCCTGAGCCCGCGGGAGATCCGAAGCATGGGCGTGAGCTTCATCCCGTCCGACCGGCTGCGCACCGGGCTTTCCGCGGAGGCGACGGTGATGGAGAACATGCTGGTGGGCAAGCAGCGGCAGCCCCAGTTCCGCAAGCTCGGCGTACAGCTCCGCAAGCGCCGCGCGCTGGACTATGCCCGGGAGCTTTCCCAGGCCTTCGACGTGCGCTCCGGCGGGGTGGACCTGCCGGTGAAGAGCCTCTCGGGCGGCAACATGCAAAAAGCCGTCGTCGCGCGGGAGTTTTCGTTCGACACGCCCGTGCTGATCATCGACCAGCCCACGCGCGGCGTGGACATCGGCGCGATCGAGTTCATCCATGAAAAGATATTGGAAAAGCGCGCCGCCGGCTGCGCCATCCTGCTGGTGAGCGCGGACCTGGACGAGCTGTTCCGGCTGTCGGACCGGCTGGTAACGCTGTACGAGGGGCGGTTCACGGGCAAGTTTATCAACGGTGAGATCGGGAAACAGGAGATCAGCTACTATATGACGGGCGGCAGGCAGGAGGCGCGGGTATGAAGAAGCCGCAAATCCCTCCCGCTGTGAAGGCCCTGATCGCGATCAAGCCCAAGCAGAAGCTGACCGCACAGTACCTGCTGTCGCTGCTGATCGCGGTGGCGCTGGCGTTCGGGGTCGGCGCAATCATCATGCTTTTGTGCGGGTACGATCCGATCGTATGTTATTCCGCGCTGTTCAGGGGCGCTTTGGGCAAATCCCGCGCGTTCGGGAACACGCTGGCGAAAACCGCCACGCTCTGCCTGACCGGCCTGGCGATGAGCGTCGCGGCCAAGGCGGGCATCTTCAACGTGGGCGGCGAGGGCCAGCTGTACTTCGGCGGACTGGCCGCGGCCGTGGTCGGCGCGCGGCTCGCGGGCGCACCCGCGTGGGTGATCATCCTCTGCGCGCTGCTTGCGGCTGTAGCCGCGGGCGGGCTGTACGCGTGGGTGCCGGGCGTTCTCAAGGTGAAGCTGAAGGTCAACGAGGTGGTCACGACCATCCTGCTGAACTCCGCCGCCATCTATTTTTGCAGCTACCTGGCCAACGGCCCGCTCAAGACCGCAGAGCGCGGCATCTCCTCGGGCACGGACAGCGTGGCCGCGTCGTTCGCGCCGCTCATCCGGCTGAGCAACTTAAACGGCAGCGTGTTCATCGCGGGGATCGCAGCCCTGTTGATCTGGTACCTGATGACGCGCTCCACTGCGGGCTTTGAAATGAAGATCACGGGCACGAACGCGCGCTTCGCCAAGTACGGCGGCATCCGCGCCGACCGGCTGATGATCGCGGGCATGGTGCTCTCGGGGATGCTGTGCGGGATGGTTGGGATGATCGAGGTCTTCGGCATCCACAAGCGGTTCATTACCAACCTCTCCGCCGGGTATTACTTCGACGGCATGCTCGTGGCGATGATAATGCGCTACCAGCCGTTCGGCGTGATTTTGATGAGCTTTTTCTTCGCCGTCCTCACCATCGGCGGCTCGGCCATGGAGCTTTCGGCGGGAATCTCCAGCGAGGTGATCCTGATCGTGCAGGCCGTGATCATCTTCTTCATGGCGGCCGAGGGCGGCATCCGTGAAACGCTGCGCGCCATGGCAGCCAGGCACAGGGTGCGGCGGGCGCACGCAAAGGAGGCGGGCCTGTGAGCGACGTGTTCAACCTCCTGCTGCTGCAAAACACGCTTCGGACCGCGACGCCCGTGGTGCTGTGCGCGCTGGGCTGTCTGATGACCGAGCGCGTAGGAATTATGAACATCGGCGTCGAGGGTATGATGCTGATGGGCGCGTTTTTTGCGGTGCTGGGCAGCTACCTGTACGGAAGCTGGTTGATGGGCCTGGTGTTCGTCACGGTGCTGGGCGTCCTGCTGGGGCTTTTCTATTACCTGTTTTCCATCAAATTCAAAAGCGACGAGTTCGTGATCGGCGTGGCGCTGAATATCCTCGCGGGTGGGCTGACGGTGTTTCTTTTGCGCACGCTGTTCGGCGTAAAGGGCTCGTTCTCCGGCCCCGGCATCGTGCCGCTGCCGACGCTCAGGTTCCCGTGGCTCGAGCAGATACCGGTGCTGGGTACGATCCTCAGCGGCAACACGCTGCTTGTCTATGTCAGCTGGATTTTGGTGTTCCTGTGCTGGCTGCTCTTATACAAAACGCCGCTCGGGTTCCACCTGCGCGCGTCCGGCGAGGCGCCGGAAGCCCTGCGCGCCGCGGGCAGGAACCCCGACCGCATGAAGATGCTCGCGTCCGTGCTCTGCGGCGTGCTCGCGTCGCTCTCCGGCGCGCACCTGAGCCTTGGGTACCTCACGATGTTTTCTGAGAACATGAGCGCGTCGCGCGGGTTCGTGGCCGTCGCGTGCGTGATCTTCGGCGGCGGCAATCCCCCGCGCGTGTTCCTCGCCGCGCTGCTCTTCGGCTTTATCGACGCCCTCGGCCTCCGCCTCCAGCGCTATATCCCCTCCGATATCACCGCCATGGCCCCCTACGTGGTCACCGTAATCATGATGGTGGTCGTAGTGCTTTTAAAGCGCAGGAAGAAACAAAGTCCGCAGGAGGGACGCTAGGCTTGACGGGGGCTTTGCGCCCCCAAACCCCCGCAGTTAAGGACATCGTCCTCAACAATCCATTATTACATAGGCCGCGCAATGCGCGGCCTATATTGATGGGATTGTAAAGGGCATAGCCCTTTTCTGGGGTGATAGGGGCAACGCCCCTATCGTCACTCGACTTTGAAAATCTGTATCGTGAGCACGCCCTCACCTGTGGATTCGGCGAGGATGCGGATGGGAAAATCGTAATCGTTCTGGAAGATGAAGTTGAGCTTGTCGCTGCCCACGGCGGCGTCCTGATGCATGGGCAGGTAGCGCGCGCAGGCGGGGCCATGCGGGCGGCGGTAGAGAACGGTTACGCCGGGCAGCTGACGCACGGTGTTATAAAGCGTCGACGAGCTCTGGCACGTGCCGCCGCCGTAGCCTGGCTTGGCGATCCCGTTCACCAGCACGGGCGCGAGGAAATAGCCGTTGTCCTTTTTATACGGGCCGATCTGCTCGTTGAAGTTCAGGCTTTCCCCCGGCCGCATGACGCGGGTCATCAGCTCGCAGGAGCGCACGATATTTTTCACGCGGCCGTCGTTCAGGTCCGAGCCGTTGTTATAGGCAAAAAACGAGGAGAACGCCGCGATCGGCGTTTCCGCGCTCATAGGCACGTCCGTGGGCGACACCACCGCCAGATCGGTTAAAAGCGAAGCGTCGATATAGCCGTAGCTGCGCCAGTACAGCACCTTGGCAAAGCCGTCCACAAATTCCAGAATCGCCACCTTGCTGCCCGCCCCGGGCTGGATGGCAAAGGCTTCGCTCCCGGTATCGGGATTGACGTACACCTTGGTCGTTTCGGTAACCGTGGCCACATACTTGTTCATCACCACGCCGTAGGGCGGGGTGTTTTCGGGATCGAGCACCGTAACCTCTTCGTCGATGCACGTGCGCAGGATAAAGCCCGCGACCCCGTCCTTCTCGGCCAGCACATAGGCGGGGTACACCGCATAAATGGTGATGACCTCGCCCTTGTTCACGTAGCCGAGTATCGCCGATTTCTGGTCCTGGTCGGCGCGGATGTTCGCGGTAGCACCGTTGGCGGTCAGGAATTTGATCTTCGTGGTATACAGGGGGGTGAGCCCTTCAATGATGGGCGGCACACGGTCGGCTTCACCCACGATCTCGCCCATGCCGTCGTCGGGAACGTCGTCCTCGACGACCAGCTCCTCGGCAACCGGCGTTTCTAGAGGCCCCGCCGTTTGGGCGAACGCCTGCGCGGCGGCCAGCAGCAAAAGCCCCGCGAAACCCAAGGCCAGCAAACGTCTCAACAAGCGCACACCCTCCTTTCCGACAGTATAACACAGTTTGGATAGCGGCGCGATACGCCCGCCAAAGATTTACGAAACCCCGAAAGGATGCTATAATAAGCAGACATGAAGCAAGGAGGGCTCCCAATATGCCGTTGGTCAACACACGGGAAATGTTTAAAAAAGCCTACGAAGGCGGATATGCGATCGGCGCCTTCAACGTAAACAATATGGAGATTATCCAGGGGATTACCGAGGCCGCGAAGGCGGAAAACGCGCCGCTGATTTTGCAGGTGAGCAAGGGCGCGCGCAAGTATGCCAAACATATTTACCTGATGAAAATGATCGAGGCGGCGCTGATCGACACCGATCTGCCCATCGCCGTGCACCTGGACCACGGCCCGGATTTTGAAACCGCCAAGAGCTGCATCGACGGCGGGTTCACCAGCGTGATGATCGACGGCAGCCACCTGTCGTTTGAAGAAAACATCGAGCAAACAAAGCGCGTTGTGGATTACGCCCACAGCCAGAAGAGCTACGTCACCGTGGAAGCGGAGCTAGGCCGCCTGGCGGGCGTGGAGGACGAAATCAAGGTTTCGTCGGAAGACAGCTCCTACACTCATCCGGACGAGGTGGAGGAGTTCGTCAGGCGCACCGGCTGCGACAGCCTGGCCATCGCCATCGGCACAAGCCACGGCGCGTTCAAGTTTACGGGCGAGCCCAAGCTGCGCTTTGACATTCTGGAGGAGGTCGGCAAACGCCTGCCCGGTTACCCCATCGTGCTCCACGGCGCGAGCAGCGTCGTGCCCGAATACGTGCAGATGATCAACCAGTACGGCGGCAATATGCCCGGCGCGCAGGGCGTGCCCGAGTCGATGCTGCGCAAGGCCGCGTCCATGGCCGTATGCAAGATCAACATCGACAGCGACCTCCGCCTCGCCTTTACCGCCGAGGTGCGCAAGCATTTCGCCGAGCATCCGGACCACTTCGACCCGCGCCAGTACCTTTCCGACGCGCGCGACGGCATCCGCTCCATGGTTCAGCACAAGATCGTAAACGTGCTGGGATGCAATAATAAAGCCTGATATACAGGGGGAGACAACGCCATGAAACTACTGGTGACCGGCGGCGCCGGTTTTATCGGCGCGAACTTCATCTATTTCCTGCTGGAAAAGCACCCGGAGGATACCATCCTGTGCGTGGACAAGCTGACCTATGCGGGCAATCTCTCCACCCTGGCGCCCGTGATGGACGCTCCGAATTTTCGCTTTGTCAAAGCGGATATCTGCGACCGCGAAGCGATATTCAAGCTGTTTGAGGGCGAGAAGCCGGACGTCGTGGTGAACTTCGCGGCGGAAACGCATGTGGACCGGTCCGTGGAAGATCCCGGCGTATTCCTGCAGACGAATATTCTGGGCACGCAGGTGCTGATGGACGCTTGCCGCAAGTACGGCAATATCCGGTTTCACCAGGTGTCCACGGACGAGGTGTACGGCGATCTGCCGCTGGACCGTCCGGATCTCCTCTTCACCGAGGAGACGCCCATCCATACCTCCAGCCCCTATTCGGCTTCGAAAGCCGCCGCGGACCTGCTGGCGCTGGCCTACTTCCGCACCTACGGGCTGCCGGTAACCATCTCCCGCTGTTCCAACAATTACGGGCCGTACCAGTTTCTGGAGAAGCTGATCCCGCTGATGATTTCCAACTGCATGAACGATAAGCCGCTGCCCGTGTACGGCGAGGGCCTGAACGTGCGCGACTGGCTGTATGTGGAGGACCACTGCAAGGCCATCGATCTGATCGTCCGCAAGGGCAGCATCGGCGAGGTGTACAATATCGGCGGGCATAACGAGATGCGCAATATCGATATCGTCCGGCTCCTCTGCCGGGCGACGGGCAAGCCGGAAACCCTGATCACATATGTAACCGACCGCAAGGGCCACGACCTGCGCTACGCGATCGACCCCTCGAAGATCCACCGCGAGCTGGATTGGCTGCCGGAAACGAAGTTTGAGGACGGCATCGGAAAAACCATCCGCTGGTACCAGGACAACAAGGCCTGGTGGGAGCCGATCCTAAGCGGGGAATACCAGAACTACTATCAGAACATGTACGGGAACCGCTAACGCGGTTCCCCGTTCTGTTTATCAAGGACAACAGCCATAAGCAGCTTGACCGTTGGCGGGCAGCGCCTCCTGGAGTATGCGCTGCCCGCCTGCGAAACCATGATGCGGACCTATGCTCCCGATAACCTGCCGCCCGCCGGCAGGTTTCATTACCGTCAGGGGTGTTTCTCTCCGGCATGATGGAAGCCTGCCGGCTTTCAGGCGAAACAAAGCTGCATACTATCGTTAAGGCGTGGGTGGATTCCCTCGTCAATGCATACGGGGGATATCCTAAGCTTCAACCCGGGTCAGCTGAACGATCTGCATCCGGGCGTGCTGCTGTTTCCGCAGTAACAGCAAAACCGGGGACGCGCGCTGCAAAAGCGCGAATGATACGGTCCTGTGGTTTTTCGAGCGCTTCCCCAAAACAGACATCGGCGGTTTCCGGCACAACGCCATGAGCCGGGACCAGATTTGGCTGGACGCGCTGTACATAGCGGGCCCGTTCATCGCGCAGTGCGCCGCGGAGCGTAACCGGCCCGGGCTTTCGGACGTCACCGTGCTGCAGGCCGAACTGATGGAGCGATACACGCGGAGCGCAAAAACCGGGCTTTGGTACCAGGCCGTGGATAAGGGCGGCAGGCCCGGCAACTGGCTGGAGACGTACTGCACGTGCCTGTATGCCGCCGCCATCTGCAAAGCCGTGCGCATGGGCGTGCTTCCCGCGCAAACGTTGGAAGCTGTAAAAAACCGTACGCGGCGTAATCGGCCGACTGGCTTTTCACGGGGACGACTTGCTGATCGGGGACATCTGCGAGGGCACGTGGGTCGGCGACTATTCGTTTTATTGCGGCCGCAAACGCTGTTCCAACGGCCTCCACGGCGTCGGCGCCTTTCTGCTGATGTGCGCCGAAGCAGAGCGGACGTTTTTAGCGGGAAGCAGCCGGCACCCGCTTCGCCGGGCACCACTTCCGCGATTCAAACACGACCATCCCCGCGATCAGGAAAAACAGCATACTCTGCAGTTCCTCGGTAAAGATGTAATTCTCGGTCACTGCGTGAACCAGCAGCCCGAATAAAGGCAGCGTCAGAATTCTTGAGGCAAGCGGCGCCTGCCTGCAGAGGAAGAGCTTGACGCTGCGATAGAACAGCAGGATATTGAACGCAAGCATCATCAGCAAGGCCGGAATCCCGCTGGTCATCAGCACCTCCATATAAGAGTTGTGCATGTGGGTAAGGTATACACCGATGTCCTCGGCGACTTCCAGCCGGACAGGCGTGCGCAAATCGCCGATCAGGAACCGCAGCGGTTTTTCCTGAAGCAGTCGGAATCCTGCTTTCCAGATATTGACTCTGGAGGCAAAGGTGCTCGGCGCTTCATCAAAACGCGTGCCGAAAACCTGCTCCGGCCCGGTTTGCGTATCGCTGCCGGCTGTGGAAGTATTATAGAGATACAGCGCGCCTGCCATGATCAGCACCATGATCAGAAGCGCAACGCAGATGGTCAGCAGGCTTTTTCTAGAAATCCCCGCGTTTTGGTACATCAGGAGAAAAGCCATCATCAACAATATCACGATCGTGATCACGATACCCGCGTTGCATCCGGTGAAATAGATGGCTAGGCAAAGGCCGATCGCAAGGACAGCAAACAGCAGCCGAACCCAGAGGCGCTTGATTGTTACAGCAAGATAAAAAAGCATGCTCAACGCGATATACAATAAGCAAGCAAAACCGTTGGGATGATTGGTGAAAAGCCAAAGGCGCGATGTTTCATAAAGACCGAGAACATGAACATTAAACGGATTGGAGATCGGGCTTTTTGTGAGTACGGCAATCACGCCGGCCCACGCCGCGATTCCCATCGCAACGCCAAACACCAGCGCCACAGCCGTGAATAGCTGCTTGCGAGATTTTTCACTGATTTCGCCTGGCAGAGGATAGAGCACCAGACAGGCAAACCCGATCATGGAAACATACACATAGCTCTCGTGCAGGTATTTATCGCCGTTCAATACCCTTGTCACAGCCAGCCAGACCGCGAAAGCCATGAGCAGGATCATCTCGATATCGCGGGGCCGCCCTTTGCGTATCCAGACCAGCGTACCCGCCAGGATGAACATCGGAATCATGTAGGTGGCCGTTACATTGGGAATATGATCGATGGAAACGATACCGAACAGCCGAAACAATACGAACAATACAACGCACACGATCAAAAACAGTTCCACGCGCTTGGAGTCGATTGCCGACCATGTCTGCTTTTCCATAAGTGCTCCCTCATGTGTGTTTTTATATATCCCAGATAGTATAAGCGCCGCACATTTGAATGTCAAATAGGCCCGGCGGCTGCAATCGCTCAGTATTTCCTCGAAGGAGCCAGGCGCAACCGAACAAGCCTGCGCCATCGCAGCGCATGGAAAGGCAAGCAAACGCGATCGGTGCGAAGCCCCGCCCGACAGATGTCGTGCGGGGCCGCAATAGCAGGTTGGGCTTTATAGACTGGCTGGTGCAGACCGCTTAAAATGCCTGAGATACGAGGAAGCAAAAGCGGCAAGCGCCGATCTTACAGTAACGTAAGTGAGGCGTTTGCCGCTTGAATCATCATATCATAACTCTATACTGACGGGTTGTCTCCAGCCTGCTTAGAAGGCTTGAGATGCTAGGAAGCAAAAATGGCAAGTGGCTGAGCTTACTCGTATCGTAAGTGATGCCACTTGCCATTTGTAGCTGACAACGCAGGTCGGGTCTTCTAAGCAGGCTGAGACTAGATGATTTCGATTACGCACATCTCCGCCGCGTCTCCCCGCCTGGGCCCCAGCTTATAGATGCGCGTGTAGCCGCCGCCGACTTTCTTTTCCTCGTTGCGCTTTTTGAACTTCGGACCGTATTCGCGGAAGAGCTTCTCCACCACGGGGTACTTGTTGCCCTGGGTGCGCTCGAGAAAATCGTCCTTGTCCTCGTCCTTGCCGCGGATCTCCTGCATCGGGTACAGGTAGGAAAGCATCGTACGGCGGGCGGCGAGCTTGCTTGGCGTGTCGTTGACGACGTCCATGGTCACGATCTGCCCCTTTTCGTTGTGGGACTGTTTCTGCACGGCGACGGTATTCTCACATTCTTTGATTGCCAGCGTAATCAGGCGTTCGGCCATACGGCGCACCTCTTTGGCGCGGGCTTCCGTAGTCTCAATCCGGCCGTACCAGATCAGGTTGGTTACCTGATTGCGGATCAGCGCTTTGCGCTGATCGGCTGGACGGCCCAGTTTTCGTTGTGCCATATTGCATCCTCCTTCGTGGTGGCTGACTTAAAAATTATTCTTCGCTGGGCTTTAAGGCGAGGCCGAGTCCCTGCAATTTCTGCTCGACTTCCTCCAAGCTCTTGCGGCCGAGGTTGCGAACCTTCATCATGTCTTCCTGGTTGCGCTGCACGAGCTCGGACACGGTATTGATTCCGGCGCGCTTCAGGCAATTGTAGGCGCGCACGCTCAAATCCAGCTCCTCGATCGTCATCTCGAGCACCTTTTCGCGCTTGTCGTCCTCCTGATCGGTGAAGGTGACGGGCATCACCTGGTCCGTCAGGCTGACAAAGAGGCTCAGGTGCTCGGTGAGGATCTTGGCGGCGGTGGAAATCGCTTCGTCCGGGATCACGGTGCCGTTGGTCCACACATCCAGCGTGAGTTTGTCGTAATCCGTCACGTTTCCCACGCGCGTATCCTCGATGGTGTAGTTCACCTTGCGGACCGGCGTGAAAATGCTGTCGATCGGGATGACGCCGATGGGCATGGAGTGCGTCTTGTTGCGCTCGGCGCTCACATAGCCGCGGCCCTTTTCCATGGTCAGTGTCATGCGCAGGTGCGCATCCTCGTTGAGCGTGGCGATGTGCAGGTTGGGGTTGGACATCTCCATCTCGTCGTCCATGGGAATGTCGCCGGATGTAAACTCCATCGGCCCCTTGACGTCCAGGATGACGGTCTTGGGCTGATCGGTGTACATCTTGAAGCACAGCTGCTTCAGGTTAAGGATCAGCTCGGTCACATCTTCCACAACGCCGGGGATGGTGGTGAACTCGTGCATGATGCCGTCGATCTGGATGTTGGTAATCGCGGCGCCCGGCAGCGAGGAAAGCAGGACACGGCGCAGGGCGTTGCCCAGGGTGTTGCCGAAGCCTGATTCCAGAGGTTCGATCACAAAACGGCCGTAGGTGTTATCGGCGCTGATTTCGGAACGCTCGATTCGAGCTTTTTCAATTTCGATCATGGTTGTACCCTCCTAAGTTGAGCCGATAGTTAACGAGAGTAGAACTCGACGATCATGTTCTCCTGCAAGGTGAGATCGATATCCTCCCGCTGGGGCAGCGCTTCGATTTTCGCGGTCAGCGTTTCCGCGTCGGCGGTAATCCACTTGGGCACCACGCGGTTGATTCCCTCTTTGACAATCTTGAAGTGCTCCATGTCTTTGCGGGTTTCGCGGACGCCGATCACGTCGCCGACATCGGTGATGTAAGACGGAATATCCACTTTTTTGCCGCCCACGGTAATCAGGCCGTGGCAAACAAACTGGCGGGCCTGCGCGCGGCTGTTGGCCAGGCCGCTGCGGTAGACCACGCTGTCCAGGCGGCGCTCCAGAAGCTGCAGCAGGTTTTCACCCGTGATGCCCTTCATGCCTTCCGCTTTTTTGAACGTGCGGTGGAACTGGCCTTCCATCAGGCCGTAGGCGCGGCGCACCTTCTGCTTTTCGCGCAGCTGCAGGCCGTACTCCGAGGGCTTGCGCATACGCGCCTGGCCGTGCTGGCCGGGAGGGGTGGGGCGGCTCTCCTGTGCGCACTTGGAGGAGAAGCACTTCTCGCCCTTCAAAAAGAGCTTGGTGCCCTCGCGGCGGCACATACGGCATACGGAACCGGTATATCTTGCCATAATTCTGTACCTCCTTACACTCTTCTGCGCTTGGGCGGACGGCAGCCGTTGTGGGGAATCGGCGTAACGTCCTTGATCATGTTGACTTCCAGACCCGCGGACTGGAGACTGCGGATCGCGGCTTCGCGGCCGGAGCCCGGGCCTTTGACATAGACCTCGACGGTCTTCAAACCGAATTCCATGGCGGCTTTGGCAGCGGTTTCCGCGGCCATCTGCGCGGCAAAGGGCGTGGACTTTTTGCTTCCGCGGAAGCCAAGCCCGCCGGCGCTCGCCCAGGACAGGGCGTTGCCCTTGGTATCGGTCAAGGTAACGATGGTGTTGTTAAATGAAGAACGGATATGCGCCGCGCCGCGTTCGACCAGCTTTTTTTCACGCCGTTTGCGCGATACCCTTTTCAGCTTTTGTTTCGGTGCCATTCGTTGAAACTCCCTCCATGCTCAAATAGCATACTCAGATCAGGTGGACTTCTTCTTTCCGGCGGCGGTGCGCTTGGGCCCTTTGCGTGTCCGCGCGTTGGTTTTGGTGTTCTGTCCGCGCACGGGCAGGCCGCGGCGATGACGGAT
The DNA here is from genome assembly GCA_963674895.2 of Candidatus Limiplasma sp. Classification (GTDB taxonomy): domain Bacteria; phylum Bacillota; class Clostridia; order Christensenellales; family Aristaeellaceae; genus CAXXOK01. The sequence continues at coordinate 38,353 of CAXXCY010000001.1, forward strand.
ACCGCGGTACGAGCCGATCTCAATGAGCCGCTTGATGTTCATGGACACCTCGCGGCGCAGATCGCCCTCTACCTTTACATGACGTTCGATGTACTCGCGGAGTTTGGAAACTTCCTGTTCGTTGAGATCCTTGCAGCGCGTATCAGGGCTGATGCCGGTGACATCCAGAATGTTCTGGGATGTGGCAAGGCCGATGCCGAAGATGTAGGTCAAGCCTACTTCCACGCGCTTTTCATTGGGCAGGTCTACGCCTGCAATACGTGCCATGTGTGGAATACACCTCCATAATGTCAGGGGACCCGCAGACGCAGATAAAACCCGCATAGAACACGCTGGGGTGATATGTTCTCAGGATTTATACAGTGCTTCGGTTTGCCCGCCTGCTTTGAACCGCCTGACGGCGGTCCCTCGGGGCTGAAGGTCTCTTGAAGTGGCGGCGTCCGCCGCCCAAGACCCCGTGCGCATCGGGACGGCGGTTGCCGTTCGTACGCACTTTGCTTGTGCTGTAAGGCTTTGCTTTCCCGCGGTCGCACACGGTTTCCCGCGCACGCAGCCGCCCGCTGCTGAAAACATAGTCTAACTTTGGAATTATAACATAAATATGTTTTCGTGACAACGGGTTAAGTAAACTTTTTTCTCCCGGCAACAGGTTTTTTTCTTTGCTTGTAGGGTATCGTTTAGGCGCGGCCATATGTTGTGTTTAAAGCGATTCCGCGATCACCGGATTTTTCCCTTGACAGATATTCCTCACCGGATTATAATGCTAACGAACGTTAGTTATTGGAGTTTGGCGTATGGATCGCAGTGAAGAATTCGACCGTTACATTATGAAGGCGGCGTCCACCAGGGACAAGCTGCTGTATGCGGGCTTGCGCCTGTTTGCCGAAAAGGGCTACGCGAACGTCGGCATCCGCGAGCTGTGCGGCTCGGTGCATATCAAGGAGAGCTCCTTTTATAACCACTACAAAAGCAAGGACAGCCTGTTTTCTGCCATCGTCGCCTTCTTTGACGCGACGACCAGCCAGGCGATGATGACCGACGACGAGATTGAACACTGGATTTCGCTGGGAGACGTGGAAGCGTTCCTGACCGGAAACATGCACCGTTTCACCGCTGCGACGTCCAACACGCTGTTCTTTACCGCGCTGCAGATCGTGCTGACCGAATCGTTTTACAATCCCAAGGCCGCCGCGGCGGCGAAAAAGAACATCTATTATCTGCGGAAGGGCTATACCGAAAGGATATTGCGCGGGCTGATGCAGCAGGGCGCGATCCGGCCGTGCGATGTGGAAACGGTCACCGCCGAATATTACTACGCGCTCAAGGGGATTTTGGACGAATACCTCCTGCTGCATCTGTGGGACGACGATATGACGGCGATCAACGCACGCATCCACGCGCATATCCGGTTTTTCGTACAGATGCTCAAGCCCGAAAACGACGAATGAACCGGCCCCTGCGGAAGGCAGTATTCATCCCTCGCTAGCAAAACAAGGAGAAAGAAAGAAGATGAAAACAATGGTTATCGCCGCGCTCATTCTGCTGGTGCTTACCGTCGGCCTGGGAATCTGGCTGGGGTTCGCAGGCGCTCCCTACAACATGGCGTTACAAACCGTACACAAGTTGTCCAGTATCGCCTTTGCCGTCCTGTGCGTACTCTTCTTCCTGGGCGAAACGCGCAAAACGGGCATGGCTGCCGGGGATATCGCGCTCGCCGCCGTGTTCGTTATCTCGCTGATCGCGCTGCTTGCATCCGGCGGAATCATGAGCGGAAAGCAGCAGGTCCCCGCGCTTCTGCGGATCGTACACACGGTCTCCTCCATCCTGATTGCCGCCGGTTCCGGCTGGAGACTGATCGCGGCTTTGATCGGATAACGTCAACCGGGTACAACCGCTAAAAACACCGTGCCAGTGCACGGTGTTTCAGATCGTTGACAAACCATGTTTGGCAACGAGATGCCAGCTTGTCAAAAAACATTATGCAAACTATACGCAACCATCCTGCTCAAAAAGCGTAAGATGCTAGGAAACAAAGGGTGGCGAGGACTGAGCTTACTCGTTTGTAAGTGATGTCCGAGCCATCCCGCAGTTGACAACGCAGATTGCGTTTTTTCAGCAGGATGGTTAGCCTTGCTTTTGCTTGTGGCGCGGATTCTCGCATATAATCATCACGCGCCCTTTGCGCTTGATAATCTTGCACTTTTCACAGATGGGTTTGACCGAGGGACGGACTTTCATACTCTATTCCTCCAATTCATTGGGTCGTACGCGGCCGTTTTGGGGCGCCGGAAGCTTGTTCAGCTCCTGGAGCGCCAGGTGATGCGACCGCGGGTCAGATCGTAGGGTGACAGTTCGATGGTCACCTTATCGCCGGGGTAAATGCGGATGAAGTTCATGCGCATCTTGCCCGAGATATGGGCCAGAATCTTATGGCCGCCGGCCAGCTCCACCTGAAACATTGCGTTGGGAAGCGCTTCTACGACCGTGCCTTCCATTTCGATAACGTCGCTTTTAGACAAATGCGGTTTCCTCCTTGTCCTGCGGGCGAGAACTGATGTCTAGATAGGTCTTGAGAGCTTTTCGGATGTCGCTGTCGGCGGTTTGGGCCCGTGTGCGGATCGCGTCGAGGGTTTCCGCCGCGATATGGGGCTTGGGGATCAGGTGCTTGGCCTGCTTCTTCTTGGGCTTAATAAGCTTACGGCTCTGCCCGTCGGCGATGAGGACGTACGTCTCGTCCACCAGCCCGACCACCAGGAACGCTTTCCCCTTGTCGTGCCCCTGTTTGGAAAGCACCACGCGCCCCAGCTCATGCACTGACGGTTTCACGCGCGGTCCACCTCCGTGAAGACGTAGCCGGGATAGCTCAGCAGTTCGGGAAGGCCGTGATCGTTGATCACCAGGGTGTGCTCGTAATGCGAGCACGGACTACGGTCGATGGTGACGACTGTCCATCCGTCGGACAGTTCCTGCACGGCGGGGCTGTGCATAGCGATCATCGGTTCCACGGCGAGGGTCATCCCTTCGCGCAGCCGCACGCCCTGCCCAGCCTTGCCGTAGTTGGGAACGCTGGGTTCCTCGTGCATTTCGCGCCCGATGCCGTGGCCTACCAGCTCGCGGACGACGCCGTAGCCGTGGCTTTCGGCCATCGTCTGGATCGCGTGGCCGATATCCTGCAGGCGGTTGCCCTGCACGGCCTGACGCGCTCCCAGAAAGAAGCATTGCTCCGTCACGTCGATCAGTTTGCGCTTCTGCGCTGGGATCTCGCCGACGCCCGCGGTGAACGCGCTGTCGGACTGCCAGCCGTCAAGGACAAGCCCGCAGTCCACGGACAGGATATCGCCCTCCGCCAGGACGACGTCCGCGCTTGGGATTCCGTGCACCACCTGCTCGTTGATGGATGTGCACAGCGATGCCGGAAAGCCCCTGTACCCCAGAAACGACGGGGTAGCCCCGCGGTCGCGGATCATTTTCTCGGCGATCTCGTCCAGCGCCTTGGTGGAGACGCCGGGTTTCACTTCCCGGCGCAGCTCCATGAGCACTTCATAGAGCAGCGCGCCCGCTCTTCGCATCACTGCGATCTGCGCGGGGCTTTTGACATAAATCATTGAAACGCCTTCAGCAGCTGCGCAATATCCTCGCCGAGTTTCACGTAATACTGCGTGCCGTCCACCTTGCGAAGGATACCCTTCTCCTGGTAAAAGGCGATCAGCGGCGCAGTCTTCTGGTAATATACCTTCAGGCGGCTCAAAACGGTTTCCCGCCGGTCGTCGTCGCGCTGGATCAGCGCTGCGCCGTCGTCTTCGCACGTGGTTTTCCCGTTGAGGAGTTCCACATGGTAGCTGCGCCCGCATTCGGGGCATACCCTGCGCCCGGACAGCCGCTCGATCAGAAAATCGTCCGGAAGGTTGAGATCGATTACGATGTCGATCGCGGCGATCGTTTCCAGCGCCTTGGCCTGTTCCACCGTACGGGGAAAGCCGTCCAGGATATAGCCGTTCCTGCAGTCCGGCTCCGCCACGCGTTCGCGCACGAGCGCAATGACCACGTCGTCGGGCACAAGCTCGCCCTTATCCATATAGCTTTTGGCCTTGAGCCCAGTTTCCGTCCGGTTCTGGATCGCGGTACGCAGCATATCGCCCGTGGAGATGTGCTCGATTCCATACCGTTCGCAGATAATCTGGGCCTGCGTGCCTTTGCCCGCGCCCGGAGGGCCGAGTAAGATGATCTTCATACATAGCCTCCTATACGGCTAAAGGAGTGAGGTTCTTCGTACTGCATAATGAGGAATGTGGAATGAGGAATGAGGAATTGTGGTGCAATTGCTTGCGCAATTGTCTAAACGAATAGATTGCGAAGCAATCTTTCCGCCATTCCTAATTCATCATTCATCATTCCTCATTCGTCTACGAAATTTTATCGTAGTTGCGGCTGACCAGATGCTCATCCAGCTGACGCTTGGTTTCCAGAATGACGGACACCACGATCAGGAGGCTGGACGCGCCGAACGGCAGCGACTGCGCCGTGCTCCGGGCAAACAGGCCGGGAACGGTCGCCAGCAGCGCCAGGAAGATGGCGGCAAACATCGTAAGCCTGGAATTGATGCGCTTCAAGTAGTCCACCGTAGGCCTGCCGGGGCGCACCGAGGGTATCGCGCCGCCCTGCTGCTGGATGTTCTTGGCGATCTCATCCGGGTTGAAGGAAATGGACGAATAGAAAAACGTGAACGCAAAGATCAGCAGCGCCATGACGCCCTGGTAGCCCACGGACGTGGAATACATGTTCCGCGCCCACCACAGGCCGATGCCCGATTCCGAGCCGCCAAGCAGCTGGATGATCGTGCCGGGGAACGCCATGAACGAATACGCGAAGATCAGCGGAAGAACGCCGACCGAGATCAGCTTGAGCGGGATGACCTGATTCTGCCCGCCGTACATCTTGCGCCCGGATACGCGCTTGGCGAAGTGCACGTTGATGCGGCGCACGCCCAGGTCCGCCCAGGTGATCAGGATGATCATGCCCAGCGAAACCGCGAGCACGGCCAGGAGGTTCAGCCACGGGGTGAGGCTGGTGGCGTTGATCGCGTCCGAGCCGAGGGAAACGTACCCGTTGAACAGGTTGTTCACGATGCCGGCTGCGATCAGCAGCGAGATGCCGTTGCCGATGCCCTTTTCGGTGATGCGTTCGCCGATCCACATCGCGAGCGCGGTGCCGCCGGCCATCGAGATGCCGACCAGCACGTAGTTTTCCCACCCAGCTTTGATGTAGCCGAGGCTGGACACCAGGCCGATGGCCTGGAATACCGCCAGTCCGACGGTCACGTAGCGGGTAATCTGCGCGATCTTTTTGCGGCCTTCCTCGCCGCTTTTCTGCAGCCGTTCCAGCGCCGGAATGGCGAAGGCCAGCAGCTGCATGATGATGCTGGAGTTGATGTAGGGGGTAATGCCCATGGCCATGATGGTCATCTGGCTGAAGTTATTGCCGGTCATCATATTGACCAGATCTAAAAGCGGCAGGGTTTGCGAGCCGACGGCGTTCTGCACGGCTACGTAATCTACGCCCGGAGCGGGAATAACGCCCACCAGGCGGAAGAGCACCAGCATCATGAAGGTGTAGACCAGCTTTTTGCGGATGTCGTCGACCTTCCACGCGTTGCGCAGCGATTCGAAGATGCTGGGATTGTTCTTGTTGCGCATGGCCATACTACTTCACCTCGGCTTTCCCGCCGAGGGCCTCGATCTTCTGTTTGGCGGCCTCCGAGAACTGGCCTGCCTGCACGGTGAGCTTTTTCGTAAGTTCTCCGCCGCCCAGGATTTTCACGCCGTCCAGTTCCTTCTTGATCAGTCCGGCATCCTTGAGCATTTGTGCAGTCACCACGGCGCCATCGTCAAACATATCGAGTTTCCCGACGTTCACGGTTGCGTATTCGGTACGGAATACATTGGTAAACCCTCTTTTGGGTACGCGGCGCGTCAGCGGCATCTGCCCGCCCTCAAAGCCGGGGCGCACGCCGCCGCCTGAGCGGGCCTTCTGGCCCTTGTGCCCTTTGCCGGAGGTCTTGCCCAGACCCGAACCCGTGCCCCTGCCGAGACGCTTGGGCGATGTTGTGGAACCGGCGGCGGGCTGCAATTCATGCAGTTTCATCGGCAATTCCTCCTACTTTGCTTTCTCTTGGACGTCGACCATATGCTGGACACGGAAGATCTGCCCCCGGATGCAGGGGTTGTCCTCTTTCACGACGGTCTGCCCGATCTTTTTAAGGCCCAGCGCGGCGACGGTGTCCTTGTGCACCTGAAGGCTGGAGATCGGCGATTTTTTCAAGGTAATATACAGTTTCATGTCGTCCTCCTCAGCCCAGGATTTCTTCCACGGTCTTGCCGCGGAGCCTGGCGATCTGCTCGGCCGAGCGGAGTTGCTTCAAGCCTTCCAGCGTCGCCTTCACCATGTTGATGCGGTTGTTGGTGCCGTAGCTCTTGGTGCGGATATCGTGCACGCCGGCAAGCTCGAGCACGGCGCGCGCAGCGCCGCCCGCGATCACGCCCGTGCCTTCCGGCGCGGGAAGCAGAACCACTTTGCCGGTTCCGAAACGCCCGATGGCTTCGTGCGGAATGCTCGTGCCCTTCAGCGATACGGTAATCAGGTTCTTCTTGGCCTTGTCCACGCCTTTGCGGATGGCTTCGGAAATTTCGGCAGCCTTGCCGATGCCCGCGCCGACGCGGCCTTTCTCATCGCCAACCACGACCAGCGCCGCAAAACGGAAGTTGCGTCCGCCTTTGACAACCTTGGTGACGCGGTTGATGGCGACGAGCTTCTCTTTGAATTCGCTTTCCTGTCCCATGCGTTGCATGCGTTCGTCCCTCCCTAAAATTCTAAGCCGGCTTCACGCGCGCCCGCGGCCAGCTCCGCTACGCGGCCTGAGTACACATAGCCGCCGCGGTCAAAGACCACCTTTTTGACGCCCGCTTTCGCTGCCCGCTGTGCAATTTCCTGGCCGACGATCTTGGCGGCTGCCTTCTTGTTGGCGTCCTGAATGCGCTTTTGAACGTCCTTCTCCAGCGTCGAGGCGGCTGCAAGGGTTACGCCCTTGGTATCGTCGATCACCTGCGCATAGATGTTGTTCAGGCTCCGGTACACGCAAAGGCGCGGCATCTCCGGGGTGCCCGAGATCTTTTTGCGGACGCGCGCATGCCGGATCACACGGTCGGCGTTGCGGTCACTCTTCTTATACATAGGATGCAATCCCCTTTCGATTACTTGCCGGCCTTGCCTTCCTTGCGGCGGATATGCTCGTCTACGTACTTAATGCCTTTGCCCAGGTAGGGCTCGGGCTTGCGCAGGGCGCGTATATCGGCGGCAAGGTTGCCAACCTGCTGTTTATTGATGCCCTTGACGACGATCGTGGTCTGGTCGGGCGTTTCAAACTGGATGTGTTCTGGCGCCTCCATCACAACGGGATGCGAAAATCCGATGTTGATGGTCAGCTTGCCGCCGTCCGCGGCGGCGCGGTAGCCCGTGCCCACGAGTTTCAGGGTTTTGGAAAACCCGTCGGTCACGCCGACGACCATGTTGTTAAGAAGGCTGCGGTATAAACCGTGCATGGCCTTGTGGGGCTTGGCGTCGCTGGGGCGCGTAAGCGTGAGCACGCCGTCTTCCTGCTGGAGCTTGATATCGCTGTTCACAGCCTGCACAAGCGCGCCCTTGGGGCCATTCACGGTGACGACGTTCTGATCATCCACGGATACCGTGACGCCGGCAGGAACGGTGATGGGCTGTTTCCCGATTCTTGACATTCTTCTTCCCCTCCCTGCCGTTACCAGACGTAGGCGAGCACTTCGCCGCCGACCATCTGTTTGCGGGCTTCCTTGTCCGTCATCATTCCCTTGGACGTGGAGATGATGGCGATGCCAAGGCCGCCAAGGACCTTGGGCAAGGAGCCGTTGTTGGCGTACACGCGCAGGCCGGGCTTGGAGATTTTCTTAAGCCCCGCGATCACCGGCTGCTTGCCTTCGATATATTTCAGTGTAATCTTTATGTTTCCCTGCGGTCCGTCCTTGATGAAATCAACGCCCTTGACATAGCCTTCGGCAAGCAGAATCTTGGCGATGGCCTTCTTGGGATTTGAGGCAGGGATGACGACCGCATCATGCTTGGCCACCTGCGCGTTGCGGATGCGGGTGAGCATATCGGCGATGGGATCATTCATGACCATGGTAGAACCTCCTTTGTTCCGTTCCGCGTTTCCGGCAGCTTACCAGCTGGCCTTGCGGACGCCGGGAATCTGGCCCTTGTAAGCCAGCTCTCTGAAGCAGATGCGGCAGATACCATACTTGCGGAGCACCGCGTGCGGACGTCCGCACAGGCGGCAGCGCGTGTAAGCCCGAGTGGAGAACTTAGCTGGGCGTGTCTGCTTGATCTTCATGCTTGTTTTTGCCACGATTTTTTCTCCCTTCCGCTTTACTGAGCGTATGGCATGCCGAGGAGGCTTAACAGCTCCCTGCACTCTTCATCGGTCTTGGCCGAAGTGACGAAAATGATTTCCATGCCCCGGACCTTTTCCACCTTGTCGTAGTTGATTTCGGGGAAAATCAGCTGGTCGCGGAGCGCCAGGGCGTAGTTGCCGCGCCCGTCGAACGCCTTGGTGGATACGCCGCGGAAGTCGCGCACACGCGGGAGCACGATGTTGACAAGCTTGTCGATGAACTCTTCCATGCGCTTGCCGCGAAGCGTAACCTTTGCGCCGACGTTCATGCCCTGGCGGAGTTTAAAGTTTGCGACCGATTTGCGCGCTTTGGTGACGATGGGCTTCTGCCCCGCGATCTGGGTAAGCTCGGCAACGGCGGTTTCCAGCGCTTTGGCGTTGTCCTTGCAGTCGCCCAGACCCATGTTGATCACGACTTTATGGATTTTGGGAATCTCCATGTCGTTCTTGTAGCCGAATTTCTGCTTGAGCGCAGGCGCGGCTTCGTTTTGGAATTTTTCTTTTAACCGAGTTGCCATCAAGCCGTACCTCCTTACTCAATCTGCGCGCCGCACCGTTTGCATACGCGCGTGTTCTTCGTTTTGGTGTGTCCCTTGTCGGTTTCAATCTCCACGGTCTTGTGTCCGACGCGCGTGGCCTTGCCGCACTTGGGGCAGACGAGCATCACGTTGGAAGCGTCCAGCGCGCGCTCCTTCTGGTAAATGCCGCCCGGCTGCCCCTGGCGGCGGGACTTCTGGTGCTTACTGACATAGGCGACGCCTTCGACAATCACCCTGTTCTCCTTGGGCATGACGGTGAGCACCTTGCCCTGTTTGCCCTTGATCGCTTCAGGCCCGGAGATGACAACGACCTGATCGTCCTTTTTTACGTGAACCTTCATTCGTTCTCCCTCCTTACAGCACTTCGGGCGCGAGCGAAACGATCTTCATGTACGCCTTTTCGCGAAGCTCGCGCGCCACAGGCCCGAAAATACGGGTGCCCTTGGGCAGTTTATCTTCGTTGATGAGCACGGCGGCGTTATCGTCAAAGCGGATATAGCTGCCGTCGGGGCGGCGGATTTCCTTATGCTGGCGGACGATGACGGCTTTCACCACATCGCCCTTCTTCACGTTTCCGCCGGGGTTTGCGGTTTTCACGCTGGCGACGATCACGTCGCCCACGCTGCCCGACCTGCGGAACGAACCGCCGAGCACGCGGATGCACATGATTTCCTTAGCGCCGGAGTTATCGGCTACTTTAAGTCGCGTTTGCGGCTGGATCATACGGGTTTCCTCCTTATTTCGCCTTTTCGACGATTTCGACCACGCGCCAGCGCTTGGTTTTGGACAGCGGGCGGGTCTCCATCACGGCAACGGTATCGCCGATACCGCACTCGTTGTTCTCATCGTGAACCTTCAGCTTCGTGGACTGGTTCATGATCTTGCCATACAGCGGATGGCGAACGCGGGTTTTGACCTCCACGACGACGGTTTTATCCATCTTGTCGCTGATGACCTTGCCCACGCGGGTTTTGCGTAGTGCTCTGTTTTCAGACATGGAAGCGGCTTCCTCCTTCATATGCGGTCAAGCGCATAGGCTCACGCGTTCTTTTGTTCCTGTTGGCGAAGAACGGTCATGCAGCGGGCGATATCGCGTTTGACGCCTTTGATGACCATGGTGTTTTCCAGCTGGCCGGTTGCGAGCTGGAAACGAAGGTTGAACAGCTCTTCCTTGAGCTCGGACACCTTGTCCCTGAGCTCGGCCGTGTTCATTGCGAGAAGCTCGTTTGCCTTCATTATGCTTCACCACCCGCTTCTTTCGTAGGATCCTGCCGCTTGATGATCTTGGTCTTCAAGGGCAGCTTGTGCCCCGCGAGGCGCAGGGCTTCCTTGGCGACCGCCTCGGTCACGCCCGCGATCTCAAAGAGCACGCGGTCGGGCTTGACGACGGCAACCCAATACTCCGGCGAGCCTTTGCCCGAGCCCATGCGCGTTTCGGCGGGTTTCTCGGTGACGGGCTTGTCGGGGAAAATCTTGATCCAAACCTGGCCGCCGCGCTTGGTGTGGCGGGTGAGCGCGATACGGGCGGCTTCGATCTGCTGGCTGGTAATCCAGGAGGGCTCGACTGCGACCAAACCGTACTCGCCGTAGGCGATAAAGTTGCCGCGCTGTGCTCTGCCCTTCATGCGGCCGCGGAAAACACGGCGGCGTTTGACTCTCTTTGGCATCAACATAGCTTATCTGCCTCCTTTGGGCTGTTGGGCAGCGGCGCCCTGGGTACGCTTGGCCTGCGGCAGCCGCTGGCCTTTGTAAATCCACACCTTCACGCCCAGGCGGCCGTAGGTGGTTTTCGCCTCGCAGAAGCCGTAGTCGATATCGGCGCGCAGCGTCTGCAGGGGGATGGAGCCTTCGTGGTAGTGCTCGGAGCGGGCGATGTCCGCGCCGTTCAGGCGGCCGGCGACGGAGGTTTTAATGCCTTTGGCGCCGGCTTTCATGGAGCGCTGCATCGACTGCTTCATCGCGCGGCGGAACGAGATCCTCTTTTCCAGCTGCTGGGCGATGTTTTCCGCCACGAGCTGGGCGTTGGTCTCGGGCACCTTGATCTCCATGATGTTGATATTGGCGGGGTGGCCCAGGAACGTGTCGATGTCGCGCTTCAAGGCCTCGATGCCCGCGCCGCCGCGCCCGATGATCATGCCGGGCTTGGCGGTGAAAATATTGATGGTCACGCGGTTGGCGCTGCGCTCGATATCAATATGGCTGATGCCGGTTTGGTAATACTTCTCCTTGAGCATCTTGCGAAGCTTGAAATCTTCGGAGAGGTTGTTGGCAAAATCCTTCTTGTTTGCGTACCAACGCGTGCTCCAGTTAAAGATTACGCCAACGCGAGCGCCATGGGGATTGACTTTCTGACCCATTCTGCTGCCTCCTTAAGCTTTCTGGTCGAGCACCACGCTGATGTGGCTGGTGCGCTTCAAAATCGGGGACGCGCTGCCGCGCGAGCGGGCGATCCAGCGCTTGAGCGTGGGGCCGGGGTTGGCGTAAACCTCCGCGACGTAAAGCGTTTTGCGGTCCATCTCCGCGTTGTTCACGGCGTTGGCGATGGCGCTGTTCAAAAGCTTCTCCACCACAGGCGAGGCCGCCTTGGGCGTGAACTTCAAAATCGCCAGCGCGTCGTCGACATTCTTACCGCGGATCAGGTCCACCACGATCTGGACCTTGCGGGAGGAGATGCGGACATACTTGGCATGCGCGCAGGGCCGGGTATCCCTGTCCGCCATATGCGCTTCCGCTTTTTTCTGCACTCTGGTTGCCATGTTCTTTCCTCCCTCCGCTTATTTGGCCGCGGACGATTTCTCGCCCGAGTGGCCGCGGTATGTCCTCGTGGGCGCGAATTCGCCCAGCTTGTGGCCGACCATGTCCTCGGTAACGTAAACGGGCACATGCTTTTTGCCGTCGTGCACGGCAATGGTATGCCCCACAAAATCCGGGAAGATGGTGGAGGCGCGAGACCACGTTTTCAATACCACTTTCTTGCCCGAGGTGTTCATTTCTTCAACGCGCTTCAAAAGCGCGGCTTGTACATAAGGCCCCTTTTTAATAGAACGGCTCATGGATGGGCTTCCTCCTTCCTTGGCCGGGCATTACTTGCCCGCGCGCTTGACGATCATCTTATTGGAATACTTCTTGTGCTTTCTGGTCTTCAGGCCCAGCGCCACCTTGCCCCACGGGGTCATCGGGGCGGGCATGCCGACGGGGCTCTTGCCCTCGCCGCCGCCGTGCGGGTGGTCCACCGGGTTCATCACGACGCCGCGGACCGTGGGCCGGACGCCCATGTGGCGCTTGCGACCGGCCTTGCCGATGCGCACGTTTTCGTGATCGGAGTTGCCCACGACGCCGATGGTCGCCTTGACATTGAGCGGCACCTTGCGCAGCTCGCCCGAGGGCAGGCGCACCAGGGCGTAGCCGTTTTCCTTGGCCATCAGCTGGGCGGAGAGGCCTGCGGAACGCACCATCTGTCCGCCGCGGCCGGCCTTGAGCTCCACGTTGTGGATCAGGGTGCCGACGGGGATGTTTTCGATGGGCAGGGCGTTGCCGGGCATGATATCGGCGGCGCTGCCGCTTACCACCTTGTCGCCGACCTTCAGGCCCTCGGGCGCCAGGATGTAGCGCTTCTCGCCGTCGGCATAGCTCAATAAGGCGATGAACGCCGAGCGGTTGGGATCGTACTCGATGGCCGTGACGGTGGCGGGGATATCCGCCTTATCGCGCTTGAAGTCGATCTTCCGGTAGTACACGCGGGTTCCGCCGCCCTTGTGGCGCACGGTAATCTTGCCCTGCTTGTTGCGGCCGCAGTTCTTTTTCTTGATCTCGGTCAGCGATTTTTCGGGCTTCTTTTTGGTAATTTCCTCGAACGTCAGCACCGACATAAAGCGGCGGGCGGGCGAGGTTGGCTTGTATACGCGAATTGCCATATTGCTTTCCCTCCTGCTTATTCGGCCATGCCTTCGAAGAACTCGATGGGCTTGGAGCTTTCCTTGAGCGTCACATAGGCCTTCTTGATCTCGGGCGTGCGCCCCTGGGTGCGGCCCTGCCGCTTGATCTTGCCCAGCGTCCGGACGATATTGACCTTGTCCACCTTGATGCCCTTGAAGATCTGCTCCAGGGCAAGCTTGATTTCGGTCTTGTTGGCATTGATATCCACGACAAACGCGTATCGCTTCTCGGGGATGCCCGCGTAGGACGCCTCGGTCAGCACCGGGCGGATGATAACGTCATGCGGATGTTTCATGCGTATACCTCCTCTACCCCTTTGAGGGCTTCCTGCGTGAGGATGATCTTGCCGGCCTTGAGGATGTCGTAGACATTCAAGGTGTTGACATACAGGGTCTGGAGCTTGGGGATGTTGCCCGAGGCGCGCATCACGGTTTCGTCGCGGCCAGGAAGCACCAACAGTGTGGTATTCTTGAGTTCAAAGCCCTTCAGGAACTGGACCATCTGCTTGGTCTTGGCCTCTTTGAGCTTGAGCTCGTCCACCACGATAATCTCCTCGCTGAGGAGCTTTGAGGTCATCGCCGACTTGAACGCAAGGCGGCGAACCTTCTTGGGTACGTTGATGACATAGTCGCGCGGCTTGGGCGCGAACACCACGCCGCCGTGGGCGAACTGCGGCGCGCGGTTGCCGTGGTGGCGTGCGCGGCCGGTGCCCTTTTGACGGTAGATTTTACGACCGCCGCCCCTGACCTCGTTGCGGGTGAGGGCGGACTGGGTGCCCTGGCGCTGGTTGGCCAGAATGGAACGCACCACAAGGTGCATCGCCGCGGTGTTCACCGGGGACGCGAAAATCGCGTCGCTCAGCTCCACCTCGCCGACCTTTTTTCCTTCCATATTATATAGAGCAGTCTTTGGCATGGATGATTTCCTCCTTCAATCAAGCTTGGATCAGGCGCCCTTGACGGCGCTTCTGACGATCAGCAGGCTGCCGTTGGGGCCGGGCACCGCGCCCTTGATGAGGAGCAGGTTGCGCTCGGCGTCGATCTTGACGAGTTCAAGATTCTGCACCGTCACGCGCTCCACGCCGTAGTGGCCGGGCATGTGCTTGTTTTTGAAAACACGGGAAGGATCGGAGTTTGCGCTCATCGAGCCTACGCCGCGGTGATACTTGGAGCCGTGCGCCATGGGACCGGTGTGCTGGTTCCAGCGGTAAATCGTGCCGGAAAAGCCGTGGCCCTTGGTGATTCCCGAAACATCCAGCTTGTCGCCGGCTGCAAACTGCTCTACCGTCAGCTCGCTTCCGACTTCGAGTTCCGCCGCGTTGTCGAGCTTGAGCTCGTGCAGGTGACGGGCGGGTTCCACGCCCGCTTTTTTGAAATGGCCCTGTAAGGGCTTGGACACCAGTTTCTTGACGCGGTTTTCCGTCACGGTGTCAAACCCGACCTGAACGGCGTCATAACCGTCGTTTTCCACGTTCTTTTTCTGCACCACTTTGCAGGGACCGGCCTCTACCACGGTTACGGGAACGAGGCGGCCGTCATCGGTAAAGACCTGCGTCATGCCGATCTTTTTTCCTACGATCGCTTTTTTCATGATAACTGCCTCCTGCTTAATTGTTCAGCTTGATCTCGATCTCAACGCCCGCGGGCAGATCCAGCTTCATCATCGCGTCGACGGTGCGGGGGTTGGGGTTCAAAATGTCGATCAGGCGCTTGTGGGTGCGCATTTCAAACTGCTCCCGGCTGTCCTTGTACTTGTGGGGAGCGCGGAGAATGGTGACGATTTCCTTCTCGGTGGGCAGGGGAATGGGGCCCGACACGCGCGCGCCCGTCCGTTTGGCGGTATCCACGATTCTCTCCGCGGACTGATCGATGAGGGTGTGCTCATACGCCTTGAGCTTGATGCGGATTTTTTGCTTGGCCATTATTTTACCTCCCTTGATGTTCATCTCAAGAACACGTCTTCGTGCGTACCCATCACGCTCTTTTGGTAAGGCCGCGATGCCGCGCCCGGCTTCGCAGCCTTGTGCGTCATGGTCCGCAATCCCGATGTATCCCCATTCTGTCGCCCGATTGACGGGCTGGTCCGCGATAATTACCCGCCATGGCCATGGCGGCAACTTACCGTTTCATCCCTATGAAAGCCTTATGTCACGCCCATTTGGGCATACTTCGCCTTCAAAACAGACAGCTTTATGATTATAGTGGAAAGCGGCATAAAAAGCAAGGATTTTTTGCGAAAAGTTTGGGATTCTTTTGCATGAGGCGCTGCAAACATAGATACGGTAAGAAACTTATATCACTATCATGTACACGCTTCCGTGAGTGCCTATCCTTTAACTCGCCAATGCCGTTCGGGGCGCAGGCGTTCCCGTCAGGTTTCTTCCGTGAGTAAATCTTCCTGCAGGGCGGTTTGGTCCGTCCTGACGGTTTGATCTTTGGGGATCTTCCAGGCGACGAACAGATTGCCCAGGGAAAATATCGCGGCGATGAAAAACACCCACTGCGCGCCCCAGAGCGTCCACACCAGGCCGCTGAACTGCGCCGCGATGATCGCCACGATATGGTCCAGGCTCGTGCCCGTGGACAGCGCGGAGGGAATCTCCTCCGGCGTTACAGCGATGGAACGCAGATAGACCGCTTTCACCACGCCGATCTGCATGGAGAGCCTGTCCATGATAAACAGGGCGTAGACGGCGAACACCGGCCAGCCGGCGCCCGGGATAAATTTGCCCGTGATTCCCCACACCACAAAACCGTAAACCGTATAGACGAAGATGAAGGTGAGCGCGTCCAGGTACATCATCTTCTTCACGCCCAGGCGGTCGATCCATCGGCCGAGCATGCGCATGAAAAAAATGCTGACGAAGCTGACCGCGATCATTAACAGAGACATCGTATCGGCTTTCTTGCCGAGCAGCTCAATAATGACCCACGAGCCGAACACCAGCGCGATCTGCTTTTGCACACCGTTGAGTATGGTGACGAAATAATAATACTTATATTCTTTGCGGAACGTAAGCTTCCGGCGCTTCCGCTGCGCCATCGACAGCATCGGCACGTTCTGCCGCACAAGCAGAACCGACGCGGCGATGGCGATCAGAAACGAGCCCGCGCCGATCAGGAACAAAACGTTGATATCCCGTGTGAAGGAAAATACGTTGTAGCGGAATCCGAAAAAGACAACAATGCCGGCCGCGAAACCCATTGCCATTCTGACGCTCGCATACTGGCCGATGCGCTTGCCAACCCGGTCGGGCTCGGCGATCGCCATGCCGATGGCGTCGTTCATCGGCAGGGAGATGTGCATGCCCATGGAGTTGATGAACAGGAAGACCAGCATCACGCCGAAGGTCGGGGTCAGCAGCGCGAGCGCCAGGAGCCCCGCAAACGCGCACAGCTGCGCCACGAGGTTTGTCTTCGCCATGCCGTAGGCCGAGAGCAGCGTGATGACCAATGCGCACAAAAGCCCGGGCAGTTCGCGGGGAAACTCGATCAGCGCGCGCTGGGTCGTCGTTACGTGAAAGGCGTCCTTGAAATAATTCGCGTATATCGAATCGCTTAAACCGTTGCCGAACGCGGCCGCCGCGAGGATGATGAAAAACAATACCAGCTCTTTTCGAAGGCCCTGCTTGCGCATACGGTTTCCGCCTCTCCAGTCGTACCCACGTATCATATCACCCGAGTGCGGCGAAGACAACGCATTTTATTTCTTTCCGCAGAAAAACGGGGCGGTTTTGCCGCGCCGTACGGCCTCCGGTCGCTTTACCCTGAAATACCGCAGCCGGCTGTACGGCGCGCAGCCGCGCGCAAAAGACAGCGAAGCGTGCGGCCGCTGAAGCGGATTGCGTTTCCCGCAAAAAAGAAGCCGCCCGAAGGCGGCTTCTTCTTTCAATGTTGAGCTTTTTACTCGAACACTTTGGCTACAACGCCCGAACCCACGGTGCGGCCGCCTTCGCGGATAGCGAAGCGGAGGCCCTGCTCGATGGCGATGGGGGTGATGAGCTTGATTTCCATGTCGATGTGGTCGCCGGGCATGACCATTTCCACGTTCTCAGGCAGCTTGATGTTGCCGGTCACGTCGGTGGTGCGGAAGTAGAACTGCGGGCGATAGCCGTTGAAGAACGGGGTATGGCGGCCGCCTTCTTCCTTGGTCAGCACGTAAACCTGGCCTTCGAAGTGGGTGTGCGGGTGGATGGAGCCGGGCTTGGCCAGCACCTGGCCGCGCTCGATTTCATCGCGCTGCACGCCGCGCAGCAGTGCGCCGACGTTGTCGCCGGCCTGCGCGCTGTCGAGGGTCTTTCTGAACATTTCCAGCCCGGTTACGACGGTGGAGCGGGACTTGTCCATCAGGCCGACGATTTCAACCGTGTCGCCGACTTTGGCAACGCCGCGTTCCACACGGCCGGTGGCAACGGTGCCGCGGCCGGTGATGGTCATGGTGTCTTCCACGGGCATCAGGAAGGGTTTGTCGACGTCACGGTCGGGATCAGGAATATACGCGTCCACCGCGTCCATCAGCTCGAAGATGCACTTGGTCTCCTTGGCGTTCTTCACATCGGTGCCGCCGGCCAGCAGGTACTCCATCGCCTTGAGCGCGGAGCCCTTGATAAAGGGAATGTCGTCGGCCGGGAATTCGTACTGCGCGAGCAGTTCGCGGATTTCCATTTCGACGAGCTCGAGAAGCTCTTCGTCATCCATCATATCGGTCTTGTTCATGAAGACCACGATGTAGGGCACGCCGACCTGGCGGGCAAGCACGATATGCTCGCGGGTCTGGGGCATGGGGCCGTCGGGAGCCGACACGACCAGAATCGCGCCGTCCATCTGCGCGGCGCCGGTGATCATGTTTTTGACATAGTCGGCGTGGCCGGGGCAGTCCACATGCGCATAGTGGCGTTTTTCAGTTTCGTACTCAACGTGCGCGGTATTGATTGTGATTCCACGCGCCTTTTCTTCGGGAGCCTTGTCGATGTCCTCATATTTCATCGCTTTGGCTTCGCCCAACTGAGCCAGCGCCATGGTGATGGCGGCGGTCAAGGTGGTCTTGCCGTGGTCAACGTGTCCGATCGTGCCGATGTTTACATGCGGCTTGGTGCGTTCAAAATGTGCCTTGGCCATAGTGGAAATCCTCCTTCTAAACGGATCCGATTCTTTATTATGCCGGTACGGTTGCATGCGGTTGGAGCGGGTGATGGGAATCGAACCCACGTGACCAGCTTGGGAAGCTGGAGCTCTGCCATTGAGCTACACCCGCACGTCCGCACACCACGCCCAGACAGAGCCTATTTTAACTCCTTTCCCCTTCCTTGTCAACCCATAATTCAAGGGCTGCGCTGCGCCAGCAAATGCCTGCGCACACTGCAGGGGACGCCGTATTCCTTCGGTTTGATACCGCGCTGCGGCAGTGGAATCCCTTCCTCATTATATCATAAAACGGGATGCCGTTCCTCCCATGCCCGCCGCTGCGGTTTCCAGGCGCTTGACATTTCAGGCGGCGAGTGTATCATGATGACAAACGCATCGGAAAACAGCAACAGAATATCCCCGACCTACGCTGCCACTTTCACCCATCGCCGCCTTTGAAAAGCGAGGGAGTATGTTATGGGCATGAAGTTCCATAAGTTCTATGTTGCCGTTCTCAATCCGCTGGGTATTCTGCTCGCCGCCGTCCTGACCGTTCTCATGCTGGCCGCCGCCCTGAACGCGGGCCTGATCGCCGAAGACTCCACGATACCCTACATCGGCAATCTGGGCAGCCTTGCGATGGACGCGGTGGTATGGACGCTGTTGGGCATCGTCGCGGCCGTGTTCCTGTTTATGCTGGTCACCGAATTCCTGCTCGTCGCCCGCAAAAAAACCGGCGTCGTCCTGCTGTCGGTTTCCCTGCTGCTGGGCGTTGCATCCAACGTCGTCAGCTACCTGCGCTATTCGGAGCAGATCCCCTGGTATTCCATGGCCGTCTCCGTCGCCGTCAGCGTGCTGGTGCTGATCTATTATTGGAAACGGTATCATACCTTCACCTGAACGGTTTGCCGTTCCGCCGCTGTGTACGCGGCGGTAAAAGTCCGGGCGCAGGCTCTGAATACAATACGTCCCGCCTCCTGGAAGAGGCGGGACGTACGTATATCATGACGATGCGTTTACAGGCCGGTCGGTCCGACCGTCTCGCCCGGGATCAGTGTGCACGGGATCAGCGCGATTTCCGGAATCGCCGTTTTGGGATTCTCGATCAGCTCCACAAGCCTGCGCGCGGCTTCCGCTCCAAGGCGCGTGGTGTCCTGCCGGATGGTCGTGATCCGCGGTTTGATCATCTGCATCATCGGGATGCCGTCGTATCCCGCGATGGAGATATCGGCGGGAATCTGCAGGCCTTCGCCCTGAATGGCCTCGTATGCGCCCAGCGCCGCGTAGTCGTCGGAAATCAGAATGCACGTCGGCCGGTCCTTAAGGTCCAGCAGACGCCTGGTTGCCTGATAAACGGATGCCGGTTCATTGTATTCGCATTCCAGCACGTAGGAATCTGGCACGGAAATACCCAGTTCTTCCAATGTGCGGTAGTACGAGCCTAAGCGTGTATCCGTAACGGCGCTCCTGCGCCCGTGGATATTGGCGATCTTGCGGTGGCCCTTTGAATAGACGTAGTTCACCAGCTGGCGGATTCCGCTCACGTTGTCGGACTGGATGCAGGTACGGTTGGAAAACAGATGGTCGATGGTCACGACATGCATATCGCTGTTGATCAGCTGCGCGATCTCCTGCTCCAGAAAATTGATGCAGGCGATGCACACGCCGTCCACCTCGCGGTAGTGGCAGTGCTCCAGATAGGTCATCTGGTTTTCCCCGATATTATGGCTGATGAATGTGACGTCATACCCATGGCGCTCCGCTTCCTTCTTGAAGCTTTCCAGCACGAAGGAGAAGAACGCGTGCGTCAGCCCCGATTGCATATCGTCCGAAAAGAGAACGCCGAGGTTGTAGCTGCGCTTCGTTTTCAGGGCGCGCGCATGCACGTTTGGATAATAGCCCATCTTTTTGGCTTCCCGAATCACCCGCTCCCGCGTGGGTTCGCTGATATCGGTATACCCGTTGAGGGCTTTGCTGATCGTGGAAATGGAAAGCCCGCACCGTTTGGATAACTCCCGAATCGTTACTGCCATGTCGGTAACCCCTGCCCATCTTTTGTAAGAATTTTCGTTTGAGACTACATCGTTTTCGATACTAGCGTATATCTTGTCGGGGAATTAGTCAAGTGGTTTTCCGCTGCGGTGTGTTTCATTATATTAAAGCGGTTTTTTCGCGGATGCCGGCGAGTCCGTTTCACGCCGCATTGTCCGCATAAAGTTTCATGTATGAACGAATACGTTTTCGATTTTCGGTTTTTCTTCCGCTTTCCCTGATTCTTTGAAACAGCTTTCGATGGTCCGTATTTCCCAGCGCCATGGAATTTTCCGGAAGGCCCCGGATTTGGACCGGATGCAGGAGGGCCGGCTATTTCTTTATATTTCAATGCTTTTGCGCCTGCCGTTTTTCTATGGGCGCCGCCGAGGGCCGGCATCGGCCCTGCTCCGCTGGTATCCGCGTCGCGGTTTCCGCCTCCCGTTTTCGAAAGCCTGGGCGGCCGTTATCCTGCCAAAAGACCGAAAACGTTTGATTTGTTCCCTGAAAAGTATTTTAATACAAAATTTTTTAAAAATAAACAGTTTTTTTATAAATTTCTCTTCCAGCGAAAATTATGATAGTATTTACATCCCTTGTTTTTCTTTGTTTTCGCCGTTTTTTCGCAACTCCGGGGCACGGTGCTGCCGCCTTATCGTGTGCCCGCACACAATGTCATAATTACATATAAATATTGATATAATTTGTGCATATTTAATAATTATCGAAGAAATGCTTTTCTTGCCATGTGTTGACAAAAACCGACAAAATTATTATAGTATGTTTAGCTAATTAGCCTGTATTTCCAATTGTTATGCCTGAACATCCGCCAGGATGCTCGCACATCGATGCAGAAAGGCTCCATTTCCACGTGATTTAGGTTCGGCTGTGCTATCACGGATCGTACGGCGGCCTGCGGACAGTGTTCAGCGCGTATCCATGGGAAATCAAAGGCTATCTAGAACAAAAAATGGAGGGAAATGTATGAAAAAGGTACTCGCGATTCTCTTGGGAATCACTCTGCTTCTCGGCTTGGCAGGCACTGCCGTGGCAGAAAAAACCGTCATCAATCTGTGGACATTCACTGACGAAGTTCCCAACATGTTGGTTAAGTTCATGGAACTCAACCCCGACTTCGCGGAACAGTATGAAGTGGTATCCACCATCATCGCGACGACGAACGGCGAATACCAGCCCGCGCTGGACGCGGCCCTGATAGCAGGCGGCGCCGACGCTCCCGACCTCTATACCGCAGAATCCGGCTTCGTGCTCAAGTACACGAAGGGCGACGCCTATGCGTATGCCGCTCCCTACAAGGACCTGGGCATCGATGTGGACGCCGAACTGGCTGCCGCGGACATCGCGCAGTATACCGTGGATATCGGCACCAATCCCAACGGCGATCTCGTGGGCCTTGGCTATCAGGCCACGGGTTCCGGCATGATCTATCGCCGTGACATCGCCATCGACGTGTGGGGCACCGATGATCCCGCGGTCGTTGCCGAAAAGACCGGCCCCGGCTGGGACAAGTTCCTTGAAGCGGCTGCCGAGCTCCGGGCGAAGGGCTATGCCATCGTATCCGGCGGCGGCGACATCTGGCAGGCGATCCGCACCGGCGGCGAATCCCCCTGGATCGTGGACGGCAAGCTCGTGATCGACCCCTATCGTGAAGCATACATGGACTACGCGAAGATTCTGTATGACAACGATTACACCAACGACACCACCGCGTGGTCCGACGCCTGGTTCGCCGATATGGCCGGCCTGGGTGCGAAACCCGTGTTCGCGTTCTTCGGACCCGCATGGCTGATCAACTACGTCATGGCCGGCAACTCCGGCGACACCTATGGCCACTGGGCCGTCACCACCCCGCCGGTCGGCTTCTTCTGGGGCGGCACCTGGCTGCTTGCCAACAAGGATTCCGACGTGAAGGAAGCCGTCGGCAAGATCATCGAGTGGATCACGCTGGACAGCTCCGAAACCGGTCTGCAGTACTACTGGGCCAACGGCACGATGAAGGAAGGCGTAGTCGGCACGAAGGATACCGTAGCCTCGGGCACCGTAATGGCGGTTTCCAACGGCGAAGTGGAATTCCTCGGCGGCCAGAATATGTTTGACGTGTTCGTACCGGCCAACGCGTTTGCGTCCGGCGCATCGCTGACCCAGTACGACGAGACGATCAACATCACCTACTTCCCCGATCAGGTGAACCAGTACAAGCTTGGCCTCAAGACCCGCGAGCAGGCCCTGGAAGACTTCAAGCAAAACGTTGCCGACAACCTGGATGTCATGGTAGACTAATCCTCATACCCGACAAATCGGCAGGGGTAGCGGATGGCGCGCGCTATCCGCTCCCTGCCTTATTTTTGCGAGGTCGAGATCATGATGAAAAAACGCCGCAGAAGCATCAGCTATGCAAGGTACGGTTACTACTTCTGTATTCCGTTTGTGGTTGTCTATTTGATTTTTTCTTTATATCCAACCATCTATACGGCTTTGCTCGGGTTTACCGATTCCAAGGGCCTGGGCAATATCAACTGGCATTTTATATCCGAACCCTTGAAGAATTTCAACGTCATTCTCAACAACAAATCGTTCAAGCTTTCCGTCGCCAATACGTTCCAGATCTGGACGATGAACTTCATACCGCAAATTCTGCTCGCCCTGTTGCTCACCGCCTGGTTTACCTCCCCGTCCATCAGGCTCAGGGGCAAGGGCGCGTTTAAAGTTCTGTTCTATATGCCCAACATCATCACAGCGGCGTCCATCGCCATCCTGTTTTACGCTCTGTTCGGCTATCCGACCGGACCCGTAAACTATTTCCTGCAGCAACTCGGGGTCGTCGACGCGGCTATACCGTTTACGACGCTTAAGGATTCCTCGCGGTATATCGTCGCGTTTATCCAGTTCTGGATGTGGTACGGCTACACGATGATCATTCTCATTTCAGGAGTGCTGGGCATCAATCCGGAGCTGTTTGAAGCGGCGGAGATCGACGGTGCCTCCAATACGCAGGTGTTTTTCCGGATCACCCTTCCCAACCTGAAAACAATTCTTCTGTACGTGCTGGTCACCAGCCTGATCGGCGGCATGAATATGTTCGACATCCCCAAGGTGATGCTTAACGGCGGCCCGGACAACGCCACGCTGACCGCCAGCGTATTCATCTTCAACCAGGCATTCTCCGGCAGTTACCTCTACGCGCGCGCGTCCGCCGCCAGCATGTTGGTATTCCTGATTATCGCGGTCCTGTCCGGCATCATGTTCTTTCTGCTGCGCGATAAGGATGACAACCGGCGCCGCAGGGACCTGCGGAAAATCAACCGGGCCAATCGAAAATTGCAAAAAGCTTCGGGAGGTGTTTCCGCATGAGAAGGAAACTGTCCGCAGGCCAGATTACCTTCCGTATTTTCGCCTACACCGTCTGTATCCTGCTGGCCGTCATGAGCCTGTTCCCGTTCATCATCATGATAGTCAACGCCACGCGCTCAACGCCGGAGATTCAGCAGCATACCCTTTCGCTGATCCCATCCCATTATTTCCAGAGCAATATCGACGTGCTGGAGGGGAAATCCTTCAACGCGATCGTCGGGTTTAAAAACTCCTTCATCATATCCTCATGCGCCACGCTGCTGACCATTTATTTCTCCGCGCTCACCGCGCACGCGCTGGTATGCTACAACTGGAAACTCAGAAGCGCTTTTTTCACCTTTATCATGGTCGTCATGATGATTCCCGCGCAGATCACCGGCATCGGGTTCTTTCAATTCATGTATTCCATCGGAATGACCAACAATTTCCTGGCGCTGATCCTTCCGCCGATTGCGGCGCCCGCCGGCGTGTTCTTCATGCGCCAGTTTATGATGGCGTCATTCCCGCTGGATTTGCTGGAGGCCGCGAGAATAGACGGGGCGCATGAATTCTTCACGTTCAACCGCATTGTGCTGCCCATCATGAAACCGGCGCTTGCCACGTTCGGGATTTTCTCGTTTGTGACCAGCTGGAACGCCCTGTTCATGCCGATGGTGCTGCTGACCAGTTCAAGCAACTACACCATGCCGCTGATGGTGCAGCTTCTGCGCGGCGATATCTATAAAACCGAGTATGGCGCCGTATACCTGGCCCTGACGATGACGGTGCTCCCGCTGTTCGTGGTGTACTTCTCCCTGTCCAAATACATTATCGCGGGCGTCGCTTTGGGCGGCGTAAAAGGATAATCGAAGTTCTTCCAATCGCCTATAATAAAAAGCTGCTGTGCAATACGGCAGCTTTTTATTATGCCCGCTAAAGGTTTTATCGTTTGAATGCTGATTTCCCCGGATACGTCGCCGCCTGACCGAGCTCCTCCTCGATTTGCAGCAGGCGGTTGTACTTGGATACGCGCTCGCTGCGGCTGGGGGCGCCGGTTTTGATCTGGCCGGCGTTCATGGCTACCGCGAGGTCGGCGATTGTCGTGTCGCACGTCTCGCCGGAGCGGTGCGAAATTACGGCGGTGAAGTTCGCGCCGTGCGCCATCTGCACGGCCTCGATGGTCTCCCACAGGGAGCCGATCTGGTTGAGCTTGATGAGAATGGAGTTGGATGCTTTGTTCTCGATGCCCTTCCTCAGGCGCTGGGTGTTGGTGACGTACAGGTCGTCCCCGACGAGCTGCACCTTGCGGCCCAGCCGGACGGTGAGCTTCTCCCAGCCGTCCCAGTCCTCCTCGTCCAGCGCATCCTCGATGGAAGCGATCGGGTACTTGTCCACCATGCTCTCCCAGTACGCGATCAGCTCGTCGGCGGTATAGCTGATTTTGTGCTTGGGCAGGAAGTAGCCCTTCTCGGCCTTCCATTCGCTGGACGCGGAGTCGATCGCGAGCATAAAGTCGTCGTAGGGCTTGTATCCGGCTTCCTCGATCGCGCGGATCAGGTACTGAATGGCTTCCTCGTCGCTGTCCAGGTTAGGCGCGTAGCCGCCCTCGTCGCCGACGGCGGTGGAATGTCCGTCCTTTTTAAGGATCCTGGCCAGCGTATGGAACACCTCGGCGCTCTGGCGCAGTCCCTCGGCGAAAGAGGAAGCGCCCACCGGCATGATCATGAACTCCTGGATGTCGATGTTGTTGGCGGCATGCGCGCCGCCGTTCAAAACGTTCATCATGGGCACGGGCAGCGTATGCGCGGCCGTACCGCCGATAAAGCGGTCCAGGGACACGCCCTGCGCCTGCGCCGCGGCCTTCGCGGCCGCCAGCGATACGGCGAGGATCGCGTTGGCGCCGAAGTTGGATTTATCCTTGGTCCCGTCCGCCGCAATCATGGCCTTGTCGATAGCCGCCGTCTGCGCGGCGTCCATCCCGGCGATCGTTTGGCTGATGATGCCGTTGACGTGCCCGACGGCCTTGAGCACGCCCTTGCCGCCGTAGCGTTTGGGGTCTTTGTCCCGCAGTTCCAGCGCTTCAAACATGCCGGTGGACGCGCCGCTGGGTACGGCCGCGGTTCCGACCACGCCGTTTTCCAGCGTTACTTCCGCTTCCACCGTGGGGTTGCCGCGGGAATCAAGGATCTCGCGGGCGTGTGCTTTTACAATGGGATGCGTCATATTCTATCTACCTCCAATGGTCAGGCGCGCATGCTACTGTGTGGCGTCAGAGGATTCCCTCTTTCCTATACTATATCACGAATACGGGATTGTTAAACATGCGCCGGAGGATTCACGCGCTATGGCGCCGCGCCATGCGCACGACCCTGAGCAGTTCCGCGGGCTTGGGCGGCTTGCCGTACATCAGCACGCCCATGCGGTAGATGCTGGCCGACAGGACGCCGATTCCCGCGGTGGTCGCAAGCAGGAGCGAGACGGAGACGGCAACCTCGTACCACGCGGGCGCGGCCATCGAAACCCTGGCAAACATCGCCATCGGCGCGGTAAACGGAATATAGGACAGGGCGATTATCAGCCCGCCGTCCGCGTTGCCGGAGGTCATGGCGGTGATGACGGCGATAAACGCGAAGATGAAGATCAGCATCACCGGCATGATGGACGCGGAAATATCCTCAACCCGCGACACCAGCGAGCCGATCGCGCCGAACATGAAGGCGTACAGGAAGAAGCCCAGCAGGAAGAACAGCAGCACGTAGCCGACGATCGGCAGCGGCATGTTGAAGATGGACGCGATGATCGCGTTGCCGGCCCACGCCGAAGCGTTCAGGTTGTAAAACAGCACCCCGGAGCCGAACAGCACCGCCATTTGCATGAGCCCCGCGATGCCGGAGGCAATCATCTTGCCGAACATCAGGCTGTTGGTGCTGGCGGATGTGATCAGCAATTCCATGGACCGGGAGCTTTTTTCCGTGGCAACGGAGGTCGCCACCAGCTGGCCGTAGATCATAATCGCCATATACAGCGCCATCAGCATGATATAGGTGTAAAAGAACGTCTCCTCCTGGCTGACGCCCAGGTTATCCACGCTCACGTTCACAGCGGGGCTGACGATCGCCGCCGCCTGCGCGTCGGGGATGGAGAGCGCCGCCAGCTTTTCGTAGCGCACCGCGTCCGCAAAGGCGCCGTAGAGCATGGAAACCGTGTCGTCCCCCAGCTCCAGGCTGCGGGCGATATACGTAACATCCTCCAGGCTTTGAAGGATCACGGCGCCAGAATACACGCCGCTTTGCACCTGTTCGCGCACCGCCGCGGCGTCGCCCTCCGCCAGGCGCATGGTTTTGCCGCGCATCGCGTCCGCCAGCATCACCAGCCCTTCGTCGCTGAGGACGCCGTTTGGATTGACGATGGCGATTACATCCTTGCCCGGCGCAGCCTCAGCCAGCTGCTCCACCTGCGTGACCGGCGTATCCGCCGCGGGCGCCTGGTCCTTGCCTAACATCGTTTTGATGTTGGGGAAGCTGAGCACGATCATCAGCACCACCGCAAACAGCGCGGTCATCACCAGATAGACTTTCGACTTGAAAAAGCCGGCAAGCTCAAACTTGAATACCGAGAAAAACTGTTTCATGCCTTCACCCTCCCCCGTTATATTTGTTTGCTCGTATATTCCACGAAAATATCTTCCAGCGTCGGTTCAAACACGCGGTAGCCCTCTACGGGCACGCCCGTGCCGCTCATGCCTGAAAGTACGGGCAGCGTATCCCCAACCTCCGGCACGTACAGGTGCACGTTCCCGTGCACGATCTCCGCGCGAAGCCCCTTGCCCGAGAGGTATTGCACCGCCCGGTCCTGCGCCCCGTCCGGAATATCCAGCACCAGATGGCGGCGGTCGTACGTCCGCTTGTGCTGCTCGATGGAGGTGTTCAGGACAATCTCCCCGTGGTTCAATATGGCGATGTCCTCGCAGAATTCCTCCACGTAGTTCATCTGATGGCTGGAGAACAGCACGATCTTCCCCTCGTCCATGGTCTCGCGCACGATCACCTTCAGGAGCTTCGCGTTCACGGGGTCCAGGCCCGAAAACGGCTCGTCCAGAATCAGGATTTCGGGATCGTTGAGCATCGCGACGGCAAGCTGGATCTTTTGCTGGTTGCCCTTGGACAGGGTATCCACCTTTTTGTTCACATAGTCCATCAGCCCCATCCGCCCCATCCACCGAAGCGCGTTCGCCTTGGCGTCGGCGGGCGTCAGCCCGCGCAGGTTCGCCAGGTAAATCAGCTGGTCGAGGATGAGCCGTTTTGGGTACAGCCCGCGTTCCTCGGGCAGGTAGCCGACGCGGGTATCGCCGCGGCGGAAGGGTTTCCCGTCCAGCAGCACCTCTCCGCCGTCTGCCGCGAAGACATCCATGATGATGCGGATCGTCGTGGTTTTGCCCGCGCCGTTTCGGCCGAGCAAGCCCAGGGAGTTCCCGCTTTCCACGGCGAAATCCACGCCCTTGAGCACTTCGTTGTCACCGAAATTCTTCGTAAGCCGTCTGACTTCCAGTTTCATGGTTATCTTCCCTCTTTTCCGCTTGCCGCCGAGCCGCTGCCTGCGCCCGCGGAGACTCGAACCTGGATCAAGCGTAACGGGTTACGCGCCGCCCGTCAAGCCGCCATGTCCGTATTATACAGAATCCGTGTCCAACGACACAAAACCCCGCCGATGATGTAAGGCGGGGCGGTGGGTATTCAGCGGGTTTATGCAAACGGTTCGCTTTCGTCCGGCGGCGCTTCCGGCTGGTTTGCATCTTTCTCCTTCTCCTTCTCCGCCCTGTGCCCGCGCAGGCTGCCGATGATGGAAATCACCGCGCCGATCAGCAAGAACAGGTAGTAGGAAAAGAACCGCCACACCAGCAGCGCGAGCCCGATGGTGCCCTGCGTGAAGGCCCCGGCGAAAAAGATCAAAAAACCGCCTTCCTGCGCGCCGCTGGCGCCGGGCAGGGGCGTATAGCTGGCGCTGATGAACAGTAAAAACGAGACCGCAAGCAGCTGATACCAGCGCACGCCGCTTAAGTCGAACGCGTGATATACGCTCAGCGGAATGCTCATCAGCGACGCGAGACTCAGGCCCGCAAATAAAAGCTGCCAGATGATCCGCTTGGGATAACGCATCAGCCGGAGGACGGACATATGGTACATATCCATGCCCGCGTCCAGCCGCACGATCTTATCCTCCGGCCGTTTGATGAGGCGCAGCTTCGCGCCGACGCGGACGAAGAACAGGATGATCGCCTGCACCAGCGGCCGGTGCAGCGCCACCAGCAGAATCAGCGGAATGGATAGGAAGTTGATTCCGTATCCGATGTAGATAAACCATTTCACGTTGGACAATTGCTCGTTCACATACTGCGCGTTCAGCGCCCACAGCACTGTCGTGAACACGACCGCCATAGTCTGCAGCGCCAGAAACTTGATGGAAAGCGCGGACGTGCTGATCGGCACGGGGATTTTCCGCTTGCTCAGATAGTACACCTGCATCGGCTGCCCGCCGCTGGAGCCGGGGGTGATGTTGCAGTAGTAAAACCCCAGGAGCGTCACGTACGTGGCATAGGCGAACGAAACCGGATAGCGCTGCTTGCGCAGCGAGTAATAAAGCCCGAGCATATCGAAAAGCATATAGCCGAACCAGCCTAAAAACGCGCACAAAAGCCATTCGGTTTTCAGCGTAAACAGCGCTTCCCACGCATTGGTCAGATCATTGTTCGAAAACGCGATGATCAGGATCAAGCCCAGCGTAGCTGCGATAAACAGGGAGCTGAAAAGCTTACGTTTCATGCACGGTTCCTCTCTGCTTTGCTTGAATCAACGCCTTGTAGCGTTCTTCCACCTGAAGAATCAGCCGGTCCCACGGAATGGGAATGGTTTCCTTCGCCGAAAGCCCAACGGCCCGGGCGGTCGGAAGCGCCTCGAGGATCGCCTGCGCGATCGCCTCCGGGGCGTTTTGGCACAGATAGCCGTTTTGCCGGTGGGTTACGCCTTCGGCGGAGCCGCTGCCCTCGATCAGCAGCGCGGGCGTGCCCATAGCCGCCGCTTCCCGGACGACCATCGGAGCGTTATCGTAAATCGACGGAAACACCATCAGGTCCGCGCGTTCGTACAGCGCCATCAGCCGGGCGCGCTCGCCGATAAATCCGGTAAACCAAACCTCGTTCTCCAGCCCGAGTTCCCGCGTGAGCGCTTTGAGCTTATGGAGGTCCGGGCCGGCGCCGACCATCAGCAGCCGGAAATCCTTCCCCATCTCTTTGAGGATCGCACAGGCGCGCAAAACCTGATCGGGGTTCTTCTTAAAGTTCTGCTGTCCCGCGAAGATCAGCACCGGCACGCCTTCCGGCAGGGGGATATCCTGAAGCGCATCCCGCCGCGCATCCTCCGTCAGCTCAAACGGATCGGTGCCGTTAGGCATTACGATAATATCGCCCCGGTAGCCGTACGACCTGAGCACGTCCCCCGTTTGCCGGTTGACCACCCACACCTCGTCGCACGTATGGTAAAACCGCACGATGTACCTTACGACCGCTTTGGCGATCAGCCTGGAATGGGTGGCTTTTAAAAAATCGTCGTAGTATTTCGAATGGAAGGTGGCGACCAGCGGCGTTCCGTAGCGCCGTTTCAGCCGCCGCGCCTCATGCCCGCCGAAAAACGGGCTGTGGGCGTGCAGGATATCAAACCGCGTGTTCTTCACCGTTCGGCGGTAGGCGGCGGACATGCGCGGAATGCCGGCGCGGTAAGCCTCGCCGGGAACAGGAAGGCCGCCGTATAAAAGAGTTTCGCAGCCCACCGGCTCCGTATACCTGCGATTGTCCGGGGCAATGTAAAAAACCTGGTGTCCAAGCGACTGTAAGTGCTGGCAATAGCTGTACATTACGCGCCCCACGCCGTCGACCGACGGCGGATACGTTTCGCAGTACTGTCCGATCAGCACAGGTGGAACGCCCCCCGATTCAGGATCTGCGTTATGCATGCGACCCGTAATTACGGTCACAGTATATCACAGTCGGCGCGTTTTTTATACTCATTCCAATTATCGTGCCGGATCAATCGCAGGGATTGCGTTCGTTATCATGGAAAACAAACGCCGATGCGGCGTTGTTTTCATCCTGTTTTTCATGGCAACGGGCGCGGCTGCCGGATGCAGCGGGATAGCGGCATCAGGGGTTGGGCGAAATGCCCGATCCGTGGAGTTTCCGCCACAGCAGGAACGCGCCCGCGGCCGCGAAGATCATCACGAACGTCATGCCGTAATACCGGTACCGCGGCTGGATTTCCATGATCAGATAGGCGCAAAGCCAGCCCGACAGCGTAATCAGCGGAAGGCCGAGCTTGCGCATGCCGTTTCGCAATTGATAAAATCCGACCGCCGCCAGCAGGTACGCCGACGAGACGAACGGCATATCCAGCGCGCCCAGTGACGCCGCCGCCGTATGCTGGAAGGGCGTCGCCCAGTCGGTGTACCACTGGAAGGAGGAATCCATCGACGCCCACATCCGGATCACCTTGCGGACAAGCAGCTTCGCCACGCGGACGGGGTCACTCAGGCGCGAGAAGATCGCGGCAACCGCCTCATCGGGCTGCATCAGGAGAAACGCGATCCGTTCCTGCGGCACCAGCTGCCCGTCGTTTTCATACCCAAGCCCCGTATACACATATTCCAGATACGAGTACCGGGGCGTCGATTCCCACCGGTATCCCTGCGATAGCAGCACCCGGTTGATACCGTCTCTCGCCGCGTACAGCGTCAGCAGGCAAACCGCCAGCATGCAAAGCGCCGTAAGGACGCGCCTGCGGTCCTTTCCAAAGTCGATGCAAAGCGTCACGGTGTAAAGGATGAGCGCGATTTGCGTAACCAGCGAGGACGAATGCGCGTATTCGCTCACCAGCAGAAGGCACCCCGCCAGGATTCCAAAAAGCATACTGCCGCCAAATCCGCGGGCACGCGTCCCCGACAGAAAGCTGAGCAGCGAAAGCAGCGCAAAGAACGCCGCGAGATGCTGGTTGGTAAATACCTGCGACATCACGATGTTGGACGGATACAATGCGTAAAGCATCGCGGCAATCAGGCCGACGCGCGGATGGTACCGCCTGCCCAGCAGGTACACAAGCGCCGCGGTCATCGAGGTAAGCACGGACTGAAAAATCTGATACCCAAGGATCGTGCCGCCGCTGACCGCCTGCGTTACGCCCTCCAGCACGGCCAACCCGGCAAAACCATAATCGCGGTACTGGTCCACGACCCCGGCGATATACGCGCGGTCACCCCGCAGGAAGGCCTCCCCCATCGACCAGTAGGTATGGAAATCATTGGTCGGCGTGTAGGTCTGCGCAAACGCGAGCGCGAGCCTTGGGATCAGCGCGAGCACGAACACCAGCGCCGCGGCGCGCTTTATGGAACCCCACCGATAGCAAACAGCGGCGCACAGCGCCGCGTATAAAAGCCAGGCCAGGTTGAGGAAGGATACGATATACCGGTATTGCCCGTGTTTCACCCAGAGTATCAGGCCGGCGACGGAGATACAGGCAAAAATGACAGCCAAAGCAACCGCGGCGTAACGGTAACAGCCGGAAACCCATCGCGATTCCCGCTGCAGTGTACGATTGTCCGCCGTATTCACAATGCAGCTCCTATGTCTGATCGGGAACTGTGCATACAGAATCACTATACTGAAAAATTACTGGCCTGTCAAACGGCTTGACGAGCCGCCAAACGCAAGATTATAATACAATTAGTCATGCAGCAGGACCCCACAGCACCCGGAGGATACCCATGTACAACATCCAGTCCCATGTGCGGGAACATGGCCAGGCGTCGTTCGCCCAGCGGCCGTTTGACGCGCTGGACAGCCTGGCGCTGACTCAGCTCATCTATATGCCGATGGAGGGGCTATTGCGCAAACGCGGCGCGGCCACGGTGCGCAAGCTCTGGTACTTCATCTCGCTCAAGTATCCGGACGCCTTCCCCACCTTTTACCTGCGCAAATGCTATTTTTTCCTGCAAAGCTGCGCCGCTATGGAGCGCTATACGCGGCTTAAAATCCTGGATTATCAAAACCATATCGATCCCGATCAGGAGACGCAGTTCTGCGCCTGCACCTTTGCCCTGCCCGACGGCGCGCGCTTTATTTCGTTTCGCGGCACCGACATGAGCCTCGTCGGCTGGAAAGAAGACCTCAATATGTCGTTCATGACCGTGCCGGCGCAGCGCGAGGCTGTGGAATACGTGGCCGCCGCGGCCAAAGCGTTCCGCGGGCCGCTGATCCTCGGCGGGCACTCCAAGGGCGGCAACCTGGCCCTCTACGCGGCTTGCCATACCACGGACGCCATCCGCAAGCGCATCCGGCAGGTGTACAGCTTCGACGGCCAGGGCGTGGACAAATCGACGCTGGACGGGCCGGGCTACCAGGCGATCCGCGGGCGAGTGCAAAGCTACATTCCCCAAAGCTCGGTGGTCGGGATGCTGTTATGCTATCACCCGGACTATCTGGTGGTCAAAAGCAGCGCCGCGGGCCTGATGCAGCACGACGTGTTCACCTGGCATATACAGGACGGCGCGTTTGTCCAGCTCAAGGAGCTGGACCTGTCCACCCGCATCTCCAACGAGGCCTTCATGCTGTGGCTGGACCAGCATTCCGAAGAAGAGCGGCGCTTTATGGCCAATGTCATCATCCAGATCGTTTCCGGAATCGGAACGGATACCATCGCCCCGATTTATGAGGACCCGAAGGGCAGTTCCTTCAAGATGATCTCTGCGTTTTCAAAGCTTGACCCTGAGACGCGCAGCAAAGCGGTGAAGATGTTCACCGGGCTTTTGTCCACGGAAGCCGGATACGCCATACGCCAGCTGCTCGCCGGCGTGCTGCGCACGCCGGAGGATCAGAACTGAGCGAAAAACGCTTCGATGTTCCGCCGCCCGATGTTCTCCCGTTCCCGGTCATATAGCGGCAGGGAATCAAACCGCCGGCGCTCTTCCAGGGGGTCCCACATCGGAAAATCCGTACCGAACAGCACGCGGTCCGGCCGGAAATGCCGGACGGCTTTCGCGCCTTCCTCGGGCGTCATCGCATACAGGCTGGAGGAGGTATCCACCCACACGTTCTCAAAGTCCGCCAAAATCTTCCACGCTTCCTCCCAAACGGACCAGCCGCCGAAATGCGCGGCGATCACCTTGACCTCCGGCACGGCTTTCAAAGCCTTCGCGAGCCGCCCGGGTTCGCTGTACGGGTAGCGGGAATCGCCCATGTGCAGCATCGCGGGCATGTTTTCCGCGGCCAGTGCCTCAAACAAGCGGATCATGCCCGGGCAATCCAGGAGCACCTGCTCCATATCCGCGTGAATCTTGATTCCCAGAAGCCCGCCCGCCTTGATGCGCCGGATCTCCGCGCGGACGTTCCCATAATCCGGATGCATCGCGCCGAAGCCGATTAAACGGTCCGAGTGCGCCGCGACCGTACGGATCAGGTAGTTGTTGATACCCTCCACGCGCTCGGGCGTCACGGCGACGCCGAGCACCACATGCTTCCTAATGCCCGCGCGCTTCCCGCTCTCCAAAAGCGTCGAAAGCCGCCCGTCGCAGCCCATCTCCATTTCGTAAAAATCCGCCGTGGCCCGGGACGCTTTGTCCGCAATTTCATCGGGGTAGATATGCGCGTGCGCGTCGATATAGTCCAAGAAAACAGCTCCTAACCGTTCGTAGTCCCGACCCTATTTAGCACCCGATTTTATCGATTGTCAACCTTGGGAACCGCTGATTCAATGCGTTGTGCCTGACTGGCGAGATGATTTTTCGTTATGCTAGGAGCAAAATCGAAAGAATAGCAGCGCTATTTCGAGATTGCAGCGACAACGCATATCGGAAAATCAGCCGTCAGAATAGCGCAACGAATGAATCAACGATTCCCTTCCCGGGAACAAACGGGGTCGCCAAATCGTCTATTGTGGAGACTGACAGGCGGGAGGTGCGCGGATTGACACAGCGGATGCTGCAAAAGGCGAAACGCGGGAACGCGGATGCGTTCGTCGCGCTGTGCGCGCCCTTTGAAAATATGGTGTACCGCCATTGCCTGCAGATCGTTAAAAACCCCGCCGACGCGCAGGACGCCGCGCAGGAGACGATGCTCAAGGCGTACCGCGCCTTTGCGTCTTTTGAAGGCCGCAGCGAGCTGGCGACCTGGCTATATAAAATCGCGCACAACGTAAGCCTCGACCTGGTCAAACGCGCATACCGGCAGCGGGAAAGCGCGTCCCTGGACGGGTTGCGCGAACAGGGGTTCGAGCCGCGCGCAGACGGCGCGTCGCCCGAGGAGCTGTATGTCAAGTCCGGCGAAGAGGCCGCGCTGCGGGACGCGGTGTTCACGCTCCCCGAACGCCAGCAGGCGCTGCTTTCGCTGCGATACGGCGACCAAATGAGCTACGGGCAGATTGCCCAAGCGACGGGGCTTAAGATCGGCACGGTCAAAAGCGCCCTGAACCGCGCCAGGGAAGACCTGCGCGCCGCCATGGAAAGCGCGCGGCGCTGAGGGAACAAATCGTCGTTCCGCTCGTCTATTGAAACGAAGGGAGGTTAGCCGCATGAAAAAAACAACGCCGGACGATTCGCTCGAACGCGCGCTGACCGACCTGTATCAAGCGGATGTCCCCGCGGGCTATCGTGCTTCGTGGCGCGACGCCGTTCAACGAGAGGAGCCCTCCGAAATGAAACCATCCCCCGGATATTCCTGGCTCAGGCGCGCCGCGCTGCCCCTCGCGGCCGCCGCGGTGCTGATCGTCGGCACGGCGGTCACGGGGATTGTCTCCCCCAGGCAGCCGTCGACCTACACCGGTTCCGACAGCGCCCAGACTTCCGATACGGCGTATACGACCAACGCCGCTTTGGGGGAGCTTGGCTATGTGGCTAACGACATGGCGGTGCTCGTCGAATCCTCCCCCATGGCGTCATCGTCCCGCAAGGAAACGGCCTACGCGCCCGCGCCCGCCGCCGAGTATGCGGCCGACTTCGCCTCGGGCACCACGGCCGCGGACTGGGACGTCACGGAAGCGGAAGAGACAGCCGACAGCCGCAAGATCATCCGCACCGTTTCGCTTACCCTGTCTTCCACGGCGTTTGAACAGGATTACGCAGCCATCCTCTCCCTCACGCAGGGCGCGGGCGGGTACGCAAGCTCCGTAAGCACGTACGAGCAGCAGGTCGGCAAACGCACGGCGTCCTTCGAGCTGCGGATTCCGGCCGAAAGCCTGGACGGATTCTTAAACGGGCTGGGAGGCATCGGCCGCACCACCGACCGCTATGAAACCGCGACGGACATGACCACCCAGTACACGGACACCGAGCTTCGCTTAAAGACCCAGCAGGACAAGATGACACGCCTGCAGGAGCTGATGCTCAAGGCCGAGACCGTGGAGGACCTGCTTTCCATCGAGAGCGAGATCGCCGATACACAGTACTGGATCGACAGCCTGCAAACCTCGCTGCGAACCATCGACCGCCAGGTGGAATACGCCACCGTGAGCGTGTATTTGCGGGAGCAGACCCCCGCCGATACCGCCGTAGCGGAAGACCTGACCGTCGGCGAACGGTTATTCAACGGTCTGAAAGCATCACTGGCTTGGCTGGGCGGGTTCTTTGAAAACATGCTGGTATTCCTGATCGCAGCCTCGCCCGTGCTCGTCACGCTGACCGCGGCCTATCTCATCGTGCGCGCGGTCCGCAAACACCGCAAATCCGGCAAACAATCATAAAAGGAGACATACCCATGAAAAAAGCAATCGGTTTGGTTCTCATTCTGGCGCTTCTCACACTGTCCGCGGCGGCGCTTGCCGATGGCAGCACCGTGGCCGCGACCGGCACGGCTACCGTAACTTTGGTTCCCGATATGGCGTCCTTCTCCGTGGGCATCACCACCCAGGACGCCCTGATTACCACGGCCCAGTCCGCCAATTCCGCCGCGATGCAGTCGGTGATCGACGCTTTGCTTGCGATCGGCATTGTGCGGGAGGATATTCAAACCGACTACTACTCCGTATATCCCGTGTACAGCTACGATACCGCCACCCCCGCCGTGAACGGGTATGAGGTCAGCAACACGGTTTCCGTGATCGTGCGCGATCTGGCCCAGCTGCCGTCCCTGCTGGACGCGGCCGTGGAAGCGGGCGCCAACAACGTATACAGCCTCAACTTCCAAAGCTCGGAGCAGACCGCGGCCTATGAGCAGGCGCTCAAAGCCGCCGCGCAGGACGCGCTTCGCAAGGCCGCCCTGATCGCGCAGGCGACCGGCAGGGAAGCGGGAGAAACGCTTTCGCTAACCGAGATCTCCAGCGCGGGCAACGCTTACTACGACGTCCGTTCCTACGCGCTGGATTCCTCCTATGCGGCGCCCATCGAAAGCGGCTTGCTGTCGGTATCCGCGCAGGTGCAGGCGATCGTCGAGATGAAGTAGGTTTGTTGATTTCATTCTCCTGATCGTGCTACAATACGGCTATGGACGAACGGTTGATTTCCGCCGCCGAAGCCGTGCTTGGGCGCGCGGGAGCGTTATCGAAAGGGGCAGCGGTTCTGGCCGCCTTAAGCGGCGGCGCGGATTCCGTTGCCCTTTTGCTGACCCTTCTGGAACTGCAAAATAAGCACGGCGTCGCCGTGTATGCCGCGCATGTGGAGCACGGGCTCCGAGGCGCGGATTCGCTTGCGGACGCCGCGTTCTGCGAGGCGCTTTGCAAGCGGCTTTCCGTACCCTTTACCTGCGACCACGCGGAGCTTACGGGCGGTATGGACTCCGCGGGCGCGGAAGCGGCGGCGCGGGAGGCGCGCTACCGGCTGCTGCTCGCCCGCGCAAAGGAACGCGGAGCGGACGCGCTGGTATTGGCGCACCATCAGGACGACCAGGCCGAAACCGTGCTCCAGCGCCTGCTTCGCGGCAGCGGGGCGCGCGGGCTTTCCGGCATGGAGGAAATCGCCTGCCGCGACGGCGTAACGATTCTCCGGCCGTTCCTTTCCCTGCCCAAGCAAACGCTGATCGAGGCGCTTCATGGCGAGCCGTACCGCACCGACGAAAGCAACCTGCAGCCCGTGTGCCAGCGCAACCGGATCCGGCTTGCCGTCATGCCGATGCTCACTGAGGAAAACCCCGCGGCCGCCGCGCACATCGCGCAGTCCGCCCGGCTGCTGCGGATCGACGAGGACTGCCTGCAAAGGCAGGCAAACCAATTGCTAAACGACGCGCTGATCGACCGGCCGCCGTACTTCTGCCTGCGGAAAGACCGCCTGCTGGAAGCCGACGAAGCGGTGCGGCTGCGCGCCCTGCGCCGGTTCGCGGAGCTGGGCCAAAGCGCAATCGGAACGCAGCCGGACGAGCTTTCGCTGTCCGCGGACGATTCCCTCGCGATACTTGATTTGCTGTCCGCGCCGGAAAACACGGCGCTCAACCTGCCCGGCGCCCTGCACGCCCTATCGACCGCGCGCTTTATCCACCTAACGCGCATGGCTGACGATTCCCCGCTCCATCCCGTGCCGCCGCTGCCGCCGCAGGCGCTGGGCACGGACCAGCCAACTGTCGCTTTCGGGGAGATCGCGCTGAATATGATGCCGCACGCGCCTGGCGGGGTATGCCCCGACGGCAAGCGCACCGTGGTGCTGACCCGCGATCTGTTGAAAACCGCCGTGCTCCGGCTGCCGAAACCAGGCGACACCCTGCAGCCCTTCGGCACGGACGGCACAAAGCCGCTGCGCCGCTACCTGACGGATAAGAAGCTCGACCAGCCGTTTCGCGGGTTCCTGCCGGTCGTCGCGTGCGGCAAGCAGGTGCTCTGGGCTGTGGGCGTGGGCGCGGCGGAAAGCACCCGTATGGTCCATGAGCCGTCCATCCTGCTCACCCTGCAGGGCGAGCTGCCCTGGCTGACGGGCGCGGAGCACAAGAGGAAAACGCAGGCCGGGCGTTGAATGTATAGGGGTTCGATACCCCATTACGAATGCACAAAGGAGCAAGCCATGAAACAGGATTGTCCATTGCTGTCCGACCTTTCGGAGATCTTGATTACCCAGGAGCAGATCAAAAGCGCCGTCCAGAAGCTCGGCGAGCGCGTGACCGAGGATTATCAGGGGAAAAATCCGCTGCTGATCTGCATCCTGAAGGGTTCGTCCATCTTTTTTACCGACCTGATCCGCGAGATCAACCTGCCGCTGGAGATCGACTTTATGGCCATTTCCAGCTACGGCGCGAATACCACGAGCGGCGAGGTGCGGCTGGTGAAGGACCTGGACCGCAGCATCGAGGGCCGGAACGTGATCATCGTGGAGGATATCGTGGACTCCGGAAAAACCCTGGCGTACCTGAAACGGATTTTGTGCAACCGCGGCGCGGAAAGCATCCGCATCGTTTCCCTGCTGGACAAGCCCTCCCGCCGAACGGTGCCCCTGAAGGTGGACTATTCCGCCTTTGAAATCCCCGACGCGTTCGTCGTCGGCTACGGCCTGGACTTCAACGAAAAATACCGCAACCTCCCCGTGATCGGGGTACTGGATGAAAAAATTTATTCATGACCGGATAAAAACTTGCATCTTCTAACAAGGAGGCCCTTCCGATGAAACGAACCGCATGCCTGTTTACCGTGTGCCTGTTATTGACTGCGTGCATTCCTGCCGCGACGGCTGAAAGCGCGGCCGGAGGCCAGGCCCCCGCGCCGATCGTTCTGCTCAGCGAGGCATACAATCCATTTTCTGCCGTTGCTTTCCCCGAGAGCTATACGCTGACGGTCGTACAATGCGATTTGTCGGACGCCCTGGAATACACTCTCATCTTTGGCACATCCGATGCCATGAATGATATCCTTGCCTTCGTTGCCGGTTTGTTTCCCGACGGCGGCGTGGACACGATGCGCAACGCGATGAACCTGATGAGCAGCGGCGGCACCGAAATCAACGGCCTGATCGACGGGATCACCGTCCGGATCAGGATTTCCGATACTCAATCAGGAGGCGGCGCGCAAGGCGGCGAGCGCTTCGTATTGGAAGCGACGGCAATGCTTGATCCCGAAGATGAATATGTTGAACTGTTCAAAGCCAACTTGCAGCATCCGCTCATTCAGGAAATTTCCGCGTATATACCGCTTCTGCCGCTTGAGCAGGCTACGATTACCATCTGGCCGGACCAAAACAGGGCGGAGATGTTTATATGCTGTTTACCGGACAATGCGCAGCAGATAAAGGACACGCTGCTGAAGACGTATCCCGATCAATACTACGAAACAAACGATTGGCTGCTCTGGGAGTTCGGCGATATGAGAATTGCCGTCACTATGGAAGGCGCGGCAAACGGAGAGCTGTGCATCCTGACGAATTTCGCGAGCCCGGACGTCAGCCTGATTGACTATGTGCCGGGAACGACGCTGCGAAGCCTTGGGTTTGACGATTACCGGGAACCCAGCGCCAAGTGCTCCTATCAGGATGATCAGGCCGGCGTATGGCTTTCCGTCAGCAAGGACGAATGGGGTGAAAACAACAATGCGGCGGAGCGAAACGCCGTCACCTTTATGACGGAGGAATCCGGCGCGTTTGTTATGGTTTTCTACAACAGCGAATCTAAAACATACAACATCACCATAGAGAGCGGCGGTGCGCAGGCGAAATACACCTATCTGGCCGGTGAGGGCCGATATGCCGACGCAACCGGCGGCGACGACCTGACAAACGCGAAACAGGTTGCCACCGGCGCGTTCCTGGCTCCCGGGGAAGAACTCGACGACGTGCTGCCGCTGGCAGTCATGCTGCTAGATTCCTTCGTCCTGGATACGTTCGAATGCACACTGGACGAGCTGTATGAGATGGAGTACGAATAAACAATGAGGAACGAGGAATAAAGAACGGCGGTACGGTTGCTAACACAGCCGAATGATTTATTCCTCCGATTAAGAAACAGGGCAGCACCGATGGTCTCGGTGTTGCCCTGTTTTTTATCAGTTGCTGTAATCGGGAGATTGCGGAGCAATCTATCCAGAATTCCTCATTCCTCATTCCTAATTCCGCATTAACTTTACCAAAACCGCCTTTTGCGCGTGCAGCCTGTTTTCCGCTTCGTCGAATATGTTGCCGGCGTGGGCTTCCATCACGGCGTCGGTGATCTCCTCGCCGCGGTGCGCGGGCAGGCAGTGGAGCACCATGGCGTCGGGCTTGGCGACGGCCATCACGGTATCGTTCACCTGATAGCCCCTGAACGCCTTTTTGCGCTCCTCGGTCTCGGCCTCGTCGCCCATGCTCGCCCAGACGTCCGTATAGAGCACGTCGGCGTCCTTCGCCATTTGCAGCACATCCTCGCCGACGGTCAACAGCCCGCTTTCCATGCCCCATTTCACGAGCTTCTCATCCGGCCTATAGGCTTCGGGGCAGGCGATGGAGATCTTCATCCCGACCTTCACGCAGCCCGCGATCAGGCTGTTGGCCATGTTGTTGCCGTCGCCCACAAAGCAGAGCTTGAGATTCTTGAAGCTGCCCTTGTATTCGCGCACGGTCATCAGGTCGGCCAGCACCTGGCAGGGATGGGCGTAGTCCGTCAGCCCGTTGATCACAGGCACGGTGCCGTACTTCGCCAGGTCCTCCACCTCCTGCTGGGTAAAGGTGCGGATCATGATCCCGTCCACATAGCGGCTCAGAACCCTGGCGGTATCCTGCACGGGCTCGCCGCGCCCGATCTGCAGATCGCGGCCGGAGAGAAACAGCGCGTGCCCTCCCAGCTGCACCATGCCGACCTCAAAGGACACGCGGGTGCGCGTGGAGGACTTGGTAAAGATCATCGCGAGCGTTTTACCCGCGAGCAGCGGATGCGCGATGCCGTGCTTCTGCTCGTATTTCAGCTGGTCGGCCAGGTTCAAAATCTCAATGATTTCCTCGGCGGAGCAATCGGATAATTTTAAAAGATGTTTCATAGCAGATATTCCTTCCAAAACAAGCGTATTGTTAACTATTCACTCGTTCAGTCTACGGTTTTGAGGAAGCAGGCGATGCCTGCAACGCCTCCTTGATGATCGTAACGGCCTGCTTGAGCTGCTCCCACGGGATAGTCAGGGGCGGCAGCAGGCGGAGCTTCGCTTTGGCGGTAAGGGTGACCACACCCCGGTCCAGCAGGGTTTTTACAAGCGCCTTGGCGTCCTTGTCCGTCTGGACGCCCAGCATCAGCCCGTACCCCGAAATGCGCTTGACGGACGGGCACGCGCCGAGCTCCGCCTTG
Organism: Candidatus Limiplasma sp.; assembly: GCA_963674895.2. Lineage (GTDB taxonomy): Bacteria > Bacillota > Clostridia > Christensenellales > Aristaeellaceae > CAXXOK01. The sequence continues at coordinate 80,056 of CAXXCY010000001.1, forward strand.
ATGTATTCACCCTTCTTTTGCACGTCGGCAAGCAGTTCTTCCGTTAGTTGGTTCATCACCGATACGGCGGCCGCGGCGCACACGGGGTTGCCGCCGAAGGTCGAGGCATGCGTCCCCGCGGACAGCGTATGCTCCGTCTTTTCTCCCAGCAGGCACGCGCCCATCGGCAGGCCGCCGGCCAGACCCTTGGCGGTGGTTACGATATCCGGCGCGACGCCGAACCGCTGGTATCCAAACAGCGTGCCGAGGCGTCCGTTGCCGGTTTGCACCTCGTCGACGATCAGCAGCACGTCCCGCGCTTCGGTCAGGGCGCGGACCTCTTTCACGTATCCGGCGTCCAGCGGCTCCACGCCGCCCTCGCCCTGCACGACCTCCAGCATCACCGCACAAACGGGGTTTTCGTCAAGCGCCTTTGTAAGCGCGCCCAAATCATTGGGCGGCACGTGCACAAAGCCCCCGGGAAAGGGCCCGAAGTGATGGTGGAAAACATCCTGCCCGGTGGCGGCGAGCGTTGCCAGCGTGCGCCCGTGGAAGCTGTCCAAAAGCGTCACGATGACGGGCTTCACATTCTCGCCGTGCTTGTCCGCAGCATACTTGCGCGCGGCCTTGATGGCGCACTCGTTGGCTTCCGCGCCGGAGTTGCCGAAAAATACCTTTTTCATGCCGCTGCGCTTGCACAGGATTTTCGCAAGCTCGCCCTGCGGCTGCGTATAGTAGAGGTTGGACACGTGCGCGAGCTTGTTCGCCTGTTCGCATACGGCCTGCGTCCACGCCTTGTTTCCGTAGCCCAGCACGTTCACGGCGATGCCGCTGCCCATATCAATGTATTCTTTGCCCCCGTCGTCCCACAGCGAAGCGCCCTCGCCGCGCACGAACGCCACGTCGAACCGCGCGTAGGTCGGGGCGATATAGTCGTTTGTCAGATTCTGAATATCACTCATTGTTTTCTCCTATCCCTGGGTAAACATCGTACCCACGCCCTCGTCCGTCAGGCACTCGATCAGGATCGCGTGCTTCACGCGCCCGTCGATGATAAATACCTTCCTGACGCCGCGGCGGATCGCCTCGATGCAGCACTCCACCTTGGGTATCATGCCGCCCGAGATCACCCCCTCGCGGATCAGGGCGGGCGCTTCGCCCGCGGGAACGACGCTGATCAGCGTATCGTCGTTCTTGGGGTCGCGCAGCACGCCGCGGATATCGGTCATGTTGATCAGGCTTTCGGCCCTGAGCGCCGCGGCAATGCGCGCGGCGGCCGTATCGGCATTGATGTTGTAGGAGTTTCCCTCGTCGTCGCAGCCGATGGAGGAGATTACGGGGATGTACCCCTTCTCCAGCACGTCGAGGATCGGCTGCACGTTCACGGCGGTGATCTCGCCCACGTAGCCGTGGACGGCGTCCTTCTGCCTGGCGGTGATCATGTGCCCGTCCATGCCGCACAGCCCGATAGCCTTGCCGCCGATGGACTGGAGATGCGCCACCAGATTCTTGCCCACCTTGCCCGCGAGCACCATCTGCACGACCTCGGCGGTTTCGTGGTCGGTGACGCGCAAACCGTCGATAAACTGTGTTTCCTTGCCGAGCTTCTTGAGCATCTCGCTGATCTCGGGGCCGCCGCCGTGAACCAGCACCACGCGGATGCCCACCAGCTGCAGCAGGTGCAGGTCGCCCATCACGGCGCGCTCCAGTTCCCTGGACTGCATGGCGCTGCCGCCGTACTTGATGACGACGATCTTGCCGTAGTATTCCTGTATGTAGGGAAGCGCCTGAATAAGCACCTCCGCGCGTTCGCTTATTGTCATCCGCATTCTCCTCTCAGGATAAGTAAACGATAGGCAAAGAACCTGTGCGATACCGTGCAGGATTTTTTTCAGGTTGCGCTTGCGAAATCCGAAGTAGTAGCAGCACTACGTCGAAGATTTCGCGAGTGCAAGATGGGGAAAATAATGCCGGTAGCGTGCGGGGAATTTGATTGGCGTTTGCTTATGTCCTATAATCGCCGTTGATACGCACGTAATCGTAGGTCAGGTCGCAGCCCCAGGCCGTGGCTTTGGCCTCGCCGTCCATGCACTGCACCAGAATGTCGATCTCGTCCTCGCGAAGGATATCGGAGGCGGCCGCCTCGTCAAACGGGATACTGCGCCCCAGTCTGCATACTTCCAGCAGCCCCGCCTTGCTCCTGAACTGGATATCCACCTTCTCCACGTCCACGTCCGCGCCGGAGTAGCCGATGGCGCACAGCACGCGCCCCCAGTTGGCGTCCGCGCCGAAGAACGCGGATTTGACCAGCGACGAGCAGACGACGCTTTTTGCCGCGGCCTTGGCGCTTTTTTCATCCTTCGCGCCCGTGACCAGGCAGGTGATCAGCTTGGTGGCGCCCTCGCCGTCCCTGGCCATCTTGCGGCACAGGGTTTCGCATACGGCCTGCAAAGCGGCCTTGAACGGGGCGGTATCGCCGGACATCTCGTTGCCCGCCATGCCGTTAGAGAGCACGGCGATCATATCGTTGGTGGAGGTGTCGCCGTCGATGGAGAGCATATTGAACGTGTCCTTCACCACGGCGGACAGCGCTTCCTGCAGCGCGTCCGGCGCGATGGCCGCGTCGCTGGTCAGGAAGCAGAGCATCGTGGCCATGTTGGGATGGATCATCCCGCTGCCCTTGCACATGCCGCCCAGCGTGCAGAGCTTGCCGCCCATCGTAAACTGCACGGCGGCTTCCTTGGGCACGGTGTCGGTGGTCATGATCGCCTTGGCGGCGTGCCGGTTTCCGGTTTCAGACAGCGCGTCCGTCAGCAGCCCGAAGCCCTCTTCAAAAGGCTGAAGCGTCATCGGCTGCCCGATGACGCCCGTGGACGCGACGACCACGTCCTCCGCTTTAACGCCCGTATACCGTTCCACCAGCGCGCTCATACCGTCCGCGATCTCGATGCCGTTATCGTTGCAGGTGTTGGCGTTACCCGAGTTGCAGATGATCGCCTGCGCCTTGCCGTTTGCCACGTGCCGTTTGGTGACCAGCAGCGGCGCGCCTTTGACCAGATTGGTGGTATAGCAGCAGGCGGCCGAGGCCTGGCATTCGCTCACGACCAGCGCCACGTCCCGCTTGCCCGGATTTTTCCGGATTCCCAGGTGTTCGCCCGCCGCCTTGTATCCTTTGGCGGCTGTGACGCCGCCCTCTATCCATTGCATAATCCATTTCTCCTTTATTCTATCCCCAGCATCAAATTCAAGTTTTGAATCGCCATGCCGCACGCGCCCTTGCCGAGATTGTCAAACCTCGCGCAGGCGATCATGCGCCCGTCGCAGCCGGTGAGGAAGATCTCCATCGCGTCCGAATCCGCCAGCTTGTTTGCGGCGAGCATCGGTTCGGGATTGGGGTCCAGCACTTTCATCATCGGCTTGCCCTGGAAATGCGCTCGATACACGGCCGTCAGGCCGTCCACCCCCAGTGGTTTGCGCATCAGCGGCGGATGCAGCGGAATGGAAACAAGCATGCCGTTGTAGATATCGGCCAGGACCGGCTGAAAGACGGGGGGCTGCATAAGACCGCACACCTTCACGATCTCGGGGATGTGCTTGTGGTTCTGGGTTACGGCGTAGGCGCGGGGTGAATCAAGCGCCGGGTCCCGGTCTTCCGCCTCGTATTCGGCGATCATTTTCTTGCCGCCGCCCGAATACCCGGTGATGGAGGTAATGGAAAGTGGCATATCCGCCGCGATCACACCCGCGGTCAGCAGCGGGTACAAAAGCGCGATCGCGCCCGCGGCGTGGCAGCCCGTGTTGGCGACGCGGCTGGACGCGCGGATAGCGTCCTCGTGCGCCTGCGCGAGCTCGGGAAAGCCGTAGGCGAAGCGGCCGTCCGTGCGGAAGGCCGTGGAGGTATCCAGCACCTTGCACGGGACGTCACCCAGCGCCTCGAAAAACGCGCGGCTGGCATCGTCGGGCAGACAGAGGACCGTAAGGTCGGCCTGCCGGGCGAGCTCCGCCTGCGCAGCAACGTCCTTGCGCCTGTCCTCGGGCAGCCCGACGAGTTCCAGGTCGGAGCGCCGCGCAAGCCGTTCATGGATGCGCAGTCCCGTGGTGCCCCCGGACCCGTTGATGAATACCTTGATCATTTCTGTTTACTCTGCATTTTGGCTCTGACGACCGACGGCAGTCCGAACAGGGCGATGAAGCCCGCCGAATCGTTCTGGTCGTAGACCTCGTCCTCATTGAAGGTGGCAATCTCCTCGGAATAGAGGCTGTAGGGGCTCGTGATCCCCGCGGGCGATATGTTGCCCTTGTAGAGCTTCAGCGTCACGTCGCCGGTTACGAATTCCTGCGTTTTGTCCACAAAGGCCGACAGCGCCTCGCGCAGCGGCGTATACCACTGGCCGAAATACACAAGCTCGGCAAAGCGGTTCGAGACGACATCCTTATAGTGCTGGGTGTCGCGGTCCAGGCACAGCGTTTCCAGCGCCGCGTGCGCGCGGTAGAGGATGGTGCCGCCGGGCGTCTCGTACACGCCGCGGCTCTTCATGCCTACGAGGCGGTTTTCCACCATATCCACCAGCCCCACGCCGTTGGCGCCGCCCAGCTGGTTGAGCTTGTCGATCAGGCGCACGGGCGAAAGCTTCTCGCCGTCCACCGCCACGGGAACGCCCTTTTCAAAGGAAATCTTCACGTACGTCGCGCGGTCGGGCGCCTGTTCGGGGCTCAGGCACATCTCCAGAAAGCCGGGCTTCTGGTACTGCGGCTCGTTGGCCGGGTTCTCCAGGTCCATGCCCTCATGGGAGAGGTGCCAGAGGTTTTTATCCTTGGAATAGTTGGTTTCGCGGTTGATTTTCAAGGGGATATTGTGCGCCTCGGCATAGTCGATCTCATCCTCGCGGCTCTTCAAATCCCACACGCGCCACGGGGCGATGATCGCCATGTCCGGCGCGAAGGCCTTGATCGCCAGTTCAAAGCGAACCTGGTCGTTGCCCTTGCCGGTGCAGCCGTGGCAGATGGCGTCGGCCTTTTCCTTGAGCGCGATATCCACGATCCGCTTGGCGATGATCGGGCGCGCAAAGCTGGTGCCCAGCAGATACTGGCCCTCGTACACCGCGCCCGCCTTCAGTGTGGGGTAGATAAAATCGGTAATGAATTCCTCTTTGAGGTCTTCGATATACAGCTTGCTCGCGCCGGTGCGGATCGCCTTTTCGGTAAGCCCCTCCAGCTCCGCGCCCTGCCCCACGTCCGCCGAGACCGCGATGACCTCGCAGCCGTCGTAGTTCTCCTTCAGCCACGGGATGATTACGGAGGTATCCAACCCTCCCGAATAGGCAAGAACTACTTTTTTGATCTCCGGCTTCTGCGCCATTGCAATGCCTCCCTTGAATAATTATTCGAATATTATGCATGAACCGCGGTTGTTTGTCAAGGATTTTTCATAGGGTATCCGTCCGATTTCCAACCAATTCGCGCATACCCGCAAACGGACGGAAATTAAAAAACTGATCCGACGCAAACATCGGATCAGTTTGCGTCGCCCTGTCAGGGCAAGATTCGCCTGGCCTCCAGATAGTATCGCTTCTCGTGGGCCTCGCCCATGGAGAAGGTCTTGCGCGGCAGCGTACCCAGCGCTTCCACGGCGGGAAACAATTCACTTTTATGCATAGCGGGCAGCAAAAACGCGACAGTGTTCTTTTCCGCGGCCAGCGCGCGGGCCGCTTCCTCGCCGTGCACATAATCCAGCCGCAGGCCGGGCCTTCCCTGCATCCATTCGTCCAGGAAGGTCTGCAGTGCGCCCACCGCAAGCGGCTCGCCCGTTTGCCCGATGTTGAGGTCCGCTTCCTTGCCCTCGTAGACCATCGCTATCCCGTGCGCGTCCTCCGCCCCGGCCAGCGTCCAGCACTTTTGTACCGCGTAGGCTTCGAGCTCCGGCAGGAGGTCGTCGCCGTCAAAGCCGTAGAGCACGCGGTGGATGGGCTCGAACACGAGGGCGTCGTCGCGGATGTTCTCGATCTCCACCATCGCAAAGCGCGCGGGGTGCGTACCCTGCGCCTCCGGCGGGAGGGTTTGCTTGATCCCGTCCCAGTAATTTTTAGCGGCCGCAAGGCTGTGGTTGCCGTCGCCCACGGCAAAGAGCAGCTCGCTTTGCGCCGCGAGCCGGCCCAGCGCGTCGTTCACGCTTTGGATGTCTGCGGGATCGGTCACCGCGTAGCCCGTAATATGGCCTCCGCCCATCATCAGCGGAAAATCGTAGAGCTTGTCAAGCGCGGCCCGCTTATCAAACAGGGGCTCGGTCACGCTGTTCATCGGGTCGTCGTACAAAAGCAGCACGTGGCTTAATTCCAGCGCCGCGCCGCTGCGGATGGCAACGCGCGCGGGGAGGCGTTCCAAAATCGTGCCTTCCGTGGCGCGCACGGGCTTGCGGGTTCCCGCGCGGTAGTCGTAGGTCTCCAAATCGAGCATCGCCACCAGCCCGAGCCGCGCGCCCTCGCCCGTGGAACGCTCCACCAGCACGAAGCCCTGCCCGACCCGCGGCGTTACGATGCCGCCGGCCAGGTAGGCGCGCATGGTTTCGTGGATCTTCGGGATTCGCGCCGCGGCCTCGTTCAGATATATTTCCGGCAGGATGAGCTTGAGCGCGGATGGCCTGTCCCCCACCAAAGCTTCCGCCTCGCGCCAGTACTCCGGCTGCGACGTATACTGATCGCAGGCCACGCAGGCCCAGGCGGTCAGGTCTACAGTCTGGTTGGGCAGCAGCAGTTCCCCGGTGTGGATGCATACGTCTTGCACAGAAAAAATCCTCCTTGCATTGCTGTATCTACACCCTCCGTATTCGCCGCGGAGCACGCGCTTCCCTTTATGGTCCGGTCCGGCAATGTCCGGGTTGTCCGCTGCGGCATCGGCAGCTTTCCGCTTTATTCGTTGGACTGGATATATCCGTCCTTCTCCCCTTCCCGGAGCATCCGGCAGACGATCACGATGCTGGAGGTGTCCGTGCCGTCGGACAGGGTGACGAGCGTGAGCAGGCGGTCGGTCGGCCTGACTCCGACTTTGAAAAGGTACTTGCTCCGCCCGATCGCGTCCTGCGCATAGCGAAGCATCTCCCCGTCGGTTGCAAAGGTCAGTCTGCGGTAATCGAAATAATCGGGCGACGCCGGGTCGCTGCTTGATTGGATGACCGCGAAGATCACATAGCGCGCCTCCTCGTAGAGGCTGTTGAAGGACAGGAACGCGTAGCGCCCGGCAAACTCGATGCCCTGGCCGATATAGTTTTTCAGCGGCGCGAAGCACTTGCCCTCGCTGGAGGTGCGCCCGTAGAGCAGGATGTTTTCCGGCGGCGTGCGCAGGGTCAGGTTCTCGTCGGCAAACACCGCGCCGTAGCCGGAATAGCTGCCCATCGCGTTGTGGTTCAGATAGTACGTATTGTTTCGCAGCACCACGATTTCGCTTATGAGCCCGTCGATAATCAGCCGGCCGACGATGTCCGCATTTTCCTCCCGCAGCGCTTCCATCTCCTCGCGGATGACGAGCAGCGGGTTTGCGGGATAGCGCTCCAGGATGCTTCGGGTTTCCGGGGTCGGCGTGACCGGCGCGACGGATTGGTTCGGGTCGATACCGCCGTTCATCACACCGATCAGCGGATCGTTCTGCTCGATGCGCGGGGTGGGGGTGGGGGTCTGCACGGGCACGGGCGAAGCCGTGGGCGGGTAGGTTTCCCCCGGCGGCCGCAGGGCTACGGCCTGCGCGCCCGTCATGAAATCCTCGTTGTATTCCTTCAGATACAGCTCGCGGAACTCCCGCAGCTCCGTTTCGCTCTGGATGACGCTCTGGGCAACCCGGTATATCTCCACCCCGCAGAATAAAAGCCCCGCGATACAGCATAGGATAACCGCCGTGCGCCACGGTTCGGCCCGCCGCGCTTCCTTCGGGTCCTGCGGCGGGGGCGGAGGAGGAGGTTCCTGTACGTCGGCATATTCCGGCTCCTCCGGGTCCGGCGGCGCAGGGAAATTCGGCTCCTCCTGCGCATAAGCAGAGCCATATGGCTCCTCCTGCGTATAAGCAGGATCGTACGGCTCCTCCATCTCATAGTCACCGTAACCGGCGTACGCGTTGGGCAGCTCGCGCTCCAGATCGAGCATGGGCTTGAAATACCGTTCCTCCTGCAGTATCTCCGGCTCCTGCATCGGCGGAAAGGCCGTTTCCCGGCCCTCCCAGCCCTGCTCCTCCCAGGGGTTGTACGCATGGGCAGGCGTGTCCTGCTGCGCGGACGCGGGACGGGATTCGATAAACTCCAGCGCCTGCCGGCCGGCGGCGGAATCGCCGTTTTGCAAATCCGCATGCGGGCGGTACGGCATGCCGGGAACGGGCGCCGTATGGCTGCGGCGTATCGGTTTTCCCGTCTGATCGTGATCCGGTCCCATGCGCTCGCCCTCTTATGTTGTTTCATACCGGGTTAACAGTACTTCAATAGTACAATCTGCCCGCATCCGTGTCAAGCGAACCCGGCAGCGCCAATATCGAAACCAGCCGGCTCCGCAGTTGAAAAACAGCGCCATTTGTTTGACATCCCAATATGCAATCCCTATAATGATACGGTGTATACGCAATGATGAATGCAAGGAGAATCGGCAATGAAACTCTTAACCTCCGCCCAGCTGCGATCGATGTTCCTCCAGTTTTTTAAGGACAGGGGCCACGCCGTGATTTCCAGCGCCTCGCTGGTCCCCGAAAACGACCCCACGGTATTGTTTACCACCGCGGGCATGCATCCGCTGGTGCCGTACCTGCTGGGGCAGAAGCACCCCGAGGGCACCCGGCTTACGGACGTGCAGAAGTGCATCCGCACCGGGGATATAGACGATGTCGGCGACGCGAGCCACCTGACGTTTTTTGAAATGTTGGGCAACTGGTCGCTGGGCGATTATTTCAAGAAGGAAATGATCCCCTGGAGCTGGGAGTTTTTAACGAGCGAAGACTACCTGGGAATTCCCCGGGATAAGCTCGCGTTCTCCGTGTTCGAGGGTGACGAGAACGCCCCGAGGGACGAGGAAAGCGCCGCGCTGTGGCAAGCGTGCGGCGTGCCCAAGGACCGCATCTTTTACCTGCCCAAGGAGAACAACTGGTGGGGGCCCGCGGGCGCCACGGGGCCGTGCGGACCGGACTCCGAGATGTTCATCATCACGGACCAGCCGCCCTGCGGGCCGGACTGCTCCCCCGCCTGTTCCTGCGGACGCTATCTGGAGATCTGGAACGACGTGTTCATGCAGTACAATAAAACGGCGGACGGCGCCTTCGTGCCGCTTTCCCAGCCCAACGTCGATACCGGCATGGGCCTGGAGCGTACGATCTGCGTGCTGACGGGCAAGGACAACGTATACGAAACCGACCTGTTTGAAAATATTCTCAAGAAGATCGCGGAGCTGAGCGGCAAAACCTACAGGGAAGGCAAAAAGGCGTTCCGGATCGTGGCCGACCATATGCGCACCGCCACGTTCATCCTGGGCGACGACCGCGGCATGGCGCCCTCCAACGTGGGGCAGGGCTACGTGCTGCGCCGCCTCATCCGCCGCGCCGTGCGCTACGGCATGGAGCTGAACCTCCCCGAGGGCTTCACCGGCGAGATCGCGCGCGTGATCATCGCCCAGTACCAGGCCGTGTATCCCGAGCTTTCGCGCAACAGCGCGTTCGTGCTGGAGCAGCTTTCCATGGAGGAAACACGCTTTGCCAAGACCCTCGAACAGGGCACGCGCGAGTTTGAAAAGATCATCGGCCGCCTTTCCGGCAAGGAGATCGACGGCAAAAGCGCGTTCCACCTGTACGATACCTACGGCTTCCCCATCGAGATGACCGCGGAGCTCGCAAAGGAAAACGGCCTGGCCGTGGACATGCGGGGCTACGAGGATAGCTTCAAAGAGCACCAGGAAAAAAGCCACGCGGGCGCCGACCAGGTGTTCAAAGGCGGGCTGGCGGACCATTCCGAGCAGACCACCCGCCTGCACACCGCCACGCACCTTCTGCACAAGGCGCTCCGGCAGGTGCTGGGCGACGAGGTGGCCCAGAAGGGCTCCAACATCACCCCCGAGCGGCTGCGGTTTGACTTTTCCTTCGGCCGCAAGGTGACGCGGGAGGAGCTCGACGAGGTGGAGGCCATCGTAAACGCCGCGATCGCCGCCGCGATGCCCGTGACCGTGGAGGAAATGACGGTGGACGAGGCCAAGGCGCAGGGCGCGATCGGCCTGTTTGAAAGCAAGTACGGCGAAAAGGTCAAGGTTTACACGATGGGCGATTTCTCCAAGGAAATCTGCGGCGGCCCGCATGTGGCCAACACCGCCGAACTGGGCTCGTTCAAAATCCAGAAAGAAGAAAGCTCCTCCGCGGGCGTGCGGCGCATCAAAGCGGTCGTCGGCGCCGAAAACTAATCGCGATCGGATCAGAGGTCATGAAGCCAGCAGCCGGAAACAAACAAGTACAGACCGTCGCGTGGGCATCGTCACGGCGCGTAATGCTGGTGATGATGTCCCTTCCGGCGCTGTACAACTATCTGTATTCCATGACCGTGTCGGGCGCCTATACGCTTTCGCCGGTCTTCGGCGGCGCGCTGTTCATGAGCGGCGCGGCGGCCTCCGCGTACGCGCAAACATACCTGGGCGAACGGCGCAGGAGCCTGACGAGGCGCATCCGCATCCTCGGCACGCTGCTTTTGGCGTGCATGTTCCTGCTCGCGCTGATGCTTTGGATCGTCTATCCGGTATTTTCCCGCGTATCGCATTTCTGGGAGATGTTCACCGTAACGCTGGTGCTCACCGTACGCGGGATGCTGGGCCGCGGGCTGATCGCGAGCGTAATGCGCGGGCGCATCGGCAAAACCGCGTTCGCCGTGATTCTCTCCGGTTTGCAAATCCTGCTGACCGGGGCGCTCGCCCTCCTGTTCTTTCTCACGCTGCCGCCGTCCACCGCATGGTATATGCTCGGCGGGTATGCGCTGAGCATGGTGCTGGAGGGCTATACCCAGTGGCGCGACCGCAAGTCCATAGCCATGGAAAACAGGCCGGAACAGCTCGACGCCGAAACCGCGGAGCACATCGCCGCGGAGCTGCGGCAGATGAACGCCTACAGCGCGTACCAGCGCATGCACACGTTGATTCTGATCGCCCTGCAAACCACACTGGTGATGGTGTATACCTTCATCGGCATCACGGCGCGGGAGATGATCTCGTGCCTCGCGATCTCGGTAGGCTGCACGATCATCATGCGTGAGGCGACCGACTTTATGTTAAGCCGCCTCAAACGCCGCAGCCCCGCCATCCTGAACCTTCTGCTGATCGGCCTGTTCCTCTGGTTTTACTCGCTGACGCTGTTTTACCGGATGCTGTCGGACGGCACATCCCTTCTGATGGTCTATATGACGCTGGGCCTGTGCTCCGCGGGCTTGAGCATCTCGGTCACCAGCCTTGCGCAGATGGAGCGCGAGATGGCCGCCGTGGCGGAGTACCGTCTGCACGACCACATGCAGGGATACGGCAGCATGCGCGCGGTGAACACCGAGCTTTCCATCCTGGCGGGGCAGCTGTTTGCGCTGATTTTACTGGCAGCGCTGTGCCTGCCGTCGGGCGTAAACCTGACGGAAATCGAGTTTTCCCAGATACGCGAGTCCTTCCGCCCGCTGATGATTCTGCCGCCGCTTTTATTAACGCTCGGGGCGTTTCTGGTGGTGCTCCGCTTCCCGATGAACAACCGCCACTTTTTGAAGCTCAAGCGCTTCCTCACCCTGAAGGATGAAGATAACCCCGCGCTGAAGCAACAGCTGGACACCGTGGTAGTGCGCAAGCATAAAAACCGCTTCGGGCTGAAAATCATCATCTTTATCCTGCGGTTTTTAATGCCGCACAAAGTGATCGGCAAGGAACACCTGCAGGGGCTGGAGGACGGCACCGTGGTGCTGGTGTGCAACCACGGCGAGGTCTACGGTCCCGTGGCGGCCACGCTGCACGTGCCCATCAGCTTCCGGCCCTGGGGCATCTCCGAGATGATGGACAGGGCGGTGATCGTGGATTACCTGTACCAGAACACCGCTGTGCGCCAGGCCTGGTGCCCGAACTTTATGAAAATGCCGCTCACGAAGATGTTCGCCCGCTTTTTCCTGTGGGCGTTCAAAAGCCTGGAAGCCATCCCCGTATACCGCAGCAACCCGCGCGCGCTGATCAAAACCTTCCGCATGACGATCGACGCGATGCAGGCGGGCGACAACCTGCTGATCTTCCCCGAGCGGGGCGAAAACGCCAAGGTCGGGGAACGCGGCTACGCGGAGGCGGGCATCGGCGACCTGTATACGGGGTTTGCGATGATCGGGCCGGCGCTCTACCAAAAGACCCGCAAGGCCGCGGTTTTCGTTCCCACCTACGCTTCCAAGAAGCTGAAAACGCTGACCTTCGGGGCGGGTGTCGCCTACAACTCCAAGGCGCCGATGAACGAGGAGAAGCTCCGGATCGTGGACGCGCTGCAAAAGAGCATCGAAGCGATGGTCGCGGACGAACAGGAAATGCTGCGCCGGGCGCAGGAAAAGAACGAAAAGGGGATCTTGGATGAACATTGACGTCGTACAGCGCAACCGGGACCTGCGCAGATACGGGGAGAAATCGAGCTTCGACGCCTTTTTCTGGGTGGCGTTCGCATTGCTTTCCATCGCCGTAACCTATATCTACTACAAGGAAACGGCCTCGGGTCAGAGCGATATTTATATCCACGCCGTGACCGCGTCCGGGTTTGATTTTCTCGATCCGCACTCCATCACCAGCCGGATCGCCTATCCGTTCTGGCACCTCAATTTCGCGGTGCTCTACCAGCTCGGCGTGCCTTTGGTGCCCGCGGCAACGGCCGTTTGCGTGCTGTATAAAATGCTGGGCTTCCTGCTGGTGCAGCGCATCGTCTACCTGTACCTTATGCCGGGGGCTTCCGCCACGCTTGCGACGCTTTCGGCGCTCACGGCGATGTTCGTCACCGCGGTCATGATCCCGTCGGTCAATCCCGCGGTGTATATCGGCGTCGGCTCGCCGACCGTGTGGCACAACCCCACGCAGATCGTGGCGGCGCTCTCCGCGCTTTTATGCGTGTTTTACACGGCGCATTTGGTCTTTCTCCTGCGGGAGGGGCAAACCGGCACGGCCGCGCTCGTCGCGCTGCCGTGGAAAAAGGTCGCGCTGCTGGCCGCGATCGTGCTGTTCTCAGCCATATGCAAGCCCACCTTCCTGCAGGCGTTCCTGCCCGCCGCAGGCGTGTATTTTCTCGTTTTGTGGATTCAGAACAAGAAGCAGACGCGCTTCTTTTTGCAGATCATCCTGGCTTTCCTGCCGGCGGCGCTCTATTTCCTGATGCAGTACCTGTACTATACGGGGGTCGTGGTGCCGTTTACCAGCGGGATCGCTGTGGAGCTGAGCCTGACGCGCCTGTGGCTGTCCGTGCGCAACATGCTGATGATGGCCGCGTTCCCGCTGTTTGTGCTCCTGATCGCCGCGAAGAAGGAGGATTTCCAGGACCCCGCGCTGCTTTTGTGCCTGCTGATCGCGGGTATCAGCGTTCTGGAGGCCGCCCTGTTTTATGAGACGGGCGTGCGCGAAAATCACGGCAATTTCAACTGGGCAAGCATGAACGCCGCGTTTCTTTTATGGGTCGTCATGCCGCCGCGGTTCATTGCCGCCGTGCACCGCTACCGGTACGAGCGTGCCCGCCTTGCGGAAGACGCGCAAAAGGGCGCGGTACATTCCACCGCGCTGTCGCACGGGCAAACGCGCCTGAAAAAGCAGTCCCTGGGATTTCTGGCGGCGATCATCCTGCTGATCTGGCACCTGTACTCGGCGATGGCTTATCTGTATTATCTGTTTTCTACGGGGAGCGTATTCTAAAAAAGAACGTTGGGAACGCCTCAACGTCAGAGTTCCGGCAAGGGCCCTGTTTTCCGACAAAAACAGGGCTTTTGAGTTTATACGGGGGAAAGAAAAAGAGTGTGCGCAGATCAATTGGATAATTTTGTCAAAAGCATTAAATCTCTGTCAAATTCTGCTAATTTAACTTGTTATACCCATATGCCTGTGTTACACTACACGAACAAACCTCAATCGGGAAACAAATGTCTCTCCGTACTGGGGAAAAAAAGAGAAAAAACTGGGTATGAAAAAGACAAACATGGTATTATCTACGCTTCTTTGTGCAACGATTCTCTTACTTTTTGCTATGATGCCGGCGGCATCGGCGGCAGATGCGACAAGCGTTACCGTGAACGGCGTGGAACTTTCGGCAACTGCGGGGAGTTATTGGGAAAATGGCGATATATAGGCTTCCGCTTCACTGGCGGCAGGCGAATGGAACGCTTATTTCGACGTAGCGACCGCTACGCTTACATTGAATGGCGCTCTGATAAACACACTGACGCAGTCTCCGAGCAGCACCACGAAATGGGGATTAATCATCGCAGGCGGGGACTTGAAAATTCAGACTGTCGGGGAGACAACGCTGAGTTACTCGGGATATCCCTCTGTAGATCATATTAGCCTTTTTGGTATTTTCATTAATGGCACCCTGACAATGAACGGAACCGCAAAATTAAATATCTCTATCACACACACCGGTGATACGCTGAATGCATTTTCAGGCGGCATACACGCCAAAGGAGATATATCCATTGCCTCCGGCATATATAGTATCCATACGACATCAAAAATCACTGGATACGGAATAGAATCGGATGGCGGCGGTATTGCTGTTTCGGGCGGAACGCTGGAGATTGATGCTCTCGGCAAAGTCAGCGCTGCGATATGTTCTATGTACGGAGAATTCTATATGTCCGGCGGCAGAATAACGGGTACAGCTAAAGTGCATTCAACGGAATCACAACCAGCCGCATTGGTTGCCCAATTTTTAACGCTGGAAGGCGGGGAAGCCAGTTTTATCACAGAAACCGGAACTGACGCGGCAGGTTGTATATTTATGAAAGGCGGGATCAGTTATACCGGCGGTCATTTTATATTCAGCGGCAGTTCGGCAGGACTGTCTTATTTCGGACACGGCGATCCATATTATTCACTGACAGGAGGAAACGTGCTGGTATCGCTGTATGCCAACGGCAGCGTGAAATCGTTGTGGACTTCGGATGCGGACGGCATACTGATAAAGACACATCCCGAATATTCTGATTTTCTCTATGTCGAATTGGGCGGTGATTTGAGCGATGTAACAGTAGCGGCGGTTACGGTAGATATTCCGAAGACCGGCGACAGCGCAAAGCCCCGGCTGTGGACCGGGATCAGAATTCTGTGCGTGCTATGCGCGGCAGGGTTAATTGTCAGACGCAAGCGGGCACGGACCTGTTGATACTATTTCACAAAGCCTGATAAGGCAGCCGGCAGAAGGCTGTACGCTAACAAATAAGAATGCAGCAGGGCATCTGTGTTATCGTTTGTAGCCAACTCCGGCAGCACCAGCCCACATCACACATAAATCAAGGAACGAACCGCCTCACGGCGGTTCGTTCTGCATACTGAAGAAACACTATTTTCTTTGTCGCCTGCGCGATGGAGCAAGCATCACGTTCGTCCGCGTACGCTCAGCCCGCTCCATGCTTGGCCTCGCGAAACTGGTGCTTTTTAAACAAGCTGACCTGCCGTCGCCGAACACGGTTTGTCAACGTTTTCATTTGCCCGCTTTGCACTAATTCGTGAAATATTGATGATACTTGGAATAGATATCGTCCCGGTCCAGTTTATAGCGGGTCAGGTGCTTGACGATCAGGGCGGACACCTGCTCCTTATCCCCCGCCTGCACGGCGTCCAGCAGCCGCTGGTGGTCCTCGACGATCTTGATCTCCCGGACGGCAAACAGGCTTAAATTGCGTACGCGGTCGAAATGCAGCGTCATGCTTTCCAGCATGTGGTAACATTGCATCTTGTTCGTCAGGCGGAAAAACTCGCGGTGGAACGCGTCGTCCAGCTCCAGCAGTTTTTCGTTCAGCTGGTTTTCAAAGTAGAACTGCTGCAGCTTCACGTTGGCCTCGGCGGCGGAAAAATCCAGCTGCGGCGCCAGATCGCAGGCCAGCTCGAAGATCGCCTTTTCAAACACCATGCGCATAAAGCGGCTTTCTTCCACAAAATCATAATCGATCAGCGCGATACGGCTGCCGCGCTGGGGCAGGATTTCCACAATCCGGATCTTCGACAGCTCGATCAGCGCCTCGCGCACCGGCGTGCGGCTGAGCCCCAGCGACACGGACAGCTCGTTTTCGCTGAGCATCGTACCGGGTTCCAGCTCCATGGAGGCGATATTGCGCTTGAGCATTCTCAGGGCGTAGTCGCGGGCCGTTTCGCGGGCATAACGTTCGGTGATGTTCATGCCGATCCTCTTTCTGTTTCCATCGGATACAACGGTATACTAGTTTTTTTGTATTGTAGCATTTCAGTGATACCGCGTCAATCGGTAAGCTGCTCCTATAAATTTATAACCATCGGCGTAAAGCGGATGCCGTTGACCGTCTGTTCCCGGCTTACCGGCGCGAACCCGAGCTTTTGGTATATTTCAACCGCGTAGGGCGACGAGTTCACCGTGACGGCGGCGATGCCCAGGATGCGGAAATGGCTGACCGCCGTTTCGTGCAGGGCTTTGGCGATGCCGCGCCGCTGGTACGCCCGGTCCACAAACAGCAGGTTGATATGCCCCGTGACGGTGATCGCGATCAGGCCAGCGAGCGTATTTCCTTCGTACCAGCCCCAGAGCGCCATGCCGCCGGAGCGCATTTTCCCCACGATATTGTCTGTGCGGATAAACCGCCGGAACTCGTCGATTCCCTCCGCGGAGTATTCCGGGGCCTCGAACTCGGAAAACACGCGCCAGACCAGGTCCATCGCGGCGGATACCTCCCCGGCTTCCACGCGGCGTATGCGCTGCTCCATCCGTAAGCCCTCCCGGTTTCCTTACGTCAGCCGCAGGTTGGGCGACGCGTTCAAATCAAGCGCGGCAGCCTGATCCCTGCGGTAGTAGGCGGCGGACGCGATCATCGCCGCGTTGTCGGTGCAAAGCGCGGGCGCGGGCATGCACAGCGTAACGCCCTGCGCCTGCGAAAGCATAGCCATCTGCTCCCGCAGCCGCCTGTTCGCGCTTACCCCGCCCGCAAGGCACAGGGTTGTAAGCCCGCTGTCCCGGACGGCGAGCATGGTTTTATCGCACAGGCAATCCACGATCGCCTGCTGGTAGGAGGCCGCCAGATCCCGCTTTGGCAGCGGCTGCCCCTTTTGCTCCATCGTGTGCACCGCGTTGATGAACGCGGTCTTGAGCCCGGAGAAGCTGAAATCGTAAGTACCTTCGGCCCGCGGGCGCGGCAGCCGGAGATACTGGGGATCGCCGCCCTCCGCCAGCTCGCTCAGGCGCGGCCCGCCCGGGTACGGAAGCCCGAGCACACGCGCGGCCTTATCAAACGCCTCGCCCGCCGCGTCGTCCGCGGTCCGCCCGAGCAGGGTATAGTTACCGTAGTCGTTCACGGTCACCAGGTGGCTGTGCCCGCCGCTGACCACCAGGCACACAAACGGCGGAACAAGCTCCGGATGGGTCAGGAAGTTCGCGCTGACATGCCCCTCGATATGGTTGACGGGGATCAGCGGCTTGCCCGCGGCAAAGCTCAGGCCCTTCATGCAGTTGACGCCGATCAAAAGCGCGCCCACAAGCCCCGGCCCGCAGGTGACGGCCAGCGCGTCGATCTGCGAAAGCGTCATCCCCGCTTCGGCAAGCGCCCTGTCGATCATGCGGTCGCAGGCCTCCACATGCGCGCGGCTGGCGATCTCGGGCACCACGCCGCCGTAGAGCGCGTGGACGTCGATCTGCGAAAAGACCGCGTTGGACAGTATCCGCCTGCCGTCCTCCACGACGGCGGCGGCGGTTTCGTCGCAGCTGGTTTCCAGCGCCAGAATGCGGTACGGCGCCATATTACCGGTACTCCATGGGTTCGTAGGACGCATATCGCGTATACCTGCGCCTGCGTACCCGGTTGTCCACCATGATCAAAATCACCGGCACAAGCAAGAGCGCCGCCAGGCAGTACGCGAGAGTCAGCGCGATGGGCGTGAGATATCCCTGAAACAGCGCGAGCGGGAACAGCTGCATCACGGCCTCGTCCGCCGCGAAGACGCCGCCCGGAATCAGGAGCTGGTGCAGCGCGCCCCAGAAGCTTTGAAAATCGATCAGCGCCCATAGGAAGCCCACGCCCGTCAGCAAAAGCACAAGCGCCATGCCCAGCAGATACCCGCGTGCCGAAAACAGGCGCGTACGCATCCCCGCGGCGCCGATGAGCGTCAGGAAAACCAGCGCGATGAACGCCGCGATCATCAGCGGAATCAGGTACGGCACCAGTTTTGTCCAGCGCTGCACCTGTGCCATATGCTCAGTAAACGACGCGGGCACGGGCAGCACCTGCCCGCCGATGGCGAACGAATCCAGCCATCCGGCGCGCCTGCCCGTGAGATAGCCGATCGTCTCCTGCGCAAGCCGCTCCGCATGCTCCGCGGAGATGACGCCGGTCTGCACCAGCGCCGTATCCGCCGCCTCCCGGAAGCGTTCGAGGTCCGTCGCCTGCACGCCGACGGCGTACCCTATGGCGAGCACCGCAAGGCACGCGCCAAGCGCAAGGCACAGCAGCGCGCCGATGGGATTGACCTTGGGTCGCATTCTAGCATCCATTCCGTAAGCCCCCGTACAGGGTCCCCTCTCACCCGCCCCTTCTCTATGTCCTGTGCAAGAAATCCCGCAGCGTAACGCCGGGATGGCGGTAGAAATAACCTTTTTTGGTGATCCCGCCGGTGATCGCCTGCCGGGGGCACCAGTTGTAGCAGGCCAGGCAGTGCTCGCAGCGGCGCCGCCATACGGGCCTGCCGTCCGCGATACCGATATTCCCCACCGGGCAGACCCCGGCGCAGGTGCCGCAGCCGTTGCAGGCGTCCAGCACCGCAAAGTTCCGGTCCATGTGGCGCATCATTTGTTCGACGGGCGCATCCTTGGGAAGCCCGCTTTTTTCCAGGAACAACAGCCTGCACGCGGGCTTGATCAGGTATTTCGTAACCGGAATCATGAGCCATTCCAGCAGGACGTCATGATAATGGATACCGGCCGCGCCCTTCCCGATTTTACGCGCGATCCGTTCGCAGCGCTTCCCGAGCATCGCGACGCGTCGGCGCTTGCTTTCATACCACTTGTAAAAGGAGTTCTGCGGCATCGGCAGCCCGAAGGCAAGCGAAAGCGACCCGCCGCGTTTTTTAAGCAGATCGCGCACGGTGCGCAGGCTGTCCCCCGCCGCCCCGCCGTGGGTGCACACCGCAAACACGGTTTTATTCACCGGGCTTCTCAGCTTCCCGATAAACTCCCGCACGATCACGGGCGCGTCGCCGTAGTACACGGGGAACACGAGGCCGATACCCTCTGTATCGCATTCGACGGTTTTCTCCTCCCGGAAGGCGGCGATGGGAACCAGCCCGGCGTTCAGGCGCTCCGCCAGTTCCCGCGCCGCGCACAGGCTGTTGCCCGTGCCCGAGAAATAGTAAACCGTCATTTCCATGATTTTGCCCTTACACCATCTTTAAGTAGGCCGTGATGAAGCCCGAGAGGTTGCCGTCCATCACGTCGTCCACGTTGCCGGATTCAAAGTTCGTGCGGTGGTCCTTGACCATCGTATAGGGCTGGAAAACATAGCTCCGGATCTGGCTGCCCCATTCGATCTTCTTGAGCTCGCCCTTGATGCCCGCCATCTGCTCTTCCATCTCGCGCATCCTGAGCTCCATCAGGCGGCTTTTCAATATGCGCAGGCAAACCTCGCGGTTCTGGATCTGGGAGCGCTCGTTCTGGCACTGGGCCACGATGCCGGTGGGGATGTGCGTCATGCGCACGGCGCTGTCGGTGCGGTTGACGTGCTGGCCGCCCGCGCCGCCGGAACGGTAGGTATCGATGCGGACCTCCTCCATGTTCACCTCGAACTTGTCGGTTTCCGGCAGGATGGGCGCGACGTCCAGCGAGGCGAAGGAGGTATGGCGGCGGGCGTTGGAATCAAACGGGCTGATGCGCACCAGGCGGTGCACGCCGCGCTCGGAGCGCAGGTAGCCGTAGGCGTTTTCGCCCTCCACCTGAAAGGTGACGGACTTGATGCCCGCCTCGTCGCCGTCCAGCAGATCGTTGACGGTCACCTTGAAGCCCATGCGTTCGCAATAGCGCGTGTACATGCGGTAGAGCATCTGCGTCCAATCCTGCGCCTCGGTGCCGCCCGCGCCCGCGTGCAGGCTCAGGATGCAGTCGCAGCGGTCGTACTCCCCGCGCAGCAGCGTTTCCAGCTCCAGCGCGTCGGCGTCGGCCTGGACCGCGTCCAGCTCCTTTTCGCACTCGGCGGCGATCTCCGCGTCCGCTTCCTCGGACAGGAGCGAGAGCATCGCGTCCACGTCGTCCATACGGGACGTTAAGTCGTCGATATGCTTTTTCTTTTCTTCAATCTGGCTTACGCGGCGGTTGACCTGGGTGGAACGCTCCAAATCGCTCCAGAATTCGGGCGCGTTCATCTCTTCCTTGAGCTCAGCGAGCTCTTCTTCCAGCTGCGGCAGGTGCAGCGCGTCCGCGGATTTGCGTACGCTGTCCCGAAGCTCGTCCAGAGTCTGCCGGAAGCCGTCTATATCGATCATATCAAAACTCCTACGTGTCTATTCGTACCGCCGAGTCGTCCAGAATGCAGCCCCGGAAATTCAGGTCGTCCCGAACCTCAAACCCAAGCCGGTCCCAAAACGCGTTTCCCGCCGCGTTGCGCTTGAACACAACCATCCAGATTTTGGCGATGCCTTCCCTGCGCAGCGCGTCCGCCGCGGCGTCCACCAGCGCCCTGCCGATACCCCGGCCCTGCAGCTCCGCCTTCACCGCGGTGTGATGGATCACCCCGCGCCGCCCGTCGTGCCCGCAGAGTATCACGCCGACGATCTCCCCGCCGTCCGCCGCCACGAAACTCAGCCCCGGATTACGCTTGAGATACTTCCCGATCCCGTCCCGCGAATCGTCCGCCGAATTCAGCCCCATCCCCGGCGTACTGATCCACAGCGCGTATACCGCCTCGTAATCCTCGATGACCATCGGCCGGATGGTGATGCTCTGTAAATCCTGCGTCATTCGTTTCCTCATCTCACTGATAGGCGCCTTTTCAGCCGGTGTTCAGCCTGATCAAAAGGTCCGAGATGCTAGGCGGCAAAAAGGGCGAGGGCGGAGTTTACTCGTTTTGTAAATGATGCCCGAGCCCTTTGCAGCCAACAACGCAGATCGGGCGTTTTCATCAGGCTGAAGATTTTCCGCAGCAGTGCTTGTACTTTTTACCCGACCCACAGGGGCACGGCTGATTGCGCCCCACCGCCCCCGGCTGCTTTTTATCGGTGGGCGCGCCGCCCTGCATTGGTTTGGCGCCCTCGGCCACGCGGTTCCTGCCGGCGAAGCCTTCCGTAAGCTTTCCGGTGTCCACGGCCTTTTTCCGCTCGGGCAGGCGCTCCACGCGGCTTTGGTACAGGCGTCTCAATGCATCCTCGCGAATGAGGAACACCATGTCGTTGAACATGTCGTAGCTTTCCATCTTGTATTCCTGCACGGGGTTGCGCTGGCCGTAGGCGCGAAGGCCGATGCCGTTTCGCAGGTCGTCCATCGCGTCGATGTGGTCCATCCAGTGGCGGTCGATGGCGTTCAATAGCACTACGCGCTCAAACTCCCGCATGTCGATGCCGAGCTCCGAGAGCATTTTTTCACGTTCTTCGTAAAACGCCTCGGCGTCCCGGTACAGAAGCTCGACCATCTCGCCTGCTTCCTCCATGGCTTCCATCTCCGCGGCGTGCCTGGCGATATCGCCGGGCTTCAGGCAGAGCTTTTCAAGGTATTCCGCCGCGTCGTCGACGCTCCAGTCAAAGCTCCCCTCGCCGGTGAAGTTGCGTTCGGCGGTGGCGTCGATCATGTTGTGGATCATGGAGACGATCGTCTCGCGCATATTGTCGCCCTTTAAAATATCGCGGCGCTGGGAATAGATCAGCTCGCGCTGCTTGTTCATCACGTCGTCGAATTCCAGAACGGATTTGCGGATATCGAAGTTGTGGCCTTCGATGCGCTTCTGCGCGCCCTCGATCTGCTTGGTGAGGATGCCCGCCTCCAGCGGCTCGTCGTCCTTCAGCCCCAGGCGCTCCACCATCGGCGCGATCCGCTCCGAACCGAACAGGCGCATGACGTCGTCCGCCAGCGAGATGAAGAACTGCGAGGAGCCCGGGTCGCCCTGCCGGCCGGAGCGGCCGCGCAGCTGGTTGTCGATGCGGCGGCTTTCGTGCCGCTCGGTGCCGATGATGTGCAGCCCGCCCAGCGCCACCACGCGCTCGTGCTCCCTGTCGGTATCCTTTTTGAAGCTCGCCAGGTATTCCTGATAGGTTTTGCGGGCGGCGAGCACATCTTCGGGAACGTTCTCGTTATGCCCGATGGCCTCCATGATCAGCTCCTCGGGCAGGCCGTCCTGGCGCATTTTGCGGCGGGCCAGGAAATCCGGGTTGCCGCCGAGGATGATGTCCGTGCCGCGGCCGGCCATGTTGGTGGCGATGGTCACCGCGCCCACCGAGCCCGCCTGCGCCACGATCTCGGCTTCCTTTTCGTGGTTCTTGGCATTCAAAACCTCGTGGGGAATGCCTTGGCGCTGGATGAGCGTGCTGACCAGCTCCGAGGTTTCCACGTTCACGGTGCCGACCAGTATCGGCTGCTGCGTCTGGTGGCGGCGGATGATCTCGCTGACGACGGCGAGGAACTTCGCCTTCTGGTTTTTGTACACGACGTCGTTCATGTCGTTGCGGATCATGGGCATATTGGTGGGAACCTGCACGACGTCGAGGTTGTAGATGCCCTGAAACTCCTCTTCCTCGGTCTTGGCCGTGCCGGTCATGCCGGAGATTTTCTTGTACATACGGAAGTAATTCTGGAACGTGATAGTGGCGAGCGTTTTGCTTTCGCGGTTCACCTTCACGCGTTCCTTGGCCTCGATGGCCTGGTGCAGGCCGTCGGAATAGCGCCGCCCGATCATCAGGCGGCCGGTGAACTCGTCCACGATCACGGCCTCGCCGTTTTGCACGACGTAATCCACGTCGCGCTTCATGATGGCATGCGCCTTGAGAGCGTTCAAAATGTAGTGGTAGAGGTCCGCGTTGTCCAGGTCCGCGATGTTTTCCACGTTAAAGGCCTTCTGCGCCTTTTCGACGCCCTCCTCGGTGAGGGAAACGGCCTTTTCCTTCTCGGCGATGGTATAGTCGTCCTCGAGCTTCAGGCGGCTGACGAAGCGGTCCGCCTTTTCGTACATATCGGTGGATTCGTCGCCCTGGCCGGAGATGATCAGCGGGGTGCGCGCCTCGTCGATCAAAATCGAGTCGACCTCGTCCACGATGCCGAACACGTGCCCGCGCTGCACCATATCCACCTCGCGGATCACCATGTTGTCGCGCAGGTAATCAAACCCCATCTCGTTGTTGGTGCCGTAGGTCACGTCGCAGGCGTAGGCGGCGCGGCGCTGGGCGTTATTCAGCCCGTGGATGATGATGCCCACCGACATGCCCATGAAGCGGAAGATGTTGCCCATCCACTCGCCCTGGAACTTCGCCAGATAGTCGTTGACGGTCACGATGTGCACGCCCTCGCCGGTCAGCCCGTTGAGGTAGGCGGGCAGCGTGGCGGTGTGGGTTTTGCCTTCGCCGGTCTTCATCTCGGCAATGCGCCCTTGGTGCAGGCATACCGCGCCCGCCACCTGCACGGGGAAGAGCCGCTTTTCGTCCACGCGCCAAATCGCCTCGCGGAACGCCGCGAACGCGTCCGGCAGGATATCGTCCAGCGTTTTGCCGTCCTTGAGCAGCGCCTTGAACTCCGCGGTCTTCCCTTGCAGGGCGGCGTCGGACAGCGCCAGGTATTCCTGTTCCTTTTGGAGCACCTGATCGGCGATCTTCGAAAGCCTCTTGACCTCAGCTTCGTTGGATTGCCCCATCATTTTCTTCAGCATATCTGTAAACGCCACGGCTTTTGTTCTCCTTTAAGAATATAACGGTACGAAAGTAAGCGGTGATCGGCCAGCACCAATCCGAATTATACCATGTTTCAGGAGGCAAAGACAACCGCTTCGCTCTCCGGAACTGAGGCGATAGGGGCTTCGCCCCTAAGACCTGACAAGGGCTTTGCCCTTGACCCATCATTGGCCGCGCATTGCGCGGCCAAATGTGGGGTTCAGGGGCACTGCCCCTGATCAGGGTTTTAGGGATGAAATCCCTAACGTCCTTAACAGGTTGACTTTCCCCGCCGGTTCGGCCATACTGGCGATACTCCATGAAAGACTGGAACGTGATCGTTTGCCGTATATACGCCGCCTTTTCATCCTCTGCCTCGCACTGCTGTGCATACCGCCGCACGCCAAGGCGGAGCCATACGAGCACCCCTATCCCGAAGCGCTGCAAATCCGCGTGGAAACCGGGGTTTGGCCGTCCGAAACGCTTGGGGATATTTCCGTGAGCGTTCCCGTAACCACGGTCGAAAGCGTAAACCAAGCGCTCCGGGAAGCGGCGGAAGCGCTGCTCCCGCAGATGGAGACGTATGCGGGCTGCCGGATCGACACGCTGTCCACCTACCGCGTTTCCGGCACGAAATGGGCAGGCTTTCTGCTCACCGCCCGCGCCGTAACGCTGCGCCAGGCTGGCGCCTTTGCCGTGGAGGATACCGAAGCGCTGTATTTCGACGTGCGGACCTACGATATGGAAACCGGCGAAGCCCTCACGCTTGCGGACGTCTTTGCGCCGGGCAGCTCCGCGTGGGCGAAAATCGCCGGCGCGGCGCGGGCGATGCTCGCCGATTACTACCCCGGCGAGACGCGCGATACGATCGCGCTGGACGCCATGACCGAGCCGGAGGCGCTCCGGGCGCTTCCCTTCCTCCCCTGCGCCGGACGGCTGATGGTGCCCTTCGCCCTCCGGGGCATCCTGCAGAACCACCCGCAGATCGCGTGGCTGTCCCTGCCCTATCCCGATTACCGCGCGCTGATGCGCCCGCAGGCCATGCTGCAGTCCGACAACTCCACGCGCCCGATCGTCGCGCTGACGTTTGACGACGGCCCAGCGCGCCCGTATACGCAGCAGGTGCTCGAGGGGCTTGCCGGGTACGGCGCGTGCGCCACGTTTTTCTGCGTCGGCGCCTCGGTGAAAAGCCAGCCGGATTTCCTGCGCCGCGAGATGGACCTCGGCAGCACGGCGGCGGCGCACTCCATGACGCACGCCTACCCCTGGGAGCAGACCGCGGCAGAGATGCGCGGCGAATACGAAGCGCAAAGGCGGCTTTTCCAGGAAGAAACGGGCCTTCCCGCCACGCTGCTGCGCCCGCCGGGCGGCTATATGCAAACCTATATCGCCCGGCAGGTCGGCTGGCCGCTGATCCGGTGGAACAAGTCAGGAAGCGATACCGGCCATCTGGGCGCGCGGGGGATTGCGGGGCATGTGATTGCTTCCGTCGCGCACGGGGATATCGTGCTGATGCACGACACGAAGCAAAAAACTGCGGACGCCGTTCCCCTGATCCTGGAAGGGCTTATCAAGCGCGGGTACATGTTCGCCACGGTGGACGAACTGCTGTACCTGAGCGGCGTTACCCCGGAGCCCAACGTCGGGTACCTCGACGGGCTGGGCACGACCTGCGCGCCGGATAAATAGCGGCGGAGCCCCCGGAGCGATTTGTGGACACCGCCCCGTTTGTGGTAGAATAATGGCACTCTGAAACGCAGCATCACCCGCCGGAGAGGACAGCCATGAACATCACCGAGTACGGCCATTCCGAAGATTTTTGGGCGGACAACCAGTCCGTCATCCTTTCGCATATCTTGGAAGCGGAGCTCGTGTACCTGAACGCCCGCAACAATATCGGCGCGGACCAGGGCTTTTTCGGCATGGCCGCAAAGGACGGGGAAAGCACGCTGCTGGCCATCCAAACGCTGCCCTATCCCATGATTTTCTTCGGGCACGGCGACGGCCTCCGGCCGCTGGCGGCGCGGATGGCGGAGCTGCTTTTGCAGCGCCGCAAAATCCCCGAGGCGATCAACGGCAGCCTCGCGTCCACGGAAGTGATGCTGGACGCCTTGCTTGAAAAAGGCGTCGCCTATCAGGCGGGCCGCCACCTCCTGCAGCGCAGATGCGACGTTTTGCAGGACGTCCCGGCGCTTGCCCTGCCGCTGGTCAACGCCAACGAGGTGGCGTACGATTTCTGCCGGGATTACCAGGACTTTCTGGAGGAATGCCACGCGAGCTACGATCCCGGGAAGCTGCGCCAGGATATCGACGCGATGCTGACGGGCAACGATCTCTATGTGCTCATGGAGCGGGGCGAGGTGGTGACGATGGGGCGGCTGCAGCGAAAGCTTCCGCAGGGCCGCGCCGTCGGCGTGATCTATACCCCGCCGAAGTTCCGCGGCCGCGGCTACTCCACCTGCTGCACCAAACAGCTTACCCGCCGGGTATTTGAGGACGGCTATGCCTTTGCGTACCTGTACGCCGAGGCCGATAATCCCGTGTCCAACCACGTCTACGAGAAGCTCGGCTATCGGAAGATAGACGATTATATCGAGTACCGCCGGCGAAGATTTTTCTAAACGGCGCACGAGCGGGGTTTGCCCGCGCAAACCCCCCCGATACGTTCTTTCACGATCAATTTACAGCCTGATCAAACTTTCATCAAAGTTTGTCCATATTTGGATGCTACACTGGTCATACGGTAATATACCGCATGATATTTTAAAGTGAGGCGATTGAGTATGAAAGTAAAGAAAATTCTGTCCCTGCTGCTGGCCGTGCTGCTGGTCGCATCCGCAGTTGTGATTGCGACGGCTGAAGAAGCCACGCCCGCCGTGGGAGAAGCGGTAACACAGGACGCCGAAAACGCGGTCCAGACGGCCGAAACGACCGCGGAGGAAGCCGCCCCCGCCGTCACCTACACCATGGACGAGATGATGACGATGGCGATGGCCGACGCGTACGCGAGGCAGGCCGCTTACGCGGCGTATGCCGAAGCGTTCCCGGACAGCCGGAGCATCGGCAGCATTGACATGGACACGCAGATCGTGCTGCTGGAGATGCTTTTGAAAGCCAACGGCGTGGCCCTTCCCGCAAACACGGAGAGCGTAACCGCGCCCGCGACCCAGACGGAAGCCTACCAGGCCATCGCGGCCGCCGAAGGCGACGCCCTGACGATGTACCGGTCCTTCCTAGAGCAGGAATCGCTGGCGGCGGACGCCAATCTGGTCTTCCGTTCGGTGGCGCAGTCCGTGCGGAGCAACGCGGTAACCTTTGCCCGCAAGGCGCAGAGCGCCGTCCGCGCCGAGCAATGGGAAGCGCAGTGGCAGGAGATCATGAACAGCGACAAAACCAAGGTTTACACGATGGACGACCGCAATGGCCGCGGCACATGGACCGTGTACGTGTACAACAGCAATTCCACCGACGAAGCGGCCGGCACGACCGATACGACTACCGAAACCGTTGAGGACGCCGTGACCAACTGATCCCTGTTATACCAATCCCTGACAAACTCCTCCTTTTTAATCAAAGCCGGGACGCTCAAAGTCCCGGCTTTCCGTTTGCCCCGACGGCCGGCTTGTGCATCATATCGCCTTCGTATATAATACTGTCGAGATTGAAGAAAGCGGGCAGACAGTTGATGCAGCAGCATAAGGTTGCCAAAAACGCGGCGTGGATCATCTCCTGCCGCGTCATCCAGGCGCTGATGGGGCTTGTGGTCGGCGCGCTGACGGCGCGGTATCTGGGGCCGTCCAACTTCGGCAGCATCAACTACGCCGCGTCGCTGACAGCGTTTATCGCGCCGGTTTTGTACCTGGGCCTCAACGCCACGCTCGTGCACGAGCTGATCACGCGCGAACGGCGCGAGGGCGAAGTGATGGGCACGTCGCTTGTGATCGGCTCGCTGGCAAGCGTGGTTTGCTTTATCGGCGTGTGCGCGTTCGCCTTCTTCGTAAACGCCTCCGAGCAGGAGATCGTGATCGTCTGCTGCCTGTATGCCGTCGGGCTTTTATTCCAGGCGTTCGACATGCTGCAGTTCTGGTTCCAGAAAAACCTCCAGTCCAAATACTACGCGATCGCCGCTCTGCTCTCCTACACGGCGGTCTCGGCCTACCGCGTGGCGCTTTTAATCGCGCATAAAAATATATACTGGTTTGCGATGACCGCCGCGATCGACCACGGCGTCATCGCGCTGATCCTGCTGGTTATCTACCGCCGTAAGGGCGGCGAAAAGATGAAGTTTTCCCGCGCCGTCGCCGGGGAAATGCTCCAAAAGAGCCGGCACTACATCATCCCCGCGCTGATGGTGAGTATCTTCGCGGAAACCGACAAGCTGATGCTCAAGTGGATGATCGGGCAGGAGGTCGTTGGCTACTACTCGGCGGCGGTCACGATCTGCGGGCTGTCCAGCTTCGTGTGCGCCGCGATTATCGATTCGTTCCGGCCTGTGATTTTTGAAAACAAGGGAGTAAGCCCCGCCGCCTATGAGGGCAGCGTTACGCAGCTGTACTCCGTGATCATCTACGTCTCGCTTGCCCAGTGCGTGGGCATCGCGCTTCTATCGGGCGTGCTGGTCAGCGTCCTGTACGGCGCGGATTTTGCGCCGGCGGCGGGCGTTATCCTGGTGCTGGTATGGTATACGTCGTTTTCGTATCTGGGCGCGGTGCGCGATATCTGGCTGCTGGGCGAGAACAAGCAAAGGCTGCTGTGGAAAATCAACCTGTGCGGCGTAATCTGCAATATCGTTTTGAACCTGGTCCTGATCCCCCTGTGGGGAATCCTCGGCGCGGCCGCGGCCTCGCTTACGACGCAGCTGTTCACCAACGTGCTGCTCGGATTTGTGTTCAAAGGCATCCGCCGCAACAACACGCTGATGGCGCGCGCCCTGAACCCCGGGCAGATGCGGCTGAAATCCTTATTCTCCAGAGGCAGGTAAAACTAAGGGTCGTTTCGGAGGCGGACCGCGAATCGGCCCGTTTTTTTGTCGCATCTTCCGGGCCTGCACCATATAGCCAATGCATGAAATCGGGCTTCCCGTTCGTTTATTAGATACAACAACCAAAGGAGGCGTCCTCATGAAAAAGCTCGGCATTTTGCTTGTAACCGCGGCGATGGTTCTCGTCCTTTTGATGCCGCTCAGCGCATCGGCGGAGTTTACCGACGGCCCGATGCTCGATTCCCTGACCAACAACGCGCCCAACACCGGCATCATGCTGCCCGGCGTTTTCGAGCCCGCGCAGCCCTCCTACCTGCTGACAGTGGCCAACTGGGTATCGCGGATTTACTTCACGCCGTACTGTTCATACCCCGGCACGACCATCTATTTCAACGGGCAGGCGGTCGCCAGCGGCTCGCGCACGCCGACCCTGAGCCTGTCCGACGAGCCGACCTTCGCCACCTTTACGCTGGTCGCGTCCGACGGGAAATCCAATACCTACATCGTGTATATCCAGCGGCGGCCTAGCGAACGGCGCACGCGCGTATCGGCGGGATACATCGAATCGCTGTATTCCAACGGCTCCAAGAACTACATCCGCGCGGACCTGGTGTCGGTCACCTATACGCCGGGCACCAACCTGTCCACCTTCGTGAACGAAACCTACTATATCTACGATTATGCCTGCTCCGACAGCTGCATCTTCTACTACGGCACCATGGGTAACGCCATTCGGGCCAGCAACTTCACCGATTTTGTGATCAATTACCGCAACTTCGGCTCCAATCTCTACCGCATCGTCTACATCGAGGACGAGATCGTGGCCGTGATGCCGTACAACGCCGATTATTGATGCAGGCAAACGGCGAACACAGTCCCCGCACGCTGCCGGGTTTATTTTCCCCATCTTGCACTTGCGGATTTACCCACTCAGTTTTATTATCGCCCGGCTCTCTCTCGATCTCCGTGCTCAGTAAAATCTCCCATCCTCGGTTCACTTTCGGCAATGCCGAAGCCGCCACCGGCGGCACGTTCACCTTGGATGCCCGACGCAGCGCTGCTACTGCTTCAGGTTCCGCAAGCACAACCTGGAATAAATCCAACCCGGCATCGCACAGGTTCTCTGTTCGCCTTTTACCTGAGGATATGCTATCATTGCGACATCAAGTACAAGAAAGGACGTTTTAATGGAACTGTTTGAAGCAATCAAAAAACGCCACAGCTACCGCGGCGCGTTCAAGCCCGATCCCGTACCGAAGGCCGATTTGCTTACGATTGCCGAAGCGGGCGTGCGCGCGCCCTCCGGCTGCAACAAGCAGACGACGCATATCTGCATCGTCGACGATCCGGAGAAGCTGAAGGCGCTGGCGGCGCTTCTGCCGCGCCCGGTGATACAGACCGCGCAGGCGGTGTTCGTGATCGTTTCGGACAGCCGCCCCGCCTATGGCGATACGAGCTTTGAGGAACAGGATTACGGCGCGGCCGTGGAAAACATGCTGCTGGCCGTCACAGCGCTTCATTACGCCACGGTATGGCTGGACGGCGCGCTGCGGCGCGACGGCGTCGCCGAGGGAATAGCCGAGATTATCGGGCTTACGGACCGTGAGCACTTCACCGTATCGGTGATCCTGCCCGTCGGCGTGCCCGAAGAACAGTGTTCCCAGCATGAGCGCCTGCCGCTTGAGGAGCGGGTATATTTCAATACGGCCGCAATCTGAATTATTCGGCGCGGGAGCGATTCCCGGCGTCCCGAATACGTCGCCCGCGCCTGAGCGTATCGATTCCGACCGCCGCCAGCACCACGAATACCGGCGAATACAGGTACAGATACCGCGGCCATACCTCGAAAAGCATCAGGTACAGCCCCAGCCCGGCCAGAGTCACCGCGAGAATCGCGGTGACTTTCGGATGAGCGGGCTTCGCTAACATCGCAACAAGCGACAGCAGGAGAATCAGCAGCCATAAAACCTGCTGCACGGTTTGAAACAGGGCGTTATACTTGCCGTCCGCGAAAAATATCTGCTTCAGCAGCGACGCCCACCGGCCGGTGCGCGCGGGTGTCTCCATCACCAGAAAGCTTTTGCTCTGCGCCATGGTTCCGTCGCAGAAGGCCTTGTACGCCTTGGTGGAAAAGAACGTCAGGTTTCCCGCAAACCCGCGGCCGGACACCCGCTCCCACGCCCGGGCCAGGTTTGCCTGCCTGCGCTCCGCAAGCGTGGCAAAGGACGTGGAGAAGGCGACGTCTTCGTTGGTATGCCCGCCGAAGCTGTAGCCGTTCATGCCCAGCATCAGGTAATGCGTTTCGCTGAGCTGCGCCTGCGGCACCGCTTCCCCGGACATATAGCCGACCGCCGACCGCTGCCACAGGGTTCCTCCGGCCGCGCCCAGCGCCAGCGCCGCCACAACGATCAGCACGCGCATCCACGCCGTGCGGAGCTGCCCGGAAAACAGCGTATTTAGCCCCAGCACGAGCACCAGCGCCAGCAGGAGGATCAGCGCCGTCGGTTTGACGGATGCGCCCACAAAACAGATCAGCGAGACCAGCAGCCACTTTACAAACGGCGGCAGCTTTTTTCGCAGGACCACATACAGCGCCAGAACCGGGAACAGGACGGCGAACGTATCGGTATAGGGCACGGTGGCGATCAGCGACAGCGCGATCCAGCCCGTGCACAGCAAAAGCGCGCCCAGCCACGCGGCGCGGCTCTTCGTCAGCGTACGCACGCACAGCATCGCCAGCAGGCACGACAGATTGACCAGCAGCTCGCTCAGGTACACCAGCACCGTATAGGGCACGTCCTTGCCCAGGCGGGCGGCCACGGACAGCGGTACGCTCAGGAGTACCGCCAGCGCCGCATTGTTGGGGCACAGGGCAAAGTACTCCTTTTCCACCGCGCCGCCTTCCGCCAGCGCGAACGCGGCCTGGTGCACGCTTTCCACGTCCCATCCGGGGTAAAACCAGAGGCTGCGCGCGACCAGCCATTGCAGCAGCAGCAACGCCGCGAACCAGCCCGCGAGCACCCAATGGCTCCGGATGTCAAACCCTGGATGGCCGCCCGCGGGCGCGCGCAGAATCCACAGCCCGAAAATCAGGAGCAGCGGCAGCGGCAGCAGCAGCAAGTTCGGCACCGGCACGTTCGTTTGATACGCCGCGGAAAACGCGCCTTGTCCGAACACCACAATGCAGAGCACCCACAGATAATAGACCCCGCACAGGACGGACAGCGCCCTGAGGACGCGAAAATCCCGCCGCCGGTTCCCCTCCGCGTGCAAGTGTCGCATGGCTGATCCTCCCGCCAGATTTTGCTTTTATTGCATTCATTATAGTATACCGTTTCAGCCCGCGCAACAATCGCCGCCGCCGGCGTTCGGCGGCGCGTTTTTCGACAAATTCACAATCCGGTTTTACGGCGCGGAGACGCTTCACGCGGTCTTCGCCCGCGCTTTACAAACGCGCCGTTCATGCAATATCCGCGTTAACATTGTAAACGGCCCTGCGGGCAGCGTTCGTTTGCCCTGTTCGGTTTCCGGTTTTGCGGCAGGCGGCGGTCTTTACATTTCCGCCGAATTCCTTACGCAGGATTTACCTGCCCGCCGCATCAGCCCTTACACATCCTTGCTATTGTGAAGTGTACAAACTCAGCGATGAAAGGATGAAAACAAATGAAAAAGGCAATCTCTGTTCTCCTCGCGTTGGTTCTCACGCTTGCCTGCGTTTCGGCGTTTGCCCAGGACGCGGCAGCCACCCCCAAGTATGTGTTCATGTTTATCGGCGACGGCATGGGAAGCCCCCAGGTGACCGCCACCCAGTACTATCTGGGCGCTATCGAAAATCCCGACGCGCTCGTGCCCACCCCCGCGGAGCTTTCCTTCACCGAGTGGAAAAACGTCGGCCTGATGACCACCTACGACGCCACCTCCTTTAACCCGGATTCCGCGTCCACCGCGAGCGCCATGGCCTCCGGCATCAAAACGCTGTCCGGCGTGATCAACTACAGGTTCGCGCCCACTGCGGACGGCAAGCTGGAGCTCACCGAGCCCTCCAAGCTCATCACCGAGTACGCCAAGGAAACCGGCATGAAGGTCGGCGTGATCTCCAGCGTATCCCTAAACCACGCCACCCCCGCCGCGTACTACGCTAAGCAGCAAAGCCGCAACGATTACTATGATATCGGCGTACAGGCGCTGACCGGCGGAACGCTTGATTACCTCGGCGGCGGCAACCTGCACAAAATGTCCGTGGAAGGCAAGCCCGGCACCGAAGAGCTTGCGGCGGCAAACAGCTGGACCATCGTCAACACCCTGGAAGGCTTCGCCTCCATCTCCGCCGACCAGGCGCCCGTGCTCGCGGACAATCCCGATATCGCCGACAGCAACGCCATGGCGTATGAAATCGACCGCGTCCGCCGCGAAGGCGAAGGCGAAACCATTCTCTCGCTGGCCGATATCACCGCTGCCGGCATCACCGTGCTTGACAACGAAAACGGCTTCTTCCTGATGGTCGAAGGCGGCAAGATCGACTGGGCGGGCCACGCCAACGACGCGGCCACCAGCATCTACGACACGGTCGCCTTCTCCGACGCCGTGCAGGTTGCCATCGATTTCGCGGCCCAGCATGAGGGCGAGACGCTGATCATCGTCACCGGCGACCACGAGACCGGCGGCATGACCATCGGCTTTGCGACCACCGCGTACGACACGCACTTTGATTATCTCAAGAGCCAGACCATCTCCTTCCAGGATTTCTCCTCCATCGTGGGCGGCCTGCGCGACAGCGGCGCGGCCTTTGCAGACGCGCTGGCCCGGATTGAAACCTATTACGGCCTGACCACCAAGCCGGATATGGCCCTCACTTTGACGGATGCAGAGCTTGCTTCCCTGCAGGCGGCCTTCGAGCTGAGCATGACGCCCGCCGCGGACCGCGTGATCGGCGACCAGGAAGCGCTGCTCTACGGCGGCTACGAGCCCCTGTCCATGGCCGTGAGCCACATCATCAACAACAAAGCGGGCCTGAGCTACACCTCGTACTCGCACACAGGTCTCCAGATCCCCGTGTACGCGCTGGGCGTGGGCGCCGACATGTTCAACGGCATGTACGACAACACCGATATCTTCCAAAAGACCATGGACGTCATGGGTTTAACCGTGACCGAATAACCCTTTCCCGCAAACGCGGGGTTGCCGTTAAGGCAGCCCCGTGTTTTTACGATAATCCCCATGGAGCAACGTATGATCAAACATAAAAGCAACTGGGTTTTAGCAGCGGTGATGCTCGCGGTGTGCGGGCTTTTGTGCCTGATTCCCGAACGGCACCAAACGGTTTACTCCACGCTCCCGCGCGTGCAGGTGCGAATCGAAGCGGTAAACAACGACACCCTGAGCCCCCTGGGCATCGTGTATTCCGGCACGCAGATCTGCAACGTCACCATCCTCACAGGCGAATACAAGGGCAGCGAAGGGATTGCCGTAAACTATATGAACGCGGCGCTGGACAAGGATAAACTGTTCGAAGCCGGGGATATCGGCTACGCCATGGTGCAGAGCTCCCGGGGCGGACTGGGCATTACCCTGATCGACCACTACCGCGGCCGTACCGAGCTTTGGCTGATCTTCGGTCTTTCGGCGGGGCTGATCCTGTTCGGCGGAATCGTCGGCTGCGGCGCGCTGATCTCGCTGGCGGCCAGCACCATCATCATCTGGAAGCTGCTCATCCCGCTTCTGCTGGACAGGGTCGACCCGATTCTGGCCGCGTTCGTAACCGTGGTGGCGCTCACCGTGCTGATCGATTTACTGGTCGCGGGCTTTACCAGGCGCTGCGCCGTGGCGCTGATCGGCTCGCTGTCCGGCACGCTCGTCACCTGCGCCTCCGCGATGCTGTTCACCTATTGGATGAAGCTGGACGGCGGGGATATCCCCTACCTGATCCCGCTGCTCTCCCAGAGCTCCCTGCAGCTGGACCCGCGAGGGCTTTTCATCGGTATGATGTTCATCGCCAACTCCGGCGCGGTGATGGACCTGAGCATGGATATATCCGTCTCCTGCCGGGAGGTGCAGGTGCACAGCTGCGATATTTCCCGCGGGGCGCTGTTTAAGAGCGGCGCCGTGATCGGCCGCAACGTGCTGGGAACGATGGCGACCACGCTGATGCTCGCCTACTCCGGCAATTACCTCTCCATGCTTATGTACTTCGCGGGGCAGGGCACGCCGCCGGGCGACATCGTAAACCTCAAATACGTCGCCAGCCAGCTTTTAAACACGCTGGTCGGCAGCTTCGGCCTCGTCGCCACCGCGCCGCTCACCGCGCTGGTCGCCTCGGCGATGTATGTGCCCGCGAAAGAGAAGAATACGTTAGGAGCTTCGCCCCTAAAACCCTGACAAGGGCGTTGCCCTTGACCCACCACTGGCCGCGCAATGCGCGGCCAGAGCGGGGTCCAGGGCAATCGAAACGAGCAGGCACCCTGTGGGTGCTTACGTGAAACGCAAAGCGAATGAGATTGAGAGGTTTCACAGAGCAAGCAAGCTAAAGCGAAGCCTGCGACAATGAAACCGACCGGATCACTGCCCCTGATCGGGGTATTAGGGGTGAAACCCCTAAATTCTCAACTATACTTTTGCCAGCGCCTGTTCCAGATCGGAAAGCAGGTCGTCGATGTGCTCAGTGCCCACGGACAGGCGGACGGTGGCGGGCTTGATGCCAGCGGCGAGCAGCTCCTCCGGGGAGAGCTGGCTGTGGGTGGTGGACGCGGGATGGATGACGAGGGATTTCACATCCGCGACGTTGGCCAGCAGCGAGAACAGGTTCAGGCTCTCGGTCAGCGCCTTGGCCTGTTCCGCGGCGCCCCTGAGTTCGAAGGTGAAGATGGAGCCCGCGCCGTGCGGGAAATACTTCGCGTACAGCGCGTGGCAGGGGCTTTCGGGCAGGGACGGGTGGTTCACGCGCTCCACTTTAGGATGCTTGCTCAGGTACTCCACGACCTTCAGCGCGTTGTATACGTGCCGTTCCACGCGCAGCGACAGCGTTTCCAGCCCCTGCAGGAACAAAAACGCGTTGAACGGGCTGAGCGCGGCCCCCATATCCCGAAGCAGCACCACGCGCGCCCGCACGATGTACGCCGCCGCGCCCGCGACCTGGGTAAACCGCGCGCCGTGGTAGCCCTCGCTGGGCTCGGAAAGCCCGGGGAATTTGCCGGACGCCGCCCAGTCGAACCGGCCGCCGTCCACGATCACACCGCCGATGGAGGTGCCGTGCCCGCCCAAAAACTTCGTGGCGGAGTGGATGACGATGTCCGCGCCGTGCTCGATGGGGCGCATGAGGTAGGGCGTGGCGAAGGTATTGTCGATGATCAGGGGGATGCCGTGTTTGTGGGCAATTCCAGTGATGGCGCCGATATCGGCGACGTTGCAGTTGGGGTTGCCCAGCGTCTCGGTGAACAGCGCCTTGGTGTTGGGCCGGATAGCCGTCTCGAAGGCCATGGGATCGCTCCCGTCCACGAAGGTGACGCCGATGCCGATTTCCCTGAACGTGTGCGCAAACAGGTTGTAGGTTCCGCCGTAGATGGAGGCGGCCGAAACGATGTGGTCACCCGTGCCCGCGATGTTCTGTACGGCGTACGCGGTGGCGGCGGAGCCGCTGGCCAGCGCCAGCGCGCCGACGCCCCCCTCCAGCGCCGCGACGCGCTTTTCAAACACGTCGGTGGTCGGATTCATGATGCGGGTGTAGATGTTCCCCTCCTCGGTCAGGGCGAAGCGCGCGGCGGCCGTTTCGGAATCGGGGAACACGAAGGAGGTCGTCTGGTAGATCGGCACGGCGCGCGCGCCGGTGGCGGGATCGGGAGCCTCCTGCCCCGCGTGGAGCTGGAGGGTTTCAAATTTCAACGGATTAGCCATATTGCGCCTCCTTTAGTTGGAAAACAGCGGGGTGGAAAGGTAGCGCTCGCCGGTATCCGGGAGCAGGACGACGATGGTCTTGCCCCCGTTTTCAGCGCGTTTGGCCAATTGGATGGCCGCCCAGAGCGCCGCGCCGGAGGATACGCCCGCCAGCAGTCCTTCGTGCGCCAGCTCGCGCGCGGCGGCAAACGCGTCCTCGCCTTTCACGCGGATAATTTCGTCGATCACGGACACGTTGAGCACCTTAGGCACAAAGCCCGCGCCGATACCCTGGATGGGGTGCGGCCCGGCCTGCCCGCCGCTTAAGACCGGCGAGGCGTCCGGCTCGACGGCGACGGCGCGGACGGACGGCTTCATCGACTTCAGGTACCCGCCCGCGCCGGTGATCGTACCGCCCGTGCCCACGCCCGCGACGAAGATATCCACCTTGCCGTCGGTATCGCGCCAGATCTCGGGGCCGGTGGTCCGGCGGTGCGCCTCGGGATTGGCGGGGTTATCGAACTGCCCGGGTATAAACGCGCCCTCGATCCCCCCGGCGAGCTCGTTTGCCTTCTCGATCGCGCCCCGCATGCCCTTGGGCCCTTCGGTGAGCACGAGCTCCGCGCCGTAGGCCTTGAGCAAATTACGCCGTTCCACGCTCATGGTTTCGGGCATGGTGAGGATCAGGCGGTACCCGCGCGCCGCCGCGACGGACGCCAGGCCGATGCCCGTGTTGCCGCTGGTCGGCTCGATGATCAACGCGCCCGGTTTCAGCACGCCGCGGGCCTCCGCGTCGTCGATCATGGCTTTGGCGATACGGTCCTTCACGCTGCCGCCTGGGTTCCTGCCCTCGATTTTGGCGATCAGCTCCGCCTTCAGGTCCAGTTTTTTCATGATTCCGCCGAGCCTGAGCATCGGGGTATTGCCGATCAGGCCGGTTACGGTCTGTTGTATAGTCGCCATACGAACGCCTCCGATAATTCCTATTCATATATGAATAGTATGAATATAGTGTACGCCTACCCCCGCGCCCTGTCAACCCCTTGACAAAGAATTTTGAAATGCATACACTAAAACATACAGTTTCGGTATGAAAACGGGGAGATACGATGAGGATATCCGCACGGGGACGATACGCGCTGGCGGCGACAGTCAGCATGGCGGCGCGCTATGCCGCGGGCGAGAACATCACGGTGATCAGCCTGTCCGAGGATTTGGGAATCTCCAAAATCTATCTGGAACAGGTGTTTTCCCTGCTGAAAAAGGCCGAGGTTGTGTCCTCGCACAAGGGCGCGCAGGGAGGCTACCGCCTGTCCCGGCCGCCGCGGGAGATCACGGCGCTGGAGGTGCTCTCGGCCGCCGATCTATCGCTGTTTGAGGAGACCGGCGATACCGTGAAAGACCGCGCGCCGGGCATCGAAGCGGCGATGCGGCTCAAGGTGTTCGACGCGGCGGACGGCGCGGTGCGGGACACGCTGCAGGGCGTTTCGCTGCAGGATTTGGCCGACGAGATGAAAAAGCACCGCAAGGGCCAGGCCTATATGTATTTTATTTAGCAGGGTACGGATATGAAGAAACGATGGACGTTACCCATCCGCCTCCTGACCGCGCTGCTGACCGGCGCGGGCTGCGCGCTGTACGCCCCGTTTGCGCCTTTGGCGCTCCATTGGACGTCGGCGCTTACGTTTGTACTCTTTGGCGGGCTGAGCTTCCTGTGCACATACGGGCTTCACAATAAGCTGCACAAGCGGCTTTTGCGCTACACCGCCATTCCAGCGTTTTTTCTGGCGCTGAGCTTCGTGCTCGGCGCGCGGCTGCAAAACGACGGCACGCTTTCGGTTGCCCTGCCGGACGCGGTCACCCTGCTTGGCGTGTGGGCGCTCTCTTTCCTCCTGCTGTGCCACCTGTTCGTCAACGTGCCCGTATGGCTGAAGGAAAAGCGCCCCTTGCAGCCGGTCGGCAACACGCGGCTGCTGTGGGCCGTGTTCCTCGGCTTCTTCGTGCTGGCCTGCGGCTGGCTGCTGGCGTATTTCCCGATCATGACCAACTACGATATCGACGCGCATCTCATCCAGATCGCCGCGCACCAGTACGAAACCCATCATTCCCTGCTCTACACGCTGCTGCTGGAGGGGCTGCTGACGGCGTCCGCCGCCCTGGGATTTGGAAACGCGTGGGCGTTTTTCGCGCTCGGGCTTCTGCAGACGGCCGTCATGGGACTGACCATCGGGTACGGGCTGGTTACGCTGAACACCGCGCGCGCTGACCGGCGCGCGCTGACCGCCGCCGCGATCTACTTCTGTGTGTTTCCGCTGTTTGGCTACTTTGCGTTCTCCACCACGAAGGATACGCTGTTTGCCTGCGCCCTGGCGCTGACCGCCGTGGAGCTTTACCGGCTGTCGCGCGGGTTCTCGGGCCTGTGGGGCGCGGCGCGGACGGCCGTATTCGCGGTGCTTGCGTGCCTGCTTCGCTATAACGGAATCCTCACGCTGGCCCTCTTGGCCGCAGGCATCGCCGTGTACGCCGCCGCCCGCCTTATCCGGCACCGGCCCGTTACCGCGACGCTCAAGCGGACGCTCGTGCTGCTGCCGGTGGCGGTTCTCCTGGGCACGGGCGCGGGCGCGCTCCTCAATCTGGCAACGGGCGCCGTAACGCCGGAAACCGTCCGGCGCGATATGATGGGCCTGCCGCTTGAGCAGATGGCTCGCGTGCTGCAAACCGCAACGGACGAGGCGGATATCGCCCGGATAGAAGGCCTGTTCGGCGTGGACGATATCAAGGACCGCTACCGCCCCGATATCTCCGATCCCGTCAAGGCGGCGTTCCTCAACCCCAATGAAAACACCGTGAACGCGCTTAAGGCTTGGCTGAAGTTCGGCGTAAAATACCCCAGGGCCTATCTGGAAGCGTTTCTGGAGATCACGCGGGGCGCGTGGTTTGTCGACGATCTCTCGCACACGAAGATCGACTATTGGCTGGATTATACGGGCTACCTGGAAACCGTGCAGAAGTACGACAAGGCGGCGTTCCCCATCGCCTACCAAACCCCGCTGCCCGCGCTTAGGACGTTCCTGGACCGGACGTTCCTGGAGAACCGGTATCTGGATGTGCCGCTGGTGCGGTATCTGTTCGCGCTGGCCGTGCAATCGTGGATCGCCGTCATCGGCTTTCTGTACGCCGCCTACCACCGCAGGCGCTACGCGATGCAGATTTTCGCGTTTACGGTATGCGCGCTGCTGCCGGTTTTGCTTTTGCCGTGTATGATCAGCCGCTATTTCCTGCCGCTGTTCCTGCTCAATCCCCTGTGCCTGCTGGCGCTGACGACCCGCAAGGAGAACGCCGCCTGATGAAACGGCTGCCGGTCCTGGCCCTGTGCCTGCTCCTGTCAAGCCTTCCCATCCGCGCCCTCGGCACGGACGGAATCGACGAGCGGGTGGACGGCATTTTCCAGGCAAGCCGGACCATCGGCGGCGCGCTGGCGGTTACGATGGGCGACCGGATCGTCTATCAGCGGTATTACGGCTATCAGGATCTCGAGGCGCTGGTCCCCGTGACGGCGGATACCTATTTCCGCGTCGCGTCGGTCACCAAGATGGTCAGCGCCATCGGGCTGATGCGGCTCAGGGAACAGGGGCTCGTGGAGCTGGACGCGGATATCAGCCGTTATTTCGGCTACGAGATCGCCAACGTATATTTCCCCGATACGCCCGTCACGCTGCGCCAGCTGATGAGCCATACCGCGGCGCTTGGCAGCAACGGCTTTTATGAAAGCGGAGGCACCCTGCGCTCCCTGCTCTCCCAAAAGGCAAAGAACAACGAAAGCTTTCTGAACCAAATCCCCGGAAGCGTTTACGAATACTCCAATTTCGGCGCGGGCGTCGCCGGCGCGCTGATGGAGGCGGTCGCGGGCGTGAGCGTGAACCGCTATATGCGCGATACTGTGTTCGGCCCGCTGTCCATCGACGCGTCCTACGATCCGTCTATGCTGGGGGATCCGGCGTCCGTTTCCGCCATTTACCTGAAAGACGGCACGCGCTACCACAGCGCGGAGTACCTGCTCGGCCAGCCCTACGAGGATTTCACCGACCCGGAGCGCCACTACGGTACCACGGTGGGCAGCCTGTGGATCCGTGCGAAGGACCTGGCAACGCTGACCATCGCCCTGTGCGGCAACGGAACGGTGAACGGTGTGCGGCTGCTGACGCCGGAGAGCCTGTCGCAGATGACGGACAACCAGGCGTCCTACCTCACGAGCGTAACCGGCGAAAGCCCCTACGGCCTGTTCGTACAGCGCGAGTACACGCTGCTCACCGGGCATACCATGTACGGCCATCAGGGGATCTTCGCGGGCGTACTGTGCAACGTGTATTTCGAGCCCGCGTCGGGCTTCGGTTTCGTGCTCCTGACCAACGGCTGCGACAACGAAACGGAAAACCAGGTCGGCGTGCTCACAAGGCGGCTGTTCGCCCTCGCCTACGAAACCTTCGTGGGCGAAGGGGACTACCGGCCGTGGGTTGTTCGCTGAAAGCTTCGCTAAAGTGGTTCCACCACTTTAGCGAGTTTGCACTCCGGGCTTGTTCGCACGCAAAGGGCATGCTCACGGCCAGCCCTCCGTGTAAGGAAGCCTTGCTACGCAAGATTCCGAAACCACCGCACATGTCGCTGGTTTCGGATTGCAAGTCGAAGGGTCGTAATCCTTCGACGCATCCCAAGGTATTACACATATAAGAATCCCGCTGTTTTGGCGGGATTCTTGTATGATCAATACTATTTCGAAGCAATATTCAGCCTGTTCAAAAAGCCCGAAATGCTAGGCGGCAAGGGTGGCAATGGGTTGAGCTTACTCGTTTGTAAGTGATGCCCATTGCCATCCCGCGGCCAACACCGCAGATCGGGCTTTTGGGGCAGGGTGAATTAGGCTTCGGCCTTCCACAGCCCGTGCAGATTGCAGTACTCGTACGCGGCGACGGGTTTGTCGCCCGCAGCCAGCATGAAGGTCGCCTCCGGGGCGTCGCCGGGCTTGAGGCACTTGCGCTGCGCGCCGCCTTCGGTTTGCAGGTAGATCCACTGGATGGAGTGTTCTTCGGTCATCGGGTGGGGTACGGCGCCGACCTTGACCGTTACTTTATTGCCGTCGGCCGCGATGACGGGCACATGCTTCTCGGTGGCGGCGTCCACGGTGTTGGGAACCAGTTCGGTCATCTCATCGCCGCAGCATACCATTTTCGCTCCGGAAAAGTACAGCGTGCCGACGAGATTGCCACAGTGTTTGCAGTAAAAGAAATGAATTGGGCACATATCGTTTCCCTCCTGTCAGTCGTGTGTAAAGTGCATTGGGGTGATACTTAATTATACGCCGGATCATAGGGTATTGAAACCGCTTTGCGTAAAAACTTCCAAAAAACGGCATAAACATGCGGGAAAGGACCGCCGGAGACATACCGGCGGTCCTGGTCCACGTTCATTTTGCGGTCCCGCCGCCGGCTTCCATAAACAGATTGATATCCTCCTCCGCCGTGCCGATGCCCGCGATGCCGAAGGTATCCACCAGAACCTTTGCTACGTTGGGCGAGAGGAACGCCGGAAGCGTCGGCCCCAGATGGATGTTTTTCACGCCCAGCGACAGGAGCGCCAGCAGCACGATGACGGCCTTCTGCTCATACCACGCGATGTTGAAGGCGATGGGAAGCTTGTTGATATCGTCCAGCCCGAACATCTCCTTGAGCTTCAGGGCGATCACGGCCAGCGAATAGGAGTCGTTGCACTGTCCGGCGTCCAGCAAGCGCGGAATGCCGCCGATGCTGCCCAGGTTCAGCTTGTTGTAGCGGTACTTGGCGCAGCCCGCGGTGAGGATGACCGTATCCCCGGGCAGCTTTTCCGCGAACCGGGTATAGTACTCCCGGGAGTTCATCCTGCCGTCGCAGCCGGCCATCACGAAGAACTTTTTAATCGCGCCGGATTTTACCGCCTCCGCCACCTGATCAGCCAGGGCGAGGACCTGGCTGTGGGCAAACCCGCCCACGATGCTGCCGGTTTCAATCTCCAGGGGCGCGGGCAGGGTTCTTGCCAGCGCGATGATCTCCGAAAAATCCTTTTTGCCATCGGCGTCCGCTTCGATGTGCCTGCAGCCGGGGTAGCCTGCCGCGTTGGTGGTAAAGATACGGGCGCGGATTTCTTCGCTGCGGGGCGGCACGATACAGTTGGTGGTGAACAGGATGGGCCCCCGGAAGGTTTCAAATTCCGTTGTCTGTTTCCACCACGCGTTGCCGTAATTGCCCGCGAAGTTCGGGTACTTTTTAAACGCCGGGTAGTAGTGCGCGGGCAGCATCTCGGAATGGGTATACACGTCCACGCCCGTGCCCCGTGTCTGCTCCAGCAGCTGTTCCAAATCCGTCAGGTCGTGGCCGGAGATCAGGATGGCCGGGTTTTCCCGTACCCCGATATTGACGCTTGTGATCTCGGGATTGCCGAATCTTCCGGTGTTTGCCGCGTCCAGCAGCGCCATAGCCTTCACGCCGGTTTCGCCGGTTTTCAGCGTCAGCGCCACCAGCGCGTCCGCAGGCAGGGCGTCGTCCAGCGTCGCGGCCAGCGCCTCGCATAGAAAGGCATAGATGCCCGTATCCTCCCTGCCGAGGTTCAGCGCGTGCTCCGTGTAGGCCGCCATGCCCTTCACCCCGTAGGTAATCAGCTCACGCAGGGAGCGGATGTCCTCGTTTCCGGTCGCCAGCACGCCGACGCCCGCCGCCTTTTCAAGCATCGCCTCCCGGGTATCCGCGTGGAACAGGGCTGCGTCGTGCCAGGTTCCGCTGCTCGCGGTTTTTTTTAATTGGTCGCGGAGCGCAACCGCCTTTTGGACCTGCGCGGCGATGGCGCCGCCGTCGAAATTTGCGTTGGTGATGGTCATAAACAGGCTGTGCACCAGCAGCCGGCCGGTATCCCGCAGCGTGTCCGCGTCCGGCTTACTCTTCACGATCACCTCCGCCATGCCCTTCAAGGCATAGATCAGAAGGTCCTGGAGCTTTGCGACTTCCTCGGTTTTCCCGCACACGCCGCGCATCTCGCAGCCCTGCCCCCTGGCCGTTTCCTGGCATTGATAGCAAAACATACTCATAGTTTCATCTCCTCATTCGTCGATCGGTTCAAACTGGTCTTTCCCGACGTAGCAGACCGGGCAGAGCCAGTCCGCGGGAAGGTC
The DNA here is from genome assembly GCA_963674895.2 of Candidatus Limiplasma sp. Taxonomy (GTDB): domain Bacteria; phylum Bacillota; class Clostridia; order Christensenellales; family Aristaeellaceae; genus CAXXOK01. The sequence goes on from CAXXCY010000001.1 coordinate 124,121, forward strand.
TTCAAACGCGGTGCCGGGGGCTATGCCGCCGTCTGGATCGCCCGCCGCGGGATCGTAGATGTAGCCGCAGGGGACGCACAGGTATTTTTGCATGGTTTTCTCCTTCCGTTTCCTTCACGCGGTAAACAGTTTCACGACGATCAGTTCCAGTACCTCGTCCCACCGGTTTTCGCCTTCCATCCTCGTACCCTTCGGTATCTTCAGGATATCCCCCTTGCCATACTCGTGCGGCGGCTGGCCGCCCAGGGTAATGGAAAGCCGCCCGCCGATCACGGTCATATACACGGCGGCGTTGGCGGCATGCCCGGGGAAACCCTCGCCCTTGGGCAGCACCATATGGACGATGTGGAGGGCGTCCTCCTCCACCGCGCGTTCCAGCGTCTTCTCCCGCGTGACCGTATACTTAGCTACCTGCTCAATCATCGTTCAGTCCTCCAGAATTCTGCCGTCGGTCGAGAGGGTGACCACGTGCCAGGGAAGCATCTTGCCGCTCATAAGGAGAGCGTTTTTAACCGCTGTCACGATTCCGCCGCAGCAGGGCACCTCCATACGCAGCACGGTCACGCTTTTGATCTCGTTTGCTTTGAGAATCGCCGCGAGCTTTTCGGAATAATCCACGCCGTCCAGCTTCGGGCAGCCGATCAGCGTAACGCGGCCCCGCATGAATTCGCTGTGGACGTTCGCATAGGCGTACGCGGTGCAGCTTGCCGCAATCAGCAGGTTTGCCTGATGGAAATAGGGCGCGTTCACCGGCGCGAGCTTGATTTGGCACGGCCACTGCCTGAGCTGCGATTCCATGTTTGGTACCGCACTCGCCGCCGGGGCATGCGCACGCTCCAGCGTCCGGGAAGCGCTGCCCGGACAGGCGCATGTGTGCGCCGGCGCAACCGGCACGGCGGGCGCTTGCGCCTTGTTAAGCGTCTCCTGCTGGTGCTGCCGGGCGTAGGCCTCGTCAAACGCCTCCGCCTCGCGTTCCTCGATGGCGATCGCGTCCGTGGGGCAGTGCGGCAGGCACGCGCCGAGACCGTCGCAATAGCTTTCGGACACCAGCCTGGCCTTGCCGTTCACGAGCGCGATCGCGCCCTCGTGGCAGGCGTCCACGCACAGCCCGCAGCCGTTGCACTTCTTCTCGTCGATGGTGATAATCTTTCGTTTCATTCGTACTCCCCCTTGCTGTCTGGTTGACTTCACACCCCGATCTTACTATGATAGTGGAGGAAGTTCCGTATCCGTGGATACAAAAAGAAGGGTGAATGATGAATTCCGGGGTTTTTGACGATCTGCAAAGCGTTCCCCTGTTCGCGGGCATCGAGCGGAATGATTTGCATGCGCTGGCGGCGTGCTTCAGCCCCGCCGTGAAAAGCATCGGCAGGGGCGAAATCGCGGTGGCCGCGGGCGACCCGCTGCGCGGCGTGGGCATCGTGCTCCGGGGCGAGGTCGAGATCGCGCACGAAAACGCGGCGGGCAGCAAATCGCTGCTCGCGCGGGCCGGGCGGGGGGAAACGTTCGGGGAAATCGCGGCGTTCGCGGGGCGGAAAACCTGGCCGTCCACCGTGACCGCGCGCAAGGACAGCCTGCTGATGTTCGTGCCGCCGGAACGGTTTCTGGGCCACTGCCCAAAAGCCTGCGGATTTCACAAAACGCTGATCCAGAACATGCTGAAAATCCTGTCCGAAAAGGCGCTCAGCCTGCACCGGAAGGTGGAATACCTGGAAATCCGGGGCATCCGCCAGAAGCTTTGCACGTATCTGCTGGAGCAGCGCAAGCTCCACGGCTCCGATACCTTCGTATTGCCGGTCAGCAAAACCGAGCTGGCGGACTACCTGCACGTCTCACGCCCTTCGATGTCCCGTGAGCTCGGGCTGCTGCGCGACGAAGGCCTTTTGGATTTTTATCTGTCGAGCGTACGGCTTCTCGACGTGGAGGCCATACAAAACATCGCGTCCTCGTAGGACGCGATGTTCAATCGATACGACTGCCTGTTGCCTATTCGTCCGCCTTTTCCAGCGTGATGGTGTCGCCGGGATACAACAGCAGCGCGCCCTCCGGCGTAAACGAAGCGGGATCGGCGTCAAACCAGTGGATGGGCGAATTGTGTCCGGCCCCGACCAGCTCGGCGCATTCCATGGCCCCGGCGGCATCCATGTTGAACTGCCCGTCGATGGGGAAGAACGCGTAATCGACGCCGTACTGCTGAAGATCGGCCATCGAATCGAGCTTGTCCGTATCGGCGGCGTGGTAGACCGTGAAACCGTCGAATTGGATAATGAAGCCGTTGGTTTCCTTGATGGAGTGGTTCTTGTTCTTGGCGGGTACCGGGATGACGGTGACCCCGCCGATGGTAAACGTATTGTAGGTGCCGTCCTTGTTGATGGTCTGCTTGACGCGCAGGATCTGGCAGTCGTCGTTCTTGGGCACGACATCCACCTTGTTGTGGTCGCCGTGCTCGTGGGTCACTAGGATGATATCCGCCTTGCGCTCGTAATCATACGCGGCGAGCGACGACGGCGCGGGATCGACGTAAATCACGGTCCCCTCGGCGGTGACGATCATCAGCTCCGAATGTCCGATGTAAGTTAGCGTCGGCTGCGCCGCATCCTCCGCCGCCGCGGCGGCGGGAACGGCAAACAGCAGTATGGCGGCGGCCAGAAAACAAAGCGTTCTTTTCATCGCTGATTCCTCCCTGGTCCACGGGTACAGTGGGCTGTCGGTCTATGATCCTGTCAAACTTCTTTTCCATCCCACTATAAAAAAACCTTGACCGGATGTCAAGGCTTCCGTATGCGGATTGCGTATCCTACGCCCGTTTCAAGGACAGACGACCGTACACCAGGTATTCCTTGCTTTCGTCAAACGGCCAGACCGTGTACAGCTCCCGGACCGTTTCCGTTTTGGACGCAAAATCCCGGCGCCCGGCCTGCGAAAGCTCCGCTCCGTGCCGCCCCGCCAGCGCTTCCGCCGTTTCCGCGTCCAAAACACCGGCCCCTTCCGCCCGTTTCACCTGCCGGTACACGGGGCTGCCCTTGGGCATTTCGATGACGTCCGCAAGCAGCACGATCAGGCCCCCGTCTTCGCAGGCGCCGAGTACCAGATCGTTGTACCCCGCAAGAACCTCGGGCATCGCGCCGTAAGCGGCGTTGAGGATTTCATTCAGCTCGCCGTAGGCGTACAGACCGGCCTCGAACAATATCCTTAAAAACACCTCGATCTGCGTATAGAGAAGCTGGGTATAAACGGGGCACGAGATCACCAGCGGATAGCGTCCGGCAACCGCCCCGGCCATCGTCCCGGCCATGGCCCGGAACGCCGATCGTATAAAATCCGCCATCTCAACCGCGGACGCCGATCGTTTGACCAGGTTTTCCAGCTCCGCAAACAGGTTCTTTCCGACCGACCCGGTGTAGTCCGTCCGCAGGAGCCTGATTTTCCCGCGTTCGCCATCCGATAGCCTCTGCCGCTTTAGCCCGTTTTCCATCGCGGTTTGATCGGCGTCGGACAGATCGAGCCCTTCGAGTTTTTCGCAGAGAAAATGCAGGTCCAGATCGTTCAGGTTGCCCGCGCCCAGCGCCAGCGCCCTGTTGGTCCGCGGATGATACTGGAACGCTTCCCCGATCAAAGCCGAAATGCGCTTTCTGTAGCCGTCCCACCTGCGGTATTTCGCAAGCAAATCCCCGCTTAAATTGACGTCGCGGTTGAACGCCTCGATGGTGAAATTTCTCAGCTTGAACTCCATACGCCCTCCGGCAGCCTGATACTTAGAAAAAAGGAAGGTGTGCACCTTCCTTTTTATCGATCTGCCGTTACTTCTTCTTTTGGGCCCGCAGGTATTTGTCGATCCCGACCGCCGCGGTGTGCCCGTCGGCCACGCCGTTGATGATGTCCATACCGCGGATGATATCGCCGCCGGCAAACAGGCCGGGAACGCCCCGCACCTGGTTGTCCTTGTTGACGACGATCTTGCCGCGCTCGATCTTAACCTGGTCCTTGAGCTCTTCCGGAAGGAAGGTAAGGTCCGAGGTCTGGCCGATGGCCAGGTATACCTGCTTGCCCTGGACGCAGATTTTCGCTTCCTCGTCCAGCTGCGGGTTGAAGCGGTGCTCCTCGTCAAACAGCCGCACGCATTTGCAGGCTTCCACGCCGATCAGCTTGCCGTTCTTGTCCGTGACGATCAGCTTGGGCCCGTATCCGAGATTGAACACGATCCCCTCCTCGCCGCCTTCCTCCACTTCCTCCTTGTCGGCGGGGATCTGCTCCTCGTTTTCAAGCGCCAGCATCTTCACCGAGCTCTTGCCGTACTTCCCGTTCTGGAAGCGGATGAGCGTTCGGGCGACGTCAAACGCCACGTTGCCCGAGCCGATGACCACGACGTCGTCCTCGATCGCGGGCATTTCGCCGCGCCCCGTTTCATAGTCCGTGGAGGCGGCGAGGAACTCCATGGCCATCTTCACGTTCTCATGCTCGACGCCGGGGATGGTCAGCCCACGGGTATGGGGATAGCCGGTCGCGATGAAGACCGCGTCGTATTTTTTTTGCAGGTCCGAAAACTTCACGTCCTTGCCGACTTCAGTGTTTACGTGGATTTTCACGCCGAGCTTTTCGATAAAGGAAATATCGTGCGTCGTGACCTCGTCGGGCAGCCTGTACTTTGGCGCGCCGTAGCGCATCGGCCCGCCCGCCAGCGGCATCCGTTCAAACACGTCCACGGCATAGCCGAGCGTGCCCAGATAATAGGCGGCCGAAAGGCCCGCCGAGCCCGCGCCGATAATAGCGACCTTGCCCTCGCCCTTTTTGGAGACCTGCGCCATGACCACCTTCTCGTACTCATCGTCGGGCATATTGTCCACGATGTAGCGCTTGAGCCAGCGGATGGCGATGGGCTCGCCCCGGTTCCCGATCGCGCACGCGGTTTCGCACTTGTGCGTGCAGATACGGCCGCACACCGAGGGCAGCGGGTTGGTTTTGTACAGCCAGTCAAGGCCCGCCGGAAGGTCGTCCTCCCAGACGGCGCGGATGTAATCGGGAATGTTCATGTGCGCGGGGCACGTTTTTTCGCAGATGCCGCACGCCACGCAGCGCGCGGCCTCGGCCTTCGCCTGCTCCTTGGAAAATCCGCGCACGATCTCGATGAACGACTGCTTTCGTTCTCCGGCGGCGGTATGCTCCATGGGCTTGCGCACGAGGTCCAGCAAATCGCTTGATTCGCTCTTTTCGTAGCCCGTCTTGCAGTCGCGGCCCGTGATGTCCTTCTCGCCGGGCATGTAAATGAAATCTTCCGGATCGGAGGAATTATAGAGGTATTCCTTGGTGAGGCTCAGCGAGCCGGACGCGCAGATATCCACGCACAGGCCGCAGAAGCAGCACCTGCCGTAGTCCACCACCGGGCGCTCCGGCTTGGAGCCGTCCACATCCGGCAGCTCCCCCCGCTCAACCATCGAAATGGCGTTGGTCGGGCATACCTCGGAGCATGTGCCGCAGCCGATGCATACCTCCCAGTCGTTGACGTGGAAGCCGCGGTAATTGTCCTGGGATTCCCGCGGGTGCTTGAAAATGTCGTCCATCGGCAGCGTGACGGGCTTTTTGAATACGTATTTCCATCCCTTGAAAGGAGCGAATATACTGCTTCTTTTCATATCGTTCTCCTATCTGTCGATTTCCGGCGAGCAGATGCCCATCGTATCAAACCACAGCGCCGCGTCGTCGATTCTGTGCCCCGGCAGGTATTTCTCCACGCCCAAAAGCCCCTGCGGGAACGAGGCCCCGCGGACCGCCACACGGTAGGGTTTGATGCCGCCGTCGGACACCGTGTAATACCCGTATTCCCCGCGGCTGGCCTCGACCGCCGAATAGACCTGGCCCTTGGGCACCTCCCAGCGCAGGGCGCTTCCATCCAGGCCCTTTTCCCGTACCTTGCCCTCCGGCATCCTGTCCAGCACCTGGCGGATGATACGGATGATCTGGTGCATTTCCAGCCACTTGAAGCGGATGCGCGTCAGTGCGTCGGAATAGGTGGCCGTGGGCACGTCGAACTCCACCTTGTCGTAGCGCGCGTAGGGCGCGACCTTGCGGATATCGTAGGCCTTGCCCGTCGAGGAGCGCATGCCGATCCCCGTCACGCCCAGCTCCCATACCACGTCCGCGGGAAGCATGATCTGGTCCTTCGTCCTGGCGTGGATGGTCGGGTTGTTGAGGACCAAATCCTCATAGTCTGGCAGCCTGCGCTCCAGGTCGTCCACATAATCGAGGATTTTCTTTTCAATACCCTTGGGCAGGTCCTTGCGCACGCCGCCGATGACGATGTACATGTGGTAGATTCGCTGGCCGGTGATCTCCTCAAACAGGGTTAATATCCCGTCGCGGTCCGCCTGCGCCCAGTACATGGCCGTATACAGGCCCGTGGGGCCGCCGCAGCCGCCGAACGCCATCAGGTGCGCCGCCAGCCTTGCCAGCTCCAAAATCAGCATCCGGATCCAATGCGCGCGCTCCGGCACCTCGATACCGGCCAGCGTCTCCACGTTCATGGCAAACACCATCTCGTTGGGGTCCGGCTCGGGTACGCAGATACGCGGGATGATGCCGATATTGTTCATCCAGGTGCGGTTTTCCATGGTTTTTTCAAAGCCGCGGTGCAGCATGCCGGGCAGCAGATAGGATTTCTTGATGATATCCCCCTCCACATACATGTGTATGCTGGAGTTGCCGTGCATGCCGGGGTGCTGCGGGCCCAGAAACAGCTTCACCTGTTTCATTTGCCGTCACCTGCCTTTGTGAAGTCCTTGTGATACTCGCGCACCGGAAACTTCCTGTCCGAATACGCCTTGGAATCGAAGTCCTTGCGCATCGGCGGGATATCGTCCCAGTTCTCCAGAAAGAGCTGCTTGAAGGACATTTCATTGCCCTCGAATTCCACGCCGAAAAACTCGTGGATATCGCGCTCGTAATACTGCGCGCCGGGATAGATGTTGGTAACGGTGGTGAACTTGGGGTGTTTCCGGTCGATGCGCGTGCGCACCTGCAGGCGCACCCCCCGGTCCCAGTCAAACAGCAGGAACACCAGCTGGAATTCGCCGTCCTCGATCCAGTCCACGCAGGTGATCATCGACAGCTGCCTGAACCCCAGCGCCTTGATGAACGCCAGCGCCGCGTGGATGTCCCCGGGCTTGAAATCAAGCGCCGCCTGGGTTTCCTTTACGGTTTCCACGCCCTGCACGTCAAATTTCGCTTTGACGTCTTCGGCAATCTTCTGCAATATCTTATTCATGGAACTCATCCTTTATCCGCAATTCTCCCAGCGACTCGATCTGGTTTTTTCTGTACCACTCGTAGTTGTCCCGGTAGCGTTTCCAGCCGTCCGCGGTCTTGTTCTTGATGCCGTCGATCAGGTCCTGGAAACCGTTCATCACGGCCTCGGGCTTGGGCATGCAGCCCGCGATATACACGTCGACGGGCAGGTACTGGTCCAGCCGGTTGATCACCGCGTAGGCGTCGTAATAGATCCCGCCGTTGATCGGGCAGGGACCGAACGCCACCAGGTATTTGGGCGTGGACATCTGCTCGTAGGCATAGATCACGCGGCGCAGGGTTTTGACGCTCAGGTACCCCGTCACCAGCAGCACATCGGCCTGCCGCGGCGTTGCCATCGGGCCCATGCCCAGGCGCTCCATGTCGTAGCGGGACGTCATGGCCTGGGGAAGCTCGATGGCGCAGCAGCCCGTGCAGTACATCAGCATCCACAGCGAATTGGCGCGGAAAAACCGCGAGATGCCTTCCCAGCCCTCTTTGAGCTTTTTGTCTTTTTCAATGATTTGATCGATCATCCGTCATACCCCCCAGCCCAGATAAATCACCAGCAGCGCCTGCACGATCGCCAGCGCGATCGGCGCTTTGTAGAAGAACTTGATCACCTGGTCGATCTTAAACCGCCCCAGCGCCTGCGAGATCAACGACGCCAGTACGAACACCGCGACGTACTTGGCCGCGTAGCCGACGACCGTTACCGCGCCGCCCAGGAAGAGGTTCACGAACAGGCTGACTTCGATGAAGATGGAAAACTCGTGTAAAAGCATCAGCATTCCCAGCTGTTTCCCGCCGTATTCCACCATCGGGCCCGAGGCGATTTCCGCCGGTGCGATGAAGGTTTCAAAGGGCTTTTTGCCCAGCATCCCCAGCAGACAGATAAAGCCGACGACGGTGCCGATGGGCATTTTGACAAGGTTCCACGTCGCGAGCCCGGCCGTCTGCTGCACCGCCGCGAGCTCGGACACGGAGGCCGTGCCGTGGCCGAACACCATCGAGAGCACCACCACCAGGAACGGCACCTCGTACCCCACCATCTGCGTGAGCGCGCGCATGACGCCGATCCCGGCCAGCGGGTTGCCGCTGCCCACGGCGCTCATCGCCATGCCCAGCATCCCGACCGCGAACAGGTACACGTAGATAAAAACGTTGTCAAGCCCGGGGAACGCCGCGAACTGCATCACCGGCATAAACATCGCCGTACCCATGATGCCGCCCAGCGCCATCATCACGCCGAAGCTGTACACCCAGCCGTGGGTGATCCCCGTTTTGGTCAGGAGCTTGAAGATATCGCGGAACTCCTGATAGAACTTCGGGCCGTAGCGTTTGTGAAAGCGCCCGACGATCTTGCGCGTGACGCCCGAGAGCGTCGTTTGCCAGACAAACGCGAACACCAGAATGAGGAACCCGGTCAGCGCCCCCATCAATACTTCGTTTATACTCATAACGCACTCCCCCACAGCATGGCGACGATGACCGCCGCCGTCCAAAGCAGCACCGTGCCGGGTTTGAAGCTATAGAACGCATAGCTTGCGAAAGCCCCCAGCTCGCTGACCTTGTTGACGATGGAACGGTAGAAATTCTCCGTCCTGGGCGCTTTTTGGTACAGCCGTTCAAACGGCGCGTAGAAATCGGTCGCGTAATGCAAAAGCTCCGGCGTCCAGATAAACTCGGAAGCCGTGTACTGGTCCATCAGCGGCACCTTGCGCGATTTCGGGAACCGCAGGAAGATGATCATCGCGATCACAAACCCGAAGCCGAAGATCCCCGTAATCAGCGTCGGGTCAATCGCCCCGTTGGAGGCGATGATCTTCGTGCCCTCCAGCGTCAGCCCCTCCAGGCCCACGGAGGTCTGGATGCCGCTGATGACGCTGAGCGCGATATTGGGGAACACGCCGAACAGCACCGATGCCAGCGAAAGCACGACCATGGGGATCATCATCAGGGGCGGGGCTTCCTTCACGTCCATATGCCTGGTGGAAAGCTGCCCGAGGAACACCGCCGACAGCGGGCGGAACACATACAGGAACGAGCCAATGGACCCGAAGAACGCGGCCGCCGCGATAAACGCCATGCCGTTTTTCATCATCGACTGGAACAGCATCCATTTGGAAATGAAGCCGGCCATCGGCGGGATGCCCGCCATGGAGATGATCGCAATCAGGTATACCAGATAGGTCAGCGGCATCCGGTGGATCAGGCCGCCGAGCTCGTTCATCTTGGTGGTGCCCGTCCGGTGCACCACTGCCGCCGCCGCGAGGAACGCCGCCGCCGAGGCGATGGCGTGCGCCAGGATATGCATCAGCGCGCCGCCGGTGCTCAGTCCCCCCGCCATCGCGAGCCCGATGACGATATACCCGCCGTTTGCGACCGACGAATACGCGATAAGCTTTTTGAAGTCGTTCTGGCTGATCGCCATCAGCGTGCCCACCACGATGCTGATTGCGCCCAGCACCGCCAGCACGTAGTTGGGCAAGGGCATGGCGAGCTGCCTGCCCAGAAACTCGATATGATTCGCAAACGCCTTGTACGAGGGCATCACCGCCACGATGAGGAACGTGGCGAACCCGCCCGCCTTCACCAAACCGCCCGAAAGGATGGGCGAGAAGGTGTCCGGCGCGTTTCCGTGCGCCTGGGGAAGCCAGATGTGGAACGGGAACACGCCGATTTTAATCAGCCCGGCAATCCCGATCGTGATGAACGCGACGAGGGCCGCCGTCGGGTCGCCCGCCGCCTGATGAAGCACGCCCGCGATCTCAAACGAGCCGAACCTGCCGTACAGGAACAGGATGCCGTAGAGCATCGACAGCGAGCCGAACGCGGAAAACGCGTAGTAGACGACCGACGCCTTTCTGGATTTGCCAAACGGAATGATGAACATCGACGCCCATACGATCGTCTCCCAGAAGATGAACAGCGTGATGAAATCCCTGGCCGAGAACGCGCCGATGGTCCCGGTCAGCGCGAGCATATACAGGAGGTTGTAGGCCGCGGGATGAATGATCTTCTTCATCCAGAAAATGTTGAAGAAGGAAACGCACGCGAACACCCCCAGCATGATCACCGAGAAGAACCAGCCGTACTGGGTCAGCGTGAATTCCATAAAGGAGATACTCGTTGTGGCCCCGATATCGCCCCTGAGCAGGAACATCGCCGCGAACGCCGCGGCCGAGCCGACCACCGTAATCCACGCGCCCAGGCTTCTGTTGAGCTTCGTGAGGATATAGGCCAGTACGGAGGCTGCAAACAGGCCCGCGATCACAAGGCTTACGCTGAATTGAATACTCATTTACATCCCCCCGATCAGCTGTTTTGCAAAGGTTGGAAAGTCCACGGAGAAAAAGTCCCTGATGTTGAGGATGGGCAGGATACCCAGCGCGAGCAGCAAAACCGCCGCCACAACCGATACGACGCCGATCTTTGCGCAGCCGCCCAGGGCGTAGTCCTTCAGCTTGTCTTTCACCGAAAGCTCGCCCTCCTCGCCCGTATTCCAGAAATTCACCAAAATCCGCACGAAGTACGCGCCCTCCACGACCGCCACCAGCAGAATAATCAGCGGCAGCCAGACGTTGCCCGCGGCAAACAGCGCGACCAGCGCGTTGAGCTTGCCCACAAACCCGAAGAACAGCGGCAGGCCGATCAGGGACATGGCGGCGACCGTAAAGCCGATCCCCAGGCCCTTGTACCGGATGAAGATGCCCTTGAGGTCTTTGATATCGTCAGTTCCCAGCTCGCGCGCCATTTTGCCCGCGATGGTAAACAGGATCAGCTTGCTGACGACGTTGTTCGTGAGAACCAGCACGGCCGGCACCGTCAGCCCGTAGAGGAATAACAGCACCACCAGCCCGGACTGCGCGACCGACGAGAACAAAAGGATTTCCCTGAGGTTCGTTTTGGAAAAGGCGGACGCTTCCGCGAATACCAGCGTTCCCACGGCGACCGCCGTAAAGCCGATCAGCACCGAGCCGCTCATCATGAACACCGTGCCCATCAGCCTGCCGACCACCAGCAGCACCGCGAGCGCGTATCCCGAAACGATCAGCGCGCCGACCAGCGCGTTCGCTTGTTTCAGCACGCCCTTCACCCATCCGCCGAACGGCATGAGCTTGGCTTCCACCGAAATCCCCGCGAACATCAGGATCATCGGCAGCATCAGCGCGTTTTCCTTCACCGCCGAGGGCTGGCCCAGCTTTTCCTGCATGTCGAACATGTTCAGCGTCCCGAAGATATTGTACAGGATGATCATACCGAACAGGAACAGCCCCGATCCAAGCGTCCCCAGCACCAGGTAATTGAAGCTTTGCTTGTAGCCCTTGTCCATGGCTGTGAAGATGTACGCCGCGATGGCCGCGATCTCCATGAACACGAAGAGGTTGAACAGGTCCCCCGTCAAAATCATGCCGTTGAGCGCGGCGAGGGATACGGCAAATACCGTCGCATGGTGCTTGACGAGATTGGAAGACATGAACAGGATCAGCGCGAAGACGACGTTTAAGAGCACGACGCCGACCAGCGAGTAATCGTCCAGCACCAGGCTGATGCCGAACGGGGGCCGGAATCCGCCCAGCTCGATGATCCTTTTCCCTTCGTACGTCGCCGCGATAAACACGGCCGCCGCGGCGTTGAAGACGGCGGCAATCCCCAGCAGCGCCCTGTCGGCCTTTTTGAAGATCACGGCGACGAACGCGAATAAGAGCGGGATTGCGATCAGGAGGACCGGATTATTCAAAAGTTCGTTAAGCATTATCTTCGCCCTCCATTTCGTCCAGATTATAGGTGCCGTAGCGGTTGTGCAGCTTCCGCGCGAACGCGAGCGCCAGCGCCGTCACGCCTACGCCGATGACGATGGACGTAAGCACCAGCGCCTGGGGCAGCGGGTCCACATACAAAAGCGCGGATGTGTTGTTCTGCGACGTCAAGATCGGCGCGATGCCGCCCTGTACATAGCCCACCGAGATGATAAACACATTGATGCCGATTTCGAAAATATTCAGCGATACGATCAGCTTGATCACGTTTTTCTGTGTCAGAAGGCCGTATACCCCGACCAGCATCAGCGCGATTGAGAAATACTGTATCATTGCGCTTCCTCCTCTGTGGCAAAGCCCGCGATCACGCCCGCGATTTCGCTGCCGACCTTCAGCCCGATCAGCAGGTACACGATCGGCACGATGCCGGCGCTGATCAGGTCGCCGACGACGCCCGTGGGCAGGAAGTTATACAGGAAGTACCCGCCCAGCGCCAGCCCCAGCAGGCCCGCGATCACATACAGCGAACCGGCGACGCCCTCCGCAATTTTGAAGGCCTTGACCTTTGCCTGGAATTCGTTGTCCGAAACGTAGAGCAGCAGAACGGCGGCGGCGAGGATGCTCCCGCCGGGGAAGCCTCCGCCGGGCGTCAGATGCCCGTGCGTGAACAGATACACGCCGAAGATCACCATGATCCCGAATACGATCCGGGCGCCCTGTTGCAGGATAAAGCTCGGCGCATACGCCGCCCCCTGCCGTTTGCGCCTGCCCGAGAGCAGCAGCCCCACGCCCAGGGCCGAGACAAACAGCACCGTAACCTCGCCCAGCGTATCAAACGAGCGGTAGTTCACCACGACGGACGTCACCATGTTAGCCGAGCCCGTTTCGGCGTCCCTGGTTTCGCCGAACACAACGGCGGCGGGCTGTGCCTCGGCGGCCGCGTCCGTTCCGGCCTGCGCGTCGTCCGCGGCCATCACCGCCGCGTCGCCCACCGGGGCGTCCGCCGTAACGTTTTTATCCACGTAGCTTTGCGATACGCGTTCATGAAGGTCTGCGCTGCCGTACGGACGGAACTGCAGGGGTGAATCGGCAGCGAAGTAGAGCGCCGTAAAGATGAACACACCCATCGCCGCGATCAGGAGTATGGATACGACCTGTTTCATGCGTCCTCACCTTCATTCTTCTTGTTAAAAAGCGTGAATAGGAACAAAACGGTTACCAGGCCCGAGCCGATCACGGCTTCGGTGATCGCGACGTCCGGCGCGCGCATGATGACGAACGCCACCACGGCCAGCATGCTGAGCGCGGACAGGAGGATGACGGATGTGACCTTCTTTTTGGCAAGGATCGCGACGACGGCCAAAACGACCATGACCGCGCCCAGCGCGAGTTCCAGAATGTCCATAACGCTCACGTTATTCACCCGCCTTTCCGTCTTCCTTGACGTACTGCTTCACGTTTTTTTTGTAGGCCGCGCGGGCGAGCGCCGAGCTGCCCACGGGGTTGGTGACCGCGATAAACACAATAATCAGGACCGCCTTCACAAGCCATCCGGGGTTGGCGATCCCCACGCCCAGCAGCAGCGCGAACGCGCCCAGCGTCGTTGCCTTCGTGCCTGCCTGGATTCTGTTGAACACGTCGGGCATGCGGAACACGCCGAAGCCGCCCAGCGCCAGAAACACGCCGCCCAATACCATCAGGATATACGCTGCAACTATCATTTTCCGCCCTCCAAGAATCTCGCGAACACCACGGTTTCCACAAACGACAGGATGCCGTAGGCCAGCGCAATGTCCAAATACAGGGAGTTTTTCAGCACGAAGGCCAGGAACCCGATCAGCGCGGTAATGATGATATTCAGCGTGTCCAGGCCTACGACGCGGTCAAACGAAGTGGGACCGGCCAGCAGCCGGATCAGCGCAAAGAGCACGCCGACGCCGATCAGCGAGAAGACGATAATATTCCCAATCATTTCGCCATACCCCCCAATATGTTTTCAAAATCCTGCGAAATGGCGTTTTTATAATCCTCTCCGGTTTCGCCCTGCGCGTTCACCCAATGCACCAGCACCCCGTCGTCCTCCACGTCAAGGGAAAGCGTTCCCGGCGTCAGGGTGATGGAATTGGCCAGCACCAGCTTCATAAAGTTGCCCTTCAGGCTCGTCGGCACCTTCACGATCCGCGGGTTGATGGGCAGCTTGGGACTTAATACCCGGTAGGCCATATCGAAATTCGCCAGCACCAGCTTGTAGATAAATACCGGAATGTAGATGAAAATAAACTTGAAAAGCCCGGCCGCCGCGGAAAACCCGAACGAGTAGTTGACATAGCGGGAAACGATGAACGACAGAATCAGCGCCGCGGCGCCGCCCAGCAGCACCTCGTACAGCTCAAATCCCGCGATCAGCACCCAGACAAGCCACAGGACGGCAAAGGTTGAAATCCATTTTTTCATTGCTTCTCTTCCTTCTTCATTGCACTTTGCACTTTAGTCGAGTAGAAAGCCGACGATTTTTTTTACGTCCTCGTTTGTTACGAAGTAGCGTACTTCCAGGCCGTTGCGCACGCCCGTGACGATTTCCGCGCTTTTGAGTTTCGCCAGGTGCTGGGATACGGTGGATTGGGGCATGTTCAGGCAGCCCTGAATCTTGCCGACGTTGCAGCCCGGGTCGTTGAGCAGGCCCTTGATGATGCAAAGCCGGACAGGGTGTGATATCACCTTGAGGAGATCCGCTTTCTTCGTGATCTGCAAAAGCCTTTCCTTTGCGTCCTTGATGGATAACACCTCTTTACGGTCAAGATTGTTAAAATATTAATTAGCTGCCGCGCAGCTGTGCTAACCCTTTATATCCGTATATTACAATATTGCGATATTGTTGTCAATGTTAAATTCAAGAATATTTCGCATGCTAAAAACCGCGTGAAGCGGCGCTGGAGGATAAACTTCCCCCGCCTTTTTTCGCGGCGATTCGCCGGCCGTGATCAGACAAGTATGCGCCTTACCTTACACACAGCGGATAACGGCCATATGCCGCGCACGATAAACGCTTTTGGGTGCAGCCGTTGTCCGCTCGGTGCGCGCATTTATTGCACGCGGCCTGCTATCGGCCGTATTGCGCGCAGTGATAAGCTTTTCCCAATGAATAAGCGGCCGGACGCCGGCCGCTTATCCCGCAATATGAATATTTTGCATTGCCCTCAGCCGGGCTTCCGCCGCGCTGCGGGCGCAAGGAACTTCTTTCCGGTTATACGCAGCCGGGTATCAGCCGTATCCTGCGCAGCAGGTAGTCCCCGAGATAACGGTACCCTTCGTCCATCAGATGCATACCGTCCCGGCAGATCAGGGAGGGGTACTCCTTATTGGCAAGCATCGCATCACGCAGGTCCAGAAGCGGCGTTTTCATCTTCGCGGCCACCTTGCGCACGGCGTTTGCGTAGCGCTCCTGCCAGCCGTAGATATTCTGCACCTCGCCGATCGCCTGCAGGATCGCCTCGCCGTTCAGCCCCTGCGACACCCAGTGGAAAAACTTTTCCGCGTGCAGCGGCAGCGGGGTGATGAGCATGGGTTTCATGCCTTCGCTCTCAATTTTCTGTATAAATTCCTCCAGCTTGTCTTCAAACACCGAAAGCTCCACCTTGGGAACGGGCTGCTCATCGGGATTTTCGGCAACCTTTGCCCAATCCATATTGCAGTCGTTGCCGCCGTATTCCAAAACGCACAGCGCGCCTTCCACCGGCCGGGAAGCTTCAAACCGTTCCAGCCCGTCCAGCACCGTGGCGCCCATCTTGGAGTTGTTGACCACCTTGCAGTTGATTCCTTCGGCGATCCGCTTGGGGCACCTCTCCTTGGAAATGACGTAGCGCTGCCTTTGCTCGTCGTAGGTAATGCCGACCGCGATGGAATCTCCCCACACCTGGATTTCAGAAGCAAACATAGACGCACATCCTTATTATCTAGTATCCATTACCAGGTTACGACACATTACAGCTTTTGTCAAGTAATATTTACTATCGCTTGCTGGGTTTTACAATATGTGTTATACTGTTCCTGATAATACGATACAAAATCATGGCAGACAATCGTCGCGGAGGTACGGCATGACGGACGGGCAGCGGCAGTTCGCCGCGCGGCTGAAGGCGTTTCACCCCATCGGCTGGGAATTGATTCCGGATCTCGGGCTGTACATGGACCAGGTGATCACGTTTGTGGAGCGCCAGTGCAAGGACTTGTTCCTGGAAGGCGACCGCATCTTCACGCCGTCCATGGTGAACAACTATGTGAAAATCGGCCTGGTGGACCGCCCGGTCGCCAAGAAATACGGGCGGGAACAGCTCGCGCAGCTGCTGATGATCTGCGTTTTGAAGCAGTCCATCTCGTCTGAAAACATGAAAACCCTGGTCCGCCCGCCCGAAGGCATACCCCTGCGGGCGCACTACGAAAGCTTCTGCCAAACGGAGCAGGCCGTGTTTTCCGCGCTGGGCGACGCGCAGCCGCTGATGGAATGCGCCGTGCAGGGCGCGGCGTACCAGCTGCTTTGCAGCGCCCTATTGTTTACGCCCAAGCCCGTCAAAGGCAAGCCGGAGCCCGCCGCCAGGGAAAGCCAGCCCAGGCGGAAAAGCCCGCCGGAGAAAAACGCTCCCGCGCCATCATAACAAAAAACCATCCGTTTAGGCAAATGACGGATGGTTTTTTGATGGGGATTTGCTTGCGAAAGCCTGTTTACGACCCTTTTCCCGCGGGACACGGGCCGCGCTTTATTCCTCCGGCAATTGTGTTTCCGGGTTCATGCACACCGCGCTTTCCGGTTCCGTGCCGAAAATGCTTTCGTACAGGCGGTAACCGCCGGCCAGGTTGTAGGCGTCAAACCCGTTTTGCGATAGGATACGCACGCCCACATACCCGCGCAGGCCGACCTGGCAGGTCACGTAGACGGGCTTGGCCTGATCCAGTTCGTTCAGGCGGCCGCGCAGGCTGTCCAGCGGGATGTTGATAAACCCGTCGATATGCCCGTGCTCGTACTCGTGCCGGGTGCGCGTGTCCAGAAGCGTCACGCTGCCGTCGCGGGGCAGGGTTTTTACGTCGTGCCAGTGGAAGTTTTTCACCTTGCCCGTGAGCAGGTTCTGGATCACGAAGCCCGCCATGTTGACGGGATCCTTCGCGGAAGAATACGGAGGCGCGTAGGCCAGCTCGAGTTTGGTTAAATCCTCCGCCGCAGCGCCGAAGCGCATGGAGGCGGCGATCACATCGATGCGTTTGTCCACGCCCTCGTAGCCCGTGATCTGCGCGCCGAGGATTTTGCCGGTTCCCTTTTCAAAGACCACCTTCACCGCCATGCTCTGCGCGCCGGGATAATAGCTGGCGTGGCTGGCGGAATAGGTGAAGGACTTATCGTAGCTGAGATTCAGCCGCCTGGCCGTCTTCTCGTTCACGCCGGTGGTGGCGACCGTCATGTCAAACACCTTCAAAATGGCGGAACCCTGCGTGCCGGCGTAGCGGCTGTTTCCGCCGCATATATTGTCGGCGGCGATGCGCCCCTGCTTGTTGGCGGGGCCCGCCAGCGGGATGAGCGTCTGCTCGCTGGTCACAAAATCGGTCACCTGCACGGCGTCGCCCACGGCGAAGATATCGGGGTCCGACGTGCGCATATCGTCGGACACGACGATCGCGCCGCGTTTGGAGAGCATAAGCCCCGCCTCCCCGGCAATCCGGCTGTCCGGCCGCACGCCGATGGCGAGGATCACCATATCGGCCAGCACGTTGCCCTTGTCCAGCACCACCGTCAGCCCGCCGGCTTCCTCGCGCACGGCCTTGACGGTGGTCCCGAGCATCAGGCGGACGCCCTTGGCCGTGATATGACGGTGCACGTCGGCGGCCATATCAAAGTCCAGCGGCGCGATGACCTGATCGAGCATCTCCACGATCGTCACGTGCAGGCCCGCGCCGCGCAGGTTTTCCGCCATCTCCACGCCGATATACCCGCCGCCGACCACGACCGCGCTGCCCGGATGGTTTTCCTCAATGAACGCTTTGATTTTGAAGGTATCGGGGATATTGCGCAGGGTGAAAACCTTATCGCTTTGAATGCCGTCGATCGGCGGCACAACGGGCTCGGCGCCCATGGATAGGATCAGCTTGTCGTAGCTTTCCCGGTAGGTTTCGCCGGTTTTGTGATTGCGCACGGTAACGGCTTTATTCGCCCGGTCAATCGCAGTGACTTCGCTGAAAATACGCACGTCCACGTTGAAGCGCGCATGGAAGCTGCGGGGCGTCTGCAGGGTGAGATCGCGCTTGTCGGTAATCTCGCCGCCGATGTAATAGGGCAGCCCGCAGTTGGCGAAGGAGATGTACTCCCCCCGCTCAAACAGGATGATCTGCGCGTGTTCGTCCAGCCTCCTGAGCCTTGCGGCCGCGGACGCGCCGCCCGCGACGCCGCCGACGATGAGTACTTTTTGGCTTGTCATGGTGATTGCCTCCTATATATGGTAAAATAAACGGGAAATGAGAGGTGCGCTATGCAGGAAACGGATTATCAGTTCATCCGGTCCATACTCCCCTTCTGGGACCGGCTGTCCGCCGAGGAGGCCGAACTTTTGCTGCGTCACACGAGGACCGTAACCTATGAGCCGGGAGAAACCGTGCATTCAAGCGCCAACGACTGTGTCGGCATCCTGCTGATTAGGTCCGGCGAGCTGCGCACCTATATCCTCTCGGAGGAGGGGAAGGAAATCACGCTGTTCCGCCTCGGCGAAGGCGATGTGTGCGTTTTGTCCGCGTCGTGCCTGATCCGGAGCATTACGTTTGATATCTTCATCGACGCGGTGCAGAAAACCGAGCTGTACCTCATCGACGTGCAGGCGTTCTCCCAGCTGATGGAGGAGAACGTCTACGCCGAGAATTTCGCCCTGCGCATCACCGCCGAACGGTTTTCCGAGGTGATGTGGGCGATGGAGCAGATCCTGTTTATGAGTTTCGACCGCAGACTGGCTATTTTCCTGCTTGACGAGACCGCCAAAACAGGCGTGGACAATATCACAATGACCCACGAGCAGATCGCCCGCTACGTGGGCAGCGCGCGGGAAGTGGTGAGCCGGATGCTCAAGTACTTTGCCAAGGAAGGCATGGTCGCCGTACACCGCGGCGGCGTCGAAATTACGGATAAGCAAAAGCTGCGAAAGCTCGTGTAGGGAAAAGCGTTGGGGCTATGCGCCCCAACCCCCCATCGGCTAAAGCCCTTAGGTATCCCGTCATTTGGCCGCGCAATGCGCGGCCAAAATTACAATCCAGGGATTGGATGAAACAAGCGTACTCAATGTGTGACTTCAGCCTGTTCAAAAGGTCTGAGATGCTGGCATCGAAATTGAGCGTGCTGTCTGTGGCAGGTTCGGCATAGCCGAAAGTGAGATTTCAATGGAAGGTTTGACAGAGCAGGGAAACGAAGTGCAACCTGCGACAATCAAACCGAGTGGCGGGCAAGTCGGCAAGGAGCTGAGCGTACTCATCCGGTACGTGACGCGGCTTGCCGACGAAGCTGACACCAAGGAAGGCCGCACGGCCGACTAGCCGCCGAGTTTCAGGCGGAAACGAATGGCGTAGCCTTGCGTTAGCGAAAAGCAACGCAAGGCCGCACAGGCAGGTCGGGCTATATGGACAGGCTAAGCCTATATTCCTAACATTTCCTTGATCTGGCTCTTCGGCCTCGCCCCAACGGCGCGCTGGACAACCTTGCCGTCCTTGACCACGACCAGGGTCGGGATGCTCATCACGCCGAATTTCTGCGCGAGTTCGGGGTTCTCGTCCACGTTCACTTTGCCAACCTTGACGGCGGCGACTTCTTCCGAGATTTCATCCACGATCGGGGATACCATGCGGCACGGGCCGCACCAGGCCGCCCAGAAATCGATGAGGACGGGCTTTTCGGACTGGATGACTTCCGCTTCAAAATTCTTGTCTGTAATGGTTACAACTGCCATGAAACTCACTCCTTAATGGTTTTTACATCTGCAGTATACACCGCGGCCGTACCCGCTTCCGTGACTTTGTCACAGAACGATAATTATTTAACAAACGATTTGAGGCGCCGGCGGAGCGCACACACAGCGCGGGACGGTTTGCGCTCTGCCGGTTTGTCTTTCCAATGTTTGTATGGAAGGAAATTGCAGCCCGCTATGGAAACATGTATTCTATGTCTATTGCGTTTTTCCGCTCACGCGCATATGCGAAGGATATTGTTTCTTTGAGGTGTTACGGATGACCCACTATATACTCAAAAGGCTGGGAATGATGGTGCTCACCCTGTTTCTCATCATTTTGCTGACCTTTATTTTAATGCACAGCATACCCGGCGGTCCCTTTACCCGCGATAAGCAGCTGGCTCCCGCAGTGCTTGCGGCGCTGGAAGAAAAATACAATCTGGACGATCCCCTTCCTGTTCAGTTTGCCGATTATCTGTCGGGACTGGTGCGTTTCGACCTCGGCCCGAGTTTCAAATATACCGGAAAAACGGTGAACGATTTTATCGAGAACGGCTTCCCCTACTCCGCGCGGCTGGGCCTGATCACGCTGCTGTTCGTACTGCTGACCAGCATTCCCATGGGCATCGTCGCGTCGCTGAAAAACGGACGCTGGCAGGATATGCTGCTCATGGCGCTGGCAACCCTCGGCGTCACCATACCCAGCTTTGTCATCGCGGCGGTGCTGATGTATATATTCGCCTTTCAATTGGGATGGTTTCCCATTTTCGGCGTGGACCACTGGAACGGCTATATTCTCCCCATGATTGCGCTGGGCGGATATTCCGTCAGCTTTCTGGCCCGGCTGATGCGCTCAAGCCTCCTGGAGGTGATGGGGCAGGATTATATCCGCACGGCGCGCGCCAAAGGCTTAAGCGAGGTGCGGGTCGTTTTGGTACACGCGCTGCGCAACGCTCTGATTCCCGTGATTACCGTTCTGGGCCCGACGATCGCCAACCTGCTGACCGGCAGCTTCGTGATTGAGAAAATCTTTGCCATTCCCGGAATGGGCTCCTATTTTGTCAACAGCGTGACCCAGCGCGATTATACGACCATTATGGGTATGACGGTATTCTACGCCGCGTTTCTGATTACCATGGTGTTTCTTGTGGATCTGTTCTATGTGATGATTGATCCGCGTATCAAATATGAATAACGATAAGTGAGAGAACGTTCATGAATCAATGGGATCGTGTACTGGCCGACAGACAGGACATGGAAAAGATCTGGTCCGTGCCGCGCAGCTTTGCGGGCGACGTTTGGTTTCGCTTCCGCAAAAAGCCCACGGCGCTGGCGGGGTTTGTGATTGTGGTTCTGCTGCTGGGGTTTGCGCTGCTTGGCCCGCTTTTTTCACCCTACAGCTATTCGGACCAGTCGCTGGCGCTTTCGAATATTCCGCCGATTTTGCATGTAACCGAAGCGCCCAACGGCAATTATCTCTACATTACGCCCGCTATGAAGATTATCCAGGTCGGCCGGGACGGGAAATTGCTGGGGCAGCTTACGAAAATTAAGGACGACGACGCCCTGCGCCGTATTTCCTACGCTTTGGACGCCGATACCGCAGTCTATCTGGATTATACCGAAAAGCCGGTCGCCATGCTCGACGCGAACGGCGACCGCAGCCCGGCCGACCAGTCCGTTTGGAATACCAGCTACCTTTTGGGCACGGACCAGCTCGGGCGGGATATCCTCACGCGGCTGATGTACGGCACCCGCATTTCCCTGATGGTCGCCTTTGTGGCCGCGGCCATCAACATGATTATCGGCATCCTCTACGGCGGCATCGCCGGGTTTGCGGGCGGGCGGACGGACGCCATCATGATGCGCGTCGTGGATATTATCAGCACAATCCCGCTGATGCTGTACGTGATCCTGATCAAGGTTGCGCTGGACAGCGGCCTTTTCAGCATCATTATCGCGCTGTCCAGCGTATACTGGGTGGATATGGCGCGCGTGGTGCGCGGGCAGGTGTTAAGTCTCAAGCAGCAGGAATTTATCATGGCGGCGAAGTCCATCGGCTCCACCAGCCGGACCATCATGTTCTCCCACCTCATCCCCAACACCATGGGCCCCATTCTGGTTACGGTTACGATGCTCATTCCAAGCGCAATATTCGTAGAAGCCTTCATGAGCTTTATCGGCATCGGCATCGCGCCGCCCATGGCCAGCCTGGGCACCATGTGCAACGACGCGATGGAAGCCCTGCGCAGCAACCCCTACCAGCTGTTTCTGCCCGCGCTGACCATCTGCCTGATTATGTTCGCCTTCAATTTCGTGGGGGACGGCCTGCGCGACGCGCTGGACCCCAAGCTTAAAAAGTAACGCGCCAAAGGAGACATCCATGCCGGACCTTTTGGAAATCCATCAACTGAAAACATCCTTCTTCACAAGCGGCGGCGAGGTACAGGCGGTACGGGGCGTCAGCATCAGCGTGGGGCGCGGCGAAAGCGTCGGCGTGGTGGGCGAATCCGGCTCCGGGAAAAGCGTCACCTTTTTATCCGTGCTGCGGCTTTTGGCTTCCACAGGGCGGATTAAAGGCGGCGAAATCCTGTTCGAGGGCAGGGACCTCACCAAAATGGGCCGCAAAGAGATGCGCGGCGTGCGCGGCAACCAGATTTCCATGATCTTTCAGGATCCCATGAGCAGCCTGAACCCCCTGATCCCGATCGGGCGGCAGGTCGGCGAAATGCTGTGGTCCCACGACCGGGGCATTTCCAAAGAGGAGCGGGAGGCCCGCACCCTGAAGCTGTTTCAAATGGTGCGCATCCCCGAGGCGGAAAAGCGTCTGAAAAGCTACCCGCACGAGTTTTCCGGCGGGATGCGCCAGCGCGTGATGATCGCCATGGCGCTTGCGTGCAACCCCAGCCTGCTGATTGCCGACGAGCCCACGACGGCGCTGGACGTATCCATACAGGACCAGATCCTGAAGCTGATGCGAAGCCTGCAGGCGGAATTCGGGATGAGCATCCTGTTTATCACGCACGATCTGGGCGTGGTGGCCGAGCTGTGCAGCCGCGTGGTGGTGATGTACGGCGGACTGGTGATGGAGGAAGCGCCCATCGACGACCTGTTTGAAAACCCCATGCATCCCTATACGCGGGGGCTGCTGTCAAGCATCCCCAGCATCAGCCAGGACAAGGCCCGGCGGCTGACGCCGATCCCGGGATCCCCGCCGGATATGATTCATCCGCCGAAAGGGTGCCCGTTCGCGCCGCGCTGCCCCCATGCGCGACTGATCTGCCAGGAGCAGGTCCCGCCGCTCACGGCCGTCGGCGAGGACAGGCGCAGCATGTGCTGGCTGGTCACCCCGGATGCGCCCACGACGGATAACCCCTTCAAATCCGGCAAGGAGGCGCGCGCATGAGCAATGAGGCCCTGCTTACGGTTATCGACTTGACCAAGCACTTTGCGGTCCGCGGCGGCGGGCGGCACGTGGTGCATGCGGTGGACGGCGTCTCCTTTCAAATCCCGCGCGGAACCACACTCGGGCTGGTGGGCGAATCCGGCTGCGGCAAAACCACCTGCGCGCGCACCATCGTCCGTATTTTCGAGCCTACGGCCGGGCGGATTGAACTGGACGGACAGGACATTACCGCGCTTTCGCCCAAGGATATGCTGCCGGTGCGCCGGAAGATGCAGATGATTTTCCAGGACCCCTATTCGTCGCTCAACGCCCGCATGACGGTGCGCGACCTGATCGCCGAGCCGGTCAACGCCCACCGCGCGGCGCCCAGCCGCGCGGCCGCCGACGAGATGGTTTTTGAAATGCTGGAGAAGGTCGGCCTGACCCGCGAGCACGCCAACCGCTACGCGCACGAATTCTCCGGCGGCCAGCGCCAGCGCGTGGGCATCGCGCGCGCTTTGATCCTGCGGCCGGAGCTGGTCATCTGCGACGAGCCCATCAGCGCGCTGGACGTATCCATTCAGGCGCAGATCGTGAATATGCTGCGGGATTTTCAGCAGGAGCTGGGGCTTACGTACCTGTTCATCGCGCACGACCTATCCATGGTGCGCTACATCAGCGACGACGTGGGCGTGATGTATCTGGGGCAGCTGGTGGAGAAATGCCCGGCCGGCGAAATTTATCTCCATCCGCTGCATCCCTATACGCAGGGCCTGCTGGCCAGCATTCCCATCCCCGATCCCAAGCTCGCGCGCCAGAAAACCGCCAGCGGTCTGGAGGGCGATCTGCCAAGCCCCATCTCTCCGCCGCCGGGCTGCCGGTTCCATACGCGCTGCCCCTACGCCATGGAGAAATGCAAAGCCCTGGAGCCCCCGCTCAGCGAAGCGGCCCCCGGGCATTTCGTCGCCTGCTACCTGCACCAGGCCTGAGATTGCAACGCATATAAGCGTTTCAATAAAAATACATTGAGGAGGATACATCCATGCGAAAACTACTTCCCATGCTGCTGGCGCTCCTTCTGGTCACGGCCCTGCTGCCGCTGTCCGGAGCCGTAGCCGAAACCTCGCAGGAGATTACCTTTGCACTGCAGAACGAACCCGACGGGATTGACCCCAGCGTTACCAACAACAGCTTTGCCTCCCCCTTCCTGGCCAACTGCTTTGAGGGCCTGGTGACGTATGACACCACGAACGGCTCCCTGGTCGGCGGCAGCGCGGAAAGCTGGACGATCAGCGACGACGGCACGGTGTATACCTTCACCCTGCGCGACGGCCTGAAATGGTCGGACGGCACGCCGCTAACGGCGCAGGATTACCTCTACACCTTCAAGCGCATCCTCACGCCCGCCACAACCGCGCAGTACCTGAGCATGGTGACGGATTACATCGTAGGCGCGCAGGAGTATTACGACGGCACGGGCAGCGAAGACAATCTGGGCGTGAAAGCGCCGGACGACAAGACGCTCGTCCTGACCCTTAAGGCCGCGACCCCCTATTACATCGACATTCTCACCATGTGGACCTTCAGCCCCGTGCAGCAGGCCACCGTCGAGGCAAACGGCGATAAATGGACCGCCAGCCCCGAGGCGTACGTGTGCAACGGCCCGTTCAAAATCAGCGAAATGAACATGGGCGAAAGCGTTGTGCTGGTGAAAAACCCCGAGTATTACGACGCGGACAAAGTCATGCTTGAAAAAATCACCTTCCGCTACATCACCGATACGTCCACCGCGCTGCTCGCCTACGAATCCGGCGATATCGACGGTTCCCGCACCTTCCCCTCCTCGGATTACGCGCGCCTGAAGATGGAGGACGCCGGTATCGTGTCCGTGTCTTCCTACGGCACCGTTTTCTATGATTTCAACTGCGAAGCGGAACCGTTCAACAACGTGCTGGTCCGCAAGGCCTTCTGTTTGGCCATTGACCGTTCCTCCATCATCAACGACGTCGTGCAGATTCCCGCTCAGCCGGCTTACAGCTTTATGGCTCCCGGCTACGTTGTGGACGGCAAGGACTTCGCGGACGGCCGCTCTACCTTCGAGCTTGGGCCCACCGCGAACGTGGAAGCCGCGCAGGCCGCGCTGGCGGAAGCGGGTTATCCCAACGGCGCAGACTTCCCGGAGATCACCCTTTCTTACTACACCAGCGATACCGTGAAAAAGATCGTGGAAGCGCTGGCCGAAATGCTGCAGACCAACCTGAATATCAAAATCAACATTGAAAACGAGGAGTGGGCGGTCTACTATCCCAAGGTGCAGGCCGGCGAGTTCGACCTGTGCGCCATGGGCTGGAGCGGGGATTACCTGCACCCGATGACCTTCCTGCCGCTGCTCAAAACCGGCGATATCAACAATCTCGTCAGATATTCCAACTCCGCTTACGACGATCTGGTCATTGCCGCCCAGAGCGAAGTGGATCCTGCCGCCGCTTTGGCGATCATGCAGGAAGCGGATAACATCGCGTCCGCCGAATACCCGGTGATGACCCTGTATTACAAGGCGAACATGATGCTGATGAAATCCTACGTGCAGGGCTATTATCTCAATCCGTCGGATATGCTGTTCCTCAAAACCGCTTACGTTGCCGAGTAAAACCCTTCCCTCTGAACGAGCACAAGGGAGCCGCCGGTCCGGCGGCTCCCTCGTGTTTTCAAATCCGGGTTGCCAGGCACAGCCCTTCCAAGAGGAGTGCGCTATGGTTAAAGCCACCATTGTTATGGAAAAATACGAACCCATGGTTTTCGAGCTCTTTCCAACGCTCGCGCCCGTTACCGTCGCCAATTTCGCGCAGGTCGCCAACAGCGGCTTTTACGACGGGCTTACCTTTTGCCGCATCGTGAAGGACTATGTCATCCAGTCCGGCAGCCCGGACAACGACATCATGACGGACAGCGATTTCCATATCGTCGGCGAGTTTGCGCAAAACGGTTTCCCGACAGGCCTTGACCACCGGCGCGGCGCGATCAGCATGGCGCGGGACGACGGTTTCAACACCGCCGGAACGCAGTTTTTTATTACCCACCGAAGCGCGCGCAAGCTGGACGGCCGGTACGCGGCTTTCGGCTACATGCTGCAGGGCTTTGAAACCCTGGACGCGATAGCGGCGCTGGAAACCCACGGCCCCGAAGCCTGGAACAAACCGCTCAGCCCGCCTGTGATCGTTTCTGTGCGGGTTACGACGGACGGGGAATGCCTGCCGGAAGCCAAGAGAATTCCGTAATGCGCCGCGCGGGCGAAAAAGCCTGTGCGGCCGACATCGTTTCATTATACGCAATCTCCCGGCGCGTCCGGTGTTCACGCTGCGGTCACTGCGCCGTCTTTGACCGCAGAGACCTCCCCGCGGTTTCTTCCGCGACCGGGTATACCCTGCAGCACAGGCCCTGTCAATCCGAAGCCCTCCCCGGGAGGAGGGCTTCGGACTATTTTCAGTTCCGGCGCGTCGGTTTACTCATCGAGCCAGCCTATGCTCCAGCCGAAGCTTTCCACCTTTCCATCCGTGCCGAAATTGACGGTAAGCTGCGCGTGATCCTGATTGACGTAATTTTCCGGATGCTTGGTCACATCCTCGCCATAGGGCGTAACGGGGGCGACGTAATTAAAGGAGAACGTCCCGTTCTCATTGCGCTTCACATACCCGCAGGGCGGCAGCGGCTTGTTTGTGGAGCCTACGGTTCCGGCAGAATAGAATTCGGTGCTGGATTTCGGATTGGGCTGTATGTAGAACAGATTGACAACCTCCTGCGCCGTCATGCCGACCTTCAGACCGCGCGGTCCCGTATAATAGTCGCTGTACACCCAGACTTCCGAAAGCTTGCCTTCAAAATCCAGGGTCAGGAGCAGATCCCCGAAGTTCCACGTTTCCTTGGCCTCCATATCGAACTGCGTAATATCCAAACGGTGGTCCTTCAAGCCCTGCGCGAAATTCTCGCATGCCTGCGTAGTCGCGCCCGCGGTAAGCTCGTTCAACACCAGGTCTTTCGCCGTGACGGGGCCGGTTGCGGTAGTGCTGGCCGTCGCCGCCGCGTTCAGGGAAAGCGCGAGCAAAATGCAGCATGCGGCTGCAAGGATACGCCGGTTCCATTTCATACGTTTCCCTCTCCTTATTCCATTGTCTCGCATGGGATCATTGCAACGTCGTTCGGGCGGTGTCTGTGATCACGGGCTGCGGCGAATTGCGTGTTCTTTTTACGGGGCGCGGCAAAAAGGCGCCTGTATTCTGCCGTGATTATACCGCGGCTTTCCCCCGATTACAATTCTCCGGGCGCCCCGTTCTGCTCAAAATCAAAAAAAGAACGCGGATGGATTGTTTGCCAATCCATCCGCGCAACCGCCGTTTGGTTTGATGTCCGTGCGCATTATTCCGCCCACGGCCGCAAATACCAGGCATAATCCGCAACCGTTCCGTCCGGGCCGAAATGGACCGCCAGGGTGGCCAGCGGCTCATAGATGAAATCCATCGGATCGGACAGCACGTCGTCGCCAAAGGACGAAACGGGGGCGACATAGAACACGGAGACCGTGCCGTCTTCCTCGCGCTGTATGTATCCGCAGGGCGGGAACTGCGCTTCCAGGTCCTCCACATAGCCGGACGTATACAGTACGTCGGTGGAAATAAGCCCCGGATCCCTGAAGAACCGGCCGGTTACATCCTCCAGAGTCTGCCCTGCCGCAATCCCGCGCGGGCCGGGGTACGCTCCGCTGCCGGCCTCGGCGCCGACCAGCGTGTTCTCCTCGGAGAAGGTGAGGGTGAGGCCGTCGAAATACCAGATTTCCTGTGTTTCCCCGGTGGCTCCAATCTCAACGAACTCCATATCCGCAGGTTCGCCGAACGTTTCCTTGGCTTCGTCTTTGGTCGCGCCTGCATACACATAGGATACGGCTAGATCGTCCGGTGAAAAACGGGCGATTACGGGGGCGCCGGTCTCCGCCAGCGCGGAGGTCAGGGAGAATACCAGCAGCGCGCAGCATGCGATTGCGAGGATGGATCGGGTAGATTTCATAACATTCCTCTCCTTACGTTTTGACTGCAACGACGAGCCAAAGGCTTTTCCGGCGAACCTGTGCTTTCGCCTGCCCCTCAAGGGTCCCGTGCGCTCCCCGCGCCCGGCGGGGCGGAAGCGCGCGGCGCGAATGCCTGTGCCTGCGTCTGCCATCATTATACGTCAATTTCGACTTTTTAGGGCCTTTGACGAGAAGTTTTACCGTTCTGAACAGCCCGGGAACGGCCGGCCGGGCGCCGTTATTGCGTCTCGATCGCGAACCACTCGTACGATATCACTTCGTTATCCCTGAGGGTGATCGTAAAATAGGCGCAGCCTTCCTTGATCGTGGCCGACGACGCAGCGATGCGCACATTGCCCATTTCGGGATCGGCATAGGCGACAAAGTTGAAAGCGTACGTTCCGTCGGGATTGGACTGTGAGTAGCCGCAGTCCGGCTGCTGCGGATCGAACGCGCCGAAGGCTTCGTTCCAGTAAAAATGTCTGCTGGAATCCGAGTTGGGGCTGATGTAGGTATCCTTGACGACGTCCTGCACCGTTTTGCCTACTTCCACATGTTTCGGCCCGACAATCCCCTTTTTGGATACCTTGACGCCGACGAGCTTGTTTTTGGATGAGAAGGTGAGTTCCATCCCGTCGTAATGCCATATGACGTAGGAATTTTTGATGAGTGAATCCGAGTTTTCTTCTGTGCTCGCGGGATCGCCGTATTCCCGCCGGATCTCCTCCATGGGCGAGCCGTACTGGAAGTTACCCATGGTCATGTCCTCGGCTCCAAAGGGTGTGGGGTCCTCGCCGTCGCCCCCGGCCGGCGCGTTGGTCAGGGAGAACATCAGCAGCAGCGCACATACGGCGGCGAGAACGTACTTTGCGGATTTCATGGTTTTCTCTCCTTTGCATCAGACGGACAGGGGGCATGGCATGGCTTTCACGTCAAACAGAAAATCGCGCGCTTACAGCGCCGCACGAAAGGAAAGCGAACGGTACCGGAGAATATGCCGCTGTTTGGTATCATTATACGACGGCTTTCCGCCGCTGACAAATATTTGTGCAGCCGTCGCTTTTTGACGGCTGCCCAGGGAAATCTCCCCGGCGGCCGGCATCGTCCGCTTCACGTCAAGCCTGTCCGGCCGCAACGCGCGGCAGGCCGCCAACGCAAGCGTTGGCGGCCTTATTTTCCAATGATACCGCTCCTGTTTGGAGCCTGAGCGTATCCGTAAACCCTCTGCATTGGGTACGTAAAAGCGATGGAGGGGAGAGCTCAATCCCCGCGGTCGCTGTGCCTGCGTTTTTTGCGGGAGAACGCCAGGCCGCCGAAGCCGCTGATGATCGCCATGTAATACCCCAGATTGTACCAGAAGCCTACGTTGTTCACCTCATAGATGCCGATATTTTTGTTGAACAGCGAAATAATCAGCGTGATGGGCGCGATCCAGCCGTGCCAGATACCCGACAGGAACCCGGCAGGATGCTCCACCGTGTTTGCGCCGTCCCCCGGGGCGCAGGAGGAAACGAGCATGAGAAGGACTACCATCATCAGTCCGAGCAATAAAAGCTTTTTCCGTTTCATAAACCCATCGACCTTCTTTCCGCGTTTTTTCGATTGAATGCCGTAATACAAATTTCCGTCTCGGATTATTATACACCATAAACGGCGGAAGCAGAACGCTTTTGTGCGCAAGCCTGTGCAGGCCGCCTTTACCGATGGCTTTCCTCCGGGTACCATGACGCGGTCTCTGGATTTTGTCGTCATTTGCTCGCATGATGGATGATTAAGAATCCCAGGCATTCTTCCTTATTTCACTCATCCATTAAAAGTATCACCTCTACATCGCCGTTTCCCAGGATTTGCTTGAGTTCTTCCTTCGTTACGCTGTCAATACTGCCCGGATATGTGAAATTCCATGGAGGCTAATAGGCAGTATCCATCTCCGTTCCGGCTTGTTTGGCAGCCGCACCGTACTCTCGCGGATATGTATTGCGCTGGACAATCCCGTATAGGACTCCCCGCGTTATATCCGGATCATCTCGGCAGCGCGTCGCGTAGTCCCCGTGCGGGAATAATAAGCTATGAAAACACCTACAATATCCATCCTTACACGTTCGATACTGATTCCGCAATTCGATGACTGCGTATTCGGTTTTTATTGGTACGCAATACCCGATATCACGTTTTCCAATATCTTTTGGGCCTCCGTCAGCTCATTCGGCCGCCGTAAACAGGGAAGAAGCTGAACTCTCCGTAGTTCCTGATGGTTTCGATTTTCCGGAGCCTATCCATGTCATGATCGGAAATCACAAAATCGACATCGGCATTGTTTTTCATATGCTCGGGATTGGCGGTCTTGGGCAGAGGAAGCAGGCCAAGTTGCAGGCAGTAGCGGATGCCAAGCTGCGGTACGGACACGTGATACTGAGCGGCCGCTGCGGCAATATCCCTGTTCTTCATCATTTCGCCGTGCGCGACGGGCGAATACGCTTCCACCAAAATACCCTGGCTTTCGCAATATGCGATTAGCTCCGTCGGCGTATTGCTGATATGCGCCAGAATTTGGTTGACCATCGGTTTCACGGTGCAGGCGGAAAGAATGTTGTCCAGATCCTCCTTCTGGAAGTTCGATACGCCGACGGCGCGCAGTTTGCCTGCCTTGTAAGCATCCTCCAACGCCCTCCACGCTTCGCGGTTGCCTTCAAAGTAACGGTCATTTATACCGAATTCCATCCACGGCTACGGGCTGTGAATAATCATCATGTCGAGGAAATTAAGCCCCATTGTTTTAAGCGACTGGTCTATGGACTTTTCCGCTTCTTTATAGGTCTTGATTTCCGCGGCCAGTTTGGTGGTTACGAACAGGTCTTCGCGTTTCACGCCGCAGGTGCGGATTCCCTCGCCCACGCCGCTTTCGTTGGCATAGGCCTGCGCGGTATCCATATGGCGGTAACCGACGGATACAGCGTCTTTCACGGCCGGCGCCGCCTTGTCATTGTCTATCATCCAGGTGCCGAGGCCCAGTTTCGGGATTTTCACGC
This sequence comes from Candidatus Limiplasma sp., assembly GCA_963674895.2. GTDB lineage: Bacteria > Bacillota > Clostridia > Christensenellales > Aristaeellaceae > CAXXOK01. The sequence goes on from CAXXCY010000001.1 coordinate 155,605, forward strand.
CATTTGCCAGCGTATAGGTTTCATTCAGAATCATACGGCATCCTCCTTTATTCGTTGTTCGTCCAGTGACAGTGTGACTTTCACATCACCGTTTCCCAGAACCTCCCTGAGTTCTTCCTGCGTTACGCTATCGATGTTGCCCAGATACGTGAAGTTCCAGGAATTGGGCGCGTAGTAGATGACCAGCGCGTTTCCCTGATACAAAATCAGGTCGCCAGGCCTGGTGGTGATTTGTTCGTCATTTCGGGGCAGGCTCTGTCCCAGAGAACCTACTTTTTCCATATTGGCGTAATCATGCATGGATATGGTTATGGGGCCGTCCGCAAGCCGTTCCAGAAGTGCGGCCGCGCTGGTATTATCCGCCAGCGCTGCGGCCCATCCGGTATTTCCGATCGTCAGTTTCATTCGCTTTAGCTTTTCCTTCTGCGTTTCGTCCGCTATTTCCCCCCGCTGGTTCTCCTCTGCGGCGGCTTCCAGCGCTGTTTTGCTTTCTCCAGACAGCACCGTTGCATGAGGGCCCGCAGCCGTGGGTGCCGCGCTTCCTTCGGCCGGACCCGCACATACCGTAAGGGATAACAAGCTTGTGACAAACAGGAAAACCAGCGTCCCATTTTTTATGGTTCTGCCTGGACCCCTTCTGTGAGTTCCGGATCGGTATCCCAGTCTCATGGCTTTCACCTTGCGCTACAGGGCGGCATATGCTTCGTCCGTTACCGGTTCGAGCCACTCGTTGGAGGCGCCTTCTCCCGGTATTTCCACGGAAATATGGCTGAACCAGCTGTCCGCTTTCGCACCGTGCCAGTGTTTCACGCCGGCCGGGATTTCGATCACCATGCCCGGCTCCAGACTGACGGGCGTCTCCCCTTCCCTCTGATACCAACCCTCGCCCGCCGTGCATATGAGCATCTGCCCGCCGCCGCTTTTCGCGTGGTGGATATGCCAGTTGTTGCGGCAGCCCGGCTCAAAGGTGACATTGATCATGAGAATCGGGCTCTGTCCGGGTTTGCTTAATAGATTCAAATAGGATTCCCCGATAAAATACTTGGCAAACATTGTGTTGGGAACGCCCAGGCCAAACACATTAACCTTGTCAAATCCGTCCTTGGTCATATACTTCATAATCATTTCCTCCGAATACTCTTTCCCATCAGGTCAAACATAAGCTTTCTCATGAACATCGGCGGGTAATGGAAATACTCCCGGTTCCGGTCCAGTTCACCAATGGCCTTCATGTCGTCCGCGCCGAGTTCGAAATCAAAGATATCCATATTCTCCCGGATGTGCTGCGGGTTGGTGGATTTCGGGAACACGATGTATCCTGTCTGAATATGCCACCGCAGGATAATTTGCACCGTGGATTTATGGTACTTCGCCGCCATTTTCTCAAACACAGGGTGATGCAGCAGCTTCTGGTCCCCGTGTCCGATCGGATACCATGCTTCTATCTTTATATCATAGGGTTTCAGGAACTCACGCAGCTTTTTTTGTTGTGCGAACGGATGCGCTTCCACCTGGTTGACGGCAGGGATAATTTTGGCTGCAGCCAGCAGCTTCTGAACGTTCGCGATGGAAAAATTGCTGATGCCTATGGATTTGATTGTTCCGGCCTCCACATCTTCTTCCAGCGCTTTCCACGAGCCGATAAAATCGCCGACCTGCTGGTGTAAAAGCATCAAATCAATGGTGTCAAGCTGCAGCGCGGCAAGTGAACGCCGGACGGCCGTCTTGGTTTTTTCGTATCCGAAATCATTGGTCCAGATTTTCGTGGTGATAAAAACGTCTTCTCTGGGAATGCCCGATTCCCGTACAGCGTCTCCAACCGCTTTTTCATTGCGATAAAGCTGCGCGGTATCAATGTGCCGGTAGCCTTGCCGAAGCGCTTCGAGTACTCCCTGTTTGCATTCGTTGTAATCCGGGATCAGGAACACGCCATATCCAAGCTGCGGAATGCTATACCCGCTGTTGAGTTTTACGGATGTATACATCATATTTCCCCTTCTGTCGGTTGTATAAGGTGGGTTGCCAAAATAAAAGTCTATACGCTTAATCCTCTATGGCAAACCCGATATTCACGGTTTGTTCTTTTGTTGCTCTAGGTTGTCGTACAGTTGCCGGCCGGTTGTCGTAGAGTCTCTTCATATTTGAGCATTCGTTCCTCATAGCCATCCAGTTTCCAGTCCAGTTTCGCCAGAACAGAAGTCATTTCATCAATGCGGGCTACAATCTGTTCCCGCTGTTCCAGCAGCAGTTTTTTGCGTGCAGCAATGGTTTTCTCCCCCATCGAAAACAACCGGACATACTCAATGAGGGTTTCCACTGTCACGCCCGCGGAGCGCATGCATTTGATATACTCCACCCAACGGCAGTCGGCTTCGCTGTAATCCCGGATACCGCCGGGCGTGCGGCTTACATTCGGCAGGAGGCCAATACGTTCATAGTACCGCAGCGTATCCGGGGTTAAGGCAAATTTCTTGGCAACCTCTGCAATCGTCATCTGATTTCCTTCCTTTCCGGGCATATAGCTGTGTCGTATCCCTGTTTCACTGCCTGCAGGCCTCCTTGTATGAGCGTAACATATCGCCCGGTTACAGAATAACACTTGGAGTTAACTCCAAGTCAATGGGTAATTTAAAACTCTTATACGGAAGAATTCAAAATATCCCCTTGTACCTTCCAGATTTTTTATAAGCTTACCGTCATAGCGGGCATACCGAAGAATACTGTATGATCACGTCAAAAGGCGCCGGCCCCGTATCGGGGTCGGCGCCTTTTCACTTCCTGGATGCTCTTCAGGCAGTGAAATACTCCTGATGCTCTTTAAAGTAGCAAACGATCATATGCAGGAGAATGAGGTGAAGGTCTTCGATCCGTTCATAGCTCTGCATATCGGACACCAGCGCCGCGTCCGCCATCGGGGCGATTTTCCCGCCCGAGAACCCCGCCAGCACAATCAGCTTTCCGCCGATCTGCCGGGCATACTCGCAGGCGTTGACCACGTTGGGGCTGTTGCCGCTCGCGCTGATGGCGATGGCCACGTCGCCGGAGCGCATGAGGTTTTTCATCTGTTCCCGGAAGATTTCCGCAAAGGCGATATCGTTGCCAAGCGCTGTGATCTTTTCAATGTTGTCGCTCAGCGACAGGATCCGAAACCGCCTTTTGTCGCCCTGTATGGCGTTTTTGCCGAAGTCGCACACGAAATGGTTGGCCGTGGACGCGCTGCCCCCGTTGCCGAAAATAAAGATCTGCCGGTCTTCCCGGTAGGCGCCCAGCAGCAGCGAAACCGCCTTGTCCATTTCGCCGTCGTCGATCGCCAGTATCGCCCGGGTCAGTTCCGTTTCATAAAACGTCAACGTATCCTTGGTGTTCATCGTGATACCGCCTTTCCTTTGTAGCCGTATAGTCCGTGGATTCCGCATACGGCCGCGGCAGCCGCGCCGTACAATCCGCCCCGGGCCCCCAGCGGGCTTGGGATGATTTCCAGTTCCGGGTTCGCCGCGCGATAGACGTGGCTGTTCACGGTTTGCCAAAGCTCCTGCCGGTACAGGTCAAACGCCAGGGAGAGCCCGCCGCCGATCACCACCCGCCGCGGGCTGAGCAGGTTGACCGCCATGCCGATCATGCGTCCCAAATATACGCCCTCCAGGCGGAACGCGTCCAGAGCGGCCGCGTCGCCTTGTCTGGCTTTTTGCGCGATTTCCTCGCCGTTTAAGGTTTCCCCGGTTTTTTCCGTATACGTACGCATCAGGCCCGGTCCCGCCGCATACATTTCCAAACATCCGTTCTTGCCACACTTGCAGGGCCGGCCGTCCTCCACGACGGTCACATGGCCGCACTCGCCCGCGCTTCCCGTGCCGTACAAAAGACGCCCTTCGGCAAACACCGCGCCGCCCACGCCGTTTGACACCGTAAGGTACAAAAAATCGTCCGTATCCTTCGCCCCGCCGAACAGCCTTTCCGCCAAAGCGCAGGCCTTCGCGTCGTTTTCGGCGTAGACGGGGAGGGAAAACGCGTCGTGCAGAAGCTTCCCGATGGGGAAATCGCGGATGCCGCTGAAGCTCGCCTCCACCCACAGGCCTTCCTCCGGATTAGCCAGCCCGGGAATCGTCACCCCGACGGCTTCCGGTAAAATATCCGGGTTTTCCTTAAGCAAAGCCCGGCCGGAAGCGACCAGCGCCCGCAGCACACCGTCCGCCGACAGCGTATCCCACGCATGCCTTCTGGAGCACAGCACCTCGCCCTGCTCCGTGATCAGGCCGGCAACGTATTTGGATCCCCCGATATCAAAGCAAAGCGTATTCATGCGTCCGCCTCAAACTGTTCGCGGTACAGGGCCATCATTTCCGCGGGCGCCGCCGTGCCCGTTGTGCCGAGTTTTCTGAGCGTCACCCCGGCCGCAAGGTTGCCAAGCAGCGCGGCCTCCGACATGGTCGCGCCCGCGCACAGCCCGCATACGATCGCCGCCGTGGTCGCGTCCCCCGCGCCGCATACGTCGATGGGGCCGGTTTGCACGGCCGCTGGGACGACCGTCCCTTCGTCCGCGGCGATGCCGTCCTTTCCGAGGGTGATAAACACCGGCCGTCCCGTGATCGCGCGCAGCCGCGCCAGCGCCTGCGGGACCGGCAAGTCTCCCAGGGCTTTGGCCGCCTCCAGGTGGTTGCACTTGATGATGACGTTTCGAAACAGCGCGATCCGCTCGCGGGAATCCGCAAACAGGATCAGGCCGGGGTATTTTGCCCCGATCGCCGCCAGCCCGTTGCGGACGCGCGCCGTGACGACGCCGGTATCGGTCTCCGTGAGCTGGTCCAAAATAATGATCGCGTCCACGGCCGGCGCCAGCGTCTGCGCGGCCGCCAAGAGCCGGTCCTCCACATACGCGGGGGTCGGCTGCCGGTTTTTAACGTCGAGCCTGTTTTGCTCCACGCGCACGCCGTCTTTTAAAAGCATCGGCTTCATGTATGAGGGCGTCATCCGCTCGGGGATCGTGAACAGATAGTCCATACGGATTTGTTTTTGCTTGAGCAGCTGCCTGAGAACCCAGCCGTCGCCGTCCTCCCCGGTGAAGGAGATCACGTGCAGCTCGCCCGCGCCCAGAGCGTGCAGGTTGTTGAGCACCGTGCCCGCCGCGCCGGGGCTGACGGGATGGCGGACCACCTGCCACGCGGTTAAGTTCGTTTCCACGGAGGGTTCGTCAAGCGCCGGATCAATGTCAAACCACTGGTCAAGAAACAAGTCGCCGATGACCGCGATTTTAAGGTCCGCGAATTTCGAAAGCAGCCCATTAAGCCGTGAAGCCGTCATCATCTATGCCTCCCGCAGCAGCAGGCTTGCCAGGCAGCCGACCGTATCGCGGTGATTGCCCTGGACGTAGAAGCTCTCCCCGCCGTCGGCCACGGTGCGCGCCATGATGGTTTTCCACGGGCGGAAGTAGTACCTGGGGTCCGACTTCTCAGGCGTCTCCTGCACGTTCTGGCCCTCCAGCGGCAGGAGGTCGAATACCGCCGTCGTAAAGTGGCTGATGGTCCTGTGCTCCTGTTTGGCGACGTTGCGGCACATGGACAGCGCCTTTAAATACACTTCCGGCCCGATCACCGCCGAACCGAAGTTCAGGAACACCCCGTTTTCCAGCTTGTCGACCGTATTGCAGTAGATCAGGAAATCGCGGTAGGTTGCCTCGCCGATAGCCGCGCCGTCGGCGTTGGGCTGCTCATGGACGATATCGCAGCCGATCCCCACGTGCACCGTCATGGGCACCTGCAGGCGGTACCCGGCGGCGAGGAGGCTGTAGTCGCGGTAGGGAAAGTTGTTCTCCCAGATATATTTCCCAAGCGCCTCGCCGAAGCCGAGGCCCTCTTTCACGCCGAGGTTGACGGCTTCGTTGTACAGGCCGTCCTCCTTCCACAGGCCGAACTGCCCTTCGGAGATATACTTCGCCACGCTTTCGGTGGTCGCGCCGATCATCGCAAGCTCAAAATCGTGGATGCCGCCCGCCCCGTTGAAAGCAAAATGGGTAATAAAGCCCCGCTCCATGAGCTTAATCAGCAGCGGCGCCGCCCCGGCACGGATCACGTGCGCGCCCATCATCATCAGCACGGCCGCGTTTTTCTTGCGGGCCTCCCGGATGCGCCCGGCCAGCAGTTCGATGGTCGGATGCGTGAAGGCCGGCGCTTCGTTCACGTCCATCATCACGCTTAAATCCAGGTCGTGCTCACGTTCGCTGAGCGGCAAAAGATGTAATCTGGAACGGTCAAACTCCTGAAACGGCATCATCCGTCACCCCTTTCCATTGCGCGGGAACAACCGGGTCCTAAGCGTATCGATCTCCCGGTAATCGGGTATGATGGCGTCGGCGCCGGCCTGAATCAGCCGCTCCCGCTTCCATTCGTCGATACCCCGGCGCGTGGTTTCGTTGGAGGCAACGCCGACAGCGTATCCCCCCACTTCCCGGATGTTTTCAATCTCCACATAGCCGTCGCCGAACCCCAGCAGCTCTTCTCCGGCCAAACGGTTGTCACAGATCAGCTTTTCGATCACCATTTTTTTGGAAAACGTCCGGTAATCCCGCTGCGCACCGTACACATGGCCTTTGAAGAACGGGAGCAGCTTAAGCAGCGCAACCTCGCTGCGGACGAATTCCTCGTCCGTGCCGCTGGCCAGGTACAAGGCGACGCCGCGGTCCGCGAGCATGGTCAGCAGTTCCCGGGTACCGGGCACGCAAAGCGTTTCCGGATCGATGCTGCCGTCTTGAAGTCCCTTGAGCCTGCCGTCGATCGTCTTAAGCAGGCGGCGGGTATACTCGTCCTTATACGCCTGGGGATCCAGCGGCGCGCCTCCCATGCCCTGAATCGTTTCCGCCAGCGCGATGCACTGGTAGATGGTCTGCTTCCCGGTATGGAAAAAGATCATCTCCCGCGCCTGCTTTTGAAGCGTTTCCCCGTCCGTTTGGTACCCAACCGGCGTCCTTTGCAGTTCCTCCGTGAAATATCCGATCATGATCGCCTGCCATCCTTCGCGGATGAGGCTGATGGTTCCGTCAAAATCCAGCACCGCGTACCGAAACGCGGCGCCGGGCGCACAAGGGCGCAGTTCCTCCCAGTACATTGCGCTTCCCTTCTGCCTGTGAGCAATCTCTATGCCGTCGTCAGGCAAGGTATCGTTATTTTCTCAATCCATTTTCAGCGCGGCGTCAAAGCTGACGTCGGAAGGCTGGAAGTTCATTTTTCGGGCATAGGCCAGCGCCTCCGCGGCGCCGTGCAGGCGCTCCATGCCGCTGTCCTCCCACTCCACGCACAGGGGACCTTCGTAGCGCATCTGGTTCAGCTCCCGGATGATCGCCTCAAAATCCACGTCGCCGTGGCCCAGCGAGACAAAGTTCCACCCCCGGCGCGTATCGCCGAACTCGATGTGCGAACCCAGCACGCCGGAACGGTCGTCGCGGTTTATACGCACGTCCTTCATGTGCACGTGATACACATGCCTGGCAAAATCATGCAGGAACACACCGGGGTTCACGCCCTGCCACAGCAGATGGCTGGGATCGAAATTAAGCCCGAGCGTCGGCCGGTAATCCAGCACCTCCAGCAGCCGTTTGGTGGAATAATAGTCAAACGCGATCTCGGTGGGGTGCACTTCCAGCGCGAGCCTGACCCCGCACGCGTCGTACACGTCAAAGATCGGGGACCAAAGCTCCTTGATTTCCTGAAACCCTTTCTCCACCATCTCCGGCGTCGTTTGGGGGAAGGAGTACCAAAACGCCCAGATCGGGCTGCCCAGGAAGCAGGTAACGACCTTCACATCCAGCAGCTGCGCAGCTTTGGCAATGGTTTTCATCTGCCCGGCCGCCCACGCCCGGATGCCGCCGGGGTCGCCCTTGACCTTCGCGGGAACGAAGTTGTCAAGCCTCGGGTCGTACCGGTCGCCCACGCACTGCCCCGCCAGATGGCCGGACAGGGCGCCGATGGTCAGGTCATATTTGTTGAGAAGAGCCCGGTAGTCCTTCCGGTATTGCGGATCGGCCACAATGCGCTGTACGTCGATATGCGACTGGGTCGCGATTTCCAGGCCGTCGTAGCCGATCTCATGCATGGTGCGGAAAAGCTCCTCGGTCTGCAGGTCGCCGAACTGCCCGGAACAAATGGTAACAGGCCGTTTCATCCTTCGGTTCCTCCCTATTGATGGATTTCGATTTCGCAGTTTTCCTGCGCGGAGCGCTCCGCCGCAAAGATCACGCGCATGGCCTGTATGGCTTCCTGCGCGTCGCAGACCGATTTTTCTCCCGTCAGCACGCTTCGCACGAACGCGTCGATCACGCCGGTGTTGGTGCGGCCGCCGGTGGTCTGCTTTTCGTTGGACGTCATTTCATCCAGCGCGAGCTTTTCCACCGTGCCGTCCGTATGCTCCACGATCAGCGAGTATACCGGATCGGCATAGCAGCGGATGATGCCCTTGGTGCCGTACAGCACCGTGGAATTGTCCTCCGGCCCATAGAACGTCCAGCTGACATGCATCTGCCCCGTCGCGCCGCGTTTTGTGCGGTAGATACAAAACGCGTTGTCGTCCACGGAAATGGGCGTGCCGTCCGGATACTTTTTATCCAGGGTGCAAAACGTCGCCTTCACCGCCGTAATCGGTTCGCCCAGCAGATACTGCAGGAGATCCGTTTTATGGATGCCCAGATCCGCCAGCGCGCCGAACGCGGCCCGCTTCTTATCAAAAAACCAGCTGTTCTTCTGCCCCGTCCAGCCCTCGGGGCCGGGATGGCCGAACGTCGAGTGGAAGCTGAGTATTTTGCCGATCTCCCCCGCTTCTACGCGCCTGCGCGCTTCCATATGCGCCTTGGCCAGACGCTGGTTGTGCCCCAGCATCAGGATACGGCCGGCGTCTTTGGCCGCCTGCGCCATATCCTCGCAGTCTTCGAGCGTTGTCGCCATCGGCTTTTCGCACAGCACATGGAGCTTTTTTTGAAGCGCTTTGATGGTCACGGCGGCATGATCGGCGTTGGCGACGCATACGCTGACCGCGTCCAGCCCGCTGTCCAGCAGCTCGTCGACGCTTGCGTAGGCTTTGCCGCCGTATTCCCGGACCATGCTCCGGGCGCGTTCCGGAATGAAATCATAAAACGCGGCCAGCTCACATTCGGGATTCTCCGCATATTCGGGGGCGTGCCGAACCTGCGTAATTTTTCCGCATCCGATAATACCAATTCGCAGCATAACCAGGTCTCCTTATTTTTTGTTGTTGTGGACATTCTGCAAAAGCACCGCAAGGATAATGATCGCGCCGCTGATGGCGCCGTTGAGGAAGGTGGGCACATGCGCAGCGACCAGGATGTTGTTGATGATTTTGAACATGATGACGCCCAGGAACGTGCCGATAATCTTTCCGCGCCCGCCGCTCATCGCCGTGCCGCCGATGGCGACCGCCGCGATGGCGTCCATCTCAAACAGGTTGCCGGCGCTGGCCGACGCGACGGCCATCAGGCGCGACGCGTAAATCCAGCTGCCGAAGCCGCACATCAGCCCGGTAATCGCGAACACCGCGATTTTGGTGCGGTCCACATTCACACCGGACAGCCGCGCGGAAACGGCGTTGCTGCCCACGGCATAGATATGCTTGCCAAGCTTCGTGCGCTGCATAATCAGGCCGAAAATCAGCGCCATCGCGATGAACATCAGCATCGGGTAGGGCAGCTTCTCCCCGAATATATATACGGAACCGTTGGCAACCTCGCGGAACGCCTCGTAAAACGGTTCGGTGGAGATGCCGTTTGCCACCGTGAAGGGACCGCCCTGCCCGAAGTGGTTGATAATCGCCCGGCAGGAGGTTTGCACGGCCAGCGTCGCGATCATGGCCGGCATATGCCCCTTCGCGATCAGAACACCGTTGAACGTGCCGATCAGGGCGCCGAACGCCATGCAGAACAACAGCGTCAGCAGCACGCTGTGGGTAGCGTTGAGGACCTCGATGCCAAAGCCCGAGATAATGGCGACCTGCGCTCCGACGGAGATATCGATCTGACCGGCGCAGATGACCATCGTCATACCCAGGGCGATGACGCCGATGGCGGAGGACTGCACGAAGATATTCGTAATATTGCGCCACTTGAAAAAGTTGGGATTTACGGCGACGGCAATCGCGACGATCAGGATAAACGACACCAGGTAACTGTATTCCGAGAATAGCCTTCTGCCCATTGTCCCCAAGTTTACGCTGAGCGCTCCCTGCGAGCGCTTAGTGGGTTTGCTCATGGTTCATGCCCTCCAAATTTGATCCTGTGGAGTAATACATTATGTTCTTTTCAGACAGCTGATCGCGATTCAAAACAGCGTTCACGCGGCCCTTGTACATTACAACACAGGTATCCGCAACCTTGAAGATTTCGGGGAACTCGGCGGAAAACACAACGATGGCCTTTCCGTTGCGCGCCAGCTCCAGAATGATATGATAGATTTCAAACTTCGTCCCCACGTCGATGCCCTGCGTGGGATTGTCAAAAATCAAAACGTCCGCGTTGGCTTCCAGCCAGCGGCCCAGAATCACCTTCTGCTGGTTGCCGCCGGAGAGGGAAGTGATCGGGTTTTTCGGGTTGTCGGTCTTGATGGACAGGTTTTCCTTGCTGCGCGCAAACCGCTTCTTTTCCTCTTTGAGGTTGATCAGCAGCTTATGATAGAGCGCGTTTAAGTAAGCCATCGAATTATTGTCAATAATACTCAAATCGTTGTGTATCCCGCGCTCTTTGCGGGACCTGGGCACCATCGCCACGCCGTTGCGCATGAAAGCGCGTATGGAGTGCCGGTTCATCGGCTTGCCCTTGATCTCCAGCTTCCCGGTATGGGGGATGATTCCGAACAGCGCGTCGGCCAGCATATCGCGGCCGGAGCTTTGCAAGCCCGTGAACGCGATAATTTCCCCCTTGTGCAGCTGAAAGGATATATCCTCGAAGCTGTTCCCGGACAGATGGTCGGCTTCCAGCGCGATTATATCCTGCCCGTAATATTCCTTATGTGTGAAATCATCTTCCGCGAGCGCGCGCCCGATCATCATCTCGGTGATCGCGCTGTCGCTGATATCGGCGATTTTCCCTTTGCCGATCAGCTTTCCGTCCCGCAGCACGTAATACGTTTCGCAGATTTCGAATATCTCCGGCATCTTATGCGAAATATAGATAAACGAAACGCCCTCGCTTTTCAGCTGCCGCATGATGACAAACAGGTTGTTGATCTCGCGGTTGGAAAGCGCGGTGGTCGGTTCGTCCATAATAATCAGATCGCATTTGAACAGCAGCGCCCTCGCGATTTCCACCAGCTGCTTCTCGGCCGGCTGGAGCGTTTCCACCAGCGCCCAGGGGTCTATCTTCACATGCATCCGCTCGAAAACTTCCAGCGTCCGCCTGGCCATTTCCTTTTTATTCAGCAGCCGGGCTTTATCCAGCATTTCCACCGCCAGAAAGAGGTTTTCAAAAACGTTGAGATCGTTGCAGAGATTGAGTTCCTGGTGGATGAAGCGTATGCCCAGCTTCATGGCGTGCAGGGCGCTGGACATCCGGACCTTTTCCCCGTCCAGGAGGATCTCGCCCTCGGACGGCGGAAAGGTACCCGCCAGCACGTTCATCAGCGTGGATTTTCCGGCGCCGTTCTCGCCCAGCAGCCCCACGATCTCGCCCGGTTTCACTTCGAAATCCACGTGATCCACCGCGCGCACGGGGCCGAAATCCATCACGATCCCTTTCATTTCAGTGAGCAACGAAGAGTTCCTCCTTGCGTATGAAGAGCCGGCCGGCATAACACCGGCCGGCTCCCGTCATGTTATTGACAACAGTATACCATGAAACTTAGTCCAGGCTATAGCGATCCGCGTATTCCTGGCTGGCTTCGTAGGCGGCTACGGTGTCCTTGTCGATCTCGATGGTCGGGATGAGGAACAGCTGGCCTTCGATGGCCTGACCCTGGTACTCGTCGCCATTGGCGGCGGCCACGGCCAAACGGATGGCTTCACGGATGTAGGAGGGGCTGAAGTAGTAGGTCAGCAGTTCGGGGGTTTCGATGCCCTTGAAGGTGGACAGGGTCTCGCGGCGGCCGCCCACGGAGGTGATGATCTTCAGGCTGGTCAGTTCCGCGTTGTCGCCGATCACGGTCATGATGCCGTCGACGATCTCGTCGTCATGCGTGCAGATGAAATCCAGGTCCGCAATGGTCGCCGGATCTGCGGTGTTGAGCCAGTTCTCCATGAATTCCTGGGATTTCGCGTTGGACCAGTCGGTCTGGAACGCGTCGGTCACAAGCACAAACTGGTCGCCGTATTCGGAGGCGCTGAGCACGTCCGTCATGCCGCCGGTGCGCTGCTTGGACACGGTGGAGCTGTCGCCGATGAAGAGCAGGTAGGTGATGGTTTCGCCCGCGGCAAGCTGATCCGCGAAGTAGTTGAGCAGGTATTCGCCCATCATGTTGCCGATCTTCTCATTGTCGCCCATGATTTCGGCGGCCATGCCGGTGAAGTTCTCAATCAGGCGGTCGTAGATGATCAGCGGAACGCCTTCGTCAACCACGTTTTGGGCCGCGTTGCGCAGCTGGTCGCCTTCCAGAGGCCAGAGCATGATGGCGTCCGGGCCCCAGGTGAGGATGTCATCCAGCGCCTGGATCTGCTTGGATGCTTCGCCGCCAACGCCCATCATGTAGTCTTCGATGACGCCGGCCGCTTTCAGCGCTTCCGCTTCCGCACGGGCATGGGCGACGCTTTCGCCGGTGAAGCCGTGGTCCGCATCCGGAGTGACGATGCCCAGTTTGACGCCTTCAGCCATCGCCGAAGTAAAGGCAAGAACCAGGGCAAGAGACAGTACCAGTGCCAGTAGTTTTTTCATGAGATATTCCCCCTCTAGTTTATTTCAGCATCCTGTTTTCAGGATGTGAATAACGTTTAATTTCCGGTGTACTCCGCCACCGATTCCCGGACGACCAGGTGCTGGGGCAGGATGACCTCGGTGAGCACTTCTTTACGCTTGATAAGCTTGCAGAGCAGGTTCACCGCCGTATGCCCGATATCAAAGCACGGCTGGACGACGGTCGTTATGTACGGATGGAACATGGTCGTATATTCCACGTCGTCAAACCCAATCACCGATACGTCCTCCGGAACGCGCAGCCCGAGCTCTTTCGCGCTTGCGATCGCGCCCAGGGCCAGCATGTCCGAAATGCAAAACAGCGCCGTGGGGCGGTCCTTGACATTCAGCAATGAGCTTGCCGCCCTGGAACTCGCCTTAAAATCATCCCATGCCGCATACCGGATGTATGCATCGCTGATGGTCAGCCCCGCGTCCAGAAGCGCGTCCTTGTACCCCCGCATGCGTTCGGCGGACGAAAAAAACCGGTTGTTGCTGCTGACGATCCCAATCTGCGTGTGCCCCCTGGCAATCAGGTACTCCACCGCGTCCCGCGCCGCCTGGTAGTTGTCGATGCTCACATGCGGGATTTTATAGGCGGGATCAAACTCCGAGCACTGCACAATGGGATAATGATCGGCGTATTTCTGGATCCAGTCCGCGCCCAGCTCGGCCGCCAGCAGAATGGCGCCGTCCGCCTGCCGCTTTTCCAAACGGTCAAGGATCTGTTCTTCCAATTCCCGTTTCCCCTCGGTATTAAACAGGAAATAACTGTAGCCGTGTTCCTGCGCCCCGTGCGCGATGCCGGCGATAATATTGGAGTAATACAGGTTGGTGATGTTGGGAGTCAGTATAATCAGCGTCCGGCTTTCCTTGCAGCGAAGGTTGCGCGCCGTAAAATTGGGCTCATACTGCAATTCCCGGACGGCGTCCTGCACGCGCCTGGCGAGCGCCGGGTCCACGGTTTTCAGCCCGTTCAAAACGCGGGATACTGTCGCGATCGACACGTTCGCGCGGTTTGCCACGTCAATCATGGTCGCCATCGCGCATACGCTCCTTTCCCGGAAGGTTTCCTGCTTCGCCGAAGGGAAATGCCGCTCGCCCCGGAGCCAAAAATGGCATCAGCAAACAGCCGTCAAGTACACGCCGAAATGAACCAAAGGGCACCCGCCCTTTGTTCAGTAATCGTTTACTCGAATATAGCACGATCCCGCCCGGCTGTCAATACAAATTTATATAATTTGGGTAATTAATTTACCAGTAAACGGTTACCAGTCTTCCCGATGTTAAAATTACTGCATAATTTGTGTGCAGTATGCATAGAAAATACCGCATGGAAAACAAGCTGTTTTTCCGCGTCAAACACCGATCAAGCGATCCAGCCGCGGAGGCTGTCCGCTTCCAAAAAGCCTCCGCCGGCAGCCGCGTCATACGCATATTTATACCTGCCGGGGCCCGCGGAACGCGGATAGGCCGCGGGAGGTTTTAGACGGCTGCAAGCAGCCCGAAAATAGGGCTGTCGTGCAAAGGATCGTGCAACCTCCCAAAATCACCGCCCTTATCATAAAGAAAACAACCCCTGTATCGCTTATGATACAAGGGTTTTACTTTGGCGCGCCTACCGCGATTCGAACGCGGGGCCTTTCGCTTAGGAGGCGAACGCTCTATCCTGCTGAGCTATAGGCGCACAGGGAACGGAAACCATTGTATGGAAATGGTTTCCGTATGTCAAGACCGGCGTTTGAATGACCCCGCGCTGCCCGCGCCACAGGCGATGCGCCAAACGGCCCGAAGCCCCTGTTTCTGCGGGGTTTCCGCCAAGCGGGCGCACACTAAACGCCGATATTCTATTTTTTGATAACCGGGTCCAGCCCGGCGGAGCGTTGCCGCCGGTCGCTGCCCGCTTGGGAAGCTATACCGTAGTATACCCGCCGTCCACGATCAGGTCGCTGCCGGTGGCAAATTGGGACGCGTCCGAAACGAAGTACACGTAGGCGCCGATCAGGTCCTCCGGGAAGCCCAGGCGCGCGCCCTCGGGCATTTTCTCAAGCCAAACGGGAAGGAGATCCTTCAGGGTCGCGATCAGCTCGGTCTGGATGTAGCCGGGGCTGACGCAGTTCACGCGGATGCCGTGCCTGGCCAGCTCCACCGCCATGGCCTTGGTCAGATGCACGACGCCCGCCTTGGAGGCGCAGTAGTTGGCGATGGTCTGGGGAAGGTTCACGATGTGCGCGGACATGGAGGCGGTGCTTACGATGCTGCCGCCCTTCCCCTGTTTGACCATCTGCCGCGCAGCCGCCTGCGCGGTGTAGAACACGCCGTTCAAATTGACGTCGATCACGGATTCAAAGGTTTTGGAATCGATCTCCAGCACCCCGTCGCCGGTGAAAATTCCGGCGTTGTTGACGGCGAAGTTGATCTCGCCGAAATCCGCGACAACCGCCTCGACCATCTTTTCGCAGTCGTCGGCCTTCGTTACGTCGCAGCGGTACGCCAGTACCCTGGCCCCGGTCTTTTCCGCGATCTCCGCGGCGGTCTTTTTCGCCAGGTCCAGATTGATGTCCGCCACCGCGACCCCGGCGCCGAGCTCGGCGAAAGCCCCGGCCAGACACTTGCCGATTCCCTGCGCCGCGCCGGTAATAAAGCCTTTCTTCCCTTCCAGACTGAACAGTTTCTGTACGTCCATTTCCGTTCTCCTTTCGATGTACCGTATGGTTGGATTGACAATCCCCAAGTCCGTGCGGCGAGCCTTCCGCTCACCTCTTCTTCGGATCGAAACGCATGTACTTCCCGCCCAGCAGCGCCAGCAGGAGGATCGCTCCCAGCACAAAATTGCTCCATGCGTTGGACACGCCCAGCATGTTGATGCCCGTCGTGATCATCGTGATCAAAATCGAAACCAGCACGATTCCGTGCACCTTGAAGCGGCCGAAGATCACGCCGCTGAACACGGCGATCGTCATCGCGTTAAAGAGCCACCCGTCGCCGATGTTGATGGTCGCGCTGGTGAGGCGGCTGAACTGCAGGATTCCCACGAAGCCCGCGATGGCGCCGCTTAAGATAAAGGCCATCCAGGTATACGTTTTCACCGGGATGCCGCTGTACCGGCTGGCGACGATATTGCTGCCGACAAACTGCATTTTCCGTCCGAAGGTGGTTTTCTGCATCAGAAAGCCGACCAGGAGCAGGATCAGGCATGAGATCAAAATCAGGTTTGAAATCCCGAGCACGTCGCCCTGCGCGATGCCCTTGATCACCTTGTTGGCCCGGTAGCTGTCGCCGCTGGTGATCCACTGCCGGCTGCCGACGAGCACAAACTGCATGCCGAGCGTTGCGATAAACGAGGAGATCCCCATGCGGGAAACCAAAAATCCGTTGATCGCGCCGATTAAAACCGCGAGCAGGATGGCGGCGATCATCGACAGGTACACGTCCATATCGAGCGTCCGCAGGAAGAACCCGCAGATCAGCGCCGCGAACCCGGCCGTATGGCCGATGCACAGGTCCAGCCCGCCCGCGGAGATGACGATTCCCATCGCCAGCGCAAGCACCGCCGGCATCGAGGCGTTGAGCAGCATGGAATACAGATTCATCGGCGTGATGAACGCCGGGGTCATCAGCGTGAACACGAGCGCGCAGGCGGCGATCAGCGCGATAAAGAAACCCGTCTGCCGGGAGGGAAGCCATTTTTTGAGCCAGCTGTTTCTCACCGGTTTCACCTCCCCTATATCTTGACCTGCTGGATCGTATCGCGGGTCCCGAACACGGAAATTCCCACGGCGACCAGCAGGGTCAGCCCCTGCACGAGCGGCGGATAGTAATAGGGCAGGGATAAAAGCTGCATGAAGTTGGTGATGATGATCATGAACAGGGAGCCGATCAGCGTGCCCAGCACGTTGACATGCCCCGCCGTAAACATGGTCGAGCCCAGATAGCACGCCGCCAGCGCCGGCAGCATGTAGTTCTGCCCCGCGCCCACGATGGACCCGCCCATGCGGATGGGCTCGATGCTGCTCGCCAGCGCGAACAGCGCCCCGCGATCAGGAACGCCGTGATTTTGACAAACGACGACTTGATGCCGGCCTCCTTGCCCGCCTGTATGTTCTCGCCGGTGATGCGCAGGTGGAACCCGTACTTCGTTTTCCGGATCACAAGCAGCGAAAGGGCGAACAGCAGCAGCATGACCCACGTAAAAACGTACACATTGAAAAGCTGCGTTTTGCCCAAATCCAGAACGCTTTGGCTTTCCATCCAGATGGTGATCCCCTCGTTGAACGAGCGCTCAACGCCCAATCCCATGAACATGAAGGCGATCGAGATGATAAACGCGGAAAAGCCGCCGCGGGTGACCAGCAGCGCGATGCAAAGCCCGATTGCCATCCCGACGAGCATAATGATCGGCAGCGCCGCAGCGTAGGGCAGGCCCCTGTTCACCAGCATCGTGAAGACCGCGCTCATCATCCCCAGCGTCCCCGCGAACGAGATGTCCGCCTCCCCAGCGATCATCACGAAGGACAGGCCGAGCGCGAGAAAGCCCAGGACGCTGGTCTGCAACAGGATTGTTTTCAGGTTGTCCCAGCGCAGCAGCCCCGCGCCGGGGAACAGAAACCGCAAAAGCAAAATAAGCGCCAGCAGGATCAGCGGCATGGCGTACTTGGACATGAAAACGGCGGTCCGATGATCACGCATCCGCGCCACCTCCCATGATATAGGACAGAAGCTCGTCCTTGGTCGTCGCCTCCGGCGCGGTTTCGTGGATAATCCGGCCTTTGAACAGCACGATGATCCGGTCCGCGATGCCCAGCGCCTCCTCGATGTCCCCCGTGCACAGCAGCACCGCGCCGCCCTTTTGCACGATCTCCCCCATGATGGTGTAAATGGAGGCTTTGGCCTGGATATCGACGCCGGAGGTGACCTCGTCCATCAGGTAAAGCGTATAGCCGCCGGTCAGCCATTTGCCGACGACGACCTTCTGCTGGTTTCCGCCGCTGAGGGCCGTCATCAGATAGCGGATGTCCGCGGGCCGCACGTCCAAAGCGCCGACCATATCCTCCGCCAGCCGGTCCTCCAGCCGCCGGCTCAGCGCGCCGCGGCGGGATACCTTGCGCATGTCCACGCTGCTGATATTCTCACGCACCGCGTACTCGCCGATCATCCCCTGCATTGCGCGGTCCTCCGGCACAAGCGCGACGCCGCCGCGGATGGCCTTCACCGGCGAATGGCGCATGCGGACCGGGGTATCGTTCACGGCGATCGCGCCGGACTCTATCTCTCCGATGCCGAACACGCAGTCCGCGATCTCGGTTTTTCCGGCGCCGATCGCGCCCACCAGCGCCACGATCTCGCCGCTGCGCACCCGCATGCTGACGCCGTGCACGCGGCCCATGCAGTGCAAATCCTCAATCTGCAGGATATCCCTTCCGATGTCCGCCTTTACCTTCGGGAAAAAGGCGTCCAGCTTCTTACCGAGCATTGCGCTTACCAGCGCGTCCTCGCTAAGCTCCCCCGCGTTTTCCGTGCATACGAGGCGCCCGTCCCGGAAGATGCTGATGCGGTCGGATATCGTGAAGATCTCCTCCATGCGGTGACTGATGTAAAGGATCGTCGTCCCCTGCTCCTTAATCCGCCGGATCAGGGCGAACAGCTTGCGGGTTTCCTCCAGGCCGAGGCGCGCCGTGGGTTCGTCCAGGATGAGCACCTTCGCCCCGTTTAGAATGGCGCGCGCCAGGATGACGAACTGCTGCTGGGACACGCTCAGCCTTTCCGCCGTCATGCGCAGGTCCAGCGGAAAGTCTATCTGCTCCAGGGCTTTGACGACACCGGGTTTCCCGTTCTGCCAGCGCAGAAAGCCGCGTTTGAGCGGCGGCTTCGCCAGCAGGATGTTTTCCAGAACCGTCATGCTGCCGACGATATTGAGCACCTGGTGCACGGTCTGGATGCCCATGCGCTGCATCTCCAGCGGCGGGCAGCCCGCGATATCGCGCCCCGCGTACACAATAGCGCCGCTGTCGGGCGGATACAGCCCGGACAGCAGCTTCATCAGGGTCGATTTCCCGGCGCCGTTGGACCCCACGATCGCGTGGACCTCGCCCTCCATGATCGTCAGGCTGACGTCGGTCAGCGCTCTCGTGGCGCCGAAAGCCTTGGATATGTTTTGGATCTCCAGGATGGGCCGTTTGGGTTCAGCCACAGACGTTTTCACTCCTCGCGCCCAGTATTGCCAAGACGCCGTCATCCGCGTTCCTTCGCGGGAACCAAATGACGGCGTTCCCGCCGGGAAGGAGCATGGCGTAAAGCGCATGCTCCTCCCGGAAAATATGGGAGTGTATCCACACGGCCTGCCAACGTTCGCTTATCACCGGTCCCCTGTCCGGGCCATGCGGCAAACGCGCGGCTGCAGCGTGCGGAGATATGGGGGTGCGTAGTTTGGGTTCTATTTCTTAGTCAATGAAATCAGCCAGCGGTCCGAGGACGGGCTCCAGCACTTCCGCCCAATGCTCTTCCGGCGTTTGGATCTTCACGGTCTTGATATCGCCCAGCACATAGGAGTCGTTTGACACGAAGTAGGTAGTGCCGATCTGGGCAAACGCGACGTCCTTGCCGGCCTTGACGTCCAGCACGCTCTGCGCCGCCAGCGTTCCCAGCTCATAGCTGTTCTGGCCCATAAAGCCCCAGTCTCCGGCTTCGTCTTCCAGCATCGCGCTGATGACATCGTCGCCCGTATCGGCGGACACGATGGTCACGTCGCCGATTTTGTTCATCTCGCGCAGCGCGTTGTACACGCCGACGGCCGGCATATTCCACGTAACCAGGATGGCTTTGATATCCGGGTCCGCGGTCAGCGCCGCTTTGGTGATCTCATAGCCCTGCGTTACGGGGTCGCTCGCGGCAACCTCGCGGGTCTCGCCGACCTTGGAGATGTTCTTGAAGCTGGACAGCACGCTCTCCGCGCCTTCGCCGCGGTCCAGCAGCGTGGCCCATCCGGACGTATCCAGAAGGATGTACTTGCCGGCGCCGCCCATTTTGTTCACGGCATAGATGCCCATCTGCACGCCGCCGGACCAATTGTCGCACATGATGCCGGTGATACCGCCGTCCACGAACATATCGATCGCGATCACGGGAATGCCGGCGTCCTTGGCTTTGAGGGAAACGGCGTTGAAGGCGCCGCCTTCACCGCCGCAGATGACGATATAGTCGACCTTCTGGTTGATGAAGTTCTCCACAGCCGCCACCTGGTTCGCGGTCACGCCGCCGCCGTCCTGATGGTTCACCGTGAAGCCTTCGGGTTCCAGCACGTCCTTGATGGCCTGGACGGCGTTTTTGTTCCACGCGTTGCCCATGTGCTGCGTTGCCACGCCGACCGTTTCGGCGCAGGCGGCCGCCGCGGCGGACAGCAAAGCAAGCACCAGTAACAATGAGAGCAGTTTCTTCATGCGGATGGTTCCTCCTTTATCTCCAACCACTTTGCCGTGGTTTGGGTTCCACAAACCATGATCTTTACGGTAACTATTGGGTTATCGGCGTCAAACTCCTCAGCGATAACATCGTAACATCATTATGTTTATGAGTCAAGCGATTTTTTCAAATCCTCGCCTGTATGCCGGCCATCCGGCCCCATCTCCTCCGCATGGCGTTCCCGAGCGGCGCCCGGGGTTTTTATCCGTGTGAGCGGAAACGCTTCCATTTATATGGACTGCACAGTGTTTTTTTCGTCCGCCGCGGATGGTTTGGCGGAAGGAAATCCAGAATAATATTGTTTGACAAAACACTGGATATTCATCATAATAAAAGTATCTATTCTGGATATCGGAGGTGTTTACCTTGGCTCATATGCAAGCCTATATGCGCGTATATAGCCTGCTCAAGCGTCAGATTACCGAGGGGGAATACCCCATCGGTTCGCTGCTTCCTACGGAATCCGAGCTGGAAAAGCTCTTCGACGTAAGCCGCACCACCATTCGCCGGGCTGTGGAAATCCTCAGCCGCGAAGGATATATCGAGGCCAGGCAGGGCAGGGGCACCGAGGTGCTGGACTATACGACCAGCCAGAACCTCAACGCCGTAACCTCCACCTCCGAAACGCTCGAGCGCAAGGGATACCACGTGACCACCAAGGAAATGTATATCGACCGCATCAGCGCCAATACGAAGCTGGCCGCCGATTTGAACGTTCCGGAGGGAAGCGAGCTGGTGCGGATACAGCGCATCAAGCTTGCGGACAGCATGCCCATCGCGATCATGAAAAACTACCTGAAGCCCTCCATCGTTCCCGGCATTGAGAAATACGGCGACAAGTTCACGCGCCTGTACGATTTTCTGGACGAGCATTACGGCATCCATATCGATACCGCCAAGGACCTCATCACCGCCAAGAATGCGAGCTTTGAAGAGGCGCAGATGCTCAACGTCCCCGTGGGCACGGCGCTGGTGTACCTCACACGCATCTGCTACAGCGAGGGCGAGCCCATCGACGTGGACCACGTCAGCATCATCGGCGGCCGGTACGAGTTTGAAGTGCTGATGAAGGGCCGGTACAAGCAGCCAAAACCATAAAGTCTTTTTTCCATCATATGGCCATACTGCCCATACTCCCGCGGCGTACATGCCGGTTCCGGGGACTGGTAAAGTATGTGTTGACATTGAAAGATAATGATGTTATAATCTATTTGACAAACTGAAAGGACAACAGCAAATGGACGAGATGATCATTCTGGAAAATTTGGGACGAATGATTGATATCAGCGGCGTTCGTACGGACGTCACGCTGCGCGAGGTGGACCAGATCGTAGCCGCGGCGAAGCACTACCGGTTCATCTGCGCGTTCGTGATGCCGTGCTTTACCCCGCGTCTGGTCGGCATGCTCAGGGACTGTCCCGATATACTCGTGGGCGGAACCGTGGGGTTCCCCAGCGGAGCGGATACAACCACCCTGAAGGTGCAAAACGCCAGGGAGCAGATCGCGGCGGGCGTGGATGAGCTGGATATGGTCATCAACGTCGGCGCGCTGAAAAGCGGCCTGTATTCTTTGGTGGAGGACGACGTCCGGGCTGTGGTCGGCGCCGCGGAGGGCAGGCCGACCAAGTGCATCCTCGAGGTCGCGTACCTGACTGACGACGAGATCCGCAAAGGAGCGGAGCTTGCTGTGAAGGCCGGAGTGGACTTCGTGAAAACCGGAACGGGCTGGGCGGAGAAGCCGACCACTGTGGAAACCATCCGGCTGATCAAATCCGTGATCGGCGACAGCGCCAAAATCAAAGCCGCGGGCGGCGTGCGCGACCTGCAAACCATCCTGGCCATGATCGACGCGGGATGCTCGCGCTTTGGCATCGGGCTTCGCAGCATCGTATCCATTATGAAGGAAACGGACAAACGGCTGGGCCGCATGGACGACTTTACCATCCAGGCGGCCGTCGGCGACCGGTATTAACGGAGGATGCCGAAATGAAAACAATCCTCGCTTTCGATCTGGGCACCGGCGGCACCAAGGCGTCGCTGTTTGATGAAACCGGCAAGAACCTTTGCGAACAGTTTGTTTCCGTCGATACCTATTTCCCGCCGCAGGGGTTCCACGAGCAGCGGCCGGACGACTGGTTTCAAAGCGTTGTCCACAGCGCCAAAGCCCTGCTCGCCTCATCCGGCGCGCAGCCCCGTGACATTGCGGGCATCGCCGTTTCGGGCCACAGCCTGGCGGCGGCGCCGCTCGCGGCCGACGGCACGCTGCTCATGCAGTACACCCCCATCTGGACGGATACGCGCGGCGCAAGCCAGACCGCGAAGTTCTTCAAAATAATCGACGAGGTGAACTGGTACCTGACCACGGGCAACGGGTTTCCGGCCGCGAATTACGCGCTGTTCAAGCTTATGTGGCTCAAGGAAAACGAGCCGGACGTCTACAGGAAGGCCGCGTGTTTCCTGGGCACCAAGGATTACGTCAATTTCCGCCTGACCGGCGTCATGGCGACGGACCATTCCTATGCCTCCGGGAGCGGCTGCTACAATTTGAAAGCCATGAGCTACCAGGACGACTATATCGCCGCCTCGCAGATCGACAGGCGAAAGCTTCCTGAGATCGCGCTTTCCTCGGACGTCATCGGGAAGCTGACCCGGGAAGCCGCGGCGCTCATGGGGCTGCCCGAAGGCATTCCCGTAGCCGCCGGCGGCGTGGACAACGCCTGCATGGCGCTGGGCGCGGGCTGCGTAGCGGACGGGGAAGCGTATATGTCGCTGGGCACGTCCTCGTGGGTCGCCGTCACATCCCATGAGCCGATCGTAAACGCCGACACCCGAAGCTATGTGTTCTCCCATTGCATACCGGGCATGTTTGCCTCGGCGACCTCCATCTTTTCCGCCGGCAACAGCCTGTGCTGGGTAAAAAACAACCTGTGCAGGGACCTATCCGCCCAGGCGGACGCGCAGGGCGCGGACGTATACGCCCTGATCGACCAGCTGGCCATGCTCTCGCCCCCGGGCGCCAACAAGCTGATCTTCAACCCGAGCCTGGCGGGGGGCAGCACCATCGAGAAATCCGAAAACATCCGCGGCGGGTTTATCGGGCTTACGCTGGGGCACACCCGCAACGACGTGCTGCGCGCGACGCTGGAGGGAATTGCGCTCAACCTGCGCATGTCGCTGGACATCCTCAGGTCCATCACCCCGGTCGGCAGGGAAATGCTGATCGTGGGCGGCGGCGGGAAGAGCCAAATCTGGCGGCAGATGTTCGCGGACGTATTCAACATGGACATCCTGGAAACCAACGTGGGGCAGGACGCCGGAAGTCTGGGCGCGATGGCCTGCGCCGCCGTAGGTACCGGGATGTGGAACGGGTTTGAGCGGGTGAAGGCCGTGCACCAGCGCAAAGGATGCCTCACGCCGAACGCGCAGAACGTACGGATCTACGAAACGCTTCTTCCCGTGTTCCGCCGCGTCGCGGACGTCCAGGCGGACCTGGGCGATATGCTGGCGGACCTGACGTTATGAAACTGAAGCATGGCGCAAGTGCTTTAGAATAAAAGAAAAGAGGGAATACCATGAAAAAACTCGCTTCTCTACTCCTGATTGCTATGCTGCTGACGGGCATGATCGCTTTTTCCAGCGTAGCGGTTGCTTCCTCCGACGGCTTTTACGCTGTTTCTCTCGGCTGGGCCGAGAACGCGTCCGGCCAGCGCCAGAAGACCGGCTTTACCGAGTCCTTCGACCGTTACGGCATTACGGACTACTCGATCGTCGACGCGAACTACGACCCCGTCCGGCAGACCGAGCAGATCCGCGCCTTCATCGCCAAGAACCCTGCGGCGCTGTTCATCACCCCCAGCGATCCCACGGGCATTGCCGAAGCCGTGAAGGAAGCCTGCGACGCGGGCATCCCGGTATACCTGAGCGACGGGTTTGTCAGCGGCGCGGACGTGGTGAGCACGGTGCTGTTCAACAACTATAACTGCGGCACCGTAACGATGACCTACCTGTGCAACCGCCTGCAGGCCAAGTACGGCACCGAGGCGACCATCAAAATCGGCATGATCATGCTGCCGTCCAACGAGAGCTGGCATCAGCGCGATCTGGGCGCTATTGACGTGCTGAACCTTGAGAAGTATGCTAACATCGAAGTGGCGTACCAGTGGGCGTGGGATTCCACCGGCGCCGTAACCCCGTCCTCCACCATCAGCACCTGGCTTGCGGCCGATACCAACAACGAGCTCAGCGCGATTTGGTGCGCCTGGGACGGCGCGGCCTTCGAAGGCCTGGTCCTGACCGGCGAAACCCGTCCGGAAATCATGTACACCGGCTGCGACGGCGGCGAGGAGTGCTGGGGCTATATGCTCAACTATCCCGAATCGTTCGTGATGAGCGCGGGCGAAAGCATCTACACCATGCCCCGTTCGCTGGTGGATTACGCCATGCGCTACGCAGAGGGCGACACCGTTCCGCGTCTGGTCCTGGTGCCCGGCTACGCCGTGACCAGCTCGATGATCCAGGCGGTGGATTCCATCCGCGACGTCCAGGCGGGCGAGGGCACGGTTTGGGATCTGCTCCTGAGCTACGATATCCCCGGCAACGTGGACAAGCTCAACGCCGCGCTGACCGAAAACGGCCTGACCGACAGCCTGTGGACTCCGTCGATCTGACGGGGCAACGCTCCTTTTCATTGGAGAGGCAAGGCGGCCTTGCCTCTCCAAATTGTATTGCTTGGAGGTGAAAAGATGGGCTATGTATTGGAAATGAAGGGCATCAGCAAGAACTTTGCGGGCGTCCGCGCGTTGGCAGAAGCTCATCTGGCGGTAAAGTCCGGGGAGGCGCACGCCCTGCTCGGCATCAACGGCGCGGGAAAATCCACCATGATCAAGGTGCTCTCGGGCGTATATTCCAAGGATTCCGGGGACATCTATATCGACGGGGAATTGGCGCAGATCAGCAATACCCAGGACGCGATCCATTACGGCATCTCCGCGGTCTACCAGGACCCGCAGATGATCGAATCCTATACCGGGTATGAAAACATCTATCTGGGGCACGAAGGCGCCCGCACCCTGCTGCTTTCCGGCGTCGGCCGGCGGAAGCTCAGGCAGATGGCCAGGGAGCTGGTGCAGAAATACCCGTTTGATATCGACGTGGTGAAGCCGGTCTACCTGATGAGTTCCGTGGAGCGGGAGATTATCGCCATTCTCCGCGCGCTTTCCAAGGAATGCAGGATTTTGATTTTGGACGAGCCGACGTCGATTTTGACCGAGAAAGAAAAACATATCCTGTTTGAGTTTATCCGGACGCTCAAGAGAAACGGGGTATGTGTTATTTATATCACCCATCACCTGGACGAGGTCGCCCAGGTGTGCGAAAGCTTTTCGGTTTTCCGCAACGGGCGCAACGTGTGCTCCGAGGAGATCGAAAACGGCAAGGTCGATTCCGGGCACATCGCGGAGCTCATGCTGGGCGAGCGCCTGGAACAGCTCTACCCGGACCGCGCCGAACGGTTTTCCGACGACGTCGCCATGCAAACCGAGCGTCTGACGCTGGAGGGCAAGTTCCGCGATATCTCCCTCTCGGCGCGCAAGGGCGAGGTGCTGGGCGTGTTCGGCCTGGTGGGATCGGGGATCGACGAGCTTTCCAAGGTGCTGTTCGGCGCCATGGCGTTTTCCGGCGGCCGGATGTTCAAAGGCGGCCGGGAGCTGCGCCTTGCAAGCCCCGGGCAGGCCATCCGCAGCGGGATCTTCCTGATTCCGGGCAACCGCAAAACGGAAGGGTTCCTGAATAATATCTCCATCGCCTTCAACGTCACCATCGCGAAAATTGAAAAGATCGTCAGGCGCCTGTGGTTGGTTGACCGCAAAACGGAGGAGCGCGACGCGCAGGCGATGGTGGAGAAGCTTTCCATCATGACGCCCAACGTGCACAAAAAGGTCAACGAGCTGTCCGGCGGCAACCAGCAGAAGGTGGTCGTCGCCAAGGGCCTGTACGCCGACGCGGACGTGTATATCTTCTGCGAGCCGACCGTCGGCGTGGACGTGGGGGCTAAATCCGCGATCTATGACACCATCCGGACGCTTTCCAAAAAGGCGGCGGTCGTCATCATCTCGTCCGAGCCCGAAGAGGTGCTGGGCAACTCCGACCGGGTGATGGTGATCTACAACGGGCAAAGCACCCTGTCCAAAAACGCTGAAGACACGAGTTTGAAGGAAATGCTAGTACACGCCATTTCCAACGGGGAGGTGCTGTAACTTGCAGCGTATCAGGCATTTCGCGTGGCGGGACCGGCTGCCCCTCATCCTGTTCGCGGTTTTGTTTCTGGCGGTCATCGTGACGTTCCAGATTCTGCAGCCGCAGTTTCTGTCCTCGGCGAACATCATCAATATCGCGCAGTCCGTTTCCACCACGGTGATCGCGGCCATCGGGCTTACGTTTGTCATCGCCATCGGGCGTTCCGATATCAGCTTTTACATGAGCTGCTGCTTCTGCGGGGTCCTGATGGCCTGGCTGGTCAGCATGGGCTGGCATCCCGCGTTCGCCATCGCGGCGGGCATCGCCGCGGGCGCGGGCTGGGGCTCGGTTTCGGGGATCGCGGTGGGCAAATTCAAGCTGCCGGACATCATCACCACGATCGCCATCGGCTCCATCGCGTTCGGCCTGGGCTATATCTTCTCGGACGGCGCGTTCATCATGAAGAACTTCATCGAAGCCAAGACCCATTACTGGTCGCAGTTCCTGATTTTCAGCATTCCGCTGCCGGTATATGTGATGGCGCTGGTGATCCTCGTAACCTACTATTTGCTGGAGCGGTCGCAGTTCGGGCGCAGCTTCTACGCCATCGGCGCGACGGAAAAGGCGGCGTATCTGAGCGGCATCGACGTGAACCGCATGATCATTCTGGCCTACGTCATCTGCGGCACGCTGGCGGCGGTCGCCTCCACCATCATGACGGCCAAGCAGGGATACGGCAACGTGAAAATCGGCATGAACCTGCTGATGCCCTGCTTCACGGCGGTGTACATCGGCATGTCCGTGTTCAAGCGCCCCTGCGTGATCGGCACGTTCCTGGGCGCGCTGCTGGTCACCTCCATCGCCACCGGGTTCACCTCCATCAATATCCCCTACTTCTGGTCAAACCTCGTGACCGGCATCGTGCTGATCATCGCCATTATGCTTTCCAAGATCGTGGTCAAAGAAAAAAAGTCCGCGCCGATTGCGCCCGCGAAGGAGGCGAACTCCCGATGAAAAAAGCGCTTCGGAAAGTTTTTCGCATGGAGTTCGCCCTGGTGGGCGTGCTGCTGCTGGTGCTGGGGATCTTCAGCGTCGCCATCGGGCCGTCGTTCTTCGGCGCGTACAACATGATGAACATCCTCAAATCCGCGGGGTCCATCGCCATCATGGTGCTGGGGCTCACGTGGGTGATCGGCGCCAACGAGATGGACGCCTCCTTCCCCGAAGTGGCGAGCTGCGCCAGCATGCTGTTCGCGGTGATGCTCAACGCCAAAATGGACCCCATGCTCGCCTTCGCGCTGAGCCTGCTGTCCGGGATCGGCTTCGGCGCGGTCACCAGCGTGCTGGTGGCGCAGTTCCGCTATCATTCGCTGATCACCACCATCGCCGTCTCCACCATCGCGGGCGCCGTCGCCAACATCCTGTTCGGCGGCTCGGTGCTCTCCATCCGGGGGCTCAACTCGGTGGGGCTTTACAAGTTCTTCTCGCAGAAGGTTCTCGGATTCCCGATCGTATTCGTGATCGCGCTCGCGCTCTACTGCGTCGCCTTCGTCGTGCAGGAGAAAACCAAGTACGGCCAGTACGTGTACGCGCTGGCGGAAAACAAGCAGGCCGTGACCGAGGCGGGCATCAAGTCCAAGCGCGTGCTTTCGGCCACGTTCATCCTCTCCAGCTTCTTCGCCGCCTTCGGCGGGCTGATTTACGTGCTGACCGTGTACAAATCCGGGCAGCCGAGCATGGGTTCCTCCTTTTTCCTAAACGGCTTTACCATCGTGTTCCTGGGCGCTATGGCGCTGAAGCTGGGCAAGGCGAACGTCGTGGGCACGTTTATCGGCGCGCTGGTATTGAGCGCCCTGACCAGCGGGCTGACGATGATCGGCTCCGGCTTTGCCGTCGGCCAGGTCATCAAGGGTCTGCTTTTAATTATGGGCGTCGCCGTGGTGACGATGTACCGCAGAAAAATCGTACCGAAAGGAAGCAAGATGAAGTATGAATAACTTTGAACTGTACAATCCGGTCAAGGTGATCTTCGGCGCGGGGGAAACAAAGCGCATCGGGGAAGCCGTCAGGGCGTACGGCAAACGTGCGCTGATCGTCAGCTATTCCGTGGTGGATTTCTACGGGGACCTGTTCGAGCGCATTCACCGGTCGCTTGCACAAAGCGGCGTGGCGTATACAGATTGCTTCGTTGCGACCGCCAACCCCAAATTGAGCGAAGCCCGCAGGGCGGTCGCGCTGGGCAAGCAGGCGCGGGCGGACGTGGTGATCGGCGTAGGCGGAGGCTCCGCGATGGACCTGGCCAAGGTCGTCGCCGCAGGCATGCTCTATCCGCACGACCTCAATCGCATGATCAAGTTCAGCCACAGCACGGACGAGCAGATACCGCCCCAAGAGGCCCTGCCCATGGTGATGCTGCCCACGCTGCCCGCGACCGCCAGCGAGATGAACCCCACGGCCGTGATCACCGACGACGCGACGATGCGCAAGAGCTACGTATGGGAGCCAGCCTGCCTGTACGCCAGGGTTTCCATCCTCGATCCCGAGCTTACGTTGACCCTGCCCGCCTACCAGACGGCCTGCGGCGCGATCGACGCGATCAGCCACGCGGTGGAGCCCTTCTTCTTCAGCGATGAAAGGACCTTCGGCAACATCGACTTGCAGGACCAGATGCAGCTGGGCGTGATCCGCGCCCTGTATAACGGCCTGCCTAAAGTGCTCGCCGCGCCCGGCGACGTGCAGCTGCGCGGCATGATGCAGTTCGCGGCCACCGTGGGGCTGAACGGCTGGCTGACCTGCGGCGTGCAGGGCTGGACGCCGATGCACCAGATGGGGCACGTGCTTTCCTCGCATTTCCAGGCGACGCACGGCGCGACGCTTTCCTGCATGATGCTGGCATGGATGCGCTATTTCGCGGCAAAACAGCAGAACGGGCGCTTCGTCCTCTTCGCCCGGGAACTGTTCGGCACGGACGATTTAAACAAAGCGGCGGAAGCGTTTGAAGCCTATATCCGGGCGGCGGGCGTGCAGACGCGCATCAGCCAGTTCGGCGTGAAGGAAAGCGATCTGGACGCCCTCACCCAAGGCGTGGTGGACGTCTCCTTCGGCGCGGACGGCACCCTGGCTTCCATCCCGCCGATCACCCGCGAAGACGCCAAAGCGATTTACGCGCTTTCTTTGTAAGGCGGCAAAGCCTATGCAGATCAAAGAGATATTGTTCGACGGGCTCCGGGCCCGCGAAATCACGGACGGCCGCTGGCGCATGGTCGTCGTCACCCAGTGCGGCCCCCGTATCGCCTTCCTTGGCGGGCGGGACGGCGAAAACATCCTATATTGGAACAAGGACGGCGCCGCCCGCGGCTCCTGGCGGCTGATGGGCGGACACCGCGTGTGGCTCACCCGCCCGATGGCGGACGAATCAGAAGATACTTACCTGGACGACAACGCCGAATGCATGGTGGAAACATTCGACAACGGAATCACGGTCACCGCGCCCGTCCATCCGCAGCACCGGCTGGAGCGCGGCATGCGGATCGAATGGCTTGCGCAGGGCAGATACCGGGTGACCAGCTTTATCAAAAACGCCGGAAGCATGATCTACTCCGGCGGCGTATGGTCGCCCACGTGCATCAACCCGGACGGCAAGGTGCTGCGCATTCCCCTCGGGGAGGACGGCGCGGCGTGGGACATCGTCAGGATCGTTGTCCCACGGGTGTTCGCGGGCAACACACAGCGGCTGGACGACCCGCAGGTGCGCTTTGAGGGCGACGATATGGTCATCACGCCCAGGGGTACGCTTTGTAAACGCTGCGTCTGCGCGCCAAAGGGTGTCGTGCAGATGACGTGGCCGGAGAAGGGCATCACCTTCACCAAGACTTCCTCCTATGAAAAAAACGCCCGCTATCCGCTGGACGGTTGCAATCTGGCCGTTTTCGTCGGCCAGGACAACTGGATGGCCGAGATGGAAAGCTACGGCGTGGAGCAGAGCATCATCCCCGGCCAGACGATATACAACGCCGAGGATTGGGAGATTAAAGCCGAATAACGGGATTCATCGCAGGGCCCTTCCCGGACCCGGATTGGAACGGCGGCGGCGCGCTGCCGAACGAAAACCGAATGTTAAATCTTCTTGAATTTCCGCCAAAACGATTGACAAGGCGGAAATCTATTGTTACAATCTAACATATCGAAGCGGTTGAAATTCGCTAAATAGTATATAACATGCAATAGAAAACACCGCCGGAAACAGAAAACACCCTGGGCAAAACGTTGCATCGTCAGAATTTCAACCGGTTGAAATAAGAGGAGCGCAATGGATATCAGGCTGGAAGACGTCGCGAAACGCGTGGGAATGTCCAAATCCACGGTATCGCTGGCCCTCAACGGGAGCGATAAGGTGAACCTGAATACCCGCAATTTGATTATGCAGGTCGCCGCCGAAATGGGCTACTCCCCCAACCCGCACGCGCGCAAGCTCGCGATGCGCAAGAGCAACATGATCGGTCTGATCGTTCCCGATATTGAGAACGTGTATTACGCTTCCCTGGTCAGCTTTATCTCGCGCGTGCTGCGCAACAGCGGGTACGGCCTGTTCATCTCCATCAGCGAGAACTCCCGCAAGCGCGAAAAGCGGATCGTGCAGGAGATGATCGAAAACCGGATGGACGGCGTCCTTCTGGTTCCGCTCAACAAGCCCAACGAGGACGTCAGTTATCTGCTCACGCTGGAAGCGGCGGGGATTCCGATGGTGTACGTCACCTCCCTGTACCCGGGGGTGCAAAGGCCGTACGTGATGTGCGACCTGTACAGCGGCATGCGCAAGATGGTGCGCCTCCTGCACGGCGAGGGATGCCGGAAAATCGCCATGATGACCGGGCCGTCCGGCGTGTATTGCATGGACCAGCGCGAGATGGGCTACCGCGACGAGCTGCGGGCCCTCGGCCTCCGGTATGAAAACGTCATACAGCTGGAGGAGGTAGACTACGCGAGCGCGCTTTCGCGGATTGGGACGCAGGGAGCGCCGGAGATGGACGCGATCGCCTGCGTGAACGATATGATGGCGCTGGGCGTGATCAACGCGCTGAACGCAAGCGGATGGAAGGTGCCCGGGGATATCGCCGTAGCCGGGTACGACGATTTGATTTACTCGCGGATCTCGTCCGTGCCGATTACCACCGTGAAGCAGGACCTGGAAGCGGTCGCGGACATCGCCACGCAGATGATCCTGAACCTGATCGGGCATATCGACGCCCAGCCAAAGGCCGTGATCGACTGCGACGTCATCATCCGCAGCTCTACCAGACGCCGCGGGGCGTAACTACTTTGTCTCCTCGCCCGCACCAGCGGGTGAAATATAAAATATGGAGGGCATAATCATGAAGAAACTGGTTGCTTTGGTACTTGCATCCCTGTTACTATTCTCCGTCACGGCGGTATTCGCTGAAGGATGGGAAATCGTCGTGGTCCCCAAGGACGCATCCAACCCCTGGTTCGTCCGCATGGAAGTCGGTGTTAACGAATATGCGGCGGCGCACACGGAGAACACGATCTACCAGCGCGGCACCCCTGAGATCGACGCGACCTTGCAGGCGCAGTTGGTGCAGGATTTGATCGCACAGGGCGTTGACGCCATCTGTGTGGTTCCCGTCGATCCCGAATCCCTGGAGCCGGTGCTCCAGCAGGCGATGGCCGCCGGCATCGTGGTGATCGCCCACGAAGGCGCATCGCTTGAAAACGTGGACTATGATATCGAGGCCTTCAACAACGAAGCGTACGGCGCGTTCATCATGGAAAACCTCGCCAGGGCCATGAACTACGAAGGCCTGTACACCACCATGGTCGCGCACGTGACCAACGCCTCCCACAACGAGTGGGCGGACGGCGGCGTGAAGTACGCCACCGAAACCTATCCCAACATGACGCTGCTGGAAGCCGAGCCCCGCGTTGAGTCCGAGGACAACGGCGATGTCGCCTACAACGTGGCCAAGGAACTGTTCAAAAAGTATCCCGACCTCAAGGGCATCATGGGCACCTCCTCCTACGACGCTCCCGGTATCGCCCGCGCGATCGCCGAGCTGGGCCTCTCCGGCAAGGTGTTCACCGCCGGCACCGGCATGCCCGCCGATAACGCCGAACTCTTAAAGAGCGGCGCCGTGCAGTCCCTGACGCTGTGGGATCCCGCGCTTGCGGGCCAGGCGATGGTCGCGCTGGCCGAGCAGGTGCTCGCGGGCAAGGAAATTGTCGAGCCCGTGGATCTGGGCGTGACCGGCTACAGCGAGCTGATGTTCAAGGAAGGCAGCGATAAGGTTCTGGAAGGCCAGGGCTGGATCGTGATCAACGCCGAAAACGTTGACAGCTTCGGATTCTAAGCTATACTTAACCTAAAGCTGACCGACGAGTGCTCTGCCGATTCTTCGGAATCGGCAGAGCTTCCTGTGAAACCAAGACTGCGCTTAAAGCGCTCGGGAGGTACCGATAATGACCCAGCCATTGCTCAAAGCGGAGGCGATTTCCAAAGCTTTTGCCGGGGTACAGGCGTTGAAAAACGTATCGCTGGAGATCGCCCCCGGGGAAATCCATTGCCTCGCGGGGGAAAACGGCTGCGGCAAATCCACGCTGATCAAAATCATTTCCGGGGTGTACCAGCAGGATGCCGGAACGGTGGAGTTTGCCGGCAAAGTGTATAAGCGCATCTCCCCGCGCGAAGCCATCAACAGCGGCATCCAGGTGATTTATCAGGACTTTTCCGTATTTCATAACCTGACGGTCATGGAAAACCTCGCCCTCAACAGCGAGCTGGCCGACGGCCATAAGCTGGTCAACCGCAAGCGGATGAAGAAAATCGCCGAGGAGGCGATCGCGAAAATCAATTTCAAGGTGGACCTGGACCGGCTGGTGGGCACGCTTTCGGTAGCCGAGAAGCAGCTGGTCGCCATCTGCCGCGCGCTGATGTTCAACGCGCGCCTGATCATCATGGATGAGCCGACCACCGCGCTGACCAAAAAGGAAGTGCGGGCGCTGTTCCAAATCATCCTCAAGCTGAAAGAGCAGGGGATTTCCATTCTCTTCGTCAGCCACAAGCTCAACGAGGTGTTTGAAATTTCCGAGCGGTTTACGATTTTACGAAGCGGCGAGCTGGTGATCTCCGGCAACACCGCCGATCTGGACGATAAAAAATTCACCTTCTATATGACGGGGCGCAAATTCGAAAAAAAGAGCTTCGTTCCCCAGCACATTTCCGAGCAGCCGATCTTCGAAGCGCGGAATTTGTCGCTGGCCGGCTG
Source organism: Candidatus Limiplasma sp. (assembly GCA_963674895.2). Lineage (GTDB taxonomy): Bacteria > Bacillota > Clostridia > Christensenellales > Aristaeellaceae > CAXXOK01. The sequence goes on from CAXXCY010000001.1 coordinate 189,448, forward strand.
TTACCAGGACGTCAGCTTTCAGCTGCGCCGGGGTGAGATTTTGGGCATCACGGGGCTGCTGGATTCCGGGCGGACGGAGCTGGCGCTTTCGCTGTTCGGCGTCCACCGCGCAGACAGCGGCACGCTGCTCAAGGACGGCAAGCCGATCCGGCTCAAAGATCCGGAGGACGCGATCTTCCACAGGATCGGCTACGTGCCCGAGGACCGCCTGAGCGAGGGACTGTTCCTGCCTCGGTCGATCGCCGATAACGTGATCGTTTCGGAAATCGACCGTTTGGCAAACAACCTGCATGTGGTACAGCGCGACAAACGGCAGGAGGAGGTCAACCGCTGGGTGGCGCGCATGACCATCGCCACGCCCAACCCGGACAACGCGTGCTCCACGCTGTCGGGCGGAAACCAGCAGCGCGTGGTGCTGGCCAAGTGGCTGGCGTGCAACCTGGACGTGCTGGTTTTAAACGGCCCGACCGTCGGGGTGGACATCGGTTCCAAGCACGATATCCACGCGATCCTGCAGTCGCTCGCGGACGAGGGCATGGCCATCATCATCATCTCGGACGACCTGCCGGAGATGCTGGTGAACTGCTCCAGCCTCATGGTGCTCAAGGAGGGCCGCGTAGCGGCGATGCTCACGCCGGGCGAATCGACCGAGCAGAGCGTGCTTTCCTATATGCTCTGATTTTTTCACGGCCCCGCCGCCCCGGGACATCCCATCGCCCGCAGCCATACAAACGGAGGGATTACATTGCACAAAACGCTCAGGAAACTTTCGCAGCGGAACGAATCGTATATCGCCATCGTGCTGTTCGTGCTGTTCCTGCTCATCGAGGTGCGGTCCAGGCAATTTTTCACGCCGAACAATATCGTGGATATTCTGTCGGCGATGGTGGTTTCCGGCATCTTTGCCATCGGCACCTTTATGGTGATCATCTCCGGCGGCATCGACGTATCGTTCCCTGCCCTGGCGTCCTTAAGCTCGTACGCGATCACCAGGCTGCTGCTGGACGCCGATTACCAGGGCGGCATATGGCTGCCGATCCTGATGGCGGTCGTCCTCGGCGGGGTGCTGGGCGCGTTCAACGGGTTTTTTATCGGCTACCTCGGCCTTCCCGCGCTGATCGTGACGCTCGGTTCGGCCAGCGTGTTCAAAGGGTTTATGCAGGGGACGCTCAAATCCGTCCAGTTGGCGGTGATCCCGCCCGGCATGAAGGACTTCGGCACCTCCGCGCTGTTTGTGGCGACCAACGCGGAGTCGGGCCTCACGTCCAGGATGCACTCGTCGATCCTCGTGTTTCTCGTGCTGCTGATCGTCGCGTGGTTCATCCTGCGCAAAACGATGTTCGGCCGCGGCATCTACGCCATCGGCGGCAACGCCGTAAGCGCCCTGCGCGCGGGGTTCAGCGTAAAGTGGACCAAGTTCTGGCTGTATGTGTTCGTCGGCGTGGTGTCCAGCCTCGCCGGGCTGATGCGCACCTGCATGATGACGCAGATGCACCCCACCAACATGCTGGGGATGGAGATGAACATCATCGCGGGCGTGGTGCTGGGCGGCACGGCGATCACCGGCGGCGCGGGAACACTGACGGGCTGTATGCTGGGGACGCTGCTGATCGTCGTGGTGGAAAACTCCATGATTTTAATCGGCGTACCGACGATATGGAAAAGCGTGTTCGTCGGCGCGCTGATCATCATCGGCATCGGGGTGAGCGCCATGCAGGTATATCGCGCGAACTCCATCCACCGCAGCCGCAAGCTTTCCAGGGAGGTGGGCTAAGTGCAAAGGAACCTGAACCAGTCCTTCCTGGGCAGAATTTATGGGAAGGACAAGCACCTGTTCCGCATCATTCTGATGATTGTCGCCTGGTCCGCGTTCATGGCGCTGACCAAGTTTGAGAAGTTCTACACGCCGATCAACTTCCAGACCATGGCGTCCCAGTTTCCGGAGTTCGGGCTGATGGCCCTGGGAATCATGCTGTGCATGCTCACCGGCGGCATCGACCTGTCGGTGGTCGGCGTGGCGAACCTGACCTCGATATTAATGGCCCTCCTGATGAAAAACATGGAGCTCCCGGACGGCGGGCTTGCCTTCTACGTCATTCCGCTCTCCTTCGTGCTCGCGTTGGGGATCGGCGCGGCGGCCGGGGCTTTCAACGGGTTTCTGGTCTCCAAGGTGCATATTCCGCCGATCCTGGCCACGCTTGGCACCAGCGAGCTGTTCACGGGAGTAAGCATCGTGATCACCAACGGCAAGGCCGTCAGCAAGCTGGCGCGGGTGTACGCGCTGACCATCAATTCCAAACTCTTCGGCGTGGTTCCGGTGCAGCTGCTCTTCTTCGCAGGCGTCGCGCTTGCTATCTGGTTTTTACTCATGCGCACGACCTACGGCACGAAGCTCTACATGCTGGGAACGTCGGCGACGGCCGCGAAATTCTCGGGGCTCAAGATCGACCGCCTGCTGATCAAAACGTATATGCTCTCTGGCATGTGCGCGGCGCTGGGCGGCATGATCATGCTCGCGAACTACAATTCCGCGCGCGCCGACTACGGCACGGTGTACACGCTGCAGTGCGTGCTGATCGTGGTGCTGGGCGGCGTGAACCCGATCGGGGGCAGCGGCAGGATTTCCGGCGTGGTGCTTGCGACCATCCTGCTCAAGATGCTGGAAACCGGGCTGAACCGCTTTCCGAAGGTCTCCAGCTATTACATCTCGCTGATCTGGGGCGGCGTGCTGCTGCTGGTGATGGTGCTCAACTATTTTTCCGACAACAATATCCGGCTGTTCCGGCATCGAAGGAAGATTTCGCTGGACGGCGGACTTTCATCCTGACGGAATTCTTTGGGAGGCGTTTTCGATGCTGAAAGGAATCTCCACCTTGCTATCCCCCGATCTTCTGCGCGTGCTGGCGGCCATGGGCCACGGGGACGAGATCGTAATCGGGGACGGGAACTTTCCCGCCGATTCGATGGGCAAGCGCTGCATCCGCGCGGACGGGCACGGCGCCAACGAGCTGCTGGACGCGATTTTGCAGGTGCTGCCGCTGGATGAATTCGTGGAGGCACCCGTCACGCTGATGCAGGTCGTGCCAGGCAGTTTGCCGGGCGATCCGCCGATCTGGAGCGAGTTTCGAAAGACGGTTAACCGGTACGAACCCGGCGTGAAGATCGGATTTGAAGAGCGGTTTGCTTTTTACGAGCGCAGCAAAAAAGCGTACGCCACCATCCAGACAGGCGAAAGCGCGCTGTACGCCTGCGTGATCCTGACAAAAGGAGTCATCCGGCCTAAAGCGTAGAAGCGCAGAAAAGAAAATACCAAAGGCCGCGCAAAGCGCGGCCTTTGTCATACGTGATATGGGTTTTCAGCAGTGCATCGGCGAAGGCTGGTCGTCCTCCGGCTTGACCTCGAGTTTGATGTCGAAGTCGCCCAGATGCTTGAGCTTGAACCCGTTCTTTTTATATTCCTCAAAGTCGAAGGCGTCCAGCTCGTCGATGGAGAGCTTGTGGAACTCGTAAAAATTATGCCACCACTCGTAGCCGCTTCCCAGCTCCGCGCCCAGATACGCGTCCGCGATATCGCAGCCCATCTGCGGCGCGACGTAGAACGCGCCCATCGCCAGCACATTCACGCCGTTGCCCGTGATGGCGCGCAGCGCGGCGGGCACGCTTTCCACCACGCCGGCGAACACGTGCGGGCATTTGCTCGCCGCGATATGGATGCCCATGCCGGTGCCGCAAAAGATCAGCGCGCGCTCAAACTCGCGTTCGGCGATCATCGCCCCCACGCGCAGGCCGACCCTGTGAAACATCAGGTCCGTATCCTCCACGGTCGGGTCCGTCACGCCGACGTCAGTTATCTCCCAGCCCTTCTTCCGCAGGTGGTCGCACACGGCTTCCTTCAGGGGATAGCCCGCAAAATCCGCCCCTATGAGCAGCTGTTTATCCTTGATCATTTTCATCGTTCGTACCTCCTTGCAGTGCAGCGCGTCTTCCCCTATTTTACCATAATCAAGGAGGTTGATTCAAGGAAACGGGCGGATTGTGCCCGTAGAATCCCGTTGGAATATCAGGTATTCGAAATTCGATTCGGCCTTGCGTTTACAGGGGAGCGAACGGCTCCCCCGGACGAATGCGGCGCCCGACGGTCAGGGCAGCGGCAGCACGCACACACTGCCGGGCATCGGAAGCGACGCGGCGATCCGTCCGTCCCGCAGAAGGTTCAATCCTTCCCCCTGGCAGGCGACCAGCGCCCCGTTTTCCGGCAGCGGCGCAAAATCGCGCGGCGTTTTCCCCACGTTGCGCCAGACGGTTTCCCTGCGCAAAGGGAACAGCGAGAACACGGCGATGCTGTCCTCCCCGCGGTTGGACACATAGGCGTACTTAGCGTCCGCGCTCAGTTTGATCGCGGCCGCCGTGCTTGGGCGTTCCCCGTCCTCCAGCGTGGAAACGCCGCCGTACAGGCTTCCCGTATCCGTGCGGAAATCCACACGGTAGAGTTTATTGCCCAGCTCCGTGGCCAGCCAGCCCGTACCGTCCGGCCCGTACGCAAGGTGGCGCGGGCCTTCCCCCGGCGGCAGCGCAACCCGGTAGCGCTCGGACAGCCGTCCGGTTTCCCGGTCCTGTCCGTAGACGACCAGCGCGTCGATGCCCAGGTCCGCCACGCAGACCATGCCCGGCAGATGCGAAATATAAGCCGCCTGATGGACGTGCGGCGACGTTTGCCGTACGGGATGCGCACTGCTTCCCTGATGCTGTATCAGCTGGATACGGGGCGCTAGACGCCCTCCCCGCAGCTCAAACACCGCGAGCGACCCCGACATGTAGTTGGACACGAGCAAAAACCGTCCGTCAGGCGAGACCCCGATATGGCAGGGCGCGTTTCCGCCGGTCGGCTGCCTGCCTAAAAGCCGCAGACCGGCGGGCGTTACCTCGAGTTCGCTTACGCAGCCCTTCTCCGGCTCCGGCATATCGCTGCTTGTTGCGTACACCAGCCCGCCAGGCCCGGCCGACAGCCAGCTCGGGTCCGCATAACCGCCGTCCTGCCATAATAGGGCGAGGTTGTTTTGATGCAGGCGCACCCGCGCGATCCCCGGCCCGCCCAGGCGGGTCAGCGTTCCGATCAGGAAATCCATCACAGCGTCTTCTCCTTCGTCATGTAGCATTCCCAGGGGATATCGATTTGAATGCGGCTTTCCCGGCCCCGGTCGCACCGGATCGTCAGGTGCTGGTCGTCGCCATACAGCAGGCGGAGCCGCTGCAGCACGCAGCGCAGGCCGAACCCTTTCATCTTCCGGGTCAGCGTCGGGTTGATGCTGGCCCTTTGAATCGCGTCGATCACCTGCGGGCTGATGGTGCCGCCGTTGTCCGTGACGGATATCGTCAGCCTGCCGCCGCCGCGGCATGCGGAAATACGGATGTTCCTGGACTTTTCGTTGCCGCCGTGCACCAGGGCGTTCTCCACCAGCGGCTGCAGCAGCATATTGGGAACCCGTCCGTCCAGCAGGGAGTCCTCGATGTCGATGGCCAGCACGTTTTCGTCGCCGTAGATGGCGCGGTAGATGGAGATGTATTCCTGGACATAGCGGATTTCAGCCCGGAGGCTAGTGAATTTGTTCTCCACCCCGTTCATATTGTCCCGCAGATACTGGCTGGCGCTGACGGATAGCTGGCTGATTTCGTTCCAGTTGCCCATCAGGGCCTGGGAGTTGATCGAGGAGAGGATATTGCAGATAAAATGCGGGCTGATCTGGGATTGGAGCGAGCGGTATTTGAGCTCCAGCATCTCGTACTCCGCCTGCTGCTTCTCGGTGGCGCGCTGCACCATCTGCTTTGTGGTTTCCCGAAGCCTGCCCTGCATCCACCGGAAGCGGTCCGCCAGTTCGCCGATCTCGTCGTGCCCCCGCACATCTATTTTCTCTTCGAAGTTGCCGGAGCTGACCTCCGTCATCGCCGCGAGCAGGCGCTTGACATTGCCGGTCAGGGAATGGGTAATCATCGCGCCCAGGAGCATGGCAATCACCGCGGCGATCGCGCCGCAGATCACACAGGCCCGGGCAATGGAACGGGACAGCGCCAGCATTTCCGTAAACGAAACCAAATGGACGATATGCCACCCGTAACGGCTGTCCGAGCTGACCGTCAGCCAATACGCTTTTCCGTCGATTTTGATTTCCCGGCTGACCGGCAGATAGGTATCCCCGATGGCTTCCCGCACCGCTTCCATCCGGTCTTCCGTCAGGCCCCCGGTTTGCAGCACGACGGTCCATTGTTTTGTCAGCACACCCGCCGCGCCGTCGATATCCCCGTCCAGCCCGAGTGTGGATTTCAGCTGCGCGCCGTCCACATGCGCCACCAGAAACCCTGTAAACTGCAGGGGCGTGATATCGGAAACCGTTTTTTTCAGGTAGACCTCGCCGTCGTCGCCGGCAAACCAGAGGCTGAAATATGCGTTGAGCTCGTCCATGCGGCTTTCCACCAGGCTGATGATCGGCTCCGGCCTTTCGATGACGCTGCTGGTGCCGAAATACATCGTCCCCGCGAGATCGACGGCCAGCATGCTGGTGAAGTAGGAATTGTTCTGGCACATGTTGCGCAGGTCCTGTTCGATCTCCAGGCGTTTCCTCTGCTCCGTCGTCTTCGCGTCCAGGGTTTCAGCCAGCGCGACGCTCTGGTACAGGTTAAAAAAGCTCTGCTCCATATCCGCCGTCACCAGTTTCGTGCTGGAGCAAAGCTGCCGGGTGTACGTATTGTATTCCTCGGTTTTGTCCGTAAGCAAGGTTTGCCTGAGGATCGTGCCCGCATACACGGCGATCATCAGCAGTACCATGCTGGCCGCGGCCAGATAGGTCAGCAGTATTTTAACGCGGAGTTTCATGCGTTGGTCTCCGATCCGTTGCGGTAATCCCGGGGGGAAACGCCCGTGTTTTTCACAAATACGTGATAAAACGAAATGTAGTTTTTATAGCCGACGACGGACGCGATTTCCTCAATCCGGTAATTCGGGTCCCGCAAAAGCCGCTTGGCCAGCGACAGGCGCGACTCGATCACCCATTCCAGGTAATTCTTGCCGGAGTTTTTTTTGATCAGGGTTGAGATATAGGAAGGCGTCAGCTCAAAGTGCCGGGCCAGCGCCTGCAGGGAAAGCTGCTCGCCGGGATTGTCCCGGATATAGTCAAGAATCCGGGAGGTGATCAGCGAGCCGCCCTCGATTTTTTCCGGCGCGGGACCCTCCGGCGCTTCCGTTTCCTCGATGATGCGCTGCACGACCCGGATGAGCTTCTCGTTGTCAAAGGGTTTAAGCATATAATGATAGGCCCGCAGGTCCAGCGCCTTTTTCGCGTAATGGAAATCGTCGTACGCGCTGATGTAGATGACCTTTGTTTTGGGGGATACCCTGCGCGTCAGCTCAACCATCTGCAGCCCGTCCATGCCGGGCATGCGGATATCGGCGATCACAATATCCGGCTTCTTCTGGATAATCAGCGCGCGGCCGCTTACGCCGTCGTACGCCACGCCCACGACGGCGCAGCGCAAAGAATCCCACGCGATGGCGGTGGCGAGCATATCCGCCGTCGCGCGGTTATCATCCATGATCGCTACCGAATAGACTGCCAACTTATCCCATCATCCTTTGACGGCCCCCGACATAATGCCGCTGACGATATAGCGCTGCGCGAACAGGTATAAAACCAGCACCGGGATCATACACAGCGTGAAGAAGGCGAACGCAAGGTTTACATCCACGCCGGATTCGCTGCGGTATACAAACTGCGCGAGCGGGAGGGTCCGGTACTGGGAGGACTGGAGAATGGTTACGGAAACGTAAAAATCGTTCCAGGAAAACAGCGTGTTGAGCACCAGCATCGTGACGTTGATCGGCTTCATCAGCGGGAAGACCACGCGCCAGAACGTGGAAAAGATCGAGGCGCCGTCGATATTGGCCGCTTCCTCGAGCTCGGCCGGAACGGTGCGCACGAAATCCGTGGTGATCAGGACGCAGATGCCGATCTGAAATCCGGTCCGGACGATGATAAAGCCCGGCAGCGAGTTCATCAGCCCGATGGACTTCAGGTTCACGTAGGTCGGGAACATAATGCACTGAAACGGGATCAGTATACCCATCAGGAAGATGTAGTAGATCAGATTATATGCTTTATGGCGGCTCCTTGCAAGCACGTAGGAAGCCATCGGCGTGATTACGGTCAGGATCAGGACGATCGCCGAGGTTGTGATCAGGCTGTTGACAAAGCCCGTCTGAAAGTCCCGGTTCTCCACGATCACGTCCCGGAAATTCCCCAGATACAGGCTGTCCGGCAGGGCAAGCGGGGTGCCCGTGCCCATTTCCGCCGGGGTTTTCAAAGCGTAGACGAAGCTGATATACAGCGGGGACACAAACAAAAGCGTAATCACGATCACCGCGAAGATCCGCAGCCCGGCCGCCGCTTTCCGGCGCCTGAGCAAGGACCCGCCTAACGGGCGGCGGGGACAGCCGTACGCTGGTCATTACGCATCCACTCCCTTCGAACGGAAGAATTTGGAGATCAGAAAGGAGATCACCAGCAGGATCACGGTCATGATCACCGCTGCCGCCTGCCCGTATCCGGCTTTGCTGTTGCCGAAAATATTGTTGTAGATAAACATGGCCATCGTCAGCGTCGTGTTCCGGCCGGGGCCGCCGTACGTCGTAGCCATGACGGAATCAAACACCTTCAGCCCCCACGCCAGCAGCAGGGAGACGTTCACCGAAAACGCGGGGAGGATGAGCGGCGCCGTGATCGTAAAGAACTTCTGAATGCCGTTCGCGCCCTCCACGCTCGCGGCCTCGTAGTATTCCTGCGGGACGCCCTGCAGCGCGGCGATATAAATCAGCATGCAGTATCCGCTGGTGCGCCAAACGGAGATCACCGCGATGCCGAACATCGCCTGCGATTTGACGCCCAGGGGGCTGGGGACGTTGAACAGGGGCGAATACACGGTGTTGAAGATATATTTCCACACAAAAGCCGCGGTCAGCATGCTGATGACGTAGGGCATGAAAACCAGAGTCCGGCTTATATTGTTGATTCGGGTCGATTTCTGGATCAGCAGGGCGATCAAAAGCCCGATCACGTTGGACAGCACGACGTAATACAGCGTGAACTGGAACGTGTTCCCGATGGATTTCCAGAAAACTGAGGAATTGAACAGGTTGACATAGTTTTTCAGCCCCACGAATTCCGATTGGGACGATACCAGATTCCAGTTGGTCAGCGAGTAGGGAATCCCCTGGAAAAACGGCAATACCACCGTCAGCAGGTACAGGATAAGGGCGGGCGCGACGAAGCCCGCGTACACGATTCTTCGGCTGCGGCTGTAGCTGTTGCGCGGCAGGATGGCGCGCCGGACTCTCATTTGCAAGGCAAGCACTCCTCAAGATAAAGAATAGGGCGGGTTCGCACGTATCGCGGAACGAACCCGCCTGTTTCCGGGTATTATAAGCTGTTCAGACAGTATTCGTTACTTGCTTGCGTTGATCTCGTCAAACGCCGCCTGCATCTCTTCCACGATATCCGCCGGGGTCAGGCTGCGGTCGGCGGCAAAGGACTGCAGCACGGCGCGCCAGTTGGTCAGGTATTCGCCGCTGAGCTGCGCGGTGAAGTTGCCGGCGTGGGCGATGTTGTTGGTTTCCTTGGCGTGCATGGCGACGCGGATCACCTCCGGCATATCCACGGTGACGCCGGGAACGACGGACGGGTTATACGTGGCCGCGCTCCACTGGCCCGCTACCTCGGGCGAGAGCAGGTACGCGATGAAATTGAGCGCTTCGTCCACATGGTCGCTCATACCGTTGACCATGAAGATCTGGTCCAGCTGCACGCAGAAGCTGTTGGGCTTGCCGTCGTCGCGCGGCACGACGAACATGCCGTACTCCTGATCGGGATTGAAGCCCTGAATCTGCGCATAGGCCCAGGTGCCGTCGTAAATCATGGCGGCTTCGCCCGCGGCCATCGCCTGGCGCGCCATCGTGGTGTCGTTGCTCATGTCGTCCAGACGGTTGTACTCCATACGGCGTCCCCACAGCTCCAGCGCCTTGGTGAACTCCGGATAGTCCGCGAACTTCGCCTCACCGCTCATGAGCTTGGCAAAGGCGTCGAACTTGCCGTTTTCCATCAGCAGGGGCCACATGATAGCACGGATTTCGATATCGGGATAGGTTACGTTGGAGTAGTTGCGAATCCAGGGATCGACGCCGTTATCGGAAAGCGTTTTGCACACGGCGTCCAGTTCGTCCTGCGTTGTGGGCTCGCTCAAACCGTACTGGGCAAAGATGGCCTTGTTGTAGATGACGGCGTAGGTTTTGAAGTCCAGCGGCAGGGCGTAAACCTTGCCGTTCCAGGAGCAGTCGCCGATATCCGCGGCCGTCAGGCCCAGCTTCGCGATCATGTCGCTGCCGCTCAGGTCCATCACGTAGCCCGCATCAATAATGTCGGTATACTGTGCGGGCTGCCCCATCATGATGTCGGGGGCGTCCCCCGCGCCGACGCGCGTGCGCAGCTGCGTGATATACTCGTTCTGGCTCAGGGCCTGCGAATCAAACGTGACATTCGGGTGCTCCTGCATATAGCCCTCCAGAATGGCGTTGAACGCGTTGATCTTCACCTCGTTGCCCATATAGTGCATCACCGTGAGGGTAACGGGTTCCTCCTGCGCGGCGGCGAACGTCGCCGCACCGAGCGTCAGGCAAAGTACAAGAATCAGGGCAATCCTCTTTTTCATGGGAATCCTCCTTTTATAAAGTTGATCGAACAAAACGATCCTTCGTCTGCTTTCATTATAGGATCATCCAAATTCCGAACACATATAGGAGACTCTTCAAAATATATACCATAATTCCAACCTGCCGTAAATTGCTTGCAAATTCCGCACGGATCATTATGATACAGGTAGATTGAACTTCAATCCCAGATAAGGAGAGGATCCGCTTGAATCGTGTGATGTTCGTAACCGGCGCCGCGAGGAATACCGGCTTTGCCATCGCCCGGCATTTTGCCAACCATGGATACGATATCTGCCTCACCAGCCGGAGCGGGGAAAGCGCGGAGGCCGCGGCGCGGGCCATCGGGCTGGAGTTTCCCGGTATCCGCGTTCTGGGCCTGGCGATGGAGCAAAGCGATCTGGGCCAGGTTGAGGCGGCCTTCCGCCGCGCGTTTGAAACATTCGGCCGCCTGGACGTTTTCGTGGCCAACGCGGCGGATTTGGGGGTCGGCTGCCATATCTATAATACCACGCCGGAGGACTGGGACCGGATCATGAACGTAAACGTGCGCGGCGCTTTTTTCTGCTGCCAGCAGGCCGCGCGTCTCATGGGCGCGGGAAGCGCCATCGTGTTCATCAGCAGCGTGCACGCCAACGCCTCCATCGTCGGTCGCGTGGCCTATTCCACATCCAAGGCTGCGCTGGGCGGTATGATGCGCTCGCTCGCCCTGGAGCTGGCCGGGCAGGGAATCCGCGTGAATTCCGTGATCGCGGGCGCGATCTGGACGGACCGCTGGGCCGCGCAGACCCCCGAAGAGACGGAGCAAAGACGCAAAAAATACCCCTCGGGCCGTGAATCGAGCCCCGACGAGATCGCAAACGCCGTGTATTTCCTGGCCTCACCGGAAAACGCCACCGTGACCGGCACGGAGCTGACGGTCGATTCCGGAATCAGCATCTGCCTGCTGCCCTATGAAAAGGAGTGGAACCATGATTGACGTGAAAGCGGAAATCCTGCAGGAAAAACTGGTGATCATCGCGCGCAGCACGCCGCTGGACACGCTCATCCGGGCGGCGGAAGCGCTGCTCAACGCGGGCGTGCGGCTTTTGGAAACGACGTTTGACCACCGGCTGAATGATCCGGTCCCCGAGAACGCGGAAAAGATTGCCGCTTTGGACAAGGCGTTCGGCGGCCGGCTGCTCATCGGCGCCGGCACGGTGCTAAACGCCGACGAGGCGCAGGCCGCGTTTGACGCGGGGGCGAAGTTTATCATTTCGCCCAATACCAGCGAGCGCGTCGTCGCGCGCACGAAGAAGCTCGGGATGCTCTCCATTCCCGGCGCCGCCACGGCCACGGAGGTCTGCGCCGCCTGGGACATGGGCGCGGACATCGTCAAGTTTTTTCCGGCGGACGACCTGGGCTTTCACTATATCCAAAACCTGCGGGGGCCCCTGCCCCACATCCCGCTGATGGCCACGGGCGGCGTGAACCCCGTCACCATCCCCAAGCTTTTGGAACTTGGCGTGGCCGCCGTGGGCACGGGGATCACCGTGCTGCGCCCGGACCTTTTGGATGCCCATGACTACGCCGGGATCGAAACGCTGGCGAGGATGCACGTGGACGCGGTCCGCCTGCGCTGAAGGAGGAAAGAACGGCATGAAAATTACCGACGTGAAAGCGCTGACGATGGACGCGTTCCGCACCAACTGGACCTTCGTCAAGGTGGAAACCGACGAGGGCCTGCACGGTTGGGGCGAAGCCAGCCTGGGCACCCGCGAAAAGGCTCTGGAAGGCTGCGTGGAGGACCTGAAGCGGCTTGTGGTCGGGCGCAATCCCATCGACATCGAGAAGATGCTCTTCGAGGTGTACCGGGATTCCTACTGGAAGGGCGGCCCGGTGTTCCTGTCCGCGCTCAGCGGCATCGAGATCGCGCTGTGGGACATCGCGGGAAAGTTTTATAACGCCCCCGTGTGCAACCTCCTGGGCGGGCGGGTGCGCGACCGCGTGCCGATGTACGCCAACGCCTGGTTCACGGGCGCGCGTACGCCGCAGGATTTCGCCGAAAAGGCGAAGCGGACCGTCGCGATGGGCGTCAAGGCGCTGAAATGGGACCCGTTCGGCAAGGCGCATATGACGCTTACTTTGGACGAGATGGAACAGGCTGTCGCCTGCGTGGGCGCTGTGCGCGAGGCCGTCGGCCCGCATGTGCAGCTGCTGATCGAATGCCACGGGCGCTTCAACCCGTACACCGCCATCGAGGCGAGCCGCCAGCTCGCGCCGTTCCATCCCATGCTGATGGAAGAGCCCGTGCCGCCGGACAACCTGGATTCCCTGGCTCGCGTGCACGCGCGCTCCCACGTGCCGATCGCCGCCGGGGAGCGGATTTACAGCAAGTACATGTTCCGGGAGGCGCTGTATAAAAACGCGCTGGACATCGCCCAGCCGGATATCTTCCATACCGGCGGCATACTGGAGAGCAAAAAAATCGCCGCCATGTGCGAGGCGGACCATATTCCGGTCTCGTTCCACAATCCGTCCGGGCCGGTTTCCAACGCCGCCATCCTGCAGCTCGCGGCGTGCGTGCCGAACTTCCTCATCCACGAGATTATGATCACGGACGGCTCCTTCCGTTTCGATATCACGGACGAGGAAGTGGTCTTCGAGCAGGGGGACATCCTGATACCCGAAAAGCCGGGCCTGGGAATCGAGGTCAACGAGGAGGCCGTGCAAGGCCGCCCGTACGTGCCCCGGAACCTCCGCCACTACACCGGCACGCTCACCGACATCCGTCCCAAGGACGATACGGTCTATTACTTCAAAGGTTTGCCGAATACAGATCGATAAGCTTGCCAAATACGTTGGGTATTATTCACCTCCCCAATTCCTCAGAAAAGGGCAATCGAAGAGAACGTTGTGCTTGCGCGGCATCGACCAAAGGAAATAGGAATCATAGCCGGGAGCGCCCACCGTGGTATGGTAGACGCTTGGCAAATCCAGACGATCGGATGGAAACCGATAAAACAGAGAACCGAACGTTATATAAAACCGCGTTCTTTGCTATCAAAAAACCTGAGAAGTCATATTATGAAACGGGTGCAAAAGGCAGCCCCTTTTGCGCGATCCTGCCTGCACTGATAAACTGGGTGAAGGCGTATACCATTTGCCGTTTATTGCATAGAACTGACTGATGGCTGTCATATTCGTTGTCACGGCGTCCGAGGACATAAACACTAGTTGCTTAACGGTTTCCAAGGTGATATAATCTGCTAAACCATCGAAAGAAGAATGCAGTCATGATTCCGGCTTTCCTTGTCCGGTGTCTTTCCACAAGGAGAGGATATCACGGAGGATCTCTTTTCAGGGAAGGAATTTTTAAGTTGTGAACCCTGTACAGAGCGCCTTCCTAAAATATATCTGATAACCGTTCAATCAGATATTCCAGGAGGAAAATATGCATAAACCGATATCGCGAAGGATACTATCTCTCATCGTCGTACTGATGGTATGGGTTGGAACAGCCTATGCGTTTGAAACCGAGAGAGTCGCCGGTGTTGATTTTGGAGAGTATGGACAGCAAGCCTATATATATCTCCAGTATATCGACAAGTATCTTCCAGATCGGGACAGCGCCGGCGGTAGAGATATCGTTAAGGCACAGGAATGGATTATCAGCGAACTGAAAAAAGCAGGATATCCCCAGGAACAGATTGAAGTTCAGGATTTCAGTTTCTGGGGGGAGCACAGCAAGAAGCAAACGGCGCAGAACATCATTGCTACATTGCCCGGGCAAACAGAAGCCCAAATTATTATCGGCACGCATTATGACGCAGTCGACGACGGCAACGGCGCCGGCGACAACGGATCCGGAGTCGCCCTTTTGCTGGAAACTGCCTGTCGTCTCGTCCGGGAGGATACGCTGTATCATACGTTGGTTTTCGTATTCTTTAGCGCTGAAGAATACGATCTGGATGGCTCTGCCGCGTATGCTGACGCTATGACAGATAAGGAAGTCGCCAATACGGAATTTATGATCAATATAGATTCCATCATCTGCGGTGATTATTGCTATCTTCACGGAGGCGCTGCGGATTTTAGAAAAAAACAGGTCAATGAACTGGACGCGTTTGATAAGGTCTACGCGATCGGCTGGCAGCTTGGGCTTGACCTCCATGTCATTCCATGGACATTTGAAAATCCGGCTCCCGGTTTCAGGGAACCCGATTACCCTTCTCCTGCTGTTGGGGATTGGAGCGATCATGCCGCCTTTATGGAACGCGGCATACAGTATGTGTACTTCGAAGCAAGTAACTGGGAAATTCCCGGCCCCGACCGCCAATACGACGGCGACAGCGAAACCGCCGACGCGGGCAGGATCATGCATTCGAAAAACGACACGTTATCCAAAATCGAGGAGCTTTTCCCCGGCCGGGCGTTGTATCACCTGCAGGTTTTTTCACTGCTGCTCAACGCTACGCTGACTGCCGATCAGCACTGAACGTGTGGGAATGATCACCCATATTCTCCCGGTCGAAGACTGCGAAAAAGGCTTCGATCTTTTTACGCCAGCGCAAGGCCGTCAAGGTCGCGCTGACCTTCGACGACCGGTACAAAAAAGCCAGGGCTTTTGCCCTGGCTTTTCTAATGCTTACAGCTTTTTGATCAGGTTTTCCACGGCGCCGACCCAGGCGTGATCGGGATCGCTGCTGCGGAAAAAGCCCTGGTGCTCGCCGGACATCAGCCACAGGAAATAGGAGTTGTAGCCGGGCGCGCCCACCGTGGTGTGATAGCCGCGGGGGAACTCAACCAGCTCGTTGCTTTTCACGCGGTAGGCTTCGTCGATCTCGCCGTCGGAGGTATACAGGCACTGGACGCCGAAGCCCTGCTGCGGATCGAACAGGAAGTAATAGATCTCCTCCAGCACGCCCTCGGCGGGCATAGTGTCCGTATCGTGCTTATGCGGCGGGAAGCCTGCCCAGTTGCCGGGGGTGATGTACGCCTCGCCGATGGTGAGCTTCTTTGCGTTGGTGGTTCCGTCCACGATAAAGCTGGTGTCGCGTTCCCAGGGCTTCACGCCCAGCCGCATCACGCGCACCGAGTCCTGGCGGATGGCCTGGGGTTCGCTGTCCTGCGCGACGGGCGTTGCGCACACGGCGATCTTGATATTGCCGGGGCTGCGTATCTCCACCTCGCAGCCACGGGGCGCGTAAAAGCATTCCGCCTTGGGGCTTTCAAACACGCTGCGCCGCGCGCCGACCGTGCCGTAGTCCTTGCCGCCGGCGGTGAAGTTCGCCTTGCCGCCGAGGATCACGAAGGCGGCCTCCCGGTCTTTGGTATTATAGGTATAGCTTTGGCCGCCGGTCAGCTCGAGAATGCCGAACTCCAGATCTTTGAGCGAGCATTTGCCGATCTCGCACAGAGGCGTGAAGCCGTTCCTGGGGGTATAGGTTTTTTTGTAGTTCATGGATGTTCCTTCCTTTCTTTGAGGTAGCGTATCATCGTATCGGCCGTCTCCTCCCAATCGGCGACGACGCCGTAATCCGCGCAGGAGAAAATGGGCGCGTTCTTGTCCGTATTCACCGCCACCACCGTGCCCGAGCCGTTCATGCCGACGATATGCTGCACCAGCCCACTCACGCCGAAGGCCAGATACAGACTGGGACGGACCGCGATCCCTGTTTGCCCGACCTGATGCGCGTAGGGAATCCAGCCCGCGTCCACCGCGCCGCGCGTGGCGCCCACCGCGCCGTGTAGAAGCTCCGCCAGTGTAAAGAGCTTCGCAAAGCCCTTTTTACCGCCCAGGCCTTTGCCGCCGGTCACCACGACCCGCGCCTGCTGCAGGGCCACACCGTCGTCAACGGGCGTGAACGCGGCGCGCTCCAGCAGCGTCTGAACGGCTTCAAGCCGCAATATTGTTTCTTTCGGCCGCTTTGCCGTATCGCACGCCGCGGGCGGCGCAAATACGTTGGGGCGGACGCTCGCGATCTGCGGCCGGCTTTCCCGGCACAGGATTTCCGCCGTCAGGCTGCCGCCGTAGGCCGTGCGCGTCTGCCTGAGCAGTCCGTCCTCCGTCAGGGAAAGCTCCGTACAGTCCGCGGTCAGCCCGGTATCCAGTCCGGCAGCCACCCATGCGGAGAGAAACCGTCCCCGTATGGTGGCCGGAAAGAAAACCGCGTCGGGCTTAAGTTGCCTGAGCGCCTCCGCGATCCGGTCGCCCTGCGCACAATCGTCCGCACATGGACCGAGCCAAATGGTTTCCCCGGCCCCCATGGCGGCGAAGCAGCGCGTATCCGTCTCCTCTTCATACAGTGCGACGACGACGCCTTCCGGCGACAGCGACCGTGCCTTTCCCAGCAGTTCCCCCGCCGCTTCCCCCCGGCGTTCGCAGAAGACCGCGATCTTCACGGCAGCACCCCCCGCTCCTCCAGCGCCGCGAGCACATCCTGCAGCGGCAGCTTCCGGCAGGGGCGAAGGCCCAGAGGCCGGGGGCTGACGTGCACCACGCGCGTGGGCGAGGCGGCCAGGCCGCATTTCCCCTCCATGCCGATATCCCCGGGCGAAAGCCGTGTGATCTCCGCCCGCGCGGCGGCGCGCAGGCCCGCAATCGAGGGCAGGCGCAGCCTGTAGCTCCACTCGCAGAGCGTGACGAGCGCGGGCAGGCCCGCCTTCCACGTTACGACGCCGTCCTCGGTCAGCTGCTCCGCGATCAGCGTCTCTCCTTCCACGGCGGCGCCCGTCGCGTTGACGACGCAGGCGCACCTAAGCATCGACGCGAGCATCGGCCCCACCTGCCCGGTTTCCCCGTCCGCCGCGCGCCTGCCGCACAGGATGAGGTCAAACCCATTGAGCTTCCGCGCCGCGGCGGCGAGGCATTTGGCCGTCACCAGCGTGTCCGCGCCGGCGAAGGCGGGCGAGGTGAGCAGCACGCCCCGGTCCGCGCCGCGCGACAGCGCTTCCCGAAGCATGGTTTCCGCACGCTCCGGCCCCATGGTGATCGCCGTCACCGTGCCGCCGTGCGCATCGCGCAGGGCGAGGCCCAGCTCCAGCGCGCTTTCGTCGGCAGGGTTCATGACCTGCGCTACAAACTGCCTTTCCAGCGTATAATCGCCGGAAAGCTTGACGTCCATCGTGTCTGGGACCTGTTTCATGCAAACGAGGATGTTCATGCGGCTATCCTTACAGCTTATGGTAAATGGGCGTCAGCGCCGCCGTGATCTCTTTGTAGAGCTTGAAGCGCCCGGCATAAAACGCCGCGCCCTGCGGATCGGGCGCCGTTACGCCCTCTTCCGCGACACAGCGCTTCACGGCGTCGCTGTGGCCGCTGAAAACGCCCACGGCAACGCCCGCGAGCATGGCGCTGCCCAGGGAGCTGTCGATGTTCTTGACGGTCGCAAGCGGAATGTTCAGCATGTCGGCCATGATCTGGCGCCACAGGACGCTTTTCATCCCGCCGCCGATGCCCACCGCGGTTTGGGGCGCGATGCCCATATCCTTGAGCGTCTCATAGCAGTCCTTCATGGAATAGGCGACGCCCTCCAGCACCGCGCGGTTGAAGTGCGCTTTGGTGTGGAAGCCCGCGGCCCCGGTAAAGCTCGCGCGCAGCCGGTCGTCCAGGTAGGGCGTGATTTCGCCCTGCAGATAGGGATGGAAGAAAAGCCCCTCGCAGCCGCGCTCCACGGTCGCCGCCTGTTCGTCCAGCTCTTTGAAATCCCCGCCGAACGTATCCCGGTACCAGCGGTTGGACGCCGCGCAGCTTTTGGTGGCCGTGCCGGGGTACCACAGGCCCTTGACCACGTGCCGGTACGTAACCAGGCGCGGATCCACCACCTCGTGGTCCGTTACGGAGCAGATGCGCCCCGCGGTTGCGAGCTTCACCGTCGCCTGCCCCACGCGCACCGCGCCCGCGGCATAGACCTCCATCGCCGTGTCCGTCGCGCCCGCGATGACTACGGTTTTGGCCGACAGCCCGGTATCGGCCTGCGCCTGTCTGGTCAGGGGCGACATGATCTGCGTCGGGTCCACCAGCGGCGGCATGATGGCGGGATCCAGACCCGCCAGCCCGCAGAGCGTTTCGGACCAGCTATTGCGCTTGGCGTCCAGCAGCAGAAAGCCCATCGCATCGATCGTGTCCGTGGCGTAATCGCCGGTAAGTCGGTAGCGGACATAGTCCTTGACGGCCAGCACCTTTTTGACCTTCGGCAGGACGTCCGGCTCGTGCTCCTTGAGCCACATCAGCTGCGGAAGCGTCCAGAGGCTGGACACGCTGTTGTAGCACTCGCGCATGATCTCGCCGCCCATTTCGGCCTTCAGGCGCGCGGCCTGCTCGGCGGCGCGCGAATCCGTCCAGTAGATGGCGCGGCGCACGGGCGTTCCGGCCGCGTCCAGAAGCACGGCGGTATGGGTGGCCGCGTCCAAGGCGAGCGCCGCGATATCCTCCGGCCTGATCCCCGTTTCCCAGAGCAGATCGCGGACGTTTTTTACAAACGCGTCGTAGCTGTCCTCCGGGTCCTGTTCGGCCCAGCCGTTGTGCGGATAGTAGGTGGGGTATTCCCGGCTCCTGGTTGCGGCGACCGTGCCGTCCTCCCGAAGCAGCGTCGCCTTGGAAGACGATCCGCCGAAATCCACGCCCAACAGGTATTGCATTCTTTCGCCTCCCCTTTGGTTCCATCAGCGCCGGCCGGGAATATACCATACGGCATGCAGGCCCGGGAGGCCGCATGCCGTACGGCGCAAAACCGTCAGCAGCGTGTATCCAGCAGTTCAAACAAATCGATATACCGGTACCCCTCCGGCGCCGCCGCGGCGAGGGCCTCCGTGCTCTGCGGGCAGGCGGCGACCAGCACCTTCGTCTTGGTGCGCCTGGCGTCGTCCCAGCGCCCGGCGGCAATCCTGCGCGACAGCTCCGGGAAGCAGCGGCCGAACAGCGCGCTGCCGCAGTCCCGTGCCAGGCGGCGGTTCTGGAACATTTCATCCAGTTCGCAGCCCATCGCGGCCAGGATGTCGCGCGCGGGCTGGTGCTCCTCCAGATCGCGGGCCAGCCGGCTTCCGTCGTGATAAGTGACGACCAGGCTTTCTTTCCGCGGTGTCAATTTTCCTGCCTTGATCAGCCCGTCCGTGAAATTCGTAGCCGTAATAATTTCTGGCAAATCAATGCCCCAATCCTTGCACTGGTGCAGGAAGAAGGCGGCGTCGTAGCTGTCCAGCACGACGAGCGTTTTCGCGCCGGACGCCGCGATAGCCTCCGCGGCCCGCTTCGCCTGCTGGCGCACATCTTCCACATACCCCGTCAGGTCGCCCAGCGCGCAGCCGGACGGCGGCTCGTTTTTCAGCACCGCGAAGGGCACACCCGCTTTTTTCAGAACGCTTAAAAACGCGTCCGCGGCCCGCGGGGTGGAATACCGCGCCGTGGCGCCCAGCCATATCAGCACGCCCCCCGTTTCAGGAACGCCGTCCAGCTTGGCCTTTGGTTTGTCCGCGCCGTAAATGTTGCCGGTCGTAAGCAGCGTATCCAGCAGCCTGGTTGCGTACGCGGGCGCGATCCCGTCGGCAATCGCCTGCGTGCGCGCCTCGCGGATAAACAGGGGCGGCTCAAACCCGGTGACGCAGTCGTCGGTGCACGCGCCGCACAGCAGGCACTCGTACATCACCTCGGCGGCGCTTTCGTCCATTTTCATCCCGCGGTTGAACATCGATACCAGCAGGCCCTTCGCCCTGGGGGTATTGCTCTCTTTGCCCGTCGCCAGCTGCACGGGGCAGAGATGGCGGCACATAAAGCAGAAACGGCATGCGTCCGCGTTTTTCTTGGCTTTCTCGCTATACATGGCTCTTATTCCTTTCGACCACAAATTACAGTCCCAGCTTGTAGGGGTTCATGATGCCGTTGGGGTCCAGCGATTTCTTGATCCCCTGCAGCACCTGCATGGCGGGCCCGTACTGCTCTTTCATGAGCCGGCTGAGTTTCAGGCCGATGCCGTGATGATCGTTGATAACGCCGCCGTGCTCCATCGCGGCGCGTACGCCCGCGTTCCAGATCTGGTTGTGCAGGCGGATGGCCTCCATCGGGTCTTCCGGCGGATGGTCCATAATGAAGCGGTCGTAAATCATCGTGCCCCATTCGTACCAGTGGCTGCAATGGGCGATAAACCGGACGTTTGGGAAATTGTCCTCTACCGCGTGCTTCATGGCCCAATAGATATCCTCGATGTTTTTGAAGGTGGCGATGGTATCCATGGTGCCGAACATCTGGGGGATGTCCATGATATGGCCGGGGTAGAAAAAGGTGATGCGGTTTTTGTACCACTTCTCACCGTATTCGCTGCCCAGGTCCTGCGCGCCCCACTTCTTGCAGATTTCCTGGACGATCTTCATCTCGATGTCCACGATCTCTTTGGCGCCCTCGACCGCGAGGTTCATAAAATTGCCCTTCTGCGCGAAGCCGATGACGTCCTTGACGATGCTGGTGGTTTCCGCCTCGTCGAAAAACCGCAGGATGGAGGGCTTGATCTTTTGCATCATATCGCGCCCCGCCATGATGCCGCTGTGCATATCCGGGAACAGAAACGCGCGGAACTGGCGGCTCTCGGGCTGTTCAAAGAGCTTGAAAGTCGCCTTGGTGATCACGCCGAGCGTACCTTCCGAGCCGATGAAAATCTGGTTGAGGTCCGGCCCGGCCGCATGCTTGGGCACGGGGAGCGTGTGGATGATATCCCCGTTTGGCAGCACCACCTCCAAAGACAGGCACTGGTCGTCGATCTTGCCGTACTTGGTGGACATGATGCCGATTCCCCGGTGCGCCAGCGCGCCGCCGACGGTGCCGCAGGTAAGGCAGCTGGGGATATGCTGGCAGGAGTAGCCCTTTTCGTTGGCCAGCCATTCCAGGCGCTGGAAGATCATGCCGCTTTCCGCGGTGATGGTGTGGCTGACCTCGTCCAGCTCAATCAGGCGGTCCATCCGCTTCATGTCCAGCATAAGGCCGCCGGACATCGCCAGCGCACCGCCCTGGGAACCGCTGCCGCCGCCCCAGATGTGCACGGGTATTTTATAGTAATTGGCAACCACCAGCACCTTGCCGACTTCCTGGGCGCTGCCCGGCCGCACGACGATATCCGGCACGGGCGGTTTCAAGCCGCGGTCCGCCCACATGCGGGGAATCCAGAAGTAGTCCACGCCGTAGGGCAGACGGTCTCCGTCGCTGGTGGAGATATTCTCGATCCCGACGATGTCTTCCAATTCCGTACGAATCATATCGCTCATAAAGGCTTTGCGTTCCATGTTCTCTCTCCCTACCATTTTATCTCTATATTTTCCCCGTGCAATCCCGGATACGCGCCCCGCCGAACGACGGGCTCGTTGTCCGGGTGGGCGATCAGCCACTTATCCTTCGCCCATAAAAGACGGCCCTCGCCGGCCTCCGGGCGCGGCCCGTCCAGCGGCAGGTTGGTGCCGCGGGGCAGGATGACGATACAGCGGAACCCGCCGCCGCCCGTCTGGCACGGGCAGAAATGCAGCGTGGTCGCGTACACCTCGACCGTCGTCCCTTCGGGAACCAGAAATCCGGCGATCCTGCCGGCCGGCAGGTCCGGCCCTTCCATTTCCTGCTGCGCCGCCACCAGCAGCACCAGATCGCTTACGGCGATATTGTGCTCGCTCGCGCGGTGGTACTCCAGGCAGTTGAGCTTCGTGTTGTATCCCCAGCAGCACCCGATCTGGCAGCCGCCTTCGCCCCGCAGCTCGCGCCGGACGCTTTCAAACGCCGGCAGGGCTTCCAGTTCCGGCATAGAGGGCACATACCGGCTGCCGCTTTCGGGCATTGCGGCCGCCTGCTTGCAGGCTGCGATGAGCGAAGACGAATCAAACGCCGCGACGCGGCCGTATCGGCGGAAGGCCGGGTCCGTAACCGGGTACAGGGGCAGGCCCGGGTTTTTGTCCCGGAGCGAGTTGAGCAAATCCGTCATCCTATATCGTCCCTCTTCCATCCGTCTACCGGACGGTGATCGTATGCCTGCGCGCCGCGACGCCGCCGGGCGCGAGCCGGATAAACCCGGGCTTGCGATCGATGCGGGGATCGGCGTCCACAAAGTCCGGCGCGTTGCACCAGGGCTCGATGCAGATATAGCCCGCGCCCGGTTTGGTCCAGAACATCAGGGTATCGTGCTGCGGAAAATCCACGCGGATTTCGCGGTTGTGAAGCTTGCTTCGCAGGGTGACCCCGCGGCTCCTGAGCGTGCGGAACACCAGCGCGTCCACGGCAAAATACTTGTACAGGAGCGGGAGCTCCCGCGTGTTTTCCGCCAGGGTTTCGGGCTTTCTCAAAATCAGATTGCCGTCGAGAATATACCTCTCCAGCGTTTCCTCCTCGTCAAAGACGATCGTATACGCTTCAATGCCCTCCGGCGTGGCATACCCCTCGTGCGCGCCGACGCTGAAGTAGAACGCCCGGCTGCCGCGGTTGGCGACGTCGTAGGTCACCTGCAGCGCGAACCCTTCCAGCGCGTAGCGGGCGCGTAGCGCATACTGAAACGGAAACCCTTCGTTGGGCTGGTCCATCAGAAACGTCACGGCGCTTCCCTCGACGCATTCCACACGCCACTCGAGCTTGCGCACGAAGCCGTGCTTGGGCATCGCGTAGTGAACGCCGTCCAGCTCGTACCCGTCGTCCCGGAAGCCGCCCGCCACCGGAAACAGGATGGGCGCGCGGCCGGCCCAAAACTGCGGGTCGCCCTGCCACAGCCTTTCCACGCCGTTTTGATCCCGGATCGATTGCAGTTCCGCGCCCAGCGTGGCGATATCCACCGTCAGTTCTTCGTTGCGGATGGTAACCAGGCTCATAGCGCAACCCCTCTTTCTTTCAAAAACGTTCTGCATTCCGCGTCCGTCGGCATACCGAAACGCGCGCCCAGGCGCGTGCACTTGATGGCCGCGGCGGCGCTTGCGTATACGCACGCGGCCATGGCCTCCATTCCCTTGATGCGAGCCGCGATAAACGCGCCGTGGAAGGTATCGCCGGACCCGTTGGAATCTATCACGTCCACCTTGAAGCTTTCATAACGGCGCAGGCCCTGTTCGTCCAGCAGGATACCGCCGCGCACGCCCTGTGTGACGACCAGGATCTCCGGGCGGTAGGTTTCCATCAGCTTGTACGCCGCGTCCTGCGCGTTCCCCGCGCCGGTCGCCTTCAGGGCGAATTCCTCGGACGGAATCAGGTAGTCCGCATACGGCAGCAGCTTTTCCACGCCGGGGTACATCCCGCCCGCGTCGTGGCTCACCTTGACGCCCAGCTCCTTGCAGCGCCTGACTGCGAACAGGGCCGCCTCCGGCATATGGCCGTCCAGGTGCAGCACCTTGGCGTGGCTGAGGACGTCCAAATCCACATCGCTCTCCCTGGGCGGCTCCACCGTGCCGCGGTTCCACACGCAGGTGCGGCTGCCGTTATGTTTGTTGAGCAGAACCACGGCATGGAAGGACACCCGGTCCGCGATACGGCGCACATATTGGGTGCCGACGCCCCATTTTTCCAGGTCGCCCAGCATGAAACGGCCGAACGAATCGTCCCCGATGGTGCCCATATACGCGGACGGCACGCCCAGCTTGGCCGCGGCGACCAGCGCGGTCGCGCACGGCCCGCCGCCCTGTACGACGGTTTCCGAGCCTTCCATCTTGGTATCTTCCACCGGAAAGCTGTTCAATACCATCAGGACGTCATAGACGCTGGAACCGATGCCGATGACCTGCGGATACTCCGCGGGGTCGGCGGATGCGGACTTATGCATTGCTGCCCTCCGCGCCCAGCAGGCGGATTTTCTCCAGCGCGAAGCGCTTGACGGCCTGCACGGGCTCCTTCATAAACAGATCGACGGCAAACAGTTCGCGGCTTGTGATAAACACCTGGTCCAGGAACGAATAGCAGACGTCGGTGCCGAAATTGATCTTGCGGATTCCGGCCTCGATGGCCGCACGGATCTGCCCGTCCGGCACGCCGCTTCCGCCGTGGAGCACCGGCGGCACGCCCGTCGCTTCCTTGATTTCACGGATGCGGTCCACGGCGATCACGGGCGCCTGTTTATAATGCCCGTGCGCGGTGCCCACCAGGATGGCCAGCGCGTCCACGCCCGTGCGCCGGACGTAGTCCGCGGCTTCGTCCACCCGCGTATATTCGGTGTTTACGCCGTCCTTCGCCACGCCGATATGCCCAAGCTCCCCTTCCACGGGCACGCCCGCCGCGTGGCACATATCGGCGACCCGCCTGGTCGCCGCGACGTTATCCTCATACGGCAGGTCGCTCGCGTCGCGCATAATTCCGGTGCAGCCGAAGCGCAGCGCCCTGACAACGGCCTCGTCGCTGGCGCCGTGGTCCAGATGGAATACCGCCTTCACGCTTGAGCGGTGGGCGGCCGCGAGGATCGACGGGGCCAGGAACTCCGCCTCGCCGCCCGCAAACAGGCGGCTGTACATCTGCAGGATCACGCAGGCGTTCGCTTCCTCCGCCGCGGCCAGCACGCCCATCGCCGTTTCGGCGTTATAGACGTTGAACGCCGGAATAGCGCAGCCTTTGGTTTCGGCAATTTGTAAAACCACGTTCAGATTTGTCAGCATACGGGTATCGTTCCTTTCGGGAATGTCGAATAATTTCAGTAATATGATACCATATCCGTAAATTATCTACAATCCCTTTCCGAAATTTCTTCGGAAAGGGATTGTACGTCGATTGGGCTCTGATTCCATGCCGCTCGCCCGGCGGTCATTCCGCCACGGTATCAAGCGTCAGCGCGGGCACGAATTTGCAGAACTCGCGCAGCTCCTCCGTGTAATCGCCCTCGATTTCAGCCATATGGTGAATGTAGGGACCATCCACGAGCTTACGCTCCCAGGCGCTGAGGTTTTTGAACTTCGCCCACAGGTAGGTGCCGAAGGTATAGGGGCCTTCCGTGGATTCGCAGGTGCCGGCCAGAAGGCTGTATTTCCCGTCGTCCTGATCAAAGCGCGCGATGGTGAACCTGCCGTCCTTCACCTGGAACCACTGGCGCATGTTCACCTCTTTGGCGGGCGCTCCTTCCTTTTTCAGGCTGTAGGCGAACGGCCCGCAGTGCCACAGGAGCTCGCCGTTGGGATTGTCCGGATGGCGGACGGTGAACTCCCCGAAGAAGGGAATTTTCGTGCCCAGGCTCGCGCAGCTCAAAAGCGCCATGCTGATCACGCCATGCAGATCGCTTTCGCAGGAGATGACGTACCCCATGTCGGCCAGGATGCTGTAGGCGGTGCAGGGCATCGCGCCCACGGCCAGCTGCATGGCGGTCCAGCATTCGGCGGAAACGGCCTGCACGTTGTAGGTTTGAAACAGCCATTGGTACAAGAGCACAAAGGCGTATACTTTTTTCAGAAGCGGGGGCGTGAGATCGTCCATCTCGTAGCGGGAGAGCAGAAGCTCCTTGCCCTTTTCCAGCTCCGCGTCGCTTTCCTGAAGGATTTTGTTGTATTTGTCGATGATGACCGCGAGGTTGACCGGGATCACCTGCAGCCCGAAGCGCTGCATCAGCTCCCCCTCGTTGAAAATAACCGAGCAGAAGGGCTTGGGCCGCATGCCGACCTGCGCGATGCGCATGCCGGTAAAGTTTTTGAGCATGCAGCTGACGGACAGGAATTTCCCCAGGCCTTTTGCAAAAATCTCACTCTCCACCGCGCAGCTTTCGATAAAGCTGAACGGGATGTTGAACCGCTGCAGCTGGCGGCTGACGCCGAAGACGCCGCATTGGCTGTCGGTAAAGCGCATGCCGTCGGGCATGAACTCGTCGTCCAGCGGCGCCCAGATGCACACGGGCTTGCCCACCCCGCGCGCGACCTGCCCGGAGACCTCCTCGCTGCCGAAATTGCAGTTGATGAGCAGCACGGCGTCGACCTTCTCGGCCTTGAAGCGCTCGATCACCTTTTCCGCATCCGCCTCCGAGTACATCACGTCCACGGCATTGATTCCCTTGAGATCGACGAACGCGACGTTCTCCGACGCAAAGTGCTCCTCAATATAGGCGACGGTCCTGTGGCCGCGCTCCTCCGCCTTCTCCCAGTTGAAAATACCGGGGCGCGGGGTTACGTCCCGCCGCACAGGCGCAAGCCCGATTTTGAGACGATAGTCCAGCATGAAAACGACTCCCTTTCCAATTGCGGTTGCCTAGTTTGCCTCTATTGTAAAACCGGAGTCACAAACCGTCTATACGCTATATTCATGAATTTATAAGTAATTTCCACAATCCTGTATATTGTGTTCCCGCGCCCTCCGGCTATAATAAAAGCAAACGGCGGGGATACGCTTAAAGAATAGGCTCCGGGAGGGACACAGCATGCATACATTTCGGGTCGGCGTTATTGGCCTTGGCTTTATTGGCGCGCAGCATATCGACGCGCTTCGCCGCGTTCCGGCGGCGGAGGTGGCGGCGGTGTGCGACTTTAACGCCGAAAACCTGCGCGCGGCGCAGGCGCGCTTCGGCGTACCCAAAGCCTGCGCCGATTGGCGGGAGCTCGTTACCGATCCCGGGATCGACGCGATCCACAACTGCACCCCCAACGCCCTGCACGACGAGATCAATATCCTGGCACTCAACTCCGGCAAGCACGTCTACTGCGAAAAGCCGCTGTCCGCCAGCGCCGCGGGAGCGCGCGCCGTATGGCAGCTGGCCGTGGACAAGGGCCTGGCGCACGGGCTTAACCACCAGTACCGCCTCAACGCGCCTGTACAGGAGATGCGCGCCCGGTTCCGAAAGGGGCTCGCAGGCAGGCCGCTACTCGTGTTCGGCCGCTATCTGCAGGAATCGGGGGCGCGGTCCGGCGACTGGTCCCACCGGATGGAAAACACCGGAATCGCGAGGACTATCAACGATATCGGCATCCATTGGGTCGATACCGCCTGCTGCGTGCTGGGGCAGCCCGTCGTTTCGGTGATGGCCGACCTGACCACGCATTATCCAGTCCGCGTGGACGCGCAGGGGCAGGCCCACGCGATGGATACCGAGGACACGGCCTGCGTTTTGATGCGCTTTGCGGACGGCACGCCGGGCTCGCTGGTGATTTCCAAGGCGGCAAACGGGCACAAGAACGACCTGCGCCTGGCGATGGAATGCGAGAACTACGGCATGGAATGGTCGCAGGAGGAGCCGGACCGGCTTATGCTGGGCCTCAAGGACGTCGGGTTTGAAACGGTCTATATGAACCCTCGCACCTGCCTGCCGGAGACGCTGCCCTATATCACCGCGCCGATGGGGCACGTGATGGGCTGGCCGGACGCGCTGCGAAACGCCGTGGAGCGCTTTTACGCCTCGATCGCGGACGGGAGCTATCAAAACCCGGAGCAGCCCTACGCCACGTTTGAAGACGGTTTCCGGGGCATGGCGTTCACGGAGGCGTGCATACGGTCGGGCCGGACCCGGCAATGGACGGAGGTGGAGCAGCCGTGATTCACGTGCTGGTATGGTATGAGGGCCGCCCGCTGCCCGAGGCGGCGGAGATGGAGAAGACACTCTATCCCAAGGGCGTCCACGGGGCGCTGGGCGAGCTGTTTTCCGCGCAGGGGGATATGGAGGTGCGCACGGCGCTTCTGAAGGATCCTTCGCAGGGATTGTCCGACGAGGCCCTCGCGTGGGCGGACGTGCTGGTGTACTTCAGCCACAAGCATTGGCGCGAGGTGGACGACGCGCGCGTGGACGCCGTGCAGAAGCGCGCCCTGGAGGGCATGGGGCTGTTGCTGTTGCATTCCTCCCACGCAAGCAAGATTTTCTCGCGCATGATGGGCACGCGCACGCAGTGCCTGCGCTGGCGCGAAGGGCGTACGACCGCCGCCGAGCGCGCGGCCGGAGCCCAGGCTCCGGAAAACGACGGCGAGTGGCAGCGCGTGTGGCTGGTGTCGCCTTCCCATCCGATCGCCGACGGGCTTGACGGCGAGTATTTCGTGATCCCCAGGGACGAAACCTACGGGGAATATTTCGAGATTCCCGCGCCCGACGAGCTGGTTTTCCTGACGACCTCCCAGGGCGGAGAGGTATTGCGCAGCGGCTGCTGCTGGCGGCGCGGCGCCGGCAAAATCTTCTATTTCGCCTCAGGGCACGAAACCTTCCCCGTGTACTACCAGCCGGAGGTCCGCCGCGTGCTTGTGAACGCCGTACGCTGGGCGGCCCCCTCCGCCCAACGGAAGAACTGGCCGGTGTGGGCGCGGGAAAGCCCGCGGGAACAGAACATTTGAAATCAGAAAATGAGGGTTGTGCACCCCAAAACCCCCGCAGTTAAGGACGAAGCCCTTGGCAGGGTCTTAGGGGTGCAACCCCTAATGTTTTTCCATCCCTAATAATCAGGATTATGGCCGAGTTCGTCCTCGTCGTACACGAGGGGGATGGAGATGGACACGAGCGTGCCCGCGCCTTTTTTGCTTTTGATCACGAGCGTCGCGCGGTCGCCGTAGATCAGGCGCAGGCGGTCGCGCACGTTGCGCAGGCCGATGCCGGCGGTATAGCGGTTGCCGTTCATCGGCTCGTTCGCGGGCCCGTTCAATATCTGCTCCACCGTTTCCCTGGGCATGCCGTCGCCGTTGTCCCGGACGGTGATCATCAGCCGGCCCTCGCCCTCCGCTTCGGCGGACACCGTCACCAGCGCCTCGTCCTCCGCGCGCCCCACGCCGTGCACCAGCGCGTTTTCCAGCACCGGCTGCAGGATCATCGTCGGGATCAGCGCGTCGGCAGCCTCGGGCGAAAAGATGAAGGGCGTGGACAGGGTGCTGCCGTGGATATGGTGGTAGATGTGCGCGTACTGCTTCAGGCTGTCAAACTCCCGGTGCACGGTGACGAACTTCTTTTCCATGTTGCAGGTGTTCTGCCGGAAGAACGCGGAGATATGCTTGACCACGTCGCAGATTTCGTCGTTGCCGTCGATCTTGGCCAAAGCGTTCACGGTTTCCATGGCGTTGTAGATGAAGTGCGGGTTGATCTGGGACTGCAGCGACCGGTACTTGTACTCCAGCATCTCGTACTCGGCCTTGCTCTTGCGGTTTTCCTCCAGCACCACGCGGGCAAGCAGTTCCCGCGTTTCGCCGATCATCCGGTTGAAGTGCGCGGACATCAGGCTGAACTCGTCCCTCGTTTCAATGGGCACGGACAAGTTCATATTCCCGGCAGCGACCTCGTCCATGGACTTGGCCAGAAGGCGCATCTGCCGGGTCATGCGTTTGGTGATCGCCATCACCGCGAGCGTACCGAACAGAACCCCCAGCAGCGCGACGACAATGCCCGTGCGCAGCACCGCCTGCTTCACGCTGTTGAGCGTCGCCGTGGGCAGGAACCCGACGGCGGTCCAATCCTCCCCCCGGTGGACGGACAAGGCGAATTCCTTTTCCACGCCGGCATCCCCGCCGCCGTTTTGGAAAACGCGCTCGGCCTCCGCCGCCATGGCTTCGTCCGCGCCGCCGACCGTGGCGATCGTTTTTCCCTCCTTGTCCAGAAACACGAGGGCGGAGTTGAGGCTGTCGTTATCCGTGCCGAGGCTCGCGAGCATGGCGGGACGCACATTGGCGACGATCTTGCCCAGGTGCTGGATGGGCGAGAGATTGTACAGATCGCGGATCAGGTAAATTTCGCCGCCGTCCCCACGCACCCACAGGGTGTGGCCGTAGGTATTGCGCCCGTATTCTTCCGTGTCCATCAGGGCGGAGGCTGCGCCAATGAACTCCTGCCCGGCAAAGGCGTTGCTGAAGGAGATCCCGTTGTCCATGCGGATATAGAGCAGATCGTGGTAGGACTGCGTGGTGATCATCTGGTTGACGGCGTAGATCATGCTCTGTACGTTTTGATAATAATCCGCGTCCTCCGAGCGCAGGTTGCGCATGGCGTACATCTGCGCGATCACGCCCTTGCTGGAGGCCTGGCTCAGCAGCTGCTGGGCCGCGGAGGAAGCGGCCGAGGAAAAGTTCATCAGCATCTGCTCGGTCAACAGGCTCAGGTGCGCCTTTTTGTCCTCCGTCGCCTGCCGGGAGGCCGTCAGCGTCAGCGTAACGGTAATGATCGCCGCCACGCCGATCACGGCGACGCAGAAGACCAGAATCAGCTTGAGGCGGTACGTGATGCTGCGCGGCTTTTTCATGGTTCGGCCTTCTGGTTTCTGTATTCCGTGGGGGTCATATGCTCGATGCGCTTGAACGCGTTGTAGAAGGAAATATAGTTGCCGTAGCCCACGGCGTTGGCCACCTCGTTGACCAGGATGCGCGGATCGGACAGCATCGTGCGCGCGATCTGCATTTTGGCGGTCAGTACGTGCTCGTGGAAGGTGACGCCCGTCTCCTTGCGGATAAGCGCCGACAGGTAATTGGCGCTGATGCAGAGGTTTTCGGCCACGTCGTTGAGGCTCAGCCCGTCCACGGCGTGCAGGCGGATGAACTGCAGGGCGTTGCGTGTGAGCAGCGACTGCTGGGCGTTGTCCCGCGCCGCAATGGCCTCGCGCATCGCCTTGCAGAGCCTGACCAGGCAGTCCCGCACATCCTGCGTATTGCTGACGAACCAGGTTTCAAACACGGCGGTATGGATTTTTTCGTCCAGCGGGCAGGGATATTTCTTCCGGAGCGCCATGGCGTACAGCGTGACCATAGCTCTCAAGTTGCTGTACTGCTTGCCGCTTTGTTCGCTGATCACTTCCGCGGCCTCAATGGCGGATTCCTCGCTTAGATCGGTTTTTTCCAGCAGCTCGTCCATGGTGCGGTACAGCTCGATCACACGCTCGTTGGGGCGCCGCTCCTCGTCATCCTGGTAAAAGTTGCTCACGCAGGGGTTTTTGCACAGCGCGATTTCCCACAGGGCCAGCCGCGCCTGATGATACGTCGTGCGAATGGCGTGCTGCGAGGAGCCCAGCTTGCTGATGCCGATCCTGACCGGCGTCACCAGCTCCGCGTTTACCGTCGCCGCGATGCGGTCCGCCTCGCCGCGCCAGTCGTGTTCCGGGTCCTCCACGAACACGAAGATCACGATCGCGTCGTACAAAAACAGCGTGACCGCGTTCACGTTGAGGCGCGCGAGCACGGCATCCACGCGGTTGAAGGTGGCCGGGGAGAATACGCGCTCGTCCTGCAGCTGGATGACCATGATGTAATAATTGCTGAAATCAAGCCCGACGTTGGACAGCATACCGCGCACGCCCTGACCGCGCTGGCTGTCGTTGGTTAAAAGGTTTAACAGCTGCACCCGGCGCTTGAGCGCCACCGCCTGCTCCAGCACCACTTCCGTTTCGCGCTTGCGGCGGGTCAAGGCGGCGGCGCGCTGGATGGTGTGCTCGATCTCCTGATTATCGATGGGCTTTAATATATAGTCGAATACCGACAGCTTGATGGCGCGGCTGGCGTACTGGAACTGGTCGTAGCCCGTGATGATGATCACCTTGCAGTCCGGCAGTTCCTGGTGGACCGCCTCGATCATGTCCAGCCCGTCCTTGCGCGGCATGCGGATATCCGTCAGCACGATATCCGGGGATTCCGCGAGGATCAGCTTCAGCCCGCTTTCCCCGTTATTGGCGGTGCCCGCCACCTGGCAGTCCAGGGACTCCCAGCCGATGGTCTGCAAAAGCGAACGTACGGTCGCCGCGTTGTCTTCCACGATCACGACTTTCAGCGCCATAGCGGCTCCTTTCACAATGCTTTTACAAAACTGCTTGTTATCATCGGGACTGTACGAAAATTATAGCAAAAAAGCGGATGATTCTCAATCCGCTTCCCTGCGCATAGGGAGGTAACCGTAAGGTAAAATCGCGTCAGCCCTTCACGGCGCCGGACATGATGCCGGACACGATGTACTTCTGCGTGCTCAGGTACAGGATCAAAATCGGGATCATCGCCAGCATGAAGAACGCGAACGCGAGGTTAAGCTCCGTCATATTTTCTCCGAAGTACACGATCTGCGCAAGCGGCAGGGTGCGGCTTGCGTCGCTTCGCAGCAGCACCACGGCGACGCTGTAATCGTTCCAGACGAACAGGGTGTTCAAAACGATCTGGGTCATGTTCACGGGCGTCATCAGCGGGAAGATGATCCGCCAGAAGGTGCCGAACATCCCGCTGCCGTCGATAGCGGCGGCCTCCTCCATATCCCGTGGGACGGTCTTGACGAACCCTGTAACCGTCAATATGCTGATGCTCACCTGGAAGCCCGACCGGGCGATGATAAAGCCCAGGTTGGTGCTCGCCAGCCCCGCGTTGTAGATGTTGATGTAGATGGGCAGCATGATGCACTGGAACGGCACCAGAATGCCGCTGATAAACAGCGCGTACATAAGCTTGTAAAACAGGCCGTTGTTGCGCGCCAGCACGAAGGCCGCCATGGAGGTCGAGAACAGCAGGATCAGCACCGTGGGGATGGTGGTGACGACGCTGTTTTTAAACCCGATGGCGACGTACTTGTTTTCCCGGATGACACGCAGATAGTTTTCCAGCGTCGGCGAGCTCGGCCACGCCAGGCGGTTCAGGCTGATGTCGGAGTGGCTTTTGATGGAGTACAGAAGGCTGATGTAAAACGGCGTCAAAATCACCGCCGTGATGATCAGGATGAACAGCACGCGCAGGACGCCGTTTGCCACCGTGCGCGCGCGGCTGCGCCCGGCGTATTGGCCGAAGGAGGCCGAAGGGGATTGCTTGATCGCTTCCTGCGCCATTACATCTCCACCTCCCGTTTCCTGAGAATGGTCGTGATAACGTTGGTCAGCAGCACCAGCACGAGCGTCAGCAGGATCGCGCCCGCCTGGCCGAGGCCGGCCCTGGAGTTGCCGAAGATATATTCGTACACGAACACGGCTGTAGTTTTCGCCGTTTTCATGTTGATGACCATCAGGGAGTAATCAAAACAGCGCAGGCCCCAGGAGAGCAGCAGCGTGACGTTTGCGGTGAACGCGGGCACGATCATCGGAATCGTGATGTGCAAAAACTCATGCCAGGGATTCGCGCCTTCCACGCGGGCCGCCTCGTAGTATTCCAGCGGCACGGACTGCAGCGCCGCGATGTAGATGAGCATACAGTACCCCATATCGCGCCAGATGGCGATTGCCGCGAGCCCGTAGATCACCTGCGAGGAAATGCCCAAA
This sequence comes from Candidatus Limiplasma sp., assembly GCA_963674895.2. Lineage (GTDB taxonomy): Bacteria > Bacillota > Clostridia > Christensenellales > Aristaeellaceae > CAXXOK01. The sequence goes on from CAXXCY010000001.1 coordinate 223,256, forward strand.
GGGCTCGGCGCGCCGGTGAGCGGCGAGAGAATATCGGTGTACACGTAGCTCCACACCTTGGTGGAGGCGACCAGCGATACGGTAAAGGGCATGAACAGGAGGGTGCGCATCACGTTGTTGAAGCGGCTGGATTTCCAAAGCGCCAGCGCAAGCCCCAGCCCCAGCAGATTGGCCCCGATGATGTAGATCACGGTGAAATGCGCCGTATGGATAAAGCTGTCCTGAAAGGACGAGCTGTTGATCAGCTTGATATAGTTCCCAAGCCCCACGAAATTCCAGGAATTCGCGAAAATCGCCTTCTTGTCCGTAAAGGACACGGGAATGCTCTGGATAAACGGAATCAGCACCACATAGGCGAAAAACAGAAACGCGGGCAGCATGAACAGGATATTGCCGCCGTGTTTGCGCACGGCGTAATAGCTCAGCCTGCGTTTGCGGTCCATGCGGGTTGGTTGGATGGTGGTCATTGCGCTCAGCTCCTGCCAGAGTTTGTAAAACGCCGCTCGCGCGCGCAGGGCGCGCGAGCGGCCGGGAGGTCCGCCGCGAAAATGCGGGCCCAGAGGTACTGTGGAAAGGGCACCGTTTCCGTACATATCGGGAAGCACATGGTCAACGTTTCCCCCAGGTAAGCGCTGATGAAAGAACGCGCATGCTGGCGAATTGGATTTTTGTCAGGTTGGGTTTGCGGGAGCTGAAGTAGTAGCAGCGCTACGTCGAAGCTCCCGCAGGCCCAAGATGGCGGAAATACGATCGCCAGCGTGTGCCGGGGTTTCGTCAGCGATTACCTGATTAGTTCATCAGCTCGATGACTTCGTCGAAGGCCGCCTGGAGGTTGGCCAGGCAATCATCCATGGTCATGCTGCCGCCGGTCAGCGCGCTTTCCGCATAGGCGTTGAGTTCCGTGCGCCAGGCGGTGGTGAAGGCGGAGCTCAGGGGCATGGTGAAGTCGCCGTAGTGGGCGATATTGCCGCTGCTCTTGATTTCCGCAAGCGTTTTGACCATCGGAAGGAGTTTATCGGAGGTTACGCCCGTGAGAAGCGGCATCTGGCTCATCTCGGACCAGGCGACGCCTTCGGAGATCCAGTATTCCATGAAGCTCAAGGCAACGTCGCTGTTCTCGGCCTGCGGGTTGACCATAAACGCCTGGTCGACCTGCACGTTGAGCTTGGCGGAGCCTTCGTCGTCAATCGGCGCCACGAAGAAGCCGACCTCAAATCCGGGCTGCTTTTTCATCATATCGCCGATCGCCCAGGTGCCGTCGTACCGCATGGCAGCGCCGCCGGCTGCGAACACTTCCAGGCCCATGTCCTGCGTGTTGCTCAGGTCGTCGGTGCGGGGCGCGATCAGCCGGTACGTCCAGTTCTGCAGTGCTTCCATATAGAACGGATAATCCGCGAATTTGCCTTCACCGTTCATCAGCTTTTCAAACACGTCGTTGTCGCCGGCCGCCAGGGCGCGGGGCCACACGGTGTTGCGCATCTCGATATCGCCGTACACGGCGTCGCCGAAGCTGCGGACGTAGGGATCGATCCCGGCGTCTATCAGCGTTTGCTGCAGAGCGTTAAGCTCCGTCAGGGTGGTGGGTACTTCGAGGTTCAGGTCCGCAAAGATCGTCTTGTTGTAGAAAATGCCCCAGGATTTAAAGTCGATCGGGAAGCCGTAAATTTTGCCGTCGGCGGATACGTCGCCCAGATCGCCGCTGGGAAGGTTCAGGCCCTTGATGGTCGCGTTATCGCTGAGATCCATGACGAAGCCCTCCGTCACCAGATCGGGGTACAGGCCCGGGTTGCCCATCATGATGTTGGGCTGGTCGCCCGAGGACAGCGCGGTGGACAGCTGCGGGAAATAGTCCGTGCCCTGATTGTAATAGATGTTGGTAAAGGTGACTTCGGGGTGCAGGGCGCTGTACGCCTCCTCGATCGCCACCAGGCCCGCCTGCTTGGTCGCCTGGGCCATATAGTGGAAAACGGTGATGTTCACCGTGCCTTCCGCGGCCGCAAAGCCGATGGAAGACAACGCGAGGACGAGTACGAGAAGAGTTGCAAAGATCCGTTTCATTCCTGAGTTCCTCCTTTTTCTGTATGCGTCTTGTACGCGCGGGCCGTACGGCACCGCTTATTGATTTAATCAAAGTATACCGGGCGCGGCGCGAATATGATATATATCCGGTTATTCAATTCCTCATAGAGTTTATCCTTTTGGCGAAAATCGAACCATATTGTGCAGGTGCTGCCGCTTTCCCCCCGCAAGGTAACAAAAAGCCCAAAGCCACGCAATCCAGTTTCAGATTGCGCGGCTTTGGGAAAAGGCTTCAGGGCGTTTATTCCGGTTCGAGCGGTCAGCCGCGTTTCCCGAAGGCCGCCCTGCGCACGGCCGCGAGCGTTTTGGGCACGTCGCCCCCGGCGATCAGCGCGTCGATCGCCGCAATGCCCAGCGTATCGACGATCCGGCTGTAATCCCGCATACAGCGGATGCTCTCCTCCACGGCGTCGACCGCGTCCTCGCGGTACGGGAAGATGTCCACGGAGATATAGCCCTCGTACCCGTACTTCTTGAGCAGGTAAAACGTCTCCAGCGCCTCCATGAGCCGCACGGAGCCCACGATCATATCGTCGTCCCACACGCCGTAATTATCGTTGGTATGCAGGTTGTAAAGCGCGTTGTGCCGCATGGCCAGGATGAGCGAGGGCCCGAGTCCCTGCCCGCCTGCGATCACGTGCCCCGTATCCACGGTGACGCCGAGGTTATCCCGCCCGCACTCCAGGCGCAAAAGCAGCGCCGTCTGCACGGTATCGATCAGCAGGCGGTTGCGTGGCTCGCGCGGCTTGGGTTCCAGCGCCACGGGCAGCTCCCCGGCGTGGTCGCACACCTCCTTCAGGCTGTCCGCGAGGGTTGCCCACTGCGCGCGGTAATCCGTCTGGAACGCGTAATCAAATCCGTCCTGCCCGAGCCACAGGCTCACGCCCAGGGCGTGCAATTTCCGCGCGTAATCGACTGTCGCCTTGCAGCGCTGCACCGCTTCGCGGCGGACGTCCGCGTCCGGCGCGGAAAGCGAGCCGAAGCGCCACTTGGATTCGCCGTACGTCCAGGTGTTGACGAAGGTCACGCGCATTTGGCCGGCTTCGATCGCCCCGAGCAGTTCGTCCGTATACGGACCCGTTTCGCTGCCGCGGTAGTGGATCTCCACGCCCGAGGCAACCCCGCGCGCGGACACGGCCCGCACGACCTCGGGCACGGTCAGCGTTTGCTCCTTATACCCCGCGCGCAGGAAGCGGTCGCCGCTCTGGCACAGGGCGCCCGCGATAAAGGCAAACTTGTCAGGCTTCATCATACTCTTTCATCCTTTCACTCAGAAAGCGCGCCGCTTTATAGAGTTCCCCGTCCACATCCGCGGACAGCCGCCGCCAGATGTTCATCCGCCCCGCGATCCCGCCGTAGGGGCCGGGCAGGGCTTCCATTACGATCGGGCCGCCGTAGCCGATCCCGTGCAGCGCGGAAAAGACTTCGCGCCAATCGATATGCGCCTGCCCGGGCAGCGCGCGGTTGTTTTCGCAGGCGTGGAAATGGATCAAACGCTGTCCGGCCAGGCGGATGGCCGCGCCGATATCCGCCTCCTCGATGTTCATATGGAACGTATCCAGATGCACGCCCACCCGGGGGCTGCCGACGAGCTCAACCACCCGAAGCCCCTCCGCGCAGGTATTCACCAGCGGGGATTCAAAGCGGTTAACCACCTCGACCCCCAGGTTGACGCCCAAATCCCCGGCGGCTTTGGCAACCTCCCGAAGCGATATGGCAGCGCGCTCCGCCGCTTCCCCGCGCGTATGCTCCACGCCCTCGGGAAAATGCTTGCTCACGCCCGTCACCACGCCGCCTACCGCCGTGCCGCCCATGGTCCCGGCCATCGTAAGATCGCCGATCAGCTGTTTGACACCCGCCGCGCGGAGCGCGGGAGAAGGGCTGCTGACGTCCGTTTCGGGCGTCAGCGCGGTCGCGAACGTCAGCCCCAGGCCCAGATCCCCGGCAAGGCTCGCGATCCCGCTGCGCTGAGCCGCGGACAGCGCCCGGAGCTTGGGCACGCTTCCTTCCAGAATAGAAAGCCCGGCCGCTTTCGCGCGCTCCAGGCAGTCCCGCCAATCCACGTCGTCCGAGGACGCGAGAAAGGCATAATATACGCCGAGCGGATTGTGCATGCGCCGCCGCCTCCCCTCCGCCGCATTTCGCGCGGCGGGATGTTTTGTTTGAAGCGTTTCCAGCCCCGCGTTCAAACCGTTTGCGAAAAAGACCGTTTTCCCGTTTGCAATTGTCCGATCGCTTCAAGGGTATCGTATCATTCCCGCGTCTGCTCCGCTATCTCCCCGCATTATGATTTTATATATAAATCCATGATGAAGCGCGCGGAAAGCGGAACATCCGCCGCAAAAAAGCCCCGCCCCGTTGGGGGTGGGGCGGCTGCAGCAGGAACCGCTGCGCGAATGCGCCTCAATACTTCAGCTTTTCCAGTGCCCGCTCGATATCCTGCTGGTACTCGCCGTGCCCTTCCCGCTGCCTGAGCGCGATGTTGGTGTAAATGGAATCGATCAGCGCGTACTGCGCGATGCGGGACGAAAGCGCCAGGATATGGTACTGCGCCTCCTGCGACGCGGTTTCCAGCCGGATATCCGCTATTTTCGAGAGCGGGGATTTGCCCACGCCGGTCATACTGATGACCCTGGCGCCGTTTTCGCGCGCCATTCTCGCCGCGTCCACCACATCGCGCGAGGAGCCGGAGTGGCTGATGCAGACGCACACGTCCCCCTGCCGGAGGGAAGTGCACACGATGCGCTGCAGATGGTTATCGTCGTAGGCCGTCACGTTCAGCCCCAGGCGGAGCAGCTTGTGCTGCATATCCCGTGCCACGGCGGACGAATTGCCCAGGCCGAACACCACAATCCGGCGCGCTTTTTCCAGCGCCTCCACGGCGTACTCGAGCTGCTGCCGGTTCACGATTTTCGCGGTATACTGCAGGGCCTGGATAGTCGTCTGGAATACCTTCGCCATCACGTCGCCGCAGCTGTCGGTTTCGGACACGGACTCGTGAATCAGTTCCAGAGGGGATACGATGTCCTGCGCGAGGGTCACCTTCAGCTCCTGGTAGCCGTGCATCCTGAGCCGCTTGCACAGCCGCACGACGGTCGCGTCGCTTACGCCGCAGTTGGCGGCCATATCGGTAATGCTCAGATAGATGACCTCGTTGGGGTGCGCCAGGATATAGTCGGCCACCTTGCGTTCGGTGCCGGACAGGTCCGGGCGAAGCGTATCGATTTTAATCAGCAAGGCGGAGTTCTGCTTCCCCATTGTCTTACCCCTTTTTCATCGCGCGGCGGGATTCTCACAAGACGCCGTACCGCCGCGGATTGGCGGCGCCGACGCTTCACAAACCATCCGTATTCGGCAAAACTCATGAACGGCGTCCGACATTACCGCTATCTATTCTTATACCCAATCCAAATCCGCCTGTCAAATCCAAGCGTCTGCGCCTTTGCCAATGCGGGGCATGCGCGGTGCGGCGCGAAGGCAACGTAGCCGCCCGGCTATGCGGCGATAACGGATCGGGCGTCCTTTATATCTCGTCCGCGTCCAGCAAAACAGCCCCCAGCACCGGCTTCCCCCATGCGCAAATCCGGGTTATTTCCTTCACCACATCCGAGCACTTTGACACATTCTGCTTTTCCACGATAACCACGAATTCCGACGCCGTGATCGCTTCAACAGCGGCGGCGTCCCGTATCGGGTCTCCGGCTGCGGCAAAGCGCACCCGCTCGTCCGCAACGGCTCCGCTTAGCGCGTCGGCGAACTCCCGCAGCGCGTCCGCCCCGATGCTCCCCGCCAGCGCCACGCCGCCGTTCTCGGTTCCCTTTGCCAGCACCGCCGCACAAATACTCTGCGCGGTTGCCGCCAGAGCCGCGTCACGGTCCATTCCCTGCCGTTTGCCGCCGCAAATCCTGGCCACGGCTCTGAAAAACAGCTTTATCCGTTTCGGTTTGGCCTGGGGAATAACACCGAGAATATTGACGATGGAAAGGGATTGAAGCTTGTCAATGTCCAGTATTATATCCGAGACTATATAGAACAAAGCGATAAGCAGCAGCGCAGCGGCCAATCCAAGGATACCGGCAATAGCCACATTCTTGAGAAGCTTGACTACAACAGACCGCCGCGTGTATTCCCATTGCGGTTCTCCTTGGTTTTGCAGCTTCTCCAATTCAGTGTTTTTCTGTTCCAAGAGATTGCTTATGACAACTACTTGTTCAAAGCTCTTCTGCTGCTGCTCAGCCAAGGCCGTATCTACAACCGTTGCGATCGTATCGTTGATTACAGACAGCGTATGCTCAATGATCGTATCCGATGCCGTAACATAGACTTCCTGCATCCCGGCCCTGATAACGTTGAGCATTGCCTGTGCCGTATCTTTATCGTTGTCGATGATTGTAAGAGTTATCGTGCTCGTACGCTCGTCGGATGAAGCCTCCATGATTTCGCTGGCGTACTGCTCTTGTTTAATTTCGGGAAATTGTTCCATCAGTTGAGAATATGCGTTTCCATGGGTTAAATAGGCCATGTACATTTTAATCAGGCGGCTTGAGTAATCGATGTCCTGATAGGTATTTTCCGGGATAATCCGATAGCCAGTGTCGATATAATATATGAGTTGGGCAACAGCTTTATGATATGGGTCGATCTTCATGCGCAAGGATTCCGTGTTATAGGTTGTTTGTTTGGCTAGATTGCCAGAAATCGTATCAATCTCCTTTTTGAGCGTTTCCACCTTGGTCGTATAGGCAGACAACTCGTTATTGTATTGATACCTGAGAGTATTCATGTATTCCGTATTGTTCCAATTTTCGATAAGCGGAAAAAGAATAAGCAATAGTTCGGCGATTGCAAAAACCAGCGCCGCAACAAGGGCCAACATTCGTTTTTTAAGAATAAAGAGTCCCAGAAACCGTAGATTGATCTCTTTGCGTATGGGTTCTCCAAACGTGTTTTCGTTGTTGATACTCATGATCAATACATTCCTTTCAACGTTCTGTCCCCGTCATTCCCAGCATTGTGAGAGGAGAATGAGTTGTCATGGGCGCCAAGCGAGTTCCGCGGTACTACTTCGTCAGCATGATCGCATGTTATCTTCACCCGCGTATTGCAGAATATGCGAAGCGGAGTTTACGAATGCTTTTGATGTGATTCCAGGCTTCACATGAAACTTGCATACTCGGAAAACGACATCAAATGCGTATCTTTCTCGTTTATAATCAAATTCTCTTGTCCGCCGATCAAATGCATTGGCCATTCGATCCCGATGTCCGAATCGTCGTACAGTATTCCCGAATCCCCTTCTTTGTAAAACACTTCGTTGCATTTATAGCTAACAATAGAATCCTCAATAACCAGATATCCGTGTCCGAAATACTCTGGAACGAGCAGCATATTGGTATTATCCCCCGTTAAGTGAAATCCTCTCCACTGGCCATAGGTTGGCGAGGCCGGACGCAGATCTACGATAACATCATACACATGCCCGCTGATACAACGAACCAGCTTCGCCTGCTGTTTCATCAGCTGGAAGTGGATAGCACGGATAACGCCGCGCTTTGAAATGGTATAAAAAACTTCTTTCAGATCGTAATCGATACCTTCCGCATGGAATACATCTACATTGTAATCTTTGAGCAAGCTGCCCCGCTCATCCGTCGCCAAAAAAGGCCGGATGAGATAAGCGCCTTCTAAATCGAGTTCTTCAAAGGTGAATTTTTGGATCATTCTATCACTCCATCGTATCAAATACCGCAAGCGCTCTGAGAATCGCCTGATCCATATTATAATACTTGAAATCCGCCAGCCTGCCGCATAGGGTGAGACTCTGAAACTGTTGTGCAAACGCGCTATATTGCGCATACAGTTGCTGGCTTTGTTCCGTCAGCACCGGATAATACGGCTCTGCCCCCACTTTTTCTGATTTGTTATACGATACGGGGTACTCATACGCGATGCTGGTCCATCCCTTCCCCTGCTGAAACGGCATTTTTGTGTATTCCGTGATTCTGGTAAACCCGATCTCCTGCGGATACACAACAATCGCAGCGTTTTGAAAGTTCTCCGTTTCCAAAGATACAAACCGGAACCAGAGCGACCGGTATGGCAATATGCCAAACCGGTAATCAAACAACTCGTCTATCGCGCCAGTATAAATGATGTTGGCGATTTCCCCGTCATACAGAATGGTCCGGTTATCCGGTTCAACGCTGATATGTTCCAATGCGTCTTCGCCAAGGCGGACGGTAATATTGGGGTGATCCAGCAGGTTTGCAAAGAAACGCTCAAAGCCTTTCCTGGGCATTAATTCATACGTATCATCAAAAACGTTATCCTGATATGACAGAACGATCGGCACACGCTTCAAAACCGCAGGATCTATTTCCGAAGGCTGTAGGTTCCACTGTTTCGCAGTATACGGCCTGTAATCCTTCTCAAACAGAAATTCCGCAAAAGCCTTCACCAACGGTTCCGGATCGTTGAGCAGCTCCACAACCGTGACCCGTTCCCTATCGGCATAACGCATCAGCAGAAGCCGCTTCAGTTGCGCCGCGGTATCCGGCTCGTAAAACTGATCGATGGTGGAGAAATTGAAAGGGGCGGGCGTGGAGATCCCGTCGATCACAGCTTCGCATTTCGTCCTATACGGAACCGTATCACAGAATTTCCCAAAAAAAGCATAGGCCTTTTCATCGTTTGTATGGAAAACATGCGGCCCGTACTTTTGTACCTTGATTCCATGTTCGTCAGTATAATCATATGCATTGCCCGCAATGTGATTCCTGCGTTCCAGAAGCAATACTTTTTTTTGTTTCTCCTGCGCGAGTTTACGGGCCAGGATTGAACCGGACAAGCCTGCGCCTGCAATGATATAGTCAGCCTCTGCACCGCTCATAAACGGCTCCATCGCCACTTGACCGTCCGTTTGATTTCCACCGGGAAGAGCGCTTGCCGTGTATTGCCAATGTGGTTCGTAAAGGCGGATGCTTCTTTCACTTCCGAAGAGAGAGATATACCTTGCGATGGACCCTTTCCAGAATACAACTCGACGGACGGACCAAATATATCGCGGATCATCGTGATCATTTTGCATTTCCTTTGCTGGTTACTATCCGGATTTTGTCCTTGTTCCTTTTTCCCGAATAAAGCGCGTTTTGCAATACGAGTTCCAATCGCGTAATATTATATCATACGCAACCGTCAAGAAACAGAACACCATCCTTATATTTAACATTTACATGCAATATACCCTTGCATCGGGATATCCGTCGTCTGCAAAAAGGCATAAGCATTTTATCCTGTTTTGTTGTGATAAAATTATCCGCACCCCAGCGTTGCCTGCAAAAAATGTCACGAAAAGATACGCTTTCCCCCGGGCAATCCGTGTTCCGTTGCTTTCGTACTTACCTTAAGCACAGAAGCCCTGATCCGGCATACTTCTTCCAAAAATAAACGAGCCTTTATGATACCGCCGTATTATTCCCCTCTCCCCCGAATGTTTTCAGCCATTCCATGGTTTGCCGGATTCCCTGTGCAAAACTGACTTCCGGTTTAAAACCGCAGTCGGCTTCCACAGCGCCGGTATCAAAAGTACACAGAGGCATGTTGGTGCCCGTATAAGGAATGTCGCCAAATTGCAGGGCTGCGTTTGGCGCCAGAGTCTGCTGCAGTTCCACGATAAATTCCCTGAGGGGGCGGGCATTGGAGCTGCCGATGACATACTCGCAAAACGGTTTGCCGTGCTTCGCAATTAGAAACAACGCCCTGGCCACATCCGTGATATATACAAAATCATAATTCTGAGTCGCGGAAGTGAATTGCAAAGGTTTGCCTTCAATAATCTTGCGAAGCGTCGTATTGATAAACCGCGGTGAAACCTCGCCGGCGCCATACGCGTTGGTCACCATCGGCCAGATCAATTCCATGCCGTTTTCTGCCGCAATCGGTTTGCACAAACAATGCGCCGTCAGCTTGCCGATTCCATAAATATAGCCCATAGCGGGACGGCTGCCCTGTGTGTGCACGGCCGCTTCAGCCTCGTATTCCATAATGCTTCCGGCGCAAATGAAACGCTTGATCCCGAGCCTATGGGCAGCCTTCAAGCATTCGACCGTGCTCGCTGCGTTTCGCATTTGAAGCTGATAATCCGTTCGTTCGGCGCCCGCCGAGCCCGCCCAGGCTAAATGGATAAATGCATCGTATGTGTTTGGCGCAATTGTGCTACGCAGGGCGTCCATATCGGTGACGTCGCATTTGCGGTATACAAGCCCGTCGTGGGGTTGCAGCCGTTTGGGATGTTCATTGATATCCAGCGCCAGCACCTCAACGCCGTTTTCCAGAAAGCAATTGACTGTATGGCTTCCAACAAAACCGTCGGCGCCGCTGATTACTACCTTCTGCATTTCTTTACTCCCTACTTCCCTCATGCCAGTTTCGGACGATATCGGTCCGGACAGTCCCGCACCTATAGTGCCAAATCATACTCCGTGCCGCTTATACCTGGTTCCTTAGCCACTCGATCGTCCACTTGATACCCACCTGAAACGGAACCTGCGGTTTATAGCCAGTGTCCTTCATCAAGGCGGATGCGTCATACACTTCCGGCGTAAGAGAGATACCATGAAACGGTACCTCTCCAAAATGCAGTTTGATTGATGGGTCAATCGTATCGCGGATAATCGTGATAAATTCTTTCAATTTCCGTTGCTGATTGCCGCCCAGATAATATGCAGTGTTTTGCTTTCCTTTATCGGCAACGTCAAACAACGCCTGTGCGGTATCTGTTACGTAAACAAAATCATAAACCTGCTCACCCGCCGTAAATGACGCGCGTTTTCCCGTCAACATGAGCTTACTGGCCATATTGATGAAATTGTTTGTCGTATTTCCCACGCCATAGGTGTTTGATAAATGGCACCAAACATGCTCTATCCCCTGTTTTGTGCATTCTGTTTTTGTCATGAAATGCGTGGATATTTTCGCAATCCCATAAAAACTAGTCGCATTGGGCGTCGCTCCATCCGTAGGATGATAATTCAGCACATCTTTCTCTGCAAGCGTGCCGGCCCCCACGAAGCGTTTTACGCCCATTGCTGAAATGGCATCAACCGTATACAGCGCTTGCTTCACATTGAGCAATTGCAGCTCATAGTCCGCCCGTGCATCACCGAAAGAACCACACCACGCCAAATGGAAACAAGTGTCGATATCCCTGTCCGGAATCAGATGCTGCAGCATACCAATATCGTTTTGCTCGCAATAGACAATCTTTACGCCCGGCAAGTCTTTAATCTGGCTGATAGATTCACTTCTATCCTTAATGATCGCAAATACATGTACGCCATTGCCGCTGAGTACCTTCAGCAACGCGGAACCGATAAATCCGTTTGCTCCAGTCACAATTGCCTTTTTCATATTCCATCCTTTTCTATACGCCGTTCCAATCGAAGATATTTAATGGTGGGCAGCACCGTTCGCTAGATCTCGTGTCCGCACTATCCAACGCGCTGCTATGCATGCATGATCCGCGCCTATGTTACCGCAAGTGATGACAAAATCACGGTTTCGTTCTCATGAATCCAAAAAACATAAGCGCTTTCTTGATTTGCCCTCGAATAATTCCGACAGCAACGAGAACATCTCCTTTTGTATAGGCAAAAAACCTGTTTGGAAAGCGATCGCTGATTTTTGAAAATTCATCCCTTAACATCTTTCGATATACAAGCACTTCCCTGAGAGGGACCTCTCTGCATTCAATTTTGTAATGCCGGCAAACGGTTTGATTCCGAAAAAGCGATTGATAGCAGACTGTACAAAAAACCAATGTGTGCAGATAGAGTTTTGACAGCACCCTGTTGTGCAGTTTGAGCGGCAAGTGCAATGTTACCAGGTGATTTGTATAAGCAATGAATTGCCCAATTCTGTTCCGGGGCATAAAGAATAAAGTGTTGTCCTCCATTTTATAGGTATAGGAGTTAACTTTTACCGCATCTTCAGGGTCCTCAAGGAACACTAACGGCTCACGATACATCATCATTGCTCCTTTTACCGCACATTCCGATAAATACAGATCGAAACTGAACGTATCGGCTTGCATGTCCTCCCCAAACTTGCTGAGAGATGAAAACAGGATCTCCGTTTTGTAGAAATCCCCTGAGGGATGTTTGCTTAAATAACCGAAGGCCAATATCGCGTCCTTTGCGAATATTTGCTGGCCGCCTCCGGTTTGCGTTCGATTAAATGCGCAAAACCCTCCGCATAATTGAGGGTTCTCTTTCAGAACGCGCAGGAATGAATCCAGCCGTTCACCATCGATAAAATCTTTGTCAAGGCACAGCATGGCGTATGTTCCTTTGGCATAAAAAGGACAGCTGCCGATATTCAGTTTGCCATCAACAGGCTTGTCTCGTTCAATAATCCGGACCCGAGGATCCGCGGTTGTGATGTACTCCCGTATCGGGTCGGGCGATGCGTTATCCACAACTACAATCTCAAAGTCGTCTGATTCTGCCTTTAAAATCGATTCAATGCACCTTTGCAGTTTTGAAAAGCGGTTATAGGATGGAATGCAAATTGATAAAAGCATGATTGCGATATCTCCATTCATTGTGCTTCCCGAATAAAGCGGATCGATCCATCGATTAAGCGCAGCATTGCGCTATCCTCAGCGGTTGAATCAATCACCCGCATGTCTCGCTATTCGAAAGGGCCTTAACCATGATCCTTTCGCATAAGTATACAAAGCATTAACGTATATATTCATCTGCTCTTCTCTCTTTGAACGGTTATCCGTCCTTTCATGCTAACCGTTTCTCCCCTCACGGAGTGATCTTCCGACGTTTTTAATCATTTCCATCAGAAACGCGTCTTTCACGATGAAGAGTACAAGCGCCCCGTAAACCAATATACCGACTATACCCTGGACCAGCGTTATAAGGAGCGCACCGCAGCCGGACTGGTTCATTATAATCGCAAGGATCGTAATCACGCAACCCATGATAACGGCGCAGATAAAATATCGAATCAACTTCGCAAACAGTTTTTTCACGTTCACATATTTTCGTACAAAGTAAAGGTGCAATCCGGCAACGAACAATTCCGCGACAATCGTTGCCAGGGACGCGCCGACAGAAAGAAGCTTCGGGATGAGAAGGAAATTCAATGTGAAGTTCACAACAGCCCCGGCGGCAACGGCCATCGTTCCCTTATTGTGCTGCTTTGTCGGCGTCAGTATCACAAAGCTGGCCGTCGTACTCAGGGGAATAATCACGATTACCCAGGCGTAAATTTGCATAAGAAGCGCGACTTTATCAAACCCGGGGCCGAAAAACAACGGGACGAAATAGCGCGCGACCGCGATCAGCCCGATCGCCAGCGGGCACGACAACACAATCGCAAACGAAAACGCCTTTTCTGCAATCTCCCGGATCCTTTTGCGATTATCATCCGCAAAGGCAGCCGCAACATGCGGCAGCGCTATCGTTCCCAGCGAAGTAATGACTGTCAGCAGCAAAGAGACGATCTTCGTTGTCTGCTCATAATAACCGTTTTCCAGCCTGCTGCCCGTAAACATACCCAGCATTGTCTTGTCCAGCACATTGTATACCTGAACCGCAATCAACGGAAGAAAAAGCTCAAATACCGTTTTCCAGTTGGCAAACGGAGCAAGCTCCTTGGGCGATACTTTTTCCAGCTTTCCGCGCAAGCCCGCCCACATCGCCAGATTGCCAAACAGAAACGACAGAACCTGTATTAAAATATAGGTATTTAAATCCTGCCGTGTCTTGACCAATATGAAAATGGCAGCCACCGCGCCTGTTTTGATTAACAGGTTGCGAATGGTGACGCTTCTAAAATCCTCCAGACCCTGATAGAACCAGGTAATGTCGAAGAGAACATTGATAATTGCAAAGCATTGTATCAGCAGCACCGTTTGATATTGCTTATAAAAATACACAAACAGACCGTATCCGACGAGAGCGACAGATACCGTGAGCGCTTTGGAAATCAGGATCTCAAAAAAACGAATGGATTGCAGGTGACGATTGGTTTGGGCATAGGCAATCTCACGCTGTCCGTATACAGAAAAACCAAGCGCCGCCGCCAGAGCAAAGTAGGAAACAAGCGACGCAGTATAGCTGTAAACGCCGATATTTTCCGGGCCCATAACGCGGGACACATAGGGGGTCGTAACCAAGGGGAGAATGATAACCAAAATCTGATAGCTCAGATTATACAGATAGTTTTTAAAAACACTTCTCTTACGCACGATACTCTCCGATACAATCCATGCAATGTTTCACCAGGCTGTGCACTGGACAGTTTTTCCCCCCGCCAGGGCTTAAGCCCACTGCCCGCATACCCGCCGAAATCATTGTGCTACGTTCGCGTGACCACCCCGCTGCAACGCGTTTTAGCAACGCTTGCTTACCATAATTTCACCGCAGTTTCAGCACGCGTATGGTCTTCTTGTTTTGGGATAACCTCCGTTGCAGCCTGGTCCGTCATCTCGGAATATGTTCCAGCAGGTGCTGTAAACCAGGCAAATCCAAAGTGGAAACATCGGTATACAGCTTGTCGATATGTGCTCTGATCAGTTCGGGCGTCAGTTTGTTGAAATCTATTTTCATCAATTCATCAATCACTTCTGATGAGAAACGGAATTTCACCACCTTGTCATTCACATAGACCGCATAGGGCGGAACGCTCTTCCTCACGGTGCTGCCCGCACCGATCACCGCTCCCCTGCCAATCGTAACGCCGGACAAAACCATTGATCTTTCCCCAATCCATACGTCGTCGCCGACAATAATCGGACCCTTGCATAACGCCTCTGCTTCTCCGTTGAGCAGCTTTGCTTTGAAAGGATAGGTGGAGATGTTGTGATAATTGTGTTCGCCATCCAGAATAAACCTCACGTTTGGCGCAATAGAGCAAAAACATCCTATGGTCAGATGACTTTCCGGGCACCCGGATGAAGCCGCGTTAATGGCCCCGTATGTATACTTGCCGATATCGATTTTTTGTATATCGCATAACTGAATTGGTTTGGTAAAGTTCATTTTATTCTTCTGTTTCCATTTGATGCGCATGATCCGGAATTTGATTGCTATCTTCACGCTGCCAAGCATTTCTGTTTCAACCTCCTGAAGAATGATCGTCCGTATATCAAGGATATCTCAGCCTCAAGAGTGTGTCGAATCAGCGCAATATCCCGTTCCGGGAAAAACCTGTTGCTTCGTACCTGTAACGAGTTATACAACATGACAAAGCTTAAATCCTGCAAGGCCGACGGCAGAAGACGCCGTGTTTGCACCCAGGGCTGCCGAAGTCTTTGCCACGCGTATTGCCAGGCTCCGCCGTACGGTAACCTGCTCCGCCGCGCTTTTTCGAAACAAACAGCCCGTTGTAAACTCAGCATAAACAGGCTTGTGCATTTACCCGGTTTTCTTTCGCTCATCCCTCAATGTGTTGACAAACAGTCCAATCAGAATACAGGGAATAAGCGCCATGCCGATGGAAGTAATCCCCATCACGAATAGCGTGTTGACCGCTGCTGCCGCAAGTGTGATTTTGAGCAGGGTGCTGATGGGATTTCTTTTTTGCATATCAACGCGTCTGGCAAATCTGTAATTTGAAATATAGAAGTACAGGTACAGTATCAATCCGAAAATCCCCGACCAGGTCAATACCGTTAAATAACCGTTATGCAAATACGGAATATACGTGCTGTTTGAATCCGTAACCAGCGCGGCGTATTCGCCGACGTTCACACCTTGAAAGCCTTGGCCGAAAAGCTTTTGCAGAATGTTGGTCGTTTGAAACTGTTGCTGAAAACTGTATGCCTCAAAACCACGCCAGTATGCGTTGATTGTTGGAAAATCCCACTCGTTTTGTGCGCTTATTTCCTGCCAGCTGAAAAAAAGCCTTGCGCCATACGCTTTAACCGATTCCTCAAACGCGCTGTTCGTACATAGCAAAGCAAGCAGCAACAGCGCGCAAAGAACAATTATCAAAGCCGTTTTAACCGACCGGCCGAACATCACCGGCTTGTTGATGAAATAGACCATCATGCCTACCAGAAAGAAAAGGAGCGCCGATCTTGAAAACCCCATGAAAACAGAAATCAGGGACAGCGCTACAATAATACGGTTTGTGTTTCTGGTAAACAGCCATCCGGATCGGTTGTAGAAAACAAACAGGAAGAAGGAAACAACCGCTGTCTCGCTTGACAGTATTTTGGCCGTGCGAAACGAATCAAAAGAAAAGCCATTTACAATCAATGTATAGCCTAAGTAGAGCATAAAAAGAAGACCACAAATACCGCCTGACAGAAAGACTGCGCGAAGACAGGATTTTATCGTATAGGTTCTGGACAAAACGCTTCCGTAATAAAGCAAAACAACCGGCGAAAAGATGTAAAGCAAGAAACGGATCAATGAATGCCCGTCAACGGAAGAGTAGCTGTACAGGTTCATCACGATGCCAAGGATCGCTATTACGGGAAAGACCCATGAAGCGGTATATATATACACGTTCACTCTTTGATTGACCGCCAAATGCATGACAATCAAACCCACAATCAGCAAAAATAAGCCGTTGGAAGGAAAGACGATGCCTCCGACGAGAACCGCCACCAATTCATAACAAATGAACGGCTCTTTCTTCAGGATTAAGACATTTTGATACATTCTCAAATCTTCTCCGTACTGATTCTGCAATCGGGAGCACAGTAAGCATCTTTAAAATCAAATGCGGATGCATTTCACGATTTGATACAGTGTAACACGGTAGCAAACGGCAAACAAATCATTTTCGCAGGAGCAATAGAAAACCGCTAAAGGCGGCGATCCGGCCATACGGTCTATTCCTGTTTTTTTGCATTCCAAAAGGCCGCCTGTATTCTGCGGGAGAACAGTGCCAGACGCTTAAGCGTACGCTGATACCCGCTGTACTCGTTGATATAGTAAATCCTGCTTTTCAGGAATAACGCCATTCTACTTTGGCTATTGCCCGTCTTGGCGTGGCCGTAATGCTCATGGTATGCGGTTACTTCTTTCAGGTAGAGTTCCCGATAGCCATATCGCAAAACCGTCTTCGCTAAGATCGGCTCCTCGCAATACAGGAATACCTTCTCATCCAAACCATGGGCTGTAACAAAGAAATCCCTGGAAATCATAAAACAACAGCCGCTAAGCTTTTCACAGTAACCGGTCCTGTTTTCACTTAGGTTGCCGTCCCACAGGCCAAGCCTTTGTTTCACAGTTTCCGAGGGCCAGAAGATCTCTTCCCAAACCGAGATTTCGCGCATTGGATTTTGCCTGACACCATTTGGCATAAGCACGTTGGTACCAATAATCGCTGCTTGCGGCCAACGGAGAAGCTGTTCGATTATATAGCTGATATAGTGCGGATCACGCAACTCCACATCGGGGTTGATGACAAGCATCCATGCTGCCCCATCTTCACACGCCGCGCGCAGCCCGATATTGTTTCCAGCAGAAAACCCGCGGTTTTCCTCACTGATCATCAACCGCGCCCCGGCCGCGCTACAGATCGCCTGCAATCGTTCGATTTCCGATTCCTCTGTGGACGCGTTGTCCACAACGATCATCGAGAGCGCAGGATAATCCTGCTTGTTCAAGAACCCGAGACACTTTTTGCAATCGGCGCTCGAGTTATAATTCAAAAGGATTGCAGATACGTTTGGTTTTTGCATAGTTTGGTAACCTTTCTTTTTACAGGAAAAACTATCCGGGCCCGTCGCATTCTCACCGTAGTCACAAACTGCCGCGCGTGGCTTTACCGCACTCCCTGCGCTTCCAGCGCATTATATCGCGCCGCTGTGCGCTCAGATTTAACCCTGACATCAGCCAACTCATGTTCATCCATCACGCATGCTTCGCTTCATCAGCCTGTGCCGTAGCTCAATAAAGCGGATCATCCATACATATACCCAAAACGGGCCGTGATAATAAATCATGTTCTGAATCCGTACGTTCTTTGAAAAAGGCTTATCCATCATTTCGCCGCCGCCGGGAAGTTTTTTCATATACTTCAGATAATATTGTTTCAACGGATGCGTACAATCGCTGCACCACGGCCTGTGATACAGTTCGCCCGTGAAATGAATCACAACCGGATGTTCCTTTGCGGCGTCAATTTCTTCTTGCGTATAGTATGTGTCCATGCGAAACAGCTTTTTAATTCTCTTCACAGAGTACATAAACATAGGATTGATGACGTTGTAAGCTGGCGGGAGGATGCCTGTCTTGCATATCCTGTTCAGGACTCCCTGATCAACATAAGGTGGATTCCCATTATATGACTCGATGTAATCTACGAATTTTGCCTCCATATCGAGCTCGCGCCATTGCTTCAAATCAATCACGACAACGCCGCAGTTGATGTATCTGTCACTGCGCGTAAGCCCGATCGCCTCGACAAAATAGTGGTTGACCGTATCCTGAACACCCCACACGCTTGCATCTTCCAAATCCATCGTCAGCAGTTGTTTCAAAGATCCCACACACACCGTATCGCTGTCGAGATAAAGTATTCTATCCACTTGCGCAATCTGACCCAAAAACAATTTCCCGTAAGTACTAAGAGAAAAATCTGTGCTGACATGCAATTTGCTGGAAATCTTATACAGGTCAATATAGATAATTTTGCGTTCGCCATCGCCGGAGAAGGTTTCCGCTACTTTATTCAACCGTTGCTTATTCTTATCACTAATATGGTTGTCGAGAAGGTACACATGGATCTGCTCGATATCCCGATTGTTATCAAAAACCGAATAAATGCACACCCCGGCGTGTTGAATATAAGAATCGCTGGAAGAAAGCGCACAATTCATTCGCATGGCAATCTCTCTCCTCGTTCTATCAAATCGTGGAGACATTGTTGTATTATCTCCATCCATACAACGCATACGCGTTCATTTTCCGAAAACGACTCTCCATATCGTCTGTAATAAAAGCTCATTATATAAAGCAAATAGCATAGATAATATAGTGTCGGGTTTTCTATTCGCATTGCATGCTCTTTTTCCTGTTTTTTAAAAGTTTGAAAAATCTCATCTCCAGTTTGCCTAAAAGACAAAGCCCCCACTTGCGTAATAAAATGGAAAGCATCGAACCCCGCCGGAAAATCCTGCTTGGAATACTCGAAATCGAAAACAAAAACACGGTCCGGCTTTACGCATATATTCCAAGGTGTAAAGTCTCCATGGATGAAGGCCGCTTGTATCTTCTTCCCAGAGAATTTCATTTTCAGCAAGTTGATAACATCACATATGAATTGTTTCGATTGCCAATTGCTTCTTTGCATAATAGCATAAAAATCGTCCAGAAGCTTGCAATAATCGGAACCAATAAAGTCAATATCATGTGATGTTTGAGAGTACAGTTCATCCAGAAAATTCCAGTGCTGCTGTGTAAGCGTACGAACAACAGGTTCGTTGCCTTCCTTCTCCGTGCTTTGGATAAAGCAATACCTGTTCCCGATATCGCCCTCCCACAACACCTCGGGTATGGAGCGGATACCCTGACTCTTCAAGCGACGCAGCGCATTGACTTCTGATAGGAATGCCTGCTTGACGACTTCCTCTCTTGTAATTTTCATGTACCCTTTCAGCTTGCGATTTGCAGAGATCTGAAGGATCGCTTTTCTATTTTCAGCAAACTTCGTGTCTCCAATATATACCGAGTACTGGAAACTATCGGTCTGCACGCAGAAGGTGTTTTGAATCGCCTCTCTTACATTTTCTTTCAGCGCATATCGGCCCTTCTTAATTTTCAGCAAGTGAAGAAGGGCGTCCGTTTTTACGCAATGCGCCAGAAACATCTTCATTGCTTTGCCTTTGAAGGAAGTCGGCTGATAAATCTGCAATCCGCATTTTACATCTTCTCTTGGCAGGAGCCATGTCTTGTTGTTGTTCCTGTTTTCAACAACAAAAAACGTGTCCCCTTCATCGCATACCTCGAGAACATCCTCCAGAACTTCTTTCGTTACGGATATCAAAGCGTTTTCTCTCCCGATCTGCTGTAGGCTCGTTCAATTTCATATGCGATTTCTTTGCCCTTGGTTTCCCAGGTAAACTTTCGTCCCGCTTTCAGCGCGTTATCGCTCATTCGTTCGCGAATCTCGCGATCTGTCAGTTTCAGGATGGCAGCGTTGAGATTGGCAACTGTTTCATCCCGTTCCCCGCGAAGGATGATCTGGGAATATTCTGGTTTGAAATATCGTGTATACCCGCCTGTTTCGATTCCAATCAGCGGTTTACCAAACGCCAGGGCATCGAAAGAGACAGTAACCGCGCCTTCTTTCAGGCACGGGTTCACAACCACATCGCAACCCTGCATTTCTGTATAGTATTCTTCAATCGGAATCTTTCCGGGTAAATCAATCATATGTTCAAGATCCTTTTCCTTGATTAGCTGCTGCAATCGTTTCTTGTCGATTCCATCACCGACGATTTTAAGATGAATAAAGCGATTCGACTTCGAAGCGATTGCAAACGCCTCAATGAGGATATCAAATCCCCGCCATGGATCCAGCCTGCCGACAGCCAGGTAATTCACATTGCTGCTTTGTGAGCTTCTAGTTGCGGAGGTTAAATTCCTTGGTTCTACGGCAACATCCGTAAAAAGCATTGCCCGAGAGCGATATTTCTCCGGAATACTGAAATAGATAGAATTTGACTTACAAAAAACCAAATCGGCATTTTTACACCGGCGTTGAAACCCGATATTATACGATAATGACTTTACTACCGTCCTTCGCAGCCACTCCACCCATCTGGCTTTCAAAGGATAGTATTTGGAATATTCAAATGGAATGCTGTCTACCCCACCTGTTGGCCCCCATATAAAGAACTGTTTCATGCCATAGCTGTTGGCGGGCCATAGCGCATTGCCGTATGTAAGAAGATGATATATACGTATATCGTTCTCCAGCATTGTCTTTTTTACAATGCGGTTTGTCAATAACTGCCATAGTATATAGTATAAGCGTACGCCGCGCAGTCCCTTTTTCCAAAACCGCAATGCTTTGGGCAGGTCAAAATAGACAAAATGTATATTAAAATGAGCGGATGATTTCTGAAACCAAAGTTCGATACTGTTCCTGTTGCTTTTTCTCGTCAAAACCCACAACTCAAAGTATCGGCTCATTTCCAACGTCCAGTGCCATCCAACGCCGATTTCTGTTCCCATATTTGGTTCACAGGCATATGCCGAAACAAGGATTTTTCTTTTTCCCTCCATTTGATTGCCTCCTCTTGATCGGGCAAATATTACAGCTTCTCTGTATATTCTTCCAGCAAGGTTTTTAAAGCCTGTGAGACCATTGCATGCTGCGTTTGTTCGGAGTTGATCGTTACAAAACGGTTTGGATTCTTTTTCGCCAAGAGCCGATATTCCCCTACTTGGCGGCAGATTTCTTCCAATGTCAGCTCCTGTTTGCGGGCGAAGATAACCTCAGGGTCAGCATCAAGATAAAATATAATTTTTGGTTTTGGCGTTAAAGCAACGAAAAATCGACATATGCTCTCGGGCAGGTTTAGCTTCGTACGTTTTGGATCAATAATCAAGTCATAACTATATCGATCAAAAATCGAATACCTGTCGTAGCGAACATCATCTCGCACACACTTCCGCCACCCAATCATATAATCCAAAGTATAATATGCAATCCGCATCAAACTGCTCAATAGCCCGACCTGTTTGCCGCGGTGCGGATTAGTGAAGTTTGTATCCTGTACCATAAGACCTGCTTTTTCCCCTATCACGCCTAAATTGGGCATCACACCCGGGCGGAAATGATAGATATGGAATCTTCCGTCATTGGCATCGTTCACATAGTAAAAGGCAAGCTGTTCAACCAGCGCAGTCAGAAAAGTAGTTTTGCCCGCACCATCCGGAGCCAAAACCGCAAAGCTTTTTTCATATTTGCGGTAATGAAAAACAATTCGATTTAATTTAAGCAATAAAAACGCCGACACTCTTCCAATAGTGTAAAAAGGTCTTTTCTTCAACGCATAAGCCTGCAGCTTTCTTGTTAACCGCGACGACATTTTAACAAGGTCGTCGAAAGCGCCTTCATGAATCAGCGTACACGTTTCATTTGCGAAACCCTTACCTGTCAATTCTTCTAATTGTTCCCTGAATTCTGCGGGATATGTCCGAAACGTGTTCATGATGAGTTTTGTGTATTCCGGCTTAAACGTTGGCCGGGTATAGCCAAACTGCTTATAAATATATAGCATAACCCCGTCAAAAAAAGAATCCATGACACAGAAATCATGATACCAACGAGTATGCGCATATAATTCGTCAAAAGAAAAAATCTCAAATCCTTTGACCACGTATCCTTCGATCAGGTCAATATGGATGGAAAAACTGTCTTCAATGGAAATACCATGTATGCAGTGCAATCTATCAAAACTAGTTTCGAATTTATACTCCACTCCACTTTTCTTATAAAAAATCAATAGAAATTCTCTCGCTTGGCGCAGAAATCCAGGCTCAATGACAATATCCACATCCTTGGCTGTGTTCACATCCGGCAGGCCCTCGTAATTACGCAGCACAAAATACCGGATCCCTTGTCTGCTAAGTTCACTTGTAAATTGACGGAATATGTCCCCGTGCCGGCAATCCCACATCAGCTTCATCATACCTCATCCCGCTAGTGCAAATAGTTACGGATTTTAATTTCTATCGCCCGCACTCTTTCCTTGCCTAATACTGATTGAGCCAGTACACGGCAGTTTCTTAAGATTGGTCTTGCAATACGAATCCAGAGTATATTCTTTCCGCGTTTCCGCTCCCGGTCTGTCATCCAACTGTTTGAACACATATGAACGGCGACCGTGTTCTCTGTTATTAAAAACTCATTGTCGTTAAGTTTTTTTGGATAAAACCATTCTCGATTGTATACGGTGAATTCTTTCACGCACTGTCCTTCTCCGTTAAGTTTCAGTCCATAATTTCGCATGATATCCGTCAAAATAGAAACGTTGGCAATATTATCATGACTGCCGTCGCGTTGAACAAAATTGTGTGTTTCATAATAATCGAGCAATTCCTTTATACAAGAGTTTTTTGCCTGACAGGCGATGACTGCAGTACCAATAAACGCTTTACGTTCAAATCCCACAATGCCGCCGGCCGTCTCTAGAAGATTCGAAAAAGATTTCAGTATCTTTACATCCGTGTCAAGATATAATCCTCCAAACTCATACAGGACCTTTGCTCGAACATAGTCGCTTACAAAAGCATATTGCTTGCGTTCGTACGCTTGTTGCGCATATACGCATTCCGATAAATCTACAGTGTCCTCGTTCCAAAGAGTAATTTTATAACCGGGCAAATATTTCTTCCATGACGCAATACACTTTTGTTCTTTTTCTGGCAGTTCATGACCCCCGAACCAGCAATAATGAATGTTTTTTTGAATTGGCACAGTATCTTCGCCCCCTGCATATAGACTATGCAAATCAAGTTTCTTATCATCATATAAACAAATGAGCCGATAGCTTACGCGCTTGAACAAGTATTGGTATCATATGAATGTCACCAAGATTATTTCTTATCGCCTTTCTTGCATCATGATATTTCATTGCTGTTGGGCATATACAGTTGCAGAATATCATCGCTGTGTACCTTCATCGTTTGAATTTCCATCCCGTCAATAATCGCCTGGTTGACACGCGCGAGACAGTCTCGATTATCCATCAGTGATCCCAGCAATTTCTTTATAGACATCTCCTCCGGCTCTTCAATGAATCCAAACCTTCCGTTATCAAGAATGTCCTTTGCGCCCGTATGGCTGCTGACCAATACTGGCACCCCATAACTCACGGCCTCCAATACAGTAAACCCAAAGGTTTCATACCAAAGACTGGGGACCACCAGCAAATCGGTTTTCTCAAATATCTCCCCAAGTTGACTATGTTGGTATCCTTCCTGCGAATTTGTCATATACGGGCGTTGTTCTAAGGTGGGAGCATAAATATTTAATTTAAACGCCCGGTTCTCTTGAAACCATAGCTTGTCCAGCGCATGCAGCAACAAGTAAAATCCTTTGAATGGTTTGGCCGGTCCCAAATAAGTCAGCCGAAGTACTGGATGATTATAATCTCTGCGTTTTCTGTGATCACCGATATCCCGATGGGTGATCGGAACGATCCGGCTATACCGTGGCGTCAGAAATCTGCGGTAGATTTGTTCCGTGACACTGCTATTAAAATGAATCACATCCATACTTTCCAGCATCCTGACGTAATACGCACGCAAATCGCAGTATTCCTGTGCACGGCTAATAACATCCTCAGAAGATAGGGACATCTTTGCGGGTTCCTGACTAAAGAATCTCTGCCGGTGTTTCAGCCGAATCTTCCGAACGATATCCGTCTCTTTTAGCAGCCGATAAACAGGAGACTGCATAAGGAAGATTTTTTCTATGCTCAATGCGGTTTGATTACATCGTATGCATTCTCTGCAATCATGATCGTCGTCACAGGGATGTCCGTCATAAAACAGCGTCACCTTTTGGCAGAGCCCGTAGTAATCATGGCTGGTGAAGATCGTTTTAATTGAGAGTGTTCGTGCCCCTTCAATAAATTCCTTGTGCAATCCCATCAACGTATGAATGTGAATCACATCCGGAGCATATTGACGAAGAAAGCGTATATAGACCGCCATATCCACCGGTCGAGTATACGCCTTGATATCACGCACACCCTCGTCCAAGGAAACGGGTAAAGGATTTTTTATTTCAAAGCTTTCAATGCTACACCGCTTGCGCCCGTTACGGATTTTCAGCTTATGATCGGCCAGCCCAATCTCTCCAGGCCAGAGCAACGCAACTTCATGCCCCTGTTCCTGTTGGGTCAGCATCAAATCTATACAATACTTGATGAGGCCACCTGTTCGATACGGTGGGAATCCTAACGAGTAATGCAGTATCCTCATCGGAATTGATTTTCCCTCCCTTGGAATCTATCAAAAAAGATTTCCAGGTACCTGTCGCTAATGTATTTCCAGTTGTATTGCTCTGTGATTTTCTTTCTTGCCAGAATACCCATATTACTCATCATTTCTTCTGTTATAGCTTCAGCTCTGCAAAGTAATCTACTTAAATCACCGTGATCCTTTTTCCAATACAGCGCACTATCCTCCGCACACTCACGGTTAAACCCGACGTCAAACAGGAGATTAATTTGGGTGCTCCCTAATGATTCCAGCAGGCTGGGATTCGTTCCCCCAACCTCATGTCCATGGATATATCCGTATGCGTTTTCACGGATTTTCATCAGCAGCTCTTGCTCGTACACTGTGCCAACAAATTTGATGCGGGCATCGTTTTCATATCTGAGCCTTTTTTTAAGCATTCTCTGCAGCTTATTATTCGTGTTCGTTATGATGGCTAGGTCCTTGTCGACGTTTGATTGCATAAACTCCCGGATGATTGTTTCAAAATTATTCTCGGGAACAAAACGACCCACCACAAGATAGTATTTTTTAATCTGCAGGCCATATTCGGCGTACCAAGACAGGAGATTTTGATCGTCTTCAGCCAACTTGCTTTTTCTTGCATCCGTTCCATATGCGACGTATATGGTTTGAGGTCTATATTGAGCATAACTTTTTTGAATATATCTTTCAATATTTCTACTGTCGCATATCACCAGATCACTATGCTTCACCATCAAACGTTCCGAGTATTTCCAATACATTTTTACAGGCAGCGGCCATTTTCCGCGGAGCCATTCGTGCCCGTCCGGATTGATAAACAGCTTGCCGCCGGCTTTATGTATCTTCCGGTGAAAGCCGCGGGCAAACGGGCCGATCCGGCAGGCTAGAATATACAGAATCGGATGCTCGATATGATGTTCCCTGATATAATCACAACAGTATCGAAGGGCCGCTATATCATAATAGATAGCCTGTGCTGAACCGAGATTAGGTACCCTGATTACAAAACAATGCGCGTTGTGATATCGAAACTCGCCCCTCTGTTTCCCCTTGCAGGCAATGTGGTATCGAATCTCATGGTTATCCTGATGATACTGCGTCAATTTGTCCAGAAACGTTTCAAAACCGCCGTATTTCCCGGGAATTCCTTTTGATCCGACGATAAAAACATGCTGCATTTCTTATCCTCTTCGAAACGTATGCTTGATACCCTGCCACTTCTGGTCCTTCTGGGAAATCGTAAGTGCCGTTCCTTCTTGAAATACGTATCCCTCCGCAGAGGCCGAACCTTTATATACGCCGGATACCTGCGGCCACTCAATCCCGATTTCGGGATCATTCCAAGCGATCCCCCCTTCGTCGTCAGGACTGTAAAATTCAGAGCATTTATAGCTTAACTCGGCAACGTCGCTAAGCACAAGAAACCCGTGCGCAAAGCCTTCGGGGATATAGAGCTGCTTCATACTGTCGCTCGTCAATTCAATTCCGAACCACTTCCCA
The DNA here is from genome assembly GCA_963674895.2 of Candidatus Limiplasma sp. Classification (GTDB taxonomy): domain Bacteria; phylum Bacillota; class Clostridia; order Christensenellales; family Aristaeellaceae; genus CAXXOK01. The sequence goes on from CAXXCY010000001.1 coordinate 249,811, forward strand.
AAGGTTTTACTATTGCCCCGAATGTCCACGACAACATCAAAAACCCGCCCGCTGACAACGCGGACAAGCTTGCCCTGCGGATGGATTATTTGAAAATGCAACCCGCGTAAGGTGCCTTTGACAGACATGCTTTGATTATCCTGAACGAAATCGTCTTTAAAACCATGATTCTCGTAGTCCCTCCTGTTGTAGGTTTCCACGAAATAGCCCCTGCTATCCCGGTAAACTTTCGGCTCAATGATGCAAGGTCCTTCGATCGGGCATTTTGTTACGTTAATTTGTCCCATTTCTCCGTCTCCACTATTTAATCTACTGTGTTTGAATCTCATACAGGTATCGGCTCAGCGCATCCTGCCATGCGGGAAGTGGCACAAAACCAGATTGCGCCAGTTTGCTCTTGTCCAGCCGGCTGTTGTACGGGCGGACCGCCTTGGATAACCCGTATTCCGCCGTGCTTACGGGAATGACTTTCGTTGCGTAACCGGCCTGCCGGAATATCTCGCAGGCGAATTCGTACCACGAAATGAACCCGCCCTCATTCGTCGCGTGATAATAACCGTATTGTTCGGTTTGGATCATATCCGCCAGCAAGCTGGCCAAATCACGCGAGTAGGTCGGCGTTCCAACCTGATCGCTTACCACGCGTACCGTGTCGTGGGTTTTGCCGATGTTCAGCATTGTTTTAACGAAATTCTTTCCGTTGGCTCCAAACACCCATGCAGTACGCACGATGAAATATCTTTCTAACATTTCCGCCACGGCCAGCTCGCCTTCCAGCTTCGTTCGGCCGTATGTATTCAGGGGCTTATATTCCTTACAATCCGGTTTCCAGGGCTCTGTCCCCTGGCCGTCAAACACATAGTCGGTGCTGATATAGAGCATTTTGCAGCCATGTTTCCTGCAGGCGGCGGCAATGTTGCGTGTACCGCCGGCGTTGACAGCGCGGACTGTCGGGGCCTGGTTTTCGTCTTCCGCCCCATCCACGTCTGTCCATGCGGCGCAGTGAACCACAGTGTCGGGTTTGACTTCGTCAAAAACCATGTCCACATTGCCCGCATCGGTAATATCCATCCCGGCAAAGGGCATCACGGCAACATTAGAAGTCCCTTTGCTCCTATTGCTTGCTTCGGTTATATCGCTACCAATGCCGTATATGCCGCGCTTTGCCAGCTCGCACATTGCATCGTGCCCTAGCTGGCCGGTAGCTCCTGTTACAAGTACTTTCACAATTGGTTCTTCTCCTAAAATTCTGCATATTGCCTTAACATCATTCCGAGTTATATATCAACGCAAAACCCGTTTACTCCGCACCCTTTCCCCGCACAACGGCGACGATCGTTTTCAGGATCAGCTTGATGTCCAGATACGTCGACCATTCCTGAATATACTGCAGGTCCATCTTCATCACATCGTCGAAATCCTTCACGTCGTTGCGGCCGCTTACCTGCCAGATGCCGGTAAGGCCGGGGCGGAAGCTTAAGCGCTTCTTCTGCGCGCCGGTATATTGCTGATATTCCTCCAGCGTCGGCGGGCGGGTTCCCACCAGGCTCATATCCCCCTTGAGCACATTGAAAAACTGCGGGATCTCGTCCAGGCTTGTTTTCCGGATAAACCTGCCCACGCGCGTGATGCGGGGATCGTTTTTCAGCTTGAACAGGGGGCCGCTCATTTCGTTCTGATCCATCAGCGCCGCTTTTTTGTCCTCCGCGTCGGCGTACATGCTTCGGAATTTCAGCATCGTGAAGACCCGGCCGTTGCGCCCCACCCTCTTTTGCCTGAAAAGCAGCGGCCCGGGAGACTCTATCCATATCGCGGGGGCCAGGAACAGCCCGGCGATAACCGTGAACACCGCGCCGACCAGGCCGCCCAATATATCCTCGATGCGTTTGAAAGCGATCTCCAGATAATCATATTCGCGGTTTGCCAGGGATATCACATAGGAATCGGCGAAGTTCGTAAGCTTGGAAACGTGCGGCAAATCATCCGCGGGGAACCGCTTTTCCAGGCTCAGGACCGCGCCCGTCTCCGTGATCTGGCCCAGCAGCGCCTGCACCGCATCCGTTTGGTACCGGGTCTCCGATATGGAGATCAGCACCTCGTCCACCGTGTTCTTGACGATATACTCCATATAGTCAGTCTGCAATTCCATGACCGGAATTCCGTATAGCTGCGCGGGATCGACGGCCTTACCGTCCAATACGATGATGCCGATCGCCCGGTCCCTCCAATCGCTGTTTTGGATACTGCGGCACGTAGCGGCGGCGTTGTCGGCGTCCGCAATGACCAGCAGTTTCCATCCCTGTTTCCCCTTGGCGCGCCGTTTCTGGACTGCTTTGATGAAAACATGGCATGCGTACGTCAGCACGGCGCCGACGAAAGCGAAGTACAGCAGCGTCAGGCGGGACAGCGCAAAATTATTTTTAGTTGAAAACGAGTACAAGGATAAAAACAGGAGAATCAAAAACGAGAAAATAAAAACCCGCTGTAATTCGAGAAAATAACCGCGCTTGAAAAAATCCCGGTACATATGGCTGAACGTAAAGGCAACGCAGCTGGAAATTACCACCATGGGCACGATCTCGATCAGGTTGATCGTAAGAAAAAACAACCGGATGGACCCGTATCGCAATATCCCTGCGATGAGAATCGCGACGAGCGAAATCAGGCTGTCCACGATCATCAATGCAATTTGAAGCCATTTGTGCTGGTTTTTGTACATGTGCCCGCCTCTTCATCGCCGATGGAAGTTGCCGTTATCCCTGGTTCGCGGCCGGGAGATGCGCCGTTGGTCCGGTTTCGCCGCTTCTCCTCCATCCCGGAGCTCACCGGAACGCACCCGTAGGCTGTATCGCACGGGATTTTGCGTCTGGCCTGCTTGGCGCCGCCTTCCGAAGCATTGTCTGGCAACAGGTTTCAACAACGACGGCGAGATCTCCCTCCGTCGAAAATCAATCGGAGTTCGATTTCACGTTTGTTAACAACTGCTTTCGGCAGCCATTGTCCGGCAAAACGCTTCCTCCGCGCATGCCGCCTTCCTCATGAAATGCCTTGCCGCGCTTTACGTATTACAAATCGTCAATCATTCGGTGCGACAAGACTATTATATAGTAAAACAATCGTAATATTCAAGTCGTCCATACGGTTCATGGCTCAGTATCCCAGAGTTTCTGGAAATTATTTCTGGGCGCCACAAAAAATAGCCCTATGCGGCGCTGTCGTTGCAGCAGGCGGAACAAGGAATGAATATTCAAGGAAACGGCATTCGGATCATCAGCCGCTGGTTTGCCGATTGCGATTGAACAAGACGTATGGCATACGAAAGAATAGCGCGGCGGCGGCCTGCGTTCAAACAGCCTATGAAGTTTACGGCGTGCCTTTTGCCACGGCGCGCAGGGCGCAGGTTACGGGCTCCAATCCTTGCGCGGTACATGTGAGGGCAAATTCACCCGGCTGCCCGGGCGCGCGGAGCACGCCGTAAGCCAGGCCGCGGTAGGTGGAGCGGGCGGTGGATTTGGGCAGCGTATGATCGGCGGGATTGCCGTTGTCCATACCCAAAAGCGTGCCGCCCGAGAGCGTGGCACGGATATCGGTATCAGCATCCGGAACGACGGTTCCGTTGATATCCAGCAGCGCGATTTCAAACTGGCACACGGAGCGTCCGTCGGCGGGAAGCGTATCCTGGTCCGGTGTTACCCGCAGTCTGGCGGGTTTGCCCGCGTGTCTCACAGTTTTTCGGATGATCTCGTTACCCGCGTTGTCCCTCCCGACGGCGACAAGCTCGCCTTGCGTGTAGGGCACGTCCCAGTTCAGGTGCAAATCGCTCGTGGTAACCGGCGCAAGCGGGCGGTCGAAATGCGCCCAGCGTTCCGTCATGCCCTGCATGGGAAACTCGTATGCCTTTACGCCGTAGCTTTTACCGTCCGCGAACAGCTCCACGGAAAAGCAGTTGGTATAGCAGATTACGGGGCGCACCGAACCGATGGGCAGGTCCAGGTTCAGGTGCGGGAAGAGGTAGAGCACGGGCTCGTCCCTGCGCCAAACGGAGCGGTAGAAATAATACCCGTCCTTTTCAAAACCGCAGGTATCCAGCACTCCGGCGGACGCGCCCTTGTCCGGCCAGAAGCACTCGCCCAGGTAATCCACGCCCGTCCACATGAAGCTGCCGGTCATGTATGGATGCACACGCAGGTATTTCCAAAGCTTTTCGGCTTTCAGCATTTTGGAATAGTACGGCGTGGGCCCCCATACGCTTTCCTCCGGATTCAGGCGGTAATCGCCCCGCCGGCCGTTCACCGCCACGTCCTCCGTGCCCAGCAGAAGCCAGTCCGGGTGTTCGAGTTTTTCTTCGTCGAAAAACGTCTCGGTGCGCTCGCGCCAGCGGTCGGCGTAGTTCACGCCGACGATGTCCAGCTCCTCCAGGAACTCCTCCCCCGCCGCCGCGGGCTCGGCCTTTACTTGATCGCAGCCCTGGGTTACGGGGCGGGTTGGGTCCAGCGTACGGCAGACGGCCGCCAGTTGCCGCGCAATCCGGTGTCCGCCGCCGATAACCTGTTCCCCGACCTCGTTGCCGATGGACCACAGCACGACCGAGGGGTGGTTGCGGTCCCTGCGGACCATCGCCTCCATGTCCTGCCGCCAGCAATCGCCGAAGTACTCGGAGTATCCGCGGCTTTCGTGCGTGTTGGAACCCAGCTCCTTGCCCTTCATCGCCCGCCACTCGTCGAATGCTTCGACAAGCACAGCAAATCCCAGCTCATCCGTCAGCTCCAGCAGCGCGGGATCGGGCGGATTATGCGCGCAGCGGACGGCGTTTGCGCCCATAGCCTTGAGTTTCAAAAGCCTCCTCCGCCAGATCTCCGGCGGCACCGCCGCGCCGACGCACCCGCCGTCGTGGTGCAGGCACACGCCCCGCAGGATCACCTTGCGCCCATTTAGCAGGAAGCCCTGCCGCGCGTTGAATTCAACCTGCCGGATACCAAACCGCGTTTCCACGGTATCCGCCGGCGTGTCCCCCTGCAGGATTTCGGATTTTGCGGTATACAGCACAGGCGTGTCAACATCCCAAAGACATGGGTTCGGCACGGTAAACGTCTGTCTGAGGACGGTATCATCCGTATGCGGGAGAAAAGCCTGATGCGCCGCAATCCGCTTTCCGTCCGCATCCAGGATTTCAGTTTGCAGCTTCGCGTTGCGCCACGCCGCGCCAAACACGCGCGTTTCCACACGGACCTCCGCCATCTCCGGCGTGACCGACGGCGTAGTAATGTACGTGCCCCACGTCGCGATATGCAGAGCATGCGTTTTGCACAGGTACACGCCGCGGGTGATGCCGCTGCCGGTGTACCAGCGGGAGTTCGGCTGACGGGAGTTGTCCACGCGCACCATCAGCTCGTTGCCCTCAGCCTTCACCAAATCGGTCATGTCAATCTCAAAGGAGGTGTATCCGTACACGTGCCCGCCGATTTCCGCGCCGTTGAGCCACAGCGTGCAGTTCATATACACGCCCTCGAAGTACAGGCTCACGCGCTCGCCCGTCTGAAACCGCGCGTCAAACCGCTTCCGGTACCAGCCGATCCCCGTGCGCGCATATCCGCCGGAGCCGCAGCTCGGATTGCTTTCATCCACGGCATATTCCGCGGACCAGTCGTGCGGCAGCTGCACCTCCCTCCATGACGCGGCATCGGACGGCACGGCGGCATCGTCCGTCAGGACGAACTGCCAGCCGAATCCAAAAAACTCCTGATGCCTGCACGCGTCCTTCTCAAAATAGCGTTCCATCGAAGCACCTCCCGTGTGTTCCCATTGCCGGAAGCGTATGCGAGGGTGCGGGAGCGTACCGCTCCCGCACCCCAATGGTTGTTCCTTGTCCTGTTTTACTGCGCGGCGAGCCAGGCGTCGTACTGCGCATAAAACTCGTTGAGCAGTTCCTGCAAACCGGAGTCGTAGCACTTCTGGATCATCTCGTCGACGGTGGCGTCCACGTCGTCCACAAGGCCGAGCTCTAGCATCGGCACGTAATCGTTGAGGACGCTGGACACGGCGGCCACGTAGGCTTTCACATTGCTGTCGTCAAACACGAAGGCGACCAGCGGGTTGACGACCACGCGCGCGTCCCAGCCTTCCGAGATTGCCTTCTCGCGGGGATCGGTGAACTCCTCGCGCACATTGCCGTTTTTGATAGCCCAGGAGATGGACACGCCCAGCGGCGTGTAATCGTTGGTCTTGTCGGCAAGCCGCTTGTAATAGCCCGCCTGGTCCGCCCACTCGTAGTGCACGCCCTCGAAGCCCAGCAGCAGCGCGGTGTTGATCTCGGTGTCGAACTTGAGGATATCCAGCACCATGGCGGCGCGCTCGGGGTTCTCGGAACCGGCGGCGATCGCCATATCGTTGTTGGAATAGGCTTCGGCTTCTACAAGGTTCGCGGTGGTCAGGTCATACAGCATGCATTTTGCCGAGGGATCGCGCTCTTCCAGCGGCCGGACGTAGTTCATCACGGACAGGTTCCACGCGATGGACGCGCCCTGGCCGGCCTCAAACGCGTCGTCGTCGGTCACGGAGTTGGTCAGCGCGCTGCGGCTCCAGGCGCCGGCGTCGGCCAAAGTCTTCATGTCCTTGGCGAAATCGCGGTACCAATCCCACTCGTAGATCAGCTTGATGTCCTCTTTCGCGGGCAGGCCGCCGTCGTAGCAGAAGAGCAGGCCGAGATAGTTGGAATCAAGCGCCAGGAACGAGTTGTACTGCTCGCGGTACACATCCCACATCTCCGCGTTGTCGGTGGCGGACGCCATGGCGTAGATGCCGCTTTCCGGCGTCTCCTTCTGGGCGATGGTCAGGAGGAAGCCCATGAAATCTTCCCAGGCAGTGAGCGGCGCGATGCCGTATTTATCCATCAGGTCCTGCCGCACGGCCACGATCTTGCCCATGGGCTGCGCGCGGTTGGAGGGCACGGCGACGATCTCGCCGCCGATGGTCGTCTCGGCCCAGCTTGCCTTGGCCTGGTACTGGCTGGTCAGGGGCATATAGGTATCGATGAACTCCGGCGAGAGCGCGTAGAACGAGCCCTTCGCCGCTTCGGAGTTCATGAAGCACCACGGCGCGGTGAAGATCAGGTCCGCCTGTTCGCCGCCTGCAAGCACCAGGGGGTAGAGCGTCGTGTAGTCGCTCCAGCTCATGAAGGTGACTTCCAGCTTGGTATTGAACGGCTCGAGCTTTGCGTCGATCAGGGCTTTGACGTCGCCCCAGTCCACGGGCGTATCGCCGATCAGGTACATGTTCACGGTGTAGTCCTTGGTCAGGTCGGTGCTGGAGTACAGGTCGGGGGTGGCCGTGATGGACGCGCCCATGTCCAGCTCCGCGAACGCGGCGGTCACGGACAGCGCCATGCAGCAGACAACGAGGAATGCGAGCATTTTTTTCATGTGTGTCCCTCCTTATGTTGTATTGTATCATGCAAAGCCTTGCGGCTTTGGTTTCCCTATCCTTTCACGGCGCCGATGGTGAGGCCTTTGACAAAGTACCGCTGCACCAGCGGGTACATCAGCACGATCGGTCCCGTGGCGATGATCGTCATCGCCATCTTCATGCCCTCCAACGGCAGCGACGGGATGGAGATGCCGGAGTTGGACGCGACGCGCTTGAGCGCTTCGGCGTTGGCCAGCATCCGCTGGAGGTAGTACTGGAGCATGAACATCTCCTCTTTGGTCACGAACAGCATGTTGTTGAACCAGTCGTTCCAGTACATGAGCGCCGAAAAGAGCGTCAGCGTCGCCAGCAGAGGTTTGGACAGCGGCAGGATCAGCCTGATGAATATCGCAAAGTCGTTCGCGCCGTCGATCTTCGCGGATTCGGTGATCGCGCTGGGGATGCCCCGCATGAAACTCTTGGCGATAATCATGTTCCATACCGAGAACATCAGCGGCAGGATAAGCGCCAGGTAGGAATTTTTCAGCTTCAGATACCGCACACACAGGATGTACCAGGGCACCAGGCCGCCGTGGAAAAGCGTGGTAAAGAAGAAGAAGAACGAGAACTTGTTGCGGTAGGGAAAATCCTGCCGGGAGAGCACATAGCCCGTCATCGACGTCAGAAACACCGCGCATACCGTACCCACGAAGGTGACGCCGAACGTATTCAGGTACGCGGTCAGGATGCTGACCGGGTTTTTCAGGCACAGGGCGTAGCTTTGCAGGTCAAACGCCACGGGATAGAGCGGATAGCCGTTTCGAATCAGCATCTGCTCGGGCGTGACCGACGCGACGATCACCAGATAGAACGGAAAGATGCAGATCAGCGCAAACAGTCCCATCAGCGCATAGCCGACGATATTCACCGTCACCACGTCCGCCGTCAGTTCGCGGCGGCTGCGCCGTTTTTGCGCGCCGATCATTCCTTCACCTCCCCGTCAGTCAATATAAAGCATAGTCCGGCTGCACCTTACGCACCAGCCCGTTGCAGACCACGATGGTCACGAAACACAAAACCGATTGATACAGCCCCGCGGCGGCGGCCATGCCCACGTCGCCCGTGTTGATGAGCATGCGGAACACGTAGGTATCGATGATATCGGTCGTAGGCTGCAACAGCGCGCTGGTTTTCACCGTTTGGTAGAACAGCCCGAAGTCGCCCCGGAAGATGTTGCCGATCCCCAGAAGCACGAGGATCATCATCGTGGGAATGAGCGACGGGATGGTGATGAGCCTTATCTTTTGCCAGGCGTTGGCGCCGTCGATGGTGGCGGCCTCGTACATCTCCTGGTCGAGGCTTGAAATCGCGGCCAGATAGATGACCGAGCCGTAGCCGGTGAACTTCCAAAGCCTCAGAAAGATCAGCACGAACGGCCATGCGCCGGGGTCGTTGTACAGGTCGAACGGCGAAAGCCCCATCGCCCTGAGCGCGTAGTTCACCACGCCCCGCTCGTAGTTGAAAATGTTGTACATCAGCGCGCCGACCACGACCCAGCTTAGAAAATACGGCAGGAACATCAGCGTCTGCGCGCCCTTGCGGAACCACTTTTTCCGGAGCTCGTTGAGCATGATTGCCACGCCCATCTCAAACACGACCCCGAGCGCGATAAACGCGGCGTTATACAAAAGCGTGTTGCGGGTAACCATCCCCAGCTTCCCCGCGATCTGTAAAAACTTGAAATTCTGCAGCCCGATCCACGGCGAAAAATAGATGCCGCCCTTATACTGGTAGTTTTTGAACGCCAGGATGATACCCGTCATCGGTACATAGGAAAAGATGATCGCGTAGGTTGTCGCCGGCACGAGCATGACAAACAGCAGCCAATGCTTGCGCAGCACCCGCCAAAACGGCGGGTTGATGCGGTGAAGCGTGCGCTGCGGCACGACGCGCTTGTATTTCATGGCCGGCAATCCCCCAATATAGACATTCCTCTCATATCATCATAGCGGATGGCGCACGAATGCAAAATGGTAATTTACCAAGTTTCCTACGCATAAACCAAGATGTTTTCCCTCTCTTTTTCTTGCATCCCGCACCGGGATTGGGTATGATAGGATGAGATGCAGGGGATGAGGGATGCCGTATGACATTGCTGTTCATCGAAGACGAAATTTATACCCGCACCGGCATTTTGGAAAGCGTATGCTGGGAAATACTGGGCATCACCCGCGTGGAGACCGCCAGCGACGGAAAGGCGGGCTTTGAAAAGCTCGCCATCCGGCCGGACATCGTATTGACCGACATCCGTATGCCGTACCAAAGCGGGCTGGAGATCGCCGCCGAAGCGAAAAAAAACGACCCGGACTGCGAGATCGTCATCCTGTCCAGCCATTCCGACAAGGAGTATCTGATGACCGCGATTGCGCTGTCCACGGTCGCCTACATCGAAAAGCCCGTGGATATCACGGAGCTTTCCCAGGCGATCGCACAGGCGGTGCGCAGGCGCAGCCAATCCAACCGCCTGCGCCGGATCGACGGCACGGACGCGCCGTCTTCGGCAGTCCTCACTTCGCTTCTCAAGCAGGCCCCCGGCTACAGCCATCCCACGCAGATGATGGTCCGGTATCTGGCGGGGCATTACGCGGACGCCGATCTGCTGGTGGAGAGCATCGCCGAATGCGTTCACCTGTCCCCGATCTACGCCTCCGCCGTCTTCAAGGATGAAACCGGCCTGGGCCTCAAGCGCACGATCACCGACATCCGGATGGAGGAAGCCTGCGCATTGCTTGCAAAAACCAACCTGCCGGTGGCGGAACTCGCGGCGAAGGTAGGCTACCACGGCGCGAATTACTTTGCCAAGCTGTTTAAAAAGGAGATGGGTATGACGCCCATGGAATACCGGGAATCGCGGGGAACCGGCGCATGAGGAAGGCATTTAGGCGCGTCTGGCAGCGGTTTCTGGACGCCTCGATGCGCACGAAATACATGCTGTCGGCGCTTCTTTTGCTGATCATGCTCGTCGCCTGCGGCGCGTATGTATGCGTAACGGGCTACAATATCTCCTACCGCGAAACCATCACCGCCGCCGAGAACGACTTCACGCAGGTCTACAACTCCCTCAACCGCTTTGAAAAGCGCATGCAGCACCTGGCGACGCTGTTCCAGCAAAACGAACAGGCCAACGAACTGCTCGTATCGCTGCCCGAAATTGCGTCCGGTGAGCACGTGCGCGCCCGCACCACGCTTTTGCAGATCCTCTACATCATGCTGGACGGATCGGGCGACTACGATTGCAGGCTCTACGTCAACCCGGCGCTGCAGATCGCGGGCGAATCATCCAAAATACAGTCGCTTGAAACGGTCGCCGGTACGCCGTGGGGGCAGGCCGCCTTCCGGGGCTGGGGCTGGCGGCGCTTTTACGACGCGGCGGCGCTGGGCGCCGATACGCCCGCGCTGATCGCCCCGATTCGCGAGAACACCGATTACCAGAACCTGATCGCCATCCTCCGGATCGACCTGAGGCAGGCCGCGCTTCACCGCATGATGAGCGCGATCCAGTCCGGGGAGTACACCTCCTGCTATCTGGAAACAGCGGACGGTGAGCCGGTGTCCTTTACCGGCATCGAGGATGAGCGCCTGCCCGTGCAGGCGCTTTGGGGCCATCCCGTGCGCGGCTTTGCGGCCCTGCAGCTCAACACTTTAACTTGGGACGGCAACATGGTGTATTACCAAACGCTGCCGTCCTCCGGCTGGCGGCTTGTGATGGTGGTGCACCGGGATTTGCACCTGAAGGGCACGCTGCCGGAGTTTTTGATGCTGGCAGGGATCGGCGTGCTGCTTGCGTTCGTGGGCTTTCTGCTCGGCGTTCCCATTCTTTTGCCCGCCACCAACAGGCTGCGCAGGTTCCACCAGCACGTGCTGGGCATCCGCAGGAGCGGCATTCACCGCTATCCGGAAAGCCGCGCGGCCGACGAGATCGGCCAGCTGATCGGCGCGCATAACGAGATGCTCGACCATATCGAATCCCTGATGGCCGAAAAGGAGCAGGCGGTGCGGGAGATGCGGCGGCTGGAGATCAGCGCGCTGCAGTCCCAGATCAAGCCCCATTTTCTCTACAATACGCTGGAGGCGGTCTCCTGGATGGCCAAAAGGAACCAGCCCGACCAGATCCAAAGCACGCTTCGGAGCCTGACGGGGTTTTACCGCATGTGCCTGAGCCACGGCCAGGATGTGCTCACCGTGGCGCAGGAGCTGGAGATCGTGCGCAACTACTTTGCCGTGCAGTCCGTCCGCTATGAGCAGGAGTTCCGCCTGGACATCGAGGTGGACGAAGAAATGCTTTCGCGGCAGCTGCCCAAGATCACCCTCCAGCCGCTGGTGGAAAACGCGCTGCTGCACGGCATCCTCGAATCGGGCAAGCGCGGGGGCGTAATCCGCATCTATGGCAGGAAAGCCGCCGACGGAGGGGACGAGCTGTGCGTGGCGGATTCGGGCGCGCACTTCACACAGGCAGACTGGAACGCGGCCCTGTCCGACAGCAGCGAAACCGGCGAGGGCTACGGCCTGCATAACGTGGAGCGGCGGCTGGAGCTTTTCTTCAAGGCGGACCAGGTACTGTATCTGGATACGTCGGACCCCGGGTATTCCATCGTGGTGCTGCGGTTTTGTTCCTGAAATCCTATGGAAAGGCAGTTGGGTACGGCATGGCAAAACAACCGGCATTCCTTCCCGCACTGAAACTGTCGTTTTCGACGGGGCGGGAGTTCAACGAGGATCAGGCGGTTTGCCTGAAGCACGCGGGCGTACGCCTGGCCGCGGCGTTCGACGGCTGCGGCGGCGTGGGCGGGCGCCGCTACCCGCACCTGAACCACCACACCGGCGCGTACATCGCGGCCGGCCTGTATGCCGGTTGCCTGAAGGAATGGTTTTTGGACCGTACCCGGCCAATATCCGGAACCGCGGGTGAACTGGGCGCGCTGTTTCAGCAGGCCGCGCAGGAGTATGCCGGGCGCTTTCTCAGCGGCACGCCCTCCGCCGTCACCGGCAGCATGGTGCGCACGCTGCCCAGCACCGCGGCCATCGCGCTGCTGGACGGAAAGGACGTCACCGTATACTGGGCGGGCAACACGCGCGTCTACCTGCTGACCGGCGAGGGACTCCGGCAATTGACGCAGGACGATCTCGCCGCGCGGCGCGACGCGTTCGACAGCCTGTTTCTGGACGCGCCGATCACCAATTACCTGTGCGCGGACAAGCCGTTCACCCTGCACGAGACGACGGTTGCGCTTCCGGAAAAGGGCCTGCTCGTTTTGGCGACGGACGGCGCGTTTCATGCGCTGCCCACGCCGATGCACCTGGAGGCGCTGCTCCTGGATACCCTGGAGCAGGCGTCCTCCAAAAAGCGGTGGAAAACGCTTCTCACGAAGAAGCTTTCATCCTGCGCCGCGGACGACGTTACGCTGATCGTCCAGCCGTTCGGGTTTCAGGTGTTTGACGGGCTGAAGCCCTACTTCGACAAGCGGCGCAGGCATGTGAAGCAGGCGTATATCCTGCCGGCGGAGCGGGCCGAACGCGAGAGCATGACCGTGCTGCGCAGTTTATGGGAAATGTACCAAAAAGAATAGCCCCAGCCGGTCCAAAAGGCGCAATCTGCGTTGTTGGCTGCGTCGGGTTTGAGCATCACTTACAAACGAGTAAGCTCAGGCCCTGCTGCTTTTGCTTTCTCGTACCTCAGGCGTTTAAACAGGCTGGGTTGTTCCATGCAATGCGATTGACTTGGTAACCTGTTAAAAGTTCATATGCCGTATATACTTCCCGGCAAACAGCGGATTGCCGCTCAGCGGCACGGGTACGGCGGCGCGTGCGATGGCGTCCGCTGTTTTTTGCAGCGACTCATCCAGCAGCAGGCGGCTCGCGCCGTTTAAGGCGGCGTTGCCGAGCACGAGCGCTTTGGGCGCAAGGGAACGCGGGAACAGGCCGATGGCGGCGGCGCTGCGCGGGTTCAGGTGGCTGCCGAAGCCGCCCGCGATAAAGAGCGTGCGGATATCCCGCGCGGCGGCGCCCGCCGTTTCCAGCAGCGTTTCGATGCCCGCGGCCACGGCCGCCTTGGCCAGCTGCACCTGCCGGATATCCCGCTGGGTCAGCCGGATACCGCCCGCAATGGGCGCGGACCCGCCCTCCATCGTGCCGTTTCGGTCGATGATTCTAAGCTCAAGCAGCGCGGCGACGGCGTCGATCAGCCCCGAGCCGCACACGCCCCGCGGCTCCCCCCCGCCGATCACGTGCGCGTCGAGGGCGCTTTGCGCCGTCCAAACCTTGTCGATCGCGCCCGGCACGCCGCCCATCCCGCAGGAGATGCCGGCGCCCTCAAACGCGGGGCCTACGGCGGCGGAGGTGACGGATAGCCTGCCCTTGTGCCACAGCGCGATTTCGCCGTTGGTGCCGATATCGCACAGGAGGCTTGTGTCCGTGCTCTCCGTCATGCCGGAGGCAAGCACGGCGCAGGTCAGGTCCGCGCCGGTGAACGCGCCGGTGCAGCGCGGCAGGTAGGCGGGAATGCCAAGCACATCCTCCGAGTGCCCGAACAGGCAGTCCGCCGTAAACGGCGCGGCGGCGAGCGGCCGGGGGCTTCTGCCCGTCAGCAGGTAGAGCATCACGGTGTTGCCCGTGACCACCGCGCGCACGACCCGCGGATAGCCCGCAAGCATCCCGCCGAGCGTATCCAGTAGCCGCCGTCTCAGCGCGTCCCCCTTGCCCTCCAGCGCCGCCGAAACACGCCCGATCACATCGGAAGCGAAGGCGACCTGCGGGTTGAGCGCGGAAGCCCCGGCGACTGGCGCGCCCGTGAGAGCGTCGAACAGCCGGATGTCCAGCGTCGTCGTGCCGATATCCGCCGCCAGCAGAAGCGCAGATGCTGCGGGGGCGTTTTCTTTTGTTTGTTTTTCAAAGCCGGACAGCTCCCGAAGCGTAACCTCGCAGTCCCCGAGAAGCCGTATCCGGCAGGAAAGGCGTGTGCCGCTTTGCCGCTCCAGTTCGTCCGGCGGGGACACGTTCCCCCGCGCCTCTACAGCGCACTGCTTGCACACGCCCCGGCCGCCGCACGGGTGCGCGAACCGGAGGCCCTGCAGCTGCAGCACCTCCATGAGCAAAGGCGCGCCCTCAAAGCCGATCGTAACCGTTTGGTCCTGCGTATGCAGGGTGAGGGTTTTCTTATTTGCCGTCACTGTCTTCATCCATCGGGAGCAGTCCCAAAAGATCGCTGACCGTAACCGGGTCAAACCCGGCGTCCAGGAGCATGGGAATCAGCGTTTCCAGGCACCCCACGCTTTTCTGGTTGGTATGGAACAGCAGGATGCTGCCGTTCTCGGTTTGCTTGAACGCCTCCCCGGCGTCCAGCTCGTCCACGCTCCACAGGATGATATAGGGATAGCCGAGCGTCCCCAGGATCGACGTGTTGCTGCGCCCTGTGCGGTCGTACTTGCCGTACGGCGGGCGGAACAGCCGCATGGTATAGGGTTCCTCCAGCACGGCGTTGAGCGCTTCCTGCGTGCGGACCAGCTGCCGCTGCAGCTGGTAGGCCGTGAGCTTTGTGATATTGGGATGGCTGAACGTATGATTGCCGATCTCGTGTCCCTCGTCCACGATCCGCTGCCAGAGCGCGGCGTTCTCCGGCGTGATTTGGGAGCCGACCGGAAAAAACGTCATCCGGATATCATAGGTTTTGCAAAGGTCCAGAATGCTCTCCAGATGGTCCAGCCCGAACATATCGTCCACGGTGATGGCGATCCTCGGCGATTCAGGATCGCCGTTGAAATAGGACCTGAACCCCACGTCCGCACCGCATGCGGCGGGCAGCAGCAAAATACACAAAACCATTGCGAACGCCGCTTTCCAGCGCTTCATCGTACCCTTCTCTCCGATCTTTGAAATGCTTATAAGCATTGCGGTAACCGCTTCCGATGATACCGTAATTCCCCGCCGCCGTCAACCCGCGCGCTTGCGCCTATGTCCGGTTTGCAGTATGATACGGCTGCGACCAAACCCCCTTTGACGAGGTGCGTATGGACATACTCAAAGCCCTGCAGGCGCCGCCGCCGGAGTACTCCGCCTGCGCGTTCTGGTTCTGGAACGGCGAGCTTTCGGAAGCGCGGATGCTCAGGCAGATGGAGGACATGCAACGCAAAGGCGTCTGCAATGCCTTTATGCACGCGCGCGCCTACCTGAAAACCCCGTACATGGGCGACGCGTGGTTCCGCGTGATGGACGCATGCGTTCGCCGCGCCCGGGAGATCGGCTTTTATCCCTGGCTGTACGACGAGTACGCCTGGCCCAGCGGAACCTGTGGCAGCGTGTTTGCCCACAGCGGGCAGGAACCGTCGCGCGTGCTCGCCAAGGGGCGGCGCAACATGGCCAAGGGGCTCAAAGCGGAGATCCTGGAGGGCGAGCCCGATCCCGGCCGCCGCCTGGTCGCCGCCTGCACGCTTGCAGACGGGCGCACGATGGCGTTTTACGAACACGTATACGAAAAGGCCGTGGATTACTTAAACCCCAGCGCGATCCGCGATTTTCTGAACTGCACGCACGAGGTGTATTTTGCGCGGTACGGCGCGGACTTCGGAAAAACCATCCCCGGTATATTCTTTGACGAAATCTTTCTGGCCGGCTATCCCCTGCCGTGGACGGACCGCCTGCCGGAGGCCTTTTTAGAAACATACGGCTACGACCTGCTCCCCCGCCTGCCCGCGCTGATGCTTGGAAAGGATGCGCAGGCGCAGGCCGTACGCAGGGATTACTGCCGTTTGCTCGCGTCGCTGTATGAGACGGCGTTTTTCAGGCAAATTGCGGACTGGTGCGCGGAGCACAGCCTGCGGCTCACGGGGCATACCGAGGAGGAGCTGAAGAACCATCCCCGCAGGCAGGGCGACTATTTCCGCACGATGCGGCATCTGCATGTGCCGGGCGCGGACTGCCACGATTACCGCTACCGCTTCCCGCGGGAGATCTCCGTGCACGAACCCAAATTCGCCGTTTCCGTCGCCCGCGCGTACGGCAAGCCCCGCGCCATGTCCGAGGCGATGGGCGGCGCGGGCTGGGGCTGCTCCCTCGGGGAATACAAGCGCGGCGTGAACGCGCTGGGCACGATGGGAATCAACCAGTTCATCCTGCACGGGTTTTATAATGATTGCGAGCACCAGGGTTCGCAGGCGGATTGGCCCGCGAGCTTCTTTTTCCAAAATCCTTACTGGAAATACTTTTCGCCCTTTGCGCAGTACATCCACCGCGTCTCCTGTTTCAACAGCCTCGGCGAGGCCGCGGTGGACGTGGGGCTGTACTATCCCATAGACGAGCTTGCCGCGCATACCGCGGCGGGCGAGCCGGACGAAACCGCCCTGGATATCGACCGGCAGTTTCACCTGATCCTCCGGCTTTTCCTGGAACACCAGATCGACACGGATATAATCGACCGGGACAGCCTGCTGTCCGCAGCGGTTGAAGACGGACGGCTGTGCGCGGGCCGGCAGCGGTTCAGGCTGCTTATCTTCCCGTCGAATGTCCTGGTAACGGACGCCCTGCGGGAGAAGCTCGCCGCGTTCCGGGCGCAGGGCGGGCTGGCGCTGTTCTATCCCGTGGACGGGGGCGCCGCGCCGGACGGTTTTTCGCAGGCCGACGGCTGCGGCGCGGACGGGATACTTGGAAGGTACCAAAGGCAGTTTGCCCCGGACGTCGAAATCATAGACGGCACGCGGGACCATCTGTACATTAGCCGCCGCGTCATCAAGGAGCAGGACGCCTATTTTGTTGCCGGCACGGCGCCAACGCCAAGGCGATTGCGCGTATCGCTGCGCGGACGCGGCGCGGTTCTCAAGCTGAGCCTGGAAACCGGGGAGGCTGTTCCGCTGCCGTATGCCGAAAACGGGGGCAGGCTTACGCTGGACTTGGCGCTGGAAGCCGACGAGGCATGCATCCTGCTCACGGGATGCGGAAAGCAGCCGATTCCTCCCGCGCAGACCGTTGTGCGGACCATCCCGCTGGATGGTCTGTGGAGCTTCCTGCCGTTGGACCGGTCCTATGATGAAAATTGGGCCGTCGGCGCGGCGGAAACTATATTGTCCGTGCCGCTGGCGCGGTTTGCGGATTTGCAGACGGGGAACGCGGGCGATATCCGGATACAAAACACCGCCGGCGAGAAGGGCCGCTGCGGACGGCACGTGAGCCTGTGGAAGGCGAACTGGATCGGGCGGCGCGTGGGCTGGGGCGACGACGCGGATCAGCGCGACCTGTATTTTATAAAGACGCTTGTGATGGAAGAAGCCGCGCTCTCCGCGCGCGTGTGCGTCGCCGCGGTGAACGCCTTTACGCTGTATGTGAACGGGCGGGAGGCCGCGCGGCGGGAAAGCATGTATCAGCCGTGCACGCTGGACCTGACCTCTTTTATCCGCAAGGGCCGCAACCTGATCGCCGTGCATGTGCATACCGATACGCCGCTGGAAAGCCTCGAGCTTACGCAGGCCGAGGCCATCCCGCCCGAATCGCTTGCCTCGCTTTTGCTGCAGGGGGAGATCGTTACGGCGGGCGGGAAAACGGAACTGCTGTCCGATTCCTCCTGGGCCGTGGCGAGCGAAGTGTCGCCCGGTTGGATGCTGACCGAACCGGCCGGGGTATGGACCGTCGATCCCAAACAGGTGCTCTGCCACGTTCTGCCGGGGCTGAAGCCCGCGGACTGGGTCCGCGCGTGGGAGCGCGGCAGGCCGCCGATGCTCCCGTGGGGCGATCTGCCGCTGTTCGGCGGGACGCCGCAATACCCGCGCAACGTGCGCTACACCGTCCTGCTGCCCGCGGGCACGGTACGGGTGGAAAAGCCAGAAATATCGGGAAAGTTCTCCGCGTGGCTGGATGAACAGCCGATTTCGTTTGCAGAAGGGGCCGCCCTGCTGCCCCCGGACGGGCTGCCGCATACGCTGCAATTGGACGTCGCCGCGCCGTCGGCGGACGGCGGACTGCGGAAAGCTATCGCCGTTCGCCTGCGCCCATGGCAGACCGCACCCGGCGATTGGCGTGTCCACGGGCTTGGCTGGTTTTCGGGACGCGCGCTGTACAAAAAAACGGTCGAGCTGCGCAAGGAACCCGGCCTGCGTTATACGCTCGATCTGGGGCGTGTATGTTATTACGCCGAAATCTGGGTGAACGGCACGCTGTGCGGCACGCGGATCTGGCCGCCGTACCGGCTCGATATCACCGGGCGTCTCCGGGACGGCCTGAACGAGATCGCCGTCGTCGCTGCCAATGCCGCCGCCTGCGAGCGCCGCCATATGCTCGTGGACGAGGGCATGGCGCTGGCCTGGAACCGCTACTGGAACGAGGACAACATCGACCGCGAGCCCGAAAACCTGGTATCCGGACTGCTCGGCCCGGTGACGATTACGGTGTATGGGAACGCTGGGAGCTATGCGCTCCCAGACCCTGGCACATAAGGGCTTCGCCCTTATGTATCCCTATATTGTCCGCGCCATGCGCGGACAATAGGAAAATATCTCATTTACTTATCTGAAATCCAATACATACCGCGTGCCGTGGCTCATCAGAACCCCATCCGTCAGGCGGACGCGCAGGATGACGGTGTTGGGATCGGCTTCGTTGATGTGGCCGTTGTCATACCACGAGGCGAACGCCGCCTTCAGCTTTTCATATATCGCCTTGTTCTCCACGGCGCACAGTTGCCCGAGGTTCTCCCCCACACCGCGCCCCGTGAACCACTCGCCGCACACCGCGACCGCGGGGTTTGCCGCGATCTGCTTCATCTTGTCCGAAAGCGCGTAGGTGATTGCGTAAAGCGACCCGTCCTCATAATAGCCGTCCACGATGCGCACCGCCGGGCGCTCCCCGTCCATCGTCGCCAGCGACAGCAGCGTATCCCGCCCGAACCGCTCGTTTAAAATCGCTTCCGCCTTGGGATCGATCATACGCACAACGAACCCTTCCTTCAATTCTCCTATGCCCGCATTATACCAGAAAACCCCTGCGCATGCAGGGGCGTTCCATTAGCGGTACATTTGTTTGAAGCAACAATTCCAGCCTGCTCAAAATGCCTGAGGTACGCGAAAGCAAAAGCGGCAACGGCCTGAGCTTACTCGCTGCGTAAGTGATGGCCGTTGCCGCTTGAAGCTGACAAAGTAGATCAGGTATTTTCAGCAGGCTGGTTAGTTGTCGGGGATGGTGTAGCCGGTAAGCGACTTCCACGCGCTGCGAATCGTATTCTGGTTCTGCACGCCGTAATTGGGGTCCAAAACCTTCGTCTCGTCCATGGTGCGCAGGAAATGCACGCAGAGGTGGCCGTCGAAATCGTTGTCGGTAATATTGCCGGAAAGGTGCGCCACGTCGTGCATGGCCGCCAGCGTCCACCGCCCGTCCGCCAGGTGCACGAACACGGGCCTGGGCGTCCAGGTGACCTCGCCAAACGCCTGATACATCGTGGCGGTGTCCGTCGCGGTCAGGGGTTCGCAGTCGGCATGGCGGCCGCGGCTGTAAACCTTGAGCATCCAGGTAAGCCCCGTTTGATAATCATAGACGGTGAGCACGTCGCCGGTGCTCATGTTGGGTTTCACCTCAGTGTACCAGTACAGGCACTGCACAGCCGCGCCGTTGGGCCCCGAGGCCGTGCCGAAGGCGGAAGAGCTGTAGCCGGACGAAGCGGACGTCGAGGTGGAGTTGGAGGAGGAAGACGAGGACGATGAAGATGACGAAGACGAGGACGACGAGGATGAAGTCGATCCGCTGGCGCTGACGGCGGACCCGCCGTAGAGAATTGCCAGCGTCTTCGTGCCCGCGACGCCGTCGGCCGTCAGACCATTGTTGCTTTGAAACGCGATCACCGCAGCCTGCGTCAGCGCGCCGAACACGCCATCCGCGCTTACGCTGTAGCCCAGGTTTTTCAGCGCCTGCTGCATCGTGATAACCGCGCTGCCCGTCGATCCCAGCTTCAGGCTGGATGTTGACGTTTCCGTGCCGGTCTCTTCCGAGGACGACGAGGAGGATGCGGCCGAAGATGAGAACAGCTTGCTGAACGTGCTGGAGCCCACCACGCCGTCCACGGTCAGGCTGTTGGCGGACTGGAAGGCTTTGACGGCGGCCAGCGTACCGCTGCCGAAATCGCCGTCCAGGCTCCCGGTGTAATATCCAAGCTCCTTGAGCTTGGTTTGCACGGCAAGCACGTCGTTTCCGGTGCTGCCCCGCCTGAGCGAACGGGAAAGGGAAGAAACCGTTGTCGAACTCGACGAGGAGGAGCTCGACGAGGAAGAGGATGTTGAAGAATTCGCCGTGCTGTATAACAGCTCCAGCGTTTTGGTGCCGGCCAGGCCATCCGCCGTGATTCCCTGCGCCTTCTGGAACGCGATCACGGCCGTACGCGTCAGCGCCCCGAACTTGCCGTCCGCCGTGCCGACCGAGTACCCAAGCTGTTTGAGGGCTTCCTGCAAAAGCCGTACGCGCTCGCCGCTGTCGCCGTATTGCAGGGTGGATGAACTGGTGGCGGTCGCAAAGGTGGAGGTGGTGGCGTCCGCAGCGGCGTACAGCGCGTTGAGCGTAAGCGTCCCGGCCTTGCCGTCGTCGTCCAGTCCGATGCTTTTCTGGTACGCCTTCACGGCATCCTGCGTCCCGGTTCCAAACCGCCCGTCCACCGTGCCGGTATAATACCCCAGCGTATATAGCGCCTGCTGCAGTTTGGTTACGTCGCTGCCGCTGGAACCGAACTCCAGGGTTTTGTATATCGTCAGCGCAAACGCGCCGGAAGTGCTCAGCAGTACGATCGTCAGCGCAAGCACAACGATTCTTAAGGCTATGCGTCGACCCCTAGAGACCATCTGTTTTCCCCCTTCATAAGAACGCGCGAGCGCCTTGACTGATGGGGGTATTATAGCAAATAATGACGAACAAGTAAATACACTGTTGCCTATTTGTTACGGTTTTTATGATTATGTTACGACATTTTTGACGAACAACCGCATACTGAACGACATCGAAATTGTTCCGATCCTTGGGATGCTCGAAGTGTCGCAACCCTTCGACTATTAATCCGAAACTAGCGACATGTGCGGTGGTTTCGGAACTTTACGCAGTAAAGATTCCTTACGCCGAGGGCTGGCCGTGAGTACGCCATAGCGTGCGAACAAGGCCGTGGTGCAACCTCGATACAGTGGCAAAGCCACTGTATCGACACCGTTTACAATACGTTTTGCGTCGTAAGCAAATACACGCAATACCCGATTCCGGAACCCACGTGCCACAGCAGCATAACGCCGCCGGCGATCATCTTCGCCGCTTCCGCGCGCGGCCGGTTTACCACGTGCGGGGCGCCGTCCGCGGCGGCGCGCAGGCGCCTGACCCATGCCGAAACCTTGAAGGCGAAAAACGGCAGGACAACCGCCCACAGCATCAGCGCCGCGCCCATCACCGCCCAGCCGAAATTGCCGTCCTGGGCCCGGTAGCCGGTTTCCGACAGAACGAGCATTTGAGCGACGGCGACGGCGTCCAGCAGCAGCGTGAGGGTGAACAGCGGTTTTTTAAGCGTTTCCGCATCCGCGAAGGCTGCCAGAACAAACAGCGGGAACAGCTGCGTGAGAATCACCAGGCGCAGCACGGAAAGCGCCTTTTCGCCGGTGACCAGCACGACGATTCCGCCCTGCGTCTCCACGATGCCGCCGAAGTAGAATAAAAACTGCAATAGGATCACCAGCACGGCGGGCGCCGCCGCGAGCAGCAGCCGCAGAAAGTACCGGCTCCCTTTGGGGTTCATCAGCCACCGGACCAGGAAGTAAAGCCCCGCCGCCGGCAGGAATGCCTGCAGGAAGGTCGGCTTGATCAGCGCTGAAAGCAGGAGCATAACGCTCAGCAGCGCTGCGTCCCGCCACGGGACGACCTCCTGCGTGCGCCGGAACCGCTCCTCGGCCATCGCCGTATAGAGGACCGACGCGATCATCGGCGCCATCAGCGCGACCTGCGTGGGGCTGTGCCAGGGGTTGGGCGAGCCGCCGCCGGAAAACACCGCAGGATTGATCCACGGAATCCAAACGGACGCCGCAATCGACGCGCACACGCCGCACAACGCGGCTTCCCATCCCCCGCGCCCGATCAGCTTCTTCGAAAGCGCCACCAGCGCCCAGGTTTCCAGTCCCTTGCAGGCTGCTGTGAAGATCACCGCGCTTGCCTGCGCGCTCAGCCCCGTCTGCATCAGCACAAAGACGCAGATCCGCCACAGGGGGTGCGCCGCCTGCCGCACGAAGGATTTGAGATCGGCAAGGTTCGCCTGCTGCGCCCAGAGCGTATGGATGGCAATATCGCTTTGCGGGCGCTGCACCAGCGCGGCAAACACAACCGCGCCCAGCGCCGTCATCAGCGCGGCGGCCAGCCATTGATATAGATCGATTTGCCTCAGCCTTTTCACGATTTATTCCTCCCAGCCGTCGATCTCGCGGTACAGCGAACCCGCGCCGGTATCCATGACCGTTTGGAACCCCGGTACATAGATGCGCAAAAAGCGCGTGAGAATCCAGCGGCTTTTGCCTGTGTTGTCGTTATACATAATGCCGGACTGCACGCCCAGCCCCGGGTGCAGCTGCGCCATCAGCTGGATGTCCATAATCTCGGTGCGCACCGTGTTGTCAAAGGGGTCCGCCGCGTCGGGATCGTAGGGGATGGCCTCGCACATCGTTTGCAAATCCTCTGAAAAGGGCTGCGGATCGAAGCGATATTCATCCGAAAACGCGCCTTCAGGCGCGCCCGCGGCAAGCATCACGAGGATGACCAGGCAGCCAGCGCAGAATGCGGCGGGCAGGAGCTTTTGCCTGTTCAAAATCAGCCAAGCGATCACAAACCAGAGGAACGGCGCGAGCGAGCGGTAGTCCGCCCAGTCCTGCGTTTCGTAAAAGAGGATCACCACCAGCCACGGCAGCACCAGGAGCATCAGGCACATCCCGTACAGCCAGCGGTGACCTTTTTTGAAGATCACGCCCAGCAGGCACAAGCCCGTCATGCCGCAGTACAGCCAACGCTGTACCACTTCGCTTGTGTTGGCCATCTCCAGCACGAAATACCCGTGCAGGTTTTTGAGGGCGTGAAACCAAAACATCCGCGCGGCCTGCGCGAAGTCGGCGCGCAGGAAATGGTATAGGAAACCGGATTCGTATGGGCTGGTGATCTTGCGCATGAAGTAGTTGATGAAAAAGGAAACGACCAGCACGGCCGCCGTGGAAAGCACGAGTTTCCAATTGAAGCGTTTTCCGCAGGCCACGACAACTACGGGCAGGAACAGCAGGAAATAGATGATGCGGTACACGCTCATGAACGTGACCGCGAGCAGCGCGGCAGCGAGCATGGGCGCGCTAACCTTAGCATGCAGCCGGTACAAAAGCCCGATGTAGAGCATCAGCAGGGCGTAGTTCACAAGCTCCGTCATCGAGGTGCAGCAGTACAGCATAAACGGCGCGTACAAAAGCATCGACAGCGACAAAAGCGCCGCCGCGAGCGGCTTGGGCCGCACCAGCAGTATAAACGCGGCCGCGCCCGCCGAAGCCCACAGCGCGTTGACCAGGATGATGGAGGAATACCCCCAGCCGAAGATCCGGGCAAACCATGCGTAAAGGAGAATCGGCCCCGGGCCGTGGACGCTCAATACGCCGATCTCGGGCGGCAGCTCGCCGATGCCGATATAGCCCGTGTGCATTCCGTAATGAATCCACGAGTATACGCTGCGCCAGTAGTCCAGCTCGTCCGTCCATACGGGGATCGCCGCGAACCCGTTTTTATTCAGGGCGAGCGAAATAATCCCCACGGCCAGAAACGGCGTGAGCACAAGCATCGCCCAGGATGCGGCGGTGGTCAGGCGGTTACGGTCATTGATTCTTGGCAAAGGTTTTCCTCCCTAAAGAGAAATCTCAAAACAGTGGTATTCCTTATCAAAGCCCTCCAGCCGGAACGTGCCGGCCTCGCGCACCGTCACGCTTTGAAAAAACCGGAGGGCGCGGGCGTTCTCCTCGTAGGTATCCACGCGGAAGGCGTCGCAGCCGATGCTCCTGCCGTAGTCCTTGGCAAATTCGACGGCCAGCTTCGCGTAGCCCCTGCCTCCGCGGTCCGGGTGCACGGCGATGCGGTGCAGGCACACGGGGTTATCCCCCAGCTGCCAATCCACGTCCCGGTACTCCGGTTCGCCCCCGCCCGCGACCAGGGCGAACACGCCCGCAAGCCCCAGCTCGTCGACGATCGTATACAGGCGGCCCTGCGTGATATCCTCCCGCAGGAGCGCCTCGTAGGGATAGCGCCCCCAGTGCCACTGGTACAGTTCGCGCGCGTGCATATCCCCGATCACGATCTGGTAGAGCTCGATGATCGCGGGCAGGTCGTCCGCCGTCGGCTTTGCAATGCGCATGCTTCATTCCTCCCCGGAGTACATCGCGTAGAGTTTGGCATAGAGGCCGCCGGCCGCCAGCAGCTCCCTGTGCGAGCCCTGCTCCTCGATCCCCTTTTCGGTGAGCACGCAGATGGTGGAGGCGTTTTTGATGGTGGTCAGGCGGTGGGCGATGGTAAATGTCGTACGCCCCTTGGAAAGCCGCTCCAGCGAGCGCTGCACCAGGCGTTCGCTCTCGTTGTCAAGCGCACTGGTGGCCTCGTCCAGAATGAGAATCGGCGGGTTTTTCAAAAACACGCGAGCGATGGAGACGCGCTGCTTCTGCCCGCCGGAGAGCTTCACCCCGCGCTCGCCGACGAAGGTCTGGTAGCCGTTGGGAAGCTCGGTGATGAATGCGTGCGCATCCGCGAGCTTCGCAGCCTCTATCACCTTCTCCTCGGTGGCGCCGGGCAGGCCGTAGGCAATGTTGTCAAACACGGTACCCGAGAACATATACACGTCCTGCTGCACCACGCCGATATTGTCGCGCAGGGATTTCTGCGTCAGGGTTTTGATATCGTGCCCGTCGATCAGGATGCGCCCGCCCGAGAGGTTGTAAAACCGCGGAATCAGGTTGCAAAGCGTGGTCTTGCCCGCGCCGCTTGGCCCGACCAGCGCCACGCGTTCGCCCGCGGGCACCTTCAGGTTGATATCCGCCAGCACGTCGCGGTCGTTATCCGAGTAATGGAAGCTGACGTGATCGAACGTCACGTTCCCCTTCACGTCCGTAAGCTCCGCCGCGCCCGGCTCGTCCTGCACGTCGGGGACCTCGTCCATCAGCGTGCAGAAGCGCTCGATGCTCGTCATGCCGTTTTGGAACTGCTCGGTAAACTCCACGATCCGGCGGATGGACATAAGCAGCGTGGACACGAACAGAAGGTACGCCACATAATCGCCCGTCGTGATGGACCCGTTCCTCAGAAACAGCGCGCCCGCGATGACCACCACGATGTACATCAGGCCGTCCACGATGCGCCTGGACATGGAAAACCCGGCCATCAGGCGGTAGCTCTTGGTTTTGATGCGGATGAACTCGTCGTTGCTTTTGCGGAACTTTTCAATCTCCAGCGGCTCGTTGGCAAAGGACTTCACCACGCGGATGCCAAGCAGGCTGTCCTCCACCTGCGCGTTGATTTCGCCCAGCAGGTGGCGCCGCTCCTGAAAGGTGCGGCGCATGCGTTCCCGGAAAAAGCGCGCGATCAGGTACATCAGCGGCAGCGCGGCAAAGACGATCAGCGTAAGGGCGGGGTTGATCCCGAACAGGATCACAAACGCGGCGACGATCTTGATGCCCGCGATGAATAATTCCTCGGGGAAATGGTGAGCGAATTCCGTCACCTCGAACAGGTCGGAGGTGATGCGCGCCATAATCTGCCCGACCTTCGCGTCGGAATAGTACGAAAAGCCGAGCCTCTGCAGGTGGTTGAAGAGGTCAAAGCGCATGTCGCGCTCGATATACGAGCCCATGATGTGCCCCTGCGCGGTCATGTAGTAATCCGCCGCGGCGTCCACGATTCGCAGCGCAATGTAAAAAAGCCCGACGCGCAGCACATAGGCGACCGTCAGCAGCGCAGCGTTGTCCACGGCAAGCTGGGTGATGCTTCTCACGATCAGCGGCAGCGCCACGTCCGCGGCCGTCGTGGCCGCGGCGCAGACCAGATCGAAAACCAGCGTGGGGATGTACTTGCGGTAATACGGGATAAAGCGCTTGAGCAGAACCGGGTTCTTGATGGTCCGGATGTCAGGTTGCATGCGTCGTCTCCTTGCGTTATACTCATTCCAATCTTGAATGCTATATGAATTGCGAGTATTTTGTTCGCAGTCGCGGAGGGCAACAAAGGAGCGCGCGTGTCCGGTGGACACAGCCGCGAAGCGGCTAGCGAACCGGAGTTGGGAGGTTTTACAGAGCAACGCAATCGGCAGAGAGCGAGGCGACAATAAAACCGAGTGGGCGATCTCCTGGTGTAGCCGGAAGCAAGGCAATAGCGTTACGGGTTGGAATGAGTATTACTGCCCGTCTGTGCGGATCAGCCCGGTATAGCGTAGAAGGGCCGTGAGCTGTTCCTCGTGCGACAGGGGAAAATGCACCACGTACACGGCGTCCGCGCCCGCGGCGGCCAGGCGGATATAGCTGTCCGAATCCATGCGCACGGCGTCCATGCCGCCCATCGTGTACAGCGCGTCCACGCGGATCACGTACCCCGTGTCTTCCAGCAGCGCGATCGCGCCCGGCGGACGGATGCTGTCGATGGTCATCACCTGCCCGTCCTCAAACTGGTAGGTGAGGGTGAGCCTGCGCGCGTAGCCGCCGCGGTAGGCCGTATCGTACAGCGCGGCTTTCTGAAGCGGAAGCACGTCCCCGCGCAGCTCCATCGCTGCCTTGCCGAAGCTTACGGCGGCAGCCGTCAGGTCCGCGCCCGCAGTCATCTCCTGCCCCGTCATCGGCATGCGGATGATTTCCTCCTGCGCGGACTGCTTGAGGAGAAGCTCGTCGTCGTCGTCCGGTTCGCCCATCAGCAAAAACAGGTACAAAAACGCAAGCGCCAATATAAGCCCCAGCACGATCAATATCTTTTTAACCACGGCCTTCCATTTGGCCGGCGGTTTGATTTCGGGCTCGTCGGTGATCGCCTTTTGCTTGGGAAGGGTGTCGCGCATTTCGGGCTTCAGGTACGCGCGCTTGACCGTTTCCACCTCTTTGGGCATATCCTTGGGCGGCCGGCGCCGTCCGTTTTTGGGCTTTTGTCCGTTATCCAAGCGTGTGTCTCCTATTCGCTCTTGATGGATACCCCGAGCCGCTGCATCTCCTGGTCCAGATACCGCGTCTGTCCATCCGCCTGGCAAGAAAAGGCGGTATAAAACGCCCGCATCAAAAGCTCACGCTGCTCGCCGGTGAGGCTGCCGTCGCGCTGCATGTTTTTAAGCATCACCGCCGCCGGCTGCGCCAGAAACTTGGGCGCCTTGGACGTCTGGGTGAAGCCGAAAAACGTATGCATGTGCCTGGAGGAGCCCTTTAAAAACAGGCGGATGAATTCCTCCGAAATATGTTCGAGGTAACGGCTCAAAAACGCCTCTTTGTTCTCGGTAAGCTCCAGACAGCGGTCCAGATCCGGATGCGAGAAAATCTCCCGGCGCAGGGCTTCCCGCTTGTCCGGCTTGATCTCCTCAGGATCGAGGTAAACGTTGAGGACATAGCTTTTGATCACCGAGAAATCGATTCCTTTTTTATTGCGGTCATACAGCCGCCCCAAATACAGAATTTCCTCGGCGACCTCCAGGCTGTCCGGGTGCTGCGCCTGCAGGGCCAGAAGCAGTTCGTGCTTTTTTTCGGGATCGTCCTCATTCCGTACCGCAAAAAGGTCCGCTCCACCTGCCGCTGGGGCGATCCGCTCCCCGCAATACGGGCAGAACGCGGCGCTGTCCGCCGCGCTGATCGTCTTATGGCATTTTGCACATTGGATTTCAGCCATTCCTATCCCTCCATAAACTGTCGTTCATGTCCGACGGCATGCGCCAGTCGCCGCGCGGCGACAGGCTGACCGAGCCGACCTTCGGCCCGTCCGGCACGCAGTTGCGCTTGAACTGCTGGGAGAAAAACCGGCGGATGAACTCTTTTAGCTGCGCGGTGATTTTTTCTTCGGTATATACGCCCTCAAACGCCTGCAGCGCAAAGCGCCTGAGGCGGTTATACCCGCTGCCGGAATCCATGAGGTGGTAGAGGAAAAAGTCGTGCAGCGCGTACTCGCCGACGATCTCCTCAGTGCGCTGGGTGATCTCGCCGTTCTCGGCGGGCAGCAGTTCCGGGCTGATGGGCGTGTCCAAAACGTCCGCGCATACGTCCCGCACCGCGCCTTCAAAGCCGCGCTCGCTGATGTGGCGCACCAGCCGCTTGACCAAAGTCTTCGGGATGGAGCAGTTGACGTTGTACATGCTCATGTGGTCGCCGCCGTATGTGGTAAAGCCAATGGCCAGCTCGCTCATGTCGCCCGTGCCCAGCACGATACCCTGGATTTTATTGGCGACGTCCATCAAAATCTGCGTGCGCTCCCGCGCCTGGCAGTTTTCATAGGTCGTGTCATGCGTGTTTTCATCCTGCCCGATATCCTTGAAATGCTGTTTGACCGCGGCCCGGATGGAAATCTCCCGCGCGGTAACCCCGAGCGCGTCCATCAGCCGCCAGGCGTTGGATTTGGTGCGGCTGCCCGTGCCCATACCCGGCATCGTGATCGCGTGAACGTTTTCGCGGGGAAGCTTCAGCCGGTCGCAAGCCCTGGCGGCCACGAGCAGCGCGAGTGTGGAATCAAGCCCGCCGCTCACGCCGACGACGATGCGCTCGCACCCGATGGCCTCCATGCGGGTCATCAGCCCCGTGCACTGGATATTGACGATCTCTTCGAGGTTCTCGTCGCCCTGCGCCTCCGGCGGCACGAAGGGCAGCGGCGGCAGCGGGCGCAAAAGCGGCGCGCTGTCCTCCGGGCTTACGCAGGCCATCGGCACGACGGTCATGAGCGGCTTCGTGCGCTTCATCTGGTGGAAGCTGCCGTTGCGCTGGCGCTGGTAGCGCAGGCGGCACACGTCGATATCCGCGACCGCGCATCCGCCGTCCAGGGTGAAGCGCTCCCCCTCCTTGAGCACCCGGCCGCTTTCAAAAACGCCCGTATATCCGCAAAACGCCAGGTCGCTGGTCGATTCGCCAAAGCCCGAGCACGCGTAGGCGTAGCCCGAGTACAGGCGGCCGGACTGCTGCCTGAGCAGTTCCCGCCGGTAGGCGTGCTTGGTAACCAGAGCGTTGGACGCGCTGGGGTTCAGGATGATGTCCGCGCCCTCCACGGCGTAGCGGCCGGACGGCGGTGACGGCGTCCACAGGTCCTCGCAGATCTCCACGGCGAAGGTGAAATCCCCCATATCGAACAGCAGGTCCGCCGCCACGGGCGGCGATGCCTGCACGTCCGCTTTGTCCGCCTGCTCCGCGCCCACAAACCATCGCGTTTCATAAAACTCGTTGCCGTTGGGCAGGTAGGTTTTGGGCACGATGCCCCTGACCCCGCCGTTTTGCAGCACCGCCGCGCAGTTGAAAAGCCGTGACCGGATGTTCACGGGCAGCCCCACCACCACCGCCATGCCGCGGGTCTGCGCGGCGATATCCAGCATCGCGGCCCAGGCGGCGCGCTGCACGGTTTCGTGGAGGAGCAGGTCCCCCAGCGTATAGCCGGTGATGCAAAGCTCCGGAAACACGGCCGCCTGCACGCCCTGCGCTTCCAGCTCCCGCATTTTTTGCAGGATTTCCCGTTTATTCTGTTCCACATCCCCCAGATGCACCCGGAGGCTGACCGCGGCGATGCGGGCGAAATCTCCCATGCTGAAACCTCCGTCAAAACCATTTGGTTATGGAACCTCGATTAACATCGTGTTCTGCTCGTCCATCTCGACCTTCAGGATCTTCTCCTTCTCCAGCGCCTTGAGCAGGTCGGAGAAACGCTTGAAGCCGAGCAAGCGTTCGGAAAAATCGGGATAGGCGGCCTGGATATCGGCCTTGAGGATGGAGGGGTTGATGCGGTCGAAGCCGTCGTCCTTGTACTGCTCCAGCCGGTCGTGGAAGGCCTGCACCCAGTTTTCCTTGGTCAGCTTGGGCGCGCCGCCGTTCTTCGCGGCGGACTGCTTGAGGGAGACCATGACGTTGAAGTTGTCGGAGCGCACGCTCAGGTTGCCGTATTTCTGCTGGAGCTTGTCCAGCAGCTTCCCGAACGTCGAGCACCCGAACGCCTTTTCGTTGAAATCGGGCCGGAGGCGGAGAAGAATGCCCTTGAGCTCGCTGGCGTAAAGCTCGTCCTCGCCGGTCTGCTCGTCGAGGATACTCTCGATCAGCTTGTTGAGCTCCTGCTCGTCCAGCGGCTCCTTCTCCTCGGCCACGGATTTCTTGCGGCCCGACGGCTTGCGGGAGAGCCCGCCGACGTTTTCCAGAAACTGAAACTCGTTGCAGGCGTTGATGAAGATGCTGGACGCCGCTTCGCTGCGGCTGATGCCCAGCACGAACTTACCCATGCTTTTGAGCTTCCCGACCAGCGGCGTATAATCGCTGTCGCCGGACACGATGCAGAAGCTGTCGATCAGCGGGTTTGTGTAGGCGACCTCCAGCGCGTCGATGACGAGCAGGATGTCGGCGTTGTTTTTCTGGCTGATGCCGTGCCTTAGCGACGGAACCACGGTGAAGGTGTTGGATAAAAGCACCTCCTTGAGACCGGCATACTGATCGGTGTAGCCGTACACCTTGCCCAGCAGCACGTCGCCGCGGATTTTCACCTTCTCCAGAACGTTTAAAAACGTGGGCACCTTCGCGCCGCAGTTTTCCAGGTCTACGAATAATGCAAATTTCGGCAGATGAATCATTCCTTTTAGTGTAATAGTAGAGCAAAATATCGGAGCGTGTTCATGCGATAAGAAACCGTTGTCGGTATTTGCTTAGCTCAAGTAGTATTAGGGAAACGGTGAATAAAAACGTGCAGGATGGCGAATTGGATTTTTGTCAGATTGCGCTTATGGGGCTCCGAAGTAGTAGCAGCGCTACGTCGAGGAGCCCGTAGGCGCAAGCTGGCGGAAATACGGTCGCCACCCTGTGCGGGCTTTGTTCGCCGTTTTCCTATATACGGAAGGTAAACTTGTCCCCCCGAATCCATTGCTTGCTCAGGTGGAGCGGGTTTCCGTGCTGATCGAACACGAGCTGGTCCAGGAGCAAAAGCGCGTCGCCGGGCTTGGTATCCAAAAGCCGGCTGACCGGCTCTTTGGCGTGGCCCAGGGAGATATCGTGCACGGCGCTGCTGGGAACAAACCCGTGGTTTGATAAAAGCCGGTACAGCGATCCCGTAAGGGGGTCGTCCCACAGAAACCTGAACGCCGCGGAAAACCGGTTGTACTCCAGCATCACCGGCTCGCCATCCGACAGGCGCAGCCGGCAGACGCTGATCACATCGCCGCCGCTCGCGATGCCCAGCCGTGCGCGGTCCTCAGCCGTCGCCGTCTCCCGCTTGCGCTCGATCAGGCGGGTTTCCGCCGTCTGCCCGATCTGCGCGCAGGCGTCTGAAAAGCTGGTCACATGGGAAAGATCGCGCTTGATTTTTTCCTGCGCCACGAACGTACCCTTGCCCTGCCGCCGTACCAGCAGTTCCTCGCGCACGATCTCATCCAGCGCCTTGCGCACCGTAACGCGGCTGACGCCGTAGATTTCGCACAGCGCCTGTTCGCCCGGAATACGCTCCCCGGATGGATAAACGCCAGCGGTGATATCGTTGCGAAGCCTCTGCATCAACTGCTTGTACAGCGGGCTTTCGCTCGTCTTGTGCAGCGGATTTGTTTGCACGCGGCCACCTCCCGAGTCAACGCTTACAGTATACTCTATTCGTGCATGAACATCAAATGCCCGCCGTGCGGGCAAAAGGGCTTTCAGCGGTCGGGGAACATCCGGCAGCACGCCGGGCCGGACGGATTCGGCAGGCAATAAACGGCGCGCGGGAGCGGATGCCGGTATCGCTATTCGATCAATGAAATCAGGATGTCCGTATCCAGCATATAGTTGACGATGTCGTCAATCACGCCGCAGGGCATCTCCAGCGCCACGGGAAGCAGGTACAGCCCGACGGTCGGGGCCCAGCGGTCCTTGTATTCCCGCAGGTACATATCATTCAAGCTGAAGAAATCGTTCTGCTCATAAACGACCTCGGTAAACACGCTCTTGTCGCGCGCGGACAGCGCGCCCGAGAAATACACGGAGAACGCGGGCAGGCCCGTGCCGGGGTGAATCCAGTCCACGGTCAGGTCCAGATCGCAGGGCAGCTCCGCCGCCGTGCGCGACCAGTTAAACGCAAGGGTCAGCGGCTGCGGGGTTTCTTCAAACACATTGCCGTCCACCTCGGCGGTGACCGTGCCCCCGCCCGAAAGCGCGCCCTCGGCGGGCAGGCCCTGGCCCGTCAGGGTCAGTTCGACCTCCGGCTCGTCCTCATAGGATACGGCCGCGGCGACCGAGATATCGTTAGCGCCGCCGGTATTCTCACAGCGGTAATCAACCGTCATCCAGTAGTCCGTGGGGATGGGCAGCCGCAGGCTGATTTCGGTCACGCCATCGATGCTGGACCTGGTAAACACCTCGGTGTCGCCGATCGTGCAGGTCATGCCCTCCGGGGTTTCCGTGACCGTCATGCCCGCCTCGTCGGGATCGAGCTCGTCTAGCACGAATTCGAGGTTTGACAGTGTATCGGTCATCATATAGGAGGCGTAAAGCTCGGCCAGCAGCGTATCGAAATAATAGTAAACGCGGTCGTAGCCTTCGTCGTCGGTCGTGATGTAATCCAGCTCCTCGCACAGCTCAAACAGCCGCTCGTAGGGGATAACGTAGGTCGTTTCGCTGTCGCCTACCTCCGCGTCCTCCGCAAGCGCATCGGAATCTTCGTCCAGATATACCTCGCCGTCCGCTTCCTCCATCGCTTCCTCTCGCGCTTCCGCGATCATGTCCTTCACGGGCGTGTAAAAGCTGTCGGCGATGAAATACGTGGCGTTGGGATAGAGGAACAGCGCCAGGTACTGCGTGGGCAGCTCCATGAAATAATAGGGCTTGAGCATGAAATCAAAGAAGTTGTGCATCTGGAAATGGATGGGATCGTTCATGAACATCGGGCTAATCAGGTAGCGGTAGCTGTGGTAGCCGTCGTACACAAAGGGGATCTTCGGTTCGCCGTCGATGCGAAGGGCCGCGTCCAGGTATACGCGGCTTTCCGGCTCGAGAAACGCCTGCCCGTCGAGGCTGCCGGCCAGTTCCACCCTGCTTAAAAAAGCCTCCCAGTCCTGCAGGTGCGCGCCGCTTTCGGGAAACCCGTCGGCATGCAGGCCGAAGCCGAGCGTGAAATCCACATGCACGGCGTCCTCCCGGGTCAGATAGGTGGCGTTGTCATCCGCCGCAGCGGCTGCGGCGGGCAGGACCAGGCACAATACCAGCGCAAAGACGCGCAAGGCCAGCGTTCTCATCACAGAGATCCTCCTTACGGACCGGGTTATGGAAATTATACCACAGGACGGGCATGGGTGCGGAAATTGTTACGTGTTTTTCGCGCGGCTCTGCTGGCGCGCCCGCTGTTCGTGGTTGAGCTCCCGCTTGCGCATGCGCAGGGTTTCGGGCGTGACCTCCAAAAGCTCGTCGTCGCCGATAAACTCCAGGCATTCCTCCAGCGTCATCGGATGGACGGCGACCAGGCGGAGGCTGTCCTCGCTGGAGGCGGCGTTGCGCATGTTGGTGACGTGCTTTTGCTTGCAAACGTTGACGACCAGGTCCTCGGGCCGCGCGTTCTGCCCGCAGATCATGCCCTTGTAGACCTTGGTCTGCGGCGTGATGAACAGCGTGCCGCGCTCCTGCGCGCCGAACAGCCCGTAGCTGGTGGCCTCACCCGTTTCAAAGCAGATCATCGCGCCCATCCCGCGGTGCGGGATATCGCCCTTTAGGGGCTCGTACCCCTCGAACACGGCGGACATGATGCCCTCGCCGCGCGTATCGGTCATAAACTCGCTGCGGTAGCCGAACAGCCCCCGCGACGGCACCAGAAACTCGAGCCGTACGCGGCTCAGGCCGTGCATACCTG
Source organism: Candidatus Limiplasma sp. (assembly GCA_963674895.2). Classification (GTDB taxonomy): domain Bacteria; phylum Bacillota; class Clostridia; order Christensenellales; family Aristaeellaceae; genus CAXXOK01. The sequence continues at coordinate 284,269 of CAXXCY010000001.1, forward strand.
CCAGTACGCCGCGGCGGCGGCCGATTTTCTCGATCACCGCGCCCGCGTAGGCCTGGGGCACGTCGGCTACCATACGCTCCACAGGCTCGCAGGTTACGCCGTCAATCTCCCTGTAAATCACCTGCGGCTTGGACACCTGAAACTCGTAGCCCTGCCGCCGCATGGTCTCGATCAGGATCGACAGGTGCAGCTCGCCGCGCCCGCGCACCTCGAAGGCTTCCGGGCTTTCGGTATCGCTGACGCGCAGGCTCACGTCGGTCTGCAGTTCCTTATAGAGTCTGGCGCGCAGCTGGCGGCTGGTGACGAACTTGCCCTCGCGGCCCGCGTAGGGGCTGTTGTTTACGGAGAAGGTCATCACGACGGTCGGCTCGGTAATGCTCACAAACGGCAGCGCTTCCACGGCTTCCACATCGCAGACCGTATCCCCGACCGAGAGGTCCTCCAGCCCGGAAAGCGCCACGATGTCGCCCATCGAGGCGGTCTCGGCGGGCAGGCGCTTCAAACCGTCGAAGGTAAACAGGCTCGTGAGGCGCAGCGGCGGGCTGCTTTCGCCCGTATCGTAGTTCGTTTTCACGACGTTCGCGCCGACGGTCAGCGTGCCGCGGTTAATGCGGCCGATGCCGATTCGCCCGACGTAGTCGTTATAGTCGATGGTGGAGATCAGCACCTGCGCGGGGCCCTCCAGATCGCCCTCGGGCGCGGGGATGTGCTCGACGATGGTTTCAAACAGAACCGTCAGGTCCCTGCCCGGGTTTTCGGGGTCGAGGGACGCGGTGCCGGTGCGCGCGGACGCGTAGATGATCGGGCGGTCGAGCAGGGTTTCGTCCGCGCCCAGGTCGATGAACAGGTCGAGCACCTCGTCCACCACCTCTTCGCAGCGGGCGTCGGCGCGGTCGATTTTATTGATGACGACGATCACGGGGAGCTTCAGGGCAAGCGCCTTCCGTAAAACAAAGCGCGTCTGCGGCATGGGGCCCTCGAAGCTGTCCACCAGCAGGAGCACGCCGTCCACCATCTTCAGCACGCGCTCCACCTCGCCGCCGAAATCGGCGTGGCCGGGCGTATCCACGATGTTGATCTTCATGCTTTTGTAGTGAACGGCGGTGTTCTTGGCCAAAATCGTGATGCCGCGCTCACGCTCCAGCGCGTTTGAATCCATCACGCGCTCGACCACCTGCTGGTTTTCGCGGTAGACGCCGCCCTGTTTGAGCATCTCGTCCACCAGCGTGGTTTTGCCGTGGTCAACGTGCGCGATGATGGCAATGTTGCGGATATCGTTGCGGATCATATATCTTCCTTCTAATACTTCACACGGGTTGCGGTATCGGACAGTTCGAGGCCCTTGTTGTTTTCCTGGGCGAGGCGGATGGACCACTCGTTTTCAAAAAGCAGTACGGGGCGTTCGTCGCCGTCGTATGCGCGGCCGCTGGTGGAGGTGAGCTTGAGCTTGTCTATGGGGACGGGAGGCTGCCCGTGAATCCAACGCACAAAACGGAAGGATAAGCTATCCTTGAGCATGGTGACGTTGTACTCGGTTTTCAGGCGGTGCTCCAGGACGTCGAACTGGAGCATGCCCACCACGCCGACCAAAAGCTCCTCAAAGCCCGTTTCGGTGCGGGTGAACAGCTGGATGGCGCCCTCCTCGGCAAGCTGGGTGAGGCCTTTCAGGAACTGCTTGCGCTTCATGCTGTCCTCAGGGCGCACGCGGGCGAAGAACTCGGGCGCGAAGATCGGGATGGAGGAAAACCTGAGCTTCGGGCCGTCGGAGAGCGTATCGCCAAGATGGAATATCCCCGGGTCGAACAGGCCGATGATATCGCCCGCGTAGGCGGTTTCCACGGCCTCGCGCTCGTTGGCCATGAACTGCTGGGGCTGCTTTAATTGAATCTGCTTGTCCTCGCCGGACAGCCACACGCTCATGTCCTTTTGGAACTCGCCCGAGACCACGCGGATGAACGCGAGCCGGTCGCGGTGCGCGGGGTTCATGTTGGCCTGGATCTTAAACACGAAGCCGGAGAAGAAATCGCTGTCCGGTTTCACCGCGCCCTGGTCGCTCTCCCGCGCCAGCGGCCCCGGCGTGATGTCCAGGAACGCCTCCAGGAACGGCTCCACGCCGAAATTGGTGATTGCCGAGCCGAAAAACATCGGCGTGAGGTTGCCGGAAAGCACCTGCGGAAGATCGAAGGAATCGCCCGCGACGTCCAGAAGCTCGGTTTCCTCGCGCAGGCGCTTCATGTAATGGCGGTCCAGCCTCGTTTCCGCTTCCGCGAGCGTGATGCGGCTCTTTTCAGCGATCCTTACGCCGTGCTCGCCGCCGGAATACAGGTCGATCTTATCCAGGCTTCGGATATATACGCCCTGAAAATCGCCGTCCACGCCGATAGGCCAGTTCATCGGCACCGAGCGCATGCCCAGCACCGTTTCGATTTCTTCCATCAAGGAAAACGGGTCCTTGGCGGCGCGATCCATTTTATTGACGAAGGTGAAGATCGGGATGCCGCGCATCTTGCAGACCTTGAACAGCTTGATCGTCTGCGCCTCCACGCCCTTGGCGGCGTCGATGAGCATCACGGCGGCGTCCGCCGCGACGAGCACGCGGTAGGTGTCCTCCGAAAAGTCCTGGTGGCCCGGCGTATCCAGGATGTTGATGTGGTAGCCGTGGAACGAGAACTGCATCGCCGACGTGGTGACGGAAATGCCGCGCTGCTTCTCGATCTCCATCCAGTCGCTGGTGGCGTGGCGCTCGGCCTTGCGCGCCTTCACGCTCCCCGCCTGGCGGATGGCGCCGCCGTAGAGCAAAAGCTTTTCGGTGAGCGTGGTTTTGCCCGCGTCGGGGTGCGAAATAATGGCGAAGGTCCTTCGCTTCTCGATCTGCTTTTGATGGGCCTTGGTTGTGGCTAGCTGCGTCATCTGGCGCAAATCCTCCGGATTAGGCGGTGTGGTTCGGGGAAACGGGCTTTCGCCCGACGAAAGGAAAGCCCGCATGGCGGGCGCCCAACGCAGTATTATGACAGAGAAACGCCCGAAAGTCAACGTTTCCAGCGTTTGCCAGCCGCGGCGTCAGCCCTTTTTCAGTTCCTCTTCCACGAGTTTGGCGCAGGCCTCCACATATTTGCCGCAGGGGCGCACCTCGTAGTACCTGGCGTCACGCTCGGCAGGCACGGGCGAGGGCGTGATATCGTTGAGCTCCAGCAGCTCGCGGCAGATATAGGTGCCGTATTGCGCCTTGAACGCTTCCGCCTTTTCCTGCACCAGCGCGTACATGCGCTTTTTATACTCGGGATCGGTGGTTTGAATGTCCTTTTGGATCATGTTCAGCGCCATCGCCGCGCCGGTAAACGCGCCGCAGATTTCCCGAAGGCCGCCTACGCCGCCGCCCATGGAAACCATCAGCTTCAGCGCGTCCTCCTCGCTTACTCCCATCTCCTCATGAAACGCGGCAAATACCGACTGGGCGCAGTTGCAGCCGCTGTAAAAATAATCGTGGGCCCTTTGTTCCTTGGGCGTCATACCGTTCACTCCTTCGCTTTGCTAACGTATCCATTATCCCATAAACCGCCGCCGGGAACAAGCCGATTGGGCAATGGGGAATGAGGAATTAGGAATTGCAGTGCGGTTGCTCCGCAACCGATTCAATTCAATTTTTTCTGCAATCACATCTTCTGGTTATGTAGTAATAAAAATATTGTGATCTATGATATGTAATCTTTAGATTGCGACAGCAATCTTTCCGGAATTCCTCATTCATCATTCCTAATTCCTCATTCAATAACTACCCGCCCCTTCAAGATCATTCCTAAAAAAAATTTCCAAATTCCCTTGACAACCCATTCCTCTTGTGTTATTGTCCTATTGTGTTATTCACGTAATACAATAACACGCTATCGGGAGGTGCAACCATGGCATGGCAATTCGACGCGGACAGGCCCATCTATAAGCAGATCCGGGAGCGCATCCTATTGCAGATCGTATCGGGCGCATACGGCGCGGGCGCGCAGCTGCCCACGGTACGGGATCTGGCGGAGGAAGCCGCCGTGAACCCCAACACCCTGCAAAAGGCGCTCGCGGAGCTGGAGCGCGACGGACTGGTTTTCACCCAGCGCACCAGCGGGCGCTTCGTGACGGAAGACGCAGAGCGGATCCGGCAGGCCAAAAGCGACCTGGCGCGGGAGCAGATCGACCTGTTTCTGGAAAAGATGGCGGCCATCGGCTACGACCGGCAGGACGCCGCGGTCCTGATCCAAACCACAAAGGAGAGAAAGCATTCATGACAATCCTCAGTTGTTCAAACCTGACCAAGCTGTTCGGCAAAACGCTTGCGCTCAACAAGGTGAGCCTGGATATCGAGGCGGGCCGCGTCATCGGGCTGCTGGGCCCCAACGGCAGCGGCAAGACCACCTTCCTGAAGCTGTGCAACGGCCTGCTGACGCCCAGCGCCGGCGAGATCAAAATCGCGGGCCACGCGCCCGGCGTGGAGACGAAGGCCATCGTATCCTACCTGCCGGAGAACTCCTACTTCAACGACTGGATGAAGGTTGAGGACATGCTTTCCTTCTTCGGCGATTTCTATGCGGATTTCGACGCCGCAAAGGCCGGGGAGATGCTCAAAACACTGGGGATCGATCCGTCGGCGCGCATCAAGTCGCTGTCCAAGGGCACGAAGGAAAAGGTGCAGCTCATTTTGGTAATGGCCCGCCAGGCGAAGCTCTACCTGCTGGATGAGCCGATCGGCGGCGTGGACCCCGCGGTGCGCGATTACATCCTCTCCACGATCATCAAAAACTACAATCCGGAGGCCTCCGTGATCATCTCCACGCACCTGATCGCGGACGTGGAACAGGTGCTGGACGAGGTGATCTTCCTCAAGGAAGGCCAGATTTCGCTGCACGAGGACGTGGACGCGATCCGCGAGGAAAAGGGCGTATCCGTGGACAAGCTATTCAGGGAGGTATTCAAATGTTAGGCAAGCTCATGAAATACGAGTTCAAGGCGACCGCCCGCATCTTCCTGCCGCTGTTTGCAGCGCTGCTGGCCGTGTCCCTGGTCAACAAGCTGATGACGGGCCTGCAGTTGCAAATGCCCGGGATTATCACCATGTCGCTGTCCATCATCCTGATCGTCGCAGCGTTCGTGATTACGCTGATCCTGACGGTGCAGCGGTTTTACAAGAACTTCATGACCGACGAGGGTTCGCTGATGTTCACGCTGCCCGTCGGCACGGGCAGGATGATCTGGTCCAAGCTCATCGTGGCGGCGGTCTGGACCGTGGTGTGCGCCGCCGTCGTGTTCCTCTCGCTTATGGTCATGGCGTTTTCGGGCAACGAATGGCATGAGCTCGTGCTGGCCATCCGCAACCTCGGCCTGCCGTCGCTGGATATGACCTTCTTCATCCTTGAGTTCGGCGTTCTGGTGCTCGCGTCGCTTTTAACCGGCATCCTGACGATTTATGCAAGCCTCGCGCTGAGCATGTTCGCCAACAACCACCGGGTGGCGCTCTCGTTCGGCTTCTACATCGCGCTCAATACCCTGATGCAAATCCTGGTCAGCGTGGTGATGTGGATCTTCTTCAGCCCGGAGTCGATGGCGAACCAAACCTTCGAAGCGTTCGTCGAAAACCATGCCCTGGGTTCCATCCACGCCTGCCTGTCCGTTGCGGTCGTCCTCACGCTGGCCTTCGGCGCCGGTATGTTCTACACGACCCGGTACATGCTCAAAAACCAGCTGAACCTGCAATAACACGAAACCTGAAACAAACGGAAAGCCCGGCTGTGAAACGTGTCATGGCCGGGCTTCTTGATTTGGTTTAGATTGCGTATTTATTGCAGCATCGCGCCGGTTTCTGCGCTGATAAAGCGGTTTTGCCACCGGTAGGCCGGGTGGGCTTTAGCTTCGTCCCGCGTACCGGTGAGCAGGTAGCAAAGCTCAGCAGACGATGCCTGTTCGCCAATGGCGGCGAAAGCGGCGGCGGCTTCCTCCTCCGACATCACGGGGATGTTCTGTTTGGTCGGGGTAAAGGCACTCCAGTATCCGTAGACCGATACCAGGCCGCCGTCACCCATGACGACCTCCAGACGGTTGGACATCGGGCACAGCCCTGTTTCCGAGTCGAACAGTGCCGCCGTCCAGTATACGGGCACGCCATCCACCTGCTGGCCGAACGCCGCCGTATAGCCGCCCGTGAGTTTCTCAAACCTGCCATAGGCGGTCATGCTCTGGAGATAGAAGTCCGATACGCCCAGTTCCGTGAGCCATCCTTCAGCCTCGGTCCGCGCTTGTTCGGGCGTCAGCGCGCACTTGGCGACGCCGGAGGATTCGATATTGTCGCTCAGGTTGGGTTCATGGCTTTCCGAGGCGGACAGCGCTGTGAAGATCATAAACCGCATCTGACCGAAGCCGAAAACATCGTCCAGCCCGCAGAAGGGCGCACCGGAGGAATCCGGCAGCTGGTAGAACAGGTAATCCCGGTCGTCCGGCTGCGCGTCGGCCGCCCGGTCACCGAAGGTAAGTGAAAGCATGGCCTGCGCGTCAAAAGCGAACGGGGACAGCGAATATTCGTTCATCGCGGCGGCGCCCGCCGACCCGAACAGAAGCAACAGAATAAGCGTTGCTGTTATAAAGCGTTTCATGTCCGATCCCTCCTTCAGTTGTCTTTGGCAAACATCTCGTCCGGGTACATCCGCTCCAGGTTGGGCGCGTGCGATTCGTAATTGAGTCCGCCGTACACGGCCCCGTTCTGGTAAGCGATCTTCACGGTATAGTATCCGCCGTCCTCCATGACAACGTCTACCTGTACGCCGTACCCCGCTTCGTTCAGCCAGCACTCGCCGCGGCTCTCCGCGGAGGCGATGGCCACGCCGTCGCCGCGCGCCGCGCGCACGACATCTTCGGCGATTTCCGCCCATTTTTCGTCAAACGGATCGAGGTGTAGGTCGCTGTATAAAAGCCCGCTTTCCCGCCAAACGTTGGCCGTAAGCACTTCGCCGGTATCAGCGTCCAAAGCGCCCCAGTAATTTGTTCCGTCGATCGCCTCAAATGAAACGCTGTACGCCCTCTCGTCGCCATAGCTGACGTTGCTGTCGCCCATCCTGCCCATGCTTTCGTATAGCCGGGTGAGCACCAGCGGCGCGCCGACAACGCGCATGAGTTCCGCGCGCAGCGTTTTTTCGTATTCGGTGTATTTGCCGTATTCCGCGGCATCGCCGCCCTCCCGGTAAATAAGGTAGCTCAGCAGCTCTTCGTCCGTCATCCGGCAGCAGGGGAGGAACAGGAAATCTTCCAGCCCGCAGTACGCGTCGGGATCGAGCGACGCCATGCCCAATCCGTCGTCCGACACCAGCGGCGTATAGGCGGTCTTCGCGTTCAGGCCCTGCCGGATATAAAGGTCCCGCAGAATACTGCGGCGTGTTCTTTCGTCCTCCTGGAAAAAGCGCGTAGCCTCGATGCCGCCGCCGCGCATGCAGTTTTTATAGGACAGCATATCGGGATCAAACGTCCGTCCGGATTGGGCGAAGGCGTCGATCACTTCCAGAATCTGTTCGTCTGTCAGCGGGGTAACGGGCAGCAGCGTAAACAGCGTTTCGCCTTCGTAATCCCCGGGACTGAGCGTGAATACGCCGACCACAACGTTTTCCATTCTATCCAGCACGTTTTGCTGCGGACGCGCGCCCGCCTGATAGTCCCTGAGCAGCGTTTCGGCGCGTTCGCTTTCCTCGGCGCTCATACGCGGAGCCTGTTCGTCCACGGGCTCCCCGCCTTCCCACGCGTAGTACTCCCTGAGCGGCGCGGTGGTATAGTCAACGACCGAAGATACGTCCACCTGCGCAACCGGCTCTACGGCGGGCAGCGCCACAACCTCGTTTTCCTGCGCCGCGGCGCCCGCGGCGGGCAACGCAAGCATCATCAGTATCAGAAACCATTTTCTCATATCGGTTTCACCTCCTGGGGGAAGGATACTTCCATCCCTGTTGCCAAGTCCGCATCAGGTTGTAACGGAGTTGTAAAGGTCACCGTCGTGCCTTTGCCCGGTGCGGACGCGATGGCAAGCGCGCCGTGGTGCAGCGAGGCGATCTGCCCGCACAGCGAAAGCCCCAGCCCCACGCCGCCGGCCTTGCGGGTGCGCGCCGGGTCGGCTTTGTAGAAGGGTTCTGCGGCGCAGGCGGCCTGCTCCGCCGTCATGCCGATGCCGCCGTCCTCCACCGCGAAGCCGTTCGACAAGCTGCGCAGCACCACCCTTTGGCCGGACCCCGACGCGCGCACGGCGTTCAGGGCGAGATTATCCGCCATCAGGGAAAGCAATTCCGGGTCGCCCGCGAGATCGGCGGCCCCGCCTTCTACCGTAAGCGTTACATCCTGTGCCTGGTGCCCGACACGCTGCGCCGTGTCCTCAAGCAGCGGCAGCACGGACACGAGTTTGGGTTCGATCGCTGCATGGCTGAGCTCCGTCAACTTCAAAAGCTGCGCGTCCAGACCGGACAGGCGCTTGATGTCCCCCGTCATTTCCTCCACAATCCGGTGGCGCGCGTTCGCGTCCACGGCGGGGTTTTGCAAAAGCCGCGCGCTGCCAAGCAGCGCGCAAAGCGGCGTGCGCATCTCGTGAGCGAGGGCGTCCAGCAGCCGCTGGCGGCTGTCCGCCTCCTCCGCCAGGTACCGTTCGCGTTCCTTTACCGCCGAACGCATCTCGCTAAACGCCTGCGAAAGCGTTCCGATCTCGTCCCCGGACGGCTTGGGCAGCAGCGCCGGATCGAACGCTCCCCGCCGCATGGCGTCGGCGGCTTTGGTCAGCCGTTTGACGGGCGCGGTAAACCACGAGGCCAGCAGATACGAAAACAGCGCGGTTACCAGCACCGCGCCCAGCACAATCAACAGCGCGGTGCGGCGAAGCCTGTCGCGCAGGGCGTACAGATCGCTTACGTCGCGCAGGGTGAGCAGCGTCCAGTTCCCGTTCAGCGGGTCCACGATACCATATTGCTCGGGATCGGACCGCGTGTCCAAAAGCGCCGCGCGGGTGCCGATCAGCAGGTCCTGATAAGCTTCTCCCGGCAGCTCCGCGCCCGCCACGGGCCGGCCGTTATACAGGAAGATCAGCTCGATGCCCTGCGCGGCGTAAAGACCGCGATAGCCGCGCGCGGCCTCCACCCCCTGCGCGTAGGTGATGCCGTCGAACAAATCCTTGATTTGCAGATAGACCACCCCCTCGGTCATCTGCGCCCGCTCCTGTTCCCTGGCAAGCGTCTGCGTAAAGCTCTGCTGCAAAAAGATCAGGAAAAAGACCGCAAGCAGCGGCACGAACAGCGCGATCATCCACGCGGCCAATCGCTTTCTCATGCTTCGTCCCCCCGGTAGCGGTAGCCGTATTTATACACCGTCTCGATGCGGTCGGTGTTCAGCTTTTTCCGCAGGCGCTGCACGTGCACGTCCACGGTGCGGGTCTCGCCTACGTAATCGTACCCCCACACGCGGTTGAGAAGCGCCTCGCGGGTGAGTGCCCGCCCGGCACTTTGCGCAAGCAGGGACAGCAGGTCGAACTCCAGCACCGTCAGGCTCACGGGCCGCCCGTGGCTTTGCACCGTGCGCCCCTGAAAATCGATTGTCAGCAGCGTATCCTGATAGCGCGGCTTCGCCGTGCGGCGCAGGATGACCTCGATGCGCGCCAGCAGTTCGGCCGGCTCGAAGGGTTTCAATATATAGTCCTCCGCGCCCAGCCGCAGGCCGAATACGCGGTCCTGCACAGCTGTTTTCGCGGTGAGGAAAATCACGGGGATACCGCGCCGTGTAAAGACTTCGCACAGGGCAAAGCCGTCCTCGCCGGGGAGCATCACGTCCAGCAGGGCGACGTCCGGGGCATGCGAAAGCAGCGCGGCCTTTGCCTCCGCCGCATCCGCCGCGCACAGGCATCCGTACCCGGCGAGCTTCAAGTGCATTTGGAGCATGGACACGATGGACGGCTCGTCGTCCACGATCAGAATTTCAGCCATAGAAAACCCCGCCTTTCCGCTCCGGCGACCCTATTGTAGCATAACAGTACCAACCGTGATGTAACAGAGTTGTAAAGCCGGCAGACCAGCTTTCATTGGGGGCATATGAAAACCGCAGATTTTTCCCGCATTCCTTACAAACGTTTCGTGCGCGCAGCGCCGTTGTGCGGTATAATGGACATACCAAACGTCGGGGGTTGTGTGGATGGGACGCAAGAAGAACAACTATATCTTCATCGAGGAAAAAAAGAAGCGACATGCGCCGGGGTGCCTGATTTTGTTTCTGGCCCTCATTTTCGCGGTGATCGCGCTTTCCATCCTGTCCAACAGCCTCCTAAACCAGCGCGTGAAGCTCAACACCGAGAAGGTGCGCATCATGGGCATGGATTCGGGATACGAAAATTTCACCATCCTGCATATCTCCGACCTGCACGGCAGCGCGATCGGCTTTCGGACGGAACAATGGAAATCCCTGCTGTTTGGCAAGGGCTTCACCGCCGTAGTGATGACGGGCGATATGGTGGGCGCGAGCGGCGACTTTGCGCCGATGGTGACGCTGATCAAAACGCTCAGGGAGATCAAGGAGGGCGTGCCCATCTATTTCATCGCGGGCGACGAGGACCCCGCGCCCGTGCTCTCCACGCTGCACGGCAGCCCCGAGCCGCTGGCGGAATGGGTGCGCGCAGCGCAGGCCGCGGGCGCCGTCTACCTGGACCGCGCAGTGAGCCAGCAGGTGGGCCGGAAAACCGTGTGGTTCATCCCCGAAAACCTCTATTCCATCGGCCTGACGGACAACGCGGGCATCAAGGGCATGGTCTCCACCCTGCAGCGGCAGAAGGAGGATATGGAGGCAAGCGGCAAGCAGTACGAGGCCGAGGGCGGCGCCAGCTACCGCGCGCTCAGCTACCGGCTGGAGGCGTTTGAGGCGAGCGCAGAGGCCGTCGCCTCCATGAAGGACGCGGACCTGCAGGTGGGCGTGCTCCACATCCCGCTGGACGCCGATTACGTGCGCCAGATGACCGAATGGGCGACGGAGGAAACGGTGTTTTCCTACCGCGAGCTCTCGCTGGTGCTTTCCGGGCATTTCTGCGGCGGGCAGTGGCGGCTGGGCAGCCTCGGGCCGGTTTATGTGCCGGACTTCGGCTGGTTCCCCGGCGACGAGGGAATCGTCGGCATGATGCGCATCAACAACATCTCGCAGTACATCTCCGGCGGGCTTTCCGCCTCCGGCATCTACCCCATGCCGATACGCCTGTTCAACGTGCCCAGCGTAACCCTGCTGAGCTACACGGCCAAACTGGAATAGCCCATATATTCCGACCCCCGTTGACCCCCCGGACAACTGAAGGAGGACTTATAATGAAAACCATACCTCTGGGAACTTCCGGCATACAGGCGCCCGCGATCGCGGTGGGCTGCATGCGCATCAAAACCCTGGCGCCCGCCGAGGCGGAGCGCTTCGTGAAGACCGCGCTTTCCGAAGGCGCCGTGTATTTCGACCACGCGGACGTATACGGGGACGGCGCCTGCGAGGAAATTTTCGCCAAGGCCATCCATATGAACGCGTCCGTGCGCGAAACCATCCTCCTGCAGTCCAAGTGCGGCATCCGCCGCGGCGTGGCCTTTGATTTTTCCAAAGACCACATCCTCGCCTCGGTGGAGGGCAGCCTTAAACGGCTGCGCACGGAATACCTGGACGTGCTGCTTTTGCACCGTCCCGACGCGCTGGTGGAGCCGGAGGAGGTCGCGGAGGCGTTTGATCTTTTGCAGGCTTCCGGCAAGGTGCGGCATTTCGGCGTATCCAACCACAGCCCCATGCAGATCAAACTGCTGAAAAAATATGTGAAGCAGCCGCTGGTGGCAAACCAGCTGCAGCTGAGCATCACCAACGCCACAATGATCACCCGCGGTTTGCACGTAAACATGCTGGACGGCGACGCCGTGGACCGCGACGGCGGGGTGCTGGACTTCTGCCGGCTCAACGATATCACCATCCAGCCCTGGTCCCCGTTCCAGTACGGCTTTTTCGAGGGCGTGTTCCTGGGCAGCGCGAAGTATCCCGAACTCAACGCGAAAATCGACGCGCTCGCCGAAAAGTACGGCGTGAGCAATACCACGATCGTCATCGCGTGGCTGCAGCGCCATCCCGCGAAGATGCAGCCCGTGACGGGCACGATGAATATACAGCGGCTGAAGGACTGCGCCAGGGCCGCCGAAATCCGCCTGACCCGCGAGGAATGGTACGCGCTGCTGCTGGCGGCCGGCAATACCCTGCCCTGACGCCGGATGAGATGATAGCGCCATGCTCTATGTAGAAGCCTTCGAATTCCCGGACGCGGACAGGGAAACCGGCTTTATCTGCGGCGTGAAACGAACCTGTTACGATTCGTTTTACCCTTTCAAGGTGCTGTCCGCACACGGGCTTGCGCGCATCGACTGCGAACCGGTCACCATCCTGTACGGGGGAAACGGCTCGGGCAAGACCACGGCGCTCAACGTCATCGCCGAAAAGCTGGGGGTCAGGCGGGAGTCGGCCTACAACCGCTCCAGCTTCTTCCCCGATTATGTGGACATGTGCAGCGTGCGCCTGAAAGCCCCCGTGCCCGGCCGCAGCCGCGTGATCACCAGCGACGACGTGTTCGACTACATGCTCAATATCCGCGCGCTTAACGAGGGCATCGACCACAAGCGCGAGGACATCTTCGAGGAATACCTCGACGCGAAGTACTCCCAGTTCCAGCTCAAATCCATGGCCGATTACGAACGGCTGAAAACCGTAAACGCCACAAGGCGCAAAACGCAGTCGAAGTTCGTCCGGGAAACGCTGATGGACAACGTCCGCACGTTTTCAAACGGGGAAAGCGCGCACCGCTACTTCGTGGAGAGCATGGAGGAGGACGGCCTGTACCTGCTGGACGAGCCGGAAAACAGCCTGTCCCCCGCGCGCCAGCTGGAGCTCAAGCAATACATCGAGGACTCCGCCCGCTTTTTTCACTGCCAGTTCATCCTGTCCAGCCATTCGCCGTTCATGCTCTCCATGCGCGGCGCCAAGATCTACGATCTGGATGCCGATCCCGTGGATATCAAGCGCTGGACGGAGCTTGGAAACGTCCGCGCGTACTATGATTTCTTCCGGGAGCACGAGCGCGAGTTTGACCCGCGATAATCAAGCGCCCCTCCGCTTCGCGGAAGGGCGCTTTTGTATGGCATATTTCAGATAGATTACAGAAACAGCGAAACGGCGCAGTACACCAGCAGCAAAGCCATGACGATGTTGGTGGTTTTGCGGTACCTGGAAAACAGCATCTTGAACACGCTGCCAAACGCCGCCCAGCTAATGGTGGACGCCAGGCAGAAAACCGACATCAGCAGCGCGATCCCGGTCAGGGCGAGCGTCCGGCCGTGATAGTGCGGAATGATGAACGTCTCCATGGATACGATCGCGTACACGATTCCCTTGGGGTTGACAAACTGCAAAAGGAGACCGGACAGGAAGCCGCTTTTCAGGTTTTTTTCTTCCTGTACGCCCGTGCTCTTGAACGTTTTCCAGGCCAGGTACAGCAAATAGGCGGCGCCCACGAAGAGCATCGGCGTTTTGATGGCCGGAAGCACGGCGTACAGCGCCGTGCTGAGCAGGGTGCTCAGGAGCATCACGATGGCGAACCCGGCAAAAACGCCGAACGTGAACGGCAGCGTGCGCTTCACACCGTGCCGGCTCGCGTTGGACAGCGACATGATGTTGTTCGGCCCCGGCGTAAAGGTGGTGATCAGCGCATAGGTCAGAAAGCTCATCCAGTTCATACCCTTGACCTCCGTTCAGGTAAAGTGTAATATATTGAGAGAACAGATCAATATATCGACTGTTAGCATATTGTACTTCCATATCAATATCTTGTCAACAGGGGGCATATAATTTTGGATATCACACAGACGACGGCATGCAACGTGAAAACGGTGCGCGAAAAGCGGCGCCTGACGCTGGACGCCGCCGCGGCGCTGACCGGGGTATCCCGGAGCATGCTGGCGCAGATCGAAAAGGGGGACGTGAACCCGACGATCTCCATTCTCTGGAAGATCGCCAACGGATATAAGGTTTCCTTTTCATCCCTGGTGGAAAGCGCGGCGCAGCAGGACAAAATCATATCCTGCGCCTCCCCCATCCGGGAGGACGACGAGGGGCTTTTTCTGAACTATCCCACGTTTCCCTTCGACGAGCAGAAGCTGTTTGAAATGTACCGTGTGGTCGTCAAGGCGGGCGGGTTTCTCAACGCCGAGCCGCACCTGGCGCAATCGGAGGAGTTTATCACCGTCGTCCGCGGCTCCATGGAGATTACGGTCAGCGAAAAAAAATACTGTTTGAAGCTGGGAGATTCCCTCCGGTTCCGGGCCGACCAGCAGCACAGCTACCGAAACGCCGGTCCGGAGGAAGCGGTGCTCAGCATGCTGATCTCCTACGCCGGGTAAACCCGGCGCGGGAGGTCGCCGGGCACAGGGCGCGCAGGGCCGTTTCCTCCCGGCACGCTTACGCATTTTTAATACTTCCTAATGATTAGCGTAACATTTGTCCTGTATAATATGTAGAGAAGCGCGCGGACGAAGACCCCGCGCCGGCCCGGCCATTGCGGACAAGCGAGGTTGAACGGATGGAAGTCAAACTTCGGCATTTGACCAAGCGTTTCGGCACGGTCGTTGCGGTCAGCGACCTGACCCTGGATTTGAACGACGGCGAATTCGTAGGGCTGCTGGGCCCCTCGGGATGCGGGAAATCCACAACGCTGTTCATGCTGGCGGGTTTGCTGGCCCCGGACGAGGGGGAAATCTGGTTCGGCGATGAGAATGTAACGCGCGTCCCGCCAGAAAGGCGCGGCATCGGCCTGGTGTTCCAGAATTACGCGCTGTATCCGCATATGACGGTGCTTGGGAATATCATGTTCCCTCTTTTGAATACGAAAGTCCCCAAACCCCGCGCCAAGGAAATCGCCGAGGAGATGGCGGAGCTGGTGCAGATCAAAGAACTGCTTGCCCGCAGGCCGGGGGAGCTGTCCGGCGGGCAGCAGCAGCGCGTGGCCATCGCACGGGCGCTGGCGAAAAAGCCCCGGGTGCTGCTTTTGGACGAGCCGCTGTCCAACCTCGACGCGCGCCTGCGCATGGAGACCCGGGAGGAAATCCGCCGCATCCAGCGAGAGGTGCAAATCACCGCCGTGTTCGTGACCCACGACCAGGAAGAGGCCATGAGCATCTCCGACCGGATCGCCGTCATTCGCGAGGGCGCGCTCCAGCAGTACGACGTGCCCCAGCGCATCTACCGCGAGCCCGCCAACCGTTTCGTAGCGAAATTCCTGGGCTCGCCGCCCATCAACCTGCTCCAGGCCTCCGTGAAGGACGGCCTGCTCGTCTGCGGCGATACGCCGCTTGCCGCCGCCAGGAAAGCCGCCAAGGGTCCGGCGCTGGTCGGCATCCGCCCGGAGTCCTTCGTGACCGATCCAGAGGGCTTCGACGTGGTAATCCGCAAGACGGAGATGCTGGGCAGGGACACCATCCTGTCGTTTACGCTGGACAACCAGCCCGTGAAGGCGCTGATCTCCTCGGACGAGAACGTGCAGCCCGGCGATACGCTCAGGCTGCGCGTGAAGCGGGAGCAGATTCTGCTGTTTGACGAAGACACGCACAACCTGATCGGATGCCTATGATGAACGAAAACAAGCTGGGCTTCAACCGCTGGAAGGGGCTATTGTACGTCCTGCCGGCGCTGATTGTGGTGGCGGTGTTCACCATCTATCCGCTGCTGCGCGCGTTTCTGATGAGCTTTTATACCAAGTACAAGTTTTCCACCGATACCGTCCTGTCGTACGGGATCGACAATTTTACGTATATCCTGCGCGACAGCGTGTTCCAGAAGGCGCTCAGGAACACCTTTATCTACGTGCTTTTCGTCGTGCCGATTTCCGTAGGACTCTCGCTGGTGCTGGCCGTGATGCTCAACTCCAAAATCAAATGCAAGAACTTCTTCCAGACGGTGTACTTCCTGCCCTACGTGACCTCCGCCGTGGCGCTGGGCATCGTGTTCAGCTGGATTTTCCACAGCCGGTACGGGCTGATCAACAATTTTCTGGCGCTTCTGAATATCGCGCCCGTCCAGTGGCTCAACAAGCCCAGCATGGCGCTGACGACGCTGATCATCTACAGCATCTGGAAAAGCCTCGCCTTCAACATCATCATCTTCCTGGCCGGGCTGCAGACCATCGGCCAGCAGTATTACCAGGCGGCGCGCGTGGACGCCGCCAACCGCTGGCGGGTGTTCAGCCGGATTACCGTGCCGCTGCTATCGCCCATCATCGCCTACGCGCTCGTGATCGCGCTGATCAACGCCTTCAAGGTCTACGCGGAGGTCTACGCGCTGTTCGGCGGCAGGGCGGGCCCCGCCAACAGCGCCATCACCGTGGTGTATTACATCTACCAGCAGTTCTACGTGAACTGGAATTTCGGCATCGCGTCGGCCGCCGCCGTCGTGCTGTTTTTGATCATCCTGATCTTTACGCTGCTGCAGCTGCGCATCTCCAAACGGCGCGTGCATTACTGACAAGAAGGGGAAGCATCCATGAAAAGCCGGATTTGGGGAATGGCGTCCCGGACGCTCATGTACCTGCTTTTATCGCTGGGCGCGCTGATTACGCTGCTGCCTTTCGTATGGATGCTGCTCACCTCCGTGAAAGACCCCGCGGAGGTGCTGGGCGCAGGCTTTCTGCCGACGGTCTGGCGGTTTGACAACTACGCCCGCGCCATGCAGACCGCGCCCCTCGCCACGTATTTTTTCAACACCGTGCTCGTGACGGTGGTTTCCACGGCGGTCACGCTGCTGGTCGTCATCCTGGCGGCTTTCGGTTTCTCGCGCCTCAGGTTCCCCGGACGCGACATCGTGTTCGCCCTGCTGCTCGCCACGCTGATGATCCCCGGAGAAATGCTGATCATCACCAATTTCGTCACCATCAACCGCCTGGGGTGGATGGATACCCGCGCCGCGCTCATCGTGCCCTGGGTTGCCAGCGTGTTCTTTATCTACCTGCTCAAGCAGTTTTTCATGCAGATTCCGGATTCGCTGTATTACGCCGCCAAAGTGGACGCCTGCAGCGACTGGCGGTACCTGTGGAAGGTTATGGTGCCCAACAACCGCCAGGCGATCTCCACCATCGCCATCCTCAACGCCATCAACTGCTGGAACGCCTTCCTGTGGCCGCTGCTGGTAACCAACTCCGAAAACAAGCGGGTGCTCTCCATCGGGCTGACGCAGTTCCAAACGGAGGTCGGCACCAGCTACGAATTGCTCATGGCCGCCTCGGCGATGCTGGTGATGCCGATGGTCATTCTGTACCTCGCGCTGCACAAGCAGATCATCCACGGCGTCGCCCGCAGCGGCATCAAGGGGTAAACGGGGATGCTCCCTTTCCCAACACGATTGCGGAAAGGTTCATATAAAAACAGTTACTTGCCACCCAAGGGAAAAAGGAGGAGACATTATGTCTGAAAAACAATCCGGAAAAAAAGGCAATACTACATGGATCGTCCTGCTGAGCGTCGTAGCGGTCGCGGCGATCGTCCTCGCGGTGATTGGCTTTACGGGCCAGTCCTCCCTGAACACAGAGATCGACGGCCTGAACGCACAGATTGATACCATGAATACCCAGATCGCGGATTATACGCAGCAGAAACAGGATGCGGAAGCCGCGGCAGCCGAAGCCAAGGCCGCTGAAGAAGCCGCCGCCAAGGCCGCTGAAGAATCCGCGGCAGCCGAAGCCAAGGCCGCCGAGGAAGCCGCCGCAGCGAAAGCAGCCGAAGAGGCAGCGGCAGCCGAAGCAGCCGCCAAGGCCGCCGAGGAAGCCGCGGCAGCCGAAGCAGCCGCCAAGGCCGCCGAGGAAGCCGCCGCAGCGAAAGCAGCCGAAGAGGCAGCCGCAGCCGCCGAAGCCAAGGCCGCCGAAGAGGCAGCCGCAGCCGAAGCAGCCGAGGAAGCCGCGGCCGCGGCCGTAGCCGCGGAGGCCGCGGCAGCTGAAGCCGCAAAGGCCGCTGTTGAGCCCGTTACCGTGGAGTTCTGGCACGCGATGAGCGGCGGGCTGCAGGATGCGCTCGTGGCGCTGACCGACAAATTCAACGCCGAAAACGGCATGGGCATCACCGTGAACCTGACCAACCAGGGCGGCTACAACGACCTGAGCACGAAGCTCCTGGGCGCGATTGCATCCGACACGATGCCGGACATGGCGCAGGTGTACAACAGCTGGATCGTGGATTCTCTGGACGTCGTGGTTCCGCTGGACGACATGATCGCGGCCGACTTTGACAATTACGACGACATCCTCCAGGCCTACCGCAGCGAAGGCGCGGAGTTCGGCAAGACCTACACCATCGCGTTCAACAAGAGCTGCCAGGTGTTCTTCTACAACAAGACCAAGTACGAAGAGCTCGGCCTCACCCCGCCGACCACCTGGGACGAGCTGGCCGCGGTGTCCAAGGCCTACTTCGAAGGCACCGGAAAACCGTCCTTCGGCTATGACGACCTGTACGGCATGCTCTGGCAGTATGTGGAGCAAAACGGCGGCGAGTTTATCAAGGACGGCAAGGTGCTGTTCGATACCCCGGAGGGTCTCGGGGCCGTGTCCTTCCTGCTGGATATGTATGCCAAGGGCTATGCCCGCACCGCCGGCGAAGACCGCTATCTCTCCGGCCCGTTCAACAACGGGGATATCGGCGCGTACATCGGCTCCAGCGCGGGCGCTGCCTACGTGAAGCCCGTCGGCTTTGAGTACGGCGCGGCGCCCCTCCCCATGGGCGTGAAGGGCTCGGCACCCCTGGCCGGCACCAACCTGGCAATGTTCGCCAAGAGCGATGCGCAGCAAAAGGCGGCCTGGGAATATATCAAGTTCCTGACCAGCACCGAATCCACCGTCCAGTGGGCCATCGCGACGGGCTATCTGCCCATCCGCACCTCCGGCTACGAGTCCGAAGCCTTCCAGGCCTATATGGAAGGCAGCGAAGTGGCGCAGGCCTGCTACGCGCAGGCGGCCGTGCAGAGCTTTGAGCACGCGTATCCCGGCGCGCAGGAAATCCGCAACACGATGGGCACCGAAGTGGAAACCGCGATCCTCGAGGGCATGACCGCCGAGGAAGCCTTGGCCGATTTCGCCCAGAAGGCGCAGGAGATCCTCGATCGTCAATAGAACGTATTGTCCATAAACCAATCGTCAACGGGAGGGGGATATCCCCCTCCCGAATCTGTCCTCCGGGCTATTGTATCGCTTGCCATACCTTGTGCCAGTATGTAAAGAGGTTTCTATGACGACGCTTTGTTTTTACCAGGGGCTCAAGACCATCGGCGGCACGGTGCTGGAGATCGCCACGGAACAGGCGCGCTGCCTGTTTGATTTCGGGCCCGTTTACTCGCCGGCGGACGACGCACGCGTGCTCCCGCGCAGGCACGCGATGGTTTCCGACGCGCTGAAAACCGGAGTCTTTCCCAGGGCGGACGGGCTTTACGACCGTAAAGAGCTTGCGGATGTTCCGCTCCCCGCCTATGGAGAAACGCGGCCGCTCCCCTTCGTGCTGATTTCCCACATGCACATCGACCATATGGGCGGTTTGGGGCTGCTCGCGCGGGACGCGGAGGTCTATATGTCGGAGGAAAGCCTGCGGCTGTACCGGGGGCTGGAAAAAGCGGGCGAGCTGCACTTCCGCCCGCACCTGAACTGCTTCGGTGTGCTGCCGGGGGAATGGGTGCAAAAGGGCGACCTCTCCTTCCGGATGATCGCGGTGGACCACGACGTACCCGGCGCGTGCGGGTTTGAAATCGTCACGCCGGACGCCCGGCTGTGCTATACGGGCGACCTGCGCATCCACGGGTTCCACGGGGAGCAGACGCTCCAGTTCGCCGCGGCGGTCCGGGGCGCGGACGTCTGCATCACCGAGGGGGTTACCGTCAGCTTCATCGACGATTTCGCCTCCATAACGCCCGATACAAGCCTCGAGGGCACGGTCACCGAGCAGGCGCTGCAGGGGGAGATCGCGTCGGCGGTCCGGGCGGCCGGGAGCCTCGTGTACTTGAACCTGTACAGCCGGAATATCCTGCGCCTGCACGCCCTGCACGAGACGATCAAGGGCGCGGGCCGCCAGCTTGTGCTGGAGCCCGCTGCGGCGACGCTCTACCGGCAGTTTTACCCGTCGGCCCCGCTGCTTCTCTACGCGCCGCTTGCGGAAGGCTTCGATCTGCCCTGCGCAGAGCCCGTAACGCGGGAGGCCATACGGGAACATCCGCAGCGCTACGTGCTGCAGCTTTCCTACGCGCGCCTGCTGGAAACGCTGGACTACCCGCCGGAGGGAAGCCTGTACATCCATTCCGACGGCATGCCGCTGGGCGTGTACGATCCCGGCTTCCAAAAGCTGCAGGATTTTCTGAAACAGCAGCGGATCGCCTACGTGCAGCTCAGCTGCAGCGGCCACGCAAGGCCCGCGCACCTGAAATACCTGCTTGAGGAAATCGCCCCGAAAACCATCATCCCACTGCACAGCCATAAGCCGGAGCTGGTCTGGATCCCCGGCGCGCGCCAGTTCCTGCCCGAGGCGGGCAGGCGGTACCGGCTGGAGGGCGGGAACCTTTCCTGAGGCAGAAAGTCATGCCGCTGGCGCCGGTGTACCGGTTGAATTTTTAAAACCGGGAACAAACCGGGCTTCTGGCGAGTTTATATACTAGAATGATATGCACAGGCAATACCGATATACGATCCGCCGGTTCCGCAAAATGGCCGGCGGCGACCGAGAAAACGCAAGGAGGGGAACCCCATGAGAAAACACATGCTCCTGACGGCCCTTACGCTGACGGCGGCCTGCATTCTCCTGCTGCCCGCGTATTCTGCCGCCGACGACGACCCGTATGCGTATCAACCGGAATACAACCGGACCTACGGATGCATGCTGGACCCGGACAACCGCCTGCTGACCGAAGGCATCGCGGCGACGCTGACGATGAAAATGGCCACGCGCCTGGGTCCCAGCACTGCCTATTCGGAAATACTGGGCACGCTGCCCCAGGATACGGCAATCGTCGTTATCGAGCAGACGATGGGAAGCGTGCCGTGGGCGCTGGTGGACTACGCCTACAACGGCGCCCGCTACCGCGCGTACACGGGCATGAAGCGCATCCAGACGTACTACACCGTTCCCTGGGCCAGCACGGACTACGCCTCCGGCTGGACGCGGGAGGAGACCGAAGCCTATTATGGGCCCGGATACGCCTATGCCCGGCATCCCGAGGACGTTGCGGCCAACACGGAGCTGCGCGTATTCGGGCTGGAGTGCGGGTTTCTGATCTGCGATTTTCTGCGGGACGACCAGTGGATACGCGCCTATATCCCCCTGGACAACCGGGTGCAGTACGCCGAGATCCCGGTCCTGTACGATTGGTCCGGCTCCGTCGGATAATCTCGGAAACCGCTGGCCGCGGAATACCAGGCTGAGAACCGCCTTATCGTAAGGCGGTTTTTTATACAGATCTGTATGCAAGGTCAGGTCTGGCGAAAGAAATTCGTCTGCGTTTACTCAATTATACAAAATATAGTGTTTCACCCCGGCGCAAGCAGTGTATATTGTGGGCACGATGGGCAGGCGGGGATGCGTTTCCCGGCGCGTTCGGCAGCGGGAGCCACACTGCCGGGAAGGGCGTCCGGTGGGCGGACACCCTTCCCCGGGGACCTTGACAGCCCATCCGTGATTCGTTACGATGCGGGTAGGAAACAGCATCTTGTGATACAGGGGCGATACGATGAGGATTGCGGGGCTGCAGAAGACGACGCTTCTGGACTATCCCGGAAAGATCGCGGCCACGGTATTCCTCGGCGGCTGCAACTTCCGCTGTCCGTATTGCCACAACGCCTCGCTGGTGGAGATGACCGCGCGCACGCCGGACATCCCGGAGGACGAGTTCTTCGCGTTCCTCAAAAAGCGGAGGGGGCAGCTGGACGGGGTGTGCGTATCGGGCGGGGAGCCGCTCGTGCAGGCGGACCTCGGACCGTTCCTCCAAGCAATCAAGGATCTCGGGTTTTTCATCAAGATTGATACCAATGGAAGTATTCCCGGGAAGCTCAAGGCGCTCGTCGGGGCCGGGCTGATCGACTATGTGGCGATGGACGTCAAGCATGCCCCCGCGAAATACCGGGAAGCGGCCGGGACCGCGGCGGATATCCTGCCCCAGGTTCAGGAGAGCGCGGCCTTTCTCCTGTCCGGCGCCGTAGACTACGAATTCCGCACGACCGTAGCCAAGCCCCTGCACACGGCGGAAGACCTCGCGGAGATCGGCCGGTGGCTCCGGGGCGCCGAACGATATTTTTTGCAAAACTTCGAGGACTCGGGCGACGTGCTCGGCCCCGGGCTGCAGGGCCTCGAAATCGCGGAAATGGAAGCGCTGCAAAGCGCCGTCCGCCCCTTTATACCCGCCGTGCGGATTCGAAACGGCTGACAAAATTATCCTTATTTAGTGCATCGGCATGAAATAATACACAATATATTGTTAAATTTCCTTGACAGGCGGATAATTACGGTTTAGAATAACCATACTAAAACGACCAACACCGTCTCACGGATGAGCTTTGAGCAAAAGCTGTTTTAGACGACGCTTCAACAGAGGAGGAACAACGGATGTATAAGGTCATGAAACGGGACGGCGCCATCGCGGAGTTCGACATCGGGAAAATCGTCAGCGCGATCGCCAAGGCCTTTGACGCCCAAAACAAGCAGTACAATGCCAGTGATATAGATTTTCTCGCGCTGAAAGTAACCGCCGATTATCAGGAAAACATCGAAAACGGCCTGGTCGCGGTGGAAACGATACAGGACAGCGTAGAGCGCGTGCTGGTGCAGGCCGGGTATGCCGACGTGGCCAAGGCATACATTTTGTACCGCAAGCAGCGCGAAAAGGTGCGCAACACCAGCTCCACGCTTCTGGACTATAAGCAGCTTGTGAACGGCTACGTAAAGATCGACGACTGGCGCGTGAAGGAAAACTCAACCGTGACCTATTCCGTCGGCGGGCTGATCCTGAGCAATTCTGGCGCCATCACCGCGAACTACTGGCTTTCGGAAGTCTACGACGACGAGGTGGCCAGCGCGCACCGCAACGCGGATATCCACATCCACGACCTCTCCATGCTCACGGGCTACTGCGCCGGATGGTCCTTGAAGCAGCTGATTATGGAAGGCCTGGGCGGAATCGAAGGGAAGATCACCTCCTCCCCCGCAAGCCACCTGTCCACGCTGTGCAACCAGATGGTCAACTTCCTGGGCATCATGCAAAACGAATGGGCGGGCGCGCAGGCCGTGTCCTCCTTTGATACCTATCTCGCGCCGTTTGTAAAGGTGGACAACCTCAGCTACAAAGAGGTCAAGCAGTGCCTGCAGTCCTTCATCTTCGGCGTGAACACCCCCAGCCGCTGGGGCACGCAGGCGCCGTTTACCAACGTAACGCTGGATTGGAGCGTACCCGCAGATCTGGCCGACCAGCACGCCATCGTGGGCGGCCAGGAAGTGGATTTCTGCTATAAAGACTGCAAAAAAGAGATGGACACCATCAACAAGGCGTTCATCGACATCATGATCGAGGGCGACGCCAACGGCCGGGGCTTCCAGTACCCAATCCCGACCTATTCCATCACCCGGGATTTTGACTGGAGCGATACGGAAAACAACCGCCTGCTCTTTGAGATGACCGCCAAATACGGCACGCCGTATTTTTCCAACTACATCAATTCCGATATGGAGCCCAGCGACGTGCGCTCCATGTGCTGCCGCCTGAGGCTGGACCTGCGCGAGCTGCGCAAAAAGGGCGGCGGGTTCTTCGGCAGCGGCGAGAGCACCGGCTCCATCGGCGTGGTGACCGTCAACCTGCCCCGCATCGCGTACCTCGCCGCGGACGAAGCCGATTTCTACAAGCGGCTCGACCGCATGATGGATATCGCCGCCCGGTCGCTGGACACCAAGCGCACCGTGATTACCAACCTGATGCACGCGGGGCTGTACCCCTACACCAAGAAGTACCTGGGCACGTTTGACAACCATTTCTCCACCATCGGGCTCGTCGGCATGAACGAGGCGGGGCTCAACGCAAAGTGGCTGGGCGGGGACCTGACCCA
This sequence comes from Candidatus Limiplasma sp., assembly GCA_963674895.2. GTDB lineage: Bacteria > Bacillota > Clostridia > Christensenellales > Aristaeellaceae > CAXXOK01. The sequence goes on from CAXXCY010000001.1 coordinate 308,408, forward strand.
CGAAAGCACGCAGCAGTTCGCCAAGGACGTGCTAAACCACATGCGCAACCGGCTGGTGCAGTATCAAACACAGTACGGTGCGCTGTTTAACCTCGAGGCGACGCCCGCGGAATCCACCACCTACCGCCTGGCCAAGCACGACAAGAAGCGCTACCCCGACATCATCACGGCGGCGGAGGAAGGCAAAAAGCCCTACTACACCAACAGCTCCCATCTGCCGGTGGGCGCGACGGACGACCTGTTCGAAGCGCTGTCCGTACAGGACGACCTGCAGGTGCTCTATACCTCCGGCACGGTGTTCCACGCCTATCTGGGCGAAAAGCTGCCCGACTGGCAGGCGGCGGCGACGCTCGTGAAAAAGATCGCCGAGAACTATAAGCTGCCCTATTACACCATCTCCCCCACCTATTCCGTGTGCCGCGCGGACGGCTATATCGCCGGCGAACACAAAACCTGCCCCACGTGCGGGCAGGAGGCCGAGGTGTACAGCCGGATTACGGGCTATTACCGCCCCGTGAAAAACTGGAACGACGGCAAGGCGCAGGAATTCCTGGACCGCAGGGAATACGTGTTGGAGGAAGCCGGTCCGCAGCCCGCCGCCGCGCGGAAAGAGCCGTACAAGCCGCATAACGCGCAGGTGGAGATCAAGGGCCCGCGCATCGCTCCGCAGGCGGGGCCGGAAAAACTGCTGCTGTTTACCACGCCCACCTGCGCCAGCTGCGCGATGGTGAAAAAAACGCTGGCGAGCGCCGGAATCGCCTACGAGCTGATGGACGCCGCCGAGCACCAGGACCTCGTGGAACGGTATGAGGTGCTGCAGGCGCCCTCCCTCGTGGCCGTATCAAACGGCGGCGCGGAGAAATATGCGGGCCCGGCCGCGGTGCTGTCCTACATCAAAACCCACGCCGTGCGGGATTATATCGCGTAGGCAAGGCGCAGTCCGGCAGCATTGAATTCACTTAATCCAAACCCGCCTGTGGAAACCGGCATCGGCCGGCCGCCGCAGGCGGGTTATCTTTGTCCGTCCGGCAGGAGATAGCGGGAAAAGATGGAAGTAGTAACGATTAAACCGTTTGGAGAGATGGATCGCGATGGAAGTATTTTTGGACTGCCTGCCCTGCATGCTGCGGCAGGTGGTGGAGGCATCAAGAACGGCAACGGACAACGGAGATACGCGGCAGGAAATCATGAAGGAGGCCCTCGGCGCTTTGCGCCGGTTTCACGAATACCCCAACGCACCCGTGATTGCCAGGGAAATGCACCGGATCGTCAAGGCGCACACGGGCTGCGGCGATCCGTACGCGGAGGCAAAGCGGCACGACCTGCGCACCGCACAGGCGCTGATGCCCGAGCTGCGGCGGCGGCTTCAAGGCAAAGAGGACAAGCTGTATTGGACGCTGAAAGCCGCCGCTACGGGAAACGTGCTCGATTCCGCCGTTCATCCCGCCGACGGCGCGCACCGGCTGGACGACGAATTCGAAATCCCGTTTGCCGTATGCGATATGGCCGCGCTGACCGAGAAGCTCAAGACCGCCGAAAGCCTGCTTGTGATCGGGGACAATACGGGCGAGACGGTGTTTGACTGCCTGCTGCTTCATGAGCTCAAGCACCTGCACCCGGTGTACGCTGTACGGAGCGCGCCCATCCTCAACGACGCCACGGCGGAGGACGCGCTCGCGTCCGGCGTCGGCGAGTATGCCAAAATCGTTTCCACGGGCTGCGACATACCCGGCGTGGCGCTCCCGGAATGCGGTAAAGAGTTTTCGGAGCTTTTCCACGGCGCCGATATCGTGATCAGTAAGGGGCAGGGCAACTACGAAACGCTCTCGGACTGCCCCCGGGACGTATTTTTTCTCCTGAAAGCAAAATGCCCGGTCATCGCAAAGTCGCTTGGCGTACCGTTGGCGTCGTATGTATTCAAATATCAGGAAGGCGGCGCGGCCGGGGCATAGAACGCCGCGGTTACAAAATCATCCGGATGGAAAACCGCCGGTTATTCGTTTCGAGGCTCACAATCCCCCCAGGGCTTCCGCCGCCAGGCGGATGCTCTTGATACCGATCCCTTTTCCACCCTGCGACACGGGCATGCCGTCCGCAAATGCAATCTCGCCTCACTCTCTCCTGAAACAGCCGTTTTTCTCCCTCAACAGCACCTTTGAAACCGGGCCGAAAAAAGCGGTTTCCAATCGCAAACCGCCGTGTACAATATGCATGTAACCCGTATGGAAAGGAGCGTTCGTCATGGGACTTTACGATATCACCGTTATGGACCGTTCGGAAAAAGAGGTATCCCTGAAAGAGTATGCGGGAAAGGTGCTGCTGATCCTGAACACCGCCACGCATTGCGGCTTTACCAAGCAGTACACCGGCCTGGAAGCGCTGTATAAGAAGTACCGCGATCAGGGGTTTGAAATTCTGGATTTTCCCTGCAACCAGTTCGCGGGGCAGGCGCCGGGCACCAACGAAGAAATCCACACGTTCTGCACGCTGAACTTCGGCACCACCTTCCCGCGCTTTGCCAGGCTGAACGTCAACGGCAAAAACGCGTCCCCTTTATTCGTGTATCTGAAAGACCGGCAAAAAGGCCCACTTGGCAAGCGGATACAGTGGAACTTCACCAAGTTTCTTATCGACCGCGAGGGCAACGTAGTCAAGCGCTTTGAACCCGCCGTCGAGCCCGAAGCGCTGGAAGCCGATATCAAAGCGCTGCTGTAAACCGGAGGACTTTCTCCGACGCTTTGTATTCTGCCGCACAAACTCCCCGCCGCCATACCGGCAGCGGGGAGTTGCTTTTTTCTTACTGCCGGCTGCGTACCGGCTATTGCTTTTGGCCATCCATCAGCTCGTCCAGCAGCTTCATGATCTCAGGCGCTTTCTTCTCCCGGTATTTCTTCACCATCCGCAGATACAGCGGGTAGTTGAACCCGACGACCGTCAATCCGATCAGGCCTACGATGATGCCGGGGACGAACATCCATGCCGGCCCTGCCAGCACGCCGCTCATCCCCGCGCCGAGAACCAGCGCGCCGAAGATGCCGACGGCCAGGGCAATGATCATGGGCGGATTCTCCGCCTGCTGGTCCAGGCGGCGCAGCTGTTCCATTGCATCTTCCCGCGGAGGAGAATACTTCCTGTGAATCCGCTTGATCTCATCCTGCTGCCTTGCCGAATAGGTATAGGAAAAACCGTTGTCTTTTTCTTCCATGGTGAAAACCTCCTTATTGGTGCTTCCGTTCCATATCGTAAACCGGAAATGTTTTCAAAGGGATGCCGTTTTGTTTGCATTGCGTTAACGTTTGTTCATATAGCCGGCCGATACCGCGGCTCTGTCGGGGAAACGCGGTCACGACCGCGGCTGCGCCTGCGCGCCGCCGTGCAGCCAAACAGTAAAGGTGGTCCCTGTTCCCTGTTTGCTTTTCACCGTAATCTCGCCGCCGACGATATCGATCACACGCTTGACCAGCGCAAGGCCCAGCCCGTTTCCCTGCACTGCATGGGAAGTGTCCCCCTGATAGAACTTTTCAAAGATGTGCGCGCCGGTTTCCGGGCTCATCCCGCAGCCCGTATCCGCGACGGATACGGCGGCGCCATGGTCCCTGCGTTCCAGGCGAACGTCGATCCGCCCGCCCCTGTCCGTAAACTTGACGGCTTTGGAAATCAGGTTGTCCCATACGGTCCTCAGCAGCTCCGCGTCCGCCGTAACGGTAACGCCGTCGCCGATATCCGTATGCAGGTCAAGCTCCTTCTGATCCAGCGCATCCTCAAACACAATCAGGCATTCCCGCAGTTGCTCGCTCAGGTCGTACGGGGCGGCATCGGGATAAATCTGCTGGTTTTCCAGGCGGTTGAGCTTGAGGATATTGGAAATCAAATCGCTCAGGCGCCGGGAGGCGCTTACGATTTCACCGGCATACTCCAGGCGCTTTTCCTCCGGCAGCCCGGGCTGCCGGAGCATGGTGCCATAATTGTGCATGACGGACAGCGGGGTTTTCAGCTCGTGCGATACGTTGGCGACAAAATCGGAGCGCAGCGTTTCCACGCTGCTCAGTTCTTCCGCCAGCTTGTTTACTCCTTCGATAATCAAATCAAGCTCGTTCATGCTTTCGGGGACGTGCAGCGGTTCGATATGCACGTTGTAATCCCCGTTTGCGAGTTTTTCGGTTGCCGCAAGAATCTTCTTTACCGGACGTTCGAACGACCATTTTCTGCGCAGCTTGTCGATCAGCGTAAAGGCCAGGCTCAGCAATACAATATAGGCGAAGGTCACCGGCGCTCGCTGGCGAAGCGCCTGTTCGTCCAGGATCGCCGAATGGAGCAGCAGCAAAATGCTGCTTGCGGCGACAAACGAAACGGTGAGGAAGAACAGGAAATACCCGCGCAGGGAAAACAAGCTGTGCCGTAGGCGGCTTTCCTTTCCTTTGCGTTTCATTTCAGCACCGCCTTATAGCCCAGGCCGTGTACGGTTTGGATTTCAAAATCGCCACATGCTTCGAATTTGCCGCGCAGTTTGGTGATATACACATCCACCGCTCGCGGGCCGGACGCGGATTCCGCGTCCCAGAACTCGTCCATCAGCTGGTTGCGGGTAAACGTCTTTTTCGGATAGGAGAGGAGCTTGAACATGAGGTTGAATTCGCGCACAGTCAGCGGCACCTCCTCACCGTCTAAATAGGCGGTGCTTTCTTCCGCATCCAGCGTCAGGCCGCCCACAACGAGTTTTTTATTGCTCGCGATCTTCGAGCGCCTCAGCAGCGCGCCGATTCGGAGCAGAAGCTCGTCCAGATCCACGGGCTTGACCATATAATCGTCGATTCCGGAGCGGAAGCCGCGCTGTTTGGCGGCGAAATCGTCCCTGGCTGTCATAAACAGAATCGGGATATCCTTGTTGAGGCTGCGCACGGTTTCCGTAAACGCGAAGCCATCAGTTCCGGGCATCATGATATCGGAGATGATCAGGTCAAACAGGGTCGCGTACATGGCGTTATAGGCGTCGTTCGCGCCGAGGCATCCGACGGCCTCATACCCGTTCTGGTTGAGAAACGCGCACACGGACCGGTTCAATTCCCGATCGTCCTCAACGACAAGCACCTTGAACATTAGTGTTTCCTCCGTTTCTCCGGTTTATAGACAAGTATATCATACAATAACCCTGCGATTTTGCCCGCGCGGGACGGCCGCCGCGTTCCGTTTGGCTTATTGGCCGCATTGGCCGGCGCAGCCCCCGCATCCGCCGCCGCAGGCCCAAAGCCGGTCGGCCGCCGGCGCCCAGGCCTCAGCCTTCTCCGCGCATTTCCCGGTCAGCCGGCGCACGTCCTCCGGGCTTTCCATGTCCGTGGATTTTGCGCCCGTCTTTTCAATGATTTGCCGAAGTTCCACCGGATTGTCCAGCAGGGGGCAGGGGCGCAGATGGTTGCCGTTGAAGGGCTGGGCCTCGCGGTATGCCATAAACAGCGGGCTTTTGTACGCCTCCAGCAGCGTTTTGCTGCGGATATTGGAATCCGAGTAGTGGATGAAGGCGCAGGGTTCGACGTCGCCCCCGGCGTTGATATGGCAATACGCCCTCCCGCCCGCGATGCATCCTCCGACAAACTCCCCGTCGTTCCAGAAGTCCAGCGTGAAAATCGGCTTGGTTTTGCGCAAGGCGCGGATACGGCGGTACATGAATTCGCGCTGTTCCGCGCTTACCATCAGTTCAGGAACCGCGCTGACGCCGACCGGGATGTAGGTGAAAAGCCACGCGAACTTGGCGCCCAGGCCGATCATTTCGTCGAAGAACGCCTCGCTGCCGATAACCTCCGCGTTTTTAGCCGTGTAGCAGCACGAGATTCCGAAGGGCAGCTTGTGCTCCCGCAGCAGCCTCATGGCCCGCGTCACCTTTTGGTAGGTTCCCTTGCCCCGGCGGTCGTCGGTGGTCTCCTCGCTGCCTTCAATGGAAATGCCGGGCACGAAGTTCCCCACGCGCAGCATGTCCCTGCAGAATTGCTCGTCGATCAGCGTGCCGTTGGTAAAGCAGGTAAAGGCGCAGTCGGGATGCTTTTCGCACAGCCGGATGATATCGTCCTTGCGCACGAGGGGCTCGCCGCCGGAATACAGGAAGAAGTACGTACCCATCGCCTTGGCTTCCAGAATGATGGAATCCAGCTCGTCAAAACTCAGGTTCAGATTGTCGGAATATTCAGCCGCCCAGCAGCCGGTGCAATGCAGGTTGCAGGCGCTCGTCGGGTCCAGCAAAACAGCCCACGGGATATTACAGTCGTGCCTTTGCTTAATTTTTTCTTCCTGCGCCTGGCCGATGATGGCCGCGTTGATGACCAGCGTTTCAAACAGCTTTTTGCGCACGAACGGATCGACGTCGGACCACAGGCTCATGATCAGCCGGTACCAGTTGCTGTACGGATCGGCCATAATTCCGCTGATGACCTCCGCCTGATGCACAACCGTCCCGGTGCCGTATTTCCGCAGCCAGTCCAAGATCTTGGGGATATTCTCTTCCGGCGATTGATCGATATAATCGTACACTTTTTTCAGACCGTAAGACTGCAGTTTTTCTTTAATATCCACGGAATGAACCTCCTTATTGATGATTCGGCGGCGGCAGGAAAGGCAGCGGACGCTGCCTTTGTTTCCTGTGCGTTCCGCCACTCCCCCGCAAACGCCCGCTGTCCGGGCCCGGTTTACCTTGCGCTCTTGCGCTTTTTGGCAACAGTCACGCCGATGATGATGGCGACAACCGCGACGACCGCGATAATAATGGCAACAGTCATTTTCACTCTCTCCTTTTCTCATCATTCTGTAGGGTATTTATTCAGCGTTTTCCGGGTCTTCCACGCACGCGCCGCAGACTCCGCAAAACCGCATACCCGCTGTCGTTTTCGCGCCGCACACGGGACATGCTGCTTTGACTTTCACAGCGCGCTTCTCAGATTTTGCCGTGTGGATGGCGTCGCGGGCAGCCTTCACTGCGTCGTAGCGTTCCATAATTTCCGGGGCCATCGTCGCGCCGCTGTCCAGGGTATGGATTGCCAGCGTTCCGATTTCACGGGTCAGTTCTTCGATGGTCTTTTCTTCGGCGGCGATTGTCCCGTCGAGTTTGCAGCTTGCCACGGCGTTCTTCACGTCGCGGGCAACGCCGGACGCCGCCGCGCGGATTTTGGTTTCCAATGTCATAATCATATCTCCGTTCTCTTTCATTTGCCGTTTTCGGACGCCGTTTCGTCCGCGTCCGCTTTCACGGCGTCGACACGCTTCTGCGCGGCCTCCATTCTCTTTCTGGCATCCTGGATCTGCCGCTGTTGTCCTTCCCGGCGTTCCTTTTCCAGGACCTTGGGAAACGCCTTCGCCTCTTCCCACTGGGCCTTGAATTCCGTTTTAGCCGCCGCGAAGTTCGCTGTACACACCTCGTGCTGTGCTTTGGCGCTTTCCTTCATATCGTTGAGCACCTTTTTAAGTATCTCAGCCATAACCGTTTTCTCCCCTCTCCTCCGATGCCGCATTGTTTCCGTTGAATTCCCCGCGGGCCATCCCTGATCTCTCATTCGTTCAACAGGCAGAGCATACCGCGCGGTTGTTTTCAAAGTAATTGCAAATTGTTTGGAAATTGTTAATGCTTTTCCTTGCGAGTCATGGGCTGCGCGGCCCGGCAGCCCCTCGCGGCAAACCATCGTTTTCCGGCCCTGTCCATAAACCCGGACAAAAAAAGCCCCCGCAATCCTGGCAGATTGCGGGGACGGGCGTAAGGCAGAGCTTTATTGGCCTGTTTTCAGCGCACTCTTGCGCTTGTGCTTCTTTTCCTCGTACAGGTAGTGGTCCGCGTCGTTGACGATCTTGGAGATTTCCAGCCCCTGGTTGCAGGTGAAGTGCGCCATGCCCACGGACGCCTCCACATAAAACGGAAGCCCGGACGTCCTGTTATAGTTTTCAAACGCTGTTTTGAGCCTTGCCTTGAAAATGTTGTCATACTCCGGCGTTTCGATCAGGAACATGCCCACGAATTCGTCGCCGCCGATGCGCGCCACCAGATCGTTGTTGCGGACCGTTTGCTTGAGCATATCGCTCACCGCCGCCAGCGCCACATCGCCCTGCGAATGGCCGAACGTGTCGTTGATCTCCTTGAGGTGGTCCAGGTCCATAAACACGCAGATCGCGTGTTTGCCGACATTCTCCCGGTTGAGGCGGATGGCGCGTTCGATAAAGCCGCGGCGGTTGAGGATGGAGCACTGCGAGTCGTACTCGGACAGGAAGTTTAAAATCTCGTTTCTTTCCCGGATGTTCTCCAGCTCGCTGCCGACGATTCTCTCCTTTTGCTTCAAATCCAGGAAATTGACCAGAATGCCCAGCTGCAGCCCGATGATATGCATCAGCGGGCTTTTGGATATGTCGGCTTCACACAGAAAGATCCCGTACTGCACATCGCCGGAGAAAATGCTGAAGCTCATCAGGTGGGTTGTGCTCTTGAGCCCCGGCAGGTTGTTGAACGTATGATCCGTATCGATCACAGGCATCTGTGAAAACGGATATGCCTTGATGCGTTCTCCGCTCTGGTACGCCGCCAGATGCAGCCTGGAGGGCATATTCAGACGCCCCGAATCGTGCAGCGGCCGCGGCTGCGGCAGAAGACAGATATAGATAATATTCAGGTGAATGGCGTGCAGCCTTTTCACAACGCTTAAAAACACGCCCTCATCCTCGATATCGTAAGCGACCAAATCGCGGATCAGCTCGGGTATAAACCAGGATTGCGCGCGGAAATCGTCCAGGTTTTGCTCGGAAATCCGCGCTTTTTGGGAGAATAGGGTCCCCCGCGTGAACGACAGGATATCATACAGTTTTTTCATCAGAGGCCGTGTTATGCTTTTTTCCGGCATCTGCATGACATAGTCGTTAACTCGTTTGGCAAGCATGAACGTGGCGCTTTGATGCTCATCGCAGAATTCCTGCAGCCAGTCGGCATAGGCGACCCGGTCAAACATCGTTTTCGAATCGCTTTGGGTAAGCGCCAGGATATGGTCCGTCAGCCGGTTGACCATGGGCTTGGAATGCTCGCGCTCACTGTACGTATAGGCATTGACGAGGTCCGCCGCGATTACCCGCATCACGTCCTTGATATCCGGTTCTTTGTCCATCGGGCCGCCGGAAAACAAGCCGCTTACGGTATCGGGAAAACAGCCGCAGGAACGCCTGATATGCAGGTGCGTTTCCAGCTTCGTACAGGTAACCGGCTCCCCGTTGATCAGCGCAACCGCCTGCTGCACCGCCATCTCGCCCATCTGGTGGGTGTTTTGCGAGATCGTCGTAAGCGGCGGGTTCAGGGACCGGCTGGTGGAGAAATTATCAAAGCCAGTAATCGCGATGTCTTTGCCGATTTTCAGCCCGCGCCGCGCGCATTCCCTGTAGCCGCCTTTGGCCATTTCGTCGTTGCAGAACGCGATGGCTTCCAGCCCGGGATTGTGGTCGAACAGCCATGCGACCTTACCGTCGGAATATTCCGAATAATCCCCGAATACGATCATGCTGTCCGCAACAGGCAGCCCGTGCTTTTCCATGGCATTGCGGTAGGCAAGCAGCCGTTCCTTGGTGTCGGGATGCTCCTTCAGGCCGCCGACAAAGGCGATCCTTTGAAAGCCGTGCACCTTGATCAGATGCTCGATGCACTGGGTGAAGCTGGAGTAATTATCCACGGTGATGCAGGAGGTAGACGCGGCCGAAACATCAACCGACTCCTGCAGGATCACATAGGGCGTCCCTTCAAAGCGTTTGAGGAACTCCTGATAGGTGTTCTCGCCCTCAAACCCCGACAGGGCTCCGCAGGAAAACACATAGGCGCAGGCCCCGGAAAGGCTCGCATAATCATAGATGCTGTTGTAATGGTATTCCACGGGTTGGTCGTTATTTACATCCGTATGCCCGGCATGCCGCGGCATGCCCATCATGAGCAGAAGCCGCACGTTTTCCCTGCGCGCTGAATCGAAGTAGCCTTTGATCAGCTCCGAAGAGAAGTCCTGGCTCACGTCGCCGATCATCACGCAGATCGTTCTTGGCATTATATTCTTGGCTTCCGGCATGTCTGCATCCTCATTTCTTTCACAATATGACCAGCATGGCCCGGCCTTGCTGCGTAAGCGCCGCTCCCGGCCGCGCGTCAAACGTCTTTTGCAAAAACCTCTTCGCAGAAAATCCGCGCAAGCTGCGGATCGAACTGCTTTCCGGCGTTCCTCAAGATCTCCGCCAGGGCTTCATCATGCGATATCGCCTTTTGGTACACGCGGTCCTGCGTCATGGCGTCGTACGCGTCCACGATGGACAGAATCCTCGACAGCAGGGGGATTTCATAACCCGCCAGGTTTCGCGGATACCCTCTGCCGTCCCATCGCTCGTGGTGGCACAGGATATAATTGGCGATCGGCGCGAGGGTGGCGGTCGACATCGCAATCCGCTCGCCGATTTCCGGGTGCTTCTTCATCTCGACCCATTCCTCGTCGTTGAGCCTGCCCGGTTTGTTCAATATCTGTTCGCTGATGCCGACCTTGCCGATATCGTGCAGCTGCGCCAACAGTTCCATATTGTCCAGATCGATCTGCGACAGCCCGAGAATCACGCCGACTTTCCTGGCCAGCCGCGCCAATCTCTCCTCATGCGCTTCCGTTTCATGGCTTTTCTCGCGCATCGTCGCACGGATGGTCGCGATAATGGAGCTGTGCGAGCTTCTATCTTCCAGAAGCTTGCGCTGGTTCATGTTGTTTTCCGCCCGCTTTAAAACGTCGCTTACCGGTTCATCCATCGTTTCCTTTGTGGACACGCCGAGCGCCATGTGGACATGCAGGGCATCATCCGCGATTTGCAGGTTATACTTGTCACAAGCGGATTGAATCTCATTCAGAAGCCTGATGGCGGTTTCGGTATCCGTTTTGGGAAGAAGGATGGAAAACTCGTCGCCCCCGGTCCTGGCCAGCACATCCTCCGGTCTGACGATACCGCCGAGCATCTTTGCCGTTTCGGCAATGAGCCGGTCGCCCACCGCGCGCCCAAACGAGTCGTTGATCAGTTTAACCCCGTTGATGTCCCCGATGAGGATGGACAGGGGCAATTGCTCCGGCACATTGAGCAGGTCGGTTTCCATCTCAAAGAACCCGCGGTTGAATAGTCCCGTCATATCGTCATGGATGCTGGAATATATAAGCCTTTCCGACGCGATTTTCTTTTCGGTAATATCGCTGATAAAACAAAGGAAGCGCTTTTCGGCCAGCTTTACGGCGCTGATATTCGCCCACCGCGCGGTCCCGTTCTTCGGCCGGTACTGCAGTTCTCCCTGCACCGCGTCCAGGACGGTCAGATCCTTGAAAAACTGGATTCCCTGGTCCAGCGTCTCCTGGCCGAAGAAATCCAGAACATCCCTCCCCTGCAATTCCTCCCGGGTATACCCCGATATCCTGACAGCGGCTTCGTTCACCTCGATAAACCGCCCGTATTCGTCGATGATGACGATCCCGTCGGGCGCGTTGCTGATATAGCTCCCGTACTTCTCTTCGCTTGCGCGCAGGTTTTCCTGCGCTTCCCTTTGCCCGGTCATATCCTGCAGGATGCAGTGCGCCTGAACGGCTTCCCCCTTGTCGTTGTAGCGGATTTTCCCCTCAAAGTGGATATGCAGCATATGGCCGGTCTTGGTAAGCACCGGCATATCGCAGCGGATGGAGCCGTTTGCTTTGAACTCGCCGAACTTCTGGCGGTACGCCTCCGCGTATTCTGACGAAAGAAAGTCGCCAAACCATTTGCCGACCGCCTCGTCGTGAGAATACTGAAACATGTCCAGCCACTGTTGATTTACCTCTGCAATCCTGCCGTCCATGTTCAGGGATTGGTATCCCAGAGGCGCCTCGTCAAACAGCATGCGGAACCTTTCTTCGGATTCCGTAAGCTGATCCTGCAGGTGCCGCATCTCCCGCTGGCGTATCAGCAGCAGGCTCAGCAGGAAGGCTGTCGCCGGATACACCGTCAGGACGGGCAGCGCGATGGCGCGGATCGTTTCAGCATTATTCGGGTAGGGAAGGATCAGCATGCAGGCGAGCATCACCACATGCACGGTGATGCTCATCACCAGAATGCTCAGCCAACGCCATTTGAACGGGCCGGGATACAGCCAGCGCCTCCAGCCAAGCCCGATCAGCGCGCAGGAGGAAATCACGGCAAGGCCCGGCAGCGTTCCCATGCCGCCCATGCTTATTCTGTAGATTGCCGCGGCGACCGCCGTGATAGCCGTCGGAACCGGACCGAACGTCAAGGCGGCAACGCTGATTAAAATCGACCGGGTATCAAAAATGACGCCCAGCTGCAGCGTATACGGCAGCGACATGATGGCTACGCAGATTGCCGCGATGAGTATGCCTGTCACGATGGGCTGCAAACGGCGGTACCGCAATGGGAATAAATACGCCGCCTCGAAAATAACCGACAGCACAAGCAATAAAGAAGCATTTTGAACCAATGGAACGAACGAAGCCAGATTCACTTCCAATGTCCCTTCCCACTCCTTTATGCGCGGTATGGCTATGCAAAATATCGCATGCAGCTTTGCCGGCAAAACTATTGATTTTTCAGGCCGCTATGGCCTTTGCTTTTTCGGATGACGATCCATAGGCTGCGCGGGCGCTCGCAATGCGTGCGTTATTATTCTACTAGTCATTTTTGCGTCTTATTATAGCACACCCGGGACAGAAAGGACAGCGCCTGTTTCCAGTCCAGGAACGCCCGTTGGGCATGCGGTCCATTTCCTGAATTTACCCGGTTCTACTTTACAAACGCGCGCCCATGTGATATATTAAAATCCGCTCACCGGAACACGGGGCATTAGCGCAGTTGGTAGCGCACAACACTGGCAGTGTTGGGGTCAGGAGTTCGAGTCTCCTATGCTCCACCAAATCGAGAGTACGAGATTGATACAATAAGAGCCGATCAGAAATGACCGGCTCTTATTGTGAGTATAGGCAAAATGGCTTGATACATAAGGTTTTCATACACTAATAGGAGCTCTGACGGCTCGTTGATTTAGGTGGGCCTTCTTAGGAGTAAAGGTATTGGCGATATTTTTCAATGGATACATGGTCAGATGCACCCCCCTATATGAATAATTAAAAGGTTTATGAATAATTAAAAGGTTTGAAAGTGAATCTTTAGAGAAACTATTGATATAAGATAACCATATCGATTGACCCTCAATGATTTTTTGAAGAGCAATGAGACTACAGTGATGATATAGGGTTTTGGGAAATGCTTCTTTACCATTAGTTGAGATCCTCCTGATCATGTTGTACAGGTATGGAAATAATGCCACCTACCGTATGAGGTGTTAATGGGATAAATCTCAACTCTGCATATGGCCTAGTATCGGCCAGGGAATCTTTAGAGTATTTCTGGGAATAAAAGGAAACGATTCCTTCTTGTGCAGGAATACTCATGACCCAATCCACTCTCGGACGGTTTGCTAAATGCTCCAGAAACTCTTTACTTCGAAGTAGGAGGATGGTTTCTTGACAGTCTTCTTCATTTTGTACTGTTGGCGGCAGTAAAGACTTATCTTCAAGTAAAAAACATACTCTTAATGTATCATAACCAATTTCCGGTTGCTTTTCCTCTATATCTTTTTTGACATGGTCAACATACGCATCGATTTTTCGATAATGGTCGTCAAAAATTAGAATGGCATTTTGAATATACTGATTATATGAGCTTTTTACATCGATCACATCATGAAAGGTCGATGGAGAGCCCGATTTAAGCAATTTGTCGAACTCCCTATCGATTCGCCTATCTTCTTCCGTGCCTTTACTACCTCTTGATGTTCTCTTATAGCAATCATGCCGGAAATGTTCGACAATGAGGATTTGCTTATCAAAAACATAGTATGCATCAGGCCTCTCAAAATCATGGCAATGACCATGCAGAAAATCATTCAACGCATGTATCTCATCATCATTACCATAATAGCATAAATTAATATCGCCATCTGTTGCCAGCAGATTTCCGAGCGCTTCTGTTACATCATTCATTACACTTCCCCCTCCAACCGCATAATGAGCCTTATACGGGCAATCTGGGTTTTATTGGTATTTCTGTAATCCCCTATTTATATAGATTTCAGCGTTTCATATATTTCACTTCGTAACCAGTATTTTCAGTTTCGTGTCATCGTTTTTAGAAAAAATGTGACACGCCAGGTGACACGAAATCCACATATCTATCCAGGATAATATATTCTATTATCGAGATAAGGAAATCCCGCATTTTGCGTGTGTTCCATCAATTACACCAAGTTTACATTGTCCATATGTAATAATTTACGTGCAAAAGAATCCGGCTTTATGCAAATCATGGTTTGGCAGGGATTATTCTGGCATGTCAATATCATATCCACCCTTGATGATAAAGTTCCTAAGTATTTTATCGACTTTTATATTTACCATCGGCAAAGGTAGTTTTTTGCCACTAAGAGCTTCAAAATAACCCGTTGCTTTAGCAATATCAACTGTTTCCTTTAATCTGGTATAACGGCCAAATTCATTGATTGATGCGTTGTCCAAGCGTAAGGTCATCATGTTACGCAGCATATCTTCATCAAGACCGAACGCAGAGGCTACGCGATGGATCTGATCGTTCTTCGCGCGAGCCATATACTCGTTGATAAAATCGCGCAATGTTTTTCCGGGTTCGATCTTGACATCCCCCGTCTGCATATCATGCAGGAAAATGTTGGCGTATTTCTGCTCGTCCTGGGATAACGTAGCAAAGGTCTTATGTAATTCTTCCTTTGCGGCTTCAGCATCGGCTGGGTTACCACTCGACAAAGCCTTCTTATACTTTTCAAATCTAGAATCCATATACTCAGCATCGATTTCGTCTGTGTTAATGGTTGTGATATAGCCATCAAGATCATAAGGTGAGTCGACGCCGACGCCATCATCATCGCTTTCGTTAAAAAGTTCCTTGTAGCGCAAAACCAAAATCTTGTATATTTTTTCATCCAACAGGAGTTCTATTTCTTTAACTTTTCCGGTGTTTATGTCTGTGAATGAATAGGTCAGCGTGTTCCATACGAGCCCTTGAACCTTTGCAGCTTCTAAATACGCATTAAGCTCATTGAATAATGCGGCAAACTTCCTTCGTTCAGGAATCTCACTTGGGAGCTTTTCAAAATCAAAGATTCCAGCTTGCTCAAAGAGATTCTTGATTTGCACAAAAACAGCGTTCATGTTCTCAAGGTTCTGATCCAGCTTGACCGCAAACATTCCGAGAGGCTTGTCACCGGAGTATAGCTTGACCGCCGCGCTAATATTTTGTTCCATCGTATAAGGGGCGCGGTAGTATTTGATGGAACCAAAAGGCTTTTCCGGACCAAACAAGCGATTGGTGCGGGAAAACGCCTGTATGATGCTTTCATATCGCAGTACCTTATCCAGATATAACACATTCAGCCATTTTGAATCGAAGCCGGTTAACATCTGGTCAACTACAATCAAAAGATCAATCTGCTCCTCCGGTGTTCTTTCGATTCTTTCATACGGCTTTTTATGGGCAAGCCGTAGTTGAATATCCTTTTTCATTTTTCCGTATGTAGGGATTGTAAACGTCTGGTGGAATCGCTTGTTATAATCTGTGATGATTTCGATAAGCGCTTCTTCCTTGGCGATTCCGGTTCCGTTGTTATCGGTGCTCGGGTCAAACAACGCAGTCACTTTCAAGTCTGGAGCCGATGTTTTGAATCTTTCATAATACTGAACCGCTTCTGCAATACTGGAAGTTGCGAAAAGCCCGTGAAATTTCCGACCGTGACTGATCACTTCCCAAGCATCAAGAATATCCTCAACCACCATTTTTTGGTGCTCATCCGTGCGATATTGACCATTTGCAAGCAGAAAGTCCTCAATCCCTTTTACATAGGAACCGTCACTGTTTTCATATCCGGCCATCGGAACATCATTCATGTATTGATAGAAAATTTTCTTTTTCTTATCGTCGGCAAGCGCTTCCGTCACGCTTGCTGCTTTTGCCTTGTCCAAAGCGACTGCGGTGCGGATATCCATTTCCTTGAAAGTGAGCACCTTATCCGGATCGAAGCCCAGAACATTCTTGTCCCTGATACCATCGGCAATGCTATATCGATGCAGCTCGTTTCCGAACACATCGGTCGTTGTATTGCCCTTTTTTAGGTTCTCAATTTGAATCGGGGTACCGCTGAAACCGAAGAACAGCGCTTTGGGGAAGGTCTGCTTAACCGTATGCATCATATCCCCAAAGGTATCCCGGTGGCACTCGTCAACAATAAAAACGATACGCTTTTTAAGAATCAGTTCCAGGTCAGCCTTTTTCAGCCTGCCCTCAGAATCATCTTTGATATTGCTCATTTTCTGAATGGAGGTCACGATCAGCGTGTTGGCGGTATCTGTACTTTTCAGTTTTGATACCAGCACAACGGTATCCTCGGTCTCCTGTACAGAATCCGTTACTTCCGCAAAACCACGATATTCCAATGCGCTTTGGGTGCCCAGTTCTATTCGATCGATCAAAAAAACCACTTTATCCGCATCTTTGGAGTTGGCAATCAACTGCGCCGACTTAAAAGATGTCATGGTTTTGCCAGAGCCTGTGGTATGCCAGATGTAGCCGCCCATCTGATTGCCGTTTTCCCATTGATGCTTTGCAACCGTATCGGAAATTTTGTTGGCCGCGTAATACTGATAGGAACGCATCACCTTTAAAATTCCGTCCGTATCGTCTGCAACGGTGTAGAAACCAATCAGCTGGTGGGCCATCGGTATGGAAAGCAAGGTAGACGCAATCTGTTTCCAATCGTTGATCGGATCATTATTAAAGTCCGCCCAATGGAAATAGAAATCCGTGTTAAACCTTCCCTCTGGGCCGGGGTTTGCGAAATATACCGTTTCTTCCGGATTCATCGCCACGAAAACCTGAATGAGTGAAAACAGCCCCGTAAATACGCCTTCGTGGGCATATTTCTCTATTTGATTATAGGCTTGCGATACTGGAATCCCGCTTTTCTTGAGTTCTACATGAATCAGCGGCATCCCGTTGATCAACAATATAAAATCACCGCGACGATTCGGCAACATACTGGTTCTCGCCGTATATTTCGGTTGCTCGGCAATTTGATACCGGCTTTGCCCGGCTGCAATCTCCTGCCGGTCGTAAATTTTCAGAGAGATCTCCTTGCCAAAATGCTCCTTGTCCTCCTGATTATCACGGGTAATCGGCACGCTTCTGCCGTTAATGAAGCCGTTGAGCTTCAACGGAGTTCGCAGTACACCGATTTGTTCCATAATCTGCTGCATTTCGCCGTCCGTCAGCGGATAATCGTTGAGCCTGTCAATGGTGCGGTTGTTCTCAAAAAGAATATTGGCCCAGTTTTGGAGCAGCTCCTGCTCGGTTTTGTATTGCAACACCTCCGGTTCCCAACCATAGGAGGACGTCAGCATTTTGATGAGAGCATTTTCAAATTCAGCTTCACTTGCGTACGCCATGAGAGCTCACTCCTTTACACAAACATCTTTTCGAGAAATGCCTTTTTGAGAATCTTTAGCTTTTCTAACTCATTCTGATGAAGGGTGATAAGGTTGTCAAGGCGAGAAAAAAAACTCCCTATCGCTTCTTGCTCATCGAATGTTGGCGGTGTGGGAACCAAGAAAGAAGCAAGATTGTTTCGGCTAATTCTCTGTCGTGTGCCACCTGCTAGCACCGTATTAACTTCAATAAAGTAGTTTTGAGATGACAAGAATTGAACTAAGAATTTATTGCTGCAATCAGCGGCTGTTCTAACGATGGTACAATCAACGGCTGTAATCATTTTTGTGCCTATATGTGGCATAATACAGGCTCTACCTGCGGGTTCTGGCAATCTTGAAATGAGAATATCGCCGGGCAAAACTTCCTCGCAATGCAACCGCCTAAAAGTGTCCTGCGAAATCCACTTCATGTTGTTTGGTTTGTTTAGATACTCAGCAACTCCAACATTTCCGGTTTGTACTAACCGAATACCTGAATCACTTTGGTCTTTTGATTCTATCCAGTCACCATCAGAAAATTTATCGCATAGCTCACTCAACTTACTCTGTTCCCAAGCTTCAGTAAATCCCGAAAAACGAATTTCAGGAAAGCAGCTTCCATTTTTCGGGAACATCTTCTCGAGCATAGCTTTTTTTACCGTCACCAGTTTGTCATGCTTACGCTGATGAAGGGTGACAAGGTTGTCGAGGTTATCTAAAAATTCACCGATTTTTCTTTGTTCCTCAACTAACGGGACAAGAATCTCTATTTTCTCAAAGTCTGATTCGTGTATTCTCCATTGACCATAGATTACTCCTTGCCGCCATTTGATCATCGCATTGATAAAATCTTTTTTTACCAACCGTCGACCTAAAAAATCCGAGTCTGCGATGCCGGTTGGTAAGAAAATGCTGTACACAGGTGAGATTGAGGCATTTCCATACTTATTGAGACCTATTGATCCGGTTTCGAGATTGTTTGAACTATAAATGAAATCTCCCAACTTAGTTTTCTTATATAGTTTGTTTTCGGCGTCAGATACTAACGAGCTTCTATCATATCTATCCCCTTTAATTGCAACCCCTTCATAGGCAATAAAAGCCATCAGGGGATAATCATCGCTCATAGGAGATTGTTCATTGCGCTCAGCGAGTAATTCTCCAACCTTACGCTGTTCCCAATCTTCCGCAAATCCATCGAAGCGAATAGCAGGTTTTTTCGTGCTTTCTGCCATTACTCTTCACCTCCGAGGAGCTTTTTGAATTCTGCGAGTCCCCTTTGGTCGTATTCATTGCCGGTCAGCCGGTCAATCATCTTGGAAAGAGAGGCTTTGGTATCGCTGATTTGTTGTGCCACCTCAAAGAATGTGGTTTCATATTTCTTGGAAAGCGCCGTAAGTTTCGCAATTAAAACATCCACAGTATTTCCAGGCAGCTTTTTCAGGCCAGCGACAATCGGAACGATCCATTTGCATTTGAGCAGTTCATACGCTTGCTCATCGGAAAGCGCTTCAATCGTAGCTTTGGTCTGCATTTGAAGATCCGCCGTTTCTTTTTTAATCTTCCTTTTCAGCTCTTTTTCCTTCGTGTTCAGCGTGTCATACTTTTTGAGGATAGCAAGAACTTCTGGGTCAACTTCTTTCGCCTTGATTGCTTTATTCACCGCCGCCGGAATAAAAGCGGTTTTCTCCTCATTTACAAAATCATTTTCTTTCTCTTCTTCAGGAAGCTCTTCCAATAGTTCTTCGTATTCCGATGTGATTTCTAATAATTTCTCTTCTTTTCGGCGTAGTGCGGCTACCGCGTCCCCCAGCATTTGCTTCTGCACAAGATCAAACGGTAAAACATGGCCTACCCAGCCGTCCTGCACCTCGATCTCCTTGTCATTTCTCTTCTTGACAACCATGTTGGGATCAACATTTTTCACCGCCGCAAAGCCTTCTGTTTGTACAATTTCTAGATCGACGGCGATCTTTGTCCATTCATCATCAAGCAACTGATATGCCTCATATGGATCGACAAGCAGAATACCGGACAGGCGCGTAAAGATCTGCGTCGCAAGGATTTTTTCTTCTTTTGAAATATCGATACCCTGAATATTGCTCAGCAATTCCTCATAGAGAGTATCATCAAAGCCTTGGAAAGCGGAATCGAATTTCCCTTCAAAAGCCCGAACGTCTCTATGTTCCATTACCGTTTTTTTGATGTCGTCAATGCCGAAATGCAGGTATGCACTACCCAAATCGGGAAACAGTGCGCTTTTTAAGGCTGGGAAAGCGGCCCAATACGCAGAGAGATCCTCCAATTCACCGGCGGGGACCCCCCCGAACATGGAAGCATAAATATCCCAGCTTTCTGGTTTTTCCAATGAATCCACATAGCGGGGGATGTTGAGGTTATACTCGTTTTGACGAATCTCATCACGAGTAACAACCTTGGAGAATTTTTCTACCGATTCACGGCGCACCACAACATCGACGATTCGCTTAATATCCGAAGAACGGAGCTTGTTGTTCTTTCCGACTTTTTCATAGCCCTTGGACGCCTCAACAATCAAAACGTCCGTATTGCTCCGCCTTTGTTTCAGAACCATAATAATGGTTGGGATGCCCGTGCCGAAGAAGATATTTGCTGGCAACCCGATAACGGTGTCAATATTATTATTCTCAATTAAATTCTTACGGATGGTACCTTCTTCACCACCACGGAACAATACCCCATGAGGAAGAACGATGGTCATAATACCATCCGATTTGACGTGATACAAATCGTGCAGCAGGAAAGCATAATCTGCCTTGCTTTTGGGAGCTGTGCCGTAGCGTTTATATCTTGGATCGTTTTCTTCGTTTGCGGGACTCCAGTTTTGTGAATACGGCGGATTAGAAACGACAGCGTCTACATACAGAGGATCATAGGTGCCAATCGGATCGCTTTCGTCGAAATATGGCCAGTCCTCTTCCAAGGTATCGCCGTTTCTGGTAACGATGTTGGAAGGAATAATACCGCGCATCACAAGGTTCATACGGGTAAGATTGTAGGTATTCTCCTTTAATTCCTGGGCGTAATATTTGATCTTATCGCCGCCGCCCATATACTTGGCCACGCTCTTGCCGATATTGATCAGCAGCGAGCCCGAACCGCTGGTGGGGTCATATATCTTGATTTCCGTTCTATCCTTCAGGTGGTTAGCAACGATTTCCGACATCAGGAGAGACACTTCATGCGGTGTATAGAACTCGCCGGCTTTTTTCCCCGCATTGGCTGCAAAATTCGAGATCAGGTACTCGTATATGAAGCCGATCACATCATAATCCTGCTTCCCATCCATCGGAATGTCTCTAATCAGATGGATCAAGTCGCTGATGGCTTTTGTTTGTGTGCCTGAGCTGTCTCCTAATTTTGATAGACCGGTTTGTAGCGTATTAAAAATCTTATCAAAAACCTTTTTGTGCGAATTGTTGATCAGCCTGCTGAAAGCGGAAAGAGCGTCCCGGACGTTTGAAACGTTAAAGTCGGCGCTCATGGCAAGCCAGGTTGAAAACAGATTATCATACGATATAAAATATCCGATATTGTTCTGAACATTTTCAACCAGTTCCGCCATTTCTTCCGTTACCTGATTCATGGTATCGTCCGAAAATCCGATACTCTTTAAATACTTAACTTCCTTATTGGAAAGGAATTTATAAAAAATAAAACCGAGGATATAATCCTTATACTCGTTGGCTTCGATCTTTGAGCGCATCTTATTTGCTGATTCCCATATCTTGTTTGCCAGCTGCTGCTTATTCATATTTATCAGTTTCCTTCACCTAATGTTTTATAGATGGGATTCAATGATTTTCGGGGACAAATTCCATAATGTCATCTGTACATATAGAAATATTAACGCATACATATAATGAAAGTCAATTGATCCAAACGAAATCAAAGGCAGTGCTATTTCTAATAAGCACAGTAATTTTCTCGACTATCTCTTCTCCGATCTCTCTGCACCCACTCTCAAGCCTGCAGTACTCCAGCACATCCATTTCCAACCGTTTCGCTATCTCGTTTTGGGATAATCCCGCTTCTCGCCGCAGCCTGCGCAGATGCACATGGACAGGCTCTGTCCCCGGAGCCGCTCCCTGCGCCTCAATCGCTTCCATGAACCAAAGCTCCTCGTCATGGAACAGATAGATATCCGATTGCACTCCATCCACGGTTATCTTGCAGGTATAGCGCATCCCCTGCCCGCCGGATTTCAGGCTGGCTGCCTGCCGCTCATCAGTCACACGGTCGATCTTCACCGGCGATCCGCTTGGCAGCTGATACGCCACCGGCCGGATGCGTCCGCCCAGCTCATGCCTGGCGAATACCGTTACATAATCCTTGTGTGTAACAGGCATGGGAGCTGAATTAGGCGCTTGTTCCTGCATCTTCACACATACACACTCCTTTATCACATTCCAAACATCGCCACGGGGTGTATCGTATGCTCCGCTTCCGGGTCCAGCTTCGCCGCCTTGCGGTCAATCAGCACGATTCCCTTTTGGACGATATTGTTTCCAAACCGACCGCGCAGCATGTCCACATTGCGTTCCAGCCGCTCTATGCGGGCTTTATACTCAGCATTGCCGAACAGGTCCATCTGGATCGGCGTGCTCTCCGGTTCCAGCGTCCCGCAGCTGATTCCCAATCCCCGAAACGGATACATCCGCACGTACCGTTCATCGAACAGCTTCATGGCTTCCCGGATTATATCCACCGACAGATTGGTAGACGATCCCAGCATATGCTGACAGGAGTGCCAGTCAAGCGTCGTGGTGGTCCGATTGTTCTGATCTGTGTACTTGAGCACGTTACGCACCGATAAACTGATATTCCGGCTTCGAAATCCGTGCTCCCGCAATCGCATGGCGACACATTCCGCCAGGATGGTCACGATGCAGAGCGCATCGTCCCGGTTCTCGATATCGCTGGGCGCGGTGGTGGAGTTCCCGATGCTCTTGATCGCCATGGATTCGGTGACCGGCATGACCGGGGAAATGTCCAATCCACGCGCATAGCACTGCAGCATATCCGCCGTCTTACCGAATCTGGATCGCAGGCAGTCCGAATCGAACCTCGCCAGATCCCCTATGGTCCGGATGTTCATGTCGGCGTATTTTCGTGTGGTTTTCCTGCCGACATACAGCAGATCGGATACGGGCAATCCCCATACCTTCTCCTTGAAATCCTCCCGGCGTATGACAGTGGTCGCGTCGGGCTTTTTCATATCGGAGCCCAGCTTGGCAAAGATCTTGTTGAAGCTCACGCCGACCGATACTGTCAGCCCCAGCTCTTCACGAACGCGGTTCCGGATGGCATTGGCCGTGCGTTCCCCGTCCTCTATGGTCACTCCAAGATTACTCAGGTCGATCCAGTTCTCATCCAGTCCAAAGGCCTCCACACGATCGGAATATTCCATGTAGATCCTGCGCATCAGGCGGGAAAAGTGCAGATAGCGATCATACCGCGGATGGAGGATGATCAACCCCGGGCACACCTGTTTGGCCTGCCAGTTGGCCATGCCGGTCTTGACGCCGACTCCTTTGGCCAGCGCATTGGCGGTCAGTACAATTCCATGCCGATCTTCCTGACTGCCGCAGACTGCCACCGGGTAAGGCCGCAACGCAGGATTATCCAGAATTTCTACGGATGCGTAGTACTTGTTGGCATCACAGTGCAGTATCACCCGTTCCACGTATCTCGCCTCTTTCACCCGGCCAGGCGCCAGGGTTTGCCCGCAGCGTGCGGGGATGTCCATCCCATCTAGAGAGTAATCCATCCCGGATCATGCGGTTAATGTGCGCATGTACAGTGGACGTGGATCTGAGTTCCGTTCCAATGCATATCTCCCGGACACTGGGTGCGTGATATTCCTTCTCCTGATACGCCAGTATAAATGTATAAATACGGTACCGTGAAGACCCAATAGCATATGTCGACTGTCTCATTCAATTTCTCCTGTAAAAAGCGTATACAAAATACACGTTTTCAACCTATGGATGAAAACGAAGAATATGGTTCCCTCAGATCAGGCCTCGATCACAGCGATATCACTCTCATCGAGCAATCCCAGCACGCGGCCCACGCAGCGGATATCATCATAATCGGCAAATCGAATATCACGGTACTTACGGTTATGGGAGATCAGGCGGCCCTTCCCGAGCTCCTTGACAAAGCCCTCGCCATTGACGAGGAATACACCGAGTTCCCCTATGTCCAGGCTTTCTGTCTCCTGAATCAGCAGACGGTCCCCGTCCTTGAGGGTGGGTCGCATGCTGTCGCCCGAGACATGCACGATCATATCGGCACCTTCGGTATCCGGGGTTTCGTAGACATTCAGCCACTGGAAATTATCCCCCTCGGGCAGGTATTCCCCGATGCCAGCGGAGGCGGGCATGAAATAATCACGCAGCTGTACGATCTTTCTGTCCTTCCGCTGCGCTTCCGCCTCCATACGGTCGATTTCCATCTTCATGACGCTGGTAACCATCTGAAATCCATGCGGATCCAGTTTGCGATATTGTTCGACAAATTGACGCTCTGCCATGGAAAGGCTGCGGTAGGTCGTCGTCGTCACGCCCAGCAATTCATCCGGTGTGACGTCATAGAACTTACAAAGCTTTTTCAGTGTGTTGATATCTGGTAAATTCGCGTCCTTTTCCCAGTTGCTGACGGATGCGCTGGTTATATTCAGGTACGCGGCAACATCCAGCTGCTGCAAACCCAACCGCTCACGGTTTGCCCGCAGGTTGGTCCCCAGGCTGGGCTTCCGATCCGCATTATAACGTGCAGGCTTGCCGCCTTTTATCTTCTGTGATTCCCCTGAAGCCGGTCTTCTCTTATCGACCACTTTCTTCATAAAGCACACCTCCTGTTTGCAGCCCAAGCATAACACAGTTTGAATACCATGTAAATACGAACACTCAAAATTATTTTAATTTTTAAATTTATGCTTTGTTCGCCTTGACAGATTATTTCTCTGGTGATACTCTCATTTCACTTCAAACGAAGCAAAAACGGCCGATACGTGATGACCGGCGTATCTATTCCGTATCTTCTTTGTTTGAATATCAGTCTCTTTATAGCAATTCTACTTATAGTCACGCATCATGAACTCCCCGCATATGATTTGAATTGGAGGCGCATATAGGTGGAAGAACCAACGTCAAGATGTCTCAAGATGAGATGCCCACTGTGCGATAAACGGGTTTTCGATATCTCCGGATTACCGGGTGAACAGATCACCATTACGCTGAAATGCCCCAGTTGTCGCCGGGTGGTGACAGTGCCTTGTGCCAGAGAAGCGGTTTTTCGTCTCAGGGCAAGTCCGGTGACCAGGGCGTCGCCCAGCCAATCACCGGGTGCTCTGCAGCGGCAGCGTAAAAAGCCGTAACTCCCGCCAACTGAATACTCTTTCATACCGAGCAAAGGCTCCGTGCCGTGGAATGCGACGAGTGACCAAATAGCCGGATGAATGCCGAGACAGTGATGTACCACTGCCTCCATTCATCCGGCTTTATTTTTACCAGAGAAATCATCAAACGATCATCATCCTGCATCGACAGACCCACAGAGAAAGGAGGAAACCCATGAGCGAAGTCGTCAATCTCGACCATAAGCGGGTTTGCGATATGAGCGCTGACGCGCGTATTGTCCTGATTCGCAGAAAAGACTGCGTAACCCGGATCACCGCAAACCCGAACGGCACCTTGCGTATCACGCACGAGCGTGAAGGATAGGAAACCTAACTGACCATCCCACGGTAACCGAATAACCGAAATCCGCCAGAACGCTAGACGGCAGTGCGGGACTCCCTGACAAGGGGTTCACCTGCCGTCTTGTTCTGTAGAAAGCGGATTAGCGGCTCCGGCGGATTTCAGAAACCTGAAAACCAAAGGAGCTAAACCATGAGAATCAAATACAAATCCGTTACCGGGAAAGTTCATGAAATTGAGGTCGATGATACCTGGGGTGCCGTCATCCTCAATCTCGACCACCAGGAAAGCAACCTAAACCGCAAGGAAACGCGCCGGCATATCGCCATCGACAGCTATAGCACGAACGACTTCGATATTGAAACCGGCGAGCACCTGTCCCGCGATTCATTTGAGTATCAGAATCTCGAAAGCACCGATTGCGAGGAGATTCTCATTGATGATGAAAAAGAGGATGACTATCAACATATCCGCAGGCTAGTACAAACGCTAAAACCCACGTATCGCGATCTGATCACCGCCATCTATTTCGACGGCGTATCGGTCAATGATTACGCCGAAAGAGAAGGCGTCAGCTGCTCTGCGATCTCCCATCGCCTGCAGACGGCATACAAGCGTCTGAAGAAAATTTTCTGAAAATCCTCAAATGTGGCATTTCCCGTGGCTATAGAGTGAAGGCCTTTTTATAAGCCGCCTTCGGAAAGGAATCATGAGAGATGAAACACGCGCTCAATATCCGTGTTACACGGGCTTCCCCTGACGGGATTATCAGCTGCCGCCAAATCACCATCCGGGAACGATTGCTACGTTTCCTCTTCGGTGCCGGACACAGACTTACGCTCATTATCCCCGGCGATAGTGTGGAATCGCTGTCCATCAACGAAATCGGAAAGGAGGGAGGCGCTGAACATGAGCAAGATCAAGCTGCTGCTGGACGTCGCTAATGACCTGCGTACGCTCGCCGGCAGCATACAGGCGATAGCGGACGCTATAGCAGGCAATGAACCTGCAGACGCCTCTCAGCCGGAAACCGCTGCACCAGAGCCCGAACCGATCACACTGGAGCAAGTCCGGGCTGTACTGGCGCAAAAATCCCTGAGCGGGTTCACGGCAGAGGTCCGCGGACTGCTGGAAAAGCACGGAGCTGCAAAGCTTTCCCAGATCAAACCAGATGAATTCCTGGCACTCTTAACGGAAGCGGAGGCACTGTAATGGGTGAACACGCACTGCTCTCAGCATCCGGTGCGCACCGCTGGTTGGCCTGTACGCCGTCAGCGCGCCTGGAGCTCGAGTTTGATGATCATGCCAGCTCCGCTGCAGAGGAAGGCACGGCCGCGCACGCCCTGGCAGAGCACAAGCTGCGCAGAGCACTCAAACAACGTTCCAGAAAACCGCTATCTCCATATGACAGCGATGAAATGGATGCCTGTACGGACGAGTACGTCACATATGCGCTGGAACAGATCAGCCTAGCTAAACAAACCTGCAGCGATCCTATCATCCTGGTCGAACAGAGGCTGGACTTCTCCAGGTATGTGGGGGACGGGTTCGGAACCGGAGACTTCGTGCTCATCGCAGACGGACTGCTTCATATCGTGGATTTCAAATACGGTCAGGGCGTTCTTGTCGAAGCCGAAAATAATCCGCAGATGATGTTGTACGGGCTCGGTGCGCTGACTTTGTTCGACGGGATCTACGATATCGACACGGTCTCCATGACGATCTTCCAGCCCCGGCGAGAAAACATCAGCACGTATACTATCCCCAAAGATTCCCTATACCAATGGGCAGAAAAAATCCTGAAACCTGCAGCTATTCTCGCTTATAACGGCGCCGGCGAGTACGCCCCGGGTGAGCACTGCCGGTTCTGCCGCGCAGCGGTGAAGTGCCGCGCCAGGGCCGAGTCCAAGATGAAACTGGCTGCCTTTGAATTCGCACTTCCCCCGCTTCTCTCCGACGAGGAGATCTCCGAAATCCTGACCACCATTGGTGACCTGACCACCTGGGCCAATGAAATCCTGGCCTATGCGACCGCCGCGGCTGTGAGCCACGGCAAGCAGTGGCTGGGCTTCAAGGTCGTCGAAGGCCGGTCCAATCGCAGGTACACCGATGAGGACAAGGCCGCAGAAGCGGTAAAAGCCGCCGGGTATCTGGACATCTACAAGCAGAGCCTGATCCCCATCACAGAGATGGAAAAACTCATGGGCAAGTCCCGGTTCACCGAAGTCCTGGGCGGGCTTGTGATCAAACCGCCCGGAGCGGCAACACTGGTTCCCCTCTCGGACAAACGCCCGCCTCTCCCCATATCCAATGCCAAAACAGAATTTATGGAGGAATAAAGCCATGACAGCAGCAGCTAACCAAGATAATCCCACCAAGATCGTCACAGGTATCGTCCGCCTGTCCTATGCCAACGTCTGGGAACCGAAAGCAATCAAGGACGGGAAGCCCAAGTATAGTGTCAGCCTGATCATTCCCAAGACCGACACCAGAACCCTGGCAGCCATTAACGCCGCGGTCGATGCCGCTCTTGCGGAAGGCAGCGGCAAGTTCGGTGGCAAGGTGCCGAATAAAGCCGCCCTGAAACTGCCATTGCGTGACGGGGATATCGAACGCGCTGACGATGAAGCCTATGTCAATGCCTATTTCATCAACGCGAACTCCACCACGCCGCCTCAGATCGTCAACCGGCAGGTGGAACCGATCCTCGAACGTTCGGAACTCTACTCCGGCGTCTACGCCCGCGTGTCCATCAATTTCTACGTCTTTAACACCAATGGCAATAAAGGCGTCGCCTGCGGGCTGGGCAACATTCAAAAGATACGAGACGGTGAACCGCTGGTCAGCCGCGCCACTGCAGAGGATGATTTCGCGACCGACAACGACGATGATTTCCTGAGCTAAGTGACAACCGGGACGGGCGGCTATGCGGTCTGCTGCCCGTCCCATGAAAGGAAAAACCGTGAACACACTCAGTATCGACATTGAGACATTTTCCAGCAGCAATCTGTCGAAATCTGGCGTATACCGCTATACGGAAAGCCCTGATTTTGAAATATTGCTGTTTGGATATTCCATCGACAGCAGTCCTGTACAGGTGATCGATCTGGCCGGCGGGGAGGAATTGCCCTCTGCAATTCGCGGTGCTCTGACGGATACCGGTGTGATCAAATGGGCGTTCAACGCCAATTTTGAGCGTATATGTTTATCCCGTTATCTTGGTCTCCCCACCGGAGAATACCTGAACTCATCGCAATGGCGGTGTTCCATGGTCTGTTCGGCATACCTTGGGCTGCCGCTCTCCCTGGCTGGCGTCGGCGTTGTACTCAGGCTGGATAAACAGAAACTCGATACCGGGAAAGACCTGATCCGGTATTTCTGCCAGCCATGTAAACCAACGAAAACAAATGGCGGCAGGCAGCGAAATCATCCAACCGACGCTCCGGACAAATGGGCGCAGTTCAAATCTTACAACCTGCGTGATGTCGAAACCGAGATGGCGGTGCAAGAGAAGCTATCGCGTTTCCCAGTACCGGAATTTGTATGGGATGAATATCATCTGGATCAAGAAATCAATGACCGGGGCATCCGACTGGATATGATACTGGTGAAAAGCGCCATCGCGATGGATAAACAATCCCAAAATGAACTCACGCAGAAAATGCAGAAGCTGACGGAGCTCGACAATCCCAACTCCGTCGTACAAATGAAAACCTGGCTGGCTGATAACGGGCTGGAAACCGACTCGCTGGGAAAGAAGCAAGTGACCGAGCTGCTTGAGGATGCACCGCAACCATTAGCTGATGTGCTCCTATTACGCCAGCAACTGGCAAAATCCTCTGTCCGGAAGTACCAGGCGATGGAAAATTGCGTTTGCGCCGACGGCCGTGCGCGAGGGATGTTCATGTTTTACGGCGCCAACCGTACCGGCCGATTCTCGGGACGTCTAGTGCAGCTGCAAAACCTGCCCAGGAATTACATGAGCTGTCTAGATACGGCACGCACCGTTATCCAGTCCGGTGTTTACGATGCCGCGCGTATGCTTTTTGACTCCGTACCGGATGTACTCTCCGAACTCATTCGCACGGCGTTCGTACCCTATGAAGGAGGAAAGTTCATTGTCGCTGACTTCTCTGCCATTGAAGCCCGGGTCATTGCCTGGCTGGCCGGCGAACAGTGGCGGCTCGACGTGTTCGAACAGGGCGGCGACATCTACTGTGCATCCGCCGGCCAGATGTTTTGCGTGCCGGTGGAAAAGAACGGTGTGAACGGGCATCTCAGGCAGAAAGGGAAGATCGCGGAACTCGCCCTTGGCTATGGCGGCTCCGTCGGCGCCCTCAAAGCTATGGGTGCCTTGGAAATGGGTCTTCAGGAAGATGAGCTCAAGCCGCTGGTGGATGCCTGGCGGGAGTCCAACCAAAACATTGTACAACTGTGGTGGGACGTGAACAGAGCAGTGAAAACCTGCGTGATGCAGCGGATCCCCACGCAAACACACGGTATCCAGTTCACCTACGAGAGCGGATTCCTGTTCATCACCCTCCCGTCCGGCAGACGGCTGGCCTATGTGAAACCGCGCATTGGCGAGAACCGATTCGGCGGGGAGGCCGTTACCTACGAAGGTGTCGGTGTCACGAAAATGTGGGAACGCATCGAGTCCTATGGCCCGAAGTTCGTGGAGAACATCGTGCAGGCCATCAGCCGGGATATCCTGTGCTATGCCATGCAAACGTTACGGTGCTGTTCCATTGTTGGGCACGTGCACGATGAAATCATCATCGAAGCCGATCCCCGCATGTCGCCGGATGCAGTCTGCGAGCAGATGGGCCGAACACCGCCATGGGCGCCAGGGCTGCAGCTACGCGCAGACGGCTTTGAATGCCCGTATTATCAGAAAAACTAAAAGGAGCAAAGCAATATGAGTATCAGCAGATTCAATCATGAAGGGTATTACGATCCCACCGCCTACAGCGCTTTGACTGCGATCGAACGACAGGCACGCAAAGCCGGTCTCACATCACTTTCGCAGAACATACACGGTTTCAGACCACTGGTGTTTATCTGCTCGCCATTCGCAGGGGAAATCATGAAAAACGCACACAAAACCCGCCAGTTCTGCCAGTTCGCCATTAAGCGGAACTGCATCCCTGTCGCACCGCATCTGCTGTTCCCGCAGTTTCTGGACGACGGCATTCCGGAGGAGCGGAAACTTGGACTATACATGGGCAGTGTGCTCCTGACCAAGTGCGCGGAACTCTGGGTGTTCGGAGAACAGGTCACCGATGGTATGGCCTTTGAGATCGAGAAAGCCGAGCGCCGCCAGATACCCATCCGGTATTTTACGGAAGAAATGAAAGAGGTGAACCAGCAATGAAAATCGCCGTCGGAAACAGCCGCATGGACAAGCGCTGGAAAAACCGCGATATCACCTGGGAAGAATTCAAAAACACCATCCGCGCGACGAAGCGAACCACTGAAACGGTTTCTGAGTTCCGCAAACTGGGCCGTGCGCAGCAGGACGCCATCAAGGATGTCGGCGGTTTTGTCGGCGGCGCGCTCCGGGAAGGCCGGCGCAGAAATGGTTCCGTGCTGTGTCGTTCTCTGCTTACCCTGGACATGGATTACGCCCAACCGGACATCTGGGAGCAGATCGAGGCGCTTCATGACTGGCAGTGCTGTGTCTACAGCACACACAAGCATACGCCGGAAGCGCCAAGACTGCGCCTGATCATCCCATTTGCCAGGGAAGTCAGCGAAGACGAATATCCTGCGATCGGGCGCATGGTTGCCAAAGAGATCGGCATCGATCTGTTCGACGATACGACCTATGAGGCATCCCGGCTGATGTACTGGCCGTCCACACCGGCTGACGGGGAGTTCGTCTTTCATGAAAAGGACGGCGATCCGCTGGATCCAGACGAATACCTTGCCCGGTACGCCGACTGGCGCGATACCTCCATGTGGCCGGTATCCTCCCGGCAATCAGAAGTGGTTCGCCGGCAGATGACCAAGCAGGCCGATCCGCTTTCAAAAGATGGAGTCGTCGGTGCGTTCTGCCGGGCGTATACCATCGAAGAAGCCATCGAGACGTTTCTCTCCGATGTGTATGCCCCGAGTGCCATGAACGGCCGGTATGACTATATTCCCGCCGATTCCGCTGCCGGGCTGGTCATATATGATGGCAAGTTTGCTTACAGCCACCACGCCACCGACCCTGCCGGCGGCAGGCTGCTGAACGCCTTTGATCTCGTTCGCGTTCACCGGTTCCGGGACCTGGACGACAAATGCGCCGACAACATTCTGCCAGGCAAGCTGCCGTCATCCCGGGCCATGAACGAACTTGCCGTCCGGAATGCACGTGTCAAAGAACAATTCGCCGAGGAACGCAAAGCCCAAGCACAGCAGGAGTTCAGCGACGGCAATTGGCAGAAGCAGCTGGAATACGAAAAAAACGGTACTTTGAAGAATACCCTGCGTAATCTCACACTGATTCTGGAGAATGATCCCGCTATGCGGGCGATCGTGTTCAACCAGCAGACCGACGGCATGGAGATCAAAGGCGAGGTGCCCTGGCTGCATCCGTCGCGGTTCTGGCGGGATGCGGATGACGCGCAGCTGATCAGTTACATCGACAGCCACTACGGTACCTTTTCCGCGCGCAATTATGAGATCGCCGTGACCAAGGTCGCCGATGACCGCTCCTATCATCCCATCCGGGAATTCATTAACGCTTTGCCTGAATGGGACGGGATCCCGCGAGCAGATACCCTGCTGATCGACTACCTCGGTGCCGCCGATAACGCCTATGTGCGCGCGGTGACGCGGAAAACCCTGTGCGCGGCGATCGCGCGCGTCCTGACCCCCGGGATCAAGTTCGACTCCATGCTGGTACTCAACGGCCCACAGGGGGTCGGAAAAAGCACGCTCATTGCCCGGCTGGGTGGGGAGTGGTTCTCCGACAGCCTCTCACTCTCGGATACCAAGGATAAAACTGCCGCCGAAAAACTGCAGGGCTATTGGATCCTGGAGATCGGTGAGCTTGCCGGATTGAAAAAGGCTGAGGTGGAAACGCTGCGCAGTTTTCTCTCCCGGCAGAATGATATCTACCGCGCCAGCTTTGGTCGCCGGGCTACACCGCACCTTCGCCAATGCGTGTTCTTTGGCACAACCAACGCCGAAAAAGGGTATCTCCGGGACACGACCGGCAACCGGCGCTTCTGGCCTGTGAAAACGCCCGGCGGTGGCAAACGTCAGTCCTGGCAGATCACCCACGATGAGGTTCTGCAGATCTGGGCAGAGACACTCGTCAATGTCAAAGCCGGAGAAATACTATATCTCGAAGCTGGCCTTGATCAGCTGGCTAAGGATGAACAGCGGGAAGCGATGGAATCCGATGAGCGCGAAGGCTTGGTCCGGGATTATCTCGACATGCTTCTCCCGGAGGATTGGCCTGACATGGATCTGTACGAGCGCCGGGCGTATATCAGCGGCACGGAGTTCGGCGGGAGCCACCGTGTCGGTAAACGCAAGCGCGAATCTGTCTCCAACATGGAGATCTGGTGCGAGTGCTTCGGCAAAGAGCGCGCCAACCTCCGCCGACTCGACGGCAATGAAATCTCCTCGATCATGTCAGCGATCGGAGGGTGGAGCGGTTTGGACAAAAAGGAGCGCATCCCGTTGTACGGCCCCCAATGGCTGTACGTTCCCAAGCCATGAAACAAAGGCTGTTTTTCGGAACTCCCCGAGTTTGGGTACAAAAACCGTCAGTTCCGATGAACCAAAATCATTGGTTGGGTACAGTTCATCGGATCAGCCTGCAACCCATGAGAATTGGGGTGTGCATTGCCCTGTGTTCCATTGTTCCATCCATACATTATAAAAATAATAGGTATGGTATAGAAGAGAATGGAGCACGCAACCACGCATTATACGCTCATACGCGCGCGAGAAGTTACTTGAGAACAGTGGAGGATCTATGAGAGAAAAAGCCATCGAACAGAGATTGAAAACAGCAACAGAAGACGTGGGCGGTTTAGCGCCCAAATTCATCAGCCCCGGATTGGATGGCATGCCAGACCGGCTCATTCTACTCCCCTACGGGCATATGGCCTTTGCAGAGGCAAAAGCACCGGGAAAGCGACTCCGGCCGCTGCAGGTAAGGCGGAAACGGCAATTGGAAGCATTAGGGTTTCGGGTATACGTGATCGACAGCCTGGATCAGATCGGAGGAGTGCTTGTTGAAATGCAAAATCAAATGTGACATGTGTGGAAAGCTCTTTGAGAGAGAACGCTGTTGGATTCATAATCATAATTTCTGCAGCGTGCAATGTCGGTCCAATTTCAGCAGTAAACGATTTAATCCCGATGGATACTGGAAGATGACAGACCATTCGAAGGTGTCAGCTCACTTATCCGCGTTGAATCGTAAATTGAATCCAACACGGATGACGCCGGCAACACGAAAGAAACTTCGGATGGCTCGTCTAAACAGCGGCGAAGGAAAAACCTATACCAAGCTTTATGGAAGACATGAGCATCGGGTTGTAGCCGAAAAAATGCTGGGCGCCCATTATTGCCAGATGAAGTCGTTCACCATATCGATGGCGACAAGCGAAACAACAATGCATGGAACCTGCTTGTACTCCCCTCATCACATAAGCATGGGAAGCTCCACAAACGTCTGGCAGAATTCTGGGATATGAAAGGTGGTGATGCCAAATGAAGTTCATACCCTACGATTATCAGAAATTCGCTGTCGACTATATCCTCGAACAGCCCATTTCCGCTGTTCTTTTGGATATGGGCCTCGGTTGAGCAAAACTGTAATCACCCTGACAGCGCTGTTCGATCTTTGCCTGGACAGCTTCGAGATCGGCAAGGCATTGATCATCGCACCATTGCGCGTCGCCAGGTCGACCTGGCCCGAGGAGATCCGAAAATGGGATCACCTTCGGGGGCTGACCTACAGCGTAGCAGTCGGAACGGAAGCCGAGCGGACAGCGGCACTGCGGCAGCAGGTCAGCCTGCACATCATCAACCGGGAAAACGTGCAGTGGCTGGTCGAGCAAAGCGGACTGCCGTTTGACTACGACATGATCGTCGTTGACGAGCTGTCGTCGTTCAAATCCTATCAGGCAAAACGCTTCCGCAGCCTGATGAAGGTTCGTCCCATGGTCAAGCGCATCGTCGGACTGACCGGCACGCCATCCGCCAACGGCCTGATGGATCTCTGGGCAGAATTCCGGCTGCTGGATCTGGGCAAACGCCTGGGGCGGTTCATCACCCATTACCGGGACGAGTTCTTCCTGCCGGATAAACGCAACGGTCAGCAGATCTTCACCTACAAGCCCAAGCCAAGCGCCGAGGACGAGATTTACCGGCGGATCGCCGACATTACGATCTCCATGAAAAGCACTGATTACCTGCACATGCCGGAATGCGTCATGAACGAGGTGACCGTCGAGCTCTCCCCTAGCGAACAGAAGAACTACACACGCATGAAACAAGAATTGGTCGTACAACTGCAGGATGGGGAGATCGACGCCGTCAACGCCGCAGCCCTCTCAGGCAAGCTCTGCCAGATGGCCAATGGCGCCGTGTACGGGGAAGATCATCAGGCGGTTGCATTTCATGACCGGAAGCTGGATGCGCTGGAGGACCTGCTGGAAGCAGCGAACGGCAATCCCGTGCTCATCGCCTACTGGTTCCGGCATGATCTGGAGCGGATCCGGAAGCGGTTTACCATGCGGGAGATTCAAACCAGCCAGGATATCTCCGACTGGAATGCCGGCAATATAGCCGTCGCCGTCATCCACCCCGCCTCCGCCGGGCACGGACTTAACCTGCAGACGGGCGGCTCGACGCTCATCTGGTTCGGGCTGACCTGGTCCCTGGAACTCTACCAGCAGACCAACGCCCGGCTCTGGCGCCAAGGCCAGCAGAATACCGTCGTTATTCACCACATCATCACGAAAGGGACGATCGATGAGCAGATCATGAAAGCGCTGCAGCGGAAGGACAAAACCCAGGCTGCTTTGATCGACGCAGTAAAGGCCAATCTGGAGGTGGTAGGGTGAGCGAATCGACCATACACAACTGGCAGGAGTTGGCGAATGCCATCATCCTGCGAGCTGTGGAGGATTATCGGCATGCACATGACCGGAATCGTTTGCGTCCACATCAGACTGAAACCCTGCGGGAGATCCGCAGCATCGAACAGTTCTTCTGTTCTGAGTGGTTTGAGGTACTGTGCTCTTTGGACGGCCGAAAACTCCTACACGATCTGAAACAACAAATGGAGGACACAATATGACCCCGAAAGAATACCTTTCCCAGGCGCGCTGGCTGGATATGCGCATCAACAGCAAACTGCAGCAGATTGAGTCCTTGCACAGCCTTGCTACTAAGGCATCGTCTACGTTGAGTAATGCTCCCCACAGCGGAGCCCGGAATATTCGCCGCATGGAGGATATCATTCTCAAGATCGTCGCGCTGGAAAATGAAATCAACGGGGATATCGACCAGTTGGTGGACCTGAAGCGCGATATTACGGAGTCCATTCACGCCGTGGAGAGCGTGGAGCATCAGAGCCTGCTGGAAAAGCGGTACCTGTGCCTGATGACCTGGGAGCAGATTGCGGCAGAAACCGGTTGCAGCGTACGCAATATCCATCTGATGCACGGGGAAGCATTAAGAAAAGTGAAAATTTCCGAAAATTTGCACTGAATTTCACTGTTTTACACCCCCATCGGTGTGTTATGGTAGGGTCAGCAGAATAGACACCAGAGCGTCCGTGGAGAGATCTACAGGCGCTCTTTTTAGTACGGAAACGAGGTTTAGCCATGCAGACCACAGAGCGCTTTGCCAAAGTCAATATCAATACCCTCATTCCCAACGCACGGAATGCCCGTACACACAGCAAAGAGCAAATCTTGCAGTTACGGGCTTCCCTTCGAGAGTTCGGGTTTGTTAATCCTGTGATCGTCGACAAGGACCTGAACATCATCGCGGGACATGGCCGGGTACTGGCTGCGAAGGCCGAGGGTGTGACCGAGGTTCCCTGCGTTTTCGTCGAGCATCTGACCGCTGCGCAAAAACGGGCATACATTCTGACGGATAACAAGCTCGCGCTGAATGCCGGCTGGGATGACGAGCTGCTGACTCTGGAGTTTAGCGAGCTCAAGGATCTCGGCTTCGACCTGGAGCTCACAGGGTTTGGTCCGGATGAGATCGACAAGCTGTTTGCTGCCGATGCCGGCGAGGTGCAGGATGATGGTTTCGACCTGACCGCCGCTCTGGAAAAAGCATCGTTCGTCTTGCCCGGGGATGTGTGGACGCTCGGCCGGCACCGGCTGATCTGCGGGGATGCCACTGACGCGGACACCGTAAAGAAACTCATGGACGGGCGCCAAGCGAACCTAGTCCTCACAGACCCGCCGTATAATGTCAGTTTCGAGTCTTCCAGCGGGCTGAAGATCAAAAACGACAGCCAAAGCGCGAAGCAGTTCTACGGCTTCCTGCTGTCGGCTTTTTTACGGTTCTACGAGAATCTAGCCGACGGTGGTGCGCTCTACTGCTTCCATTCGGATTCCGAGAAGGTGAACTTCTTCCGCGCCTGTGTGGACGCGGGGTTCCATTACTCGACCACCTGCGTCTGGGTCAAGAACGCGCTGGTGCTTGGACGCGGCGACTACCAGCAGATGCACGAGCCAGTATTGTACGCGTTTAAGGATACCGCCAAGCACAAATGGTACTCCGATCGGAAGCAGACGACCATCTGGAACTTTGACAAACCGAAGAAAAACACCGACCACCCAACCAGCAAACCGCTTGACCTGCTGGCTTACCCAATCCGCAACAGTAGCCAGGCCAACGCCATTGTGCTGGATACTTTCGGCGGTTCGGGCAGCACACTCATCGCCTGCGAGCAGTTGGACCGCACATGTTACATGCTGGAGCTGGACGAGAAATATGCCAGCGTGATTCTTCGAAGATACGCCCAAACGCAGAGTAACGATGGCGCTGATATTACCTGCGATCGTGATGGTAAAACACTGCAATATGCTGATCTCGTCAAAGAGGTCACGGGGAAGCAATGATTTAGTGCTTGCTATATCTTCCGAGTGGAGCCAATATGTCACTCAGCAAAGGGAAACCCTTGTAAAATCAGTGATTTTGGAGGATATGGCAATGACCAACAATCAATTTCCATCACCTGAACAGATAGCACGTTTACGCGATCAATACCCAAAAGGCACTCGTGTGGAGCTTGTTTGGATGGACGATCCCCAGGCTCCGCCCATCGGTACTCACGGAACCTGCCTCGGAGTCGATGCGATCGGCTCGCTCCAGGTTGCTTGGGACAACGGCAGCTATTTGAACGTTGCCTTCGGAGAGGACATCATACGGCGTATACCAGCGATGATTGATACCGTAAAGGAGCAGGCGCTCGCTATACGCAAAACAGGACTGACCAATATGCTGGATACGGCTACCGTACAGCGTCTGGCATTCGACCGCGGGTACTACGAACTTGTTGATTTCATAGCGTTTGATACGAAATCTTACGCCAAATTCATCATGACTGGAAAAGCGTTATAACGCTCACAGAGATCTATAGGGTTCCAAATGGGGGCCCTTTCTCTTATAATGATAACTAACAGGGATCGTCCGCATGTAAACTGAAAAGGAGTGTTCGTATGAGTATTGTGCAACATAACCTGGATTTGCTTGGCGCAATCCTGACGGTGATTTTTTATTGCTTGTCCATTTTAATTTTTGTTTTCAGACTGTGCGGCAAGCCGCATTTCGGATACTGGTTGGGCATTCTCATGTTCGTTTTTGCGGTCCCCCTGATTTATCTGCTGATTAAAGCACCCGAGCTGCATCGTCCGTCTCTGTACTATGTGCAAATTGGCTTAATGCTGCTGTGGATGTCCGTTGCACTGCTGCTGGACTATATACTAAAAATCAGCTTTCGTCAGATCAAGTGGATGGTCATCAGCTATGTCATTCTATTCTTTGCCGGCACCGGAGGGTTGCTGGGCATAGCCTCCTGGGCAGGACGCGGATGGAGCATAATAACGATTGCATTGTTCCTGATTATGGCTGTGCTTGCTTTTGTTCAAAGAAGAGTGACCGGGATGTAGCTGTGGTGAAGTGATATATGCAGAGGCCCTTTCTCATGTCCTTTGAAAGGATAATGCGCATGAGAAAAGATCCCTTACCCCACCAACGGCATCTACAAAAGCTTGTACAGATGGAGGCGGAGTATAAAACCGCAACCGGCTTTCGAAAAAAAGGATCTTCGTAAGGGTATAAAACAAATGATCCGTGATCTGCGGACTTATGACCATCATACGAACCGGGATGGGTGGGTATGATAGAAATGCTTCTTTCTAGTAAAGAGTGCCTCCCTGCTGGCGCTGCATAGAAGGCACATTTTAAAGGAAAGGTATCTATGTACAGTGTATCACGCTCCCAATGATAAACAAGGATTTAATTGGAGCTATAGGTTCTTATAGTGAAGAATAACACATTGCCATTCATGATGGATCCTGATATCATAGATGCCACCCTGGCTGCATACTCTCCTATCCGCCGGGTCACTTGTCCTTGGGGTATCATCGTGTTAACCTTGTCTTCACACTCAATACCAGAGCCCCAGGGACATTTACTATAGCACCTTAACGCCCATGCACATGCCGGGTGTTTTTCTTCACACAGATTGGAGATGGTCACCATTGCCAAAGGTAAATATGAGAAGTGGCTAGAACCTGACGGCCAGATCCTGCTCCAGGGTTGGGCACGTGATGGGCTCACGGATGAGCAGATCGCGCACAATATCGGCATCAGCACGGTTACACTGTACGACTGGAAAAAGAAATACCCTACGATTTCTAACGCCCTAAAAAAGGGCAAAGAGGTCGTGGACTTCGCGGTCGAGAACGCTTTGCTAAAAAAAGCCTTGTCCGGTGACGTTACCGCCATGATCTTCTGGCTGAAGAACCGCAGGCGTAATAGTTGGCGTGACCGTTATGATATGCGCACGGACGAACCCAGTCTAAAGAAAGTAGAAGAACTTATGGATGGTCTGGATAAACTGGCAGCAGATAACGTTGATGAGTGCAACTCTCGACTCCAATTACTAAACCAGGGTAAACAGTGAGTCAACCTTATCCTGCTCCGTGGTCTGTGCATATCGCAAAAAGCTCAGATAGCTTCTAGGCAGTCCGTTACTGGAACCAGTCTGCGACCGCAATGATTTCGGGTTTGTACACCATCAATATAAAGGCAATTACCAGCGGAAGAACACCAGCCAGGCTGATCCACAAACGCATCGTCAGAAGGCGAATCAATTTCTTCGGAAGCGTCTGATCTTCTGGCTTCAGGGCGGATACGAGCCGTTTTATCTTGTATTGGGTTGGAATATCACTCAAAATCCAGAAGGCACCGGAGAATAAAAAGAGAATGAAACTTACAGATAGCCAGCCAATCCGCCACAAATCTCCGATACTGAAGCTGAGGGAAATTCCGCTCATCACCGAAAGTATGATCAGGGGGGATGAAAAGCGGGCGTCCAAATAAGCTACTGTATCATAGGTATGCAGGATTACTTCTTTACGGCCGGAAGCAAGGCTCCGCAACTCCCATAACATACCAATCACTGCATTGGCAAAGAACAGGGTCACTGCCGCAATGTGTACAAAGCGAGAATGGCTTATAATGACCGGTTGTTTCATAAAAACGATCAGGGCTTCTTGAAAGACGATAGCGAAACCAATCATTGCGGCCATGAGTGCCAAAAATCCAGCCAGAATCATTTTTGTTTTCATAGTGAGTATTGAACCATATTATCGTATATATTACAATAAGAAACAGGTTCATTTGAAAAATTAAACCACATGCGCTGTATCGTAACGATAAGGTTGAAGCCTGATGTTTACGAGTATAGCTGAAACAGCATCGTATATTCTGCCCTGCTACCAAACCAGCGCAGCAATGGCGTCTGCCTTATCCTTCGCCGTAGTCTGGGTGTATAGGTTCGTAGTAAGGATGCTCTCATGCCCTAGGATCTGCTGGATGGTTGTCATGGCGACTCCACTCTTGATGAGCTGATATGCAAGACTGTGTCGGAGCATATGCGGCGTGACCTTGATTCCCAGCGCGCTGCCATAGTTGCCGAGGATGATTTCCACGGCGCCGCGGCCGAGAGGACCACGCTGCCCGATCAATAGACGATCAGTACAGGCATTTCCGCGAACGATGATATACTCTACCACTGCAGCCGTTGCCTTATCATTTAACGGGAGTGTGCGATAAACGCTGCCCTTGCCGAGGATGCGGATGCAATTCTTCTCCCCCAGCGTGATGTCCGACAACGTCAACCCCGTCAGTTCGCTCACCCGAATGCCGGTCGCCAGAAGTAGTTCAATGATGCAGATGTGCAGTGTGTTGCCGCTCACGAGGATGCTTTCGCGCAGGGCATGGAGCTCCGGTGCCGGCAATCCTTTGTACTCAGGCTTATCACGGTTCTTTGTGAGTTTGGCAGCATAGGCTTCAGGCAGGATCCCTACCTCATTCAGATACCGGCAGAAAGCGTTCACACTGGCCAGCT
This sequence comes from Candidatus Limiplasma sp., assembly GCA_963674895.2. Lineage (GTDB taxonomy): Bacteria > Bacillota > Clostridia > Christensenellales > Aristaeellaceae > CAXXOK01. The sequence goes on from CAXXCY010000001.1 coordinate 349,315, forward strand.
TCCGATTGGCGGTGATGACGCTTTTTTCCTGCTGGTTCAGGTATCGCTTGTAATGAATCAGCGTCATTTCACGGATGGATTTCGGATCATCGTCGTACCATTGCAGAAAAGCACCAACATCCCGCAGATAGCTGGCGATCGTATTCTCGCTGCGCTCCAGGCACATCAGGTAAAGCCGAAAGCCTTGTAAATCATGCATCGCAGCACAAACACCTTTCGTTTCTTTGTACTACGATTACTGGCTCTATCATGGCTGAAAGTCAAGCATTTTCTGATTACATAACACTAATTCCGTAATGAGTACCAGGAAATACCGCTGAAAAGGAGGCACCGGATGGCACTGCTGAGTGACAAGCAACGGGAATATCGCCGCAATGCCAACCGGCGCTGGAACGTCAAAACGGGCGCTACCCGCAGCGGGAAGACCTACGGCGATTACCTGCTGCTCCCCAAGCGCATCCTGGCCGGGCATAACCTGCAGGGGTTGAATGTCATCATCGGCAATACGAGGGGAACCCTCCAGCGGAATATCATCGCACCATTACAGGACCTGTACGGAAGCACCCTGGTCAGCGACATCCACAGCGACAACACCGCAGAGTTGTTCGGGGAATCCTGCTACTGTCTGGGCGCGGATAACGTCCGACATGTCAACCGCCTGCGCGGCAGCGGCATCAAGTACTGCTACGGGGACGAGGTTACCACCTGGCATCCGGACGTGTTTACCATGCTCAAGAGCCGTCTGGACAAACCTTACAGCCGGTTCGACGGTACCTGTAACCCGGACAATCCACACCACTGGTTCAAGGCATTCCTCGACAGCGATGTCGACCTGTACCAGCAAACTTACACCATCGACGACAATCCATTTCTGGACAGTGCGTTCATCGAAAACCTGAAGCGTGAATACGCCGGCACCGTCTATTACGACCGATATATCAACGGCCTGTGGGTCGCGGCCGAGGGCAGTATCTACCGCACGTTTGCGGATGATCCCGAGAAGTTCGTCATCACCACCGAATGGTTGAAAATGCGCCCTTTATCCACCGTCACCATCGGCGTGGACTTCGGCGGCAACCGGTCTGGGCATGCGTTTACCTGCACGGGCTTCACCCACGGCCTTCGGGAAATGGCGACGTTGGCCGAATGGTACCACAAGGGTGAGATCACACCGGGAACCCTGGAAGCCTCATTCGTGGATTTCGCCCGAGGGTGTATAGACGCCTACGGCGCCAGGATCGCCTACTGTGACAGCGCGGAAAGCACCCTCATCCAAGGCCTGCGCTCCGCCTGCATCCGGTCCAAACTCCCCCTTCGCGTAGAAAAAGCGAAGAAAGGCCCGATCGCCGACCGGATCCGTTTCCTGTGCCGGATGATAGCCGCCGGGCGGTACCACATTATGAAGGACTGCAAGCATACCCGTGATGCCCTTGCGTCCGCGGTTTGGGACAGCAAGAAACTGGAGGATGTCCGGTTGGACGATGGTACCACAAATATCGATAGTTTGGACGCGCTCGAATATTCCTTTGAACCGTATATGGAGTCCATGACCTATGCGCAGGGAGGGCAAAAAACCGCGTGAACAAGATCCAGCAATACCTGAAAAGCCAGGGGTACGCATTGGTGGATTCCGGATATAGTGGCACCATCGACCAGTGGCTGCACTGGTACCAGGGTTATCTCAAGGATTTTCACCAGTACACCGTAACGGTCAACAACACCACACGGCAGCTTAAGCGATACACCCTAGGGATGGCAAAAACCGTATGCGAAGACTTCGCCACCCTGCTGCTGAACGAACGTGTGCAGATCACCGCCAAGGGGTTTGATGCTCTTCCCGGTATCCTGACCGATAACGCGTTCTATGACCGCTGCAATCGGCTCCTGGAACTTACCATGGCGCTGGGCACCGGTGCGCTGGTGGAGTTCCTGTCCGCTAACGGCAAGCCGGTGATCGACTATATCCGCGGGGACATGATTTTCCCACTCTCCTGGGATGGGGACAAAATCACCGAGTGTGCCTTCGGCAGCCGGACGGTATTTGGCAGCGGGAAGAACGCCAAACAGGGGTATTACATCCAGATCCATACGAAGGCCGACACAGGCCACCACGTCGCTAACGTCGCGCTGGACGACGCTGGGGCGATCATATCCCTCCCCGAGGGTGTCAAACCAAAGACAGGCCCCACACAGGCGCCATTGTTCCAGATTCTGCGCCCGGCCATCATCAACAGCGTGGACCTCAGCAATCCCATGGGGATGAGCGTCTATGGCGCATGCGTTGACCAGCTGAAAGCTTGCGATCTGGTGTATGACAGCTACGTCAACGAATTCATCCTGGGGAAGAAACGCCTCATGATGCCCCAGAAGCTGGCGCAGATCCTGTTAGCTGAGGATGGGACCATGAAACCGGTCTTCGATCCCAACGACGTTCTGATCTATGTTTATCAGCAGGATGACGACGGGAAGAACGATCCCAAGGAACTGGACTTCTCCCTCCGGTGCACTGAGCACGAAATTGGTCTACAGCGGATGATGGACCTGCTGTCCAAGAAATGCGGGCTGGGCGCCGGTCGGTACCGGTTCGATAAAACCGGTGTGCCGGCGAAAACGGCAACGGAGATCATCAGCGAAGACGACGACCTGTACCAGAGCGTGAAACGGCACGAAAAGCCACTGGAGCGCGCCATCATCGGCATGGTCCGGGCGCTGGCGGAACTGAGCGGGAAGGATGCCGGTATCCCAGTAAATGTCGAGTTTGATGATTCGATCTTCGAGGACACCGGCACGATAATCAAACGGAATATCGAATTGGTCACTGCTGGGTTCCGTAGCAAGGCAGCCGCCATCATGGAGATTGAGCATTGCGACGAGACAACCGCCAAACAACGTCTTCAGGAAATCGCGATGGAACAGATGATCCAGCCGGATACGGTGGATGATCTGCTGGCGGGTGAACGTGCATGAGACTGGACGAATACTCCGACCCGATTGTCCGCGTGTATGCCGACTGCGTGGATCTGCTGCTGCAGAACATTGCCCGGCACTTCAAGTTTGCTGCGCTGGACCGAGAGGGCGTCTTCGACTGGGAAACCCTAAAGTTGCTGGAGCTTGGGCAACTGCGGCAGGAAAACCTGAAAATCATCGCGCAGACGGTCGGTGATGCTACCGGCATGACGGAGCTTGCGCTGGAGCGGTGCATGACGCAGGTGCTCGATAAGAATCTCCCGGAACTGCTCGAGGGGGTGGACGCGGGGATCCTGTCGATACCACCCCAGGGACTTTCCGAATCCATGCAGGGCATTCTCCGTTATTACTCAAGCCAAGCGGTGCGGCAGTATAACCTGGTGAATACCGTGATGCTCACTTCCAGCGAAAACGCGATGCGGAAGGTCGTCTCCACCATCATGATGAGCCAGGAATATCTGCGGGATATCGCACAGGGCGCGCTGAACACGGCGACCGGGGAGGTGGTTATAGGCATCACCAGCCGGCAGGCAGCGGTCCGGTCTGCCATAAAACAGATGGCGCAGGAAGGGATTGTCGGTTTTGTGGACAAGGCGGGGCATCTCTGGTCCCCGGAAGCGTACGTCAACATGGACGTGCGAACCACTGCCGCCAACGTAGCCCGGGAAGCCGTATTCCAACAGAACAGGGAATACAATCTAGATCTGGTAATCGTGCCGGTGAATGCAACCGCCAGGCCGCTGTGCGCACCGTTTCAGGGGGCAATCATCAGCATGAGCAACGAGAGCGGAACCACCAAAGATCGCTATTGGAACAATATTGCGTATATCCCGGTTGGTCAGACCACCTACGGGCATCCGGCAGGGTTATGGGGCATCAACTGCCATCATGCCCCGGATCCGTTTGTTCCCGGCGTCAGCAAGCAGCATGACGAGCCAGCTGCGGATGTGGAGGAGCGTTACGGAGCAACCCAGCAGCAGCGTTACTATGAGCGCGAAGTACGCAACGCCAAGCGGATAGCGGCGTGCTATGACGCTGCCGGCGACATCGAGGCATTTCAGCTGGCGGCCAAGGCTGTGAAGGAGAGAACAGCGAAGTTGAAAGCCGTCTGTGTCCAGAACCATCTGCCGTACTACAGTGACCGGGTACAGGTCTACGGCTATGGCAGAAGCCAGGCATCCAAGGCCACATGGGCAGTAAGGAGAAAGTAACCTTAAAACCGCCAAGCAGAAGCAAGGCGGCTATTGTATGCCGAGTCACGCAGTATGTCCTCTTATCCTTTTCGCCGCCTGAACCGCATCAAAGGTTTTTTATCGTTGGTATGGGTAGGTTTTGAGGTTAGCGGAAACGGTTTACCTTTCAACAGTTCATGGTTGTCTTCGTTCTTTTCCTCCTGCGGACCATGTGGGCCGTGCATTTCATGATGGCCGTGGTGTCCAGGATGACCAGAATGCACGGCTCTCTCATCTGAATTGGGCATATTCACACCCCCTCTCTTTTCAATTACAGCATAATTCTGGGAGGTTCAGATTATGGAAGTAACGCTCAAAACCCCTAATGGCCCGGTAACTGCCACAGTGGATAACGGGTTCATCGCCAACGCGCAGGTCGAGCCTAATGGTGTCGTCACCATCAGCTTCTTTCCGCTGGAAAAACCACCTGACGATGATGAGGAGCCACTTTTTGTGGGGCAGTAAACATCCAAGGATGATATCGATATTTCGTCGCCTAATAGTCTTTGATTGTCCCCAGTGCCTTGCGCAGAGCTTCGAGGACATCCGGGTCCTTTTCTTTATTCATCTGCGCGAGTACGAAAGCCTTGGTATGCATATCCCCAAGTATTCCTAACGCCTTTGCTATTGCAACACGCACTTCTGGATTAGGGTTCTTCAGGTGAAAGACCAGATAATTCGAGGCGTCGTCTCCACCAACGACTCCTAACCCTGCAATCGCAGCCATACGTACTTCCGGATCCGTATCTTCGCAGAGTTTGATTAATTTAGAAGCACTTTTCTTGTCAATAGCTTTCGAAACATGCTCCATTTTGTTGCCAAACATTGCAAAAACTCCCTCCTAGAGTATTTCAGGATATGTCGTGCCAGAAAAAGCGGCAGTCGGATGTTGCGTACGGGTAGATACGGTTATACAGAAAACCGATCCACATTTTTTATTTTTCATCATCCCCTGCTTCTATTGTACCACAATTTGCATAACAGTATGAAACCATAGTGATAACACACTCCCAGCATATGACCAGGTCAATCATCCAGAGAACAAGCGCAAGCCAACCGGCAAGCGCTTTTTTCTGCCCCGACGCGGTAAGGCATTAAACTGGCGCGGCGACAAACGGCACAGCCGGAAGAATACGCCGACGGGCGATAAACGGGAGGTATCCCTATGAATTTTCACCCTCATTTCTTTTATAACCAAGGCGACGGCGGCGGGCAGGTCAAGACCAAGCCCGAGACAAACCCTGATCCCAACCCTCAGCCGGAAGCCAAATCCCCTGCGCCAATGCAGCCTGAGCCCAAATCGTTGGAAACCAAATCGCCTGACCCCAAGCCCCAGCCTCTGGCCGAGCCCCGACAGCAGTTGGACGCCGAAGAATTCGCAGATGCGCTCATGAAAGCGCTGGACGATCGAACCAGCCGTGCGGAGAAAGGCGTGCTGAAAAGCATGGCGGAACAGTACGGGTTCACCGAGGACGAAGCCAAAGCAATCATGGAGAAAGCCAAGTCTGAGAAAGCTGCCCAGCTGCCGGAGAACGTGCAGAAGCTGCTGGACGAGGCGAACGCCAAGGTTCGGAAAATGCAGATCTCCGCCGAGGTCACGAAGATCGGCGCCGAACTCGGGCTCCTGGATCCCGACGTCGCCCTGCAGTTGCTCCCCGCGGACGCCATTAAGGTCAACACCAAGGGTGAGGTAACCGGCGTCAAGGACGCGCTCGAAGCCCTGAAAAAGGAGAAACCGTACCTGTTCGGCGCTCAGGCGGCCGGCGGCATGAAACAGGGTACCGGTGCTCCGCCTGAAAAGGACGCCAAGTCCGAGATCATGGAGACCATGTACCACAAATCTTAATCAACAGGAGGGCCATTGAATGGCAATCACATTAGCACAAGCTCGTGAGTTAAGTGACAGCAAGCTCACCACGTCGGTCATCGACGAGTTTCGGAAGTCCGCGCTCCTCGACCGGATCCCGTTTGACAACTGCGTCAAGCCCCAGGGCGGGAAGACCATGGCATACGTGTATAACCGCATCTCTACGTTGCCGTCCGCGGATGTCCGCGCCATCAACGCCGAGTACACGCCCCAGGAAGCGGTTACGACCCAGCACACTGTGAACCTCAAGGTTTTCGGCGGTTCGTTCCAGATCGACCGCGTGATCGCGGAAGACGAGGTCCAGGTCGTCGACCACGTACTGTTCCAGATCGGGCAGAAAACCAAAGCGACCATTGCGAAATTCCACGACATGTTCATCAATGGAGACAGTGGCATCGGCTCCGGCGCGGAGTTCGACGGCTTGGACAAGGCGCTGACGGGCAGCTCCACCGAGCTCATCCCCACGTCCGCCATCGACCTGAACAGTTCTTCCGACATCGACAGCAACTGGAAGGTATTCCTGGATAACCTGCGTCGGCTGCGTGCCCTGATGGACGGTGCTCCGACCCTGTACCTCATGAACAATGACATGTTGTCGGTATTCCAGTCCGTCATGGACCGCGCGGGCATCAACCTGGCCTCGAAAGACACCTATGGCAACGAGACTTATCAGTGGGGTCCATCGCTGGTCATCGCGCTGGGCGACAAGGCCGGGACCTCCCTGCCAGTCATTGAGACCGCTGTTGCCGGCACGACCAGCATCTACGCGGTGCGCCTGGCGCTGGACGGTGTGCATGGGGTGTCTCCTGAGGGTTCGAAGCTGGTCAGGGAATACTTGCCCGATATGACGCTGCCCGGCGCAGTGAAAACCGGCGAAGTCGAGATGGTCGCTGCCATGGCGGTCAAGGCTACACGTTCCGCCGCCGTGCTCCGCAACGTCCTGATTGCGTAAGAGGAGGAAATATCATGCCCAGAATTTACGCACCCAACGCAGTTCATGACTGCGACTGGTCCGGGCTGGCCTTCGTAGCAGGTGTTGCCGCTTTGGTTGCTGGTGAAGACACAACGTTTTTCACCGATGCTGGTTATACCGTGGACGGAAGCAAGCATGCGCTGGAGGTATGGGACGGCTTGTCCATGGCGCATATCGATGTGTTGATCAGATGTTTCGGTGGTACACCCAGCGTTATCGACAGCAAATACACCAAGGTCCGTGCGCTGGAAACCCTGATCAGCGCGAAGATGATCGCAGCCCTGACCGTCGCCAGCGGTGCAGCAACCGCCGGCAGCGGCAAAACCAAGATCACGATCACCGATCCAGGTACCTCGACCTATTACCTCAAAACCGCGGCAACGACCTCCCCGGACATCCTGTACGGCGATGTGCCGGATGACGACTGGCAGGCGCTTACGCTGGTCGCCGGTGTAGCGGATGAGGTCGAACCCAATGATGCTTCCGACGACAAATTCACCGTTGTGCGCGTCACTGCAGACGGTGTTGTGGACGCGATTGCCAAGGGCAATCTGACGCTCAAGGTCTAATGCTCAAGATTGAAAGCAACTTGAAAATCAACGGGCGGCATTGGGGGCTGCAGTTTACGGATGGCATTGCGTACACTGCAAACGTCGCCCTGGCTGCCAAGCTCCTGCTCAAAGGCTACGTCGTGACGGACCAGCCTGACCAGCCAGTGGCTGGACCCATTATTGCAGAGCAAGAGCTATCCACCATAACCTCATCTCCTGCACCAGCAGACAAAGACCAAACGGCATCGCAGTCTGAGCCGCCATCCATTGCGCCAGCAGAAATTCCTGCGCCCAAACCCACCAAATCGCGTAAGAAGGTGACGACGGATGCTGCTGACGCAGGCTGAATACGAAACGATCACTGGTGAACTCGCGCCGATTGCCTTCGAAGCCATCCTGGCCATGGTGCAGGGCGAGCTCGACGCCATGACGCTCAGCTATTACACCGAAAGCACACTCGCCGCTACGCCTCAGGGGCTACAGGACACGTTGAAGCGTTACCTGGCGTATATGGTACTCGGCGTCAGTGAGGCGGGCGGTATCCTGGCGGGTATTGAACAGTCTCCGCAGTCCATCTCGGTAGGCAAAGTTAGTTTCAGCGGCAACCGTGGCGGCAATCCTGCCGCGGACCGCCTGCTGCCGCTGCTCCTGTCCTACACAAACGGCACCATCACGCTGCTGGAATAGGAGGCGTCATTATGGTTCCTCCTATTCCACGGCAGCTGCTGACACAGACTGCAACCGTTCTAGCCTGCACCGGCACCGACAAATGGAAAGAACAAGCAACCGTATCATATATCGTACACCATGTGCATCTGCAGGACAGCAACTCCGTGCGCAAAACCGCGTCAAATACCGAAGTGGTACTCCGCGCCATCCTGTACGTAGATGCCCGGCGCAGTATACCTGCGCTCGATTGGCGTGTCCTGCTGCGCACGGCACAGGCAGCCGGCGGGGATGTGAAGGTCACAATCGACAATACGGTTTACACCGTGGAAACCGTGGACACCCTCCCGGATGACCACGGGCGGCCGCATCATTACGAGGTGGGGTTGACATGATCACCGGCATCCGGGTTGTGATGAACATCCCGAAAATCATGACGCGCGCGACCCGCCTCTGGGATCGAAACCTGTATGGTTTATGTGCCACCATCCGGTCAGACGCCAATGAATATGTCCCAGTCGATCAGGGTACCCTGCGCAACAGCAGTTACTATTCCAGTCTGCTGAACAAAGGCCTGATCATCTGGAATACGCCCTACGCAAAGCGCCGGTATTACACCGGTCACCCACGTCGGATCATCAATCCGAACGCGTCCATCCTGTGGTGTGAAAAAGCGAAAAAGCTGCACCGGAAACAATGGGACGCCGCGGCAGCCAGGATCCTGCGTTCCCAACGATTGACCGACTGACGGGGAGGGTGCGGCGTTGAGCGTACAAAAGCAAATCCTTGAGGCGGTCATTGCGATCATCGACGGCCTTCGTCTCTACGCTGCGCTGGACATCGGCCCGCTCCCGGCAGCCAACGGACTATCGATCGCGCCTGCATCCGGCGGTGTGGATGAAAACACGCTTGTGCATGGAGGGCGATACGAAATGACGCTTGCCTTAAACGGCAAACATGCGGGTCAAGCAGCCGTGTTTGACGCGCTGAGCACCATTCACGAGCATCTGGAGAAACTGACCGTATATCCCACCGGAGCCAACTGGGCAGTCACCGGGATCCAGTCCATCGGCTCCCCGGTGTACATTGACTGCGATAACGATGGCTGGCTGTACGGGTCCAGCATTCAAATTGATTACATCATAGACTGAGGAGGCCCATAATGTCCATCAAAATCACCCGCAATCTTCTGCGCCAATACTATGGCATCGGCAGCACCCCGACGTATTATCTCTGCACGCCGTTCACGAAGCTCAACGAGGAAAACAACCCGGAGAAGGACGACTCCGCGTTCATCAACGACGTGAACAGCTCCCCGTCCATCATCGGGTACAAGAACGGCTTCACCTTCGAAGCCCAGGTACACGAGGGTGATGAGGTGGTGGATGATCTGGTCGCCATCGCCCGGGAACAAAAGACCGGCACGAACGCGGAGCGCTACATTGTCGATGTCGACATGAACAAGGAGGACAGTGTGACGAGCGGCAGCTATTACGCGCGGAAGTTCAAGGTCGCCGTAGAATGCACGCCGCCCGCCGGGGACCCGAAGTCCATCACAAAAATGACGGGCACGATGCACCAGATCGGGGACGTCAGCATGGGGCTGTTCGCCGTTGCGACCAAAACTTGGAGTGATACGGCTTACACCGCGCCGTCTTAACCGGCATGATCGGCATGGCCGGCATGATGCCGGAACCTTATGGGCAATAACACTCCCCGGCAGCTGGAACAGGGAGTTCTTTGTGAAAGTGATTCATTCCATTAATCATCTATTGTGATCACCTCAGCAGGGCAGTCTGCTTCAGCGGTCAATGCTTTCTCCTCTGTTTCAGCCGGAATGGGATCCACATAGACTTCGGCAAATCCATCGTCCGCCATACGAAACACTTCCGGGCATGTTTCTACACATACTTCGCACGAGATGCAATTGGGTCTGTCAATGGATGCTTTCATTTTCATACCCCTTTCAGCATGAGGAACGTGCGGATATTGAGTTTTCACATCAAGCAACTTTATTCTATTCGATCGGGTGCGACTTGTCAAAATCAACACTTAGGAGGCAAAAATCATGAAAGAAATCACCCTGCGACATGAACAGCCACAGATCCGAATCGATGGCCTGCTGTTCAACCTGCAGATGTCGGATTACGACATCATCAAGCGCTGCAATGAAATCTTTACCAAGTACCGGAACTACGACAAAAGCAAGCACAGCGTGGACGAGATCATCGCCGACCTGACAACCATCCGTTCGACCATCGACGCCATGCTTGGCGACGGCGCCATGGCAAAGCTCGCCCAGGGCAAGCCTGTGGGCATCGCACTGGCCATTGAATGGGTAGCGACCATTGCCAAGGCGCTCTCCGAGGAGTACGCGGAGAATGCCGCAAGGTAAGTTCACGCTCTCCGCACCAATGCTGCCTGAAACGGTCACAAGCGAGGACGGAAATGAGTATCCGATTGACCCGGACTTCCGCACCGTCCTCGCCTGCCTGGAACGGCTCGCGGATCCAGATGCAGAAGACCTCTCGAAGTCGCTGTTCGTCGCCGCCCGGTTCTATAAAGGCAATCCCCCGCCGGACATGTGGCCGCTCTTTGAGCGGTTTTTGTTATGCGGCGAAAGTCCTGCGGACGGTAACGACGATCCCGTGATGGACTTTGAGCAGGATGCCGATGCGATCTATGCTTCTTTCCGGCAGCAATACGGCATCGACTTGATCCGGGAACGCCTGCACTGGATGGAGTTTCGGCTGCTGCTGCGCGGGCTGTGCGAGAACACGAAGTTCGGAGAGCTCCTGAAACTCCGGCAACTGGACCCGAACGATTACACGGAGAAGGATCGCGCCAAGCTCCGCTCGCTCCAGGACATGGTCGCCATCCATCCGCGAGTCGGTCTGAAGGAAGCGCAGCTTCAGGCGGAACTCGACCGCAGGCTCCGGGCCGGGGAGGATCCGACGGAGATACTCAAACAACTGCAAGAGGAGGTGTAAACAGTGGCGGACGCAAGCGTTGTCTTTACGACGGATCTGGATGAAAGCGGCCTGCGATCCGGGCTGAAGAAGCTGAAATCCTCGATTGGTACGTTTGCGAAAGCCGCCGGGATTGCCATCGGCGCTGTTGCGACCGGGCTGGGAGCGCTGGCCAAGACCGCGCTGACCTACAACAGCCGGATGGAGCAGTATTACACCTCCTTCACCACACTGCTGGGCAGTGAGGAAAAGGCCGCGGTCAAAATGGCGGAGCTCAAGGACTACGCCGCGAAGACGCCGTTTGAAATGACAGACCTGGCCAACGCGACGAAAACCATCCTCGGGTTCGGCGTCGCGGAGGAACAGGCAACGGTCGCCATGAAGCAGCTCGGGGATATCTCCCAGGGGAGCAGTGAGCGGTTTGCATCCCTGGCGCTGGTCTATGGCCAGATGGCGTCCACCGGCAAGCTGATGGGCCAGGACCTGCTGCAGATGATCAACGCGGGGTTTAACCCGCTGACGATCATCGCGCAGAAGACCGGGGCTTCCATGGCGGACCTGAAGCATGTCATGGCCGGGGAGAAGACCAGCGATGAATTTAAGGCCCTGATGCAATCCGCGCAGGCCGAAGTGCAGAAACTCGGCGACGACGCCAGTCAAAGCGCGAAGATGCTTGCGGAGATCGGTAAAAACGGACAGGTGTCGTCCAGCCTGGTAGACGAAGCGATGAAGATCGCCACAAGCGAAGGCGGACTGTTCTACCAGGCGATGGAGAAGCAGTCGAAAACCGCCGCCGGTCTGATCTCCACCCTGAAGGACAACGTGCAGATCCTGCTCGGCGACGTCTTCACGGGCGCTTCGGAAGCCATGAAGCAGCAGGCAATCCCGGCGGCATTGGGGTATGTCGATCAGCTCTCAGCTGCATTCAGATCTGGGGGTACACCGGCGCTCATGAGCGCCCTGAGCGACATCCTGGGTGATGTGGCAGGCAGAGCATCTGCCTTCGCGCCTTCCCTGGTGAAAACCTCCGTCGGGCTGATCAAATCTCTATTAAACGGTTTCAAGAATAATGCAAAAGTCATTGCCAAAGGCCTGGCGGAAACCTTCAAAGAGGCGGTTGTCGGATTGATCGAAATTGCACCGGACCTGGTCGATGTGGGGCTGGCGCTATTGCTGGAGCTTGCGGACAGTCTGGGTGACGAGTTGCCGGCGATACTGACATCCCTGATGGATTCCGTATTCAATCTCATCGTGAAACTGGTATCAAATGCTCCGAAGCTGCTGGCTGCCGGAGCCAAACTGGCACAGGGGCTGGTGCTCGGTATAATGAGTGCACTGGTTACCCTGATGGCGGATTTCTGGAATCTGCTGTTAGGCGATGCGGACGAACAGATGAATGCCGCCATGGCTGCTGTAGACGCCAACATCCGGCCAGAGATCTCCGAAGCGGATCAGCAAGCGATTACGGACGCCATCAACGCGGGGATTGAAGCGGCGGACAAGATTTTCGACATCCAGGCATCGGTGGATACCGACATCGACGATTTCACCGCCGAGCTCGACGCCGTATTCGCGGACGACAAGTTCACGAAAAAAGAGCTCAAGAATCTACAGAATACGCTCAACGGGCAGGTGGATGACGCCATTGCGGCGGCTACGGCACATGTCGAGGAAAAGCGCGAAGAATATAAGCAAACGCTGCTCTCCCTGGTGGATGATAACGGGCAACCGATTTATACCGAAGCCGCCGCCGAGACGCTGGCCACCGTCATGTCGGAAAAGACCGCGGAGCTTACCGCCGAGCTCGATCAGGCGCGTTCTGATCTCAACACTCTCCTGAATACGATCTATGCCTCGAAAACCGATCCTACGCAGGAGCAGCTGGACAACATTAACGCACTGCTGGAGCAGATCGGCGTGCTGGAGGTCAAGCTGGGCACGCTGCAGGATCAGGCAGTCCAGGTTGCGATGGCTAAAACGGGGCGCGTCAAACGCGGTGAAGGCACGGATGAGGACTTCGGCGTCGCCATTGGGTTCACCGGGGAAATGTACCGGCAGCAGACGGCAGAAATTGCAGCGGACGCGGATGCCCGGTTGGCAGCCCTGCAGGCAGTCGTAGACGCCGACGGAGCTACCCAGGATACCATCGATGCCGCCTATGCGCAGATGGACGCCGTATATGGTGAAACAGCTATGGCGCATCAGACAGCGGCGCAATCGTACAACGACGAAATGCTAGCCCTGTACAACGGCATGGCGGACAAATATCCTGAGGCCGCACGGACGATCTCCAATATTGCGGATCTGTCTAGCACCTTGAACGAAGTCAGTTCGCTCACCACCACGCTAAACACCATGGACGCGTTTGATCCCACGCAGCTGTCCTCTTTCCTGGATTCTTTCACTGCCTTGTACACGGATTTCTACGGCATGGATGTCCCGGCCGGTGAACTGGAGCGTCTGCTTGACCCGTTCACGTTTGCGACCACCGCGTCGGAGCTATTGTCCGCGTTCAATGACGACATCGCCGGGCTGCTTGAGAGCAACGCTGCCGGGCTGGATAACAACCCCATGATGCTCTATCTCCAGACGATGCTGGAAAACGGGAACTTCGACAATCTGGATATCACGAAGGTGGACGGCGCGCTTCAGGATGCGCTGGAACTCATTGATTTCGTCGCCCGCGGCGAAGAAGCCGGCACGCAGCTGGTGGAGGGTGTCAACGGCGGCATCGGGGAAGCGGCCGAGGATCTGAGCGAGGACGACATCATTGCGCTCCGGGAAGCCATGCTCGAAGCCATGCGTGATGTGTTTGGGATCCATAGCCCTGCGGAATCCATGTTCCCAATCGGGGAGCAATTGGTCGAGGGTATCCTGTTCAGCATGCAGGAGCAGATGGGGAAAGTCGAGGATATGGGCTCGTTCATTGTGGACGCCATTTCGACCGGGGTACGCCGAAATATGAACGTGCGGGCGGCCATTGTCTCCATCCTGGCTGCAGCAGCGGCAGCGGCCAGGGGGCCAGCCTACAGCAACGGCTTCAGTGTCGGCGCGGCGTTCGGCAGCGGTGTTTTGGCCGGCATACAGTCCATGGCCGCAGCAGTTGCGGCAGCGGCAGCTTCCCTGGTATCCTCAACCGCCAGCGGTGCACGTCGGGCTGCCGGGATCCATTCCCCGTCTGCGCTGTTCCGGGACACGGTCGGCAAGCTCATGGCCTCCGGCGTGGGCGTCGGTTTCGTGGACATGATGCAGTCCTCGGTTATTCCGGGTGTCCGCAAAGCGATCACCACCGCCGCACAGGCCGGGCAGGACGCGCTGAACGGCACGCTGTTGGGCAAGGTGCAGGCCATCTCCGGGTTCCATATCCCGAGTTTTGCCGGTTTCAACAACGCCATCCTGAAAGGCTCCCTGGTTGCCGGGGCGAGCTCCGTGGTGAACAATAACTCAAGCCATACGATCCAGTTTACGCAGAACGTCACCTTTGAGTCCACCATGCAGACGCCGGACGAGATCGCGAAGGCGCTACGGCGGCAGGCCGGGCATGGATTGGCGGGTGCAAAGTAAGTGCGAAGCTCGATGAAATAAAGAAGGCCCACGCTGCCACGTGAACCCAATCGAATGCTTCCATCCCTATAGTACCATGTGGCCAGGAGGATTGCAACAGCATAAGACTATGATCACTTTACGCTTTGTACGCAATGACGGACAAGTGTTTTCCGTCACGGATACCGTCTGGGGCCTGATCGGCGCCAAAGGGCTGGACAGTCCCGAACTGACCGTCTACACGCAGAAAGCCGCCATTGGCGACGTGGATCTTGTGACCGGCTGGCGCGTAGGCGCCCGGGATATCGAATTCGAGCTCAAGGCGAAATCCCCTGCCCTGAATGACGTCCTGCGCCGAGCGGCAACCAGCTATTTCCGCGGCGGCAGCACCTATGATGTGTATGTCTACCGATATGGGAACACCCGCTACGCGCCGGCCTGTTATATGGAAAACTTCGATATTCCGACTGAAAAGCTCACGATCCCGATCACCATGAAGCTGGAACTCTTATGCCCCGAGGGATACTTTCTCAGCGCGGACAGTTTCTCGAAAAATATTGCTGGGATTGTCGGGCGCGCAGGCTGGCCGTATATGGCGCAGGATACTTATGGCAGGATTATCGGGACGTACTCCTTCGCCACCACCGTATACCTGGACAATGACGGGGACGCGGAAGCGTACTGCCGGGCGGTATTCACGGCCCGTGACGACGTCACCAACCCAAAGCTGATCGCAGGCTCCGGCTACGTCCGGATCCTCGGCACCATGAGCGCTGGGGACGTCCTGATTATCGACGGCAGAACCAAAGCGATGACCATGAACGGCGTGAACATCTCCAACCAGCTTGACAAAGCCAGCGATTTCAGCGGCATCACGTTTGCCATTGGCACCAATTCCGTCGGGTTCAACGCGGATATCGGCAGCAACGTGCTGGACGTATATATCTATTACAACAAACGGTATATGGGGGCGTAAAGAGATGGAATTGTTAGGCCTGGACAGCAGCTTCACGCTCATCAAAACACTTCGCTGCACGAATATCCAGTGGAACCGACGGTATTACGAAGCCGGGGATTTTCAGCTGGAAATGCTGGCAAGCGACTGGGACACTTCCATCGCCTACATCTACACCCACCAGCGGCCGGAAACGGGCATGGTGCAGAAGATCGAGACCGAGCATACCCTCAAGGGGGATTTCGTACTGGTCAGCGGGTTCTTCCTGGAAGGGATGCTCAACTGGAAGATCACCCATCCCAAGCACTCGAGCATCGGGAATGTCAGCGCAGCATGCAAGAGCCTTGTTACGTCGCTCATGGCGGATACTGGAGTAACCACAGCATCGGAACCGGATATCGGTGACAGCGATTCGTTTAACAGCGAAAACGAGCCATTGGGCGACGCCACCTATTCCGCCCTGAAAAAACAGGAACTCAGCCAGCGGATTGTTTTTGATTACGATACCGAAACGCTGCTATATTCCGTATGGCAGGGTCTGGACCGCACGCAGAGCCAGAGCGCGAATACCTATGCGGCTTTTGCGCAGAACTTCGGCAACGTGGACGAGCTGACGCTGACGCAGGATACCAGCGACATGCGCAACTATGCCGTTGTGCAGTACACGCTGGCTGAAGATGACGCATTCATGGAACTCGACCTGCGGGCTGGCAGCGAAACCAAGCGGATCCTGTTCATCCAAAGCCCGGTGTCCCAGGAGGAAGGGCAGTCCGACGCGGACTACCAGGCCGCTGTGGAGTCCGATGCCCGGATGCAGATGGAAGAATATGAAGAAGTCCTGAACCTCGATGCCAATGTGCTGCAGCGCAACAGTTTCTATCTGACCGATTATGATCTCGGCGACAAGTGCGATATCCGGGATGACCGGCTAGGGCTGGCATTTGAAGCGCGGATCATCGAGATCAACGAGGTCTGGAAGAACAATGAGCACAAGGTCGGCGTCCAGTTCGGCACCAAGATCCCAACCGCCTACAGGAAAGGATATTGATCCATGGCTATGATCTCCTGGCCGTTTGATTCCACGGTCACCTATGACGGGCAAGGCAATCCGATCTATACCAAAACTTACAGTTCGGACGTGCTGGCAAGCATTCTCCGGAAATACTTCCGCAACGGCGTGTTCACCGATGTAGAAGACTGCTTTCAGGTGCTGGAAAACAGCGGCATGGAACTTTCAGTCAGTCCCGGGCACTGCCTGATCCAGGGAAGACATGGGTATAACGAAGCGTCGAGTGCGCTGACGGTCAGCAATGCCGATCCGGCACTGCCCCGGATTGATCTGGTCGTGCTCCGGCTGAACCTCGGCGTCAGCGCCCTGAGCATCGAGTTGTTCATGGTGGATGGTATACCTGCCGTTACGCCTGCTGCACCCGCCCTGACGCGCAACAGCACGATCTATGAGCTGGCGCTGGCGGAGATTTACGTAGCTGCTGGCGTGACAGCCATCACCCAGGCGCTCATCACGGACACGCGGCTCGACAGCGACCGCTGCGGCGTAGTGGCGTCCATGATCGGGGATACGGATACCAGCACCTACTACGCGCAGATCGCCGCGGATCTCGCGGAGTTCAAAGCAGGCCGGGAAGCGGATTTTGATGCCTGGTTTTCCGGTATTGTCGATATCCTTGATGAGAATACCGCCGGCAACCTGCTTGGCTTGATCAACAAGTACAAAGCAAAATGCACCACGGTTGTACTGGATGCAGAGGACTGGACAGGCGAAGACCCGCATACCCAGACCAAAAGCGTGGGCATTGTGCCAGCCGATTGCGTGCTGCACGCCGGTCCTGCGGAAGCCAGCCGGGATGCCTATGCGGCGTCCGATGTACATGTGTCCGCAGCGTCCGAGGGCAGTGTGACGTTTACCGCTGCGGTGGAGCCCGAAGAAGATCTGACCGTCCAGATTGCCGTGTCGGGGGTGGATGCCTGATGGGTATTGCGATATTCAACTACGGTAAAAGCGGTGCGGCGCCGGCAACCCTGCCTGAATTCACGTATACGGGGAGTTATCAACTCATTGATGATGATGAAGGGAATTGGAGAATTAAATTCCTCACAAGCGGCACACTGACTTTCACCGATAAAAATTGGACGCTTGATGTATTTAGAGTTGGTGGCGGTGCCGGTGGAGCTAGCCCGAATAACCAGTATTGGGGTGGGTCGGGCGGCGGCTTTACGAATATTACTTCTTCCCTTTCGGTTCAAAAGAACACTGCATACCCCATCGTAATCGGTGCAGGGGGAGCTTCGCGGCCTACTCAAGGCAATGGTTATCCAGGAGGGGCGACCTCTGCCTTTGGCGTTACCGCTAACGGTGGAAATGGTGGAGTTGAATGGGGTGCTGGCAGCGGCGGCTCCGGTGGTGGTGGCTATAATGGCGGTACTGGTGGTACTGACGGTGGAACTGGGACAGGCTCAGGCGCTGGGGCTGGACAAGGGACTATGACAAGGGAATTCGCGGCAGCTGGCGGCGATCTCTATAGCCCCGGTGGTGGTGGTTCTCTCGTTGGTGGACACGGTGCAAATGGTGCAGGCTTACGAGGGGCCAACTCCGGGAGCGGGGGGTATTGTCAGGCTTCCAATGTCAGTGAAGCGGGTGGCTCTGGCATCGTTGTTATCCGCAATCACCGAGCGGCGTAAGGAGGATACCATGAATTACGCATGGATTGAAAACGGAACAGTGACGAATATCATCTGGCTGTACGAGGGAAACGCGCATGAATTCCCAAACGCGGTCAAGCTGAACGACGTCCCCGCGCAGATCGGCGATACCTACCTCGATGGGGTTTTCTACCGCGACAGGGTTCCGGTGCTGACTGCGCTTGAACAGGCGAACGCGACCATTGCGGCATTAGACGCCGCCGTGGTCGATTTGACCTATCAGAACATCTTACTGGAATTGGGGGTCGTATGATTTGCTCTATACAATACTGGAGCGCATGATTGCGCGGGGTTCTACCGTCGGGCTGCAAGACAAGCTCGACATTTTTTATGCCGTCGGACGGCTGACGGAAACGGAGTACCAGACCTTAACGACGATGCTTGGAGGTGAATGATCATGAGCGTAACGGGACAGCAGGTGGCCAATGAAACCAAGAAACTCAAGCCGGGGATCTTCGGGCTCGGGTCCATCCCCTACGTCCTCGGGGGCGAGGACCCAAAAACAGGGCTCGACTGTCAGGGGCTGGTGGAGTATTGCCACCGGCAGTGCGGCATGCAGCTGAGCTATAAAGGCACCAATGACATGTGGCGGCATATGCTCTCTGAAAAGGGGACGATCGAGGAAGGCGTCAAGCGACACGGCAGCATTCCCATTGGCGCGCTGATCTTCATCTGCGATACCGGCACGGTACCAAATGGGTACTCGGATCCGCCGGATTGTGAGCACGTGTATATCAAGACAGCCAAAGGCGAGTTGGTGCACGCGTCAGCAAGCAATGGGAAGGTCACCACCAGGGATTTCGCTGACAAAGCCATCCCCAATGGTGGTCCGACGCATTACGGACTGGTTGCCGGTGTGGCTTATGGTGTGGATAACGCATCCTATAATGTGGAAAACGGTAGCGATTCCACCCTAGATCTTAAGGAAAACTGGTTTCCCCGCTATTCTCACCTGATGTTCAAGGAAGGCAGCAAAGGCGGCGGCACACGGGAAATCCAGACCGGATTGAACAAACTGGGATACAGCTTGGAAGTCGACGGCGAGTTCGGTCCGCTGACCACGGCGGCCGTGGTTCAGTTTCAGAATGACCACGGACTCGAGGCCGACGGCATTGTCGGCAAAAACACCTGGACGGCTCTGATCCGTGCGGTCCAACAAAGCGAAGGGACTGTTTGAGATGGACCGTGAGATCATTATGGGCCTGATTTCCCTGGCCGGGGCTGCGCTCGGGACCTTCGGGGGAATTCTGGTCTCCAACCGACTGACCGTGTACCGGGTCTCCCAGCTGGAGAAGAAGATGGACAAGCATAATTGTATGCTGGAGCGGGTCTACGGGCTGGAGGAAGGGCAAGCTGTTTTATGCGAGCAGGTCAAGGTGGCCAACCACCGGATCGACGATCTGGAACGAAAGCATTGAAGAAACCATTCGTCCAGTTCTCCAAGCGTATCGTAGTGGCTGTGACGGCAAGCGTCACGGTTCTTTGTTTGGCTGCACTACTTTTAACCTTTTTAGTCGGTGGAGCGGAGGAAGTCGTAATGATCGTCAAGGCATACATCAGTTACGCCATTGTAGTCTTCGCCGCATACAGCAGCAACTCTGCCGTGGAGAAATGGTTGGTTCGGAAATATAAAAATGAAGGAGTAGATTGATTATGGATTGGATAGGATTGATCATCACCGGTGGGATGCTGGTGCTCACGGGGCTCGGGTATCGCTTCCTCTGGCCGTTGGTCAAGGATCACTGGCTGGTGAAAAAGGCACTCGAGTACGTGTATCTGATGGAAGAAACCTATGGCGGCGGGACCGGTGCGGTTAAGTTTGATAAAGCCGTCGCGTTACTGAAATCGTGGGTTGCCGCGCTTGGGTGGAAGATCGATGTGACGACGATCATGAATGCCATCACAGCAGCTGTGGGTGCGCTACACGCGGAGCAGGGAAAGGTGCCGGAGACGATGGCTGCGGATATAACTGAAGAATAACACATAGAATCCCGGCAGGCTTTGATGCTTGTCGGGGCGCTTTTGTGCTAATGGTAAGAAGCAATAGTATTATATAATGGTGCATCCATCGAGTATAAATCATATAATGCACGCCAAGACTTCTGCTCCTACCCCCTTTGATGTATGTTCAGCCAATATGGTTCTAACCATATACTATTTTAGTTGACATGCTCATAAAAGTATGATAAGATTAAAAAACTTGAAGGGTAAACGTTTACTATGTTAATACGGCCGAGGATTTAAATGCATAAAAAGTATGTGCAACCCAGACCAACAATTATCGATATTGCAAGGGAGACGGGTTATTCCATTGCTACCGTTTCCCGTGTCATTAATCAAACCAATACCTCATACAGCGAAAAGACCAGAAAGAAAGTCGAGGCGGCGATCGAAAGATTACAATATAAACCTGATATGATTGCGCGAAGCCTGAAAGAACGGTGTTCATACAGCATCGTACTGTTAACCCCTCAGATCGATGAATTCTACGCTGTCATCTATAGCAGTATGAACACCATCGCGATGGAAAAAGGGTATTCTGTTACGTGGCTGAGTTCGCAGTCGAATCAGAAAATTCAGGAATACAATCTTTCTTTGATTCGGGATAAAAACTACGACGGTATTGTAATTGCGACCGGATTGCTTGGAGAGCAGCGCAATATCAGGGAACTGTTCGGGTCCGTGCCGATTGTTATGATTGAGTCTACCACGGATATTCAGGGAATATCCCGTGTGTATGTCAACGTGGATGACCTTTGCTGCGACGCCGTGAAATATTTGGCGGACCACGGCCATAAGGACATTGCCTACGTGTCCGCGCCCCTTCAGTTTGACACGCTGAGGGACCGCTACCAAGGCTACCGGAGAGGGCTGGAAGAATGCGGAATCAGGTTTGACGAATCGCTGGTTTTCTTCGATTCTGAACTGATGCGCAGCGATTACGAAGGCAGCTATCGGCTGATGCGCAGCATCCTTTCTAACCACAGATTCAGCGCTATGCTTGTCATTTCGGACTGGGCGGCCTTCACGGCCATCAAAGCCGCAAGGCAGCTGTCCGTCAGGGTTCCGCAGGATCTCTCCATTGTCGGCTTCGATAACCTGCCCTTTACGAATTTCTGCGATCCACCGCTAACGACCGTATCGCAGAATCAGCAAGCGATGGGGGAGAACGCGATGAAAATGATTCTGGAACTCATTGCAGGTGAGCCGGCCCGCGCGGAATGTATCCACGGGGAAGTGGTGTACCGTTTTTCGGTCGTCCAAAAAACCGGATAATTTTTTTCACGGAAAAGTAAACGTTTAACATCAATTATTTGGAAAGCGAGAGGGTAATCATATGCGCAGACCGCTGAAGCCGCCTGTACCGCGTATCGGGCTTCTTGTCACGGGTCATAAGATGTACTGGGGACAATTTCCCCATCTCAAAGAGATGGGCGACAGGATGACGGAAAAACTGATCGGGCATATGTCGTCCATCGGCGAGATCGTGAACATTGGATTGGTGGATACCTATGAGCGCGCCGTGGAAGCCCGAGACCGCTTCCTTGCGGGCAACATCGATTTGCTGGTCATATTTCCGCTGGGCTATACGACCGGAATGATGATAGCGCCGGTTGTCAAGGACATACAGGTGCCGATTCGCCTGTTGAACGCGCACGAAGACGCCGCCTATGATTACAGGCATGCCGATACCGCGCTCTACCTTCATCACGAAGGCCCCTGCTGCATCCCAGAATACGCTGTAACGCTTACGACATTTCACAGAGAATTTGAAGTCATCAGCGGATATTTCGGAGATGAAAAAATATGGAAGCGCCTCATGCGCGACGCGATGGGTGCGGCCGCAGCACGCGCATTCCGCGGCATGTGTTTTGGCGTAATCGGAAACACCTACACGAATATGACCGATATGCCCATCGACGAACACCGGTTGCTGCAGTCAACCGGGCGGCTGCTTGTGAGGCCGGAAATCGAAGAAATTGAAGAGACTTACCGAGGCGTGCGCGATCACGAGATCGCGGATATGATCGCGCAATTCCGAAAAATGTACAATATGGATGAAACCGTGACCAACGATCATCTGTGGGAATCCGCAAAGATCGCCATCGCTTTCGACCTGGTTGTGACGCGCCATCATCTAGACGCCTTCGGCTATTACTGGTGGGGCGTTAAACCGGAGATCACGACGCTGCGCTCCGAGGCGGCGCTGGCGGTATCGCGGCTTGCATCCCTGGGGATACCCGGCGTAACCGAAGGCGATATCAAAACGGCTATGGCGATGAAGATTCTCAACCTTCTGGGCGGCGGCGGCATGTTTTTGGAGTTCTTTTCGCTTGATTACGTTGAGAATTTTATCATGGTCGGGCACGACGGGCCGAGCAATATCAATGTTGCCGCCGAAAAGCCAACGCTCCAGTTTCTGGATGTGCACCACGGCAAAACCGGGGACGGCCTTGGTATCGATTTCAATATTCAGAAGGGGCCCTGCACACTGCTCAACCTGAGCCAGTTTGGAACGGACAGGAGTTTCAAAATGATCTATACGGTCTGCGAAACCATAGAGGGCGACATTCTGAATATCGGCAATCCGAACTGCCGTATCCGCGTCAAGAAACCCATCGGCGAGTTTTTTAACGATTGGTGCCAGCAGGCTCCATCCCACCATATTGCGCTGGGATTGGGGGATGTGTCCTTCGAGCTGAAAACCTTCGCTGAATCGATGGGCTTTGATTGCGTTCAAATTTAGCGCAGCGGATGGACAGGGGGTGACGGGATGCAAATTATATTGGAAATGAAGGGCATTACGAAGGTTTTTCCGGGCGTGAAGGCACTGGACGACGTCGCTTTCGACATGCGCCCAGGGGAAGTGCACGCGCTCATGGGGGAAAACGGCGCGGGAAAATCCACGCTCGTGAAGATTCTTACGGGGGTCTTCCAGCCTACGGCGGGACAAATCACTTGGCATGGCAACGAAACCCGGATCCCTGATCCCGTCTATGCTCGCAAGCTCGGCATCGCGGCCGTGCACCAACACGTGACAGGGTATCCGGATTTAAGCCTGACGGAAAACATTTTCATGGGGCACGAATTGCTCAAGCGGTATTCCCGCCGGTTTGACTGGCAGGCCATGCACAGGCAGGCTGCGCGCTACCTCAAGGATATTTACCTGGAGCTCAACCCCCGCACGACAATGAAGACGCTCTCCGTCGCGCAGCAGCAACTTGTTGAAATCGCGAAGGCAATCTCCCTAAATGCGGAGCTTCTGATCATGGATGAGCCGACCGCTTCGCTGTCGAAAACCGAATGTGAGGAACTTTATGAGATTATCCGCAAACTGGCTAGGGGCGGAACCTCCATCATGCTGATCTCGCATCGCACGGAGGACGTATTTTCCCTCGCGGACCGCGTCAGCGTCCTGCGCGACGCACGGTACATCGGCACCTGGGATATCCGGGACATTACGCTCACGCAGCTGTCCACGGCGATGGTCGGACGCGAGCTGGATCAAATATATCCTACGCACGGAGAACCGGACTCCGAGGAAATCCTTCGGGTTGAAGGGCTGACCCACACGGGCGTCTTTTCGGATGTTTCGCTGAATGTGCGCAAGGGAGAAATCGTATCGCTGACCGGCTTAGTGGGCGCGGGAAGATCCGAGGTTTGCCAATCCATTTACGGTATCGCCGGTTATGACAGTGGCAGCGTATATCTGTGCGGTCGCAGGATCTTTGCCAGAAATTCGGCCGAAGCAATCAAAAAGGGAATCGCCTATTTGCCGGAAGACCGCCAGACGCAGGGATTGATTCTTACCTGGGGCGTTGACACCAACATATCGCTTGCCAACCTGGATTCTTTTGCGCCCCGATTTCGGATGCTTAATTCAAAAATGGAGAGAAGCAAGGCTTTGAAGCTAATCAGCGAGCTGAACATCAAAACTTCCGGACCCGACGCGCTTGTGCAGTCGCTTTCCGGCGGCAACCAGCAGAAAGTCTGCATCGCCAAGCTGATGTGCCAGGACGTGCGGCTCCTGATTCTTGACGAGCCAACGAAAGGGGTTGACGTTGGCGCAAAAACGCAGATCTATCAAATCATGCGCGGACTGGCGGAAAAGGGTTACGGCATATTGTTGATTTCCTCGGAAATGAATGAAGTTCTCGGTATGAGCGATCGGATTGTCGTAATGCGTCGGGGGCGCGTCAGCGCCTGTATGACGCGCGAGGAAGCCACCTCTGAAAAAATCCTGGCCGCCGCCATGTTTGAAGAGGAGGGTGCGAATTCATGAATACCAGCAACCTGCGTTCATGGCTCAAGAATTATCTGAACATGCGGGAGCTGAGCATGATTGTGATCACCCTGTTCATCTGTACGGTGATCACCGTTATCAACCCTGCTTTCCTCAGCGGGGATAATATCTACGACCTCCTGAGAAACACCTCTATTTTGCTCATCCTAGGAACCGGAATGATGCGGGTGCTGATAGTCGGCGGGATCGATCTGTCCGTAAGTGCGGTCCTGGCTTTTTCCGGCATGATCGCATCCATGGCGCTGGCGGCGGACAACAGCCTTCATCCTATCGTCATCATCCTGATAGGCACTGCGCTGGGTACGATTTGCGGCGCGGTAAACGGCATACTCGTATCCAGAGCCCACATTTCGCCCATCATCGCGACGCTGAGCATGGCCTACATTTTGCGCGGCGCCACCTTCCTGATCAGCGGCGGACAATGGGTCAGCGCAAACCAAATGAGCGATTCGTTCAAGAACATCGCCGTCGGAAAATTACTCGGCGTCAATCATTTAATCCTGATCGCCGCCGTCGTGCTGCTGCTGTCCTATTATTTCAGCACGCATATGACGCTTGGACGGCGCATGTATGCCATCGGAAGCAGCCCGAAATCAGCGGTTGTCACTGGCATAAACATTGCCCGCGTAACCGTCGTCGCCTACATGCTAATGGGGACCATGGCCGGGCTTTGCGGAGTTTTATGGGCCAGCAAATTTGCGTCGGCCCAGTCTGACTCGGCGCGCAACTATGAGCTGACGGTCATTGCCAGCTGTGTGTTGGGCGGGGTCAGCATCACAGGCGGATCAGGGAAGGTGCTCGGTGTATTTCTCGGCGGCCTGATTATGGGTATTCTCAGCAACGGATTGCCGATCATCAACGTATCCTCCTTCTGGCAAAACGCAATTCAGGGGGTCGTAATCCTGATTGCCGTGATTGCCAACACGCTCATCAGGCGCAGTTCCGAGAGGCGAACGCTGGAAAGGCGGGTGAAATCATGAAACGCTGCTTAAAAGATATAAGTAAAAGATGGGAGTTCTGGCTCTTTGTTCTGCTGGTCGGCGTCAATATCATCAATATGTCCATCAGCGATATCTACCTGAATATCCCCAATCTCTCAAGCGCCTTTCAGATTTTCCTGGACAAGGGTTTTCTCGTGCTTGCGATGAGCTTTATCCTCATGGCGGGACAAATCGATATTTCGGTCGGTTCGATCATCGCGCTTTCGGCGGTCGTTATGGGTGTCAGCTACAACGCAGGAAGCGGCGTTCCCATGCCGCTTGCGATGCTCCTGTGCCTGGGCACGGCGACGGTATGCGGGCTGATCAACGGCTTTCTCATCACGCGGTTTCACGAATTGCCCTCCATGATCGTTACGCTGTCCACCATGATTATTTTCCGCGGAATCGCGTCCATTATTCTGGAGGACAAAGGAGCGGGCAAATTCCCCGGCTGGTTTTCCTTTCTTTCGTGGGGAAACGTCGGTCCGGTTCCCTTTGTGCTGATCGTATTTCTGATCGCAGCGGTTCTTCTGGCGCTTCTGATGCGAAAGTCCGTCTTCGGGCGCAAGGTTCGCGCCATCGGGGCCGGCAGACTTGCCGCGCGGTTCTCAGGCGTTAACGACAATAACGTACTGCTCGCCTGCTATGGCCTGATGGGCTTTCTTTCGGGCGTCGGCGCTTTGTTTTTGGCGTCCAAAACGGGCAGCACGCGCCCGAACATGGCGACCGGCTATGAAATGGACGTGATCGCCATGGCTGTATTGGGCGGGTTCAGCACAGTAGGCGGGAAAGGGAATCTGCTGGGGTCGGTATTCGCCGTATTTCTCATCGGGCTGATGAACTTCGGCCTGGGTTTGGTGAATATCCCTACGCAGGTGATGACCATTATCCTCGGCATTCTGCTTCTGGTATCCGATGGGATTGCCAACAGCATACATTATGCCTCGGACACCAGAAGTGCGCGAAAACTTATGGGAAAGGAGGTAAAGTCCGCATAAGATCGGTTGCAATGTTCCCAAACAGTATACCTAAAAAACAAGGAGGAAGAACAATGAAAAAGATTCTTGGAATGCTAGCTGTTTTGACCATGGTAACACTCGTTTTCACAAGTGCCTTTGCCGAGGGCGGGACCATCGCCCTAATCACGCGCAACGTTGGCAACCCGTATGCCAATAAGATCGTGGAAGGCTTTCAGGAGGCGTGCAGCGAGGCAGGCTATACGGCGATCATCAAACAGCCGGCCGAGCCTACCGCAGAACTTGCGATACAGGCAGTCAATGAGCTGATCGCGCAGAAGGTCGATGCGATTTCGATCCCCGCAACGGACGCCGCCGCATTGACTCCGGCGTTGGCGAAGGCCAAGGCGAACGGCATCAAAATTATTTCCTGGGATTCTCCGGTTGACCCGTCGGTTCGCGTAACGAATACGACGCAGGCGGACCCCGAACTGATCGGCCGTGTCGAAGTACAGGCGATTGCTGAAATGCTCGGCGAAGAAGGCGGTCAAATCGCCATCGTCAGCGCTACGGCAGAATCTGAAGGGCAGAATCTCTGGATCGGATGGATGAAAGAGGAATTGAAGGATCCCAAGTATGCCAATATCGAATTAGTGAAAGTGGTATACGGCGACGACCTTCGCGACAAGAGCGTGTCGGAAACGGAAGGTTTGCTCAAGGCCTATCCCAATCTCAAGGGCATCATCGCGCCGACGACCGTCGGTATTGCTGCCGCGGCCAAGGTCATTACCGACAAGAGCCTGCAGGGTAAGTTGCATTTGACCGGCCTTGGATTGCCCTCCGAAATGGCGGAATACATTCACAACGGTGCCTGTGAATGGATGTATCTGTGGAACCCAATCGATATGGGCTACTTCACGGCGTATACAGCGATGGCGGCCGTCGAGGGAACGATTACCGGCGCCGTAGGCGAAACGTATGAAGCCGGCCGGCTAGGCGAGATGACGATTATTGAAAGTGACGACGGCGGGACACAGGTTATGATGGGCGCGCCGTTCAAATTCGACAGCACCAACATTGACGACTGGAAAGACGTATATTGATTTCGGCAACCGAAACAGGAGGAACCGTCAGATGACAAATTATGTTGCAGCATACGATACGGAGAGTCTCCGCTGTATCAACGGCGTACGAAGCATTGTCAAACAACATCAGAAGTACAACGCACCCGCCACATTCTTTCTGGTCGGCGAACTGCTGGCCCAGCCAGAAATGGCTGAAGAGCTTGTACAGCTGCTGGACGACCCTCTTTTTGAAGTCGGTTCGCATACCTATTCGCACGAGCTGGTCAAACCCCATAAAAGCCTCGGGTCCAACGTTCCCAACGATGAGAAGCTGCGTGAACAAATCGAGAAAAGCATTCAGATCATTGGGGATACGTTTCACAAGCCGATCCTCGGCTTTCGCTCTCCCTGCGGTTTTTACAACGGTATCCGTGGAGAAACCAAGTTGCTGAGAATGCTGTGGGATAACGGAATCCGCTATGTAAGCACAAAGCTGATGGGGCGGGGAGACACGGTTCCATCGGAGTTGAGTGAACCGTATTGGTATGACGGGGAGGACATTCTGCGTCCGATCGCCGAGCTTCCGGCGCACGACTGGCATGACAATGTTTTGAAAGGTTACAACTTCTGCCCCACGGCATGGCCGCCCTCACTTCCTTGGGGATATCCCGAAAAGCCGCCGCAAACCCCGCAGCAGGAAGCGGCCATCTATCGCAAGGGGATGGACTATGCCGTCGGGCATGGCGCCGCCTATTATTCACCGGTCATGCACCCGTGGTCGATCTATCGCTTTAATCACGAAGCGGAGACCGTAGGCCTGCTGCTCCAGCACGCAAAAGAAAGCGGAATGCAACTCCTGAATTTCGGCATGCAATTCAGACAATTTATGCAAGCCCACCCCATCTGACTACATGACATGCAAGAACTACGGCGAAGTAAAAGGACAACAATACTTGACTTTAACCGATTAATACAACGTTGCATCAATACCATAAAGCACGCGGCGACCGTTTCTAACGGCCGCCGTTCTTTTAATACAAAATCTTCTCTGAAACGCTGCGGTCTGATCATATTGTAGAATAAGATGCACCCACAATTTGGTCTAGGCTCAAGGTAAAAATCGAAAATTTTAACAGCGATTTTTACAATCCAAGATGCCACTCTTGTGACTAAAGCATGATGGCTGAGAGCCTCGGCGAACCTTGATGCTTGTCGATGTGTTTACTATATCTTTAGCCTCAAAGTAGTTCCCAAACTATTTAGAAAACTTTTTTGATCATTATCTCAAGGTTTATCACTGATTACCGTGGTATAAATCTCCTAATTCTGCTGTAAATTCGATATACACGCAGCCGGAAAATGCGAATCCTACTATATTTCGGTATAGATTCAATCAATGAACATTGAACAGTGCCAGCCAGCCTCCGATGATAACGGCGGCGCACAACGTCATCAGTATCCCGTTGCGGGCCACGTCCTTTGGCGAAAACGCGCCGGAGGAATACGGAATTACATTCACGGGACTGCTGGAAATAACGATAAGCGATAACGCGGATGAGAAAATGCAGGGAGCGACCAGCCCCCACGCGGACAATCCGGTCGCCGCGGCCAGCGAGATCATAATCGGCACCAGCACCACGCCCGATACCGTGTTGCTGGAAAACATGATTTTTAAAACGGACACCGATAGCACGATGTAGGCGCCCCGAAGGAACAGGTTGCCGTGCAGCATGCCCGGTATAAAGAATACCTGCGCCAGCTGCCGCGCCACGCCCGACGTAAACAGGATATCGCCGATGAGAACGCCGGCGGAAATCAGAAAAATCGAATCCCAATCGATATTGCGGATCGCCGTCTTCCAATCGACGATCTCCACTCCGGGCAGAAACAGCGACAATGCGGCCAGAATAGCCACGTGATGGCTGCTTAATCCAATCTGGCCCCCGAATATCCAAAGCAGGACCGCGGCCGCAAAAACCACGGCAACCCGTTTCTCAAGCGCGCCGAATTCGATCGGTTCCGAATGCGCATCCAACTCGTCGTGATCCTTCAGCGGCCGTTTGAGGATAATCCATCCGACCAGGATCAGCGAAACGCAGATCGGAACACCGACGAGCATCCATTGTCCGAACGAAACCGTGATCCCGCAATACGTTTTCAGATAGCTGAGCGCAACCAGGTTAGCTCCGGTCGCGATAGGGGTCGCCACGCCGCCGAAGGCGCAGCCCCAGGCGACGCCCAGCATCATCGCCTTGCCAAGCGTACCGTGGTCGCTTCGCGCGGCTGTTTTATCCCAGATGGAAAGCACGATGGGAAAAATAATAGCCGCCGCGGCAACTTCTGTGATCCACATGGCCAATAGCGCTCCCGCAATCATCACACCCAGCAAAATCGCTTTCGGCTTGCGGCCGAAAAGGGTGAAGATGCCTCTGGAGATCAGCTTTCCCAAATTCGTTGTCCGAAACGCATAGCTTAGCAGCAGTACGCCCAGAAAAAACCCGAAGATGGAATTGCCGAAACTGCTGCGGATGGTTTCTTCGATAGTCATGAGGCCCGAAAACGGCACCATGGCGATCACGGCAAACGCCGTAACGGCAATCGGCGCCGTTTCCAAAATCCAGTTGACAATGGCAAACACCAGCAAAGCGGACGCCATGATTACGTCCCGGTTTCCGTTGGAATCAGCGTTCGGCAAAGCGATGCACAATCCTGCGAGCACGGCCAGCGAACCATAAAACAGGAGTAATTTCAGTCGGCGCTGTTTCATTTTTTCACGCTCTTGAGTGCCTTGATCGTCGAGACGACGGCAGTTTCCACAGGGATGCGTTCCACGCTTGACGCGGCGACAAATCCAACCGCGCAGGTTTCTTTCAGTACGCGCGCCACGTCTTCCGGCGTAACGATGGGACCGCCGTGGCAAAGGGGAATCATGTCCGGGTTGACGGTTTTTGCGGCATCCAGAATGGTGCGCGTCACCGCAATCGCCTCATCCAGGGTAGCTGTGTTCTTCGCGCCCACGGTCCCGCCCGCCGTTAGGCCGGCATGCGACACGATGATGTCGATGCCCGCTTTGGCAAGCATTCCGGCTTCTTTCGGATTATAGCAATAGGCAAGGGTCACAAAACCGAGTTCCGAAGCAAGCTTCAGGCTTTCCAGTTCCTTTTCAAAACCCAGGCCGACTTGTTCCAGTTCCTGCCGTATGGGTCCCGATAATTTTGCAACCGTCGGAAAGTTGATCACACAGCGGTACCCAAGCTGCCACAGGCTTTCCAAGAACCGCCGCATGTCCCGCGTCGGGTCCACGCCGTAGATGCCGGCAACGACGGGCGTATGCTTGACCGCCGTCAGGATTTGATCGCGGCCCATTTCAAACACAATCTGATTGGCGTCGCCGATGGGCAGGTTGCCCGCGATGGACGCGATGCCGTTCATCCGGTAGCGGCCGGAGTTATACACGACGATCAGATCGGCCCCGCTTTTTTCTTCCAATCGCGCAATCAGGCCCGCTCCCGCGGACGTAACGACGACGGGCTCGTTTCGCGCAATCTTCTCCCGCAAGTTCGCGATGATTTGTTGTTTCTCGCTCATACGCTTCCCTCTTTCTTATCGGCGATCAGCTTCATCAGTGTTCGGACGCAAGCCTCGGCAAAAACACGGTCGTTATGGTGGCAGTCAAGCACGGTCACGGGAATGCGGTCCGGAAGCAACGCTTCGATTTCCTCCAGGAACGCCGCGTTCGCCTCGGAATCATAGAATATCCGGCCCTCGGCGTTCACGGCTGAGAACCCGCGTTCCGCCGCGAGAAAAGCCACGTTGCCCCTGCTTTGGTCCAGCCGCTGCGCAATCACCCGCGCGCATTGGCGCATTTCGCCGGAATTGGCGCGCATTTTCACCGAGGACGGGCTGTGCCGGTAGAGCACGCGTTTTCGCTGCGCGTCGGTCAGCGTATCCTCGCTGCCCAGATTGATCATCTCCAGCGCGCCCGGGGTTACGACGTACGGAACGCCCCGCTCCGCGGCCGTGCGCAGCCGTTGCTCCCCGACGGCGTATATCCCGCCGCAAACCTCGTCGGTGATCTCGCTTGTGGTCAGGTCCAATACGCCGGCGAAGCGGTCCTGCGCGATCATCTCTTCCATCAGCTTTCCGCCTGCGTCCCCGCGCGCGTGAAAAACGATCGAATCGTACCCGGCGGCGTCAAGCGCTTCCACACATGCGTCCACACAGGGCGTCGTTACGCCGAAACCGCTGATCGCGATAGCGGGCCTGACCCACGAATCGGCCGGCGGAACCGTCAGCATGGCGGCTACGATGGCGGCCGCCTGCGCCAGCGCATGACGTGTGAGGGGATTGAGGCTTTGCAGATCCGCGATCGGATTGATGAGAAGTATATCCCTGCCGTGCAGATACGGCTGAGTATTGCCCGAAGCGATTGTAGAGACGATCACCTTGGGAACGCCGAGAGGCAGTACACTCATCGCGGCGGCCGCAAGCGCCGTGCCGCCGGAGCCGCCGAAAGAAACCGCCGCGTCCAGCCTGCCCGATTGATACTGTTCCAGAGTGACGCGCTTCAGCCCGCGGATGATGAGCGCACTCGCATCGGCGCGTGTTTGCGCACGTTTCGCGGCCTCCAGATCGCCGCCCAGCACATCGTTTTGCGTGATCTCCGCATCCGGCGGGCTTGGCGACAGGTTGCCGGCGTCGGCAAGCGTCACGCGCATGCCCCGCTTTTCCAATTCCTTGCGGAAAAACCGGGCCTCGGCAGCCTTCGTATCCATGGTGGCGATCAAGAATACACGGTGCATCCCTCTATGCCTCCTGCAGCGCAGGGCCGGACGGGTTGTTTCTTTTGAAACGGTACCGGTGCCAGATAATCAACGCAATGGTGAACGCGATACCCATAAAATCCATCACATAGATGGGCATTAAGCAGCAAACCGCCCCCAGCGCCGCAAGCAGGCGCTCCTGCCACTTCATCTTCTGCATAAAGAAGCCTTCCACCGCTACGATGAACATAAACAGGAAAACCATAACGATGAACACCGACCATATCGTTTCATACCAGGCCCCCTGCAGCAGGATGGACGGACGGTATAAAAACAGGAACGGCAATACGAAACCGCCGATCGCCAAACGCATGGATATCAAGCATGTTTTCATGAACTTCGCCTTTGCCAAACCGGACGCGACCAGGCAGCCGATTGCCACCGGCGGCGTTATGGCGGATAATTCCGCATAGTAGAACACAAAGAAATGCGCCACGATCAACGGCACGCCGAAAACTGTCAGGGCCGGCGCGCCAAGCAGCGCGGCCAGGATATAGGCGGAGCCGCTGGGCATGCCCATTCCGAAAATCAGGCAGGTGACCGCCACCATCGCAGCCAGGAGAAACATGCTGTTTCCCGCGACAGACAGTGCGAATTGCGATATTTTGGAAGGCAGGCCGGTCGCGGTCAGAATCTCCACCACGCAGCCCATCGTCGCCATGCAGACCGCAATGCCCGCCACGGTTTTGCCGCCCGTGGCAAAGCCCGCCAGCATCTTTTTCACAAAGCTTACCAGCGCCCGTACCGGGCCGCCGCTTTCTTTGCCGATCAGCTCCAGAAGCAATCCCAGGCCGATGAGCGTCAAGATGGCGACAAAGAGCGCCTTTTGCGGAGAGTAGCTCAAAATCATCAGCACGACCAACACAATCACCGGGACGATAAACATCGATAATTTCCCGAACGCCCTATGAAACTGAGGCAGCATCTCGGTTTGCACCTTTTCGTCACCCAGCTTCAGCGCCTTGATATACACGCTTAACGCAATGCCCAGATAGTACAGCAGCGCGGGCGCAACGCCGACGGCCACGATATAGATATAGGGAATTCCCGTCCACGAAGCGATGATGAACGCGGCCGCGTTCATCACGGGCGGCAGGATCGCGCCGCCGGTGGAGGCCGTCGCCTCGCAGGCCGCGGCAAACTCCGGCGGGTAGCCGCGCTTCTTCATCAGAGGGATCGATACAGTGCCCGTTAGCGTGATATTCGCCGCCACGCTCCCCGTAATGGAACCGATCAGTCCGCTGGACAGCACCGCGACCTGCGCACCGCCCGAGCGGATTTTTGTGCTGGCGATCATCGCGACGTTCATGATCGTGCTGATCGCTCCGAACGCTTCCATCAGACCGCCGAATATGGTAAACAATACGATTGTATTGGCTGAAACCGACGCAAGCATTCCATATACGCCCGTAAAATTGGTGGTTACGTAGGTGATCAGGCGCGGCAGGCTCAGCCCCGAATGAAAGAACACGCCCGGCATATAGGGGCCGAAGTAGCCATAAAGAAGCGCAAGCAGCGCGATGGAGGGGATGACCCAGCCCCATGTAATTTTGGTCGAAAGCAGTATGACGACCAGGAAAACCGCTCCGGAGAATACCTTGTCAAACGGCTGCCTCCCGATTGCCATCTGAAACCGCGCGGAATTGATGTGGATATAGACGGCAGTCACGATGCTCACCAGCAGCAGAAAGATCATGAGGGCGCTTCGAAATTTGCTTTTCCCGTTTTTCAGCTTGATCGTCTGCAGGAAAATGATCACAAGCGAAAACGCAATATGGAGGTTGATATGCTGTTCGGCGGAAAAAATAATCATATTGGCCGCACACAGATGATAGATACTCATCACAATGGCAACAACCGTAGTGAGACGATCCACCCAGAAGAATGACTTGGTTTCCGCCGTATTCCCTGCAACCTCGGTCATTGAGAATACTTCCACCTTTCATAATGTTGCGAGCGCTTCGCCATCGAAGCGCTCGCATAGCCGTTGTTCAACGCTTCAGCGTTTCGTGTTTCTATTCTCCGTAAACGGTGAAACGGTCTTCCCAGAGACCCGCCTCTTTTAGGGCTTTGGCTGCGCCGGGATGGAACGGGACGCTCTCCACGCATACGGATACGGCGACGTCCAGGAATTTGTCAAAATATGTGGAGATGGTTTGCAGATCACCCAGGTGGTCCAGCGTGCATTTGGTGTATGTGTACACGTCTTCTTCGCTGAGCTCGGCATTGAAAATGACTACGCCGGAGTTGGAAGCGGCAAGATAGGCTTCGCCTTCGGGAATGGTAGCGCACTGCTCGCTGGTGACGGTGGCGGAACCTACGCCGTCGTTCATGGCTTTGACTTCGGCCGCGATTTCCGGGCTCATGTTCAGCACGCGGATGGGCTTGGTGGCTTCAATTTCGATGATGCCGGAAATGGGGGTCCCGTTGGCATACACGCCGACAAACGCGTCCACACGGCCGTCCTTCAGCGCCGTGAAGCCTTCCGACCAGGTAAAGTAATCGATGGTGCAATTCCCCGTGAGGCCGTAGGCGTCAAACACGAGGTTGACCGCCGCCGTCGAGCTGCTGGCAGCCGGCGGGAAGCCGATATGCTTGCCTGCCAGATCCTCGTAGGTCTGAATATCGGACCCGTCCATGACGATGATCGGGAGCGCCCAGGTCACAAATCCGAAGCCCTGCAGCATGTTTTCTACGGGAATGGCTTCTTCGAAGGGCGGCGCGCCGTTTGTGGCGTTCACAAGGTCGATGGTGCCGGAATACCCGCCCTGTACGTCGCCGGATTCGATCAGGTAGATGATTTCCGCGCCGCCCGAAGTCGTAACGGTGGCCGTGCGCAGGTCGGTGTACTTATTAACCACCGAGGAAAGGGCCTCCAGCACCACATTGTCGGTGCCCCCAACAGAACCGGTACCAAAACTGATAATACCTTCGGCAAAGCTGCTGGAAGCAATCATGAGAGAGAAAACGAGACAGATGACAACGATAATAGATTTTTTCATTGGATAACCTCCTTTTTTAGTTGAACGACTGCCTGTATGGTGAGCTTACCATACAGTTTGTCGGAAGTCAATACTATTATTATAATTGTATTCTATTATTTATTCGTGTCGACCGCTTCACCATATTCTATACATCGTTCTCGGGGCAATCTCCTCCCGCTTGTTTAAATAAAAAAATTATGCCTGCGGCCGATATGCGCGCAGGCTTATGATGCAGCCCTCCTATTCTTCCGCCGTTTGGCCGCCCGAAGGGATCGGAGCAAAAAGGGAGCGAATGTTATGAATGACGGCGGGATCGGTATCCAAATGATGAAAATGATGTTCATGCGTCGCCAGCAAAGAGATCAGCTTTTTTTCATCCCTGGCGTATAGTGCATGGATCATCTCCTTGTGCTGCCTGTACTGTTCGCCCTCCGTTTCCACGTTGTCATAATGGCGCGCCTGCACGAATTCCAGCTTCAAGTATAGGCGCCTCTGTATTTCGTAGAGCTCAACATTTTTTCCGATACGGCTTAATTCCAGGTGAAAAGCACAGTTCATTTTGATCCGCGCCGCCATATCTCCCGCCTTGGTGGCGGTCAGGCAAAGGTCGTTGTATTTTTCCATCATGGAATAGTCGTAGTTGCTGCCGTAAAGAATCGCAAGGTGAACCGCAACCGTATCCAGCGCAAGCCGTACGACCCCCACTTCCTGCAGCCATTCATCGGGGAACACGGCCACCTCCGCGAACCGGTTCGGGTAAAGCGTAACGATTCCATCGTTCGCCAGCTGTTTGATTGCCTCCCGAATCGGCGTTCGGCTGAAACCGAACCGGTCGGCAAGTTTCGCTTCGGGAATCCGATCCCCCGGTTTCAACTGCTGAGAAAGTATCATGTCTTTCAGGTGTTCGTAAACCTGGTTGCTCATACCGCTTCCCGCTTCCATAGATCGGCCATCCTCCTCTATTGTCCGTTCATGCGCCGCGATCGATAGCGGCAGCTGCGGACCGGCTCCAACAAAAAACAAAATCTGAATTTAGTATACCATTTCTCCAATTAGCAGGCAAGAAGAACATTTCGGTATAGAAAGGCAATCCCGGATTCTATCACCGGAAGAAAACACTCATCCAAACAATATGCGTCATGCATTTCGTTGTCAGAAACTGACATATCATCCGATAATCATGACTATGCGCTTCACCACACGCTCATGCAGAAAGCTTACTGCGCCGATTTCCAGAAAAAGAAAATGATGAAGAACACCGCACATATACTGCAATATTACATTGAAGGCAATCACCAGTCATTATCCATCTCGATGAGTTTGATGCGGTGCAAGCCGAGCATGAACACAGAAAAGAGCTTAGAATGTCTGGTCACTGTGTCGGCTCATTGCTGAAAAATCATCTGCAGAGAACGCGGCAGTCTATACGGACACAAGGTTTTAGGAGGTTGTCAGAACGACAAAAGATACCGCAGGGTATCTACCGCTGCACAACAAATGCAATGACAATATAAAACTCAACACAGTACCCAGCCGAGGAACCTATCAGTCAGTAATGGAGCAGGCGAAGATCACACTTGAAAGATTATTCCTCAAAAATCCTCAAATTCGTCATTTCCCGTGGCTATAGAGTGAGGACTATTTTTTGGAGGTCACGGGGCATGTACGAAATTCAGCAACAACAGATTCGCAAGTTACGGCATGAGGGATACGGTTATACAAGAATTGCGAAGAGTCTCAACCTATCAGTCAATACTGTCAAATCCTATTGCAGGCGCCATAAACTCGGTGGAAATAAAGTCCTGCTCTCTCATTCTGTTGAGGTCGATTGCAGGAACTGCCAAAAGTCAATATCACAACTCCCCGGACGTAAGAAGCGTGTGTTCTGCTCAGACACATGCCGTATAAACTGGTGGAATTCACATCCTGAGATGGTCAAGCGAAAAGCCCTCTACTCCTATACCTGTGCCTGCTGCGGCAAATCCTTTGTGAGTTATGGAAACCGCAATCGGAAATACTGTTCTCATACCTGTTATGTATCCGCCCGTTTTAGGAGACAACAGCTATGACAGAAGATCAGTTCAGACAGGAGATGCTCTATCAGGCAACTCTTGCTATTGCGCGTACCATGCTTCGCTCCGAATTAATCACTTCAGCAGAATTTGGCAAACTAGATAAAGTGATGAAATTAAAATATACACCGGTATTGGGGGGCCTGAAGCCCTGTAACCCTTGACTTTACGCGGATTTCGAGTGATGTATGGTGCCGGGAAAGGAGAGATTGCATGCCAAAAATACACAGAATAGATCCACAAATACCACGCCTGCCCAGCATGAAACATGTTGCCGCTTATGCCCGTGTTTCCAGCGATAAGGATGCCAGCCTGCATTCACTCTCCGCTCAGGTCAGTCATTACAGCACATATATCCAGCAGCATCGGGGCTGGGAATATGCCGGCGTCTATGCCGACAACGCTGTCACAGGCACCAAGGATAACAGGGCTGAATTCCAAAGGCTCCTGCAGGACTGCCGGGATGGGCATATCGATATTATCCTCACGAAGTCCATCTCCCGCTTTGCCCGAAACACTGTCGATCTGCTGAAAACAGTTCGCGAACTGCGGGATCTGCAGGTAGAGGTTTACTTCGAACGGGAAAACATCCGCTCGATGAGCGGGGACGGCGAATTGATGCTGACCATTCTTGCTTCCTTTGCGCAGGAAGAGAGCCGATCGGTATCAGAAAACTGTAAATGGCGAATTCACAAACGCTTTGCCAGCGGAGAACTCGTAAATTTACGCTTCCTTTACGGGTATTGCATCGAAAAAGGCCGAATTGAGATAAGCCCAGATCAAGCAGCCATCGTCCGTATGATCTTCAGGGATTACATCGGCGGCATGGGCAGCGGCAGGATCGCAAAGAAACTGCGGGAACTAGGCATTCCCGCCATGCAAGGCAGGGAATGGCGCAGTGAGCGAGTTTTGGAAATCATCAAGAATGAAAAATATACCGGGAATGCCCTGCTGCAAAAACGGTTCGTTGCCAATCACCTGACGAAGCAGGAGATTCCCAATACCGGTCAGCTCAGGAAGTACTTCGCAGAAGATACACATCCCGCAATCATTGATGCCGAAACCTATGAATGGGCCAATAATATCAGGGAACAACGCCGATTAGCATATCGGATCGATCATAAGGAACAAAAGCAATACCCATTCACTGGAATCATCCGTTGCGGGTTATGCGGGAAGAACTATCACCGCCGCTCTACGGGCGGCTATCAATCCTGGATCTGCCCCACCTATCAGAAGGAAGGCAAGACATTCTGCCCATCAAAGCGGATTCCAGAAGCAATACTCATGACAACTACCGCTGAGGTTCTCCATATTAAAATGTTCGACGAGCACATTTTCGCAGATAAGGTTGCTGAAATCTTAGTGCAAAGTGCAAATACCCTCACCTTCGTTTTTAATGATGGACATAACGTCCAAAAGGTTTGGTCTGATCGGTCCCGTTCTGTCAGTTGGACGGCCGACATGCGTGAATTTGCCCGGCAACGAACGATAGAAAGGAATCGCAATGAGTAAAGCCAGAGCCGTAACCGTTATTCCTGCCACTGCCAGTTTTATAAGTGCATCCCTCCCAGAAAGCCAGTCGAGAAAGCGCGTTGCCGGCTATGCCAGGGTTTCCACCGATCATGAAGAGCAGCTCACCAGCTATGAAGCGCAGGTGGATTATTATACCAACTATATCCGTTCCAATCCTGAGTGGAGCTATGCGGGGGTGTATACCGACGAGGGGATCAGCGCGACCTCCACCAAAAACCGTGATGGTTTCAACCGCATGGTACAGGATGCGTTGCATGGTAAAATCGATCTCATTGTCACTAAATCGATCAGCCGGTTTGCTCGAAACACTGTAGACAGTCTTGTGACCATCCGAAAGCTCAAAGAAAAGGGCGTCGAGGTTTGTTTCGAGAAGGAAAATATCCGAACGATGGATTCCAAGGGAGAACTGCTGATTACGATCATGTCCTCACTGGCTCAGGAGGAGAGCCGGTCCCTGTCTGAAAACGTCACCTGGGGACAGCGGAAACGTTTTTCTGATGGGAAGGTCAGTATGCCGTATGGACGTTTTCTCGGTTATGAGCAAGGCGAGGACGGCACACCGCAGGTGAACGAGGAAGAGGCGGCAATCGTTCGGTTGATATACAGTTTATTCCTGGACGGTTCCACTCCATATACCATTGCCAAGTATCTCACTGCTGATGGCATCCCTTCCCCTGCCGGTAAAGACTGCTGGTTCCCAGGGACAGTGAAGAGCATCCTGACCAATGAGAAATATAAAGGCGATGCCCTGTTGCAGAAATCCTACACAGTGGACTTTCTCAGCAAAAAGAGAAAGCCCAACGAAGGGGAGATCCCGCAGTATTACGTTGAGAACAGCCATCCAGGAATAATTTCAGCAGAAGTATTCGATATGGTACAAGCAGAGATACAACGCAGGAAAGCATCGTCAAACCGTCACAGCGGAACAGGAATGTTCGCCAGCCGTATCATATGCGGAGAGTGCGGCGGGTTCTACGGCGCCAAGGTCTGGCACTCAACTGATCAATATCGATGCACCATATATCGTTGCAACAATAAATTCAAAGGTAGAGAAAAATGTAAAACGCCGCACCTGGATGAAGAAGAGATCAAGAGATTGTTCGTGACTGCTTTCAACAAGTTGCTGGTTAACAAGGACGAGATCCTCGCTAATTTCGAATCTATGAAGCAGATGCTGTTCGATACAACCGATTTGGATAAAGAGCATGCCGAATTACAGAGTAAGATGCGAGTGATCACCGAAATGATCCAGCAGTGCGTGGACGAAAATGCGTATGTTACGCAGGATCAGGAAAACTACCGCCAGAGGTACGAAGTGCTGGTCTCTCGTTTTGAGACGGTAAAGCACCGAATCGCGGAAATCGTTGATCGTCTTGAAGGCATAAAGACCCGACGGGAAAAGATGGAGGCGTTCATCGACAGTTTGAGAAAACAGAGCAACATAATCTCCGATTTCGACGAGCAGCTTTGGTATTGTCTTGTTGATTCTGTTACCGTCTACAGCAGGAACGATGTGAGGGTTGCGTTTAAGGATGGGACGGTCATTCAGGCATAAATCCTGTAGTGATTCATCCCTGTACACTCGTGTAAGCTCTGATCACATGATTTACAATTTACAGACTAATGTTAAATAGTCTGTGGCATCAAGTGTTTGAATATTTTCGCCAATTCTCTGTAAGCTTCCCTTTCAAAAGCATCTTTCAAAACAGTCTGCCGACAAATAGCCAATAGACTTAAGTTTGCTACGAAAAAATATTGTCTTCCCGAGTCCTGCCGGCTCTTGTATGGAATTTACACCACACCGTGTACAACCGCAAAAAAATATGAATGACGCGATATAATAGCTACAAGTTATTTTGCAGGATGATAATCGGGCGTTGGCCTATGATCATTATCTATCATGGAACGATAGCTTTCTGGTGAAACACCAGTGTACTTTTTGAATACTTTGCTAAAATAATTACTATTTTCAAAGCCCAAATGCTCAGACACCTCATAAACGAGCATGTTTTGGGTCAACAGCTTTTGTGCAATTTGAATTTTTCTGCGATTGATGTAGGTAATGCAGCTTTCACCTATCTCCTTGTTAAAAATCGTACTCAGATAGGACTCGGATACCGACACCTCCGTTGCGAGATTGGAAAGCGACAGCCTTTCAAAGATATGATCATTGATATAGGTAACCGCATTTTCAACAATCGATGATAGGTTAAGCAATGTCGTTTGGTCAATATGATCAACGATCTCACGTAAATGACTGCATGCCAACGCGGACAGCTCATCAAGGGTTTGGCATGTGGAGATTGAGTGAATGCTATCCAAGCGGTTTCCGTTCTGAGATCCTACAGACGGCAGACTGTGGGTGATTAGGTTGATGGCATCAATGCACGACGCCTTCACTGAGTCTGGCTTGTAGTTGCCATGTCGACCAACCTCTTGCAGAAAATCCTGTAGGCAGGCAATAGTTTCTGAAAACCGCTTTTCATGAATGATCTCTCCAAGTTTTTTCTCCAAGGCGGTGTTGAGAGTCGATAGAGATTCAAAGCAAATTGGTGTTTCGAACAGACGCAGCTGGCCAAAGCCCCTATAAAAACGGTATTGCGTAATCTGCCGTGCAATTTGAAAGGCATTGAGTAAATCACTTTTCTGCATCCATGACAAACCGGCGCCAATACTGACGATGCAAGTAGTTGTCAGCTTGATTTGTTCTTGCAGCGTAGAAAATAGAAGATCAGGAATGCTGACACTAAATAGCGCAATATATATCATGCCTTGATTATCTAAATGAATGCAGCAATCAACGTTAAAGGAGCGCACCGTCTCTCGAACAAGATTTAAAAATAGATCGGCGTGTACGTTTTGAAAATGGACGTGAGGATAATCCACTGTCAGTACAATCGCACGGCCTATATCAAAGCGATCGTCCATCTGATCGGGGGTTATTACGCCATTCATCACATCGGAAAACTGGTATGATAAGCGACTGGGCGAAACGCTTAAATCTTTTACGGCGTCAGGGTTCTGCTGATTTGCCTCAATGAGTTCGTCTCTGATGCGCAAAATCGTCTTAATCAATTCAAACGGACGGATATTGAGCTTATGTAAATAATCGGTAGCACCTAGCTTCATCGCGTCGCGGACATTTTGAAAATCATCATAGCAGCTGATAACGATGGTACGGCAGCGATAACCGTTTTCCTTAATTTTTCGCAGAACTGATAGCCCATCCAGTTTAGGAATGCGCAAATCCAGCAGCACTATATCCGGACGTTCCAACTGGATGCTCTCAACCGCTTGCTCACCGTCTACGGCATCCTCAAGCAGGTCTATTCCATGTTCTGACCAGTTGGCAATTCCCCGCAGCCCTGCACGAACCAGAAGTTCATCTTCCACAATCAGGAGTTTCATGATGGCTGTTCCTCCTCTTGCAACTCCACGAGCGGTAGGCGAATCAACGTTGTAAATCCCTTACTTTCCTCACTGATCAACGTCAACCCGTAACATTCGCCAAAGAGCAGTCTAAGTCTCAAATGAATGTTTTTGATACCCAGGCCGCTAACTTTTTTATCCATGACGTCCGAGGGAACGTCATCCTCCAGCAGGCTGACAAGAACATTCTGAGGGACCCCTTTTCCGTTGTCCTGAATTTTGACGATTAAGTCATCTTCTTCGCGATAAGCTTCCAAACGGATTTCGCCGTGAACATTGGACGGGATGCCGTGGATGATCGCATTTTCGATGATTGGCTGAAGAATGAACTTGGGCACGGCACAGTTTATGAGTTCATCAGGCACGTCCAGCGAGAAGGTGAATTGGTTTCCGTACCGCATCTTTTGCAGCTGCACATAAGCCAACAGTACATTGATCTCGTTGTGAAGGGAAGTGTCGTTTTGAGACGTTGATCCCAAAGTGGAGCTGAGGATCGTGCCGAGTTGCACGATGGCGTCTGCTACAGCGTTTGCACCGTTAAGCGTTGCCATCCACCGGATGTGATTCAACGTGTTAAACAGAAAATGCGGTTGAATCTGCGCCTTCAGCATTTGATAGCGCGCTTCCTTACGCAACTCTATTTGCACTTCAATATCCTTGACCAGTTGCTCAATACGGAACGCCATGGTGTTGAAACCTTCAGAGAGCTGATCGATTTCTTTAAAGATGCAACGTTGGGCACGTCTGTGAAATCCGCCCATACCAAACTCTCCGATCACCTTAGCCAAACGCTTGATCGGTCTTGTGATCCAACGGAATAGAAGCACCGTCATCAATAGAAAAATGATAAAGACGAGTAGAATCAAATAGATTGTCTTGTTTATATGTGATTTGACTTGTGCAAGCATTGATTCACGGTCGATCTCATAGATCAAGTAGAAGTCCGTTCGCTGAATCGGATTTACGAAT
The DNA here is from genome assembly GCA_963674895.2 of Candidatus Limiplasma sp. Taxonomy (GTDB): domain Bacteria; phylum Bacillota; class Clostridia; order Christensenellales; family Aristaeellaceae; genus CAXXOK01. The sequence goes on from CAXXCY010000001.1 coordinate 392,876, forward strand.
ACCTGTTCTTGATTCTCTATGATGAAAGACTGGTATCCGTTATGATCGTCAGCTATCCATTGGGCAAACGTACTATCTACCTGATTGCGGTGGGATAAATCTTCATTATGGATCTGCTCTGAGATGATCTGGCCGTTGGAAGCTACAAAATATATATTGCCCAGTTGTGTCAGGTCTTCGGACTGCAACTTCTCCCATAACAGGTCATCCTGCAGTGATACAGTGAGGATGCCCAGTGGATTGGCATTGCCTGATAACAAGATGCGCGAGCTTGTGACACAGTTGGTCAGGCCTAATTTATCGTGCAAATCCTCCAATTCACGCCGCCATACAGAGGTCCCGTTCGCGGCTGAGACATCAGCAAACCAGTCGTATTCTGTGGCAGGTTTGTTCAGCGTCAGATAGGCTGAAGGGGTGATGATTGTTCCATCCAACAGCGTTAACGATATCGTTGGATTGATGGCGGACATGGTAGTGAAAATGTTGCTTAGAAACTTGCGCAACGATTCCTTGGCAAATAAAAGTTTCGTCTCGTCATCGTTGTTGGCGATCCTTACTGTCCGCATTAATTCAGTGTTAAGAAACACATAGGCGGTTGAAGCGTTGATGTTGTCGACGATAGTGCTCAGCACACGGGATGTCTGGTACAACACCTGCTGCTGCGATTGGATGAATTCTTCACTGATGTCGTTTTGAATATTGCTGAACATTAAAAGAATCACACCATAACAGGGTACAAAAATAACCAAAGCTAACAGGATCGTCAATGCCCGATGAAAGCTGATACGGATTTTTTTTCTCACCGACATGCCTAGGTTATCCTCTCGCATTATTCGTTTTCATGTGGGGTGGGTTTTCTCTGTTGTTCAACTGCACTAAATATTATAATGCCTCCGACCAAGATGATCAATGCGCTTACGTTCAGCGCTCGAACTGAATAGTGATCCAGCACAAAACCGGCATATAGATTGCTTATGACGGCCGCCAATCCATACTCGGTAGCGCCGATGATCGTAATCGCAGTCGCCCGATACCGAGCAGAAACGATGTCGATTGTATATTGAAGCTTAGCCATGAGCATCAAGGCATAGGCAATGCCAACGGGGACGAAAAACAACGTAACGCTAAGTGGCGTTCTTGACAGCAATAGCCCGACCTGTACGAAGCAATAGATAAATCCTCCGGCAAATAGCATCCGCCGCGCTGAATACCGACGAAACAGGAGATGGGCAAAAAGAAAGCAAGGGATTTCTGACAGCGCCTTAAAGGACTGTGCAAACGCAACCTGATCCGACGATCCACCGACGGCATGAAAAAAATTGGAAAGGAAGCTGCTAATACAAATGGTTGATAGCGACGTCGTGAGGGTAAAGATTAGGAGCATTCGATAATCCTTGATTCGAATGAGATCCTTGAGCGCGTTCAGTGAAGGGGTTTTTTTAACTTGTATCTGCACTTCTTTCGCAGGTTGTTTCGTCAGCAGCGCGATACACAGTGTGCAGATTCCAAGCACAAAGGAGATCGGTAGCACAGCATTCACAGACGACGCGGAGATGATCCTCCCAAACAAAAACGAGAAAGCTGAAAACGATATCGATCCCGCTACGCGTATCGTGCCATAATGCATTCTTTTGTTTTCCACGCATACCGAGGTCAGCCAGTGATCCAACAGCGCCACCAGTCCGCAGCGAAAAACCATGTCCAGCCAAATGATGAACATTGTCTGATAAGATGACCCATGGATGAAATAAAGGGAGAAAAACAGAATCGAACAAGCAGAGATGCATAACACAAAGGTCTTTTTCACTGAGTGTATATGATCGGATATGATTCCCCACACCGGTTGCACTACCACACTGATGACTGCGTTGACCGACAGAATCATACCAATATTCGAGTCGGAAAATCCGCGCTCTTGCAGCAATATGACCAACATATAGGAAATCCACATCGAAGGCCAAAAAAAGCTCATCAAAAGAGTGAAGCTGATCCTTGTTCTGGCATTTGTCGCCGAGCTTTCGCTCACAATCGTGTACCTTCCTCTTTATTTGTTTGATGATTTGAACGCAGTATACCTATGAGATTTAACGTTTGTCAATAGAGTTCCGGCAAGTTAAAAAGATTGTATCTATCGACATATGAATGCTATTTCGAAAGGGTAATAATTTTATCCGTTTTGAAATTTGTGTTAAAAATATTACCCTTCCAGATAAAAATCAACTGAATAAGTGTTTTTATTGGCAATAATAATACCATATTTAACAAAAATCGTTGCTTTTTCTTCATAGCGGCAGAATATATAATGAACTAAACAAGGATTAGACGCCCATACCTCATCAGCCGCAATTCGGTTGATACGTTAAGGGAGAAGAGCAATGAGAATAATTGAGTTACAGGAACTGTCAGTGGAACGATTCGCACGATATGGCAGCTATCGCAACATGACAGATATTACGGACGTCAAGGCGTATGAAGGCTCCAATGTATTTGCGCCGGATTTGCTTGCCGTTGATTTGCACGATGAGATTGCCTCGTTCAGCGTGGCTGAAGTCAGCGCGTGCGAGCGTAAAATCACGGCGATTGAGTATCATGAGCATACATGCGAAGGACTTCTGCCGCTGGACGGTGACTGTATTATTTTTGTTGGCGCACCTTCATGGGAACCCAGCACAGACTATATCGAGGCATTCCATATACGCCAGGGTACGATGGTACGGCTAAACGTTGGCGTAATACATGGACGCCAGTTCACAATGGACAAGGAGCAAATCCACGTGCTTATTGTCCTGCCGGTTCGTACCTATGGCAATGATTGCAAATTCATTGAACTGACGGAGGACAAGCAGTTTATGATCCGCTATCCATCTGAATCATAGACGTTTGAGAACGTCATTGAGAAATAATCAATAATTAAGGAGGATTCCACATGATTACTACCCGTAAACTACTCGCATGGCTACTGATGACGGCATTAATGCTGTCCGGTGCTGTTGTTGCAAATGGCGCAGAATTGGAAGGTGAAATTACCTTCATGGTGCTGGATGCGATGACCAAGACCAATGATGCACCGCTGTATGCCGCCGTAGCAGCATTTGAGGATCTGCACCCCGGCACGAAGGTAAATGTTGAACCTGTTCCTGCTACAGACCTTAAGGACAAGTTTACCAATTCAGCGTTGGCGGGCGCCGCACCAGATGTGGTATCGCTGGATACTGGCGGTTGGATCGTAGATGCAGCCTCCATCGGCGTAATTCAAGCGCTGGACGAACAGCTTGACCCCATCAAGGATCAATTCCAGCCTGGCGCACTGGGTGCAGGTCTGTACAACGGCAAATATTATGCTGTGCCGTGGTATTTAAACAACGCCGGTATGTTCTATAACAAGACAATTTTGGCCGAGGCAGGCGTTGAAGCAGTACCTGCGACATGGGATGAGTTTAATGTCGCTGCCGAGAAAATAACAGCAGCAGGATACAAGGTGCTTTGTAGCAGCGCAACCCCGGCATACTTCATGTTTATGTTCTACATGCAGCAGGGTAATTTTGTTCTGGATACCAGCGTTATACCGCCTGTGAGCACTTTCAACTCCGAAACCGGTAAAGCGGCTTTTGAACAATTCCTCAACATCCAGTTGAAATACAACGGCATCCCCGAAAGTGCAAAGGATGCCCTTGCCTGGGATCAGATCGTAGCGCCGTTTGTTCAGGAAGAAGCTGCGTTCCTCTTTATCGGCGACTGGGGTAACTCGATGGTGTCTGGCGGCAATCCTGACTTGGACTATGGTATTGCTCCGTTGCCCGCAGGCTCGCAAAAGGCAACGGTCATGGGTGGGTTTTCCCTTTGCATTGCACAGTCCACAAGCAATTTCGATCTTGCATGGGAATTTGTCAGCTATTTAGCTTCCTATGAGCAAAACGATACCATGCTGGGCTATGGTCGTATCGGAGCCCGTAAGGATATTGACGTTGAAGCGCTTGTTGAAAAGGCACCGCATCTAAAAGTGTTTATTGATCAGGCTCCGTATTCTTATGCACGTCCGAGCGTCAAGGCTATCGCTCAGGTGCAAGATATTATGGACTATGCTTATCAGAGTGTACTGCTGGGTGTGGACGATATCGACACCGCTTTGGAAGCCGCAGATGCACAGCTCAACGAACTGATGGCGGAGAAATACGAATAAGGAACACAAACGAGTTGCATATGGGAGGGAGCTTGCCTCCTTCCCATTTCCTTTAAGACTTGAACTAGAGGCGGGATTTGATGCATAAGGATTATAGCTTTAAGACAAACAAAACAGGATACCTGCTGGTGGCTCCTGCGATGATCGGGATCTTACTGATTGCCATCTATCCCATGGCTTACGGTATATATTTTGGCTTTTTTAAATATGATTTGATGAACGAAAGCCGGAATTTTATTTTCATGGATAACTATGCGCGGATTCTAACCAGCGCGAAATTCACCAACGCGCTAGGCAACACGGTTGTGTGGACTTTTTTTAATGTGGTGTTTCAAATCATCTTTGCACTGCTGATTGCCATAGTTCTCAATGAGAAACTCCGCTTTCGTAATTTCTTTCGCACCGGTATCATGGTTCCATGGGCCATTCCTTCGGTCATTGCGGTACTAACGTTCAAATTTCTTTATGACGCGAAGGTCGGTATTGTCAATGTAATCTTTCAATCGCTTGGCATCATTGATCAACCCATTTCGTGGGTGGGCAATATTGGCACAGCCATGCCTGCGCTTATCATTGAAAGCATCTGGAAAGGCATGCCATTTGTACTGATCTTTATACTTGCAGCCTTGCAAACCATACCGCTGGATGTATACGAAGGCTCACATCTGGACGGCGCAAGTGGCTGGCAACGTTTTATCTATATTACCTTCCCCATGATCAAGGAAACCGTCGGGATAGCAGCTATCCTGACAACCATCGGCACCATCAATAACTTTAACACCATTTGGCTGATGACCGAGGGCGGGCCATTAGGCAGAACGGAGATTCTCTATACACTTGCGTACCGATATGGTTTCACGGAATTTAATTTTGGTACATCATCCGCGGTTTCGGTCATTATTTTCATCATTATTATGGCGCTTACCAAAATCTACATTCGTTTTTCAGAGACGAAGGAGGCATAGACAGTGAAAATAAAACGAAGCATGCTCGCTATATGCTATATCATAGTGATTATTACCCTTCTCATTTCCTGCTTTCCTCTCTTACAGTTGGTGCTCACCTCGCTTAAGACCGAATCGCAGATTTTTAATATTAGACAGATTTTTCCAACAAGTATCACGTTTGCAAATTATTATCGTGTTGTGTTCAAAGCCAATTTCTTCATGTACTTCATGAACAGTGTCTTTGTTGCCTTTTTCACAACCGCTATTTGCATCGTATTGGCGGCAATGGCAGCTTACGGCTTTTGCCGGTTTAACATCGTTGGCTCCAGGCATCTGCGCATGGGTATTCTCTATGTTCGTATGTTCCCCGGCATTCTGTTGTCAGTTCCCTACTACATTATTATGCGGAAATTGGGCTTGGCCAATACACTGACGGGGTTGATTTTGATCTATTGTTCCTTTTCTCTCCCTTTTTGCATATGGTATTTGCGCGCATTCTTTATGTCCCTCCCATGGGAAATTGAAGAATCGGCATTTATCGACGGTGCAGGAAGAGCCAAAGCTTTCCTGTTGATCGTGTTGCCGATGGCCAGACCAGGCATTCTGTCCACTAGCCTGCTCGCTTTTATCACCTCATGGGAGGAGTTTATGTTTGCCAATCTGTTTATCACCTCGACTTCCAAAAAAACCGTGCAACTCGGCGTACGTTCTTTCATTGGGGAATACAGCACAGACTGGGGTGGTATGATGGCTGCTGCTATGATTAGCCTCATACCGGTCATTGCGTTTTTTGCATTGGTGCAGAAGAACTTAGTATCAGGCATTACCGCCGGCGCAGTAAAAGGCTAATACAAAGGGAGAACGAATATGTATATTGATTTATCGGAATATGAACAGTTTTCAAAATCGAATTTTCACGGCGAAAAATTGACTGTGTACGTGCCCCGACAAATTACCAATGCACAATTTAACAACAATAGTGTGGTACTTACATTACGAACGATTGTGTGCAAAAAGGAGAAGATCGCCATCAGTGCGCTGATGTATGGTCGCAGTCTGCAGTTTGCGCATGATTACTGCGAAATGAGCTTACGGATGGATTTCATCAAGGGGAATATCGTACGTATACGGCTGTATCATGGAGAGGGTATGCCAGAAAAACACTATCCCATGCTGTTGGATGAGCCGAAACCAACCGCCACTGTCACAATGTCAGAGTGTGACGAGTGCATTGACTTTTCCACAGACGGCATGACAGTACGCGTATACAAAAATCCTTACCGTCTGGAGATCTATGACGCAAATATGCGCCGGGTCTACCAACAGTATACCGACGACTTGCATAATGTCTGCAACGATCGTCGGCGCGGCTTCAAGGAAGGCGGGAAAACCCCCGAAACTGCGCTTGAAAAAACCTTCAGCTTTCCCGGCATGGAGCGCCTGCCTTCTGGGTTTGCACTTAACGAGGAGAATAAGGCATCCTGTTATGCCGAAACGGTGACGATTGCGCCCAACGAACGCTTTTATGGGCTTGGCGAGCGCTTTGGCAAGCTTGATAAAAACGGCGAGGAGTTGCTTAATTGGACGATAAATCCTGTGGGAGTTTCGACTGCCAAATCCTATAAAGTAGTACCGTTCTTCATCAGCAATCATGGTTATGGCGTTTATTACAACACACCGCGCAAGATTCGCTTTTCGATGGGCAGCTATTATTACAAAACATACAGCTGTGAAGTGGAAGATGATCTGCTGGATATGTTTGTGATACTGGGGGATACCCCCAATGCCATTCTGAGTGAATATACCTTGCTTACCGGCAGAAGCACCGCACCACCAAAATGGGCTTTTGGCGTTTGGCTCGGACGTAATTCCTATCGCTCTCTTCAGGAAATCGAAGAAATCGTAAACCGTATGAGGCGGGAGAAACTGCCCTGTGATGTCGTGCATATCGACTGGGATTATTGTAGTGGCGATTATGATTATGTGTTTGACCCATTACGGTTTCCGGATATGTCAAACAATATCCAGCGGCTACTGGCTCAGGGAATCCGTCTTTCAGTGTGGCAGTATCCATATATCCGCTCAACTTCCCCCATCTATCAAGAAGCCTTTGAGAATGGCTATTTAGCTAAAGACGAGCATGGACGATATGGTGACAGTCATGCAGGAAATATCGCCGTGATTGATTTCAGCAATCCCAAAGCGAAAGCGTGGTATCAGGAAAAGCTACGTGGGCTGCTGGAGGAAGGCGTTCGGGTGATCAAGACTGATTTCGGCGAAAACGCCCAGGATGTGTATCAATACCAAAATATTGACGGCAGAGATATGCACAATCTGTATCCCTTTTATTATAACCAGGCAGCTTATGAAATCTGCCAGCAGGTACACCCTGGCGATTCGCTGATTTGGGGGCGTTCGGCTTATGCCGGCTGTCAACGATTCCCTGTATTCTGGGGCGGCGATTCCGATTCTGATTATTCTGGTATGTATCATTCGTTACGCGGCGGGCTGTCCATCGGTTTGTCGGGTTTTCCTTTCTGGAGCCATGATGTTGGCGGATATTTTTGTACACCCGAAAAAAATGTCTACATCCGGTGGATGCAAATGGGAATGCTTTCTGGTCTTATTCGTTTTCATGGCACATCCGAACGCGAGCCATGGGCCTTCGACGAGGAAACCATCAGGATCTATCGTAAGTATGCCATGCTTCGCTATTCCTTAATGGAATATATCTATAGCGAGGCATTGATATGCACGGCTGATGGATCGCCGATGATGAGGGCGCTTGTTTTGGACTATCCGCACGATCCAACCGTAGAAACCATCGATTCACAGTATATGTTTGGCCGAAGCTTGCTTGTAGCTCCCGTATTCAATGATGCGCTAGCGCAGCGCGTCTACCTCCCAAGTGGAAACCGATGGTTGGATTACCATACAAAACAGTGGTATGAAGGAGGACATTGGATTTGTCAGCAAACACCGTTGGAGATAATCCCGCTATTCATCCGTGGCGGTACGTGTCTGCCGATTGTTCCCGTGCAACAGTATGTAAATGAGAATCCTTATACCGCCCTCACTTGGGAAATATGCCCGGATGATGGTCGGGTGGAAGGCTTTGTGAAAACTGATTGCTTTGATCTTAGAATTGAACTCACTATTATAAAAGATGAAGCAACCCTTTTCCTGCGCGGCACAACACAAATTCCGCAGACGATTCATATTCACCAAAAAGGCATCAGACGCATTATGGTTAATGGCAGCGAGATATCGTTTGATTATCATGGAGATGATATGCTCACCGCAACGATAACCCACAAATAAAAAAGGATAGGAAGGGCATGAACAATGAAAAAAATCCTTGGAAACACAAACATTAGTATTTCAAACATCGTTTTGGGCTGCTGGGCTATGGCTGGCGATTATTTCGGCGCAGCCGATGACCAATTATCCATTGCTACCATCAAAAAAAGCTTAGATCTTGGAATTAACACCTTTGATAATGCTGAGTTTTATGGTCAAGGTCACGCTGAAGAAGTGTTGGGTAGGGCGCTTCAGGGTGTAGATCGAGATCAGTATGTGCTGATTACCAAGGTATGGAAAACCAATATGTCTCGGGAGACCATGCCAAAAGCATGCGAAGGCAGCATGAAGCGCATGGGCGTAGATTACATCGACGTTTATTTCCTCCACTATCCCATTACCGAGGTTCCAATCGGTGAAATCATGGACACTATTATGCGCCTCAAAGAACAGGGAAAAATTGGCGCAATTGGCGTGTCCAATTTCAGTGTGGAGCAAATTGAGCAAGCCCTGCGGTATGGCACCATTGATGTTGTACAGCCCTGTTATAGTTTGCTATGGCGTTATATTGACCGCGATTTACTGCCCTACTGCCGTCACAGGGGTATGGGAGTAATTCCATATTCATCATTGGCGCAAGGGTTGCTGACGGGCACGCTGAAAGCTGATACGGTCATTGATGACGGTCGCAAGAATTCGGCGCTATTCCAACCGGGTATCTATGAAGAATGCCTGAAAGTGACCGAATTCATCAAGAAAATCGGCGAAGCGCACGGCAAAACACCATCACAGGTTGCGATCAACTGGCTGGCGAACACACCTGGCATCACTGCCCCGATCGTAGGCGGAACCACGCCACAGTATATGATTGAAAACTTTGAGGCTGTAAACTGGACGATGTCAGCAGATGAATATCATGCCATCGACGACTTCAGCAAGTCCATCACAGATAAAATGCCGGAATTTGAGCTTTTCTTTTCCACAACCGTTAAATCATAATTCATAAAGAACGAAGGTGGGAACAATATGCCACTTGTAAGTGTAAATGAACTTCTCAATCACGCAACCAAAAACAAATATGGCATTGCCGCCATCAACGTCATGGATTTTATGACCATTCGCCATGCGGTTATGGCCGCCCAACAGGAGCGCGTTGGCATCATCATCCAGTACTACCCAGGGTATTCTGATTTTTGTCCACTTTCCCATATTGCTTTTATGGCCAAGGACTTGGCTGCAAAAGCAACCGTTCCCGTAGCAGTTCATTTAGACCATTCCGCTACCTATGAAGTTGCTATATCGGGCCTTCGAGACGGTTTCCCGTCTATCATGGTAGACGGCTCCGTTCTTCCTTATGAGGAAAATGTGAAGCTGACTTCCGCAGTTGTCGATGCTGCAAAAGTTTTCCACGTGGACGTTGAAGCGGAATTGGGCCACGTGGGTTTCGGTGATTCTCTGGAGGATTTTACTAATCAGGATCAATTCACGCAGGTGGATCAAGCCGTGGATTTTATCCAGAGGACCGGCTGTTTGTCACTTGCCGTAGCTGTAGGTAATGCGCACGGCAATTATGCTCAAAAGCCTAATCTTGACTTTGAACGTATTAAGGCATTGCGCCGGGCGATTGAAATTCCCCTGGTGCTACACGGATGCTCCGGCATCCCTGACGATCAAATGCAGCGCGCTGTAAATGAGGGCATGAGCAAGTTCAACATCGCCACGGAGTATTCTCGTGCAACCTATCGTGGTTTGCAGCAACTGATTGAATCCGGAACAAATAAGGATGATTGTTTTGCCCTGTTCCGTGCCGCACAAGTGCCGATGATGGAGTTTGTTGTTAAAAAAATCAGGCTGCTCAATCCCAATCGATTTGCTATTGGATAAGGAGGCTGTTTATGTTTGATATCGTAGGTATCGGTACCCCCTGCATCGATCTAAACGTAAACGTTGACAAACTTCCCGATCCCAATAGTTATGTACCGCTACGTCAGCATAGCTGGCAGGGAGGCGGTAAAGTAGCCACAGGTTTAGTTACTGCAGCACGGCTCTCGGCGAAGTGCGCGTTTTGGGGCGCGGTGGGCGACGATCTGTACGGACGTTTCTGCGTGGCAGATTTCAAAAAACATCACATCGATACTTCTGGTCTTTATCTACGACACCAGCAAACCACCGATCTGTCCATTGTTCTTAGTGATTCTGCCACCTTAAGCCGCAGTTTTATCTATCATCGTGGCAATGCGGCGCCTTTGCAACCCTATGAGATGGATATAGCGGTGATCCGTAACAGTCGCTTTGTCTATATTTCATCCATCGGCAACGCCGAGGAATTCGCATTGAAAGTGGCCAAAGCAAATGGAATTGAGGTGTTCATTGACGCCGATAGCTATACCCCGATGCTTCGCAGCTATCTCTCCTCACTGGATATTTTTGTAGCGTCGGAAGATGTCTACAATGCGTTTTTTGATAACCAAAATTATCAGAAAAATTGCGAGAGCATTCTTTGCAAAGGTCCTCACGTGGTTATTTTTACCTTTGGTATAAGAGGCTGTGTGGGAATGAGTGAGGATGGATTTTTTCAAATACCAGTATTTGATGTTGAGGTACATGACACCGTAGGCGCGGGGGATGTGTTCCACGGAGCATTGATCGCGGGCATGCTGAAAGGTAAACCTGTGGAAGAAGCCGCGAGGCTAGCCAGTGCTGTTGCGGCAATCAAGTGCACCTGCATTGGCGGCCGTGCTGGAATTCCGACGCTGGATGTCGCTGTGCGCTTTATGGAAACAGGACAAATCGACGATAAAGAAATCAAAGAAAGAATAGCGTTCTATGAAAGGGGACTTGAACATGTATAGCGATTCACTTGTCATAGGTGTCCTGCCAATCCGAAGATCATTCTTGAACATGGAGGAGGCACTGCGGCAAAAAACAGCCATCATGCAAAAAATATCCGAGAGAAAACCGTCGTGCGTGACTATAGTGAACATAGATGATCTGTGCGCTAACGGTATTGCTAGCCAACTGAGCACTGTGACAGGCATCATCGAGAAATTTAAAAAACATCACATCAACGCATTGTTCATTCCGTTTTGCGATTTTGGAGAGGAACAGGTGGCGGCGAGCGTCGCCAAAGCATTTGATGTGCCGGTACTGGTTTGGGGACCCCGCGACGAAGCTCCTAATACGGATGTGTCCCGCGGTCGCGATACTCAATGCGGCATGTTTGCAGCCACAAAGGTATTGCGCCGGTTCAATGTGCGTTATAGCTATATTGTCAACTGTGCAACGAATAGCACGCATTTCACACAAGGCTTTGACCGTTTTGTACGCGTGGCGATGATCGTCAAAGCCCTGCTTGGATTGCGCATTGCCAAGATCGGTTCGCGCCCCTCCCCTTTTCTCAGTGTTGCAACCAATGAAGCCGCACTGATGCGGCGCTTTGGCATCACGGTAGAGCCGATCTCGCCCTCCTCCGTTGCCAAGGAAGCGCTGGCGTTGATTGAGCGTAAGGATTCTGCCTGGCAGGATTATCTGAACGACCTTCGCACACGAGTTGACTGTAGTTTGATGGCTACTGAAGATGTTGAAAAAATTACAGCGTTGAAATTGGCCATTCAGGCGCGGATGGAAGAGACGCAATGTACGGTTGCGGCATCGGAGTGCTGGTCGGTCTTTTATGACCTGTTGGGTGTCCCTCCGTGTGTCGCCATGGGCGAGCTGGCCAACGAAGGCCTTCCCGTTTCCTGTGAGGCTGATGTTAACGGAAGCATTACCATGGCAATACTCCGTGCCTGTGGGCTGTATCAAAAACCAGTCTTTCTGGCAGATCTGACTATTCGTCATCCCGCCAACGACAATGCCGAATTGCTTTGGCACTGCGGCGTCTTTGCCTATGGATTGCGTGCGTCACAAAGCAAACCCTATTTGAAAGACAGTTTTCAACGTTGGGAACTTCAGCAGGGCGAACTTACCTTGTGCCGATTTGATGATGCGGAGGATAACTACTTCTTGTTTGGAGGCAAAGGCAAGACAGTCGCGGGCCCGGAGACGACCGGCAACTATGTTTGGCTTGAGGTGAATGACTGGCAAAGGTGGGAAGAAGCATTGATGTTTGGCCCATACATCCATCACATTGGTGGGTTGTACGGGGATCATCTGCCTGTTTTACGAGAAGCAGCTCGCTATCTATCTCTCTCAATGCAGGAACCGGACAACTGCTCAATCCGTTCACTCTAGAGTGATCAGCCTGTTTTCGATCACAAAAATTTGAGGTAAACGGCTCCCTCTTTTACGGAAGCTAAATCGATGCTTTTTCGTCGGCATAGCTTCCGCTATTTTTATTTTACTTCGCAATCAACGAGCTCAGAATCAGTCTACCGCCCAATATTGATTATAATGCACCCACCTGTTCAATTTTGCACCCACTAGAAAGGCTTAATTAAATTGTATCAATCTCGTACTCTAAATACAAATCGAGAGTACGAGATTGATACAATGAGAGTCGATCTAAAATGATTGGCTCTTATTGTATATGGCGGAGAAATGCCTTGATATATAAGGTTTTCGCGAAATGTTGAGAGTTTCAAAGGCTCGTTGCTTTTCAGGTTAATCTGTAGGGAAATAGGTTTTGACAACATTTTCGACTGCCACCTAACTGTAGATACCCCCCTAGGACGAAAAATTAAAATGTTTAGGAATAATTAGAAGGTTTACCCATAAGTATGATTCTCAGTTGATTTAGAACACATGTAATGTTTTTATAAAACAGTTTAAATATCTACTTATAGGAGATAGAAAAGGATTTATTGCAGTGCGGGCATATTACACTCTCAGCAAAATATTCCAAACATATCTTTCCTCCGCAATATGGGCAGGGAAATTTCTTAACATATGAACGCGCTTTACTTTTTTCATCGAGTCAGTTTTTTATCCAAATTGAATTTCATCACTATAATACACTCCACTACTTCTGTGTACATATATGGGGGGTCAGGCCAGATTTATTACTGTATTTTGTTATGCCAGCTTCAGCGAGCCGCGCGCGATGGCCTCCCGGCTTTTCCGTTCAAACATCAAGGCCTGGCCGGGTGCAAAGTGAAAGGAGACCTGACTGTCCAGCGCGTAGTCCACACCGCCAAAGACCACGCTGGTCAGCATCACCTCTCCCAGACTCAAACGGATAGTGGTTTCCAGTCCTGAGGGCAGGGAACTGTACACGCGAGCTAGCCCGGGGGTGGCATCGGTAATCAGCACGTGCTCCGGGCGGATGCCAATGACAGCGTCCTGGGGGACCAACGATACCGTACTGTCAGGCATAAAAGCGAAGGTCCGCCCCTGGGTAGTCAAAAGGATGTCATTTCCCACAGCCCGGGCCTGACCGGGGATAAAGTTCATGGGCGGGTTACCCATGAAATCGGCCACAAAGAGGTTGGCAGGCGCGTTGTACATGGCAAGCGGCGGGGCGTACTGCATAAGTTTGCCCAGTTCCATGATGCATATGCGGGTGGACAGCGTCATGGCCTCCAGTTGGTCATGGGTTACATAGACGAAGGTAGAGTCGGTGTCCTTGTGCAAGCGTTTCAATTCTGTGCGCATTTCGGTGCGCAACTTGGCGTCCAGGTTGCTCAGCGGTTCATCCATGAAAAGTACCTTGGGCCGGGGTGCCAGCGTGCGGGCGATGGCTACGCGCTGCTGTTGGCCGCCAGACAGCTCGCTGGGGTAGCGGCCAAGGAACTCCTCAATTTTTAGCATCCTCGTCAGCGCGTTCACGCGGTCTATAATATCCTTTTTAGGCCACCTGAGGTTTTCCAGCCCAAAAGAGATGTTCTGACTAACGGTCATGTGCGGCCAGAGGGCGTAGTTCTGGAATAGAAAGCCCACGTCGCGTTTGTTGGGCGGCACGTTGATGCCCCGTTCCGAATCAAACACGACTTCATCATCAATGGTGATGCTGCCTTTGGTGGGTGTTTCAAGGCCCGCAATCATGCGCAGCGTGGTGGTCTTCCCACAGCCGGAAGGCCCTAGCAGCGTAACGAACTCGTTGGACTGGATGTCCAGGTTCAGATTATCCACTGCAATAGTCTTACCAAATCGCTTAGTGATGTTGGTCAGTTTGATGTCTGGCATTGAGGATCCTCCTATCTATGATTAGATCTAGCTGCCGATTCCCTTGTCGATGGAGGCGCCTGTCAGCTTATTGACCAAGTAACTGATCAGCAGGACGACGATGATAATCAGCAGGTTAATAGCGCTGCCAAATTGAGCCCAGCCTTTTTCGGAGTACTGCATGAGCATGGTGGTCAGCAGGGTGTTGCTGGTTGGTACCAGCAGCACAAAAAGGCTTAATTCGCGCATACACGACACCAGCGGCAGCAAGTAGCCCGATAGCAAGCTACTTTTTTGGATAGGAAAAATGATGCGTGTCATGCGTTTCCACCAGGGGATGCCCAAAATCTGCCCTGCTTCCTCAATCTCCCCGGACAATTGCAGCATGGCGTTAAGTCCCGAACGCGAGGCGAAGGGCAGATATTTGACGGAACCGATCAGCGCCAGCAGTACAAACCCGTTAAGCCAGGAAATTCGTACGCTCATGGCCAGGTAGATGGCTCCAAAGGCAAGTGAGGGCATCAAGTAGGGGAAGAATGCCAGGCTGTTGACAGTGTTGGCCAGGCGGGTGCCGCGCTTTTTAGTCACAGCATAGCCCACAAGCATGCCGCAGGTACCGGCTACAATGGCGCAGGTAGCCGCCAGGGCCAGGGAATAGCCTAGTGCCTTCCACACTTTGGAGGACAACAGAATGCCGTTGGAATCTCCCTGGTCCAGATAGTCAAGGTTCCGTCCAATCCAGAAATCCAGCGTCATGTTCTTCAGCGAGTAATTGCCGGCTTTGATGATGACCGATTCCATCGCAAAGGTGAGCAACGGCAACACGGCGACAAGCAGCATAATGATGACCAGCAGTACGGCAACCGGGTGGTTCCATTTCCTGAGGTTGACCATGGACGCCTGGGAGGATTTGCCGGTAACGGTGATGTAGGACTTGCGCGTACCAGTCATCTTCTGGTTAATGCCCATGATGACCACGCCAAAGAGGACCATCACGGCAGCGATGATGTAAGCCTGGCCGCTGTAGGTATCCATGAGCGATTTCATTTTGGTGGACAACAAGTAGTAGCGCACCGGCGAGCCCAGAAAGACGGGCACGGCATAAGCGCTGATGCTGGAAGCAAAGACCAGCAGGAAGGTGGACAGTGCCGCCGGCTTGATAATAGGCAGGGTGATGCGGCGCAGCAGGCGCCAGCGAGGGGTTTTGAGCACCGTTGCGGCTTCTTCCAGGTTTGCGTCCATGTTGCGAAGGATACCACCGATGAGGATGTAGGCAAAAGGCGCGTAATGCAGCCCAAGCACAATACTGATAGGGAAGTAGCCGTACACAAACCACTCGGGCATGAAGATACCGAACACCGAGGCCAAGATGCCGTTGGAGGTGCCTGTGCCAATGTACTCGTTTTTAAAGAAGGATTGCCAAAACAACGCCAGAGTCCAGGAGGGCATGATATAGGGGAAAACGAAGACGCCAGAGATGAACTTCTTATACTTCAAGTTGCTGCGGGCGATAAACCAGGCCACCGCACCACCAAAGAGGATGGCGACTGCAGAGGATGTAAAAGCCACTGCCAGGGTGTTGAGTAAGGGCTCATAAAACTGGATCCAACTGTTGGAATAAGTGATGCCTTTGGAGCCGCCATCGTCCAGCGTCATCAGTAAGCGGTTGAAATTATAGAATGTGTATGCGCCTTTGGGTAAGCGCACAGCACGCGCTTCGCGCCCAGAGTGGACGGTGATCGTTTCCAGCAGCAGCACAAGCAAGGGGTAAAGGGTCAAAAAGCATAACAAAAGGAAAAAGATGACCAGGATGACATTGGCCGGTTTGGACAAGAAGGTCTGCGTTTCACGGCCCATACGCCTGATTTGTCGTTTCTGTATTATATGCATGATATCCCTTTTTCAAAAAGGGCGGAACGGCAGCATGCCGCCCCGCCCCGCTATCAGGTTTATTTCACGTACTTGGTGACAAAGGTGGAAACATCCTCATAGTTTTCCAGTATCCAGGCCGGGTCCTCAGACACCAGACAATTTCTCCAGACATCGATACCCAGATCGCCTTCCAACGGCGGCAAGGCGGGGTTAGTAGAATAGGCGCCGATGCTCTTGCCCCAGGGTTCAAAGCCTTCCGGACTCATGAGGTAGTTGATGAACAGCATGGCGGTGTAGGGCCGGGTGGCACCAGAAGAGACCAGTGCGTACATGGGGTACATAAATCCTGCAAAAGGCTCAATCGTGTAACCCTTTTCCTGGGCGTCGTACTGGCCCACGGTAAGGTTTTCCGTCAGCACCGAGGACGAGCGAAGTTTACTCAGCACAAACAGGCCGATCTTGTCAGCTGCGGTTGGCTGACTAATTTCCTCAGCAAGTGTGGTGTCAGAGGAACCAAACACGCAGTTATCCAGGAACTGGGCAATCCACATGTAGCCTGCGTTCTCGTACTCTCCTAGCTCAATGGGTTTGCCAAAGTACGTCTCATAGGCCTGTGCCAGCAAGCCAGACCAATGCTCGTTGGTGAGCATGACCAGGAAGTTCATGTTAACCTGCTCGAGTTCAGGGTTCTTAAAGAGGACGCGGCCCTTCATGTTTTCTTCGGTCAACTGCCAGACGTTGCGGATTGCGGGCACGTTTTCTCCCAAGTTGTTGTAGATGAAGAGCTTGTTGATGTACTGGTGGACCAGCGGGTTGCGGTCTTCCTCAGGTAGGTTTTCCGCGATGCCCGGCGGTGCATAATTGACCAAGTAGCCGCTGTTCATCATGTAATCCAGGGAGGCGCCGTCCTGAATCATGACCATGTCAGCTCCCTTGGTTTTTCCATCGATCTCGATTTCCAACTTGGTGTAGATTTCGGCGTCCTTAAGGTTGTTGCCTTCTCCCGGAATATCATACAAGGCGGAGAACTGTTCCAGCGCAGTGGTGATGCGGCTCGTGTTGCCATAGACGATGAACGTGCCTTCCTCGGCTTTGGCCTTTTCTACCAATTGCTCATAGGTCAGGCTTTGGGCTTCCCTAACCGCTTCCTGGGTCGTCAACGCTTGCTGGGTAGCCAAAGCAGGGAGTGCGGAGAGGATGAGAAGCGTGCTCAATAGCAGTGATATCAGTTTCTTCATGGTAGCCTCCTTCTATTATTTGTCGGGTTTTTATTAATGCACATGCCATGCAAATGCCGGCATATGATGCATCCGGATATTCCTTCTTACCATATTACGCTTCGGCGTTCATATGTCTGCAGGTGGACCCCCAGGTGCAGGCTGACGTCCAGGCAAGCCGGAAGCTGAGGGATGACGACGTAAAAACCGATGCTGACCATGCCGCGGTTCGCAGTTGCAGATCCCAATACTCATCGCCCCATGAGAGCAGGACCTCATCCAAACCCGCAGCCTTCAGGGCATTCATATGCTCGTCCAAATAGATCAGGCAAAAAGAAAAACAAAAAAGCGTCCGATCCCGCTTATGCCATCTGTTAATCGTTATGAATAAAAACATAATACCACCGAAAATATAAAACAGTCAAATTTAACTCTTTTATAAAAAAGGCATGTTCATGAAAGCATCTAATCAAGCGGCCGACCAAGCAGCGCTTGAACCAGCGAGGGAGGATCCAGGCCATACCGGCACGTCAGTATAGCCGCCGACAGTTTCTCTCCTCTCCCTGAATGGCTTTCCTCAGGAAGTTCGTCCCCTATTTCCGGATTGTTGCCAGATTGGGCGCGATAGCTGCAATCCAGCCATCCAGTCATCTTCACTCATCCTTCGCCCCAAGAAATTTGTTTTGTTAGGGCCACAAGATGCGCATATGCCCAATTGCCACGCAACGGGTAAATCTGAACAAGTATGAAAGATGGCTATAAAATACTTGGGGTCAAATGAAGTGGCGGCCGCACCCGCCTATTCGATTTTGCACCCCCTTTCCGAGAATAATTAATTTGTATCAATCTCGTACTTAAAATACAAAAAAAGGGCATCCGCAGGGATGCCCTTTTTGCTGCGCGAACGGATCGGACTATTTGCCTAACGATCGTTTACGCGGGGGAAACGGACGTATTCAGGATTCCGGACTTCCCGATCATTTCGACTGCCTGAGCCAGTTCCTCCTGGTCCGCGACCAGGGCGATGCGCACGTGGCCCTCGCCCTGCGCGCCGAACGCCGTTCCCGGCGTCATCAGCACACCCGATTCCTTAAGCAGCTCCCGGGTAAACGCAAAGCTGTCGGTATGGCCGCCGGGAAGGCGGGCCCATAGAAACATGGTCGCCGGGCTTTTGCGGACCGGCCAGCCGATCTCCTGCAGGCCGTCGGCCAAAAAATCCCGCCTGGCCTGATACGCGGCCCGGGTTGTTTCCACACAGTCCTGCGGGCCCAAAACGGCGGCGATCGCCGCGTCCTGCAGCGGCAGGAACATGCCGTAATCGATATTGGATTTGAGCGACTTCAGCATCCCGATCACGTCCGGGTTGCCCACGGCAAAGCCGATCCGCGCGCCCGCCAGCCCGTAGGTTTTGGACAGCGAATTGAACTCGATGCCGACGTCTTTCGCGCCGGGAAAGCGCAGGAAGCTCCCGCACTTGTGCCCGTCGAACACCAGCTCGCTGTACGAATTGTCGTGCACGACGATGATATGGTATTTTCTGGCGAAGTCGATCACATCCCGGTACAGGGAATCCGGCGCGATGCTGGTCGTCGGATTGTTGGGGTAGGATACGATCATCAGCTTCGCGCGCCGCGCAACCTCTTCCGGGATCTCCCGGACGTCGATAAGATAGCCGTTTTCTTTTTTTTGCGGCATAAAGTACGGCCGCGCGCCCGCCAGCACCGGCCCGTCCTTGAAGATCGGGTAGCACGGGTCCGGGACAAGGATCGTGTCGCCCTCGTCGACCGCGGTAAACGCGATATGCGCCAAGCCGTCCTGCGATCCCAGCAGCGAGACGACCTCGCTCATAGGGTCAATCCGCACGCCGTAGCGCTGCATGTACCACCGCGCCACGGCCTGCCTGAGCCTTTCCGTATCGTTGACGGCGTACGCGTAATTGCCGCTGTCCCGCGCGGACCGTATCAGAGCGTCCACGATATGCTGTGCCGGGGGGATATTGGGCGTGCCGACGCTTAAATCGATCACCGGCAGCCCCTTCGCTTTCCGCTCGTCGCGCATCTGCGCCAGCACCGAAAATATCCCGGGTTTGAAGTAGTCCATTCTTTTTGAAAACTGCATTTTGCGCTACTTCCTTATTTTCGGGTTCTTTGGAAATTCGACCTTGTCATTTTATCATAGTCTCGGTCTTCGGAAAAGCTTAACGTTCGATGCTTCATCTGCATTGTCAAATGATCTGTTCCGGACCCAAAGGAGGCGCCTCCCCGGCAGGGAAACGCGTGCCTTCTGATTGCGGTATAGATTGACCGGATGCCTGCCGCAAAACGCCGCCATCCCAAACATATCAGGGGATGGCGGCGTTACGTTATTCTATCCGCACCGTATGGGCTAGGACGATGTTGATTGCGACGGACGCAAACGAAAAACCTGAACGGAATGCGCGGCGGTCGCTTTATCCGGCTCGCCTTTTCGCCTTCGTGAGAAGGATGGCGGCCATTCCGGCCGCGGACAGCAATAAGAGCACTGCGAAAAGGCACGGATATGCCGCAGTTGCGTCGCCGGTTTGCGGAACGGGCGTCCACTGCGCGTACAGCGTGATGCGCGGGGAGTTCAGGGTCAGCGTGTCCCCGGGAAGGTGTCTGGTTCCGCTGCCGTCCGCCGCCGTATTCCAGGAGGAGAACGCAAAGCCTACGAGTGAAATGCCGGCGCTTTGCTTGACGGTCGCCGCCGTCGCCGGTATCTGCACCGTGTTAGTAATACTGCCGAGGCCGCCGTTGGCGTTGTATACGATCCGGTCGAGCACAAAGTACCCGCCTTCGGCGGTCGTCCACGGGCTGACGCCCGTGCCGGCTATGCCATATATCGTGCCGCTGACGACCTGCATGGGGTCCACCGCGTCGGCCGTCGTTTTGTGTTCGTGCGGCACGGGGAGCGTGGGCGGCAGGCAAACGTCGTTTCTGAGGAACACCGCCGACGTACCGGAAATGGTAAGCGAACCCGCGGTCGAACCGAATCCCGGACCGATATCGTACGTGCCGCCGGCAACATCCCCTTCGGCGAACACAACGCCGCCGGAAACCGTCACGGTTCCGGCGTCTCCGCCGTAGCCCGAGCCATACACGCCGCCGCCGATGCCCGCCGCGTCGTCTCCGCCTGTTGCGATGACGGTGCCGCCGGAAATCGTTGTTGCTCCGCCGCTGCCCAATTGGCCGCCGCCGATGCCCGCCGCTCCGAAACCACCCGTCGCGGTTACGGTACCGCCGGAAACCTCGATCGTTCCGCTGTCGCTTACGTATCCGCTGCCGATACCCGCTCCCAAGGCCCCGCCCGCCGCGGTTACGGTGCCGCCGGAAATCGTTATGGCGCCGTTGTTCGTTCCGTTTCTGCCGCTGCCGATGCCCGCTCCCGTGCTTCCGCCCGTTGCGGTTACGGTACCGCCGGATATCGAAATGATGCCGCTGTCGGCATCTTGGCTGCCGCCGATGCCCGCCGACCCGGCGCCGCCCGTTGCGGTTACGGTTCCGCCGGAAATCGAAACGGTGATGCCGCCGGCCCTGTTGCCGTTGCCGATGGCGGCGCCGTAATCCCCCCCTGTCGCAACCACGGTACCGCCCGTAATCGTAATCTTGCCGCCGTATCCGTTTTGTCCGCTGCCGATGGCCGCGCCGAAGATGGTACCGATTGCGGTTACCGTGCCGCCTGAAATGGTGATATCGCCGCACCCGACGCCCACGCCGCTGCCGCCGCCGATGCCCGCTCCGTTGGGGCCGCTCAGAACAGTCACGTTTCCGTCCGTAATGTTGATGGTGCCTCCGGCGCCGTTTGCTCCGCCGCCGATGGCCGCCGCGCCCTGGCCGCCCAATGCGAGTACGCTGCCGCCCGAAATTGTTATGGCGCCGCCGGCAGTGTTGTTTCCGCCGCCGATGGCCGCACCGCCGCCGCTCCCGCCCCTTGCGTTCAGGTCGCCGTCGCCGCGGATAATCAGGCTTGTCGCGCCCTCAACGCGGACACCCGGATAGGTATAGGATTGCAGCATATTATCGCCGCTCAGGATCAATTGGTTGCCGCTGCCGGTAAAGCTGAGCGGGCAGGCGTGCGATATTATACGAACGTCCTGCAGCGTCAGCGTAACGCCCTGCCCGCAGACGATCGGAAAAGTGTAGTTGACGGTGCTGGAACCGATCAGCGTCACCGTCAGCCCGGCCGCAATGGTGATGCTGGTGTCCGTGGCCGTGATCGTATAGGTGCCGTCGGCCGTGATATTGATATCCGCCGCCAATGCCGCGGGCAGGAAGGACAACGTCAAAAGAACGGTTGTTGCGCACAACGCAATACATTTTTTCATTTTTCTCATCCTTGCCTTCATATAACGCAGACATGGGATTCGCTGTACGGTCAGCAGAAAAAAACGATGATTCAGTAGTATAGGAATGATTGTAGTACAAACGGTTCGGGCTTGTCAATGCAAATAAACCGCCGCGATTCGCCCGCGGCTGTGCCGCCGGGCAAACGATACGGCTGAGGCGTATCAAATGATAGTTATCTCCGCGCTTGTGTGTTCCTTCAGCACCGCCGCGCAGGCTTGCGCGTGCCGTAAATCCATGGCCGGCGTACCAGCATAGTCGTAGGATTGGCCCAGCGCGGCATACTTTGCCGCGCCCAGACGGTGAAAGGGAAGCACGTCGATCCGCTTCACGTGCAGCCGCTGCGCAAGGCGCGCGGTTTCCCGCAGATTCTCCCGGTCGTCGTTAAAGCCGGGGATCAGCGGCACGCGGACGCAGAGTTCGCACACGGCCGCGCCGGTTTCCAAATTCCGGAGAATCTGTTCGTTATCGGCGCCGCAGCCCGCCTTGTGTTTCTGCGCGTCCATGTGCTTGATATCAAACAGCAGCAGATCGCAGTTCCCGGCAATTTCGGCAAATATCTCCCCGTCGCAATACCCGCCGGTTTCCACGGCGGTGTGGATATGCCGCGCCCGCAGCTGCCGCAGCAGCTCGATGCATGCCTCCGGCTGCAGGCAGGGCTCGCCTCCCGAAAGCGTAATCCCGCCGCCGGATTGCTCGTAGTACCTGCGGTCGCGCAGCAGCAGAGGCAACAGCTCGTCGGCCGCCGCCGGCATGCCCTGCACGCGCAGGGCGCCCGCCGGGCAGGCCGCCGCACATTGGCCGCACAGAGAGCAGTTGTTCCGGTCGATGGCGATCCCGTTCCCGTCCCACGCGATACACCCCTGCGGGCAGGCCCCGGCGCACGCCCGGCAGCCGATACATAGCGTTTGGGTATACAGCAGGCTTGCGGTTTTTACTATGGTCTCCGGGTTTGCGCACCACCGGCAGCGCAGGGGGCAGCCCTGCAAAAACACGACGGTGCGGATGCCGGGGCCGTCGTGCAGGCAAAAACGCTGGATGTTGTTCAACTGCGCGTTCATGCGTTATCCCCTGGATTGGTGCTCGGTGCGCGCGATGATATCGTCCTGCAGCACCGGGTCGATGGTGGTGAAAAGCACGCTGAACCCGGCCACGCGCACGGTGAGCAGCGGGTACTGTTCGGGGTGTTTTTGCGCATCGCGCAGCAGCTGCGAATCCGCAACGTTGAACTGGATGTGCTGCCCTTTGTTGAGGAAATAGGTTTCCAGCACCCGCCGGAGATTGAGAAAGTTTTCGCCTTCAAACAATTTCGGGCTGAGCCTTACGTTCAGCAGCGTGCTGCCCCGCGCCTTGTAGGGGTCGAGCTTCACCACGGAATTTAAAAGCGCCGTCAGCCCTTCCCGGTCGCTTCCATGGCTGCAGGAAACCCCTCCGTCCGCGATCACCTGGAATTTATGCCTGCCGTCCGGCGTGGCCCCGGTTTTGGCCGCGAACAGGATATGCGACGATATGCTGTACAGCGCGACGTTGTAGCGCCCCCGCGGCGAGCGGTAGCGGTTCATTTCCTTCTCCAGGAAGGATAGATACTCCCGCCCCATATCGTCCAGCGCATCGACGTCCATGCCGTATTTGGGGAGGTTCACCAGGCGCCTGCGAAGCGCCTCGGCGTTTGTGAAATCCGTTTGCAGCGCCTCTTTGAGCGTCGCCCAATCGAGAGTCTTCTCCTCGTAAATCAGCTGCCTGACCGCGTACAGGGAATCGATGGCGTTGGGAACCCCGACCATCTGCAGCGTCGTGGCATTATGCTTCGCGCCGCCTTCCAGCGAGGTTTTGCCGTTTTCCAGGCAGTCGTGGATGAAAACCGATTCAAACGGCGTGGGGTAGAGCTTCGCGTGCAGCGCGTCCAGAATATTGTCGCAGGCGACCATGCGGTCCAGATAATACTTGGTCTGCGTGTAAAACGCCCGTACAAGATCCGCAAACGACATCCCCTCCACCGCACCCGTGCGGCACGCATACCGCTTCCCCGTCACCGGATCGAGGCCGTCAAACAGCGTCAGCTCCAGTATCTTCAGCGTGTTCAAAAAACCGCCCGTCAGCCAGGGCTCGCTGTTCCCCTGCCCCGTGGTTTCGGTGCAGCCGACGATACAATACTCCCGCGCTTCCTCAAGCGAATACCCCATCTGGAGCATATTGGGGATCTGCACCTCGTCGTTGAACAGCGCGGGCAGCCCGTATCCCTGCGCGACAACGCGCAGCGCGTGCTCCATAAAATCGTCCGGGCAGCCGTAAAACCAGCGGACCGACAGCGAGGGCTGCGGCAGCCCCACGACGTACGTGGTTTCCAGCGCCAGATGCGAAAGCGCGTTCACGGCGCTGCGGCCGTCGGCGTCCTGCCCGCCGACGATCAGGTTCTGGAACATTGGGTAGCCGCCGAACGCGACGGAGATGGTCTTGTCCCGCACCTTGTTCATCTCAAAGAACTTGATCCACAGCGCCTGCATGAGCTCGGCGGCGAAAGCGCCGTCGATCACGCCATCGGCCATATCCTTCTCGTAATACGGGAACATGTATTGGTCAAACCGCCCCGGGGACATGCTGTGGCCGTTGGATTCCAGGTGCAGCACGAGGTGCAAAAACCAGAAGCTCTGCAGCGCCTCCTGAAAGGACGAGGCGGGGTACGCGGGCACCCGTCCGCAGATCTTCGAAATGGCGAGCAGCTCGCCTTTGCGCGCCTCGTCCGTTTCCCGCGCGGCCATGGTTTTTGCCAAATCGGAAAAGCGCCGCGCGAAGGCGATCACGCTCTTTAAGCAGATCTCGACCGACTGGTAATAGTCAACACGGTATGTATACTCCGGGTCGTTTATCGAGAGTCCGTCCCGCAGCGCGGCGACGTCGTCCAAAATCGCCTGCAATCCCCTGTTGACGCACATCGCGTAATCCACCGCCACATGCCCGACCCCCGAGCGCAGGGCGGTGAGCGCGTAGATCAGGCCGGATGCGCAGGCGGCCTGCTCCCGGCTGAAAATCCGCAGCGCGGCGTCCGTCACGCTGTTGCGGAGCCAAAAGGGCGCGATCTCCCGGAGCCTTTTTTTGCTTTCCTCCCCGATGACAAAGCGGTCCGCCACACGCTCGCTGAACGTGTCGAGCTCGTCGATCACGAACTGCATATCGTACTCGGGGTACACCTGGCAGCCGCGGGGCCGGCCCGCGTAACTGCCCACGATCAGCTCGTCGTCCCCGATGCAGATCTGCATATTAAGGAGGGTGTTCTCCAGCGCCCTGGCCTTGCGGTAGACAGGCGTCTGCCCCTGCGTGGCGCGATAGCTTTCCGTAACCAGTACGGCCCGGTCCGCGAAAATCTCGGGGACCGTTTTCAGCACGCGGTCCCGAAGCCGTTTGGTGCGACCGGCGGCCAGGTCCGTCGCTTTGGTTTGCATGCGCAGCTCCCTCTTTTCTCAGTCCCGGTTCCGGTTGGCCAGCTCGTAGGCGACCTCGATGCAGACGTGCTCCTGCCCCTCGGTGCACCCACGCATGCCGATCCCTTTGATGATCTCGCGCGGGTCCACGCCGTAGGCCTCGCCAGCCCTGCGGGCAAAGAGCAGAAAGCTGGAATACACGCCCCAGCGCCCCAGCATGACCTGGTCGCTGTTGAGCTCCATGGGTTTTGGCACCAGCGGTTTCAGGACCGTATCGCCTACGTCCATCGCCATGAGCAGATCCACGCCGGTTTCATACCCCTGCTTTTCCAGCGCCGCCGCGAACGGCTCCACGGCGCAGTTGCCCGCCCCCGCGCCAAAACCGCGCAGGCACGTGTCGATATACGCTGCCCCGCCCCGGACGGCCTCCAGCGAATTGGCGACCGCGAGCGACAGGTTGTTGTGCCCGTGAAACCCGATCTGCGCGCCGTGCTTCGCCACGGCGTCGCGGGCGCGCGCGACCCGCTCGTACACCTCGTTTGGCAGCATCGCGCCCCCGCCGTCGAGGATATACACGACCTGCGACCCGAAGCTTGCGGACAGCTCCGCATATTTCACGGTATCCTCCACGCTCAGGGGCGAAGCGTGGGGCAGCAGGGTGCGCGTAGAAAAGCCCATATCCCGTGCCATCGCGATATGCTGCTTTCCGATATCGCACTCCGTAATCTGCGTGGCGATGCGCGCGACCTTTACCCCCGCGTCCTTCGCGATTTGGAGCTCGTACCGGGTTCCGATGCCCGGAATGATGACGATCGAAATCGGCGTTTTTTTTACGGCGCCCGCCACCGCCGCCAGGTATTCCTCGTCCGTGCTCGCCGCGAACCCGTATTGCAGGGAGGACCCGGCCAGTCCGTTCCCGTGGCCGATTTCAAACGACTCGTACCCCACGGAATCGATTTGTCCGGCAAGGCCTGCCATCGTTTCCGCCGTAAACTGATGGCTGACCGCGTGCATCCCGTCGCGCAGGGTCAGGTCAACCAGATGGATTGTTTCTTTCCGCATCCGTTACGCCCCCAGCATATGCGCGGCGATCTTCTCGCCCACGGCAAGCGCGGCGCTGGTTTCGATATCCAGATTGCCGCTGTATGCGGGCAGATAGTCGCCCGCGCCCTGGATTTCGACCATCGTCAAAATCCGTTTCCCGTCGAACTCCGGCGGGATTTTCAGCCGGTATCCCGGCACATATTCCTGAACCCTGTGAACCATCGCGGACACCGCGGCTTCGACGGCCCTGCGGTCATACCGGTCCGGGTCCACCATACAGTAAATCGTATTGTTCATCATCATGGGCGGATCGGCGGGGTTTAGAAGGATCAGCGCTTTGGAACGCTTCGCACCGCCGACCTCCCTAAGCCCCCGGGCCGTTGTGATCGTGAATTCGTCGATGCTTCCGCGCGTGCCGGGCCCCGCGCTCGCGCTGGCGATCGTGGATACGATTTCCGCGTACTCCACGGGGAGCACCTGGCTGATCGCATACACGATCGGGATTGTGGCCTGGCCTCCGCAGGTGATCAGGTTGACGTTGTCCGCCTCGATATTCTGCATCAGGTTGACCGTCGGTACGATATACGGGCCGACCGCCGCCGGGGTCAGATCCACGGCGACCATCCCTTCTTCCCGGAGAATCGCCGCGTGCCTGAGATGCGCGGAGGCCAGCGTGGCGTCGAACACGATGCGGATGTCCCTGCGGCCGCGCAGGGCCTCGATCCCCTGCGTGGATACGTCGTATCCCTCTCGTTTCGCCATCGCTATACCCTGCGAATCCCGAAGCCCGGTTACCAGCGCGAGCTCCATATGCCGGCTGCGGTTTTTGATTTTCATCATCAGGTCCATCCCGATGTTCCCCGGCCCGATGATCGCGGCCCTGATCCTGTTTACCACGGCGCCTTCCCCTTTTCCGTCGTCGTTACAGCCATTGCGCGTACTGCAATACGCCCTTCCCGGTTTTCCCGGAAGGGAACAATACAGTGCGGAAACCATCTATTCGGCGACGCCCTCCATCCTGAGCTGGTCGCTCATATAGCTGATATCCTCGCCCTTGACGTTTGACCAGTTCTTGGCGAACAGCGCCTCGGCGCGGGTCGTTAAAATATGGGACATCATGCTCTGGAGCAGGGGATAGCGCAGCGCGACCGAATCGGCGCCAGCGGCAAACGAGCCGTCCACATCCGCGACGCCCTTCATGCTCACGGCGAAGATCTCCGGCGCTTTGTCCATCGTCCCGTAGCAGGTTTTGATCGTGCGGATGATGCCGAAGATATCGATGCCCTGTTCCCGCGCGCGGGACACGAACGGGCAGATGCCGTACGCGCCGACCATCGCCGCCACGGCCGCCTGCGAAACGGAAAACAGGCAGGTGGCGATGCAGGGAATGCCCAGCTTCTGAAGCCGCGCGATGGCCTCGAACCCTTTTTCGTTGGCGATGATCTTGCCGCACACCCTGTCGGACAGCTTGCGCAGCGCAACCACGCGGCTAACGATCGCGTCCGCGTCGGGGCCGTGCACCTGAATGAAAACCGGCGTATCGCTTACGTCCAGGATGGCTTTCGTGATTTCAGTAAGCGTCATCTCGCCCTTGTAGTACTGCTCGAAGCCCTGCGGGTTCGTAAGGATCCCCGCGACTCCCAGTTCCGTGCAGCGGCGAATGTCCTCGATGGAGCCCGCCCCGTAAATTTTCATTGGTTCTCCTCCTTTTGCTGCGCCAGCACCGGACGCATGTCGGGATCTTCATACCAGTACCAGGGGTCCCCGATGACTTCGTCCGGCCGCTCCTCCGTCCATTCCTTTTGAATCCACTCGATATAATCGGGCTTCAGCTTTTGGGCGTAGTGCACGTGGTGCGTTTTCACGCCGCCGTCCCTATACCAGCTTTCCCACGGCTGCGTTTTGAGATTTTCGTCCGCCGGTACCGCGTACACCACCTTGGATACGCGCCAGTGCGGAAGCAAATACCATTTGAACCCCGGATAGGATGCAAGAAAGTGTTCCCCCAAATCGCCGGGAACAAACCCGATCGCGGCGAACGCGTCCAGGATGTCCTCCCGTGTGAATACGGCGTTTTTCGGCACGGCCAACCCCTCCAAACTATTGTACACCCATCATCAAATTGGGCACAAACAACGAAAGCTGCGGAATAAAGGCGACGAACAGCGTTGCAATCAGCAAACCGAACGCAAAGATGTAGATGGTTTTGCCGACCCTCTTGAGCGGCGTGTTCGTGACCCCGCAGGCCGTGAACAGCACCATGCCCACCGGCGGGGTGATCGCGCCGATCGAGATGCATAAAAGGAACAGGATGCCGAACTGCACCGGATCGTACCCGATGCTGGTAATGATCGGCATAAACACCGGCACCAGGATCGCCATCGCCGCCAGGCCCTCGATAAACAGGCCGATGACCAGCATCATGCCGATAAACAGCAGGATGATCACCGTGGAATTGCTGGTCAGGTTTCCGATGAACGCGGCCACGGCGCTGGGAAACTGCGCGATGGCGAGAATCCAGCCGAACAGCGTCCCCGCGGCGATGATGATCAGCACGCTTGCCGAGGAGCGCGCGGTGTTTAAGATCGCTTCCTTGATCTTTTTTACGCTGAGCTCCTTATAGATCGCGCTCACGATCAGGCAGTACACCGCGGCGACCGCGCCGGCTTCCGTAGCCGTGAAGATGCCGGATACGATGCCGCCCAGGATGACCACCGGGGCAAACAGCGCCAAAATCGACTTGCGGAACGCCTTCCAGATATCCGTCATTTTGGCCCTCGGCCGGGTGGGGTAATTCCGCTTGTGCGCGTAGATGCTGCTCACGCCCATCAGCGCGAGCCCGAAGATAATGCCCGGGATCATGCCCGCCAGCAGCAGGCGGCCGACCGATAGGCTGGTGATGGATCCGAAGATGATCAGCGGAATACTCGGCGGGATAATCGGGCCGATGGTGCCGCCGCAGGCGACGACCGAAACCGCCACGTCGTCGTCGTAGCCCTCGTCCCGCATGGCGGGAACGGCGATGGAGCTGACGGCAGCGGTATCGGCGTTGGAGGAGCCGGAAACGCCCGCAAAGATCATGCAGGCCAAAACGCTCACGTGGCACAATCCGCCCTTGATATGCCCGACCAGCGCGCTGCAGAAATCCATAATGCGCTTGGTAATGCCCCCGGCGTTCATCAGCTCCCCGGCAAAGAGGAACAGCGGCACGGCCAGCAGGGACATCGAATCCAGCGAAAACACGACGCGCTGCACCAGGACGTCCAGGGGGAAGCCCCCGTTCACCAGCAGCGTGATCGCAGCGCTGATCAGCATGGCAAAGGATATCGGCGTTCCCAGCGCAATCAGGATCAGAAAGATAATGAGCAGTATATAGATCATGAACCCAACCGTCCTTTCAAACCCGCGCGGATGATATCGATGGCCCTTTCCAGGGAGAATATCAGCCAGCTGAGCGCGCCCGCCGGTATCGCGCCGTAGTAAAAGAGCTTGGAGATTCCCAGCGACGGAAGCCTGGTGTTGATCGCGCCGTACGCGATCAGCGAGCCTTTGTAGATATAAAACACGGCGAACGCGATGATCAGCAGCCACACCAGAAGCTGTGCGGCGGCGCGGAGCTTCTCCGGCAGCTTTTCCACGAGAAAATCAATGGCGATATGCTTTGAGGCCGCAATCGCGAGGCCGCAGCCCAGCAGCGTGCCCCAGATCAGCATCAGGCGCATGAACTCGTCGGCCCACATCAGGGGCGCGCTGAGCACATAGCGCATAAAAACCTGTACGATCGTAAGCAGCACGAGGACGGCAAAAATAGCGCCTACGATAATTTCAAGCACGAACTTCATAGCAGAGAAAAATTTAGACATGGACCCGATCTCCCTTCAAGCGCCGCTTTGCGCGGGGGAGCTTGCTCCCCCGCGCCTTTGCCGGCCCGATTGCCTGCGCTCAGGCAAGGCGGCGAGACTTCGGTTTTAACGAAGCGTGTTGATGCCGTCGATATAGGTTTGGGCGTCAGGATTTTTCTGGATAAACTTGTCCCACACCACGGAGCAGGCGTCGATCAGCGGCTGGCGGTCGATATAGATCAGCGTCATGCCGTTGTCCTTCATGGTCTGATAGAACCCGTCCTGGTTCTGCTCGATCTTCTGGTTCTGCCAGTCCGCGACTTCGTCGATGCTTTCCTGAATCCAGCCGCGCTGCTCGTCCGTCAGACCCTGCCAGAAGGCTTCGTTGATGATGGGGGTTTCGGCCGTATAAATGTGGTTGGACACGATCACGTATTTGCAGACTTCCCAGAAGCTGTTGGAGACGATCGCCTCGACCGTCGTTTCCAGGCCGTCCACGATTCCGGTGCGGACCGCTTCATACACTTCGTTCCAGGGCAGCGGTGTGGGCGACGCGCCGAGCGCTTCAAACATCGACACATAGGCGAACGCTTCCGGAGAGCGGAACTTCACGCCCTTGAAATCCGCAAGCGAGTTGATCGCCTTATCCTTGGTGAGCATATCGCGGAAGCCTGAGTGGACCCACGTGAGAATCCGCATGCCGGTGGTATCCACGAGCTTCTGGTTGAGCTGGGCGGCGGTATCGCTCGCGAACACCTTCTTGATGTGGTCATAATCGCTGAAGATATACGGAAGATCCATCACGGCGAATTCCGGCACATAGTTGGACAGCATCGGCGAGTTGCCGTACGTCATCTGGATGGTGCCGTTCTTCACGCTTTCGATCAGCTCCGCCTGTGCGCCGAGCTGGCCGGCCGGGTAGGTTTCCACCTGGATTTGCCCGCCGGATTTTTCTTCGACGAGCTGTTCAAACTTCTGTACGCCTTCCCAGTGCACGGTCGTGACGGCGTGGAAATCGGCGTAGCGGATGGTGACCGGGGCAGCCTGGGCGCCTACGGCAAAGGATGCGATCAATAAGGCAGCCAATAGCGTTGAGACGAGTTTCTTCATGTTTTCTTCCTCCTTGTTTTTCATCCCGTTTTTCTTCTCCCCGCGCGCGCTTTGCCTGCGGGGAGGCATGTGAGCTTCCCGTTTGAAACATGCAGCCGCTCCAACTGCGCAGCTTGGTTATCCCTCCCTCTTGCGTTGGCCGTATCGTAGGATTACTTTCCCTCGTACATCCTTTGCATCAAAGCCATGGCCTGTTCTTCGCCCATTCCGCGCGGGTTGCGCGGCCGGTTATACCGCGTGCACAGCGTGTGCGCCAGCCCCCGCAGGCCTTCCCGGGGAACGCCAAGCTCTGCAAGCGACGGCGGGATGCCGGTCTTGATCAGCAACTCGCGAAGCGCCGCGATAAAATCCGGTTTTCGAATGCTATGCGCCAGCTCGCCGAGAATATCCGGAATATCCCCTGCGATATACTCCAGCGTATACGGAAGCGACATCCCGCACCCCATGCCGTGGGGCAGCCCGTGCGCGGTGGTGAGCACATAGGAAATGCTGTGGGCGTAGAGCCCGCCTCCCTGCGTATACGCAAGCATTCCCAGAACGGACGCGAACGCCATATAGTACCGCGCTTCCAAATCGCCGCCGTTTTGCACGGCGCGCGGCAGGTACGAAAAGGTCAGCGCGGCGCATTTGTTCGCCATGGCCTGCGTATAGGGGTTCGGTTTCCCGATCACGCCTTCCACGCCGTGGGTCAGCGCGTCCAGCCCCGTGGCGGCCGTGACGCTGGGCGGCATCGTTTGGGTTAAAAGCGGGTCCACAAGCGCGACCGTGGCGTACAGGTACGGACTTGCGATAAACCGCTTGGTTCCGCCGTCGCTCACGACGACGTACGGGCTCATTTCGCTACCGGTTCCGGCGGTCGTCGGCATGAGGACCGTCGGCAGCGAGGCCTTGATCCGCGCCGGGTCTTCCAGCATTTCGCGAATGCCGCCGTCGTTCACGGCGGCCACGGCCGCCAGTTTGGCGGTATCCATACAGCTGCCGCCGCCCACGCCGATAATCAGCCCGTAGGGCGTTTCGCGCACCATTCGCCGTACCGTTTCCATTGTGGAAAGATGCGGCTCCGGTTCCACCCCGCTGAATACGTCGTAGGTAAGCCCCGCGTTTTCAAGCGACCTGCGGACAGGCGCGTCCGCCTGTAGCTTCGCGATCACGGGATCGGCCACCAGCAGCACGCGCCGGCCGGTCAGCTTTCCGGCCTCCTCGCCGGCGGACTCCGCCACATGAAACCCGAAGCGGAACTTGCCGTCGGGCCGTGTACCGACAAACTGAACGACCATCTCTTCCGAAATCTGCCTGGGAATGTCCAGCGGTGCATGCGTCATCGGTTCGTATCTCCTATATTTCCGTAAACTCGTAGCCCGCCAGTTCCCCATACCGGAGCATGCCGTTTCTGGGGCCGAAGGTTTTGCAGTTATGCGCTCCGCAGATATTGCCAAGCAGCATGGCCCGCTCGACCGGCATATTCCTGGACAATCCGAACACAACGCCGCCGTGGAACGCGTCCCCGGCGCCTACCGTATCGACCGCGTCCACCGGGGTACTCCCGATCACGGTGAATTTACCGCGCCCGTCATACAAGGCCGACCCGGCTTCCCCCATGGACAGGATTACGGCGCACCCGTATTTTCCGTACATGGATTTCGCGATTTCCTCCGCGCTTTGCGAGGGATACAGGGAAAGCATCGCCGTAAGGTTTGGCATGAGATAATCCCCGGACGAAAACAGCCGGGCGACGTC
Organism: Candidatus Limiplasma sp.; assembly: GCA_963674895.2. Classification (GTDB taxonomy): domain Bacteria; phylum Bacillota; class Clostridia; order Christensenellales; family Aristaeellaceae; genus CAXXOK01. The sequence continues at coordinate 426,007 of CAXXCY010000001.1, forward strand.
CTCCGGCGCGGCGCCGCATTGCTTGACGGGGTCCAGGTCCACGTCGATCACCACGCGGGCGCCCTTTTCGCGGATCCGCTCCGCCATCTGCGCGCAAACCGGCACGGGTATTTCCCCGACCTCGATCAGCACCCAGTCGTCCGGCATGATTTCTTTGCACAGCGCGTCCAGGTCGCGCTCATCCATCGACTGCAGGCAGTTGGGCAGCAGAAAACCGCCGATGCGGCGCATGGCGTTTCCCGCGTAAATCGCTACGTTGAACGGGGACAGCGCGGTTTCATCCGTAATCACCGATCCGCAGTCCACCCCTTCGCTTAAAAGCATAGAGCGGATGGCCGCGCCCACGGGGTCCGCGCCCAGTTTGCCAAGCCAGCCGGCCTCTCCGCCCAGGCGGACAACCTGCACCAGAAAGTTGGACGTGGCCCCGCCGCCAAACCACTTGCTCTCCTGAGCCAGCAGCTTATCCCGGTAGTCCTTGCCATAGTCCGCGGTTTTGATGCGGATATCAATCGCAGCTGTGCCAAAACCCCATATCTTTGTCATATTGATCCCATCTGTCTTGCATTACAAGACGGCGTCTTGGTTTTTATTCTGATGTCATTATAGATGCCCGCCATGAACTTGTCAAGCCGAAATTTTTATATTCTTAACGTACGTTATAAAACAACCGTTTTTATATGACAGGCAGGGGTTCAGCCGTTGTACCCCAGCACGCCTGATATCTTTGCCGCCGTTGCCTTCGTGTCGGCAATGAACCGCTCCAGCCTCTCGCCCAGATAATTCTGCAGCGGGCCGTAAATCGTCAACGACGCGACGACGTTGTTGGAATGATCGAACACCGGCGCTCCTACGGAGCCCGCCTCCCAGTAGCCCTCACCGTTGCACAGCGCGTATCCGCGCTCCCGCACCAGCGCGAGCTCAGCAAGCAGCGCATCCCTGTCTGTAATCGTGTTGGGCGTAACCCGCGCCAGCCCTTCGCGTTCGATTACAGAATCGATCTGGTCGGGCTGCATAGCCGCCAATAAAACCTTCCCTGCCGCGCTTGAATGCAGCGCCAGCTGCTGCCCGGCACGGACAAACAGCCGTACCGGCTGCGGGTTTTCCACGACCGCCAGCACCAAGCGCTTCCCGTCTTCGCGGACGTTCAGGGCGACGCTCTCGTTGGTCTGCTTGCACAGCGCGGTCATATAGGGAATAGCGACCGATTTGATGCTGATATGCTCCGAAACGATATTGCCCAGCTTGAACAGCTTATACGTCAGCAGATATTTATTTTTCGCCTCGTCCTTGGCAACGAACCCCTCGTCCTCCATCGTGATCAGCAAGGCGTGGATGGTACTTTTGTGAATGCACAGCTTCTGGCTGATTTCGGAAACGCCGAGATATGGTTCCTGATCGCTGAAGCAGTCCAGAATCTGCAGCGCGCGCTGCACCGAGCGCACATGGTATTCTTCCCTCTTCTTGGCCATAGCGTCCGATACCTCCCAAGCGCCTTTGAAGAGTATTATATCGTAAAACGTTTTGCCGTGCAAAGTTGCCGGCATTGAAATCCGGTAAAACAATTTATCCTGCGCCGTTTGCCCAGTCCTGCGGCAGTCCGAGCCTTTTGCGCATCTCCCGTTCCCCGGCGATCAGCCTGTCGGTCTGCTCCCGGGCCGCGGCGCTAAAATAGGCCGCAGGCTTCGCGCGGGAAGAAAGACCGCACGGCAGCCCCGTCTGGCTGAGATAGTATTTCGCCGAAATCGGATAGCTGCCGTTGGTCGTCGCCATAGCGTTCGCTTCGGACACCCATTCCTGTACGGCCGCCGCAAGCCCGGGCTCCCGGCCCAGGTTATCGAAAAGCCAGCGGTAGATATCAATATGGAAATTCCCCATGATTCCGCTGTAACCCACGTACCCGTACGAAAGGGACCGGGACAGCGTATCCGAATTCGCGTTATACAGCCCCAGACCGCTACCCTTTATCAGCGCCGCCCGCTCCTGCTGGATCGCCGCGTTGCAGCTCACGTCCTTGAGAAAGCAAAACCGCCCGTCCTGCGCCACGCCGCGCAGTTCTGAAAGGGACAGCAGACGTAAAAACGGCTGCGGGCACTCGTAGATACCCAGCGTGACGCCCGGCAGCGCTTTCACCACCGTTTCCAAATTCCTTGAAAACACCTCCCGACCGTCTTCGCGCCGCGCCAGGCGATTGGTGACCAGCACGACGGCGTCCACGCCCGTTTCCGCCATTTTCCCGAGTTCGTCGATCTGCCGGTACAGATCGCCGTCCGTATGGCCGCTGGCAATCACCTGCACCCGCCCCCGCGCTGCCTCGACTACGCACCGGGCAAGCGCAAGCTTCTCTTCCGGCTTCAAAAAAAACATCTCGCTGGATTGGCAGACGGCGAACAACCCGTTCGCTCCCTGCCGGATCAGGCGGTCTGTGAGCCGCGCGTTCCCTGCGTAGTCGAGCTTCCCGTCTTCCGTAAACAGTGTGATCATGGTCGGCCATACGCCATATGCAATGGGTTTTGACATCGTATCCGAATTCCTCTCTTGTTTTGTATCCGCTCCTCTGTCCGTGTGCGTACCGCGTATCACCGCGCGGGAACCTTGACAACCACTTTCCGGGCGCTTTCTGCGACCGGCGCAGCGATGCAGGGCCGGTGCGCGTCCGACGGGAAAAATACCGCGAACATGCCCGGTTTCATCGTCAGCACACAGCCCGCCCGATCATCCGCGGCAAAAGCGATGTCCTTTTGCAAGTCCATCGGCTCCCAATTCCCGATCTCCCGTACGGGCAGGCAGCCGATGTGCTCGCCGTCCGCAAGCGCGAACTGGATATCGATATATTGTTCGTGCCGTTCCCATTTGGTTTGGGCCAGGGGACGCAGCGCGGGCTCCAGGACCGTAAAAAAAACATCGGATTCCGGCGCCTTTTGCCTGCCGGCTTTCAAAACCGAAAAGTCTGTGGACAAAACAGTTTTCAGGCCTTCATCCAGCGGCGCGCTGATGCCGAAGTAATTAGGCGCGTTCTCCACAAAGTCAAAAATCACTGTCGTACTCTCCTGTCGTTATACTAATTCCAATCTTTTATGCTATATGGATTACGAGTATTTTGTTCGCAGTCGAGGAGAGGAAGCACAGTTGTAGTCGGGAGCTAAATCAAGTTTTCTCGACAAAGAATGCGGGTAAAAGACAACGTAAGACAATAACGTTAAGGGTTGGAATCAGTATTACATAAATCCCATCAGGTGCGGAATGCCCGTGACGATCACCGGAGCATAGGCGATCAGGAACAGCACCCCGATCATGACCAGAACCATGGGGATGATTTCTTTGGAGATCTGCTTGAGGTTTCCCCCGAACATCGTCGCCGTAATGAACAGGCACATGCCGAACGGTGGCGTGGACAGACCGATCATCATGTTGAGCACGATCATGACGCCGAAATGCACCAGATTGATACCCAGCGCCGACACGATCGGCAGGACGATCGGGATGAACACATACTGCATCACCCCCACATCGATCACCATGCCCAGCAGCAGGAAGATAACGTTGATCAAAAACAGCAGGAAGTACGTATTGTCCGTCAACGACAGCACATAGTTGGCGACCGCCGTGGAAATCCCTTCCGCCGCCACCATATAGGATATCACACAGGAGGCGGCCGTCATGATGGTCACCTTGCCGGTCTGCAGCGCTGTGTTGGTAAAGGATTGCAGCAGCTGTTTGGGTGTCATGGTCCGGTAGACGAACACGGCGACGACCAGTGCGTACAGCGCCGCGACCGCTCCGGCTTCGGTGGGCGTCATCACGCCGCCGTAAATCCCCGCAAAAAGGATGGCCGGGGTCAGCAACGCGGGCAGCGCCTTGAGCGTATAGCGCTTGAATTCCTTCCATCCGTACCGTATGCCGCGCGGATAATCGCGCTTGGCCGAAATATACGCCACATACAGCGCCAGAAAAATACAGATCAGGAGGCCCGGCAGGATTCCGCCCATAAACAGTGCGCCCACGGACGTACCCGACAGCATCGCGTAGATGACCATGGGGATGCTGGGCGGAACAATCGGCCCGACGGTGGAGGTGGCCGACGTCAGCGCGCTTGAGAAGGGGATATCGTACCCGTCCTCCTCCATCGCCTTGATCTCGATCATGCCGATTCCGGACGCATCCGCTACCGCGGAGCCCGACATCCCGGAGAAGATCAGGGAAACCAGGATGTTGACATAGGCCAGCGCGCCGCGCTTTTTTCCGATGCAGGCCTTGCAGAAATCAAACAGGTACGACGTGACTTTACCCGAGTTCATCAGGTTTGCCATCAGCACGAACAGCGGGACTGCCAAAATGGTATAGTTGCCGTACATCCCGTTGAGCATTTTATCGGCGACGAGGCCGATATCCGCGCCGATGGAAACCAGGTACATGACACCGGCGGACACCAGCCCCAGCGAGATGGGAATCCTCAGCACAAAGGTGACGATCAGAACCAGCAGCGGTATCACAAAGTCCGGCATCGGCTATTCCTCCAGCGCTTTCATTCGTTTCGTGCGGATGAACCGCAAGGCTTCCCGGACATGGCGGACCATATCCTCGATCAGGTGAAAAAGCGTCAGCACCGTGAACGCGATGAACGGCGCGAAAACGATATTCATCGGAATGTGCAGCGTCGCGGATTTCTTGATCGCCATGAATTGAATCCAGTCGTAGGCCGGGTACGCCAGCAACCCGAAACACACGATTAAAAAAAGCGTCCCCGCCAGCCGGAATACAAGCTGCCATCCGGCGTTCAGTTTGTCGTAAAACAGCGTGAAGACTACGTGCGTTTGCGCGCGCATCGCGTGGCCGGCCGCAAGGTACAGGCACCAGACAAAGCCGGTCACGCAAAGCTCATAGCTCCACGCGACCTGCGAGCGGAAGATATAGCGCGATACCACCTGAATGATGAAGGAAACGAACGTGACGATCAGGCAGAGGGTCGGCAGATAGATTTCCAGCAGATCATACACAAACAGCCGAATCTTTTTCAGAAGCCGCATGGGGTTTTCTCCCTTAGGAAGGGCATTTCCGTGCCGGCCGGAACGCGTCTGCGGAAATACCCTTCCGGTCAATCGGTCAGTTTGCCAGAGACTGTATCTTTTCGTAAAGGTCCTTGTCCCATTCGCCGCTGCGCGCGATATCCGCCCACTGGTAATCCATGACTTCCTGCCGGAACGCGCTTTCATCGGGCCGGTAAACTTTCAGTCCCATGGCTTCGAACTCGGCGATCAGCGTTTCGATCTGTTCCAGGTTCGTTGTATCGCAGAATTCGCGCGCGGCGTCCGCGGCGTCTGTAACGATCTGCCGGCCCGCGTCGTCCAGCGACGCCCAAACCTCTTCGGCGATGGCCAGCCAGACCTGATCGATGATGTGGTTGGTCATGGTGATGCTTTTGGTCACTTCGCCGAATCCGTTCTTCATGGTTGCAGGCAGGGGGTTGTCCTGCCCGTCGATCGTGCCGGTCTGCAGGGCGAGATAGGTCTCGGAAAGCGCCATCGGAACAGGGTTCACGCCCAGCGCCTTGCCCATGTAGATCCACGCGTCCGAATTGGGAACGCGTAGCTGGATGCCCGCGAGGTCTTCCCGGGAGGTGATTTCCTTGTCCTCCCTCAGGTTGACGGTGCGAGAGCCCGTGTAGAAAACGCTGAGAATGCGGATGCCGATGCCGTTTGCGATCTGTTCGAACAGCTCCTGCCCGATTTCCCCGTTGAGTACGGCGCTCATATGCTCATAATCCTTGAACAGGTAGGGAGCCGCGATCATCTTAAGAGACGGCACATACTCCGCAAGCCAGCTGGAGCTGGTCAGGCACATCTCCAGATTGCCGCGCATGATGGCTTCCAGGTTGGCATCCTGCGCGAACAGCGTCACGGAGGGATAGATCTCCACCGTGATCCAGTCCGCGTTGGCTTCCACCTCTTCCTTGAACTTGTTGAGCGCGAGAACGTGGGTTTCCGTCTCGGCCGCCGCCGTGGAAACCCGCAGCGTAACGGGCGTATGCGCCGCCTCCGCCTGTACGGCGCCGATCATGCCGACCGCAAGCGAAGCCGCAAGAAATAAAACCAGTAGCTTTTTCATACTTTTTTCCCCTTTTTTAATTTTTAAACGCGTCTGCGTTTAATTCAGTTGTTCCTGTCCGAATGCCTGTACTCGGAAGGGCTGCTTCCCTCCATCCTTTTAAAGAACCGCGAGAAATTGTACTGCGTGCGAAACCCGAGCATAAAGCCGATCCGCTGTATCGACTCCCTGGTTGCCGAAAGCATCTGTTTGGCCATGTTGTAGCGGTACATTTCCATATACCGGGCCACCGTCAGACCGCTTTCCTTGAGGAAGATCCGATCCAACTGTCGCATGCTGATATGGATCGTATTGGCAACCACCTGGCTTGTGATCCCGTGCTTGATATTGTCGGTAATAAACTGCTTGGCCAGGGCGAAACGCTCGTCGTTCCTGTAGGGCGTATTCCCTGCCGGAAGGCCCGGACTGCCGTTGAGTATCCGCACCGCCTCCACGAGGATCAGGCCGCACAGCAGGCGGACGTTGCGCACGCTTCCCCAAGCGGGCGTTTTCTTCTCGTTTGCCGCCAGTTCGATAAGCTGCATCATCGCGTCCGACGCCCTGGAGAGCACGTACCCTTCCTTGGGCAGCAGGGAAACGATTCTGCATTCTTCACGGGATGCATGTTCCTGCGTATGGACCAGGAAACACAGGCCGTATTTCTCCGTATTGCTCCTCCTGCCGATAATCGTATGCGCAAGGTTGGGCGTGATCAGCAGAAACTCGCCCTTCCCGACGACGATCTCTTCCTCTCCGATCTGATACCGGTTTTCCCCTTCCGTTACGATGTGCAGTTCATAGTACGTATGGCTGTGCTTGTGTTCAAAATACTTGCCGCGCCCCATAATATAGGAGTCATCCGTTACCTTGGAGATATTGAAGATGTCTAATATCAGGTTGTCACCCTCCAGCGGAATGGATAAAATGCTGTACTCTCTTTTAGACCAGTCCTCGTTGCCTTCCATCATGCCTCTTCCCTCCGCATGCATAGCGATTCCCGGATGAACCTTCGGGAATTTCTGAATTGGAGGTTATCTCGTGGCTCCATCGTACCGTTTCCCGGCGGCCGGTGTAAATCGCAATTATAGACCATCGGATATCCAATTCAGACATTTATATTTTAGCATGGAAACCCATGGCGTGTTGGGCGTATTAGGATGTCTGAAATTGACATCACGGGCCGCCGGCGCTACGGACGGTGAAATCGATAGCCGCCGCGCGGCCGGCTTTGCCCCGGCAGGATAGGCAGCCGGTTTAAAGCAGCGGGAGAAGAAGCGGCCCGGCAGTCAGCGATGGCGGACCGGTTTTAAAAACTTGCATGGAATTCGCGCGCATACGCCCATACTGGGCAGACTGTATTTACATCCCTTGGCGGGATTGCTATAATGGACGAAGCTTCGGCGGGAAACCGGCGGCCTTTGCCCGGGAAGTGCCCGCCGCAGGGAAACTCAGAAGGGAATATGCCCTGCCGGGCATAGCGGATGACCATGATTTTTGAACGCATATCGGAACTGGACCGCAACGCATCACTTACCCCGAACCTGCGAAAGGCTGCGGCGTTTTTGCATGAAACAGACCTTGCCAAACTGCCCGCCGGACGGCTGGAAATCGACGGGGACGCGGTATACGGCAACGTGGTCGAAAAGGCCGTCGACGCCGCCCCCGCGTGCTGGGAACTGCACCGAAAATACATCGATATCCATGTGCTTGTATCGGGCGGCGAGCGCATCGGGTACATCGAAGGCGCGCCCGCCGTGGACGGCGCGTATAACGCGGAAAAGGACATCCTGCTGACCGACCAGCCCCTGAACGGCCAGGAGCTTTGCATGGAAACGGGCCTGGCCGCCGTCTTCTTTCCGGGCGAGCTTCACAAGCCCTTGATACCCGCCGTTCCCGGCAAGACCATCCAAAAAATCATACTCAAAGTGCTGGACGACCGGCAGGCCTGATTTCGCATCGGTCGTTTCGCAAAATAAAAGGTAACGCGAATACGCCGGATGCAGCGCATCCGGCGTATGGCTGTATCGAACTGTTTCCTTGTATCGCTTGTTTTACCGCTGGTCCGCCGGCACCTTGACGAGGACCGGCATTTGCACACCGTACCACGAGCCCAGCCACGCTTCGTTTCCCACGCTGTCGTACAATTTGAAGTTCGCGCGCGGCGCGCTGATGCGCGCGAGGAAATAGTGGCGGCTGCCGTCGTACCGGCCGCCGCCGCACTGCACCCAGACGTCCACATCCGCGGCGATTCCCGCTTCGTCCATAAACGCGGTCATGCGGCCGCCGTAGAAGCTTTTGATGACGTTCCAGTCGGCCATCTCGGCATACTGGCCGAATTCCTCCAATACCCCCATCATCGCCTGGCTGTCCGAATACCAGCCGTCGGTCACGCGGTAGAAATACTCCATATGGAAAAAATCATCCTCGCCGTCGGCGTCGGACCCGCCGGTACCGTCCGTTTCCGAAGGAACATAACGCCGGTAGCCGCCCTGGCCCATGCTGTCGCTCAGGCACAGGGCGTCCGCGGAATTCACCTCCAGGCCGCAGTATTCCACCGTATCGGGACCCGGGCGGACCGTGAGCAGATAGGGCGGATCGTTCCAGCACCGGAAAACCGCCGGGTCGTAGGCCTGCACGTTCCACGTGCCGTGCTTCGCGCCTTCCGGCAGCACGATATCCGGCCAGTTCGTCGAATAATAATCGGGAGCGATGCGGCTTGCGTCCACAGTATAGGCCGAGAAGCTGCCGTCGGCGTTAAGCTCGAAGTAGTCCATCAGCAGCGCGCCGCCGATATCCATATACCATCCCCCGATGATCTGTGCCCGGAGTTCCGCAAGCGACTGCGTACCGTCTCCGCCTTGCGTGCCGCCGCCGTTGGGCGGCCCGCTGAAGCGCACATAGCCGCCCTCCCCTTCTCCGGTGCTCAGGCTGAAAGCGTCGTCGTAGACGCTCAGCCCGTAACGGTAGCACCCGCCGCTGTTCTCCACGATCGTCAGCAGGAAGGGCGGATCATTCCAGAACAAATTCTGCCCCGGATTATACGGCGCGATATACCATATGCCGTGTATGACGTCGGTATACAGCGCGGGGTTTGACCAGTCCGCCGTATCGACATCGGGAATGCCGTCCGGGTCGGCCACATAGCCGGCACAGGTGCCGTCGCCGTAGAATTCCACATACACCGTGTACATCATGCCGCCCGCAAACGAATACCAGCCGCCGGCAAGCTCCTCCATGGCGCGGTTGATCGCGCCGTAATCGCCGTCCTGCCCTGCTGCCGCGGCCGCGGGCAGCGCCGCCGCCATTACGATCAGGGCTATCACAACCATCCCGAGAGCACGTATTTTTCTCATCATCCACACCTCGATTTGCGCGGTATCATCCGCTGTTCAATTATCGCCTGGAGTTTTCATTTGCCTCTAATTGTCAATATAGCATGACGCCGCCAGGTTGTAAAGAACGTCTCTCCGGACTGTTTCCGTCCCTGTGCTTCGGCCCCGGCCGGTAGCCTGCGCACGGCCCGCACGAAGTTGACAAACGCCGCGATCCTCTTTATGATGAAGCCAGAGCAAGATCCCGTTTTCCGCCGGAGTATAAAGAGAAAGACCAACCGTTCAGGACGTTGCGGCAAAGGCCGATAATCCGCTTTTCATCGATTTCGAAACAATTCAGGACCATTTCCCTGTCACAGACCCGCTTTCTGTCCGAGCCGCACACGGGCATTGCGAACGCATTTCCCGCGTCTCGGATGATTCCCGCTTTTCAAATAGCCGTCCTTTTCACCTGGAAATCGGAAAGGCCGCGGCGCGCACATCACCAAGCAAAAACCGGAAACACTGAAAATTCGAAGGGGGCTTTGTGGATGCAAAAACCGCATGTACACCTCGTAACGCTGGCGCTTGTGATCTGTTTGCTGTTTACCTTGCCCATATCGGCGGTATCGGTATCCGCCACTATAGTCAGCGATCTTCTCTCCTATGAGGACGCGGTCCGGCAGCTGGCCGACATATCCCCGACGGACGAAGACGCGCTGGGCCTGCTCTACCAAAGCTTCGACGTGCTCGGCGCTCGGCGTTTCGCACCGCAGTACAAATATCTCACCTCCGCGCTTCTGGAGCTGAGCAGCAGCGAAAACGCCGATTTTGAAAGCATCGATGCGGTGCTCGCCCTGCTTGGGCAGAACGGCGCGTTTATGCAAGCCCTGATGGAAAGCGCCGGGCTTGATTCCTTTTCCCTGGATACGCTGCGCGGATATGTGTACGCCAGAAAGCTGGAAGTGGAGGGCAATCTCGAACTGGCCTACAGGGCCTACATGGACAACCAGATCCTCGACAGCCTGGACCGCGCCATGGCGATTTTCCTTCTGGAGGGCTACAATGCGGACGATTTGCCGCCGGACGGCGAAGACGCTGAGAACGACGGCGGCATGGAAGCCGCGGATGATGAAGACGAAGAAATTCCCGACGTCGAGTCGCTCCCGGCGGATGGGCTTCCCATGGAGGACCAGGAGGACGGCGGCGCGCAGCAGGCGGGAACCGGGACCGCGGGGCAAACCGTTGTCACCGTGCAGACACAGGAGCCGGAGCCGACGCCGGCTGCCATACCGTGGCCCTCCTATATCCTGCCCCGTTACAGCCTCAACCCCATATATCCGGACGACAAGATTACCCGGGTGCAGGCAAGAACCGGGCCGTCCAAAAACTATTCCGAAGCCGGCGCCTACAAGACGCTGAAAATGTCTCGGACCGACGGATTGTTCGTCGAGGGCACCTATGTGCTGGTCGACATGAACTACCCCACGGTTGGGGTACGGCGCGTTTATTTCCCAAAAGGCACCTTCCACAACACCTACACGGTGCCGGAGACCACGCTGGCTGGGTATCCCGCGGTGACCACGCAGGCGGTATCCCCCCGGTATGGCCCCGGCTTTATCTATGACCCGTTTCCGGAGGCGGCGGTCGCCGCCGGCACGTCCGTTACGGTGTTCTTTGAGGAAAACGGATATGTGTTCGCCGAGTACGAGGCCGGGTTCCAGCTGCTGCGCGCCTGGATCAACGCCGCCGACGTAACCCCGGAATAAGCCGGAAAAAGGCCGTTATAGGAAGAAACGCCAGGGGTTTTACCCCTGGCGTTTCTTCCCGCAACAGCCGTTTTAAAAACCCGCTCCGTCGGCGTCAGTTTTTCATGCCCGTCATTACGATGCCTTCCACGAAGTATTTCTGGCAGGCCAGGTACACGATGATGCCGGGGATAATGGACATGCACGTGGAGGCCATCGCGAGCTTCCAGTCCGTGCCGTAGGAGCCGGAAAAGCGCTTGAGCCCCAGGGCGATGGTGAACATATCGGCGTCGGTGATATATACCGTCTGGAGGAGCACGTCGTTCCAGATGCCGATGAAGATGAACAGCGCCACCACGATGATCGCAGGCAGGATGGAGGGCACGAGAATCTGCAGCAGAATTCGCACGTAGCCTGCGCCGTCGATCTTGGCCGCCTCGTCCAGTTCCCGCGGCACCGACATGATGAACTGCCGGATCAGGAAGATGTTGAACGCGCCGCCGCCCGTAAGGTAGGGCAGGATGAGCGGCCAGTATGTTTCCCCCAGGCCCAGGAAGCGGATCCACACGATGTACAGGGGAATCAGCGTTACGATCGGAGGCAGCAGCAGGGACGCGATACACAGCCCGAACACAAAGCTGCGGCCCCGGAAATAAAGCCTGGCAAAGGAATAGCCGCAAAGCACCGCGGTGACCGTGCCGAAGACCACACAGGGCGTCACGATGGTCATGGTATTGAGGAATAGCCTTGCATATTCAAACGTCACGTTCGCTTCCGGATAATTGGCGAATATCCATTTGCTTGGGAAAAAGCGCAGCGACCCGATTTCCGGATTGGTCATCAGCGAGGAACGGAAGATCCACCAGATGGGGAACAGAACCAGCGCGGCCAGCAGGACGACGCACGCCGCAGCGATGGCGTTGGCCGCCTTTTCCCGGCGCTTTTTGCTCCGGATGCCGTTTCGCATGTTATTTGTCGCCCCCTTCGTAGAACAGCCAGGACTTGGAGGTGGCGAACAGAATCAGCGTAAACAGCCCGATGAGCAGGAAAAAGATAAAGGAAATGGCGCTGGCATAGCTCAGCTCGTTATTGATGAACCCCGTCCGGTACATCAAAAACGACATGAAGGTATATTCCGGATAGGTGGTGCGGTTGCTGCCCGCATAGATCAGGGAGGGCACCACCACCTGCATGTTGGCGATCAGGCTCATCAGGAGGTTGTAAAAGATGATCGGCGTCATGCACGGGAAGGTGATATGGAGCAGGCGCTGCCAGTAGCTCGCGCCGTCGATTTCCGCTGCCTCGTGGTATACCCTGGGCACGTTGCCAAGGCCCGCCAGGAAAATAACGATCAGGTTCCCGCTGGCCCACACGGCGATGACCGCCAGGGACGGTACGATGGTTCTGGAATCCACCAAAAAGGATATCTTCGCCAATCCGTATTTCACCAGCAGGGCGTTGAACACGCCGAAATCCGGGTTGTACAAAAGCGCCCAGCTCGTATATACGGCGATGGCGGGAATAATATAGGGCACATAAAAAACCGCCCGGAAAAATCCTCTGGCGGGCATCTTGCGGTTTAACAGCATCGCGACGGTCAGCGAGTACAGCATGCTGATGATCACGGTCAGCCCGGCATACTGCAGCGTTACCTTGATGGACGTCCAAAAGAATATATCCCGCGTGAAGAGCTTTACATAATTATTCAGCCCGATAAAGATCGGCCTGGGCATGATGGCGGTCCATTTGAAGAAGGAAAGGATGAAAACGGCAATCAGGGGCAGGTAGGTGATGAACGTAAGTCCCAGAAACGCGGGAATGAGGAACAGCTTGGCCGCGCGCGCTTCCTGGCGGGCCATTCTGGACACCATTCTGGATGGTTTGAGCATAACGACACCCCCCGTTTCTCCGGAAACCCGCCCGCGCCCGCGGGCGGGTTTCCATCGGGTTTGATTAGTAGCCCTGGTTGGCCGCGATCAGCACGTCGATGTTTTTCGTGATGGCGTTGGCAACCGTATCGTTTCCGCTCCAGCAGGGTGCAAGAATGGTAGACAGCGCGTCGTTAAACAGGTTGGTTCTGTTCACCCAGTACCACGAGGTGGGCCTTGCGTTGTTCATGGCGTAATCCACGACCGCCGATTTGTACTCATCATACGGCGGGAAGTTGGGATTGTCCACCCATTTGTGAGTCAGGGCTTCGTCGGTGTAGTAGCTGGAGAGCACGGGCATCCAGATGCCGCTCTCGATCAAACCCCAGGAATTCTCTTCCTTGGCATACCATTTCAGCCAGTCCATAGCCTCCTTGGAATGCTTGGAGGTGGCGAATACTACGTTGACACCGCCGGTATTCAGCGTAACCTTGTCCTTCATGTACGGCAGCACGCCCACGCCGTAATCCAGGCCGTCCGTCGCCCTGGCGGGGCCGAGCCACACGCCTATGGACCACTGGCCGTTGATGTACATGGCACAGTTTCCGTTCACCAGATCCTGGTCTATGGTGGTGGCGGTATTGGTGCCGTACTGCGGAGCGCAATGGTACACCAGCGACAGGTCGGCGATGCGCTGGAGCGCTTCCATAGCCTCCGGCGTGTTGATGGTCACGTTGCCCTCCGCATCGTACCAGGCGCCGCCGTTCATCACGGACCAAACTTCAAGCTGCCAGAAATCCGGGCAGAGCATCACGCCGTAGCGCACGATGTTGTTGGGATCAAAGTCCGGGGACAGCGCGTTGTTGCCGTTTTTGTCCAGCGTCATCTGCTGCGCGACGTTCACAAAGGTATCCCAGTCCCAGGCGTTTTCGGCGCTGGCGGGAGGCGGAGCGACGCCGGCGTCGGCAAACGCCTTGCGGTCGTAGTAGGTCAGCAGGATTTCATTGGCCACGGAGTAGCCTACGGGCTTGCCCTCGTAGGTGAAGGCGAGGCTGTCCAGCGGTTTGGATTCCCCTTCGCCGTACATTTGGCTCACGTCCGCGAGCATGCCTTGCTCCGCCCACATCAGCACGGCGTCCTCCGCCATAATGCCGGAATCCGGAAGGTTGTTGCCCGCGGCGCGGGTGTTGAGCGTGCCCACGTAATCGGCGCGGTCGATCTGGATAATCTCGACATGGATTTTGTCTTGTTCGCCTTCAAACTTGTCGATTTGCTGCTGCAGTACGCGGACTTCCTCATCGTCGCCCCACATGGAGTAGGTAACGGTGACGCGGTCGGCTGCCAGCGCGGTCAGCCCGGACGCCATCGAAAGCGCCATCGCGATCATGATCGCAAGGCCGAGCCATTTGGTTCCTCTTTTCATTCCCGGTTCCTCCTTTTTATTGCATACACATCCGTGTATTGAATCATGGATCAGAAAACGCCTCTGGCATGTGTGCGGTCAGTTTCCGGCGGCCCCCACGTTCAGGTACACGCGCATTTCCCCCTCGCCCCGGTTGGCCCACAGGAAATACGGGATCAGCCTGATGTCCGCTTCCACCCAGTCCGGCAGCCTGTCCCGGTACAGGGCGTCGCCCTGGTCAAACGCCGCTTTGGTTCCCTTTGCCGTAAGCGCCACCGTTCCGCTGCCCCAAAACGCATCCGTTTCGGAAAACGCCGGTTTGCCGGGCAGCCGCAGGCAGGCGACGCCTTCCCCGTTATCGGCCTGTTCCGCGCAGTACACCACGGGCCCGCGCATCACGGCGGCCTTGCCTACGTTGTCTAAAACCCTGGGATGGGACACCGCATACCGGGGCGTAAGCGCGTACGTAACCTCCACGCTATCCCCCGGGTTGAGCGCCGGCAGGCGGAAATACCCGGATTGAAGGGGAGCCTGCACGGCCTTCCCGTTGATTTTCAGCTCCTTCACAGGCGCGTATCCGGACTGCCTCACGGCAACGCGCTGCTCCCGTTCCAAAACGTCGATGCGCAGCGTGTCGCCGAAGGGGTACTCCGTGCGTATGTCCAGGCGGAAGCGCTCCGACCGCACCCGGCAGGCCAGGGGAATATGGACGTACAGCGTATCCCCGTCCTCGCCCAGCGCGTACCCGCCGATACTCATGATCGTGCGGGCGGTGTTGGTGGGGCAGCAGGCGACGTCGAACCACTTCTGGCGCACCGGCATGACGTGCGCAAGCCCAGGGTTGCACCGGCACGCCGCGGGGTTCACCGAAAGCGGCCCCACGTAGAAAAACTCGGTGCCCGATACGGATATCCCGCTGAGGACCCGGTTGAAAAACGCCAGCTCCACCGTGTCGAAGTACGATCCCTCTCCGGTGAACAGCGCCATGCGCTGCGCAAACATCATCAGCGCGACGGACGCGCAGCCTTCGCAGTACATCGTGTCGTTGGGCAGGTCGTAATCGCAGGTAAAGCTTTCGCCGTACTGGGTGGAGCCCACGCCGCCGGTCACATACATGCGCCGCTTCGTCACGCTGTCGTAAAGCCTTTGGCAGGCTTCCCCGAGCGCCGGATCGCCGGCCAGCCGCGCCAGGTCCGCCATGGCGCTGTACATATACAGCGCGCGCACGGCGTGGCCAACCGCGTCGTTTTGCTTAACGGGCTCCGTGTGGCACTGGGAATAGGCGCGGTCCTGAATCACCGGAAGATGGAAGATATCGCGGTAGGCGGGGTTTTTGCGTTCGAGATCGAAATAGAGCGGCTCCTTCCCGCGCTGCGCGATGAAGTATTCGGCCAGCTTCAGGTAGGGCGCGCCGCCGGTCGCCTCGTACAGCTTCACGAGGCCGACCTCCACCTCCTGATGTCCGGGATAGCCCGGAATCTGGCCGGCGCCGGTACCGAACGTCTTCACCAGATAGTCCGCGAACCGGCAGGCGACGTCCAAAATCATCCGCTTTCCCGTCGCCCGGAAATACGCGACAGCCGCTTCGAAAAAATGCCCCGCGCAGTATAGCTCGTGCCCTTCCAGAAGGTTGGAAAACCGGCCCTCCGGTTCCTTGATCGTATAGTACGTATTGATATAGCCGTCGTTTCCCTGCGCCTTTGCAATCAGACCGCACATTTCGTCCGCCCGCGCTTCCAGCTCCGGGTCGGCATACAGCTCGAGGGAATACGCCGCGGCCTCCAGCCACTTGTACAAATCGCTGTCCTGAAACACGTTGCCGTAGTATTCGCCCCCGGACAGCCCGGCGGCAATGCGGAAATTCTCGATGCAGTGGCTCTTCGCGGCTTCCGGAACGCGGTCGTGCAGCGCCTCCCATTGGTAGGGCAGCACCTTTTCCCGTACAAGGGTTTGCAGCTTATGCAGCATTCCGTTTTTCAGGGTGACGTTCTCCAGCGGCAGCGGACGGATGCGGTTCATGTTTCGACCTTCTTCTGTTTTATTCGTTTAAACCCCGATAATTCCTTACAGTATTCGCTCAAGGGGATGTTCGGGCAGTTCGCTATGCAAATATTTAATCGATTAAATTTCTTTTTCTATAGCTTATCACAGCAAAAATGAAATGTCAACAGGACTCACGAAATATTTTCTGTTCCTCTGGAAGGCCCCGGAACTTGAGCAGCCACGGCCGTTTGCGGGCCCAGCGCGAGCAGGCTTCCTTCCGTCTGGGCCTCCCCGCCCCCGTTCATGCCCGGCTTGACGAAAAAAGAAACATCGGGTATTCTTAAACGGAAGGTAATCGTTTATCTATCTGCGTTTATTCAAAAATCCTATGCGATGGCGCAATGGAAACCGAGGTGACCGCGTTGGCAACCATGAAGGAAATCGCCGAGCTCTCCGGCGTGTCCGTCGCGACCGTATCGCATGTTCTGAGCGGCAAAAAAAACGTCAGCCCCGCCAGGCGCCGGCGCGTGGAGCAGGCCATCGAAAAGACCAACTACAGGCCCAACGTGATCGCCAAATCCCTGCGGATGAACAAAACGCATATCATCGGCGTGCTGGCGGAGGACCTGCAAAGCTTTCCGATTCCGGAAATCGTGGACGGTATCTGCCAGATGCTTGAGAAAAGCGGGTATCAGGTGCTGTTCAACAACCTGCGGCTTTTGCAAAAGCTCTACAACCAATACGAACAGCTCACCCAATATATCGAAACCATCAATCAGGGCATCCAGCTTCTGGAGCACGCGCGGGTGGACGGCATCATCTATATCGCGATGCACGACCGCCGCATCGACGGCATACACCATCCGGCCAACACGCCCATGATTTTTGCTTACGCGGACAGCGGCACGCCCGACAGCGGCTCTGTAACCTACGACAACGAAACCAGCGCCTATGAAATGACGAAGCTTCTGATCAGCCAAAACCACAAGCGCATCGCGCTGATCGCGGGGCACCCCGGCTCTTCCCCCACCAAAAAGCGTTTGTCCGGATACCGCGCGGCCATGGACGAGGCGGGCCTGCGCGTTCCGCCGGAGTACATCCGGTGGGGGGATTGGGAGTACCACTCCGGCATGGAGCAGACCGAGGTTCTGCTGACCCTCACGCTGCCCCCGACGGCGATTTTCGCCATGAACGATTTGATGGCGGCCGGCTGCTACGGGGCCATCCGGCGCCGCGGGCTGAATATCCCCGAGGATATCTCCGTCGTGGGATACGATAACCGAGAGATCGCGACCTGCCTGTACCCGAGCCTGACGACCGTCGTGCTGCCCAACCGCCAGATCGGCTACACCGCCGCGGAGCAGCTGCTGCAGCGGCTGCGCCACCAGGCGGCGCCCTCCGGCATCGTGCTTCCCTGCAGCATCATCCGCCGCGATTCCTCCCGGGAGATTTAGGGCAACAGAAATAGAGTTTTATGAAATGTTTTGGGGTGAACCCCCTATATTGCCTGCTTCGTTACAGCTGCATGCCGCGGCGCGAGGCTGCGAGAACTTCGCGGTAATCCTTGAGGTTTTCCAAAAGCAGCGCCTGCGTTTTCAGCCCGTAGGGGCAGCGCTCCTCGCATTGCCCGCAGTGCAGGCAGTCCTCGATCCGGTCGGCCTTCGCCTGGTTTTCCTCGCTGAGCCACCGTTCTGTCGGCGACCGCCTGAGGAGCAGGGATATCCGCGCGAAGAGGCTGATCTCGATGCCCGCCGGGCAGGGCATACAGTAGCCGCAGCCCCGGCAGAAGCTGCCGGACAGGGCCTTGCGGTCCCGGCCGATCAGGGCGGAGATTGTATCGTCCATGCGCGGCGGATGCGCCTGCAGGGCGAGGAACTCGTCCAGCTCGCTTTCCCGCTGGATACCCCAGATCGGCAGGACGTTGGGAAACTGCGACATAAAGGCGTACGCGGCCCCGGCGTTTACAATCAGCCCGCCGGAGAGCGCCTTCATCGCCAGAAACCCCATGTCCGCGTCCGCGCACGCCTGCGCCAAGTCCAGGTCCGCCTGCGCGGCCAGATAGCTGAACGGGAACTGCAGCGTTTCGTACAGCCCGCTTTCCGCCGCCTCGCGCGCGACGGCCAGGCTGTGGTTGGTAATGCCGATGTGCCGGATTTTCCCCTGCTTTTTCGCCTCCAGCATCGCGTGATACAGCCCGTCCTCCCCGCCCGGCACGGGGCAGAACGGCGGATTGTGAAACTGGTACAAATCGAGGTATTCGGTCCTGAGCGTTTGCAGGCTCGTATCCAGGTCCCGCCAAAACCTCTCCGCCGTTTTCGCCGTGGTCTTGGTGGCGATATATACCTGCTCGCGGCAGCCATCGAACGCGAGGCCGATTTTCTCCTCGCTGTCGGAATACGCCCGCGCCGTATCGTAAAAATTGATCCCGCCGTTAAGCGCCTTGCGCAGTATTTTGACCGCTTCGGTTTTCTCCGTCCGCTGCAGCGGCAGCACGCCGAAGCCGTTTTTGTTGACGGCGATTTCCGTTTTCCCCAGACGGATATGGTCCATGATAAAGCCCTCCTGATGTTGGTGGTTTTATCATACCATAGATAGGCAAGTGGTCGGGTACTTGCCGACAGGCATGCCGGCTCCCGTATGGATTATTATCATAAGCTCACCGCTGTTTTGTCCAAAGGCCTGCGAAGCGTTTTTCCATGCGGACGGGCCGGGCGAACCCGGCAAATACTGGTTGCATTCCGGAAATGAAACTGGTACGATCAGCATATATCCGGGATCCGGATACCATAACGCTTCATGCCATGCCGTATACAGGGCATTCAGGGGGATATACCATGAAGAAACAACGGGCTGCGGCCGCCATTCTGACCGCAATTCTCTGCGTCTGCTTCCTTTCCGCGGCGTTAGGCGCAACCGTGGTAAGCGAGGAATACTATCAAAACCTGCTGGCGGCGCTTGCCCCGCAGGAAGGGGAAAGGCCCGCCTTCACCGCAGAGGACCTGGCGCAGTACCGGACCCTGACGGTCGGGGACAGGGGCGAGAGCGTGCAAAAGCTCAAGGACCGCATGTTTGCGCTGGGGTATTTCCGCAATCCGACGGCCAACGATACCTTTTCCGCAAAGACCGCGGAGTATGTGAAAACCTTTCAGGAGCTCAACGGGCTGGACGTCACCGGCGTCGCGACGCCGGAGATGCAGGCGCTGTTTTATTCCGAGTATGCCGCGGTGGGCCCCCATTCCGACAGGTACGTGCAAATCGAGCCGGATCTGGAAATCACCTACGGCAAGATCGTCCGTTACAAAAAAAGCGGCAGCGCATTCCAGCTGAATATTCAAAACAATACCGGCGAGAGGATCGATACCTACTATATTATCGCCATTCCGTATACCGCGGACGGGGATCCCTGCGAAATGGCGGATACTTTGGGTGAGCAGCTGCTGCATTACTACCGCGTGGAGGATTTCGATCTCAATTCCGGCGGGAAGCTGTACAGCATCTCGCGCAGACTCGCCTTTGTGCTCTCCGAAGAAACCTATTATCCCGGCGTGATTGCCGCCGTGATCGCCTACGAAACGGCCGACGGCGACCTGGTGACCCAATATTCGCCGGACAGCCTGTGGTACGGCTGCGGCAGCGCCGTGCCAAGCGGCCCCCATACGGAGGAAGGCAACACCGCGGTCACCTATCCCACGGAGGAAGAGCAGGCGGCGGCCTACAGCTGGTCGTTCGGGATCAATTACGCGTATCTTCCCGCGGTATACCGCAATTATTACGGCGTTCCCGAGGGCGTTTTTATCCATACCGTTATCATAGATTCCCCCGCGGCCGACGCCGGCCTGCAAGAGGGCGATATCCTGATTTCCCTGGGCAACGTGCTGACCAACTGCTACGCCGGCGCGGACGCCGCCATGGGGCGGATTGTGGAAGGCGAAAGCGCGGACGCGCTGTTTTGGCGGGACGGCGTGTTTTATTTGACGACGATTACAAGGTGAGGGTGGGGGGAAAAAATAAGGGCTTCTTATGCAGCGTTTAAAATGCGTTTGGATCAAATACTGTAATACGCGGAGTATAATCATCCAAACCAAACTCTCTTATTGGTTTAAAAATAATATTTTCTTGATCAACTGTTTCCCTTCCAACCGTTCCCATCATTCTATAGATTAATTGTCGTTTTGACACAAGATTGTGATAATAAACAGTTGTTTTGCTATTCTCTTTCAAAATAAATGGCCGTAAGAAAGCACGATCCGTTTGTCCCAAAGAGTGTCCGATGATATGAATATCATACTCATTTTCATCCTTGAGCCAATCTTTATACTGAGTATCCGTATTTTTATATGCACGCTGGTGCACTTTATCATATTCACACCAAGCTTCACTACCATAATCATCAGAAGGATCATATCCAAATACAATATGTGATTCATTGTCATTTAACGAGGCTTTTCCATTTAAATAGCATATTTCAGCTTCTAGTTCATATAAACGTTCAACAGTATTAGAGTAATTAAAACTTAGAATTCGATTTGTATATCTTAAATCTATTTTATTCTTTACAGACTCATTATTTATTTTTTCTACGATATATTGTTCGAACTCGCGTAGTATGAATTTGTCAAGTATTTCCTTAAAAGTTACTCGATCCTTTCCATCACGTAACTTATGCATTTCATCTTCTATAATATCCGCAATATTGTTTTCAAGATCAATCCAATTATCACTTGCATTAAAGAGCTTTAATAAAAAATACGGAACATAATTCCTGCTAAAGTATTTATCTTCTGGATACGGCTTTGATTTGGATCTCATTGCCCAAAACAAATCAAGATCAAATGAATTATATGTTCCCATCTTGTTATTTTGAAATGCCCATTCTAAAAAGTCTTGATACTTTGTCTTTAAATTGTGTGCTAAATCAAAGCCGTTTCCTAGAACGAGTAAATTCATTCTCATCTCTCTACACCCGCTTTCCTTATATAGAGTTACAATTTTTCTTTATTAATACTTCTAGTGAATTATTATAGATATATAGCACATACATTTCAAGAGAATATTTGACAACCTCCATCCCCCTATGCTACACTACCCGTAATTTCATAGCAAACCGCTGAAGCGGAGATAACGGTGGCCATGATCTCACAGAGAGCTCGGAACGCTGGAAACGGGCAGAACACAAGCCATCAAATGGACCGCAGAGGGCGCGGGGAAAGGGCGGAAGCCTGAGTATATCGCGACGTGAGGGCATACGTCAGTTGCCGGGGATATGATGGTATCCCGCAAAGCGCACGGCAGCAATACCGTGAATCAGGGTGGCACCGCGAGTTTACACAGCTCGTCCTTGACAGAATTGTCAGGGACGAGCTTTTCTATTTGGAAAGCTTCCCGCTCCGGCATCCCGACCGACCAACCATACGAAAGGCGTGACCCATCCATGATGAAACCGAATTTGGAAGAAGCCAGGCAGCTTTCATCCACCGGAAAGTACACCATCCTGCCCTTAAGCTGCGAGCTGTACGCCGACGCCACCACCGCCATCGAGGTATTGAAACGGCTTAAGGCCGTGAGCGAGCACTGCTATCTGCTGGAATCCGTGGAAAACCAGGAGAAGTTCGGCCGCTACACGTTCCTGGGCTACGACCCGAGCCTGACCCTCGCCTGCACGGGCGGCCGGGCGGTGCTGAAAAAAGGCGAAGCCATACTCCGCGAGGGCGGCGACCCGAGCCGGATGATCCGCGACGTACTGCTGGATTACAAAAGCCCGCATATGGACTACCTGCCCTCGTTCACGGGCGGGCTGGTGGGCTATTTCGCCTACGACTACATCCAGTATTCCGAGCCGACCCTCGTGCTGGACGCCGACGACCAGGAGAACTTCCAGGACGTCGACCTGATGCTGTTTGACCGCGTCATCGCGTTTGACAACATCCGCAACAAGATCATCCTGATCGTAAACGTAAGCTGCAAAGACATCGAAAACGAGTACCGGCGCGGCAGGGAGGAGCTCAAAGCCATGCGGGAGCTGATCCTGCACGGCGCGCCCTGCGAGGAAAAACCGCCGAAGCTGTTATCCCCGCTGCGCCCGCTGTTTACCAAAGACGAGTTCTGCGAGATGGTACGAAAGGCCAAGCGCTACATATACGACGGCGATATCTTTCAGGTGGTGCTTTCCAATCGCCTGGACGCGGATTTCGAGGGCAGCCTGCTGGACGCGTACCGCGTGCTCCGCTGCACCAACCCCTCGCCCTACATGTTCTATTTCTCCGGCGACGATATCGAGGTCGCGGGCGCGTCGCCAGAAACTTTGGTGAAGCTTGAAAACGGCGAGCTGTACACCTTCCCGCTGGCGGGCACGCGCCCGCGCGGGGCCGCGCCGCCGGAGGACAAACGCCTCGAGGAGGAGCTTTTGCGCGACCCCAAGGAGCTTGCGGAGCACAACATGCTGGTGGACCTCGGGCGAAACGACCTGGGCCGTATCTCAAAGTTCGGCACCGTGAAGGTGGAAAAATACCTGAGCATCGAGCGGTTTTCCCACGTCATGCACATCGGCTCCACCGTGCGCGGCGAGATTAAAGAGGGCATGGACGCGCTGAGCGCCGTGGAGGCGGTGCTGCCCGCGGGCACGCTAAGCGGCGCGCCGAAGATCCGCGCCTGCGAGATCATCAACGAGCTGGAAAACAACAAGCGCGGGCTGTACGGCGGGGCAATCGGGTACATCGACTTCGCGGGGAACCTGGATACCTGCATCGCCATCCGCATCGCGTACCTGAGAAACGGGCGCGTGTTCGTGCGCTCGGGCGCGGGCATCGTTGCCGACAGCGTACCCGAAACCGAGCATCAGGAATGCCTCAACAAGGCCAAGGCCGTAGTGCAGGCGCTGGAACTGGCGCAGGAGGGACTGGACCATGATTGTATTGATTGATAACTACGACAGCTTTTCCTACAACCTCTACCAGCTCGTCGGCACGCTGAACCCGGATATCCGCGTGGTGCGAAACGACGAGCTGACCGTGGACGGGGTCCGGGCGCTGCACCCCAGCCACGTGATCCTCTCCCCCGGCCCGGGCTACCCCAGGGACGCCGGAATCTGCATCGAGGCGGCCAAAACGCTCGGCAGCGAGACCCGCATCCTCGGCGTGTGCCTGGGGCACCAGGCGATCTGCGAGGCGTTCGGCGCGACGATCTCCCACGCCAAGCAGCTGATGCACGGGCGGCAGTCCATGGTCGCGGTCAAGGCCGCCTGCCCGCTTTTCAAGGGCCTGATGCCGTGGATTCCCGCGGGGCGCTACCACTCGCTGGCCGCCAAACGAAGCACCCTGCCCGAAACGCTGCGCGTGATGGCTGAAACCGACGACGGCGAGGTGATGGCCGTGCAGCACGCGCACCTGCCGGTTTTCGGCCTGCAGTTCCACCCCGAAAGTATCCTCACGCCGGACGGGGTCAAGATACTCAGCAACTTCATCCATCTATGAAAGGAGCATCACAATGATTACACAAGCAACCGCCAAATTGATCGACCATATGAACCTCACCTACGGCGAGGCCGCGGCCGTGATGGACGAGATGATGTCCGGCCAGCCCTCGCCCGTGCAGACGGCGGCGTTTCTGGCCGCGCTCTCCGCCAAGGGGGAGACCGTGGAAGAGATCACCGCCTGCGCCGCGCGCATGCGCGCGCACGCCACGCCGGTAAAGCATAACCTGAACCTGCTGGAGATCGTCGGCACGGGCGGCGACGGCGCGCACACCATCAACATCTCCACCACGGCGGCGATCGTGATCGCGGCCTCGGGCATCAAGGTCGCCAAGCACGGCAACCGAGCGGCCTCCTCCAGGTGCGGGGCGGCGGACTGCCTGGAGGCGCTGGGCGTAAACATTGCCCAAAGCCCGGAGCGCTGCGTGGAAATGCTCAAGTCCATCGGCATCTGCTTTTTCTTCGCGCAGCAGTACCACACGTCCATGAAGCACGTCGCGCCCGTACGCAAAGAGATGGGCGTGCGCACGATCTTCAACATACTGGGCCCGCTCACCAATCCCGCCGCCGCGTCCATGCAGGTGCTGGGCGTGTTCGCGGAGCACCTGGTGGAGCCGCTGGCGCACGCGCTAGCAAACCTCGGCGTGAAGCGCGGCATGGTGGTGTACGGGCAGGACAAGCTCGACGAAATCTCCCTCTCCGCGCCCACCACCGTGTGCGAGTTCGAGGGAGAAACCTTCCGCACCTATGAAATCCGGCCGCAGGACTTCGGCTTCACCCCCTGCCAGAAAGCCGACCTCGCGGGCGGCGCGCCGGAGGAAAACGCGGCCATCGTTCGCGCACTGTTTTCCGGCGCGAAAGGCCCCAAGCGCGACGCGGTGCTGCTGAACGCGGGCGCGGGGCTGTATATCGGCAGGAAGGCCGATACCCTCGCGGAGGGCGTGAAGCTGGCCGCAAAACTGATCGACGACGGCGCGGCGAGCGCCAAGCTCGACGCGTTTATCGAGGAATCCAACCGGCCCGAGGTGAACGCATGATTTTGGACGAGCTGGCGGCCCACGCCCGAAAGCGCGTGGCGGACGCCAAGGCCAAAACACCGCCGGACGCGCTGCGCGAACAGGCCCTGCGGCTACCCAAGGGGGACTTCCGCTTCGAGCGCGCAATCCGGCAGCCCCGCGCCGCGCTGATCTGCGAAATCAAAAAGGCGTCGCCCTCCAAAGGCGTGATCGCGGAAGATTTTCCATATCTGGAAATCGCGCAGGAGTATGCCGGGGGCGGCGCGGACTGCCTTTCCTGCCTGACCGAACCCAAGTGGTTTCTGGGCTCGGACGAGATTTTCCGTAATATCCGGCGGAAAACCGGCCTGCCCATGCTCCGCAAGGATTTTACCGTGGACGAGTACCAGCTCTACGAGGCGAAGCTCCTGGGCGCGGACGCCGTGCTGCTGATCTGCGCCCTGCTTGATACCGATACCATAGCCCGCTATCTGGCGGTCTGCGATACGCTGGGGATGACCGCCGTCACGGAGGCGCACGACGCGGCGGAAATCCGGTCCGCGGTCGGCGCGGGCGCGCGGGTGATCGGCGTGAACAACCGGAATTTGAAGGACTTCACCGTGGACTTTCACAACGCGCAAACCCTGCGCGGGCTCATCCCGCCGGACAGGCTGTTCGTGGCCGAATCCGGCGTGCGCACGCCGGAGGACGTCCGAGTCCTGCGCGATATCGGCGCGGACGCCGTGCTGATCGGCGAGGCGCTGATGCGCGCACAGGACCGGCGCGCGGCGCTGGCCGCGTTCCTGGAGGCGGCGCAATGAGCGGCGCGAGGATCAAAATCTGCGGCCTGTTCCGCCCGGAGGACGCGCGGGCGGCGAACGCGGCCATGCCGGACTACGCGGGCTTCGTGTTCTGCGAAACAAGCCGCCGCTGCGTCGCGCCGGAGCAGGCGCGGAAGCTCCGCGCGGCCCTGCACGCGGATATCCGCACCGTCGGCGTGTTCGTAGACGCGCCCCCTGAACGGATTGCGCAGCTGTATCTGGACGGGATCATAACTATCGCGCAGCTGCACGGCGGCGAGGACGTCGCGTATATTCAGGCCCTGCGGGAAGCGTGCCCGGCCCTGGAAATCTGGCAGGCGTTCCGGGTGCGCACGGCGGACGATCTGGAGAAGGCCGCCGCCAGCGCGGCGGACCGCGTGCTGCTGGACGGCGGCGCGGGCGGCGGGCAGCCATTCGACTGGGCCCTTGTCAAAGGGTTCCCCAGGCCCTTCATCCTCGCGGGCGGCCTAACGCCCGAAACCATCCCGGATGCCGTCGCCCGCCTGCGCCCGTTCGCGGTGGATATCTCCTCGGGCGTGGAAACGGACGGCGTCAAGGACGCGGACAAAATCACGGCGGCGGTGCGCGCCGCAAGGAGGCAGCCTATGCAAAAAGGACGATTTGGCATCCACGGCGGGCAATACATCCCCGAAACGCTGATGAACGCCGTGCTGGAACTGGAAGAGGCGTACGAATTCTATAAAAACGACCCGCAGTTTAACGAGGAGCTTTCCACGCTGCTGCGCGAGTACGCGGGCAGGCCGTCGCGGCTTTACCACGCGCAAAAGATGAGCGAAGACCTGGGCGGCGCGAAGATTTATCTGAAACGCGAGGACATGAACTTTACCGGCGCGCACAAGGTGAACAACGTGCTGGGGCAAACGCTGCTTGCCAGGAAGATGGGCAAGACGCGCGTCATCGCCGAAACCGGCGCGGGGCAGCACGGCGTGGCGACGGCCACCGCCGCGGCGCTGATGGGTCTCCAGTGCGAGATCTTCATGGGCGAGGAGGATACGAAGCGCCAGGCGCTCAACGTATACAAAATGCGCCTGCTCGGCGCACAGGTGCATCCCGTGCTGTCGGGCACGCGCACGCTCAAGGACGCGGTTTCCGAAACCATGCGGGAGTGGACGCGGCGCATCGCCGATACGCACTACGTGCTTGGCTCGGTCATGGGCCCGCACCCCTTTCCCACCATTGTGCGCGATTTCCAGGCGGTAATCGGCAAGGAGATCAAGGAACAGGCGCTCAAAAAGGAAGGGCGGCTGCCCGACGCCATCCTCGCCTGCGTGGGCGGCGGCAGCAACGCCATCGGCGCGTTTTACCACTTCATCGGGGATACGTCCGTGCGGCTGATCGGCTGCGAGGCGGCGGGCCGCGGCGTGGACACCTTCGAAACGGCGGCGACCCTCACCACCGGGCGCGAGGGCATTTTCCACGGGATGAAGTCCTACTTCTGCCAGGACGCGTACGGCCAGATCGCGCCGGTGTACTCGATCTCGGCGGGGCTGGATTACCCCGGCATCGGCCCCGAGCACGCCTTTTTGCACGATACCGGGCGCGCCGAATACGTGCCCGTGACCGACGAGGAGGCGGTAACCGCGTTTGAATACCTGTCGCGCACCGAGGGCATCATCCCCGCGATCGAGAGCGCGCACGCCTTGGCCTACGCCATGCAAATCGCGCCCGGAATGCGCAAGGACCAATTCATCGTCGTCAACCTGTCCGGCCGCGGCGACAAGGACTGCGCGTCCGTCGCGCGCTACAGAGGGGAGGCTATCACGGAATGAACCGTATCCAACAGGCATTTGAGGGGCACAAGGCGTTTATCGCGTTTCTGACCTGCGGCGACCCGGACCTGGAGACCACCGAGCGATTGATTTTAGCTATGGACGAGGCGGGCGCGGACATCATCGAGCTGGGAATCCCGTTTTCCGACCCGACGGCGGAAGGCCCCGTGATCATGGCCGCGAGCGAGCGGGCCATCAAAAGCGGCACAACGCTGGACGGGATCTTCGAAATGGTCCGCCGCATCCGCCCGAAGGTGCGCGCCGCGCTCGCCTTCATGACGTACGCCAACGTCGTGTTTTCCTACGGCACGGAGCGGTGCTTGCAAAAGGCGGGGGACGCGGGCATTGCCGCGCTCATCCTGCCGGACGTCCCCTTCGAGGAGAAGGCCGAGTTCGCGCCCGCCTGCCGCGCCCACGGGATCGATTTCATCTCGATGGTCGCGCCGACCTCCGCCGCGCGCATCGCCACGATTGCCTCGGAAGCCGAGGGCTTCGTCTACTGCGTGTCTTCGCTGGGCGTTACGGGCGCGCGCTCCGAGATTACAACCGATATCGGGGAGATGGTGCGCCGCATCCGCGGGGCGACCGCCGTGCCCGTCGCCGTCGGGTTCGGCATCTCCACGCCGCCGCAGGCCAAAGACATGGCCCAACAGGCCGACGGCGTGATCGTCGGCTCGGCAATCGTCAAACTGATCGCCGAGCACGGCCGCAACGCCGTACAGCCCGTTTCGGACTATGTGCGGGAGATGAAGGCAGCGATATCGTAGAGAACTTGTGGGGAACGCTCTGACTTCTCTTTTTCAAAAAGAGAAGTCAGCAAGAGAAAACCATATAGCCGCGCATTGCGCGGCCAAGGGCTCAATCTTATTCGTATCTATATCATTGCATGAGTATCTGCCTATGATTTCCATAATCCTTTGCGGATACTCGCCTAATCCGCCAATATATCGATAATCTCCTGCTCTTTCACAATTTGAATGGCGGCGCCCTTTTTCTGCAGCTCCAGCGCTTTCTTAACTTTCGTCCCATAATTACCGGCAACCCATGCATCGCTACCAAGGCTTCCGACGATTAAATAATCGGTTTTGTTTGATACGCTGTTAACGGGAATTCCCCCTCTTTTTGAGAGCATCTCTTGCACAAGGGAACGTTGACCGTATTTAAATTCTCCCGTTAGACAAAATGTTTTCCCTTGTATATAAAAATCTGTACAATCACACGCATTCGCAATAGGATCTGTTATCTGTTCAAACAACAAAAACATTGCTTGCAGTTCGGTGTTCTCCAAAACTCCGTCTGCAAGCGCGTCGCTCACGATCTCAAAAACCTTGTCAAACGGGTAATTCCCTCGCAACGACATGTTAAGGTTCATTCATCTCTGCAATAAAATTACTTCATTCTCATCCAACTCACCGTCAGACGTTATATCGTTTAGCAAACCTTTCAAAATCGCGAGTTGTTTTGAGGATTCGCTGGGTTGAATATGACGGACAGCCTTTTCTATATAGCAATTCTCAAGCTTGTATCGGCGCGTATAATGCTCAAGCTCTATTCCCTGACGAATATAATCACGTAATAAATTGGCGCAAGCAAGACTGTCGCTGTCGGCATTGTGGTGATGAAGGTTAATCCCCAAATAATCGCAAAGCGTATTGAGCTTGTGGTTATAAAGCTGCGGATAACAAGCCCGCCCCATCACACATGTGCAAGCATACATCACGTCAGACTGCCATGGGATTTCATAATCATGCAGGCACTTTGCCAGTACGCCTAGATCAAATGGCGCATTATGTGCAATGAGCAAACCGCTGTCCATAATCGGCATGATTTGCTGCCAAAGCATGGGAAACGTTGGTTGATCTTTCACCATATCCGGGGTAATTCCCGTGAGTTGTATATTGAACTTATCAAACCTCACTTCCGGATTCACAAGCGAAAAATACTCCTGTAGTATCGCGTCGCCCTGTACTACAGTAATTCCGATAGCGCTTATACGGTCATTAGCATAATTGGGTGTTTCCACATCAAACACAATGTATCGATCCTGCACTCCCAAGGCTCCCTTCACAGGTATTCTTTTCTATCAATGCATTTATAGTAGCATATGCTACTTCGTATTTCAACGCAATCCAAACGTTTTTCACAATCTTAAAAACGGTGGCGGTACGTTTGAGTATATACTAGCAGCGCTTACGGCGATACCAACCTATATTGCGAAAAAGGCAAAGTGTTTGCGTTTGGAGAATTGATAAACGTTATCTCAATAGTCCAAACGGAAAAAGGAGGGCGCGGATGTACAAAATCGGCGAGCTATCCCGGAAATTCGGTTTGTCCCGGAGCACGCTGCTGTATTACGATTCCATCGGTCTGCTCAAGCCCTCCGAAAGAACGGACGCCTCCTACCGGCTGTACAGCGGGGACGACGTCAAGCGCCTGGAGCGGATTTGCGCCTACCGGGATATGGGTATTGCGCTGTCCGCCATCCGGGATTTGCTGCATCAAAAAAGCGAAGACGCGGAAATATTGGAATTGGCCCTGCTGAACATGGAAAAGCAAGTGGAGGAGCTCCGCCGAAAGCAGGCCAAAATCATGCAGGCGATCCGGAAAACCGGCCGTGCCGCAGCGGACAACGCAGGCATATTCATGTCCGTGCTCAAAAACCTGGGATTCAGCGAAGCAGATATGGGCGCGTTCCACACCGCGTATGAGAAAAACAACCGGGACGGGCATATCGCCTTTCTGCGGTTCCTGGGCCTGTCCGATCCGGAGATCGAACGGGTCAGAAACGAATCGAAGCAATCCTCTTGACTCGTCTATAGCTTCATAGTTTATGCTTCCATCACAGCGGGATTGGAGGCGGCTATGAAACGGCAATTCATCAACCGGAATTTCTTTCTGATCTGGTCGGGCAAACTGGTTTCCATGATCGGCGATCGGTTTTATACCATCGTGCTGGCCCTGTGGGTGCTCAAAAAAAGCAATTCCCCGGCGATCATGGGCGCGGTGCTCGTCGCCTCGGCGCTGCCCGCGTTTTTAATCGGCTTTGTGTCCGGAGCGATCGTCGATTTAACCGGCAAGAAGTGGATCATGATACTAACGGATCTGATCCGGGGCCTTCTGATTTCCCTCGTCGCCTGTCTGGAGCTTGCGGGCGTTCTGGCGCTATGGCATATCCTTGCGGTTTCCGTTCTCGTGTCCGTACTCAACGCGTTTTTTGACCCGGCGGTCAAGGCGCTGATTCCGGAGGTCGTGGAAGAAAAGGACCTGCCCGGCGCCAACGCCCTGGAGCAGCTCATCAACGGCATAAGCGGCGTGATCGCGCCTTTTCTCGGCGCGGTGGCAATCGGCGCGGTCGGCTATTTCGGAGGGTTTCTGATCAACGGGATTTCCTTTATCCTGTCGGCCTTCTTCGAGCTGTTCATTCACGCGCCGAAACCGGCGGCCGGGCCGCGCAGCGAAACCCGCGGCCTGGCGTTAGGCGTGAAGGCCGGCTTCGCCTTCGTATGGCGAAACGGCATGCTGATGAAGGTTGTCGCGATCATCGCCGCGGTCCATTTCGCGGTGGGCAGCTTCAGCCTGGTGCTGCCGTTTCTCGCGCAATCCATTTCCGAAAACCCCATGAACCTGGGATTGCTGCAGGGTTTCATCGGAATCGGCATGGTGGCCGGAGCCACGAAATTAAACGTGAAACACCTGCGCGAAAGGAAAAACAGCCTGCTGATTCTGCTGCTGTGCATACTGGGCGCGCTGTATCTGATCAGCGGGGCGCTGCGCTTGCTGCGTGTTGCAAGCATCCTCCCCTACCTGGCAGCCGCCGCGCTGATGGGGATCGCCGTCTCCAACGCGGCGTCGTTCTGGCAGCTGCTCTTGCAGCTGGAAACGCCGCCCGGCATGCGGGGCCGGGTGTTCGGCATCGTATCCATCCTGTCCAATATCTCCATGCCCATCGCGTACGGAACGGTCGGCATCCTGCTGGAAGCGGTCGATTTCCCCATGTATCTGCTGCTGCTGGGCGCTGTGTTCGTATGCCTTTCCCTGGCGTGGCGCAGGAAATTCAGCTGAGCGGCGCACAATCAAGGGCCGGCCCTGCCGCCTGTTTCTTCCTCATAAAGCGGCCCGGCAAAAACGCCCGGCTCCGTTTCACACGGAGCCGGGCGCTGTTACTCTATCTGTACCTTCCGGCGCCGGGCGTGCCGCAAGGGGAATTTTTTTCGGCAGGTTTACCGGGATCTCAGTTTGCGTTCCTGCCGTTGCCCAGCCCGTTGCCCAGGCCCAGGCCGTCTTTCTCGGCGTTGCGGGAGAAGGCTTCCAGGTGGTTCTTGGAGGCGTTCATCAGATCGGTAAAGGCGTCGCGCACATCCTGCGGCAAGTTGTCCTGGGCTAGGAATGCTTCATACATGGCGATGTTGTTGATCTCGGCGGTCACGCCCGTTTCATAGGTCTCCTGCAGGGTGGCGGGGATTACGACGTGGTCCCTGGCGGTATCTTCCGGCACCGTGATGCCGTACGCCGCAAACAGCCCGAGCAGCAGTTCCTGGTGGGTCACCTCGGCCTGCATGATGTTGGCAAAGGGATTACCCACGCCGAAGACTTCCTGAATGACTTCGTACTCGGCCTTGGCAAGGTACTCATCCTGCAGCGCGTAGGTCAGCATTTCTTCCAGGGTGTATTCGGTCCCCTCCGCCACGGCGGCGGAGCCGAAGGCTTCTTCCATGGGGGCGGCGGTCTCCTGTGCGAGCGCGAGCACCGGCAGCGCGGCCAGCGCGAGAGTCATTGCGAGAACTTTCAGTATACGTTTCATTTCATTTCACTCCTTTAAGTTGGTGTACGGGGTTTCTCTGTACGTCTATACTGTAACCGGCGGTTGTGGCGGAATTGTGTCGTAAATCATACGTTTTTGGTCCGGTTTAGTTTGGCCGGACGCCGCCTCCGGATATGCTATAATGAAAACAAACCGGGACCGATCAAGGAGGGATCGCCATGCACAGGCTTACCTGTATCATTCTCCTGGTGCTTTCGGTTGTCTTGCCGGCCGCAGCGCCCGCTTCGGCGGAAAACGCGGCCGTTTCACGGATTGAAAACCTGAAGGCGGATGCAACGGACAGCCGGTCCCTGCTGCTCTCGTGGACTGAGCTTAGCGAAGGCCCGTTCCTGTATACGGTCACCCTGTGCAACAATCAAACGCTCGCCTGCCAGCTCGCGGGTTCCACCACCGCCAAATCCTTCGTACTGGACTTCCTGGACGCGGATACCAGCTACAGCTTCCACGTCGGCGCGGCGGAAGGAAACACCCTCGAGCTGACGCTCACCACGCCGGAACAGGCGGCGGAAACCGGCGGCGAAGACGGGGCGGCAAGCGCCCTGTACGGACAGGCGAATGAATCGGTTATACGCGATATCGCCGTAAGCCGCATGGACGGCGGCGCCCTTCTGGTCTCGTGGACGGAGGATGCCAAGGGCGCGTTTCGCTATTCCCTGTCTCTGTGCGAAACAGAGGATTCACAGCCCGTATTCCAGGGCACGACGACGGCGACCTCCTTTGTGATGGACGTTCCGGAGCAAAGCGCTGGATACTGCATCCAAATCGGCACAACCGCGGACAACACGGTCTCCTATGTTTTTCCCGCGCCGGGAGCGGAATAAGATATAAAAGAGACAGCCCTGCTCCCGTAAACTGCTTTCATATTGAATAGGAGGGGTAGCCCCTTCAAACCAAAAACAGCGGAAAAAACCCCGGCAGGCAATAGCCTGCCGGGGTTGCTCCGCATATTCGTTTTTTATTCCGGCGTTTCAGCCGTCCGGGCTTGCCCGCCCCCCGGTTACTGCTCTTCGCCGCTTTCCTCCGCCTTTTCCCCCAGCAGCTTTTTCAGCTTTGCGGGGAAGGGCACGCCTGCGAGGTTCAGGTTTTCCATCAGCGAAATGCCCTCGTTGGCAATGTAAAACCAGCAGGCGGCGTCTCGGAACATCGCGTTGCCCTGCCCGATCGCCCTGTCCAGCAGCGCGGCAACCAGCACCACCATCAGCATCAGCCCTTTGCGCATCAGGCCCTTGGCGCCTACTTTTGAGGAGAGGCCGCCGTACTCGGTTTTTTCGCTCTTGCCCATCCAGGCGACGACCATGCCGCTCAGGTAATCCGCGACCATACAGCCCAAAAGTACGGTCATCAGCCAGCTCCACCCGCCAAGCGCCCCCGCGACGGCCCCCAGGGCGGCGGCCGTGATTCTCACCAGTTTATCCCATAGGCTTCCCATACGAATCCCTCTCTCCCATCAGCCGTTCACCGCTTGTATCAGCGCGTTCCATGTTGCGGCCCCTACGATTCCGTCCGTCTCCAGCCCCTGCTCCCGCTGGAACCGGAGCACGGCTTCCTCGGTCAGCGGGCCGAAGCGCCCGTCCACGCTTAAGCCGCCGCCCAGCTTATTCAGCCCCGCCTGCAGCTCGCGCACACCGCCGCCGACGCAGCCCGATTTGAAGGTGAGCCGGGCAAAGCGCGGTATCCAGGTTTTCACGACCGGCGCGGACACGGACCCCGTTTCCGTAGCGGCCGCAACGTCGTATTCCACACCGTTGATCAACCCGTACGCGTTCGGGCCGCCGTTGGGGATGGTCTGATCGGCGAAAAGCCGCGTCGTCACCATGAGGTTGGAGGCGCTGGCATGGATGAGCATGTCGCCGGAAATCTTGACGTACACATGCCAGGCGTTCCCCTCCCCGTCGCCCTGGTAGCGCGCGGGCTCGCCGCCGTCGTAGTCCACGATGAAAATCAGCGCTCCGACGGGAATCGCACCCAGGCGCACCACGCCGTCCTCGATGCTCCCCTTCACGGTTACTAAACTCCGCCACATATCGTTGGTTCCGCGGTAATCCGCCTGTATGCCCAACTCCCTGAGCGTCCATTCCACCAGCCCCTGGCAGTCCATCCCCTTGATGGTTTCGCCGCCGAGCACATAGGGAATGGTGCCCATCAATAGAAGGCTTTTGGCCTTGTCGGCCACATCCTGTCCCGTGATCATGCTATTCGTTCCCCTCCGTGAGCTGCCCCGTCAGCACCTGGTATTCCATTTCCGACAGCCTCCCCACGGCAAAGAAAACGTCGAGCTTGTCCTGCAGCCCGACGGTGTTTCCGCGCGCGATTATACGCTCGAGAATTTGATACAGCATCCGTGCCCCTCCCGTCCATTCGTTTGTTGTTGGCTTTTCGGTAATCAATTGGGAATAAGGCATTACCCATTCCTTACTCCCTATGCCCCGAGCTCCAGCAGGATGTTCTGATACGTCAGTTCGACCACCTCGGCGTCCAGTTCCGCAATGGTTTGGTTCGCCTGTTCAAGCGCAGTCAGCACGGGCGCTCCGCCCCGATAGAAAACCCCGCCCGAATAGGTGTCGCCGATCTGCGCGGGGACGTCGCCCAGCTTGACGGCGTCCGGGAACTCGCTTGCGTTTCCCTCATACAGCCAGATGAGGTTGGTCACCATTCCGTTTTCAATCCAAGCGTACTTCATAGTGCTCTCCTTACGCCGCGCGGTGATTGCGGATGACGACGATCCCGGAACCGCCTGCATATCCGGCGTCGCCTGCGTCCCCCGTATTGGCAAGCCCGGCATTCAGCGTATATCCGCTGTCCCCGCCATGACCGCCATTTGAGTATAACGTTCCGGAAGATTCACCAAACTCTTTCGTCGTCGTGTGCTGCCCAATGCCGGGCGAATCAACCGAGGCGGTACCGTCGTTGCCGTCCGTTCCTCCATGACCGTATCGCTCGCCGCCGCCTGATCCGCCGTTTGCTCCGTTGTTTGTTGTTGTCGTATATCCGCCGGATGCCGAATACCCAAAGGCGGACGATGTGCCTCCGGCTACTTCCACGGAACCGCCGGCGCCGACAGTCATCGTATACGAGGTGTTTTTTACGAGCGTGATGCTTAACTGCGTGTTTGTATAGCCGCCGCCCCCGCCGCCCTTGTGAGCCGAAGCGTTGCTTCCTCCTCCTGCTCCCCCGCCGGAAAGAAACAGATCGATGCTGAAGTCCGCGTTCGTAACCGTCAAGGTGCCGCTTGTCAGAAACTTGATCCGCCAGTTGCCGTCGCCGTCGTCGATCAGCGAATAGCTGCCGGTGAAAGTAAACTCCGGAATGGAAGCCGGGGCCTCGCCGCCGGGGAATGCCGTTAGTATCGCCATATCGTTACCCCACAATCTGCACGAGGACGGGAATATCGATCGTCGGCTCATCGCCCTCAGCGGTTACTGTCATGGTGTCCGTGCCTTGCGAAGTCACGTGAAGCAGCGCCGCCAGAGCGGCAAGGTATTGCGCGCTCGTGGCCGTTGCCGGAAGCCCGGCAATCGCCTTTTTGCTCGCCGTCATGCCGGCTATGGCGACCGCCTGCGTGTATGGCCCCGATCCGCTCCATGAGGCGGCCGAAAGCGCCGCGGACACCTCGACAACAGCCTGCGCGTAATCGGTGTTCGGCACGGCGTCCTCGGTATCGCCTGCTCCGTCGCCCTTTTGCAGCGCCGTGCTTTCGCCGGTCCTCTTCATGGCGTTTATATTCGCCCGCGCCTGGTTCTGCCCGGATGTTTCGAGGGTTTGCTCCGAAAAGCGCAGGACGTCCGCAGTCTCCTCCGTGATCTGATCGTCGATCATCTGAAGGATCGCCGATTTCCGGAGACTCTCCGGCGCGATCAAGCCGCAGACGGTATCATCTTCGCGCTCGTCCGTGATATCCGCCGGAAGAATTTCCGCAGCGGCCGCCGCTATGTACACCTGCGCGAGGGAAAGTTCAACCATCTCGCTGTCGCGCGTCAGGGCGGGCGCCTCCGGCGTGCTTGCCGCCGTACCGATCAGCTTGGCCATCGCGATCGTCCGCGACGTCAAATCCAGCCGCAGGATGATGCGGTCGATGCGGTCGAGCTCCGCCTCCGTGGTGTGTTCAAACGCCTTTACGCCGCCGCCGTCGTCCCTGAGCTGGTAATAATAGCCCTGCACCATGGCCGATCCGTACCCGATCAGCACGCGCATGGTGGAGCCCTCGGCGGTCACTTCCAGGCAGGTATCCGCCGCCGCGACGCCCGAGGACGCCAGTGTATGCAGCGCCGCGGCCATGTCCGCCGAATCATAGCTGCGCTCGTCCCCGGCCGTGCTGTTGAAAAACCCGTATCTTTCCTGCGCCATTTCAATGTGTCCTTTCAGTCAGTATCGCCACTATACAATGAGGAATGAAGAATGAGGAATGAGGAATTGTTGAAAGATTGCTTCGCAATCTTCCGATTACATCCAATATCCCTTTGTTTGCTTCAATTGAGAATCTTGGGGTTGCGGTGTTCCGAAATCAGAAATAATCATTCATTCGGTTGCATTAGCAACCGTACCGCCATTCCTCATTCCTAATTCATCATTCCTCATTGACCAAACTCCCTCTTTTGTTCCACGTCATCGGGCGGCGTTTTGCCTGGTATTGAGAAACTTTTCTACGGTAACGGGCGCGTCGCCGAAATCCGCCGCCAGCGTGCGCGCGCCGTTTTCATACGTCTCCGTCAGCGCGGCAATCCGCACCGCCGCGCTGCCGAAGCGCCCCTGCACCAGCACGACGTCGCCCACGTCGTAGTCCCGTTCGTAGCGGCACGCGCCCGAATCGATCAGCGTAGCGGTGATCGTGGTCTTCACGCCCGCGCCGCCGAGCTTGTTGTTCGCGTACAGCGAGAGCAGACCGGCGTCCGCGATGCTGCCAGCCTCCGTCCAAAGCTCCCGGCGATCCGTGCCCTGCGCGTCCCCGCCCTCGCAGAGGATGAAGCGCTCCTCGTCCTCGCCCGCGCCGCCTGCGTACGCCGTGGTCGCGCTGCCGGATCGGATCTGCCGGTACGTCACGTCGGCGGCGTTGCCGTTTTCCTCGCTGATCAGGCACAGCGCGTCTCCCGCCGTGCGGTCCGCGCCCTCCAAAGCCGTGAAGAGTAAACATTGGTTATCGACGTCCGGCAGAATATCCCAGCCCAGCCCCGTGCGCTCGCCGATGGACGCAAACAGCGTGTCCAGCCTCTCAAACCGCGCCTGCCACGGCAGCGTTTCGCCGCGGTCCCGGTTCGCCGCCGCCATAAGGTTCGGGATGGCGCGGGCGGCGTCCTCCGGGCTGATCAGGTTGTTTTCCGCGTAGTGCAGGTACGCCGCCTCCGCGCTGCCGGTGAACCGGTCCCAGCCGAAATCCTGATACGGGCGCGCGCCGGTTTGAAGCGGCGGCACGCACACGCGGCGCTTGGCCAGCCCCTTGAGCATGCAGCCCTTTACGGTCAGGGCGTTGCGCGAGAACGTCTGCACGTCCTCGGTCAGAAACGCCTCCCCTCCGGGAAGCAGTATCATTACACCCGGCGCGAGCGCCTTCGCGCCTTTGGCGCGGGGATCGGCCGTCAGGCTGAAGCTGCCCGTGCCGAAAAAGCTCCGCGTAATCCGCAGGCTTTCAAACTGCGCCAGCTCCCCGAGCTTTACGAAGGAGAAGTCCATCAGTTGGAGGGTCAAACCTATCGCTCCTTATTTTCTGTGTATTATTATGCGTTGCATCCCGTCAGGTTTATTGTCGTATCGCTCCTTCATTCAGTCGCGATACTCTCTAAACCTTCTCGTTTTCGGCTCGCTTTCGGCTGCGCCGAAGTGCCACACAGGGCACACGCTCACCTCAAACGCCCTCAAACGCGCTGCGCCACGTAACCGTGATTTCGCTCTGCGCGCTCGCGCCGCCGGCCTCGTACCTGAGCTCGTTGAGCCCCGGGCGCAGCGTGAAATCCGCCAGCGGCGTATCCAGGCTCAGCTTGCCGAACGCGCCGCTCTCATTGCCCTGCGCGTCGATGATCTTGGCGTCCAGCCGCGCCGGATCGGTGTTCAGCACCAGCGTATAGCCCTCCGGCACCGCCGCGCTCATCGCGATCTCCTTGCCCGTCGTGCAGTTTTTCAGCCGTGGAATCTCGCCCTTGCATACAACTCTGATTTCCACAGGCACGCTCACCTGCCCCCGGTTGTCCGCGTCCCTGAAGTAGTCCCGGCGTCCGAAATCGACCGGGAGCGCAAACGGCAGCGAGAAACCTTCGCCCGTGTTCTCAAACGCAACCGAGGTTGGGTTCACCGCGTACCAGTACGGGCTGTCGCAGCGGAAGTTCAGCTTCACGTTGGGCTGGGTATCCAGCGCCCGGCCCTGCGCGTCCAGCCCGCCGGAGGGTATGGCCCAGGTCATGTACCGCCCGTTGTCGTTTTCATAAATCAGTACGGCGCGCTCCTCGTCCCGCACCGCCTTGTCCGGCGAGAGAATGCTTAAAAGCTCCATGCGGCGCTCGTACAGCTGCGCGCGCGAATCCGCCATGATATGCATCGTTACGGCAAGCATCCGCTTGGGGCGGCGGCAGCTTACCGCCGTATCCCCCTGCTGGTACGCGCCGCGGATGCCCGTAATCTCCAGCTCCGGCAGCCCCAGCCCGCCAACCTTCGCCAGCACGTACGGCGCGCCGCAGAAAACCGCTTGTTCGTTGTTGAGGTTGATGTATGTCAATTTCTGCATATTGTCTCCTTAGCCATGGCATTATCAGGGGTTTCACCCCTAATTCGTCAAGCCTCCAGCAGCTGCGCGGCGAGCGTTTCGTTTGCCTGCTGGATGCGCCAGGCCGTATCGGCGGGGGATTCGACGGGGGTATTGAAGGTGTTCTGCTGGGTGATGGTCACCCCGGCGGCGGCCGTCGCGGCATGCTCCAGGTAGAAGGCCTCGGCCGCGCTTTGGAGGCCCGCGTTCAGGGTCTGCTGCACGGCGGCGATCATTTCGCCCAGGGTATCCGTCCAGCCCTCGACGCTGCCGACCTTCTGTAAAAATCCTTCCAGCAGCTTTTCGCCCAGCGTCTGCCCTGTGGCATTGTAATCGGGCGCGAACTGCGCGATCAGCGACAAAAGCTCCTGCTGGGAGCTTTCCATAAGCTGCTTTTCAGCCTCGGCCTGCAGCGCGGCGGCCGACAGCCGCCCGGCATACGCCTCGTTCACCGCGGCGGCCTGTGCGTCCAGCGCGTCCAGCTCCGCCTGCGTGCGCGCGTCAACGGCGGCAAGCTGCTCCCTGAGCGCGGCCTTCTCGTCCTCGCGCGCGGTCTTGGTCAGCCAGGCCTCGTACTCCTCCTGCGCGGCCGTAAGCTGCCGGGTGAGCTGCTCGCGGTTAAAATCATCCTGCTCGTACAAAAGCGCCTGCTTGAGCTTTTCAATGCTGCGCAGATAACTTTCTTCTCCGGCGGCGCGGTCCTCCGCCTGCGTGAGCGCGTCCAGCGCGTCAATCTGCGCCTGAATGGCCTGGACGCTCCCGTCCCGCCACGTCTCCCATGCCGCGCGGCTTTCACCGAACATCGCGAGCTCCGCCCCGCGCATCGTTTCATAGCGTCCTTCCAGCGCGGAGATGATCCCGCCCAGCAGCGTGTCCAGGCTTGCCGCGTCACGCGCGGCGATCTGCGCCTGCACCGAAAGCAGCCGGTACTCGAGATCCAGCGCGTCCTTCACGCTCAAGCCGTACCGCCCCATGTTCTCCTGAAGCGCCAGCAGGTATTCCAGCTCCTGATCGTACGTCGTGCGGGAGAGCGCTTTGAGCGTCTGCAGATCGCCGATGGCGGTTTTGTAGTTGTCCTGGGCCTTCGCCAGCGCGGCGGCGGTCGTCCGGCTGCCGTTCAGATCGGTTAAGAGCTGGTTGGTGGTGCGCTGCAGCGCCGCGAGCTTCTCCTCGGCCTGCGTGGTATTGAGCAGCAGCTCGAACGGCTTTCCGCCCGCGAGCGCGCCGATCTTCTGCGATACCAGGTCCAGCTGCGCGATCGCCTGTTCCGCTGACGCCGAGATCAGGATGGAAATCTCTTCAACCGTCAATCCTTTCGCCTCCCGTGCCGAAGAATGTCATGGGGTCCGGGGTCTCCGCCGCGTCCCGCGCGCCGCCGCGCAGCTCGCCCCACGCACGGAGGACCAGGGGCAACTCGGCGGGATAGTAGTCCTCCATCAGCTCGCGCTTCCCGATGCCGATGGCAAGGCATGTGGCGATCAGCCTTTGCAGCCAGGTTTGAGCGTCGCGGCGAACCGGCTGATCTTTTGCCGCACACGGCCCGCCGCCTGGATAAAAGTTTCCGTGTCGTTCACCGTAAACCACGCGTCGAGGATCTCCATCAGCCCGTCCGCGCCGATCGCTTCGTCGTTCATCAGCCGCTCCTGCGGGATATCCGTCAGCGCGGCGATCAGTTTGACCGCCTGCAACGGCACCACCGCCAGCGCCTTCAGCGTGAGGTCGATCAGCTTGCCGCGGTCTAGCGTCCGGAGCGTTTCCAGCATGCCCGCCAGATC
Source organism: Candidatus Limiplasma sp. (assembly GCA_963674895.2). Lineage (GTDB taxonomy): Bacteria > Bacillota > Clostridia > Christensenellales > Aristaeellaceae > CAXXOK01. Next base: position 466,798 of record CAXXCY010000001.1, read on the forward strand.
CCCGTCCGGCAAAAGCTTTTCCGCCGTCTCCCGCGGGAACGTTTCCAGCAGCCGGATCGCCTGCAGATATTTTCCCAGCGGCATCCGCTTGATCTCGCAGCCCCGCACCGTCACGCTCCGCGGCAGCGACACATCGATAGAGTTCATGCTTTGTCCTTTCACGCAAGGGTTTCACCCCTGCAACCCCGACAAGGGCGTTGCCCTTGACCCATCATTGACCGCGCAATGCGCGGTCAATAGTGGAGTTCAGGGGCACTGGCCCTGATCAGGGTCATAGGGGCGGAAGCCCCTGGCGTCATGCCTCGGGCTTAACTTCGGCGGCAGTAAGGAACGCGGTGCACGCCTCGGCGTTTGAGCCGTCCTCCTTGAGCTGCATCACAGCCCAGGGCTTGAGGGTGGCAAGCTGCGGTTTCTTGAACACGCCGGAAAGGATGACCTCGCACACGGACGCGTTTGCCTGCTTGGAGGCGAAGTTGTCAAACTTCACGCCGGTCAGCTCGAACACGCGGTAATTGAAGTAAAACGGCAGCCCGGACACGGTATCCGCCACGCAGCGCAGCGCGAAAAACTTGCCCGCCACGGAAAAGTTCGCCTCCAGCGTCTCGGTTGCGGCGTCGTACACGCCCAGGCCCAGGGTCTGGAGCTGGGAAAGCGGCACCTCCGCCATGCGCAGCTCCACGTCCTCGCCGGATACATTTCGCAGCTGGGCATACAGATCGTCGTCGTAGTACAGGTCGGTTTTCTGCTCCTTCACGGAGCGGCTCATCTGGCCCGCGTAGGTCAGCGCCGCGCCGGCGCCCGTTTCGTACGCGGTCAGGGAATCGGTCAGGATCGGCGCAAGCGCCACGCCCCGGAAGCCGATAATGGCTCGTTTTGCACTCATTGGTTTTTTCCTCTCTACGTCAGTTTATCAAACGTCATCTTCAGCTGCGCGGTCTCGCCGTCGATCTCGCCGGCGTGCTCCAGCGTGTACCCGAGCGTTTCCATCACACCGGTTATCGCCGCCTGCAGCGCGTCGCAGCCGCCCATCGTCTGCGCGAACACGCGCACGCCGTAGGTCTGCCGGGTGAGGTACGCGGCATTATCACGGGTATCGGCCGTGTTTTGGTCCTCCAGCCCCACCGCGATACACGGCAGCACGGCGGTCTGCCCGGGCCAGCCGCGCGTCACGCTTCGAACGCCTTCGATCTGCGCCAGCGCTTCGGCGATACTTCCAGATTCGTTCATTCGGTTATCCCCCTTTTACGGCCCCGCCCTGCGCTTCGTTTGCGCGAGGCTGCGCGCTTCATTGCCTTCGGCAATTTCGGGCGCTGGTCATATATCGCCTTCCCTTTTTAGCGCATGCCGCACAGCCTGCCTTACGCGCCCGATCAGCGCGCTCCTGCGCGCCCGGAACGCGGGCGCGAGGTACGGCCTGGGCAGGCGTTTCAGCGTGCCCAGCTCCACCGCCGCCGCGTACTCCAGTCCGGAGCCGATCGTAGCTTGCGCGCCCTCGCCCCGCGCCTGCACCGCGGCATGGATGCTGTCCCTGAGCGTTCCCGTATCCACGGGGCAGCGGCGCTTCGCCTCGGTTTGCAATGCTTCCGCTTCCAATACCAGGGCGGCGGTCAGGTTGTGCCGGACCGCGTTTGCGATATCAGCAAGCCCTTCGCTGACCGCCGCCGCGCCCTCCGGGCGGATCATCCGCGCATCTCCGCGGGAATGAAGGCAAGCGTGAATTCCTTGTGGCCCGGGTAGCGCCTGGGCAATTCCGCGATGCGGTAATCGCACGGCATATCCTCTGTTACATCCACGCACACGCCCATGCCTTCCGTCAGCGGCTCGCCGCCGTCGTAGAGCATTACAAGCCGCGCCTCCGGCCTTTCGCCGTAAACCGAGGCGGCGGTTTGCTCTGTCATCGGCTGCACGACCGCGCGGACGGCGAACGCCTGCCCGCCGTCGAAACGGTAGAGCCGGTCGTTCGCTTGATACACGCCCGCCGACAGCGCGGGCTTCACGGTTATGGTCCGTTTCATGCTCTCCATCAGCCGCATGCTATCCCACCTTCGCGATTCGCATGCCGTCCAGCTGCGCCTTGAGCATCACGGGCAGCCCGTCCACATGGATCGACACGCTGCCCTCGGCGTGCGCCGACTGCCCTTCGATCCCCAGCCGGTTATAGCTGATCGCCGCGAGCTCCACGATAGCCGAGCCAGCGCCCTCCGGCAGTGTTTCCCGGCCCGTGTACCCCTGCGCAAACATCGCCGCGTCCGTGATCAGGTCCTCCAGCAGCGCATCCTGTTCCGTATCCCCGATCCGCAGCCTGCGCTTCAATTTGTCCACGTATTCAGACATTTTTGTTCCTTTCAGCGGAAACGATGGGGCTTTCACCCTCAAACCTCTGACAAGGGCAAGATCCCTAACGTTCCTGTTTGGAAGCCTGTTCAGAAGGTGTGATATGCTAGGCGGCAAGAAGGGTTTGGACTGAGCTTACTCGTTTGTAAGTGATGCCCAAACCCGACGCAGCCAACAACGTAGATCGCGCCTTATGGACAGGCTTTACGAAGCCGCGTAATGCAGGTAAATCCCCGCCACCTTGTTTTCATAGACATCAGCGATCGCCACATGCCGGTAGCCGAACTTGTAGCCGTCGGTGGACTGGTTCACGTCGGGCAGGATCACCTTGGGCGCGACGTGCTTGGAAAACTGGATCACGGCGCTGCGGTGGATGACCATGAAGTTGATGCTCCTGCCCGTCTCGGCCTTGATATAGCCGCCGGCTTCCTCGCCGGAGGTGGTGCCGTCGAGCTGGTCGATCGCGGTATAGAACCGCGTCTGCGGCACGAGAACCTTGTTCTGGAAGCGGCCCATCACCTCGCGGCTCTTGGTGGTGTCCAGGTCCGCGATCAGCCCGTCGAGCGTAGGCGTAATGAACAGGAAGCGCTCCTCGTAGGGCACTTCGCTCTCATCCAGCGCCGTCACGGCGGCGCGCAGCGCGGAGATCACGCCCGCGCCGGTGGTCAGCGCCGCGCCGGCGGAAATCCCCGAGATACCGCTCGTGCCCGCGTACCTGGCAAAGCGGAAGGCGTCCAGTTCCGGCACCACCTTGGTGCGGATCAGCTCGCCCGCCAGCCGCCCGTAGGCGATGCCCGCGGTTTCCAGGTCGTCCATGCTGTCCACGGTGAACATGCGGCCGCGGTCGAAGTTGCACTGCACGGTCTCGTTGGTCAGCGTTACGTCGCCGGATACATAGCCGCTGGCGCGGTCGTAGTCGGCCAGGCCCTGCACGCTCATCTTGGGAATAATCAGCTCGTTGGCGTTCGCGCCCTGCTTCACCATGTCCGCGTTGCCGTCCAGCACCGCGGTCAGGCTTGCGAGCTTGTATACCTCGTCCAGCGTGTCGGAGAGGGTTTGTTTGAAGAGAGTAATCGAATTGGCCATATTTACATACTTCCTTTCATGTGGTCGATGGATTGATACCATAGAGGTTCACGAATGAAGAATTAACCCCGTCCCCGTTCCGTTACTGGATTCCGACGGCCTTTTTAAGCCTGTCCCCAAAGCCCGCGGCGGTGCTCACGGCCGCGGCGGGCGCCATGCCCTTCATGCGCTCCTCGATGCCCTGCTGCAGCGCCGCGCGGAAGGCCTTTTCCAGCTGCTCGATCGCCAGGCTCATGCTCTGCGCGTCGGCGTATTCCAGCGCGTCGGCCAGCTCCGCGGGCAGCCCCTTTTCCTGCAGAAGCCGCACGGCCTCGGCGTGAATCTCTCGCCGCTTGAGCGCGTCCTCACGCGCGGCAAGCGCCGTTTCCCGTTCGGTCATCTGGTGCTCGGCGCGCTGTTCGGCGGTCATCTGCGAAAGCTGTTCGGCCTCCTGCCGCGCCTGCGCGACGGCGGCCTCCGCCTTCTTGCGCTCGGAGGCGATGGTCTGGCTCACGATGCGGTTGATATCGTCCTGCGTAAAGGCTTTTTCCGCCGTCCCGGCCTGCGCCTCTTCCACAATTTCCTGTTCCTGCTCCTGTTCCCTGCGTTTTCCCAAATTCGTGCTCATGCCGTTCCTCCCGTTTTACGCCCGTCGGCTGTACTCCCGCTATGCGGGTACTATGTAAGAAGCGTCGCGGCGGTATGCCTGCAAACGCTTGATACAAGCCACAATTGAAATGAGGAATACTCTACGGTTTCTCCCGTTTCATATCCACAATATCCCTGGCGTCGTCTACCCATGGTATCTGCGCCAGCAGGATTTCGTCGGGCACGATTCCCCGGTACGCCTGCACGGTCCTGGCGATTTCCAGGTCGTTGACGGGCAGGGCCCGGCTGAAGGTGATCTGCACCTGATCGATGTCCAACTCCGCCGCGCCCTGCACTTCCAGGAAGTGTGCCATGCGCCGCAGCCGGGTGCGCAGCGCCTCGCGGAACCAGCGCTCCTTGATCTTGACGCGCTGCTCAAACCCGAGCAGCTTGAAGCGCATCGCCACGCCCGAGAGGTCGCCAGCAAACCTCACGTCGGTCAGGTCCGGCACGAAGCTCAGCTTGTGGATATCATCGGCGAGGCTCTTGCGCAGCAGCTCGCTGCCGCTCTCGGGATCGGGCTTGGTGATGAACCCGGCGTCCGCCCCGTCGCCGGGCAAAAACAGCGTGCGCGTATGCCGGAGCCTTTGGGACGCCTCCATGGCCGCCGCATCCTGGTCGTCTTCCGTCAGGGCGTCTATCTCGGCGTCCTCCAGCCCCAGCGCGCCGACGCCCTTTAATACCATGATGGCGTCGGTGAACTGCTGCTTATCGTTGATGCGGTCGGACTGCAGCGCGTCGTACGCGTCGATCAGCGGAAGCACAGGCTCGAAATCCCCGGTCTCAGACGCGTTGTTCCAGTATTCGGTCATCGGCACGCCGCCGAAATAGTGCGCCGCGCGCCGTATTTCCACGGGCGCCTCGCTGGACGTCCGCTCCATGTGTACGATCAACGCCCCGGTGCAGACCGTGATACGCTCGCGGCATTTTTTCAGGTGCCTGTCCAGCACGTCGCTCACCGCAACGCCAAACAGCGGCAGGTGCTCCACCGTGTCGTCGTACACCACAAAGGCGTAGCGCGGGTCGGCCTGCGCCACGCGCGGCTTGGCCTGGCCGTCGGCATAGCAAAGCTCCACCGCCTTGCCGTATACGGCGGCGTCCACGGCCAGCTCCGCGTCGATGGACTGCGTATCGCAGCGGCGCAGCACGCCCAAAAGCTGCTCAAACGCCGCCGGATGCTCCTTCATCGCGTACTGTACCGGCGAGCCGACCAGGTATCCCGCCGCGACCGCGGTGATGTATCCGGGCAGCGCGTGCGCCAGCCGGTTGTTGGGCAGGCCCGAAAGCCGCCTGCGGTCGAGGATCGCGTGGTCGCCGTCGTAATAGCGTTTCAGCAAATCAAGCCTTGCGTCGCGCAGCCTGCGCTGCTCGTTCAAAAGCGCCAGCAGCAGGTCGCCTGGCGGCGTGCCGTCCTCGAGGAGGAGATTCTGGTCAATCGAAATCATATCGTTTCTCCGTTTCTCTATTGAGGGGTTTCTATAGATAATGAGGAATGAGGAATTGTTGAGAGATTGCTCCGCAATCTTATGAAGGGAATTGTTATCCCGCCGCCTGCTTTCACATCGAGTATACGCATACAGGCGTTGCGGCATATAGGGATTTAAATCAACCGGTTGCGTGAGCAACCGCACATCTCCCAAAGCTCCGCATTTTCTTCACTTCGGCACAATCGCCCTGACCTCCGCGCTGACGCTCTCCAGCGCGTAGCGCGCCGCGTCGATCAGGTGGTTGTTATAGTCGGGATAGCGCAGCAGCGGTTCGCCGTCCCGGCCGCGCTCGTACTCATAGGTCGAAAACTCCTCGGCGGCGTGCGGCGTCTTCCTGGGGTCGATCACGATCTGCGTGCGGCTTTGCAGCCACTTCATGCCGTGGGTCACGCTGTCCGGCCCCTTTTTGGCGGGGATCACGCGCACGCCCCGGCTGCGCAGCTCCGCGATGGAGCGCGGCTCGGCGCTGTCGCAGGTAATGACGTCCTCATGGGCGCGCGCCCTCGTTTCTTTGGCGAGCGTATCGGCCAGCATCCGCAGGGCCACGAATTCGTCCACGATATACAATATGCGCCGCCGCCCGTCATAGGCGCAGCGCACGAACGCGTCGGGATCGGACGCAAACCCGAAATCCAGCCCGCAGTAGGTGCGCAAGCCCTCCCACTGCCCGGGGACCAGGCGCCTGAGGACGACGTTTTCAAACACCTGCGCCCCCGTGCCCGTGACCTCGCCCAGATACATGTGGCGGTACTCGCGCGGGTTTTGCTCCTTCAGCGTTTCCGCTTCCAGAAAAAACGCATCCCCAAGCCACGCTTTGGGGATGCCGCGGTAATCGCTCTGGTGGGATATCCGGCCCTTTCGCCCCTTGCGGGCTTCCGTGTTCACCCAATGGTTCGCCGACATCGGCGGATTGTAGCTGTAAAACGTGAGCGTCTGTTCCTCCGTGCCGCGCAGTATGGACGCCTTGATGGTGCGGATGTCCCGCATTCCGGCAAACTCGGTCAGCTCCTCAAACCACAGGTATTTGAAGTACCCCCTGACCAGCTTCACACCCTTGGATTTCTCCGGCCTGTCCGAGCCCCGGAACAGGATGCGCTGCCCCGTGGGGATGTACTCGATCTCCAGCGGCGAGAGCTTTAACCGGAACCATTCGGATACCCCCAGCAGTCCGATCGCCCAAACAAGCTGCGCGAATACCGATTCGCGCAGCGTTTCCGCCACCTTGCGGTACACGATGGCGTTGGCCTGCGGCTCGTCCATCAGCCCGCAGACGATATACAGCGAGATGAAGCTGGATTTGCCCGACCCGCGCCCGCCGTACAGCCACAGCTCGTCGCAGTTCCCCGAGCGCCCTTCGCGCCATACGTCGAAGTATGCGGGCGCGATCAGCCGGGACAGCCGGATGTCGGTCATATCATTCATCCTTCGCTGTGTCGCTTGGGAATGTCGTCGATAATGCGCGGAACCTCCGCGGTCGCGCCGCCCGCGTCCAGCGCCCCGTAGCGCTTGGCCAAAAGCTCGGCGGCGCGCAGCCTGTCGCGCGGGGTGATGCGCTCGTCCTCACCGTCCGTGCCGCGCAGGACGGAGGTCAGACACTCCAGCACTTCCTCCTTGCCAGCGATGTGCTCGTCCGCCTTGGTTCTCTTCCTGCCTGCGGTCATCGCACCCCTCCTCACGCGTGTTCATGGTACGAGTATAGGGGCATTCCGGGTGCAATGGCGTGCGGAACAGCCATGCGGTTTGTTTACAACATAGTCACAATTCGTTCACATTTTGTGCAATACTTTGCCACTTTCATCCGTCATAATAACAGTGAGGTGACAAATATGGCGAACATACTCATCTATGGCAAGGAAAAGAACGTTACCGATAAATTGAGCCGCATCCTCTCCCGTAACGGTCATGAGGTTCTCCGTCTCGCTCCTTCCGACGGCGTCCCCGAGCCGCATACCAAGGATACGCTGGTCGTCATGGACGCCCGCCTGAAGTGGCCGGAATGCCGCGCGCTGTTTTCGAAGATTCAGGGCCTGGATTATTCCGTACTGTTCTTAACCGCGGACCAGGATACCGTGGAGCACCTGCGCGCGCTGTACCGCGGACGCTCGGATGTGCTGGTGCTGCCGTTTACAACCCAGAGCGCGCTGCAGGCGGTGGACAGCCTCCTAAAGCACAGCCAGCCGCTTTCCCCGCTCATCGTGGACGAGGAAACCCGCGTGGCGATGCTGGGCGACGAGCGCGTGGAGCTGACCGCGCAGGAACTGGCGCTGCTGCTCACCCTGATGGAAAATCCCGATCTGCCCGTGAGCCGAGAGCACCTTTTGCGCAAGGCCTGGGGCTACCAGAGCATGGGCGAAACCCGCACGGTGGACGTGCATGTGCAGCGCCTGCGCCGCAAGCTCGGCATGAACCGCATCGAAACCGTGTATCGCTGCGGATACAGGCTGAAGACCGCCTGATTGACCATCGATTTTCGTAGTCCGCGTGGAAACAACGGACCTTCGCAGCTGCAGCCGGAACTCCGCCTCGAAAGGATTTACTCCTTTTTCAAATAGATAAAAATATAGACCGCCACCTTGTGATGCGACGACATCACGGGGTGGCGGTCGCAACTCATCACGCCTGACGGCCTTTCCATCAAGTGGCTGCGCCTCTTGATGGAGGTTGCACCGAAGCCTTGTTCGCTTCGCTCGCGGCCAGGCTTCGGCGTAAGGTATCCTTGCTTTGCAAAGTTCCGAAACCACCGCGCATGTCGCTGGTTTCGGATTACAGTTCGAAGGGTTTCGGCCCTTCGAGCATCCCAGAAAAAATAGAAAGATCGCTGAGCAATCTTTCCACCATTTCTCATTCCTAATTCCTAATTCCTCATTCGATGAAATTCGTCCTGGCCCTCGGCGTTTCTGGCGCGGGGAACGGCACGCCGTTGTCCCTTCCCAGCGCGAAGCACTGGAGCATCCACGCCATGTTGTGGCCGAGGTTGCGCATCACCTGCAGGCCCTCCAGGTCCTGTTCGGCGTCGGCGGCGTTCGCGCCGTGCAGCATCGGCCAGTAGGAGGAGGGCACGACGGGCATCCCCTTGATCAGCGGGTATTTCCACAGCGCGTCCAGCGTAGCCGTGGTCCCCGCGCGCCGCGCGGCCGCCACGCACGCGGCGGGCTTGCCCGCGAATACCGGGCCGCCGGCATAGAACATCCGGTCCAGGAAAGAAAGCAGCGTACCGTTGGGCGAGGAAAAATATACCGGTGAGCCGATCACCAGCCCGTCGGCCTCCGCCATGAAGTCGATCGCCTTGTTGACGGTATCGTCAAACGCCGTACAGTGTCCGTTGCATTTGCCGCAGCCGATGCAGCCGTGGACCGTTTCCTGCCCGACAGTAATGATTTGCGTGTCGATTTGATGTCCGTTCAGTACCCCCGCGATCTCGTCAAGCGCCCGGCGCGTGGTGCCGTGCAGGTGCGGGCTTCCGTTGATAATCAATACGTTCATGCAAAGGTCTCCTTTTTTCAGCCGTTGAAACCGCCGGGGCTGTTCTGTGCCGGGGGCGTGGACGTCGGGGTCGCGGGTGCGGGCATGTCCGTCGTCCCGGGCGCCGGCGTAGGCTGTACCTCCAGCAGCACAACGTGCGGCTGGGTCGCGTCCGGCGCGGCGGTCGCCTCCGGTGTGGCGGTGAATGCCGGGGTTAAAGTGACCTCCGGAACGCTTACGGTTTCGGGCGTGGGATTGACCACAAAACTATTGGTCTGGTTGACCGTCGTACACCCAGCCAAACCCAGCGCGAGTATGCAGATCGCCGCCAGCAAACTCCGTTTCATGCCGTATCCACCTCTTCCTCCATCGTCGCCCCATTATACCACATTCCGGCGCAATCTTGCATTCAAAGCATATTCCGAGTACAATATACAAGGGTATCGCAAGCTTTGATGCCGCCGGACCCGCGCGCCGTACGGCGCTTTCAGTTTCAGGTTGATCCTCTGCGGAAAGGACGATAGAACATCATGCATGTTTTGCATCCGGCGCAGACAAACAACGGTTTTCCGCCGGAAAACGTTTTTTTACTGGCCGACGATTTCAACGCGGTCATCGGGCAAGGGCATCTGGTGCGTACGCATCACCCCTATCTGTTTCCCGAACGGCCGATCAATATATTCCTCTCCATCTCAACGCGCGGCCCGGGCCGTGAAATGCTGTTGGGCGCGCTTTTGGCGCGCGCCATCCAGCTGCACCAGCAGACCCCCTACCTGAAAGCGCGCGTATTCGCCCAGGTGGGGATGGACGACGCGCCGATGCTTTCTTTGTATATGGATTCTGGATTTGAGGCGGACGACGCGCTGGACATCATCAAAATCTCCATGCCGCCCGCGAAGCCCTCGGCGCCGCTGGGTTACGATATGGGCTTCATCCCGCTGCAAAGCTCGATGGAACAGGCCTCGTTCCTGATGCGCATGAATATGTACCGTCTGGACCTGCTCACCCAGCCGATCCTGCGCCAGTATATGGGCATGCAGCACTTTATCGCGCTGTACATCGCGCGCGGCCGCGAGATCGTCGGCGAGATCGCGATGACCGGGCAGGGCGACACGGCGCAGGTCGTCGGGCTGTACGTATCGCAGAACTACCGCAGGCTCGGGCTTGCCAAAACCCTGATCGCGGCCGCGATGTCCGCGCTCAGGGAACGCGGCGTAACCACCTTCCTGGCCGACGCCATCCGCCGCAACGTGGCGCAGTCCGCGCTGTCGCAGAGCTGCCAGGCGACCTTCGTGCGTACAGCCTGCCTGTATCCGGGGATCAACTACGATTGAACTGACGGCCGCCTGATACCCTCCCGGGCAGTTCAATATTTAAGCCGGCACCGCCGGCAATGAACCCTCAATAGAATCCCTGAGATTGTGTTGTTACCCCCATCGCCCCCGCCCGGGCAGTTCAATATCGGAGGCCGGCACCGCCGGCAATGGAGGACATCAGCGTGGCAATCAACAAACAGGATCTGGAAGCCATCCGGCAGAAAAAAGGTATTATCTGCGATATGGACGGCGTGATTTACCACGGCAACAAGCTGTTGCCCGGCGTTCCGGAGTTTGTGGACTGGCTTAAAAAAGAGGATAAGGCGTTCTTGTTTCTCACCAATTCTTCCGAACGCGCCCCGCGCGAACTGCAGCAGAAGCTCTGGCGGTTGGGGCTGGACGTGGGCGAGGACCATTTTTACACCAGCGCCCTGTCCACCGCCGCGTTTTTGAAGCAGCAGTCCCCCGGAGGCAGCGTATACGTGATCGGCGAGCCGGGGCTCGTCGGCGCGCTGTACGAGGCGGGCTTTACCATGAACGAGATCAACCCAGACTACGTGGTGCTCGGGGAAACCCGCTCCTACGCCTACGACCGCATCGAACGCGCGGTCGCGCTGGTGCGGGCTGGCGCGAAGCTGATCGGCACCAATCCGGACCTCACCGGCAACATCGAAGGCGGCGGCATCGCTCCCGCGTGCAAGGCGCTGATGGCGCCCATCGAGCTGGCGTCGGGCCGCAGCGCCTACTATCTGGGCAAGCCCAACCCGCTGATGATGCGCCATGGCATCCGCATGCTCGGCGTGAAAGCCGACGAGGCCATCGTGATCGGCGACCGCATGGATACGGATATCGTCGCCGGCATGGAATCCGGAATCGATACCGTGCTGGTTTTAACCGGCGTCACCACGGAGCACGAGATGCGCAAGTTCGCCTACCGCCCCAAGTATATTCTGGAGGGCGTTTGCGATTTGGTGGGAGTGGACGCGAAGAAATGAGGAACGCTGCATGAGGGCTGCCGGCGCGTTCCCTTTGGCCGGCCCGCATTGCATTTCCCCGCCGATCGGGGTACAATAGACTGAAATTGATTGCGTGTTAATTTAACATCAAGGAGGGTTTCTATGCGTTCATACGTCTTCATGACCGATTCCGATTCCGATATCTCCTATCAGTTTGTCGATGACAACGATGTGGAAATGGTCTATATGCCCTATGTGGTCGACGGCGTGGAATACCCGGACGATCTGGGGCGTGCAGGCAAGCAAAAAGAATACTTTCAGCGCATGCGCGAGGGTGTGGCGCCCAAAACCTCGCTGCTGCCGGTCTCGGCCTATCTGGAGTATTTTGAGCCGCACCTGAAAAGCGGGAAGGATATTCTCTTCATCGCGTTTTCCTCCAAGATGTCGGCCACCATCCAAAACGCGTTCCAGGCGCGGGATGAGCTGAAAAAAGCATACCCCGACCGCAAAATCCTGATCGTGGATACGCTCAGCATCTCCCGCCCGATGGCGCTGCTGGTCAAGGCGGCGTACGCCATGTACGCCGACGGCAAGCCCATGGAGGAGGTCGTCAGGTGGGTGGAAAACAACCGCCTGCGGGCGCACGCTTGGTTTACCGTAGACGATCTGGTGTATTTGAAACGCGGCGGGCGCATCAGCGCCATGGCCGCGACCATGGGCTCGCTCATGGATTTGAAACCCATCCTCACCCTGTGCAGGGACGGCTCCATGACCGCGGAAAACAAAATCCGCGGCCGCAAGTCAGCGCTGCGCTATCTGGCGGATAAAACCGCCGAATTTATCGAGGACCCCGCCGGCCAGACCATCGTCATCATGCACGCCGACGCCGAGGAGGATGCCAGGCGTCTCGAGGCCATGATCCGCGAGCGCGTGCCGGAGCTGGGCAAGGTGGATATCGTCTTCGTCGGCCCCGTGATCGGGGCGCACGCCGGGCCGGGCACGGTTGCATCAGTGTTTATGGGGAAAGAGAGAACATTGTAACGGGACTGAGCCTGCCCATAAGGCGCAATCTGCGTTGTTGGCCGCGTCGGGTTTGGGCATCACTTACACTGCGAGTAAGCTCAGCCCATCCCCTCCTTGCCGCCTAGCATATTACGCCTTCTGAACAGGCCATCATAACAAGGTCGTTTAGGAACATCCCTCTCAAAGCTCCCCTTCAGGAGCAGTGACCCAATCAGTTTGATAGTCCAGGTTTCACTACCATTCACCTGCACTATCAATCTTCCCATAGAAGGTTCGCTTTCAGTTTTGCCGAAGTTGCGCACAGGCAGCAAGCCTCCCTTCAATGCCAAGCATCTTGCACCTTCTGAACAGGCCATTGCTACAGGTACGATATTGGTTTCGTCCTTATCACACCTATGGTCGCATTATACGTTTAACAAGTGATTTATAATCAAAAAAATCTATATAATATCACGAAACAAAAGGTACCGTCAAGAGATTTGCGCAAATTGGTCAGCAGCTTTGGTGAAGTGAGATCAACCGGCTATGGAATCCGGCATAAAACCGGCATTCTCCAAGTGTTTCATGCTCATGTACTTCTTGCTGCCCCATTGAGTGCCTGCGACATGTCGCAGGCGGGCGCATACCAGCATCAGGGCTGAGTTGCCGTCGGGGAAAGTCCCGACGACCCTTGTTCGCCGCCGGATCTCCCGGTTTAGCCGCTCGATCACGTTGTTGGTGCGGATGCGTGTCCAGTGCTCAAACGGGAAATCCGCGTAGGTTAGCGTTTCTTCAATGCTATTCTCCACCTTGGCGGCAGCCTCTTTCAGCTTCATCTCTTGCAGAGCCATAACGACCTGCTTGGCTTTGACCCTCGCCGCCGCCTTGCTCTCCTGCGCATGGATTGCCTTGAGCATCTTGGCCACCAGCTTCATCTTGGAACGGGGAACCACTGTGAACACGTTGCGGTAAAAATGAACCGTACAGCGTTGGTATTTTGCTTCCGGAAACACCTCGCCGACCGCTTCCAGCATTCCCAGGCATTTGTCCCCAACGACCAGTTGAACGCCGTTCAGCCCACGTCCCTTGAGCCATTGAAAGAAGCTCACCCAACTGATCTTATACTCTTTCATTCCCTCGGCCGCACCGATGACCTCACGGTACCCATCCTCATTAACCGCTATGGCGACAAGGATCGCCACATTCTCGTATTCGCCGCCCCAGTTGCGGCGCAGATAGATACCGTCGACATAAACGTACGGGTACTTGCCGTCCCGCAATGGCCGGTTCCGCCAGTCCTCGATGTGGACATACGCTTTCTTGTTCAGCTCGCTGATGTTAGAAGGCGATACCTTGCTGCCCCACAGCGCTTCGGTAATGTCCTCTACACGGCGGACGGAGACCCCAGCCAGATACATCTCGATGAGCGCTTCTTCCACGCTGCTTTCTCTGCGGCGGTACCTCTCGATGATTGCCGTTTCAAAGGTGATCCCCTTCAGCCGCGGCACCTGGAGTTTGACGTCGCCGGATGTCGTTGTCAGGTTTCGGCTGTAGTGGCCGCTGCGGTATCCCTGTCGTTCTTCGTTTCGCTCATAACGAGCCGCCTGTGTCAGCTTTTCCGCCTCTGCTTCCAGCAGGTTATTCAGTGTTTCTTCTACACTACCCCTGACCAGTTCTTTGATTTCCCCCTTGATTACTGGATTGGTTACACTAAATCGGACAGAAAAAATAAGGTCATGGTAGAATAACGGGAAAGATTTAGGAGGGAAATACCATGACACAAAGGCGGGCCAAGCGGACCTACAGCGAGGAGCAGAAAAGGCAGCTGGTTGAACTGTTCAACCACGGGAAACCCAGGAGCGAGATCATCCGGGAATACGACCTGACAGCATCGGCGTTTGACAAATGGGTTAAGCGGATCAATGCAACCGGTTCCAGCCACGAGAAGGATAACCGAACGCCTGAAGAACTGGAGCTGCTGAAGCTTCGCAAAGAGAACCAACAGCTGCGGATGGAGAATGACGTCCTAAAGCAAGCGGCGCTGATATACGCACGAAAGTAGTTGTGATCCGAGCCAATGCCCACAAATACTCAATATCAGCGCTGTGCCGGTGCTTAGGCATTGCACGCAGCACCTATTACTACGAATGCCGGGGCCGGCCGGACGAGCGGGATTTGGAAGAGGTTGTTCAGAACGCATACGATGAGAATCGTCGTGTTTACGGTCAACGCAAACTCAAGCATGTACTGCTGCGGAAGGGCTGGATTGTATCCAGGCGGAAGATCGGGCGGATCATGAAGAGGCGGGGACTGGTATCCGCCTACACACGCAAGAAGTATCGGGTTCATGCATCCAGGGTGAATGAAGCCCCGGTGCCCAACCTGATTGACCGGCAATTCAGCGACAGGCTCCCGGGAGCCTGTGTTGTCAGCGATCTGACCTACGTTCGTGTAGGCACCCAGTGGGCCTATATCTGCATGCTGCTGGATCTGGGAGCCAGGGAGATCATCGGCTACAGCGCCGGTGCACACAAAGACGCTGAACTGGTCCATCAAGCTTTTGCATCCGTGAAAGGAAACCTGTTCGAGATCCAGATCTTTCACACAGACCGTGGCAGTGAGTTTGACAATATGCTTGTGGATGAAATACTGGAAAGCTTTCAGATCCAGCGATCCCTGAGCATGAAGGGCTGTCCCTATGACAACGCGGTAGCAGAATCAACCTTCAGGCTGATCAAGAAGGAGTTCGTTTCGAGCAGGCGGTTTGGTACCCTCGAGCAGCTGCGATTGGAACTGGCGGATTACATACACTGGTTCAACAACATCCGCCTGCACGGTACCCTCGGGTACCTGTCTCCGGTTGAGTTCAGGAATGCATGTACCTTATAATTTCTGTCTGACCAACTGTTGACAATCCAAACACTATTATATCCCGAATTAGTAGTACGAATATCAAAAACGCCCTTTCCATATTGCTCATAAAACTGTCTGTCTTCGCCAAGTCCTAAATAAACCTTTGGTTTTTCAGCCAAGAATGAAACATTTCTTTTATTGGTCAAACCATCAGATTGATTCTCAAGAAAGTATTCATCTCCCTTATAATACATATTATAAATCCAGTTGTGCACAGATTCCCATTGATGTCTATATCTAATTAGTATTCTTAGTCCAATAAGATCAGTAATTACTTCGTAATAATTATCTAAACTTATATCGCGATACTTCTCTATATCACGATTATCCGAAGGCACTTCTGGCACCTTTGCCAATCTGTTTACAATTTTTACTAATAGACTATCTGGGCTTTTTACTCTTTGTTTTATTGAATATATTTCATTATTATTACTATCGAAGTATACTTCTTTAAAGAAGCCTTCTGCTGTAGTTTTACAATGCCTGCTAAATTCAGAGGAATAGTGCTTATAAATCAGCATTAATTCATTCCAGAGATTATCATTCGATCTTGCTGCTTGCGCAAAATCATCTTCAATTCTATACGCCTTTAGAAACTTGTCTTTAGTAATCTGCTTTACTCTAGCCATCCTAATCTCCAGAAAATATAGTTAGACGGTATTTATTCTTGGGACTGATAAAATCATGCCTTTTTTAGAAAACAGAAAAGGTGTCCTTTTCATGAGTTATTTCGATATCCCTTGTTTGTTTTCATCAATCCAATTTTTTACAAGGGCCTCATCGAACCTTATTCCTCTTCCAACCTTAACAAAAGGCATACCTTCCTTTCTCCATCTGTCAATGGTTGCCCTACTTAGTGAGTAATGCTCTTGCAAATCTTTACTTTTAACTAGATTGCTCATTACTATTATCACCTCATCAAGCTTCGAAATAGTATTTCTTGTGTACAATATAATACTAATGAAGCACCAGGTCAAGTTATAAAGCATATTTAATACACTATTAGCATTATGCAAATAGTTTCTATTTCAAACGTAATGATACATTATCTGTTAAGTATTCTCAGAGTAAGCACTAAACTATAAATTTTTAAAGATGATGAAAAATCTATAATTCCTGCATCAAGAAGGTATTCTATAATTTTGATAATCAAAATGGAGATAGAGTAACGCTAAAAAGAGAAAAGAATGAATATGTATAGTAATTGGTATAGGTTGCCTAAACCACGACCAGCTCCAATAGAAGTTTAAAGAAAACCATCAATTATAATGTTGAATTTATTCAGTAATTATTAATACAATCAGGACTGCCTAAATATATAAACATGCCACCACAGTATGTGAACAAAATTACGTGAGCTGTATTCCTGAATCCAATATTTGCCGTGCAATGTGTGGTTAATATCGGGTCAAGGGCAATACTCTTGTCGAATTTATAAGGGTGACAAAAGTAAACGCGTACTCAGCTTAACACAGCCCAAAACGACTATTTAGCTGAGGTTGGGAGGTTACACAGAGCGGCAAACATAATGTTTGATCGAAACAATGTAGCCGAGTAGACGAAGCTCCCATCGTTTTCTGCGGTAACCCTCACACTGTAGGCTCCACGTCTCCCGGTTTGGGTTTTCTGAGCAAAGGGATCAGGGACTGGAGGGTGACGGCCGAAATCACGAGCACGAAGCCGACGATGGCGAGCGTGCCGGGCAGCTCCCCCAGGAACAGGAACACCCATACCGGGCTCATGATGGGCTCCGCAGTCAGGATGATGGAAGCGGCCAGGGGATGCGTCATCTTCACGCCCTTGGCGAACAGGAAGCTCGGCAGGCTGTATTGCAAAAACCCCAGCGCCAGCATCGCGGCAATGTTTTCAGGGACGAACGCGATGGACTGGTCGGTGAGCAGGAAGGGCAGGCCGACGATAAAGCTCATCCCGCAGCCGATAATCTGCCCGTCCTCGGCCTGCGTTTCCTTCTTCTGGCTGATCAGAATCAAAGCCGCAAAGCTGAACCCCGACAAAAGCGCCAGGCAGTCGCCCAGCGTGCCGCTTCCGCCCAGCTTGTCCGAAAACGCGAGGACGCAGCCGAAAAACACCAGGATCGTCAGCAGGACTTCCGCTTTCGTCGGTTTGCGCTTCTGCACAAACGCCGTGTACAGCAAAATCAAAATCGGCGCGATGTATTGCAGCACGATGGCGTTCGCCGCCGTCGTGAGCTTGTTGGCGGCCAGAAACAGCGCGGAGGTCGTAAACATCGCCGCGCCGGCCGCGACGTTGTACCGGGAAAAGCGCACCGGCTGCACTTTTCCCTTGCGCCGGCGCAGCAGCCGCACAGCCAGCAGGAACGCGACGCCCGCCAGCCCCCGGAGCGAAGCGATCGACAGCGTTCCCCACGGAATGAACTTGATCAGAAACCCGCCCGTGCTCCATAAAAGCGCGGTCACCAGGATAATCAGATTACCTTCTATGCCTAGGCGCTTTTCCACGCCGGAACACCTCGATTATTTACAAATTGGACGGATCCTGGTTCTTCCGGTCCCCTCCCTATTCGTCCTGCGCGATATCGATCCCCAGCTGCGCCGCCAGTTCGCCGGCCCGCGTCGCCGCGTCGCGGTAGCCAGAGAGCATGGAGAAGGTATCGTAGGCGCCCTGCAGGTCGCCGGACGCGATCAGGGCTTCGGCGGCGGCATAGGTTTGGTCCTGGAAATAATTTTTGCAGATCCGGGCCTGCTCCGGCGCGTCGTACCGGTCGCCAAGCAGGGTAAACAGCGTGAACGCCTCCCCGTATTTCTGCTCGTCCCTGAGCGCCGCCGCGCGTTCGTAAATTTCGAAGTTCAGCGCGTCCAGCCTGTCAGCCGCGTCGGCATATCCGTTTGCGTCGTTATAGCCGGTCAGCGCGGTTTCATAATCCTTGTTCTCGATGGCGGCGCGCGCCGTACAGTACGCGGCGCGCTGCGGCGCGTCCTCAAACGTCCCGAGCTCCGCGTACCATTGGGCGGCCTCCGCGTACAGCTGCGCCGCCTCCAGCGCGGCGGCGTGGCAGAAGAGGTAACGCTGGTCGCCGTACATAAAGTCCCGCGTCTGTTCAAAGTACGGCTCCGCGTCGATGAAGTCGCCCTGCTCCCAATAGGTGAGCCCCTGCGCGTACGCCGCGTAGGTTTCCGCCTGCAGGTAGTCGCCGAGCTTCCCGAAGGCGGCTGCCGCCTCCGCGTAATCGCCCTCGCCGAAAACCGCGAGCGCCTTGTTGTACGAGGCGGATTTATCCCCGCATCCGGACAGCAGCAGCGCAAGCGCGCACAACCACAGCAGCAATGCGGCCCGTTTCCCGGGTTTAGGTCCGCTCATGAAACTCCTCCTTCAGGATGGCGTATAGCTCCATATCCCGGAACTGCCCCTTGTTGTACAGGCGTTTGCGCAGCGTGCCCTCGTGGCGCATGCCCGCGTGGCGCATCACCGCGCCGCTGGCGGGGTTCTCCACCTCGTGCTGCGCCTCGACGCGGTTCAGCTTCAGCTCCTTGAAGCAATACGCAAGCAGCGCCTGCAGCGCCTCGGTCATCAGCCCCTGGTTCCAGTACTTCCGGCTCAGGCTGTAGCCGACCTCGGCGGAGCGGTTTTGCCTGTTGAGGGTCATCAGCCCGATGGTGCCGATCACGCGGCTTTCCTCATTGAGCTCGATCACATAGGTAAACGGCGGCGCGAAGCGGTAATCGTGGATCATGCGCCTGAGCACCGCGCGCGTCTCCCGCAGGGACTGGTGCGCCTCCCACAGCACGTGCTTGGCCACCTCGGGGTCCTTGGAATACTCGAACATGTCCTGCGCGTCGCGCATCCGCGCTGGCCGCAGCGTAAGCCGCCGGGTCTGTATCGCCATGGGATCGAATATCGGATCAAATTGCATGGAAGGGATAACTCCTTTTGTGTGTCATATCTGCTCAATAACTTTGCAATTGCCTAACCGCAAGCAATACCTTATGAACGCCAAGCTTCTTGGAATACATGTTACAGGATACGGAATGAGAAACTCATCCGGCTGCGCAAGCAGCCGCACGACAATTTTACATTCCTCACTCCGCATTCCTCATTCTCCTGAACCCGGCCGTCCATGTTTTCCACGGCGCGGGAAGTATTGCGCTTGTTTGTTCGTTCTATCGGCAGAGCCTGTTGTACGCCATTAGCAGCCCGACGGCCGTTTTGGCGTCGCCGAGCTCCCCGCGCATCACCAGCTCCGCCGCCTCCGTAAGCGGCATGCGCTCCACGGACAGAAACTCGTCCTCGTCCGGGTCCGCGCCGTGCAGGCTCAGCTCCGTCGCCAGATAGATGCTCACGGCCTCGGTGGAGTATCCCGGGGTCGGCGCCATGCGGATCAGCAGTTCCATGCGCCCGGCCTTGAGCCCCGTTTCCTCCAGCAGCTCGCGATGCGCGCAGTCAAGCGGGTCCTCGGCGGCGGCGTCCAGCTTTCCGGCGGGGATTTCCAGCATCACGGAGTCGTGCGCCACGCGGTACTGGCGGACCAGCGTAACCATCCCCCGTTCGTCCACGGGCACCACGGCGGCCGCGCCCTTATGGTACACCAGCTCGCGCGTCGCTTCTTTGCCGTTTGGCAGCAATACCGTCCGCTCGCCTACGCTGATCACCCGGCCCTGATAGATCGCCCGCTCCCGCAGGAAACCCTCCTTGAGGTCATCGTGTCCCGCCATCCGAGCGCCCCCTTTCAGCCCTTCCTTGCTATTCTACACCCGCACGAAAGAACCCTTGTCCCGCGCACAACCAATCTATCCCGCGCGGCGGCCCGCCGCAACCGAATATTATTGACTTTCTATTACGAAAGCATTACAATTAAGGGTATCCACAGTCAAATCTGGTGCAGACCCTTTTCAAAAGGAGGAACTCCTGTTATGAAGAACCTATCCTATCCTATCCTGCGCAAAGTTATTTGGCTGCTGCTTGCGGTGTTCCTCATGGCGGCGCAGTTCGCGTTTGCCGCCGAGCTCACCCCGGAAGAACTTATGGCCATGCCGGCCGTCAGCATTACCTACTATATGCAGGAGGGCGGCGAGCCGATGGTGATGGACGCCGCGCCCACGCTCACCCCGCTGGGCAAGGCCTATTGGGCGATGATTCCCGCGCAAGCGTTTTCCTTCCCCATGACGCTCAATATCACCGCCAGCGAAACCGCGCCCTACACCTTTATCCCGGCGAGCGGCGAAACGCTGGTTACGGATCTCGCCACCGTCGATTACGAGGGCACGTCCACGCTGATCACCGCCTATCAGAACGACGTTATGGTGGACACCTATTGGCTGTACGTTTCCACGGTGGAAATGCCGCTGATCGTCGAGCCCGCCGAAGTGCCCGTATATTACGTGGATTCCGAAAATAACGCCAACGTCCTGCACTACGAGGTGGTGCTCGCCTACTACGACCAGGACAACATCATTACCGCCGACACCGGTTTGGTGCCCGCCAATTACACGCTCGTGGGCGACGCAAGCGCCGCCGTGACCGTGAACGAAACGGGGCAGGCCACGCCCGAATGGGTGACCTTCTATTTTCAGCCTCAGGCCGTGCAGGGCACGCTGACTGTCTATTATACGGATCAATACGGGGCCGAGATCGCGTCCTCCCAGACGAAAACGCTCGATCCCGGCACATATACGATCTACCCCGAACCGTCCGGCCTGCCCTCCGGCTATGTACTCTCGGCGGACAGCCCCTCGCAGGTCGACGTCACGGTCACGTCCACGGGCGAAGTTTCCCAGGAAGTCGTCACCTTCATGTACGAGCCCCAGATTGTCACCGGTATCCTGACCGTCAACTATACCGATGAAAGCGGCACGCCTTTGGTCGCGCCTGAAATGCTGGAACTCAGTACGGGCGATCATACCGTAACCCCCAACCCCGTCTATGTCCCCACGGGATATGTGCTCTCCGGAATGTCGCAGACGCAGTTTAGCGTCAACGTAAATTCGCAGGGCGGCGTCACCCCGACGTCCGTCACGTTCTATTACGTGCCCGAGCAGGTGACGCCCGTCACGGGCACCCTGGCCGTGTACTACACCGATCTGGGCGGTGTGCAGATCATTTCGCCGGAAACCAGGACGCTGGAACAGGGGCAGCACACCATTACGCCCAACAGTGCCGCCATACCGTCCGGCTATACGCTGTCCGCGTCCTCCCAGCCCTCCTATACCGTCACGGTGGACGCGACCGGCGCGGTTTCGCCCGCATCGGTCACTTTCCTGTACGAGCCCGTCCAGCAGACCGCCACCGGCACGCTGACCATCCAGTATCTGGATGCCTCCGGCACGCAGGTCGGCGCCCCGCAAACCGTCTCTCTCGCCACGGGCTCCCATACCGTCGCCATCAACACCTCCACGATCCCGTCCGGCTACACGCTGGACGCGTCGTCGCCCACAGAGTTCACCGTAACGGTCGATTCGGCCGGCGTCGTATCGCCGTCAACGGTCGCCTTTATACTCGCGGCCACGCAAACGGCGACCCCGACACCCACCCCCACCGAATCGCCCGCGGTAACCGCAACCCCCACCCCCACCGAATCGCCCGCGGAAACCGCAACCCCCACCCCGACCGCATCCGCGTTTGATCCGGCCTCGTATGCGGATTACGCGGCCGTCGGGGAAACCGCGCGGACCAATAAATCAAGCGTCAATCTCCGGTCTACGCCGGATTCCGATTCGTCCACCAACATCGTTTCCCAGGTGCCGCAGGGTACCGAGGTCTGGGTATACGGAACGTTCACTTCCGGCGGTACGCTATGGGCGTATGCCAGCTACAACAGCACCGACTGCTTTGTCTGGAACAGCCTTCTGGATCTGGTGGTGGAAGTCACGCCCACCCCGACCGCGACGCCGTATGATCCCACATCGTTCGCGGATTACACCGCCGTCGGCCAAAGCGCGCGTACCAATACGACCAGCGTCAATCTCCGCTCCACGCCGGATTCCACGTCGACCGCCAACCTCGTCGCCCAGGTGCCGCAGGGTACCGAAGTATGGGTGTACGGAACGTTCACCTCCGGCAGCACGCAATGGGCCTACGCCTCCTATAACAATACGGACTGCTATGTATGGTACAGCCTTTTGGATCTGGTCGTCGAGGAAACCCCGACCGTCGCGCCGACCGATACGCCGACGCCCGCGCCGACGAATACGCCCGCCCCCGTCCACGCTGACCGTGCAGTACGTTGACGCGGACGGACTCGCGATCGCGGACGACCAGGTTTCTCACGCTCACCGCCGGCACCTATGCCGTCTCCCCCGATACGGCGCATGTGCCCGACGGCTACGTATTATCCGCGGAATCACCGGCGAGCTATACCGTTACCGTGAATGAATCCGGCGCCGTGTCCCCCCGCCGTTGCCGTCTTTGCATACGCCCTGATTTCCCCGACGGATTACGCCGACAGAAGCGCCCACCGCGTCGCCCACAGCGTCGCCGACCCCGGAAACCGGAGGATATCGCGTCGCAGTACCCGGATTACCTGGCCTACGGGCTGTATGCCACTACCAACGAAACCGGCGTGCGCCTTCGCACATCGCCCCATATTTATTCGGACAACCTTGCATTCCAGGTGGAAATGGGCACCGAGGTTTACGTGCACGGCGTGTTCACGGGCACCAACGACATCCAGTGGGCCTATATCCGCTACTCGAATACGGATTGCTACGTATGGCTCAGCCTGCTCGATTTTGACGCCCTCAACCCCACGCCCTCCCCCACACCGACGCCGTCCCCCGACGCCGTCCCCGACGCCCAAGCCGACGGACGATCTGTCCGCAACCTATCCGGATTATACCGAGCTCGGCGTGTACGCCTATACCAACACCAATTCCGTCAATCTTCGCGCGGAGCCCAGTACCTCGTCTTCCACCCTGGTCCCCTACCAGGTGCCGACGGGTACCGAAGTCTGGGTGTACGGCACCTTTACGCTCAGCGACACGCCCTGGGGCCTATGTCCGCTATGCCAACACCAACTGCTACGTATGGGCAAGCCTGATCGACCTCGATCTCAGCGTTCCCACGCCGACCGTTTACCCCCACGGATACGCCGGCCGCGTCGCCCACGGAGGACCGCCTCGCCTACGGTCACGGTCACAGCCACCCCCACGGCGTCCCCCCACCCCGACGCTGTCCCCGACGCCCGCCAATATGCCCGGCGAGGACGACCAGCCCGCGGATATCTCCGCGACCTACCCAAGCTATGCCCAGGTCGGCAAACCCGCTACCACCAATACCACGGCCGTGCGCCTGCGCACCACGCCTGATTCCTCCGTGAGCGACAATATCCAGTTCCAGGTGAGCATGGGTACCGACCTGTGGGTGCACGGAACGTTCACCATCGGCGACAGGGAATGGGCCTATGTCCGCTATGCCACCATGGACTGCTATGTGTGGTCAAGCCTGCTGACGGTCGATACAGCCTTCGTCACCCCCACGCCCACGCCCTCGCCCACACCGACGCCGTCTCCCACGCCGACGCCGTCCCCGACGCCGACAAATTCGCCCCACACCGACTCCCACGCCCACAAACTCGCCCACGCCCACACCGACCGCCTCCGCCAGCACGTCGCCGACCGGGACGGACGAAGAGCTCGGCCAGTATTTCGGGTACGCGATAACCACCACCCAGTCCCGCCATGCGCAAACGCCTTCAACTTTGACGACGGATCCATCATCGCCACGCTTCCCGCCAACACGCTGTTGTACCTCAACGGACAGAGAACGGCCGCGGACACCGTGTGGACAAGCGCGCAGACACGTTTGAGCGAAGACCCCGTCATCGGCGTCCTGCCTTTCAATTCCGTGCAGATGATCTCCGACGACGTCGCCAAACGCGATGATCGAAGAATATACGGCCGCCAACGAGCCCGAGCCCGAACCCGAGGAAACCGCAGCAGCAGTCGGGCTACTATCTCACTTTGGGCGACGACGTGCCCTTGCGCAGCTTCCCCAGCTCCCAGGCCTCGATACTCGCCTGGCTGGCCGAGGATCAGGCGGTCTATGTTTTCCGGGCAGGTGTATTCCGAGGGCTACGGCTGGCACGTGAGCTACTATGGAAACCTGTCGGGCTATATCCGCGAGGACCAGCTCCGCGCGATGAGCTCCACGGAAGTCGCCGCCTATCTGGCGGAAAACCAGCCCATCGAAGAGCCCGAAGTGACCGCCGCGCCGTACGATCCGTACGCCGATTCCAGCTACGGCTATGTCACGTCCAATTCGGTCAATTTCCGGCAAAACACCGGGCGGCACGCGCATCGGCGTGCTCAACCAGTACGCCTTCGCGCTGGTGCTCGGTTCCCAGAATGTGGGACGGAGCGCTCTGGTATAACATCAACCAGTCCGGCACCGTCGGCTGGATCAGCGGAAGTTATTTCGACGTGCTCAATCTATCCGAGCTCTCCTCCTTCCTCAATTCCAGCGAGTACCTGCAGGGAATTATGAATTCCACCACAGGCACCTCCACGACCTCGTCCTCCTCTTCCAGCGGTTTCCGCCACACAGGGGCAGGTTTTCCGCCGTGGAGGACTGGAACGTCGGCGTATGGGAAAAACCCCTCCTCCAGCCTGAAACGTGTCCTATGAACCGTTCAATCCCTACGCTACGCCCACCGTGCCGCTGACGATCGAATCGCCCACGCCGGAGCCGACAGCCACCTTTGTGATCGGCACCATGATTCCCATCGAGTATGAAGAGGACACCAAGGAAAACCCAGACCGGCAGCAACTGGCTGGGGCTCACGCTCGGCGGCCTCGTGCTGGTGGGCGGTGCGGGCGGCGTATACGCCTATGCGCTGACGCAGAACAAAAAAGCGCAAGGCCGCCGCGCGGGCCGCCGCTGCAAGGCAGCGCTCCCAGCAGCAAGGCGCCTCGCAAAATCCCTACGCGCGCCGCGCCGCTGCAGCGCCGCCAGCCGCCGCGGGACAGCAGCAGAAAAATCAGAACCCCTACCAGCGGCCCAATCCGTACGCACGGCCGCCGCAGCAGCAGAATGGACAAAACACAGGGCGCACGCCCAATCCGTACGCGCAGCGCCCGGCTCCCTTCTCCACGCAGCAACCGCCGCAGGCGCCCTTCTCCACACAGCAGCCGACGCAGACGAATCCCTACGCGAGGCCCCAGACGCCAGGCGGCGCTGAACCCCAATCCGGCAGCGATCAGCAGCAGCCGCGCACCGGCCGCCGTTCCAGCCGCTATAACAGGCCGGATGACGATAACGAATAAGCCTGCGATACGGGGGCCTGCCCCCCTCCCCACTTCCTGCGCCGCGGCAGCGGACATATAGGGAGCACACCATCCCGCAACACGAAAGGAAGCGCATCCGCGCTTCCTTTTTTTGTCCCCGTTTCATTTTTCCGTCAGTTGTCCGCCTCATGCTGCAGCCCGTCCATAAAGGTTTCCATATGCTCCCACGCTTCCTTGGGCAGGTCCGCCAGACCGCGAAGAAACGCCTTCATAAAGGCGTTGTCCCCTTCCATGATGCGGATCAGCTTATCCGTATCGTCCGCATCCCTGGGCTCCGTCATCTTTCCCTCTCCGGTTTTCAGCCAGGCGCAGCCTACGCCGCATTCCCGGCAAATCAACCGCTGCATCGCTTCCGACGGCAGTACGCGGCCTATCTCCCACGAAGCAATCACGTCGCGGGACACACCGATCAACTCTGCGAACTGCCGTTGGGTCATGTTCATGGTCTTTCGGATCGTTTTCAGCCTTTTCTGCACACCGTCCACCTCCGTTTGCACCATTGTAACACAAAGAAATGTGGAGGTCTACACATATTTATCATATATATGTGTTGACATACACAATTTCATCCGCTATAATGTGTAAACAAACACACTGTCGGCCCATAAAGATGCTGTCTGTGCACATTGCAGGAGGGTTATATGAATTTGAAACGCACCGCACGGAACAACCGGGCCCGGCGCCGGGCGATCCGCAGGGCCGGCGCGCTGCCGCCGGACCAGCAAACGCTTGCAGCAGTCTACGCACTGGGCATACGCGACGGCCTGCGCATCGCGGCGGACATCCGCCAAAAAACCCGCCGCGCAGAAGGGAGCGCCTGATGCTTGCCGAAAACGGCCGCGCGCAAACCGCCAAGCGCTGGCTGTCGGATTACCGCGACCTGTGCTGCCGCCGCGACGCATTGGTGGACGAGCTGGACAGCCTGCGCGCCGCCACCCTCCGCGCAACCTCCCATCTCTCCCAGGCGCATATCAGCCGCCTGCCCGCCCACGCGAGCTTTGAGGAGCGCTCCCTGGAGCTCGTCGAGGCGCAGGCCCGCCTGCAGCAATTGATCGGCCATATCTCCGAATCCCTCGACGTCCGCCTCGCCCTCATCGAGCAGCTTGCCGACGAGCGCCACCGCCTCGTCCTCACCCTGCGCTATATCAACGGCCTGGAATGGTTCAAGGTCGAGCACGCCATGCACTACGAACGCCGCCAGGTCTTCTACTTCCACTCGGAAGCACTGAAGGAAGTCGGAAGGATGATGGAGGAAGGGATCGGGGATGTGACGAATGAGGAATTAGGAATTAGGAATTGCGGAACAGCTGCTTCGCAACCGCATGATTTCATCGGATCGATAACGCAATACGATAAAACAAAGACAGAACCATAGGAAGTTAGCGTCCCCATCCCCCGCCCAAGGGCTTCGCCCTTGACCCGTTAATGGCCGCGCAATGCGCGGCCAAAAACAAGAAGATCATTAATATGGAGATGAAATTATGCTAACAATTACAATTATAGGAAATCAAGAAGAACTTTGCGAAATCTATGAAAAACTACAGATCAACCTTTTAACATCGGAGCCAAACACATCAGGGATTAACCCACCACCTGATAGCATCTTCAGCTTCAATGCTCTCAGGCTCAACGATCTTTTGTGCAATGCCAGAAGTTATGGCGGTGGTGGCGTCAACTATCTTGGGAACGCCGTGCAAATGCTCTTTAATATCAATAGCTCGCTCAGCACCATTGGTACGTTCATTGAAAATATCGCAGTAGCGCTCAACATCGGCATCAAGTGAAGCAACTCGTTCAGCAAGCCTTGAATGATCAGTTTCGCCGTTCATTGTCCAGCTGAAATCATGCACGAGAAATTTGCTATGTGGAACCATCCATCTTGTATCGCTTGCTAAATACATTATTACAGCAATCGATTCTACATCCGACAAATTCACGATAGTAATCGGTATCATTTCATGAATTGATCGGATGAAATTATAGAAAGTAAAACCTGCTCGAAGGTTTCCTCCACCACTTGAGAGCTTAATAAGGATCGATTCTGCGCGATTCTCATTTTGATAACTCATTCCATCAGAAATTAAGTTGATAAGCTGACTAACGGTTTTTTCGTTGACAGACACAAAGAAATTGAAGATATGAGGTTTTGCCATTACGACACCACCTTTTACAATAATTGTACCCTTCCATTAGCCACTCCTAGACGGCTCAAAAGGGTTGAGTTGCTAGACGGCAAGGAGGGGGCGGGTTGAGTTTACTCCCCTGTAAATGATGCACGGCCCCGACGAAACCAACAACGCAAATCGCCATCATCCCGAAACTCGTCGCCGCATCCAGACGGCTCAAAAGGCGTGAGATGCTAGGAAGCGAGGGTGGCAGAAGGCTGAGCTTACTCGTTTGTAAGTGATGCCGACTGCCATCCCGAAGCTGACACCGCAGGTCATGCCTTTTCAGCCGTCTGGAAGTTCGGCGTTGTGCCAGACGTTCTGCACATCGTCGTTGTCGTCCAGCATATCAAGCATCTTCTGGATTTTAACGGCGTTCTCCGCGTCGGGCGTCACGTAGTTCTGGGGGATCATCTGCAGCTCTGCGGATGCGAACTCCAGGCCGCCTGCCTCCAGCGTTTCGCGCACCTGGGAAAACCCGGCGGGATCGGTGGTAATTTCAAACGCCTCCTTCTCGGCGACCACATCCTCCGCGCCGGCTTCCAGCGCGGCCATCATCACCGTATCCTCATCGGTATCCGCCGTGCGCTCCAAAACCAGCACGCCCTTTTTATCAAACATAAACCCGACCGAGCCGGTGACGCCCAGCGTCCCGTCGTTTTTGGAAAAGCAATGGCGCACGTCGCTGGCGGTGCGGTTGCGGTTGTCGGAGATGCACTCCACGATCACCGCCACGCCGCCGGGCGCGTAGCCCTCGTACGTGATTTCAAAATACTCCACGTTGCCCAGCTCGCCCGCTGCCTTTTTGATGGAGCGGTCGATATTGTCGTTGGGCATGTTGTTCGCCTTGGCCTTGGCGATCACATCCCGGAGCTTGGAGTTTGAGGCGGGGTCGCCGCCGCCGCCGTCGCGCACCGCGACGGCGATCTCACGGCCGATCTTGGTGAATATCTTCCCGCGAACGGCGTCGGTTTTCCCCTTTTTATGCTGTATATTCGCCCATTTGCTGTGTCCGGACACTTTCATCAGCCTTTCAACTTGTTGTATTCACAATATAGCATGACCTCCGGCGAAATTCAAGAACCGGCAGGGCTGCTGTACGGGGAATGAGGAATGATGAATTGATGGAAGATTGCTCCGCAATCTGACGATTTCCTGCCGTAAACAAATGTTGGCTGCTAGTACGTATGTTGGGTAACGGTTTATCGGATAAAGAGTTTTATTCATCGGTTGCGAAAGCAACCGCACCACAATTCCTAATTCCTCATTCCTAATTCCTCATTGTTCCCGCGGCGCGGCGGGCAGCGCCGCGCCGCGGGAACCGTCACTTTCCACAGAGAATCGCACATATTAATAGGTAGGATTATTTTGCATTTGGACTCCGGAAATGGTATAATAATATAGGAATTATAAGGTTTTTTTAAGGACTCAAAGGAGTGGACAGATCAGTGCCGGATTCGATCCAGAATACCCCCGCCGCGAAGGGCGGCGCATACGATGAAAACGATATTCAAGTGCTGGAAGGCCTGGAGGCCGTGCGCAAACGCCCGGGCATGTATATCGGCTCCACGGATTACCGCGGGCTGCACCACTGCGTGTACGAGATCGTGGATAACGCCGTGGACGAGGCCCTGGCGGGCTTTTGCACGGAGATTTTGGTCACCCTGCACGGGGACGGCAGCTGTTCCGTCAGGGACAACGGCCGCGGCTTCCCCGTGGGCATCCACCCCAAGGTCGGCCGCCCCGCGGTGGAGGTTTGCTTAACGATGCTGCACGCGGGCGGCAAGTTCGGCGGCAAGGGCTACAAGGTGTCGGGCGGGCTGCACGGCGTGGGCGCGAGCGTGGTCAACGCGCTTTCCAAACGCCTGATCGTGACCGTGTCCCAGGACGGCAAGGTGCACCAGCAGGAATACTCGCGCGGCAAGGCGCTGTACGATCTGAAGGTCGTCGGCGAAACGCAGGAAACCGGCACGTTCATCCGGTTCTGGCCCGACGTGAAGACTGATGAGAACCCCGACGGTATTTTCGAAACCGGAGACTTTCAAACCACCGTCATCAAGGTGCGCATGCGCGAGATGGCGTTCCTCAATAAGGGCATCCGCATCACGCTGGTTGACGAGCGCGAAACCCCGCCCGTGGAGCGCAGCTACTACTACGAGGGCGGGATCGTCGAGTTCGTCAAGTACCTCAACAAGAACAAGCAGGTGCTGTTCGACGAGCCCATCTACGTGGAGGGCGTATCCGAGGATGAAACCTCGGTCGAGGTTGCTTTCCAGTACTCCGAGAGCTATACGGAGAATATCTTCTCCTTTGCCAACAATATCCACACCCCGGAGGGCGGCACGCACCTCACGGGCTTTTCCACGGGGCTGACCCGCGCCGTGAACAATTACGGCCGAAGCTTCAAGTATTTGAAGGACAACGACCAGAACCTCAAAAGCGAGGATGTGCGCGAAAGCCTCGCGGCGATCGTAAGCGTGAAGCTCAAGGAACCGCAGTTCGAGGGCCAGACCAAGTCCAAGCTCGGCAATTCCAGCACGCGCACGATCGTGGATAACCTCGTGTACGACGCGGTGTATACCTACCTGTCGGAAACGCCGGCCGTCGGGCGCGCGATACTGGACCGCTGCATCAACGCCGCCCGCGCACGCGAGGCCGCGCGCAAGGCGCGCGAGCTCACACGCCGCAAGGGCGTGCTGGAATCGGCGTCCATGCCTGGCAAGCTTGCGGACTGCACCGAGCGCGACCCCGCCAAGTGCGAAATCTTCCTCGTGGAGGGCAACTCCGCCGGCGGCAGCGCCAAAAACGGCCGCGACCGCATGTTCCAGGCCATCCTACCGCTGCGCGGCAAAATATTGAACGTGGAAAAGGTGCGCATCGACCGCGCGCTCTCAAACAACGAGATCAAGACCATGATCACGGCATTCGGCTGCGGCTACGGCGAGGACTTCAATATCGAAAAGCTGCGCTACCACCGCATCGTCTGCATGACCGACGCGGACGTGGACGGCGCGCATATCCGCATCCTCATGCTCACGTTCTTCTACCGCTACATGCGCCCGCTGGTCGAAAAGGGCTATGTGTACATCGCCATGCCGCCGCTTTACAAGGTGACCAAGAACAAAAAGGAATACTACGTCTACAACGATATAGAGCTGGATAAGCTGCTGCAGGAGATCGGGCGCGAGCCCAAGCCCGAACTCCAGCGCTACAAGGGCCTGGGCGAGATGAGCGCCGAGCAGCTCTGGCAGACCACCATGAACCCCGAAACCCGCGTGATGATGCAGGTTTCCCTTTCCGATGCCATCGCCGCCGACGAGCTCATGACCCTTTTGATGGGCGACCAGGTGGAGCCCCGCCGCGAGTTCATCGAGGAAAACGCCAAGCTCGTTACGGATCTTGATATTTAGCGGAGTGTTAGGGGCTTCCGCCCCTAGAACCCTGACAAGGGCGTTGCCCTTGACCCATCATTGACCGCGCATTGCGCGGTCAATAGTGGGGTTCAGGGGCACTGCCCCTGATCTGGGTCATAGGGGTGAAACCCCTATCGCCTCCCCCAAAGCAAAGGAGCGCAACCATGTCAGAAATCCAGGATAGACTCATTCCCACCGAGCTGGAGCATGAAATGAAAACCTCGTTCATCAGCTACGCGATGGCGGTGATCATCAACCGCGCGCTGCCCGACGTGCGCGACGGCCTGAAGCCTGTGCACCGCCGCATTTTATACGCGATGAACGAGCTGGGCATGACCCCGGATAAGCCCTACCGCAAGTCCGCGCGCCTGGTGGGCGACGTGCTTGGCAAATACCATCCCCATGGCGATTCCAGCGTCTACGACGCGATGGTGCGCCTCGCGCAGGATTTCAATATGCGCTACCCGCTGGTGGAGGGCCAGGGCAACTTCGGCTCCGTGGACGGCGACGACGCCGCCGCCATGCGCTACACCGAGGCGCGCATGGACAAGCTGGCGCTGCACCTGCTGGGCGAGATCGACAAGGACACCGTCGATTTCTACCCGAACTTCGACGAAACGCTGATGCAGCCCGCCGTGCTCCCCAGCCGCTTTCCCAACCTGCTTGTGAACGGCTCCTCCGGTATCGCGGTCGGCATGGCCACCAACATCCCGCCGCATAACCTGGGCGAGGTGATCGACGGCTGCATCCATATGATCGATCACCCGGACTGCACGCTGGACGAGCTGATGGACTTCATCAAAGGGCCGGACTTCCCCACCGGCGGGCTGATTCTGGGGCGCAGCGGCATCCGCGCGGCGTACCACACGGGCCGCGGGCGCGTGGTGATGCGCGCCAAAACCGAGATCGAAGAAATGGCGGGCAGCCGCCAGCGCATCGTGGTGACCGAGATCCCCTACATGGTCAACAAGGCGCGCCTCGTGGAAAAGATCGCCGAGCTCGTGCACGAAAAACGCGTCGAGGGCATTTCCGACATCCGCGACGAAAGCGACCGCGCGGGCATGCGCATCGTGATCGAGCTAAAGCGCGACTTCATCCCGCAGGTGGTTCTAAACCACCTCTATAAGCACACGCAGCTGCAGGATACGTTCGGCGTCAACCTTCTCGCGCTTGTGGACGGCGAACCGAAGGTCCTCACGCTGCGCGATACGCTCTACCACTACCTCCGCCACCAGAAGGACGTCGTCACCCGCCGCACGCAGTACGACCTGGACAAGGCCGAGGCCCGCGCGCACATCGTGGAAGGGCTTTTAAAGGCGCTGGACCACATCGACGAGATCGTAGACCTGATCAAATCGTCGCAGGACGTCGCCGCCGCGCGCGCCGCGCTGATCGAGCGCTTCCAGTTCTCCGAAAAGCAGGCGCAGGCCATTTTGGATATGCGCCTGGCGCGCCTCACGGGCCTGGAGCGTGACAAGCTGGCGGACGAGTATGCGCAGCTCACCGAGCAGATCGCCTATTTCAAGGGCCTTCTGGCCGACGAGGCGCTGCTGATGGGCGTGATCAAGGACGAGATGCAGCAAATCCGCGATAAATTCGCCGACGGCCGCCGCACGGAGCTGACCGTCATCGAAGGCGAGATCGACATCGAGGATCTGATCGCCCCCGACGACATGGTCGTCACCCTCACCAACTTCGGCTACATCAAGCGCCTGCCCAAGTCCACCTACCGCGCGCAAAACCGCGGCGGCCGCGGCGTCAGCGGCATGTCCACCCGGGAAGAGGATTTCGTGCGCAGGCTGATCATCGTCAACACCCACGAGGAAATCATGTTCTTCACCAACCGCGGGCGCGTGTACAGCCTGATGTGCTATCAGATCCCGGAGGCAAGCCGCACCGCGCGCGGAATCGCGATCGTAAACCTCCTGGCCCTTCCCGGCGACGAGAAGGTGACTGCGATGATCCCCGTGCCCAACGACGAGCTTGGGGAGCACAACCTCGTGATGATGACGCAGGACGGCTTCATCAAAAAGACGCCGTACGCCGACTTCGCCAATATCCGCAAATCCGGCATCATCGCGCTGACGCTGAACGAAGGCGACCACCTGGCAGCCGTGGAGCTGACCGACGGCAAGCAAAGCCTGCTGCTTGGCAGCCGCTACGGCAAGGCTATCCGCTTCAGTGAGGAAGATATCCGGCCCACCGGGCGCACCTCGCGCGGCGTGCACGCCATGAAGCTGGCCGCGGGCGACCGCATGATCGATATGAGCGTCATCGGCGAGGGCCAGGCCGTGCTCTCCATCACCGAGAACGGCTACGGCAAGCGCACCGATCCCGACGAGTACCGCGAGCAGGGCCGCAACGGCAAGGGCATCATCGCCATGAAGCTCACGGATAAAACCGGCCCGCTGGTCGCGCAGCTGACCGTGTCCGAGGACGAGGATATCCTGCTGATTACCGACGAGGGCGTCATCATCCGCATGGCGGCAGGCGACATCAGCGTGATCGGGCGCGCCACGCAGGGCGTACGCCTGATGCGGCTGGGCGAGGACGCGAAAATCGTCGCCGTGGCCCGCGCCGAGCAGGAAGAGGACGAGGAGGAGGAAACGACGGATGCGCCGGACGGCATGGATGCGCCTGAAAGCGGTCCGGAAACAGACGGCGCGGAACCGGAAATATAATCCGGTCCCACTAAAAAACAGGAGCCGCCTATCGGCGGCCCCTGTTTTTTTATCCTCCATCGTCACTTTCCGGCACGCCTTTTCCCTATCCAGACCGCCAGCCCCGCCGCGCCCAAAAGCCCCAGCGCGATCCACGCCCAAAGCCAGGGGTTTGCTATATCGCCGGTCTGCGGGTATTCATCCCCGGTCCCCCTAAGGATGAATTCCACATATTGAAAGGGAGACGGTTCAGTATATGTGGCGATCAATACTCCGTCCGCGGACGATGTCCAAAGGCTTTTCCCGCTGCCGCCGAAAGCGGTCGAAACATACGTCAGTACATTGGCCAGGCTGACCGTCGGCGGGCCGTTCTGGGAAAAGAGCGCTTCGGAAGTTCCTCTGAACACAAAATGCCCGCCGGAAACGCTCAGCGCTGTACCGGTCAAATACCCGCCGGTGCCGGGGCTTGAGGCGCTCCCCGAGAAAACGCCCTCGCCGCCTTCCAGCGTGATATTGTTAGCAAATACGCCCATTGAATTCGTGCTCGCGGCCGTTGCCGTGATGTTTCCGCCCGTCATGGTAAAATCTCCGCCCAGCGTATAAGCCGCATAGCAAAGTATGCCATTGCAGCCGATCGTCACGTTGCCGCCGGAAACGGAAATGTCGTTGTACGCCACGATGCCGGCCGCGCCATACGCAATGGATACGCCGTCAATCTTCACGTCGAGCGTTCCGGACCCGATTGCCAGGGTATTGCTGAGAGTCCCGTAAAGATACACGCTGGACGTGGAGGCGCTCAGCACAATGTTTGCGGCGCCGCTCCCGGTGATCGTCAGCAAGCCGTCAGCACGAAACCCCGCATATGAGCCCAATGTGCCCGCAGAATACTGCAGCGTGCTCGTTCCGGTGAGCGCGAGGTTCAGATCCCCGTTGGCATACACCAGGTTTTGAAAGCCCGAGGCCGTGTGCGGGGTGTTGATCGCGGCGTTGTTGAGCGTAAGCGTGGCGGCTGCGGCGTCAAAATGCGCGTTCCAGTCGCTTGCCGACGCGGGGAGATTTCCGTTCTTCCAGTAGGGATTGCCGGCATTGAGTTCCACGTTATTCACCCACA
Organism: Candidatus Limiplasma sp.; assembly: GCA_963674895.2. Taxonomy (GTDB): domain Bacteria; phylum Bacillota; class Clostridia; order Christensenellales; family Aristaeellaceae; genus CAXXOK01. The sequence goes on from CAXXCY010000001.1 coordinate 501,586, forward strand.
CGCTCGTCGCGCCCGCCGCCGATGCGCATGGCAGAACAAACACAGGGGACAGGAGCACCACGATCATCATTGCGAAGAAAACTTTGCTTATTTTCTTCATAACAGCAATCCCAATCCATTTCTCAACTGATTCCGGGGAGACAGTTTCGTATACGGTTGTGCCGAGCTATCCCCAGTATATCACCATTTTTCTTGGAAGCAATAAAAACTTTCGGCAACCTTCGTTTAACATTTTACAGTGCAGAAAACTGTTCCGGCGTATTTTCACAGACGGAACAGCGGAGTATGCCTGTTTGGATTATCTGGTTTTTCTGCGCATTGCCGCCGCCGGTATTCCCGCCGCCGCCAGCAGCGCGACCAGCGCGATCCCGGCCCACAGCCACGGGGCGCGGCCGTCGCCTGTCTGCGGAGCGGACAGGCTTGCGGCGCTCTGGGAACGCCTTTCACTGAATTGTACATACAGGAAGGGAGAGGGCGATCCGGACGATGCCAGCTCGCCGTCCGCTTTTGATTTCCAAAGCCATCGTCCCAGGCCGGCCGCATCCTCGGACACGAAGGTATCCACCCCGCTCAGGTCATAGGCGGGCGGTGCGGTACCCGCGTAATTCAATGCGCAGCTGCCGCCGCTGAATACGAAATCGCCGCCGGAGACATGAAGCGTACTATTGCTAAACATCAGCCCGCTGGAGATAAACGCCCCTCCTGCCCGAAACAGGCCTTCCCCGCCCCGGAGGAATATCTCATCGCCGTACATTCCCATCGACACGTTGGCATGCGTGCCGGTTGTATCAATCCAGCCGCCCGAGATATCAATATTCCCCCCGCTGTTGATCCCGGCGCCGTCCCTCCCGGTGGTATGGATCGATATCTGGCCGCCGGAGATAACCGTATTGTGTACCGCGGATATTCCGGTCGCGTTGTCGGTGGCTAGGAGATGGATATCATAGTCGCCGCCCAGCACGTTCAAATCATAGCCGGACACAATGCCCGCCGCGTAGCCCCTGCTCAAATCGTTGTTTTCAATGTCAATATCCGCGGTTCCGGTTCCCGTAAGCGTCAGCGTGGACGTGCTCCAGATACCCCGGATATCATTGATGCTGGCGCCATGGTATATCAGGGAGCTGTCACCCTTCAGGATCACCGTCAGTTCCCCGTCCGCATACACCAGCGCGTTTTCGCCGCCCGGCGCGGTATACAGCGACGTCAGCACAGCGGCGTCCAGCGTCAGCGTGGAGGCCGCAACGTCAAAATACGCGTATCCGAGGCCTGACGGCTTCGTTGTCGTGGCTGTTGTGCTCCCGTTTGCCAAATAGAAGCCGCCCGCATCCAGCTTCACGCCGTTCACCCATACCTCCGACGCGCCTGCCAAAGCGGAAGACATAGAAACGAACAGAATCAGCAACGCGATCAGCGGTATCGCAAACCGTATCTTCTGTGCCGTTTTCATCATGCCGTACCCTGCTCCCGTTTACCAAAGGAACCCATGGCCAATGCCATTTTCTGGTATATATCCAATTCAGTTTAGCATAAGTTATACCAAGGCAAAACACTGAATGCAGGTCCCGCCGCGGATTCTATGATAGAAATGAAATAGAAATACAAAGGATTGGAACCGAGACGCAAAAATCGACCGGCTACCCGTTTGCAAGGGACTTCAGCCTTTCGTCAATCCAGGCGCCGGCGCCTCTTGATCGCCGTCAGCCCCGCTCCCGCAGCGCCAAGCAGCGTGCACAGTACAGCGATCACCGCCCAGAGCCAAGGGTTAAAACTATCGCCGGTTTGCGGAATATCGGCGGCTGCTTTGTAGATCGGTACGAATTTCACATACCGGAACGCACTGTTTTCCAGCGCTCCGTCCGCAGCCGCCGACCACAGCCTCAGCGAGCTGCCGTCCGTATTTTCCGATACATAAACAGCTCCGTCGGTCAGGTTATACGTAATGGCTCCGCCCACTTCACGGCGGAGCGCAAATTCCGCTCCGATATAGGTAAAGTTTCCGCCGGAATAGTTTACCGTGTCGCTGTAAATCATAGCGCCGTATCCCTCACTTGGCGCGGATCCCGAGAACGTTGCGTCTCCGCCTTCCATGGAAATATCATTAACATAATATAGCGGTATAGCGGTCGCGTAGGATGCTGTGGCAGTCACGCTCAGGGTACCGGCCGTCATGCGGAATTGGGTGCCCGGTAATTCTATTCCATGAACAATTTGTCTGCCGATCGCTTCAATCTGCGTCTGTCCGCCGGTCACAATGACATTTAACGCCACAATCCCGTATGCTGATTCCGTTGCCTGGGCGATGATATTCAAGCTCCCGGAGCCAATGGTTAAATCGCGGCCAGCATATAGGCCGATCGCATAGGATTCAAGGCTGGAGTTGATGATATGAAGGTCTTTCAAGCTTCCTGTACCGCCGATCATCAGCGATCCATTATTGGCGCCAATACCGAATATCGATGAATATGAATGGCCAGAAAGAGTATAGGAGATCGAGTTTTCCCCGACCAGATCAATGGTCAGATCGCCAACGGCAAACACCATGTACCACGTGCTAATACCAAGCATAACGAACTCGTACGGCGTATTGATCACAGCGTTATTGAGCGTCAGCGTTGACGTAGCGCTGTTGAAATACGCGTATCCGCCGCTCGCGGGCGGCGTGGCGGAGGCCAATGTGCTGCCGTTAGCCAGATACTGTGCGGAGGCCGTTAATTCCATGTTGTTTACCCATACGCTTGCAGCGCCCGCCGCCAGCGCGGACGGCACGCAAACACACAGCGGCAGCAGCGCCGCAACAAGGACAACGACGATCATTTTTCGGATGGTCTTCATGAATTATTCCTCTACATCGTTAGCATGCCCGCGTCGGGAAAGAAATATTTGGAAAGATATCGCAAAACTTGCTATAACCGGATGTCCGTGGAATGGCAATCCGTTATAAAACGTTTTGATAAAAATGTAAATTCAATCAACGGTTTTGTTATAAATTACCAGTTACCCTGTCGCTTACCCTTGCTTTTGCATCCCAGCCGGAAGATTTCCGCCGCGAAAAGCAGCGCGAACAGCGCCATACCCGCCCACAGCCAGGGCGCCGAGCTGTCGCCCGTCTGCGGGGGAACCGCATAGCAATCTGGCCCTATGAATTCGGCATAGCGGAAAGGCGATACAGCCGCCGGAGATTTGACCAGCACGCCGTCCGCGGCTGTTTTCCACAGGCTCTTCCCGCTTCCGCTGCTGCTTGCAGAAACATATGTCGTAATATTATTCAGGCTGGTCGTATATGTGCTGTAGCCTGAACGGAGCGCCGATGTGGATCCCTTGAATATGAAATGCCCGCCCAAAACGGTGAACGCACCGTTATTCGCATTGATATATCCGCCCTCGGAATTGTCTGCGCCGAAGCCGCTGAACGTGCCCTCGCCGCATATCAGCGTTAAATTCCCCGCAGACAAACCCATTGCGTTGGCTTCCGTGTTGCTCGTTGCCGTTACGCTGCCGCCCGACATGGTAAAATCACCGGCCTGCGCCAATACGGCAATCGCGTACACGCCTTCGCAGTTCAACGTTATGCTTCCGCCGGTAATCAGGATGTCAAAGTATGAATCGATGCCAAATACCTGGCCGTAACCGCTGACCTGGGCGCTGAGCGTCCCGGATTCTATTTTCATATCATGGCTGTATATGCCGTATAGAACAGCGCCGGAGGTGCTTGTGCTGTTCATTTGTATAGCCGCGCTTCCGCTCCCGGTAACCGTCAGCAGGCCCTGGACGTAAATACCCATATATGTGCCGCTTGTCGATGTCGCGGTATACTGCAGGGTATTCGTCCCGGTCAGGATGATCGTCAAATCGCCGTTGGCGAACAGCAGGCTTTCATAGGATTGTAAGTGCGGCGTATTGAGCTGCGCGTTATACAGCGTCAGCGTACCGGCGCTTGCGTTGAAATACACGTACCCGCCGCTTGCGGGCTTGGTGGTCGTAGCCGTTCCGCTTCCGTTTGCCAGATAATACGCGCTGCTATCCAGCTTGACGTTGTTCACCCAAACTTCCGAAGCGGCCGCCGAAGCGGACGGCAGCGCAAGGAACAGCGACAAAAACGTCACAACAATGAATACGGTTGCAAATCTGCGTGTTCTCTTCATAGTCAGCCACCCATCCGTTTCCTTTTCCCGTATGGTAGAATCGCAATCGGCCAAAGGTAACATATGTAAACAATATACCATTGATTACCAACGGTGGCAACCATTTTTTCTTTGCCCCGGACGCCCGGACGCGGCAGCGCAAAAGAACGTGCCGCGTATGTTCGCGGCACGTCCTTTATGATTTCCCCCGAAACCGGATTACGAATGCCGTCTGCCCCGTACCGCAACCGCCGGTCCGGCCGCGCTCAGCAGGCTTAGCAAAGCAATCCCCGCCCAGAGCCATGGCCGCGAGCCGTCCCCGGTTTGCGGAGCCGGAGCGCAAAGCCTGATATAGTGAAAGGGAGACGGCGTCAGAGAATACGGGATGTACCTCTCTATGCTTCCCAGCAATCCATCCGCCGAAGTATACCACCACAGCGCTCCGGCGCCGTCCACAGTCTCTGAAACAAGCACCGTCATACCGGGCGCGGGTTCATCCGGCGGCAGTGCCTCACCCGAGCAGATCATCGCCGCTTCCTCCCCGATAAAGGTAAAACACCCGCCCGTAATTGAAGCCGTGCCTATATAATGCCGGATGCCGTACGATTCATTGGAGCCTATTGCCGAAAATAGCCCATTTCCTCCTGTTATTTCTACCGTAATCGCGTGCAGCGCATACGCATCATAGGCCAGGGATATCAGCCGGCATTGCACAGTTCCGCCTGTCATGCGAAAATGCCCCTGGTCTGCTGTTACTCCGCGCAATTGCGCCCCTTCACCCTGTATGGTGATGTTCCCGCCCGCGATCAAAAGATCCGCGCGTGAATTCAATCCGCAAAGATATCCGGACGAGCGCCTGCAGCGATACGTACCACCGAGCCAATAGAGATTATCCTCGCTGTAAACAGCAAAGGCTTGCGCAACCCCATCATAAACGAAATCCAGCGATCCGCTTCCCTGGACAGTTAGGATTCCATTCGTATACATTCCGGCAAAGTTATCCGTTACAAGCAAAAGCCCCGCCCTCTCCGTCAGGCTGGACGAGCCGGTAAGCTCTACGGCTAAATCTCCATTTGCCTGAATCAGAGCATACACAAAGGAATACCCTGGAATGATTTTATACTGGTCCACGCTGGCGTCCCGGAGCGTCAGCGTGGATGTACCAGCGTCGAAATACGCATTCCAGCTATCCGTGTATGCCACTGCCGCGGTGGTACCGTTCACCCAGTACGGCGTCGATGCATTCAGCGTCGCCTGGTTGAGAATCACCTCCGTCGCACCCAGCGCCGAGGCAACCGGCAACGAAAAACAAAGCGAAAGGAGGCTCGCCAGGATTACCGCGGCAACGGTCTTTTGTGTTATCCTCATGGATACGGGACTCCGTTCATTCATTCGTACAGCCGTAGATTCCAGCCTGGTTCAAACGGCAATATGTAGTGCCAGTATACCATATTTTGGTCTAATTGGTAATCATAAGCCCGCAATAAAACAATAATGAAACAAGGGGCGGTCTGCTAGCATCACCTTGATTGTTTCGTTGGAATACTCCCCGGTTCCCATTCAGCGGCATTTCCTCCGCGCCGTTATCATCCGTCCCGTCATGCCCAGAAGCACACACAGCGCGATCCCCATCCACAGCCACGGGGTACGTCTGTCGCCGGTCTGCGGCTGGTCAACCGGCTGGGTGAACCGTACATACTTGAAATCCGACATGGACGGGATGAGCAGCAGGCTGGTCAGTATACCGTCGGCGTCGGACTTCCATAGGATCGGGGAGCGGCCGTCGGTATATTTCGACGCGTAAACCAAAGCGGCGTTGTTGAGGTTATAATGGAGGCTCGCATGGCTTCCATAGCTGAGCAGCGCCGATGTGGATCCGGCGAAGATGAACGTGCCGCCGCTGTAGGAAAGGGTATCGGAGTTATAGTATAAACCGGATTGATACTCCGCCAGTCCGTATACCGTGAAGCTGCCCGAACCGCCTTCCAGAACAGGGGTTGCGCAGAATAAAGCATGTGTGTTTGTTGCGGCTATTCCGGCCGTCCCCTCGGCGTTTACCGTGATGCTGCCGCCAGTCATACGGAATTCGGAACTGGTCGCCATAACGCCTGTAACACCCGGTGCCTTGGCGTCAATCACCGTCTGGCCGCCGGCAAACAGAATATTGCCGAGCGCGTACAGTCCGTACACGGTGTTCTCCGCCCGCAGCGTACTGCTTATACTGCCGGAGGCGACTGCCATATTGCCATATGACAATACGGCAATGCTTGAGCCGTTCGCGGCCGTGTTCCGGATCTGGATATTTACGCTTCCATCCCCGCTGATGGCCAATGTACCGCCTGCCACAATGCCGTTGATCAAATCGTACGTATTGTTATCCCATGAAATTGTGCTTGCGCCGCGCAGCACAAGCGAAAGGTCGCCGTCGGCGCATACCAGTCCGTGCGACGTTAAAAGCGGCGCCGCCGCGGTAATCGTGGCATTATTCAGCGTCAATGTTCCGGTAGCCGCGTTGAAATAGGCGTTCCAGCCGCTCGCCGGCTCCGTTGCATAGGTTGTGTTATCATTCTTCCAGTACGGCGTGCCAGCATCCAGCATCACACCGTTTATCCATGCACTCGTCGCAGGCGCCGCTAAAGCGGCCGGGATTGCCAAACATACAACCAGCATCGACGCGAATACAATCGCAATGATACCCCTGTGTATTGCCTTCATAGATACCGTCTCCAATTAGTAAGATTTATGGTATATTGTCTGATTCATCAAACAATATCATGTACGATCATCCCGTCCGTTTTCATCGGCTCTCACCGCGGCGAACTCATCCGCGCCCGCCTTTGCTTCGCGTTTATCCGCATTCGTTCGTCAGCGGCGTTTCCTGCGCACAGCCGTCGCTGCGCCCGCCCATGCGGATGGCGGCTAAAGGCATAGTGCCAGCAGCGCGGCCAGCGGTATAGCGAGCAGGGCTTCATATGCCGTTTTCATCATGTAGCACTAAACTCCCGTATATTCCGTACATATATTCATACCAGAATATGGTAATCGTTCAATCCAGTTTACCATACGTCAATCAACGATACAACCCTCCATTCCGGATTATACCCTTACTTTTATATACGATTGTCAGGTTTAAAATGCCGCGGCATAATCCTTTAACGAAAAACGGTCATCCGCTTTATTCCATAAGAGCCGGACCCTCCGTCAATCAAGGCGGCGGCGTTTTTTGGCAGCGGCCGGCCCCGCTGCCGCCGCGCCAAGCAGCGCGCAAAGCGCGATCCCGGCCCATAGCCACAGGTGCGCGCCGTCGCCGGTCTGCGGGTTTTCTCCGGTTTCCGGAAGCATGAATTCGACGTACTGAAACGGGGAGGTGACATAGTTCGTGTATGCCAATTCGCCGTCGGCCGCCGAATGCCAGATATACTTTCCGTATCCGCTGATATCTTTGGACACGTAGGTTACCACGTTTGTCAGGGTGATACTGGAAGTTCCAAATCCGCCCATATAAATCCCCGATCTTTCCCCTGCGAAGATAAAGTGCCCCCCCGACACATATAATACGTTGTCCCACAAATCGCATCCGGAGGTTAGGGAAGTGCCAAAAGCGTAAAAACTTCCGTATCCACCCTCCAGGTATAATTCATTTCCGGCCAGACCCAATCCGTTTGTACCGGTCGTTTCAGCCGTACCGCTGATCCAGCCGTCCGTCATACGGAAAATTCCCCCGTCCGTATATACCATGCGCCCCCGCGAGCCTACGTTGGTGATGGTCGTGTGTCCGCCGGCGTACAGGATATCTCTTTGGGAATACAGGCCGTGCGCGATGTAACTGCTGGTCGTCTCGACGGTCAGGGTGCCGCCCGTTATCGTCAGGTCCTGTGCGGCATAGATCCCAAACCCATACTGGGAGACTCCCGTCACAGTCACCTGGATATCGACGCTTCCCTCGCCCCTGACCGTCATGGTTCCGTTTCCATAGATCCCCGTGATAGCGCCGCTTGCGGTGCCGCCGTAGGAAAGATAACTTGCGCCGGACAGCACAAGCGTAAAATCGCCGTTGGCGTAGATCATGCCTTTATACAGGAGATTCACGGAGTCGCCCGTAAGGGTATTGATCTGCGCGTCCCGCAGTGTCAGCGTGTACGCGGACGCATCGAAATACGCGTTCCAGCTGCTTGCCGACGCGGGAAGATTGCCGTTTTTCCAGTAGGGATTGCCGGCGTTGAGTTCCACGTTGTTCACCCACACGCTCGTTGCTCCCGCCGCCGAGGCGGACGGCACCGCAAACACGGAGAGCAGGATTACGGCAACAATTATTGCGAAGAAAACTCTGTTCCTCTTCTTCATCAGCCATCACAATCCATTTCATATATCCTTCGGAAAAAGACCGTTTCGTATACGCTTGTTATAATCTATCCATAGAATAACGCCTATCGGGTAGATGTTACAGAAACTAATAGAATTATTTCCTGTCAGCCTTCGGCAAAGCGAAAGGCAGTTACCGGTGCACATTCACAGCCGGCACAGCGGCCTATGTCCGTGTTTGCGCTATCTGTTTTTTTTGCGCATTGCCGTCGCCGCCGCCGAGGTCCACAGGCGCTTTCCGCTGCCGCCGAAGTTTTCCGATACGTATACGGGCCCTCCGGTTATAGTATACTCGGGAGTCCCGAACGGGACCGCCATAAAGGCCGCTGCCCGGAACCCGGAACGCTTATTGTCCCGGCGCCAGCGGGCGCCGCGCGGCCCGGGGCGCTTTGCATTTGCTGGACCAATTATGCATACAAGCACATTCCCTTATATCCGAACGTTTTCTATCTGCATACAGACCGTATATTCTGCATTTGTACGTTTCGAATACGGTTTCGCATACAGGCAGTTGACGGAAAACCCGGTGCATGATACAATAGGAAAAACCAACTGCCGAAACGAAGGAGTTCATACCATGCCCGATCGATATTCTAGCCGGGAGATCTTCCGCATTCTGGAAGAGGAAATCCTCTCCCTCAAAATCGCGCCCGGGGAATCGCTTTCCGAAAATGAGCTGTGCGAACGCTTCGGCGTATCGCGGTCGCCGATCCGCTCGGTGCTGCAGGAACTTCGCCTGTGCGATCTGGTGTCGATTACGCCGTACAAGCGCACGCAGGTCACGCGCATGAACTTCAATATCATCAACCAGATCATCTACCAGCGTATCGCGGTGGAGACCTTCGTGCTGGAGGATTTCATCCGGATTCCCAACATCCTGGAGCTGGAACGCCTGCGCCATATCCACAACTCCATGATCAAGCTGATCCAAAGCGACAACTTTACCCCGCGGGAGTTTTATGAGCTGGATTCCAAGCTCCATGAAACCTGGTTCAACGCAACCCGCAAGGAATACCTCTGGGATACCATCCGCAATTCCAACTGCCACTATACGCGCTTCCGGATGCTGGATATCGTCGAGATCAAGAATTTCGCCCAGATCGTCGAGGAGCACGAAGCCATCCTCACGGCGCTGGAAAACAGCGACGTCGACGCTATCCGCCCCCTGATGCAAAAGCACCTGTTCGGCGGCATCACGCGCCTGGGCAAGCTGTTGTTCTCGGACCTGAAGGACTATTTTACGGAAAGCTGATTTTACCGGTGACGCGGTATATCGAAAGGCCGGAGGCAAATGACCTCCGGCCTTTTTTCCGTATCGCATTTTTCGATCCGGTTATTCCGCCGTGATATTCATCCCGCCTGTCTCCGCGCAGGGCTTGGGCTTGCGGAACGCCAGAATATTGCGCGCCAGGTCGCGCATGATATAGATCAGGCTCAGCCCCGCGTTTACGGGAACGCTGGCGTAGTAAAGGCGGTGGTTGATCTTCAGTATCGGGGAAAACTGAGTCTGCGGCAGCATAAACTTGACGCCGTAGTATAAAAGCGTCCCGATGAACAGCAGGTTCACCAGCGTGATGAAGAGGTTGATATACTTCATCACCGGCTTGCCGCAGAATTTCTTTTCCACCAGCTCCACGCGGAAATGCTCGCCGTTGCGGAACAGGAGCGTCCCCGCCGTCAGAATCATCCACGCCATCGTCAGCTCGATAATCTCCTCGGACCACGCCATCGACGCGGATACGAACGTATAGCGGACGATCACACGTCCCAGCAGCACGAACGCGATCAGCACGCTCAGCCCGACGGCGAAGACCTTCAGGAATTTGGAAAGGATTTCGTCAGCTTTTCTCAGCACGGACAACACTATCATGCCCATCCCTCCTTAACCGTAAAGCAGCGTGGGAATCCACATCGAGAACGGGGCCCAGTACGCGCACATGAACAGCACGATGATGATGCCGATCACGTACGGCAGCACCGCCTTGGACAGTTCCATCAGCTCCACCTTGGTGATGGAACACACCGCGTACAGGCTCATTCCCACAGGCGGCGTCAATAGCCCCACCATGCTGGCCAGCACGATAATCACGCCGAACTGCACCTGGTCCATCCCGATCTGCGCGACGATGGGCAAAAAGATCGGCGTCACGATCAGGATCACCGCGATGCCCTCCAGGAACATGCCCAGCACCAGCAGAATGCCGATGATGATCAGGATCAATAGCTGCGGGTTGGCCGTGACGCTCAGAAGGCCGGCGATGATCTGGTCCGGAATGCGAAGCCGGATCATAAACCACGCGAGGAAATTGGCGACCGCGATGATGAACAGCGTCTTGCAGCTGGTCATCAGGCTTTCGTAGAGGATCTTCCAGAGCTTTTTCAGGTTCACCTGCTTGTAAACGACGCCGCTTAGGAACAAGGCGTAAAATGTCGCCACGATGGCCGCCTCGGTCGGCGTGAAGATTCCGCCGAGGATGCCGCCCACGAGGATCACGATCGTCGTCAGGCTCGGCAGCGCCTGCCACAGGTATTTCAACCGCAGCTTCCAGGGCATTTTGGGGCTGACGGGATACTTTCTTTTTTTGGAGATGAAATATACGCAGATCGACATCGCCGCCGCCATCAGCAGTCCCGGGATAAAGCCCGCGGCAAACAGCCGGGGCACGGTGGTGGAGGTGAACGCCGAATAGACCACAAACGGGATCGAGGGCGGGATCACCGGCCCGATGGTGGAGGATGCCGCGGTGATGGACGCGGAAAAGGTTTCGTCAAACCCCGCGTCGTTCATGGCCTTGATCTCAATGGAGCCGAGCCCGGCCGCATCCGCGACCGCGGCGCCGGACATTCCCGAGAATATCACGCTGGACACAACGTTCACCTGCCCAAGCCCCCCGGGCCAGTGGCCGACGAACGCCTTGGCGAAGTTGAAGATGCGGTCGGTAATGCCGCCGCTGTTCATCAGGTTTCCGGCGAGAATGAAAAACGGGATCGCCAGCATCGTAAATCCCGTTGTCCCGTAAAATACGCGCTGCGCCAGCGCCGGCAGGAGCTTTGCCATATCCAGCGCGACAAACGCGCCGGCGCTGGTGACGCCCATCGCAACGCACACCGGCACGCCGATGAACATCAGCGCCAGAAGGACCAAGCTCACAATCAATGCTACCATATCGGAAGGAGCCTCCTTCGTATAACGTCATAAGATACCCGGATCAACATCAAAAAAACGAGGGGCTATGCGTCGCAAACCCCGGCAAAGGGCCGTGCCCTGTACCATCCGGCCATTGGCCGCGCCCATGCGCGGCCAATGGCGGACCAGAGCAAAGCCCTTGAGGTTATAAAACCCGTATCCCTTTTGTTTCCGGTGTTTTCGCCCGGTTATTTTACGGTGCTGTCAACAATCTCCAGGAACTTCGCAAGCATGGATCCGTCGGTATCGCCGGCATATGCGGACACGGCTTCCCAGGCGGGGCCCATCTTGGCTTTGAACAGCGCGAGGTCAACCGTCGTCACCTTGACGCCGTTGGCTTCAAGGGTCGCGACGTAGGCGGCTTCGGCTTCCTGAATCATCGAGCGCATCAGGTCGCGGGCGTACGCGCTGGCTTCCGTAACCCAGCCCTGCTCCTCCGCGGTCAGGCCCTGCCACCAATCCCAGTTCACCACCAGGTTGACGGACTCATAGGTATGCCGGGTAAGGCTGACGAACTTCTGGTTGACTTCCCACATCTTGAAGCTGCAGATGGTCGCGATGGGGTTTTCCTGGCCGTCGAAGGTGCCCTGCTTGAGCGCGGGCAGCAGTTCGGTGAAGGCGAGGGGCTGCACTGTGGCGCCCAGCGCTTCGAAGCACGCGACTTTCTGTACTTCGGAGGGCGTGCGCAGCAGCAGGCCCTGCACGTCTTCGGGGGTTTTCACTTCGCGGACGCTGTTGGTCAGCATACGGAAACCGTAGTCCCACGGGCCCACGTTGTGCAGGCCGGCGGCTTCCAGCACGCCGTCGCTTACCCACTCGGCGAACGGGCCGTCGATCACGGCGTACGCCTGCTCATAGCCCGAGTACATATACGGCGCGGTCACGAACGCGTAGCGGATATCATATTTGTCCAGCGTTCCCTGGGATACCAGGCAGGCTTCAATCAAACCCTGCTGGGTTTGTTCGATCATCTCTTTGGCGTTGCCCAGAACGCTGTCCGCGCGGACGTCCACTGTCAGCGCGCCGCCCGAAAGCTCCGCTACCTTATCGGCAAACGCCTGGGCTGCCGTGCCCAGAGGATCGCCGGTTTCCGGCAGCTTGCCGAAATGGCCCAGAGTCATGGTCGCCGCGTTCGCCATCGCGGCCATGCCGAGCGCCAAGGTCAGTACGAGTATCCATGCAAATACTTTTTTCATGGTGGATATTCCTCCCTTTGTCAGGTGTTTTATTTGGAAACAGCATGCCCTCCGCTGTTTGCCATGCATTTTAGCTCTTCCGATAAAATCTCTGTATCCATCCCTATCCCTTGTATTATATGGGATTCGAAGACGTATAACTTGTATCCACTCTTACTTGTATCCATATTATTGCATAACATAAAAAGGATGTCAATAGTCAAATTGACATCCCCGCTTATAAAAACAAGCCGTTTGGCAAGCGATGATTCGACGGATTATGCCGGATCGGATACGGCCGGAATCACACAGGTATCACACGGCCGGCCGGACCGTTTCCATGGGTTTAGAAGTATACGATAACAAACAGCGCGGCGGCAAGCAGCGCGACCAGGGTCAGCAGCAGCTTGTCCTTGAGGACGACCTCCACGGGGTCGCCGTCGGATTTGCCCTCGATGCTCATCGAGTACTTGAAAAAGATCATGATCACCAGCGGCACCGTCCACACCAGCTGTCCGCCGCCCACGCGCGCGATCGTGGCGGCGTCCACCGTCCACAGCGAGTAGAACACGATGCCCAGCGTCACGCACATCAGCATGTTTTTATCCAGAAACCCCTGCGTATAAAACTTGAGCACCGGGCGCGTGCCATCGCCCGGCGCGCACTGGAGCATTTCGCCGCGCCGCTTGCCCAGGCCCAGGTAAAACGCCATCGCGATCACCGTTAAATACAGCCACCCGGAGATCGGTATCCCCGTGTATACCGAGCCGTACAGCACCCGCAGCAAATAGCCCGCGGCCAGGATGGCCACGTCCGTGATGGGCACGTTTTTCAGCCCCATGCTGTACGCTACGTTGATTGCCAGGTACGCCGCGGGAACCAGCCAGAACATCGGGCCGCTGCCGGTGTGCGCGATCAGCGCCGCGGCCACGGCCAGCAGAAGCGCGCAGATCAAGCCCGCCGTCCGTTTGCCGATCGCGCCGGAGGCGATGGGGCGGCTGCGCTTCGTGGGATGGTTTCTGTCCTTCTCAACGTCCCGGATATCGTTGATGATATACACGGCCGAGGACAGCAGGCAGAAGACCGCGAACGCGATCAGGCTTTGCACCGCCAAATCGGACGCCGCCATGCGCCTGGCGAAAAACAGCGGCAGGAACACCAGTCCGTTTTTGATATAGTGTTTGACGCGAAGCAGCCGCAGGTATTTCATATGCCTTCCTCGCTTTGGATTCGTTGCTAGTATCATATCATGCCCGCCTGCGGCGCGCAACCGCGCGCGTTTCAAATATCCCCTGCCGCCGCGTGCTTCGGCCATACCCAAACGCCCCGGATCATGGTAAAATAGTCGGGAGAGCGGGGGGATACGGCGAATGGACAAGCTGCTACCAGAAATCGCGCCGGTCGTGCGGGCAGCGGACGGTGCCGTGACCCGTGCCGACGGTTCGCCCCTCGCCCTCGACGCTCCCACGTCCATCCTCGCGGGCATGCCCTCCGCGTGGCGGGAGATCCTCGCAATTTATGACCAATATGCGGAGGCAAACCTATGAATACCGTAGTCACCTGTTTTCCCGGGGGAAAAACCAAGTGCCTGACCATGAGCTATGACGACGGCGTATGGCAGGACAAAAAGCTGATCGCGATTTTCGACCGCTATGGAATCCGGGGTACGTTCCATCTGAATTCCGCGATGTTCGGGAAAGCGGAGCGGTATCTGAAACCCAACGAGGTGACGGACGTATACCGGAACCACGAGGTATCCTGCCACACGGCCACGCACCCCGCCATCGGCCGCTGCCCGCTGCCAAGCGTCGCGCAGGAGGTGCTTTCGGACCGCATCAACCTGGAAACCCTGTTCGGCCGCCCCGTGCGCGGGATGAGCTATCCCTACGGCTCGCACTCGGCGGCCATCCGCGCGATGCTGCCGGGGCTGGGCATCGTCTGTTCGCGCGTGGTGGGCGACAGCTATTCGTTCGATATGCCGGAGGATTTCCTGCAGTGGAAGGCCACCTGCCACCACAACCACCGGCTGATGGAGATGGCGGACCGCTTTCAAGAAAAGGACAACGGCGTGCACCTGAAGCTCTTCTACGTATGGGGCCACAGCTTTGAGTTTGACAACGACCACAACTGGGATCTGATCGAAAATTTCTGCGAAAAGGCCGGCGGACGCGAGGACACGTGGTACGCCACGAACATCGAGATTTACGACTGCATGCAAACCATCGGGCGGCTGCAGTTCGCCGCCGACAATTCCTTTGTGTACAATCCCTCCGCCGCCTCCGCATGGGTGCGCGTGAACGGGAACGCGCCCCTGGAAATCCCCGGCGGGGCGCAGGTGAAATTAGGGTAATCCGTCCAGAAATTCAAACACCGCGCCGGCAAACTCCGTATCCTCCCACGGCGTGAAAACGTCCTCGTCGTAGCAGATGAAATGCCAGTCGCCCTCGCGGATAAAGGTTTGCACGGTAACGCCGTTTTCCAGGGCCGCGCCCAGCAGCTTTTCATGTTCCCAGAAGGGCACCTGCGTGTCCCCCGTGGATTGCATCAGCAGTACCGGGCGGCCGTGAAGCCCAGCCATCGCCTTTTCCGGCGAATACCGTAGCGCGTCAAACCCGTAGTGCAGCCCGAGGTACAGCGTGACGAACGGCATCTCCATGCCGCCCGCAAAGCGGGGAACGCCCATCGTGTCCATGTAGGAAACGAACATATCCTGTGCGCTGGACGGCGGCGACGCCGCGATGACCGCGTCGATCGTCTCCACCTCCGCCGCGGCGATGATCGCCGCGCCCGCGCCCATGGACGTGCCCATCACGACGATCGGGAGCCCCATGCCCTCCAAGTAGTCCGCCGCGGCCTTCACGTCGCGCCATTCGGTCATGCCGAACCCGATCTCCTTCCCTTGGGAAAGGCCCCGCGCGCGCATCTCCACCAGCAGGCTGTTGTATCCGTGTCCGGCAAACAGCTTCGCGTAGCCGAAAAACACCGTCACCGACGGGCTTTGCAGCCCGGACAGGATGATGACCGTGCCCTTCGCGTCCGCGCCGCCGCCGGCCTGCACAAACCACGAGGCCAGCGCCAGTCCGTCGTCCGTCAGCAGCGTAAGCTCCACGGCCTCCACGCCGAACTCCGCGGGGTCGTGCCGGTTTTGTTCATACCGCCTGCCCCAGAACCGGGGCAGCGCAAATAGAGGCGCCAGGGCCATCACGATCAGGATCAATCCCAGCGCCGCCGCAGCGGTTCCCAGCGCGCGTTTTTTCCATCGTTTCATTCCGGGGTTTCCTTCCTGCCCTTGCGTTTTCCGGCCGGGTTTGCTATGTTCAGGTAACACACTCTAGTTTTACCATATTCCGCGCGAAAGGAGTACCCCCATGGCCGACATTATCGCGTATTTCCAAACCGCCGACCTGACCCGGTTTTTTATCATCCTCGGGCTGATCGTGCTGATGTTCATCATCAAGCGCCCGCTCGTCTCCCTGATTTTGAGCGCCGCGCTCGCCGCCCTCAAACGCAAGGATGCCGCCAAGTACGAGCAGCTCAAGCAGAGCCTGACGCGGCTTTTGGGCTACATCCTGTTTTTCAGCGTCCTGCTGATCGCGCTGCCCTATTTCAAGCTGCCCGAGAACGCGCTCACGCTCGTCCGCCGCGTTTTCAACACGGTGCTTACGCTGCTTGCGTTCATGGCGCTCTACCGCACGCTGATGATCACCGTCCACTGGTTTTTCAACGCCAAGTCCAAGCGCAAGCCGGATAAGTTCAGCCTCACCGCCCGCAACTTCCTCATCAGCGGCATCCGGGTCGCGGTCATCGCCGTGGCGGCGATCTCCCTGCTCACGCCCTGGGTCGGCAGCCTTTCAGGGCTGATCGCGGGCCTGGGCATCACCAGCCTTGCCGTAGCCCTCGCCGCGCAGGACAGCCTGTCAAATTTCTTCGGCTCCATCTCCATCATGCTGGACCGGCCCTTCGACGTGGGCGACTACATCACCGTATCCGGCGACCTGCAGGGAAACGTCGAGCACGTGGGCCTGCGCTCCACGCGCATCCGCCAGCTGGGCGGAAGCCTGGTCTCCGTTCCCAATTCCAAGCTGGCAAGCGACGTGATCTACAACGAAACCAAGCGTTCCCAGCGCCGCGTCAACTTCAGCGTCGGACTGGAATATCAAACGCCGCCCGAAAATCTGGCAGCGTTCGTCAAGGCCGTGGAAGCGCTGCTTCATGGCGATCCGGACGTGATCGGCGACAGCGTCAAGGTATGGTTCGACGCCTTCGCCGATTCCTCCCTGAACGTCGGTGTCATCTACCGCACGTCCAAATCCGATTATTACGATATGCTCACCGTCAAGGACCGCGTCAACTTCGCCATCCAAAAAGCCGCCAGGGACACGAACGTATCCATGGCCTTCCCGTCGGTGAGCGTTTACAACGCGAATCCAAACGCTTGAGAATAAGCGTCTGCAACATTTTCAGAAACAATTCTTTTATCCTATCCCCGGCAGACCGAACTCCCCGTCACTCATGGAAATTGCAATACTCTATGGAAACCTGGTTCAAGTCGGCGCTTAACACGCGAATCAGCGTATAGTAGCCATCCCCCATGCTTGCCGACAGCGATACATAAAAACAATCCGCCAAAGCGGCGACTCCGAATCGGGCATAGTCGGCCGGCATCGCCAATTCCGCCGGGTTTTCGATTTTGCCAACCTTGGCAACGCCCCTTTGACCGTCATTGTTTCCCCAGAAGCCCAGCAGGGTGTAATACAAATCCCCGCCGGTAAACCGGCCCGTTTCTTTCGTATAAAAATCATAGCTGTCCTTCACATCCAATACGACGGATTCTCCGCTTCCGACAGAGATTAGCTTATAAGCGGCCTGGATACCCGCAACAACATCCTGCGCGTCTTTGTTCAATTCCGGACTGACGCTTTGCGAAGTCTGCGCAGGC
This sequence comes from Candidatus Limiplasma sp., assembly GCA_963674895.2. GTDB lineage: Bacteria > Bacillota > Clostridia > Christensenellales > Aristaeellaceae > CAXXOK01. The sequence goes on from CAXXCY010000001.1 coordinate 519,370, forward strand.
AGATTCTCGTCAACTACTTCCAGTTCAACGGTTGCGGTATTGTTGTCCGGATTGCTGTCCTCATAGAATTTATTCGAGTCGACAATAAACTTTATCGTATAGGCGCCCGCCTTATCAGGCGTCCAGCTAAGCTGGCTGTTGCCGTTCATCACGGTTTCTCCGGCGGCAACCCCGTCGTGGCTCCCATAGCCTGCCAGCACATCATTCACAAACCATTGGATATTAAACGCTCCGGTATCGGCGGTGCCGTTATTGCCTATTCCGGAGTCAAAGGTAACGGGATCCCCCACGCTGATGGATTGGGGGGAATATGCAATCGCCGCTGCGTAAAGATCCGCAACGCCATTTCCCCCGTTTGCCGCGGTCAATCGGCTTGCCAGCGCCTCGCTATACAGGGATTTAAAGGTTTTATAGGATTCGGCGCCCGCCGCCGCATACGTTACGACGCCCGCCGGATTGATGACGACGGTATAGGGAATAGCCCGCGTGGGAAACATAGCGTCAATCAGGCTGCACCCTACATCCGCCGCTTGCGGATAGGTCAGATGGTTGGAACCGGCAAAATTCCGGATCACCTGTTCGTCTTCTCCCCAATTGACGCCGAGAATGACCAGCGTGTCGGGATATTTCTCCGCCAATTGCTGCAAATCGGGAATTTCCGCTACGCAGGGCCCGCACCAGGTGGCCCATATGTTGACGAATACCACTTTCCCCGCATAATCCGAAAGCGTGAATTCGGAACCGTCCACCAGTGAAACCGTAAAATTCGAAGCCTTTTGACCAACCTGTACGGCGACAGAGCCGGCCGTTGCCTCCGTCCCAAGCAAGAAAACCAGGACCAGGGCAATCAGTGCGAATGCCTTTTTCATGGGTATCACCTCCCGGATGAACACGTCGGTCGTCTTTCTTCTTTTGCCGTTGTGCCGATACCCTCGCGGTGCGTTTGAAAGCGCTACTCCGGCACATCCTCCGAAAATCCGAACCCCAGCATGCTGGAAACCCTCCGCGTATTGGAGCCGTCGGCCTTTGATGAGGCCACGCGGCTGATCTGGTTGCCCATGAACACCAGCGCGGCCGTGCCGCCTCCGTCCAGGTTCAGCGCCTCGGTTACACCGACCTGCTGCATGCGCGCGGCCATCCATTCCAGGTACGCGCCGACGGCGCCGGTGTAGCGTCCGTTGACGGTAAGCACGAAATAATGCCCGGGCGCGATCATCCCCAGGGCGACGCGCGGCTCGTGGTAATGCATATAGTCGCCCGTGAGCACAAGCGGGTTGATGGCGCCGTCATGGATCAGCCACGGCCCGAACGAGATCACCTGCACCGCGCCCATCTCCAGCAGCGCGTCGGCCCGGTATTCCGCGTAGCCATACGCGCACATCGCGCCGTCCTCAAACACGGCCAGGATATCGCCCAGCGGGTAGGATTTGGAGGTTTTGCGGATATAATCGCGGAGCACCTCCCCGTCGCGGATCACGACGCCGTAACTCCGCTTGGTGTAAAAATCGTCCGTGAACGCAAGCACGGCGCCGTTGGCGCGCGCGATATCCACCGGCGTTTGGTACACCTTGCGCGTGTCCTCATGATAGCTGTTCAGCGTTTCCCCGCCGCGCGTCCGGACCTCCGCTTCAACCCAGATGTTCTTTTCCTCCGGGTCGTTGTAGCGGCGGACGTTGACAAACAGATCATGGGAAATATAGTACCAAAGCCCGTCCGCGTCGTCCTGGTACACAAACTCCCCGTCGGAATCCGCGAGGAACCCCTCCTCGTCAAGCGCCGGCAGTTCCGGCGTGCCGGCAGGCGCCTGGACGGGCGCAAGCGTCGGCACGGGCGTGGGCGTGGGGGCGATCGCAAGGTCGTCGCGAAAAAATATCATCGCCTGTATTTCAACGGAGATGGTCTCCACGGGCTCTATCCCGTTGTCCGAAAGCAGCTGGTTGACCCGTTCCAGTGTTTTGTCCGTTATTTTTTCCGAAAGCTCCGCATCCCGGCTGAAATATCCCAGGTACTGCAGCCGCCGCTTGAACCAGTACACATCCTGCCCGCTGTCGCCCACGGAGTAAGCTCTTTGGGTAATCGGCTCGGGGGTCGCGTACGATGCCGCCTGCGTGGGCGGCGGCAGCGTAACCAGCGGCTCGGCGGCGCCTTGCGCAGCCGCGGGCAGCGCCCCGGCCAGAATCGTAAGCAAGAGTGCGAAAAACACTTTCATCGGCTCGTCCATACGGCGACCCTCCGTGCGTTCCTGTTATTGTGGCTTATAGTGTATATGATTTCGACAACGCGAACGGTTTCTCCTGCGAAGACTTGCGTTGTTACATTTGTTTTCACGCTTTGCTTCGTTCCGCCGCCTATGCGGCAGATCAAAACCCCGGCGCACATCCCCGCCGCCCGTCCCGTATCCCGCCCTCTCCATTCTTGCGCATCATTTCCCGACAGTGTATAATGTGCTTTGGGTCTCCGAACGAAACGACTGGGTGGTGCGTCAAAACCGATGTTCAACGTTGAGAAGATGCTCATCAAGGGCGGCAATCCGCTGATGGGCGAGATCGCGGTCAGCGGGGGGAAAAACACCTCCGTGGCCGTCATCCCCGCCGCCATTTTAAGCGATGCGCCGAGCACGATCGAGAATCTTCCCGATATCGACGACGTACACGCCCTGATTGATATTCTGGAACTGCTCGGCGCCAAGTGCGATTACGTGCCCGACCAGTATCTGACCGTGTATCCCCAAACACTCAAGGGCGGCCATGTGCCCTACTCTCTCACCAAGCGGCTGCGCGCCAGCTATTACATGCTGGGCGCGCTTCTGGGACGCAGCGGCAAGGCGGTCGTGGCCTATCCCGGTGGTTGTGAGATCGGCTCGCGGCCGATTGACCAGCACGTCAAGGGGCTTTCCGCGCTGGGCGCGACCATCGTGGAGCGGGGCGGCTACGTGGAAGCGGAATCCAGGCAGCTCACCGGCGCGGATGTCTTCTTTGACATCGTCACGGTGGGCGGCACGATCAACATCATGCTCGCCGCCGTCAAGGCCGAAGGCACCACCATCATCTACAACGCCGCCAAGGAGCCCCATATCGTCGACCTGGCGAACTTTCTGAACTCCATGGGCGCGCGCATCAAGGGCGCCGGCACGGATATCATCCGCATCACCGGCCAGCCCAAGCTGCATGGCACGACTTATACCGTGATCCCCGACCAGATCGAAACCGGCACGCTGATGATCGCCGCCGCCGCGACCCATGGCGACGTAACCATCCACGGCTGCATCCCCACGCACATGGAGGCGCTGACCGCCAAGCTTCTGGAGATGGGCATCCAAGTGTCCGAGGGCGACGACATGATCCGCGTCCGCGCGCACGACCAGCACCGCGCCATCAACATCAAAACGCAGGTTTACCCCGGCTTCCCCACCGATCTGCAGCAGCCGATTACCTCACTGCTGTGCATGGCCAACGGCACCTCCACCATCCAGGAGACGATCTTTGAGCAGCGCTTCAAGCATCTGGACGAGCTCAGGCGCATGGGCGCGCGCATCAAGCTGATGGAAAGAACCGTACTCATCGAGGGCGTAAACACGCTGTACGGCGCGCCGGTCACGATCTCGGACCTCCGGGCGGGGGCGGCCCTGGTGATCGCCGGCCTGATGGCCAAGGGCACCACCGAGATCTACGAAACCGGCTACATCGACCGCGGCTACGAGCGCATCGAGGACAAGCTGCGCTCGCTCGGCGCGGACATCAGGCGTGAGGCCATCTGATTAACCGTCTGATCAGAGCCCGGGAAAATGGCAGCGGAATACGAATACAATACCAAGACAGATGCATGTATTACTTTCCGCAAGGGAAACGATGATGAAAGAGCCTGTGCGATGCCGCGTTAGATTGTTACCAGATTGCGCTTGCGGCATCCGAAGTAGTAGCAGCGCTACGTTGGGCATCCAAGGCAAGTGTGCCGCCAGTGGCGGCTTCGGCAGAGCCGAAAGCGAACTGAGGATGGGAAGTTTTACAGAGTGCGGCGACTGATCAAGGAGCCGTGCGACAATAAAACTGAGTGGGCAATTCCGCGGGCCCTAGCCGACGGTAAGGCGACCGGCAGCGCGCAGGGGATTTTCTCATCGTTTGCCTGCATTAGGGGGGAAGTGAGCCTTTGCACGATCAGAATCCCTTCACGGTGCTCGGCGTCCCCACCGACTCCGAAATCCGTATCGTACGCAAGGCCTACCGCCTGCGCGTGAAGGAATGCCACCCGGACCTTTTTCAAAACCCGGACGAACAGAAAGCCGCTCAAGAGCGGCTTGTTGCGCTCAACCTCGCGTACGAGGAGGCGCTGCGCATCTGCGGGTCCAAGCGCGTCGGCTTTAACCTGATATCGCCGGAAGAAGCCAAGCATTTCGCCACAAAACTGATGGAGCAGGGCAACCCCGAAAGCGCCCTGCGGCAGCTAAACCGCGCCGACCATAAGGACGCGGACTTCTTTTACCTCCAGGGCAATATCCTGATGGCGCTTGAGCAGTTTGAGACCGCCTACCAAAGCTACCGCGAAGCCGTGCGCCTCGCCCCCGGCGAAAACCGCTACCGCCGCGGCGCGCTGGACGCCTCGCTTGCCATCAAGCGCAGCCATACGATCTGGTACCAGGTCGGCAAATGGGTGCGCGGCCTGCTGGGGCAAAAGCAGCGGGTATGAAGAAGGCCGGGTTTCCGCCCGGCTCAGATCGTTATCAAACCATATTTGGAAATAGAATGACAGCTTGTTCAACAAACTGAGGCCGGGCGTGACCCCGGCTTCCTTTTATGCCCCGAGTTTCGTTTCATAATAAATCTTCAGCGCCGCCTTGACCGCCGCGGCAAATACCACCGTGCCCAGCAGCGTGAAAAACACTGTCTGGTCAAAAAACTCCGCCACGATCATCGCCGCCGTCAAGGCCATGAGGACCAGCTGCATCGCCGTGCCGCCCTCCCGGCTTTGGATGTACAGCCGGCGTTCGTCCTTTTCGAAAATATACAGCGCCTTGAGCTTCTCCTCGTTTTTCAGTGCCCGGCCATATTTCACAGCGCTGAGGATCGCCACCACCAGCGCGACCGCCAGCAGCCCGGCGTTCACCCCCGCCATAAACGCCCGTATGCCTTCGCTGTCCCCCGCCAGCGGGCGGATCAGGCTGAAGCTCATCAAAACGACCAGCCCGCCGATATAGGTCGCCAGCGCAGCCAGCCGCCTCTGCAGTGTTTCCCTGTATTGATTCATGCTAAAATTCCTCCACTTCCGAAAAATCGAATATGTCCTCGATCGTCAGCCCGAAATACCTGGCAATCTTGTACGCCAGCGCGAGCGACGCCGTATACCGCTCGCATTCCAGCGACGTGATGGTCTGGCGAGTTACGCCCACCGCCATGGCCAGCTCCTCCTGCGATATCCTCCGCTCCTTGCGCAAAGCCGCAATCCTTGTTTTCAATCGCGCATACCTCCCAATAATGTATAGTATGCTTTGCAATTTTAGTATAGTGTGCTTTGCATTCTTTGTCAACCAATTCCGGAAAAATGATTCTCAATACAAGAAAAACGCAGTAAAAAACAGTGGAATTCGGCCCTAAATTGGTGCCTTGTGTACAAAATTCGACCAAATTGTAAAAAATCGCTTGCGTTCTTGCATATGGGACGCTATAATGACATCAATCGTATTCGGGTCTGTGGTTGCAAACCGAAGCCAGACGCGGGCAAAACGGTCCACGTAAATTGAGCGATGCCTCAATGAGCATGGCGCGTTCTAGGAGTAAGCCCGACCAACTGAAAAGTTGAGAGAAGGGGCGTAGGGCGCTTCTGCGATGAGCAAACCTTCCAGTCGGCGAGTGTGGGGGCAAAGACCAGGTCAGCCGATACGATGCCATTCGGAATCCCTGTAAAACCGTGTCTGCGACCGCGGCGGAAGCCGCGGCGCCGCGTTGGGGCCAGGCCGCATGCATAACGCAGCGAGACCGGTATGGTTCCATACAAAGCGCCCGCCGTCCGTGCGCAGGCGCAGACGCCCGTTGAACGGGGATTTCGGAAGATACCAAAAAACGGAGGAAACCCAAATCATGTACGAGGACAAAACGCTCACCTGCCGCGACTGCGGCCAAGAATTTGTGTTCACCGCAGGTGAGCAGGAATTCTACGCGGAAAAAGGATTCCAAAACGAACCCAGCCGCTGCAAAGATTGCCGCTCGGCCCGCAAGGCCAACCGTGCAAACGCTCCCCGCGAACAGTACGAGACCGTTTGCGCAGAGTGCGGGCAACCCACGACCGTCCCCTTCATTCCCAAGAGCGACCGCCCGATCTATTGCAGCGAGTGCTTTGCCAAGCATCGTAATCAGGAATTCTGATTCATAACATACTGCATAGACAGACCCGCCGGTACCCGTATCGGCGGGTTTCGTTATGCCGGCACAAGCAAAGCCCAACGGCCGTGAAAAACTGAAACGGGTATTATTCCCGGGCGAACAGTGGTATGATGGACGCGTTGGGTTTTCATTCGAAATCCGTATCACGCAGCAAAAGGAGACCGACCATGGCAATCGACCGCGTACGAACCTACTTTAAGCAATGGAACCTGCAGGACCGGATCGTGGAATTCGAGGTTTCCAGCGCCACCGTGGAGCTTGCCGCGGTCGCCGTGGGATGCGAGCCCCGGCGCATCGCCAAAACGCTGTCCTTTATGGTGAACGGCGCCCCCATCCTCATCGTCACGGCCGGGGACGCGAAGATCGATAATCCAAAATACAAGGCGGCGTTCAGCGCCAAGGCGAAAATGCTCGCCATGGAGGAAGCGGAGCGCCTGATCGGCCACGGCGTAGGCGGCGTCTGCCCCTTCGCGGTGAACGACGGCGTAACGGTGTACCTGGACGTGTCCCTGAAGCGGTTTGATACCGTCTTCCCCGCCTGCGGCAGCGCAAACAGCGCCATCGAGCTCACGATCCCGGAGCTTGCGCAATATTCCAGGTTTGCCCGGTGGGTGGACGTGTGCAAGGATTGGGAATAAAGCTGCCGCTATAGAGAAACAGCCGAAATAAAAGGCGGGCCGCGGCCCGCCTTTTTCATATGCGTTTTAATTCAATCAGTCCGGTATTCTACGGCAAACGCGGCCCCGGCGAGCGTACTTTCCGCTTCTTTTCGCAGAGCTTCGGAAAGCGCCGCCTTTTCCAGCCCAGGCAGCCGCAGAAGCGGGGTCAGGTCGCCATCGGCCACCTGCGAGAGCTCGATTTCTTCAAGGTTTGAAAGCGTTTCAATCCCGCCCAAAGTCTGCAGCGGCGCGTTCGTCAGCTTCAGCCGCCGGACCGTACCGCAGCCGCGCAACGAGGAAACGGATGTGACGAACGTCCCTCCCACGTCCAGGTTTTGAAGCAGCGGACAGCCCAGAAGCGGGGAAAGGTCGGAAACGCGGGTGCCGTACAGGCAGACGTTTGCAAGCTGCGTAAGCCCGCACAGCGGGGTAACGTCCGCCGCCGGGTTGTGCTTGATGTCCAAATCCCTGAGCGCGGGCAGGCTTGCGAGCGGCGAAAGGTCCGTTATATTTTGCAGGGGCAGGTTCACGGTGGCCAGGTTCGGCATCATCGCGAGGTCGGAAAGCGTTTCGATTCCCCCGTTGGCCGCCGCCCCGCCGCCTTCCGTCCGCCGCATGAAGGCCTGGTATTGTTCGCTGTTTGCGGCGGGCTGATCGCCGTAAACGTACAGCCCGGTGACGCTCAACAGATCGCTCCGCGAAACCGGGTCTCCGTCTTCCCTGCCCAGCGTCAGGCGCACCGCCCGCCCGATCAGCGGCTCGGCAAACGTCAACCCGCGGGACGCAGGCGCGAGGACGTCCGTATACCGCCCCAGCGCAAAGCCGCCGCACAGGCACGCCGCGCACAGGGCCGCAAAGCAAAACCGCAGCGCCGTCCGCCTGCGCCGGTGCCCGTCAAGCGCGGTCAGGTCGGCGCGCAGCCTGACGGCGGACGCGTAGCGCTCCCGGGGCGCGAACGCCGTGCATTTTGCTACGATTTTCTCAAGACGCTTGTCGGCGATCTGTTTGAGCGCGTCTTCCCGCCTGGTCCGCCCCGTTAAAAGCCAGCCCAGCAGGACTCCGAACGAATAGATATCGGAGCGCACGTCGGTCTGCGCGAAGCCGTACTGCTCGGGCGCGGCAAAGTCCTGCGTGCCCCAGCACGCGGTATCCCTTTCACTCTCCTCGCGGTACAGCCGTGATATACCGAAGTCGATCAGCCACAGCTGCCCGTCCGTCCCCATGATCAGGTTCTGCGGCTTGATGTCCCGATGGATGATCGGCGGGTTCTGGCCGTGCAGGTAGATCAGCAGGTCGCAAAGCGACAGCGCGATGCGCGATGCGTTCGCGGGCTCCGGCCGTTTCTGCCCGGCCCACAGGTGCAGCGGCGTGCCCTCCACATATTCGCGGATTACGCATAGCATTTCGTCACTTTTGTATTCGTCCACAAAGCGTGGCAGGCCGGAATGCTTCAGTTTTTTCAGGATTTCGGATTCGGTCGCGTGGCTGACGGCGCTGCCGCATATATAGCACTTGGCAACGTAGAACATGCCCGTGCGCTTGTTTTTCACCAGCAGCGTCTCGCCGGTCTCGTTATCCGCCAGGCACTCGAAGGGCTCGTATTCATCCAGAAAGCCCGGCGGGTACCGCCCGCACCCGCATGCGGCCACCAGGCCGTCCCGATCCTCGTCATTCATCGCGGTCACCCCCGCCGATACTGGTTAAGCCCAAAACGCTTAAAAGCGCCTGGAGGTCTTCTAAACTTTTTCCCTTATACAGGCACTGCATAACGGCGGCGTCGCGCAGGATTTTGGGATACAGCGCGCTTTTCTGCGCCGTCCTGAGCAAATCCTGCGTCTCCTCCACCGTCAGCCCGAAGCCGAACGCAAGCTGTAAAAGCTTGTCCCGGGAGGGCTTTCGCGTGCCGTTGAAAAGCTGGTAGCCGTACGTCCTGTCCAGGCCGGAGCGCCGGATCGCTTCCGCTTGCTTCAACCCGCGCGCCCGGCACAGCTCCGCCAAATAGTAGCAGATTTTCGGCGTGAGCATTCCGTCCCCGTTCTCTTGCAAAAACTGTTCAAAGCTCGGCGCCGCAAAAAGCTTATGCTCGATTTCACGCGTAGAAGGTTTCCGGTCTGAGCGGGAGCCCGCCATATTCTCTTTCATCCTTCCGGCTCATGGTGTATGTATTTTGTCCATTATACACCTTGCGCGGCGGAAGAAAAAGGAAGTTATCGGCGGCAGGCATCCCCGCCGCCGCTCGGGCCGGCGCCCTATTCCAGCTTGAAATCCGCATGCTGCAGCAGCGGATAGAGCTCCCGGACGGGGGAATAGTCCTTGATCTGGTTGCCGTCCAGATACAGCTCCTGCAAGTTCACAAGCCCGGCAAGCGCGCCGATCTTTTTCACCTTGTTGCCGCCGATGTTCAGGTTCACGAGATTCGTGAGCCCGGCCAGCGGGGTGACGTCGCTGATACGGTTGCCGTACGCGTGCAGGTACTCCAGACGCGTGAGCTTTGCGAGCTTGCTGATATCCTCCACCTTGTTCCAGGCGATCGTAAGCGAGCGCAGGTTGATGAAGTACTGGATTCCGTTGAGCTTTGAAAACTGCGAGCCCTTGGGGAACGTCTCCTGCCATTCGTTTCCCAGATTCAGGAATTCCACCTGCGCCGCCATGCCCGCGGTGATGTCCCCCTCCGGCATGTTCAGCTCCTGGCGGACGCGCTTTTCAAATACCGGATCGGCAAACGCAATGACCTTGTCGGGGTTTTCCGGCTTGAGCATGTCGGAGCCGCCCCCGCTTCCCTGCTCCAGCGGCTGGTCCGGGTTAAAATCCTTATCCTGCAGGCGCGCGGCGATATCCGCAAAGCCGCTTGCATCCTGGGTGGAGTTGAAGTTGATGTGCAGTGATTCCAGATTTTCCATCCCGTACAGCGGGCTGAAGTCCGCAATCCGATTATCCTGCACATCCAGCGTCCGCAGCTCCGCCATACCCGCCAGCGCGGAGATATCGGCGATTTGGTTGTGCTCCAGCTGCAGATAGGTAAGCTTCGTCAGTCCCGTGAGCGGGGAAATGTCCGTAATTCCGTTGCCAAACAGCACAAGCTGCTGGAGATTGGGCATGGAGGCGAAAACGGTCAGGTCGCTATAGCCGTTGCAGCCCAGGCCCAGCGATTCCAGCCGCGTAAGCGCGGGCAGCATGCCGATATCGCTTACGGCGTGGAAGTTCAGGTACAGCTCCTTCAAATTGATAAAGTACTCGATCCCCGTCAGGTCATGGATGCGGGTGTCGTCGGGGATCGTCTCCTGCCATTCCATGTTGCAGTCCAGCCGTCCGACCCTCGCCGCGTCCCCGGCGGTGATATCGCCCTCCCATATCCCCGTCTGTTCCCGCACGCGGCTTTCCAAAACGGGGTCCTTGAACGTCACGACCGCGTCCGGGTTTTCGGGTTGGATATACCCGTTGTCAATATCAAAGTCCCGGTCATCGAGGTTCGAGTAGATTCCCGACAGGGGTGAAAAGTCCGCGACCGGGTTGTTCGTCAGGTGCAGGGCATACAGATTATCAAGCCCCGCCAGCGGCGAAACGTCCGTGATATTGTTATAGCTCAGGTCAAGGAACTGAAGCGACGTGATGCCGGCCAGCGGGCTGACGTCCGTAAGCCCCAGATCCATGGCGTCGATCAGCTCCAGCTTCCTGAGCCCCGCCAGCGGACTCAAGTCGCGTATGGTGTTGTGCCCCATCTCCAGCGTTTTCAGGTTCAGGAAGTATTCCAGCCCCGTAAGATCGGAAATCAGCGTGCCTTCGGGGTAGTGCTCCTGCCACTCTTCTTTCAGGTACAGGTGTTCCATAAACGCCACGTCCGACGAGAGGATATCCCCCTCGGGCTTGCCGATGGTTTTGCGGATCTTCTGCTCAAGCACCGGGTCGGGGAATGAGATGATTTGATCAGGATTATCCGGCATGAGCATCTCCCGGAACACCTGGCCGTACTCAAAATCCTTGTCCTTCAGGTTAAGGTAGATGCTCTCGACCGGGGAATAATCCTGAATCGGATTATCGCAGAGTTGCAGGGAGTCCAGCTGCGTCATCCCGGCAAGCGGCGTCAGGTCGGACACATAGTTATAGGCGAAGTGCAGGGCTTTCAATTGCGTCAGTCCGGCGATCGGCGACAGATCGGTGATCATGTTGTTGTTCAGGAACAGCCCCTTGAGCTCTGTCATTCCGGCAAGCGGTGACAGATCGGAAATGGCGTTTTGCTCCAGATACAGCAAATGCATACCCGTCATCCCGGCAAGCGGCGTCAGGTCGTTGATTCCGGTGCTGAAAAGGCTCAGGTCATAGATCTTCGTCAGCCCCGCAAGCGCGCCGATATCGGCGACGGGGTTGCCGCCCAGATCAAGCTCCTGCAGATTCGTCAGGGTTTGAAGCGGCGCAATATCGCTGATCCCGTGGAAAGAAAGCGTAAGAACCTGCAAATTGATGCAGTTTTCGATCCCCGTGAGGTCCCTGATTTTGATCTCTTCCGGGATGAACTCCTGCCATTCGAGGCCCAGCTTCAGGCTCCGGATCCGCGCAGCGTCGCCCGCCGTCAGGTTGCCCTCGGGCATCCCGAGCTCTTTGCGGACGGAAGCCTCCAGCACGGGGTCGGGGAAGGTGATCACCTGTTCAGGGTTATCCGGCTCGGTCAGCGCGTCGCTGCGCCCCTCCCAGTATTCGAAATCCATTGCCGTCAGGTTCGTATAGATGTCCGCGATCGGCGAATAATCGGCGATCGGGTTGTTCTCCAGGCGCAATTCCTGCAGGTTCATCTTCCCGGCCAGCGCGCCGATATCGGAAATCTCATTGTTGGATATATTCAGCACGCACAGGTATTCCATTCCCGCAAGCGGCGTAATGTCCCGGATTTTGCAGCCGGACAGGTCCAGCATATCCATTCCCGTCATCCCGGCCAGAGGCGTAATATCGGCGAAGAGATTGCCGTTTGCGTTGAGGTAATACAGCTTCGTCATATGGGCCAAAGCGCCGATATCGGAAATCCTGTTGCCAAAAATGCTCAGCGACCCCATATCGATCATCCCGGCCAGAGCGCCGATATCCGATATCCGATTGCTGCCGAGGCCCAGATCCTTGAGCTTCGTAAGCCCTTCCAGCTCGCCGATATCCGAAACGTCGTTGAAGCTCAGCCCCAGTTTCCGCAGGTTGATGCAATACTTGATTCCCGCGATATCCCGTACCTTCTGCTCCGCCGGAGCGTTCCAATCGTTGTCACACCAAAGCTCGGTCAGCGTCGCGGCGTCGGCCGCCGTGATATCGCCCTCCGGCTTGCCCAGCGCGTCGCGCACGCACCGCTCCAGTACGGCGTCGTTAAAGGCGATCACCTGATCCGGGTCCTCCGGCTCGTCAATAACCGCGAAAATTTCGTCGGGATTGAAGTCCCTCCCGTACAGATTGAACGCGACCTCGCGGATCGGCGAGTAATCCGCAATCGGGTTGCCCGCAATAAACAGTTCCGTCAGCGGCAGCCCTTCCAGCGCCGAGATATCCTCGACCAGGTTCCAGGACAGGTCCAGCGCGAACAGTTTTGGCATCTGCGCAAGTACGGAAATATCCACAAGCTCGCCGCCCGCGACGCGCAGGACTTCAAGGTTTTCCAGCTTGTACAGGTCGTCCGGCAGCGACCGGACCCCGCCCGTGTTGAGCTCCACCAGGTTGGTGAGATTGACAATATAGGGAACGCCCTCCTCCAAATTCGCGTAAAACTCCAGCCGCGTAAGCGACGTCATTTCACCGAGCAGGGAGGGATTCTCGATGGGATTTCCCGCGATTCGCAGCTCCTGCATATTCGCAAGCTCCAGCAGCGGCGAGATATCCGTAACTCGGTTGTTGCAAAGGTTCAAGTAATCAAGGTTGGGAAAATACAGCAGATCCCAGATGCTTTGAATCTTATCCTCCTCCGGCGTTCCGTCCGGCATGCTCAGGTCCAGCCCCGATATTTCCGCGGCATTGCGCAGCGTAACGTCCCCTTCCGGTATGCCGATTTCCTGCCGTACGCGCGTTTCCAGCGCGGGATCGGTAAAGACGATCGCATCGTCGGGGTTCTCCCCCTCCCGCGGAAGCATGGGTTTCGTATCCAGGTCAAAATCCTTCTGGGCAATGCCGTCGTAAAAATCCGCGACCGGCGAGTAATCCACTATTCCATTGCCGCCAAGCGAGAGATAGGTAAGCTTGTCCTTGCCCGCGAGAGCAGAGATATCCGTCACCCGGTTGTTGCAAAGGTCAAGCACTTCCAAATTCACCATATCCGCAAGCGGCGAGATATCCGACACCTGGTTCTCCCACAGCGCCAGGCTCACGAGATCCTTTCCCGCCAGGGCCGAAATATCCGACACCCGGTTGCCGCCGAGGTCCACATCCCTCAGGTTCGGCATCGCGGCCAGCGGCGAAATATCCGTAATATCGTTGTTGAACAGGCTCAAAAGCCATAAATTCGTGAAGTATTCCAGCCCGCTTAAATCCGTAATCTGTTCCCCTTCTTCATAATGCAGGTCCAGAATATCAATGCCTTGCGCCATCTTGGCGGTGATATCCCCTGCGGGATAGCCGAGGCAATCGCGCACCTTCGCCTCCAGCACCGGATCGGCGAAATGGACCGCCGTATCCGCCGCCCCCGCCCATAGAACCGGCACGCACAGCACAACCAACAACACCAACGCAACAACAGCATACCGTATCCTCTTCATACCCGTATCCTCCCCTGTTTGCATGCAGCCCAAGTCCCGCGCCCCGCGCGCCCGCCTATCCGTCATTTCCCAAAATATACCACATCCGCGCGTGTTTGTGGTGTGCAGCCAGCACACAGACAAAAATAAACCGCCGGCGGCAGCCGGCGGTTTTCAAAAGCTACTTACAATATTACGGATACACGGCCCTCTCCCCGCCGATCAAAGGCGGGCGGGCGTAGGCCATCACCACGCGGGCCTCGCCGACGAGCGGATCGTCGATCCGAACGGGCACGGCCACGGGGCGGATGTGCATGCCCACCAGCGTATCGCCGATATCGATGGCGGCGTCGGCCTGGATGGACTGCGCGAGCACGGGATCGTTAAGAAAGTCCCAGGCCGCGGCCGCGGTGGCGCCGCCCGCCTCGGGCACGGGCCGCGCGTTCACCTGCGTAAGGTGAAGGCGCGCGAGCGTTTTACGCTCCATCACCAGCGCGCGGTTTAGGTGCTCGCAGCACTGCACCGCCCCGTACAGGCCCATATTTTCAACGGTTCCCAGAAACGCCTCCGCCAGCACCTTGCCGATTTCGGGGTTGCGGCCCTTGCCGATGCGGACGCCGCACACCTCGCTGGAGGAGCAGCCCAGCACGATCACCGAGCCCGTCTTCAGCTTCCCCTGTCCGCGCAGGTACTCCGTGCAGCGGCAAACCTGATCGAAAATCACCTGATGGTCCATGTTCAACCCTCCTGTGTGAAGGCGTAGGCGGTTACCGCCACGGCGACCGCCAGATTGAGCGAATCCACGTCCGCGCTCTGGGGTATCTTCACGGCCTGCCCGAGCATCCCGAACTCCGGCGGCAGCCCCGCGCCCTCGTTGCCGAAGACCAGCGCGTACGGCGTTTTCTTCTTCGCAGCCGCCTGCTTAAGCGGCACGGCGCCGTCGAGCATCAGCGCATACAGCGCATGCGCGGGATACTCCGCGCGGTAGACCGTAAAATCGTCATACAGTTTCACGTTCAGGGAAAACAGCGCGCCCATCGCCGCGCGTACCACCTTGGGATCGAATGGATCGGCCGCGGGCCGGATCACGGCCAGGTCCCTGAGCCCGAACCCCAGCATCGTGCGCTGGATTGTGCCGAGGTTGCCCTCGTCCATCGGGTGGTGTAGCACGATATGCGGACGGCTCGCGTCCGGCGCGGCCTCGCGCTTTTCAAACGCCACGGCGGCGTATACGTTTTCCTTGCCGAGAATCCGGGAAAGCGCCTTGGGCGCGATCTCCTCGCGCACGCCGCGCGCCGCGCACATGCGTCTAAGCTTATCCACACCCTCGCCCGCCGCCCTGTCCGAAAGCAGGAGCCTCATGGCGCGCTCCGGCGCTTTCTCCATCAGAGTCAGGCTCGGGTACACGCCCGCCGCAAAGCTGTACGGGAGGTCGGAAGCGTAGGCTTTCAGCGCCGGCATAGGCTACTCCCGGTCCCCGCCGCGGTCGTCATCCCCGCCGGGTTGTTCATCTTCGGACGGCGTATCTTC
The DNA here is from genome assembly GCA_963674895.2 of Candidatus Limiplasma sp. GTDB lineage: Bacteria > Bacillota > Clostridia > Christensenellales > Aristaeellaceae > CAXXOK01. The sequence continues at coordinate 534,631 of CAXXCY010000001.1, forward strand.
GGGTTCCCCGTCTTCAGGGGGCTGCCCGCCGGTCATGCGGCTTTGCAGGCCGCTCACAAAGGCGTCGGCTTCCTTTTGCGCTTTGACGATTCCCCCGGTGCGCGACGCCGCCAGGTAAAACGCCGTCACGGACGCGTTCATATACGTCACGCGGAACAGCTCGATAAACTGGTACGCGACCATCGCGATGATGACGCTGAAGGATAGCAGCATAATCTGCGTGGCCATGGCCATCAGCGCCCAGCCGAAGAAGGACAGCAGCAGCACAAAGAGGCTGAACTTCTTGTCCGCCATCGCTTCCTTGCTTTTGTTGATGGCCTCGCCCGGGGTAAGCTCCGGGTTTTCCGCCAGGAAATACGGGGCCATGGCGTAGCGCAGCGCGGCCACGACGCCCGGAATCAAAAGCAGCAGCGACCACAGGAAGATTCGCAGATACATATAAACGTACAGCCAAAGCGCGCGCAGGAAAATTTTCCGGCGCGACAGCACCCCCGCGACGCCCAGTTCCTCGCCCTGCACGCGCCGGATGAAATAATTGTAGCATCCCACGCTGAGCACGGGCGTGATGATAAACGTCAGCAGCCCCACGGCCAAAAGCAGCCAGACCGTATCCATGGAAACCTGCCTGCTCGCGGCCAGCACTTCCTCATACGAGAACACGGAGGAAATCTCCGGCAATTGCGTGGAGCGCAGCAGCGCGTTGACCGTGGACGGCAGCGCCGCGATAAAGCTGACGATCAGCGCCGTCTGCCAGTTCCCCTTCAGGGACCGCACAGCCTTGGATTTGAATATATAGCTGGTGAGAAACATCCTGACCTCCCGAAACTCTTACTGTAGCGATGTTCTGTTTCTTCAGGATACCATACGTCGTTTTCGGCAGCGGTTTCAGCCTAATCGAGCAGGGCGTTTACGTAATCTTTGGCGTCGAACGCCTGCAAATCGTCGATGCCTTCGCCCACGCCCACGTAGAGCACCGGCACCTTGAGCTCGCGCACGATGGGGAAGATCACCCCGCCCTTGGCCGTGCCGTCGAGCTTGGTGAGCGCCACGCCGTTCACGCCCGCGACCTCCGAAAACGCCTTGGCCTGCTGCAGGCCGTTCTGCCCGGTGGTCGCGTCCACCACCAGCAGGCAGCGCACCGCCGCCTCGGGGAACTCGCGGTCGATCACGCGGCGCATCTTCTCCATCTCGTCCATGAGGTTTTTCTTGTTGTGCAGCCGCCCGGCGGTATCCACGATCAGCAGGTGCGTGCCGTTGGCTTTGGCGGACCGCACGGCGTCGAACACCACGCCCGCGGGGTCGGCGCCCTCCTGATGCTTGATCAGCGGCACCCTGGCGCGCTCCGCCCAGATGCCGAGCTGCTCGGAAGCCGCGGCGCGGAAGGTATCGGCGGCGCACAGCGTAATGGTGCGCCCCAGCGCCTGAAACCGGAGCGCCAGCTTGCCGATGGTCGTGGTCTTGCCCACGCCGTTCACGCCGACGACAAGCATCACCATCGGCCAGCGCAGCGGCTCCTTGGGCACGTCGAGCATCTCCACGAGAATCTCCCTAAGGATTTTCTTGTGCCCGTCCACGTCCTTCACGCCCTGCGCGCGAGCGCGCCGCCGGAGCTCCTCAATGGCCTCCCCGGCGCAGTCCGCGCCCATGTCCGAGAGCACCAGCGCGTCCATCAGGCTGTCCAGATATTCGTCGTCCGCGGCCGCCTGGCCGCCCGTTACGGCGCTTATTTGGCCGCGGCTTTTGGAAAGCCCGTCCCGCAGCCTAGAAAACAAATTCGGCATGATATCTCCCGTTTTATTGATAGTCTTTTAAGTTCACGCTGACCAGGTCGCTCACGCCGCGCTCCTCCATCGCCACGCCGAACAGCGCGTCGCACCGTTCCATCGTGCCCTTGCGGTGGGTGATCGCCACAAACTGCGTACCCCCGGCCATCTCGCGCAGGTAGTCGCCGAAGCTGCCGACGTTGGATTCGTCCAGCGCCGCCTCGGCCTCGTCCAGGATGCAAAACGGCGACGGCCGGAGCTTGAGCATCGCGAACAGCAGCGCGATCGCGGTCAGCGCGCGCTCGCCGCTGGAAAAAAGGCTCAAAAGCTGGCGCTTCTTGCCGGGCGGCTGCACGATCACGTCCACGTCGCAGTGCAGCGGGTCCTCGGGGTTAGAAAGCTTCAGCTCCGCGCGCCCGCCGCCGAACAGCCGCTTGAACGATTCGGCGAAGTATTCCTGCATCAGCGCGAACTGGTCCGTAAACACCTTGCGCATTTCCCTTTCCAGGCTCACGATCAGGTTTTGCAGGTCCTGCTTGGCTTTCAAAATATCGTTTTGCTGCAGGGTCTGCTCGGTGATGCGTTCGTTGAGGGACGCGTATTCCTCGATCGCGCCCACGTTCACGGTGCCCATCGCCTTGATGCGCTCGCGGATTTCCTGCGCCTGAGCCGCGGCGGCCTTTTCCGCAAAGGCCTCGTCCTCGCCCGCCTCCCGCTTCACAAGGAGGTATTCGTCATAGGCGGCTTTCGCCCCTGCATAGCTCAGCTCGTAGGTATCCCAGAGCCGCTGGTCAAGCTGCTCAAGCTCCGCCCTGGCGCGCTCCAGGGCCATCTCCTGCCGGTGCTCCCTGTCCACGGCGCCTTCCAGCTGCCCGCGCGCGGTTTCGATCTCGGTCTGGCATTCCCTGAGCGCCCGCTGCGCGTCGGCCCTCGTTTTCTCGGCGGCCGTTACACCCTCCTCGGCGGCCTTCGCCGCGCCGGCGGTCTCCGCGATCTGCCGTTCGGCCAGTGCCCTGTCCGCCTCCGCTGTCTCGATCATCTTTTGCGCCTGCTCCCGTTTCAGGGCGAGGGTATCCAGTTCTTTGAGGCAGGTATCCCGCTCCGCGTCCAGCCTCCCTGCGTCCCTGCGGATGCGGTCGCACTGGTGGTCGGCCTGCTGGAGCGAAAGCATGGCGGCGGTCAGCGCCTCCTGCGTGCGCTCGCGCTCGCGCCGCGCGGTGTTGAGCTCCGCGCTGAGCCGGTTGGTTTTTTCGGCCATCGCTTCCGGATCGGGCATGTCGGCGTCCGCCTGCCCGGCAGTGCGCTCAAGGTCCGCATGCAGCTCTGCGATATCCTCGTCCAGCTGGGCGACCGCGTCCTGCACGGCGTTCAGGCGCTTCCGGTGCGCGTCCAGCTCGGCGGAGGCGGAGGACTGCCGCTCTGCGTCGCGCACGACGGCGATCTCCTGCTGCTGGAGCTCATAGCGCGCGGCCTCGAGCTTTTGCAAAAGCTCCTCCTGCTGTTTGGAAAGCGCGCCTAGCGCGGCCATCGCCTGCTCCAGCGCTTGGCTTTTCGCCTCAAGCTCCTGTTTCAGCTCCCGGATCACGCGGTCGCGGCCCAGGAGGTTCTGCGATTTCTGGTAAACGCTGCCGCCGGTCATGCTGCCGCCTGCGTGCATCACGTCGCCCGCGAGCGTCACCAGCCGGAACTGGTGGCCTCCCGCGCGCATGATTTTCATGCCGCTGTCCAGGTTTTCGGAAAGCACCGTGCGCCCGAGCAGGTTTTCCATCACGCCGCGGTACGTTTCATCATACCCGCACAGCTCGCTCGCCACGCCCAGGCAGCCCGGCATCGATAAAAGCCCGCGCTCCCGCGCGTCGAGCGTGCGCGGCTTCATCGCCGAAACCGGCAGGAAGGTGGCGCGGCCGAGCCGGTTTTCCCGGAGGTATTCGATCAGCGTTTTCGCGGTCTGCTCCGTATCGGTTACGATATGCTGCGCCGCCGCGCCCAGCGCCATATCAAGCGCGGTTTCATACGCCGTGGGCACGTCGAGCAGCTTGGCGACCACGCCGTACACGCCGCGCATGCCCGCGTCCCGCGCGTAGGACAGCGCCTCTTTGACCGCCGTCTGGTAGCCTTCAAAGCCCTCGGAAAGCTCCTCGAGCGTTTCGATGCGCATGGCGAGCGCGCGGGCTTCCTCCGAAAGCGCCGCCGCGGCGTCCTGATGCGCCGCCATGTCCATGGCCAGTGTCTGCGCCTGCCCGTCCAGCGCCTTCACCTCGTCCTCGCGCCTGGACAGCAGGTCCTTTTCGTTTTGCAGATTACGCTGTGCCGCCGCAAGCGCTTCCAAAAAACCGGCTTCCCGGCGCGTATCCTCGATCAGCGAATCCGCAAGCTCCGCCTTGCGCTTTTCCATCTGCGACAGCATCGTGGATTGGCGGGTGTGCGCTGTCTTTTGCTCCTGCAGGCGGTTCATCGTCTCGATGATCTCCGTCTTGTGCGCGGAGAGCGCCTCCTCGAGTGTCCCGGCGGCCTGCGACGTCTTCGCGTGCTCGGCCCTGCGCTGCTCAAGCGCCGCCTCGGCTCCGGAGCGCAGGCGCTCGCTTTCGGCCGCGCCGGACTTGGATTCGCCGGCCGTCGCTTCGATCATCCGCATGCGCGCTTCCACCGCTTCATGCTCCGCGTCCAGCCGCTGCACGGCCTCCTGCGCGGATTGAACGCGCCCCGCCGCCGCCTGGCGCCCTTCCTGCGCCTGGTGCAGCTCGTCCTTTTTCAAAAGCAGCGTCTGGTGCGCCTGCGACAGCGCCTCCTGCAGCTGCTCCATCCCCGTTTCCTGTTCCCCGCGCCGCTCGCCAAGCGTTCGGAGCGTTTCGTTCGCCGCGCCGATCTCCTCCGCGATTGCCTTGAGCGTCTCCTCCACGGCGGCTGTTCGCTTTTTCAGGCGGTCTACCCGGATCAGGTACAGGGATACGTCCAGCTCCCGCAGGGTTTCTGACAGGGCGAGGTATTCGCGGGCCACCTCAGCCTGCACGGCCATCGGTTCCAGCATCGCCCGCAGCTGCTCCAGCAGGTCCTGCACGCGGGTGAGGTTCTCGTCGCTGCGGCTGAGCCTGCGCTCGGCTTCCTCCTTGCGGGCGCGGTAGCGGCTGATGCCCGCCGCTTCCTCGAACACCGCGCGGCGGTCCTCCCCCTTGTCGGACAGGATTTCGTCCATGCGCCCCTGTCCGACGATGGAATAGCCTTCCTTGCCGATCCCCGTGTCGCGGAACAGGTCAATGATATCCTTGAGGCGGCAGGCGCTGCCGTTTAGGATGTACTCGCTATCGCCGCTGCGGAATACCCGGCGCGTGACGCCTACCTCGGTATACTCCGTGGGCAGCTCGCCGTCGGTATTGTCAAACGTCAGCGTAACCTCGCAGTAATGCATGGGCTTGCGCTGCTGCGTGCCGTTGAAGATGACGTCGGTCATCGAGTTGCCCCGCAGCTGCTTGGCGCTCTGTTCGCCCAGCACCCAGCGCACCGCGTCGGCGATATTGGATTTTCCGCAGCCGTTTGGCCCCACGATCCCCGTAACGTTCGCGGGAAAGACGATCTGCGTGCGCTTGGCAAAGGATTTGAATCCGTAGATCTCCAGCTTGCTAAGCCTCATGCTTTCGTCGCTCCCGTACTCTTCTTCATGCTCAAGGTTTCTTCACGCTCTCCAGCGCCGCTCTCGCGGCGGCCTGCTCGGCGGCCTTTTTGGATGTGCCCTCGCCGCGCGCGGCAGCCTTCCCCGCAATCCATACCTCCGCGGTGAAGCGCCTGTCGTGCGGCGGGCCGTCCTCCCCGGCCGGCACGTACTCGGGCAGCCCCAGCCCCTGCGCCTGCGTGCAGGCCTGCAGCTCGCCCTTGTCGTCCTGCCCGCGGCGCGCGGCCAGCGCCTCGTCGTCTTGGAACAGCCGCCGCGTGAGCGCGAGCGCCGCGTCCATGCCGCCGTCCAGGCAAACCGCCGCGAGCACGGCTTCCATCGCGTCGGCCAAAATCGCGGGCTTTCCGCGCCCTCCGGTCAGCTCCTCGCCGTGCCCCATCCGGAGATACCGCCCCAGCGCAAGCGATTCCGCCAGGCGCCAGAGCGTTTCCTCGCACACCAGCGCGGCGCGGCGTGCCGTAAGCTCGCCCTCGCCGCTCGTCCCGTACTTGCGGTACAAGAGGTCGCTTACGCAGTACTCCAGCACCGCGTCGCCCAGAAACTCAAGCCTTTGGTTGTCCGCCTTTTCCAGACACGAGGGATGCGTCAGCGCAAGCTTTAACAGCGCTTCATTCTTGAAGCGGTACCCGAGCGCCTCCTCCAGCCTGCGCACAATGGCCCCTCCTAAACAAAGGGGTCTGCTGCATGCAGGACGTTGGAACGATGGGTTCCAATCCCCCGCCCAAGGCGAAGCGATGAAGCGGGGGTATAGGGGTGGGCCCCTATCGATCCTGACATTCGCATGCAACAGCCCAGTTGACCTTATCTGCATCATGGGTTAAATCCAGCCTGTTCAGAAGGCTTGACGGGCAGGCTGGTTATTGGTTTTCTTCGATGTACTTCACCACATCGCCCACGGTTTTCAGGCCGAGGATGACGTCGTCCTCCACTTCGATGCCGAATTCGCTTTCCAGTTCGAGGATCAGCACCATTACGTTGGCGCTGTCGGCCTTCAGGTCTTCCACCAGGCGGCTTTCGGGGGTGATGGTATCCGCGCCTACCTGCAGCTGTTCCGCGATCATGTCCCGCACCTTGTCAAATACCATGTGTACGTCCTCCTTATGATTCCGAATGGATGATTGAATGCAGCCCGTCCTGTATGGCGCCGACCACGTCGGCCCTGATCATCTGCACGCCCTGCCGGATGGCGCAGGCGAAGGCGTGCGCGCTGCACGAGCCGTGCGCTTTGATCACGCAGCCGTTCACGCCCAGCAGCGGCGCGCCGCCGACCTCGGAATAATCCATCGTTTTTTTCACGCGCTTGAACGCGGATTTGGACAAAAGCGCGCCCGCCTTGGATTTGAAGTCGGCGGTGATTTCCTTTTTGATCATCGAGAGCAGCGTGGTGGCGACGCCCTCCATGAATTTCAGGATCACGTTGCCCACAAACCCGTCGCACACGACGACGTCCGCCTGATCGTGGGTGATATCGCGCCCTTCCACATTGCCCACGAAGTTCAGCCCGCTGTTTTCCAGCAGCTTGTACGCCGCCTTGGTCAGCTCACAGCCCTTCTCGGCTTCCGCGCCGTTGTTCACCAGCCCGACGCGCGGGTTTTTTATCCCGCGCATACCGCGCATATACGCGTCGCCCATCAGGGCGAACTGCTGCAGGTATTCCGGCCTGCAGTCCACGTTCGCGCCGCAGTCGATCAGCAGAAAGTAATCCTTGCCGTTGGGCAGAAGCGGCGCGAGCGCCGGGCGGTCGATGCCCTTGATGCGCCCGAGGCGGAACATCCCGCCGGCGAGCACCGCGCCCGTCGATCCCGCGGATACGAACGCGTCCACCTGCTTGTCCTTTAATTTGAGCATCCCGTCCACGATGGCGCTACGCGCCTTTTTGCGCACCGCCATCACGGGCGCCTCCTCGTTTGCGATCAGCTCCGGGCAGTCCGCCACGGTAACTCGGGATGTAAGCTCCGGCGCGTCCTCCAGTGCCTTAGCAAGCAGCGGCCCGACCACGTCCGCGGGCCCGCCCAGCTCGATGGTCAGTTCGGGGATGAGCTGCAGGGCTTCCTTGGCGCCCAATACGGTTGATTCGGGGGCGTGATCGCCGCCCATGGCGTCCACATAAATTTTCATACTCTGTTACTCCAGGGTAATGGCGTAGATATAGCTGGGATCATTGCCCATGGTTGAGATCACTAAAATATTCCGGTACACAGCGGGCGAAGCCTCCACCTCGCCGTCCAGCTGCAGGGTATTTTTCACCGTGCCGTCGTCCGCGTCCAGCATCACCAGCTGCCCGTCGGCAAGCGCCTGCACGAGCCACGCGTCCCCGGCCTCGTTGTATACGGCGACGGGGCTTGATTGCGTGGGCGCGCTGAACGCCGCGGACCACAGCATGCTGCCGTCCGCCTTGGACAGTGCGTACATCGTGGAACCCGTTTTGCCGTCGGTCACGGTGAAGAACACCCTGTCGCTCACGTTGTTCTGCCCGACGACTGGGCTTGCGTAAACGCCCGTGGCGGCGGCTGTGGTGTAGGTGAGGTCCTTCATGTCAAACTGCCAGAGCTTCTTGCCCGACAGCGCGTCGAACCGGTAGAACGACGCGACGCCGCCCTTGCCCTGTTCTTTGACCATGTTGCCCACGTACAGCGCCACCTCGTCGCCCGCGGCGTTCATATCCAGGGCGACGGTCGACTCGATCTGGTCGCCCGTGCGCACTGCCCACACGCTCTCCAGCGTGTTCACGTCCACGCACTGCACGATTCCCTTCGCGTCGCCGAAGTACGCATAGGGGCCGTACATTGCCACCGAGCCGTCGATATTGGTCTCCTTGGCGTCCTGCCCGGAGGCGGTCCAGGTATAGCGGTTGTACTTCAGGCTGATGTCCAGCGTTCCGCCGACATAATCGAAGTCCGTGGTGAAATCGGCCAGGTAGAGCACGCCGTTCTGCCCGCCCACGATCATGGCGCCGGTTTTCTTGTCAAACAGCGGAGCGCCTGAGAAGCCAGAGTAGTTCGTCTGGATGGGCTTGGTGCGGCCGTTGAGCAGCGCAAGCTCCTTGTTGTTGATCAGGTTATAAATGTGCAGGCCGTTGTCCATCTTGGTTTTATCGACCTTGATGGAGTAGAACTGCCCGAAGGTGATGATCGGCGCGCCGTCCTTGGTATACACCGAAACCGACCCGTTGGACGGCCAGCTGGTCTCGATGGGCCCGCGGGTGAACTCGCCCGTGTTCAGGTCCATAAAGTACAGCTTCCCGTTCTGAGCGCCGACGATGACTTCCTTGAGCGCGGCCTTATCCTTGAATTCCGTATTGATGCCCATCAGCTGACGCACTTCGATCGGCCATTTCACGATAGCCGCCTGCCCCGGCCAGCCGACGCCCGTCAGCGAGACGCCGTTCATCTTCTTCACGCCTTCCACGGGCACCTTCCAAAGCACGGACATCTTGGCGTCCTGGATTTCCGCGGTACCGAAGGCCGCGTTCTGGCGGAAGGGGCCGCTGCGGAAGGTGAGCACGCCCGACTGATCCCAAATGGCGTATTTCTGGGCATCCAGCAGGTTGATCAGCTCCGTGCGGCTGTAGGATTTGGTTTTGGTCGTGCCGTCGTACAGGGTGGTGTTGAGGCTGATCACGCCGGAATCCTCCGCGGTATCCGCCTGCACGGCAAGCAGCGGCATCAGCGTGGGGCTGGGCGTGGGGGTGGGATCCGGTTCGGGGGTCGGGGTCGGCGTCGGCGTCGGCGTCGGCGAGGGCGTGGGCGTGGGGGTCGCCGTCGGCGTTACCGTCGCGGTCACCACCGGCGGTGCGGTCGGCGTCGCCGTCGGCTGCACGATCCCGGCCGGGTTCGCCGTCATTTCGGGCGGCATGGTGACGTCCGTGGCGGCTGAATATTCCACGTTCTCCTTATAGTCCGACTGTGTAAAGCCTTCGCCCACAATCAGTTCATACCCGACGTACAGGGAGCCGGTATAGGGTTCGCTGATCAGCCCTTCCAGCGTCCAAACACGGGTATCCTCGGTCTCGGTCATGTTCATGCCGGCCGTATTGATGGTCAGCTTGGCGATCTCGTCGCCGTAATCGTTTACGACGCGCACAGCCGAAACGCCCAGGCTTGTGACCACGGAAAAGCTGATGTTTACGGGTACGACGTCGGATACGGCAGAGCATAGGAAGCCCTGGATGGGCGGATCGAACACCATCGGCGGCTCGATGCTCACGGCCTGCTGCTGCGCGTTCGCGGCATCCCACGCGCCGTCCTTGGTCATCGCCTGCGCCGAAAGGTTTCCGGTATAGGCGGTTTCAAAGGTATGGCGGAGCTTCCAGATATTGTTGCCGTCGGAGTTCTTGGTGACCGTACCCAGCAGGCGGTCCTGATCGTTGATGGTTTTTTCCAGTATCGTATTGCCCGCGTCGTCCACAATCCGCACGGTCTCCGTCGCGGTGGACGCGTATACGACCAGCGAAAGCTCCACGGGCGCGGTGCCGGCGGCCGGCTGTACCGAGAAGGCGCGGATGACGATCTCCTCGGGCATGATCAAATCCTTGAGCGTTGTTTGCACCGAACCCAGCGTTTCGGCGATGCCGCCGCCCATGCTGTCCCAGTTGGGCAGCCAGATCCCGGCGAACGCGCCGCCCAGGACAATCAGGACGATGAGCAGGATCAAAAGGCCCTTGCCCCGTCTTTTGGGCGGCCTTCGGTTATCGTAGGGGTCGCGCATCGGCGGCTGGTCGCTTGGCTGCGGCCAGCCGTACGCTTCATCGCGCTGGCGGGCCACCGGCGGTCTCTGACGTACGGGCTGAGCCTGCGGCACGGACCTCTGCGCGCCTTCCGGGCGGACAGGCGGGCGCATTCCGGCGGCGCCTTCCTGCGGCCTTGCGGTTCTGGCTCCGGCGTACCGGTCGCCCGGATCTGCCTGCCTGGGCATAGGCCGGGTATCCGCCGGCGGCGGCGCGCTGTCGTGGTAGCGGGCTACACGGCCCCTGCGCGACGGCTGGCCGTCTTCAGGCGGCGGAGCGGCGGCGCGCCTGCCTGCCTGCCTCGGCGGGACATACGCGGGCGGTTCCGGCGGCGAAGCGCCGACCGGCGGCCTGTACGGATCGTCCCCCAGCGAAAACGAATCGCGGGGCCTGCCGTCCGTCAGCGGCGCGCCGGTGCCGTCGGGATTGATGAACGGGTCGTCATAAGGCGCGAAGGGCTCCTGTTCCCAGGAATCCATACCCGGATTTTCATCGCCTTGCCGTTTTGGGTTGTTGTAACGATTATCGCTCAAAGTCACGCACTCCTTATGACCGTTGCCGATGTATGTTATTGAATGATATGCCAATGCTCATTATACCAAGAATCAACGCTCACCACAAGTCCCCGCGCCTGCGGGCAGCGCGCGCTCATACAGCGCGGCGGTCACTGTGCCGTGCGTTTGGGTGTGCGCCTGTTTTTCCCCGGCGAACGCAAAACCCGCCGACAGATACAAGGCGCGAAGCTTCGTACGCTTCGCGTCGCAGTCCAGCCGCAGGTACCGCATGCCTTCCTGTTCGCACACCCGGGCGGCGTCGGTCAGCAGCCGCAGGGCAAGCCCCCGGCCCGCGTACGCCCTGCGTACGGACAGCTTGTGCAAAAAACCGCTCGTCCCGTCCGGTGCGTCCGGCCAGAGCAGCGGATCACGGAAGGTGAGCAGCGCGGCGGCGGCCGCCCGCCGGTCGTCGTACAGCACGAGAAACGCGTCCGCGGGATGCTCGCCCGGCAGGCGGTCCAATTCCTCCTGTGTCCACAGCGGCATGCCGCGGCCTGAAAGCCACAGCGCCGCTTCTTTCATCACGCCCACGGCCGCCTGCGCGTCGCCGCGTGCAAACCAAAACCCGTTCATCGCCTCACATGGATCGCGCGGCGGCGCGGCGGAACGCGGCGCGCCTGCGGGCGCGCGGGCCGCATGGGCGGCGGGGTCTGGAATGTATAATATTCCCTGGCATAGCGCCTGTGCGGCGGCGCGGAAGGGCCGTCCTGCCAGACGAAGGGGCGCAGCTCGCCGCTGCGCTCGTTGACGATGCGCCAGTACGCTCCGTTTTCGGTGCTGTTGTACAGGCTGTGCGGCGGGTACAGGCGGTCGTACAGCGCGCCGAGCAGCCGTTTCAGCGGTACGCTTTGCACGAAGGGGCGGCAGCCGTCCATCAGAAACGTGACCTCCGCGTCGTCCATTTCGCGCCCGACCAGGTCCCGATAGGACCGGCGCATGTACTCGATCATGTTCCCGAGCGTCTCCTTGGCCTTCCTGCCCGCGAAGGAGAACACCCTGTCGATCGGCGCGATGGATAAAAGCCCCTCCGAACCCCCGAAGATCGCGTCGTCCGATTTTTCCTGGAAAACCACCGTCAGCAGCGCCGTAAACGCGGTCAGGAACGAGGGCGTGTCCGTGATGTAGAGCGTCAGCCGCTCGGCGTCCCTGCGCGCGTCGCGGTCCGCCGCCTGCCGGCTCCAGCCGTAAGCCAGATCGCGGAACCGCTCGTCCGGCGAATACTGCAGGCACAGGCCGAAGTGTTTCAGCGAGCCCATGCGCGTGATCAGGTCGTCTGCGTTTAAGATATGGCAGAGGGGATACCCCGCGCCGTCCGCGGCAATATCGTTGCCCGCGACGGTGGGCGAGGCAAACCCGCAGCCGAATACGTTCCTCTGCGGTATGCCCATCCGGCGCAGCAGGTAATCACAGTACACCTGCATCACCGCCGCGCCCTGGCTGTGCCCCGCCATCCACAGGGAAAAGCGGCTGTTCTCCGTTTGCATCTCGCGGAGGATATCCGATAGGGTCAGCTTCGAAAGCCCCAGTGCCTCCGCCGTATCGGGAAACAGGATTTCTTTCTCGTTTTTGATAAACGCCTGCGTGAGCTGGGAAAAGCCCTTGTGGAAGCCGTCCGCCGTGTCCAGGCGGAAGTTGGAAAACCAGTCGTAAAATCGCGTGCCCGTGCCCATAAATCCGACGGCGACCACAAACCGCCCTTCCGCCGCCGGGCGCGCCATCACCACGGCTTTGATCGTATCGCTTTCCGCCCGCTGCCGCAGCGCCCCCGTGACCTGCATCAGCGGATTGTGCTCCCGCACCGCCATGCGCGCCCGCGTCAGCCGCAGGCTGCCGATCACCGCCCGCACGCGTTCGGCAAAGCTGTCGTTCTCCCTCGCCTTGATGCCCGTGGTCAGCTGGTTGTCCACCTGGACGGAGAAATCCGCCCAGCCCGCGCGCATCCACGGCTCGATGTCCAGCGTATACGCCATGCGCGCCAGCTCAAAGGACAGCTTAAGTCCCTCGGGCGTCAGCGGCCTGCGGCTGATCCCGAACGCGTCGGAAGCGTAGGGCGCGAACAGGCAGTCCGTCGCGCCCAGCGCCGCGCCTGTCAGTACCCCCCGTATCCCTGCGTTGTCCAAACCGTCCGTCCGTTGGCTCATACTCTCTCCCGGCGCCGTCTGTTCCCAGTTTTGCTGCGCCCAGTATAGCATAGTTGTCCCGCCGGCGGCAAAGCCCGCGTCAGCCGGGACCGCCGGATATTTCCAGCCGGATGTACTTCGGGTATTTCGCGACCACGGTATCGTACGCGTGGTCGATCATGCGGATGATTTCCGCGTCGGGCACCGCGCCCATAAGGCTCACGGTGTTGAAATGCGGCTGCTGCAAGGGCGGGCAGTGCCAGCCGCGGACCACCGCGCCCGGGTAAGCCGCGCGGTAGTAAGCCGCCGAGACGGGCGTGCAGTTGAGCGTAACCTTCGCTTCGCCCCCGAGTACAAGCGGCTGCGCAAAGATGCGCCCCTTCTTCTGCGAGGGCGCTTTCACCCTGACCACAGGCAGGATGGGATTGAACGGATAATCCAGGTACGCGCCGGGCTTCCCCAGGCAATAGGCGACGAGGTCGTCAAGCGTCACGCTTCCGCCTCCCTCCGAGGTTGTCTGTTCCTATTATAGGCCGGCTATTTCCGCGGTTCAACAGGCTTTCGTCCCATAAAACCCTTTTCAAAAGCACAAAACCATGACACAATATACGATAGAACCCGATACCCCTACGATGCATTTTCCAAATGACGATACACTGCTCTGTGCAAAGGAGAACAGGATATGCAAAAAACCATTTATTTCGCGGGCGGATGCTTTTGGGGCATGGAAAAGCTCATGCAGTCCGTCCCGGGCGTCGTCGACGCGGCCAGCGGCTACGCCAACGGCCGCGAGGGCCTCGTGCCGGATTACAAGACCGTATGCGCGGGCGGCACGGGCTTTCGGGAAACCGTGCGCGTGACCTACGATCCCGGAAAAGTGAGCCTGGAAACCCTGCTGTTCCAGTTCTTTTCGGTGATCGACCCGACCCAGAAAAACCGCCAGGCGCACGATGTCGGCGAGCAGTACCAGACCGGCGTATACTATACCGACGCGGAATCAGGGCGCACCGTCGAAGCCGTCGCCGCCGTCGAGCGCGAGCGCCGGCAGCCGTTTTATGTAGAAATCAAGAAACTGGAGAACTTCTTCGAAGCCGAGGACTACCATCAGGACTATCTGGACAAAAATCCCTCCGGCTACTGCCATATCCCGCTTGACGCCTTCCGCAAGGCCGCGCAGATCCGGATCGACGCGGGGCGCTATCCGCGCCCGCCCCAATCCGAGCTCAAAAAAAGACTCACCCCCGAGCAATATGCCGTAACCCAGGAGGCGGGCACCGAGGCGCCGTTTACCAACGCGCTGTGGCGTCAACGTGACAAAGGCCTGTATGTGGATATCACCACCGGCGAGCCGCTGTTCGCCTCCGCCGATAAGTTTGAAAGCGGCTGCGGCTGGCCCGCGTTTTCCAGGCCCGTCGATCCCGCCGTCATCGCGGAGCTCTTTGACGGCAGCCACGGCATGCAGCGAACCGAGGTGCGCTCCCGCGCGGGCAACGCACACCTCGGCCACGTGTTCCAGGGCGACCCCGAATCCCCCACAGGTACGCGCTACTGCATCAATTCCGCGTCCCTGCGCTTCATCCCGCTCGACGAGATGGACAGGGAAGGGTACGGGGAGCTCAAGGGGCTGGTGGAGTAGCGCACCAGAACCCCGCCTTTGGCCGTGTAATACGCGGCCAATGACGGGTTAAGGGCAAAGCCCTTATCAGGGGTATAGAGGTGAAACCCCCACAAGCTTTCCACAAGATTTTACAAAGTAATGACGCCGCCTTAACATAAATGTAGTATGTTCGTTCCGTACATACTACCGCATGTTGAGGTGCATTGTGAGAATCGCGTTTTTCACGGATACCTTCCTGCCGCAGATCAACGGGGTATCCAACACGCTGTATCATTTCAGCCGGTACCTGACGCAGCGAAAAATCGCGCATGTCTTTTTCACCCCCGTGTATCAGCACGGGGAAACGGACGAGGGAGAGGCTCCCGTCGTCCGTTTTCCGTCCGTGCCGTTCGCGCTCTATCCGCAGGTGCGGCTCGCGGTCACGACCGCAGCGGCGGTGAAAAAGCAGCTTCAGGATTTCGAGCCCGACGCGGTGCATATCGTCACCGAGTTTTCCATGGGGCTGCTGGGCCTGAAGGCCGCGCGCCAGCTGGGGCTGCCGGTCGTGATGAGCTATCACACGAACTTCGACCAGTATCTTTCGCACTACGGGCTTGCGCTTTTGGAGGAACCGCTGTGGCAGTACATGAAGTGGTTCCATTCCTATGCGAAGCTGAACCTCTGCCCGTCGGAAAATACGCTTTTAAAGCTTGCCTTCCGGGGAATCGGCAATCTCGCCGTCTGGTCGCGGGGAATCGATTCCGCGCGCTTTTCCCCGCGCTTCGCCTCGCCGCGGCTTCGCCGTTCCCTGGGAGGGGAAAACAGGCTGCTGTATCTGTACGTGGGGCGCATGTCCGCGGAAAAGGGCATCGACGTGTACGCCGAAAGCATCCGCCGCTTCAACCAAAAGCACCGGGACCGCGTGCGGTTCGTGTTCACGGGCGACGGCCCGTATCTGCATACGCTTCAGGACATGCGGATAGACAACGCCGTCTTCACGGGCGCGCTGCGGGGGCAGACGCTCTCGGAGATATACGCCAGCTGTGATGTGTTTGTGTTTCCGTCCGATAATGAAACCTTCGGCAACGTCATGCTGGAAGCGATGGCCAGCGGCACGCCGGGAATCTGCACGGACGCGGGCGGATTGAAGGACTTCACAGCCCACGGCGACAACGCCTGCGTGTGCGCGCCGCGGGACGCGGGCGCGCTCGCGGAAGCCATGGAAGCCATGATGGACGAACGCCTGCGCGAACGCATTCGCGCAGGCGCGCTCAAGACCGCGGGCGGGCGGAGCTGGGAAACGATTTTTGACGGCCTGCTGCGGATGTATCCGGCTGCCCTGCCGGTCTCCCGGGCCGTATAGCCGAAAGGACGGATGAGCGATGCCCAGCTGCATGGCGCATTACCAATTCGGGCAGGATATCACAGACACCCTCAACCTCACCCTCCGGCAGCTCGTGACCGCCTATAAAAACGAATTCGACATCGGCCTGCAGGGTCCCGATATCTTCTTCACCTACCAGATGCTCAAAAACCCCAATCTCCTCCGCTACGGTTTGAAATCCCACGCCTGCTCGGCCAACCAGATGTTCGCGCCCCTGTTCCGGGAAAAGCCCAGGAAGGCATCTTCTTTCGCGTATACGCTGGGACTTCTGTGCCACTATTTTCTGGACAGCGCCTGCCACGCCTATGTGTTTGCGCACTGCCAAAATCTTCCCGAGCACTGGAAGATGGAGGCCGCCTACGACAAGGCCATCATGCGCCGCTACGCGTTCGGCCCGGAGCGTTACCCGTATCTGCCGGTCACGATGCTGGATTACACGGGCATCGCCGTGATCTGGCCCAGCCTCAACGAACGCACAGTGGAGACCTCCATCCGCGCCGCGCACGTGCTCAAGAAGGTATTCGATACCAAGCGCGCGCTGATCGTGCTGGGCAAGGCGTGCAAGGCCTACGGCAAGCTGTGCTTCTGGAACGACGCCGAGCTGATGACCAAGGAGCAGGCCGCGCATGAAAAACACCTCGACCTCCTCTACGCCCGGGCCCTCGCCGACGGCGCGGAGATGATCGAAACCATCTTCCATGGCGTCGGCCGCGAACAGCCGGTTTACGAACGGTTCAAGGTGAATTTCTTCGGGGAAAAGGTGGAAGCATGAACATTTTAAGTAAATTAGGAATTAGGAATTCAGGAAAGATTGCCGTACGGCAATCTCTTTCACTCTTGTTCGTATAGCCAGAAACATGCAACCGCATCCAGCCTGCTCAAAAGGGTTGAGTTGCCAGGCGGCAAGGAGGGTTTGGGCTGAGCTTACTCTCGTTTGTAAGTGATGCCCAAACCCGACGCTGCCAACACCGCAAATCGGCCCTTTTCAGCAGGCTAGGGTTTACTGAAACTGATTCCGGTACAGCTCCGCATACCGTCCCCCCGCCTTCAGCAGCTCCTCGTGCGTGCCGCTTTCGAGAATTTTCCCGTTCTCCAGCACCAGGATGCGGTCGCAGATCTTGAGGCTTTCGAGGTTGTGGGAGATGATGAGCGCGGTTTTTGATTTCAACAGCTTTTGCAGGGATTTCCATACCACCTGCTGGGACTCCGTATCCAGAGCCGAGGTGGGCTCGTCCAGCAGCAGGAGGTCAGCCCGCGCCAGAAACGCGCGCGCGATGGCGATGCGCTGGCGCTGCCCGCCGGACAGGTTCTCGGCGTTCTCATCCACCAGCGTGTCGTATCCCAGCGGCAGCTCGGTGATAAACCTGTGCGCGCCGGCGGCCTTCGCGGCCCTGACGATCTCCTCCTCCGAGGGCGTGATCCCGTCCCCGTACAATCCCATGGCGATGTTTTCGCGCACGGTGCGGTGCAAAAGCGGCGCGCTTTGCTCCAGGTAAATGAGCTTGGAGCGCCAGGCATACGGCGCGCAGGTTGCCGAATCGATTCCGTGCAGGCGGATCGTGCCGGAATCGGGATCGTAGAACTTGAGCAGCAGCTTGAACACCGTGGTCTTGCCCCCGCCCGAGCTCCCCACCAGCGCCACCTTTTCGCCCCGTTTCACGGTAAAGGAGATGCCGCCGATCAGCTTCTCGTTTTCCCGGTAGCCGAAGGTGACGTTTTGAAACTCGAGGGAATCCCCGGTTTCCACAGGGCATTCCTGCGAGGAGACGTCCTCCTGGGGGGACTGCAGCGCGTCGATCACCCTATCGCCCGAGACAGTCGAGGTAATCAGAAACCGCCAGGTGTTCCCCAGGCAGTTGACCATCTCAAACACCGCTTTTTGCAAAGGGAACGTCAGCAGCAGCGCCGAAAACGCG
The DNA here is from genome assembly GCA_963674895.2 of Candidatus Limiplasma sp. GTDB lineage: Bacteria > Bacillota > Clostridia > Christensenellales > Aristaeellaceae > CAXXOK01. The sequence continues at coordinate 552,358 of CAXXCY010000001.1, forward strand.
ATCCGCCCCGCCTGAATCTGCATGATGCCCACCGCGAAGAACGCGACCAGCGACAACGTGTTGAGCAGGGCGCTGGCGGAGCGCACGTGCACGTCCAGGTTTCTGGCGGCCGTGCCGTCCCTGGCCAGGTTGTCGCTGCTCTCCTCATAGGCGCTGAGCTGCGGCTTGACGGTGCCCCAGAAACGGTGCGCCGTATTCCCGCTGAGCAGGTCGGAAAACCGGCTCACCGAGGCGTCCGTCGCGCCCCGCAGGTGCAGGTTGCGCCTGTGTATCTTCCCGCCCGTCAGCACGGCGATACTCAGCGCGCCCAGGCCGAAAGCCATCGGAATGACCACAATCCATCCGTTGACCGCGATTATCGTCAGCGCGGACGCCACGCCCTGCACAAACGGGATGAAGAACGTCTGCATCAGCCCCTGGAAATAGAAGTTCTCCAAAATCTGCATGTCCGAGGTCAGCAGCGTCATCGCCTCGCCCGAATGGCGGCGCGACGCGTAAGCTTCCGTTTGCCGAAGCCAGGCCGACAGCAGCTTTTTCTGGATGGACGCGCGGATGCTCAGCCCGCCCCGCAGGTTAAAATGGTAGCCTAGCACCACCAGCGGAACAAACGACGCCAGCATCCCCAGCATGATGGTCAGCCTCGGCACGGCGGACGTCCCCGCCTCATAGCAGCGCATGGTCACGCTCATGATCAGGCCGAACAGAAGGCTGAGCATATAGCCGCCGATCCCCGCCAGCGTCACCCCGAGCAGGCATAAAAGCCACTTGGGCATGCCCATGCGGATCAGGCGGAAGACGGTCTTCATCACGCTTGCGAAGCGCACGTTTGCGTTATCCGCCATCCCGTTCCCCCTTCTCCTGCGCGGTGTACAGCCCGTAGTACAGCCCGCGCTTCTCCAGAAGCTGCTCGTGGGTGCCCTCCTCGGCTATTTTACCCTGGTGGAGGAACAGGATGCGGTCGGAATCGATGACTGTGGACAGGCGGTGCGCGACAACGACGCGGGTTTTGTCCGCCCCGTTCTCCCGCAGGGACGCGAGGATTTCCTTCTGGTGGTGGGAGTCAAGCGCCGAGGTCGCCTCATCCATCAGTTCGATGGGCGCGTCCTTTAGAAACAGCCGCGCCAGCTCCACGCGCTGGCGAAGCCCGCCGGAGAGCAGCGCGCCGTGCTCGCCCGTATCGGTATGCCAGCCGTCGGGCTGCTGCCCAATCCACTGGCCGAGCTTTGCGTGGTCCACTGCCAGGGCGAGCGTCATCTCGTCGGCCTGCGGATTGCCCAGCAGCATATTGTCCTTCACCGAGCCTTTGAACACAAACGGCTCCTGCTGCAAAACGCTCATATGCGCGCGCAGCGCCTCCAGGTTCCATTTCTCCACCGGTACGCCGAGCACCGTAACCGAACCCTCCTGCGGGCGGAGCAGGCCGGTGATCAGCTTGAGCGCCGTGCTCTTGCCGCAGCCCGATTGCCCGACCAGCGCCACCTTTTCCCCCTTCCGTACCGAAAAGCTCAGTCCGTCGAGAAGCGGCGCCTCCGCCGGGTCCTGCTCGGGATAGCGGAACGTTACGTCCCTGAACGCGATGGCCGGCCTGTACCTCGCCGTCGTTTCCCCGCCGCCCGTTTCGGCGGGCATATCCCAAAGCTCGAACAGGCGGCCGGCCGCGACCACGCCCGACGGGTAGTTCACCAGCACGTTGGGCAGCTGTAAAAGCTCCTCGGTGGCGAGGGACGAAAGCATCATGACCATAATGAACGCGTCCACCGCAAACTGTCCCCGGAATAAAAGCAGCGCCCCGACGATCGCGCATCCGAACATCGGTACCACGTTGATCGCGAGCGCCGAGAAATTGGCCGTGTAAATTTTCCCGATTCCGCGGACGCCCTTTTTGCGGTAGTCCTCCACCACCTCGTTTACCCAGACGTCCGCCTTTTGCTGCAGACGGTAGGCCTTCACCGTGACCCGGTTTTGGATCAGGTCCTTCGCCTGCCCGTTCATCGCGGCAAATGCCTTGCGGTAGGGCGGGATCTCCGACAGCGAGTTTTTGGTCAGCTTCGGGTAAAAAAGCACGGGGATGAGCGCAATCGTGTACCCGAGCCCGACGCGCCAGTCCACCGCGAACATGACCACCACCAGTATGACGGGGATCAGCATATGGCGCAGCCCATTGATCAGGTGCTCGCTGTTGGCCGCCGCAAACCGGCAATCCGCCACAACGCGGCTGATCAGGTCGCCGGTCTCCAGCTTTTGGATGCTTTGGTACTCCGCTTTTAGCAAAGCGCGGGCGGTGATCTTTCGGTAGTTGGATTCGGCGGTCTCCGCAAGCCGCGTCATGCGCACGGAGCGGTACCATTCCAAAAGCGCGACGGCAGCGATCGCCGAAGCGAACAGCGCTAAGCGCTGCGGCAGGTTTTGCCCGTTATACAGGGTCAGGCTCTGCGTCACCATACCCAGCGCATACGCGGATACGGCGTTAAGAATCCCGATCAGGATCACGAAAAAGTATTGCTGCAGATAGCGTGATTTCGTATCGCCGCATGCGACTAATCGGCGGGTCGTCGCGATCGTTTTCATGCTTCTGTTTCTCTCCGGCGCAGGCTGCGCAATGGGACTATAAGTGCATGTATTGTACTATGACGGGCTGTTTATTCTAACTTATTTATTTTACATGCCTATGGTGCATAAGTCAACGAAAACATAGCGTGAAACGGCCTTCCGCCCGGCGGGGCGGAAGCGTTCCCCCGGGGCGGCCGAACCGGCGGGAATTCGAACACGAAACCGCACGGGCCGGGCACATCAAATTGACAACAAAAAATGAGTATGCTACTCTTTTTTTATCACGTTTCATGCCCTTTGAGAAGCAGGTAAAGCGCATGGAAGCCCCCGCTCCGTGCAAAGCAGCCGGGAAGGAGATCCAGCATGCTGTTTTCCAGTCTTTTGTTTTTGTGCTTTTTCTTTCCCGCCGTCATGCTTTTGCACCGCGTCCTGCCCGCCCGCCTGCGCAACCTTTTTTTGCTGCTTGCCAGCGTTTTTTTCTATGCATGGGGCGAGATCCGCTATGTGCCGCTGATCGCCGCGCTGGCGCTGAGCAACTGGCTGCTGGGCATGGTGATGGACCACAGCCGCGCGGGCCGGCGGCGCTTTTGGCTGGTGATTGCCCTGGGCGTCGATCTGGGCGCCCTGTGCTTTTACAAGTACGCCGATTTTTTCCTGACCGCCGTGGGGCTTCGGGCGTTGTCCCCGCACGTTTCGCTGCCGCTGGGGATCAGCTTTTTCTCCTTCCAGGCCATGGGCTACCTGATCGACGTATACGCCGGCCGGATTAAAGCGGAGAAAAGCCTGACCGATTACGCGACCTTTTTGCTCCTGTTCCCGCAGCTGATCGCGGGCCCGATCGTCAATTTTGTGGAAATCAAGGAGCAGTTGAAGGTCCGGACGCTCAGCGCGGACGACCTGGAAACCGGCATGATGCTGTTCATCAAGGGCCTGGCCGGAAAGGTGCTGCTGGCAAACCAGCTGGGGATTTTATGGGCGCGCGCCGGGGGCGCCGGGTTTGCCACGCTCTCCTCGCCCGCGGCGTGGCTGTGCATCGCCGCGTTCGGTCTGCAGATCTATTTCGATTTCGCGGGCTATTCGCTGATGGCCATCGGCATGGGACGGATGCTGGGCTTCCGCTTTCCGGCCAACTTCGACCATCCCTACGCCACGACCTCGATTACGATGTTCTGGCGGCACTGGCACATGACGCTGAGCCGTTGGTTCCGCAACTACGTGTATATCCCGCTGGGCGGCAACCGCCGGGGCACGGCGCGCGGAATCTTCAACATGCTTGTGGTCTGGCTGCTCACGGGCCTGTGGCACGGAGCGAGCTGGAACTTCGTATTGTGGGGCCTGTACTATTTCATCTTCCTGACGCTGGAACGCACGGTGCTGAAGCGCTGGATCGGCCGCCGCACGTTCAGCCGCTACCTCTACACGCTGCTGGTGGTGCTGCTGGGCTGGGTGCTGTTCGCCTTTGAGGACCTCGCGATGGGGCTTGCCTACCTTGAGCGCATGTTCTCCCTGCGGATGGGACCGGATGTGCTATACTATTTACGAAACGATTTCGTCCTGCTGCTGGTGTCCGTTCTCGCCTGCATTCCGCCCGTCGTAAGGCGGGTTACGGCCGCACTGTCCCATAACGCCGCCGTGCGCTGCGCAGCCTACGGGGGCTTGCTGATTTTAAGCGTCGCCTGCCTGCTGGGCGATTCCTACAACCCGTTCCTCTACTTCCGGTTTTAGGAGGGCGGCAGGATGCAATCGATCAAGCGGATGCCCCTGTACATCCTCTGCATGGCGGTCCTAGTATCGCTCATGCTCCTTACGGTGCTATCTCCGCGCCGGGAGCGCTCCGATATGGAAAACCGCACGCTCGCGGAGCCGTTCGCCGTCACCGCGGAGGGCATTCTGTCCGGGGACGTGACCCGGCAGACGGAGGACTATCTGACCGACCACTTCATCGGCCGCGACCAGTTCATCCTGTTGCAGAACGGGCTGGACGCCGCCATGCTCCGCACGGAGAAAAACGGCATCCTGCTGGGCAGCCGCCTGATGGCGGACACACAGTACATGAATACCTCTACGGCGCTGGAAAACGCGAACGCGATGGGCGAGCTCGCCGCCGCGGCCCATGCGGACACAACGGCGGTGATCGCGCCGCTGTCCGCCGCCGTCACGCCGGAGCGCCTGCCGCCTTTCTACCGGCCCCTGGACCAAAAAGCGCTGCTTGAGGACATGCGCGGCCTGAGCGGGCTTGCATGGCTGGATACGCTGTCCGCGCTGCTGCCGCTCGGGGAAGCGGCGTACTACCGCAGCGACCACCACTGGACGGCGGACGGCGTGAAAGCCGTGTACAAGGCCCTGTGCGGGATGTGGGGGATCACGCCCAAAACGGACGTGGAACGCCTGCGCTACGATGGATTTTACGGAGGGTACTACGCCAAAGCCCCGCGCCCCTTCTTCCCGGCGGACACGTTTACCTTTGACGAACCCGCGGGGATCACCCTCGAAATCCGCGGCGAAACCATGCCGGGGCTTTTGGACGAGCGGCTGCTCGGCCGGCGCGACAAATACGCCGCGGTTTTGTACGGCAACCCCGGGCGCAGCACGCTGTACGGGCCGGGCGAGGGCGTTCTCTTCGTCGTGAAGGACAGCTTTGCCAACGCGCTCCTGCCGCTGCTGGCGCAGCACTTTGCGCGCGTGGAAGTGTTTGATCCCCGGTACACCCTGGAGCCCCTGCCGGAGGCCTATGCGGCCTCGGGCGCAAAGAATCTGTTGTTCGTCTGCGGGCTGACAACCCTGCTCAATGACCGGAGCCTGATCCTGCAAACAGGATGGGAGGCGGAGTAACCTTGACCAGGCGTATCCTTGCCGTCGTTTGTATCTTGCTGATATTCCCGGCTGCCGCGCTTGCGCAGGCGTACGGCCCGGTCGTGCGGTCCGCGCAGCCGGTCGATACCGCGGCGTATCCCCCGCCCGCCGTGCCGCTGTGCGAACGGGTGCCGGACGCGTATTTCGACGGCGCCGTCCTGATCGGCTGCTCGCTCATGACCGGCGTGGAGCTCTCCGGCTGCATCGACCACGCGACCTTCGTGGCGCGGATCGGCATGTCCCCCAGGGGCGCGATGCACAACAAGAACTTCCCGTCCGGCGACCAATACCTGACCATGGCCGATACCGTGATCAGCCTTGCGCCGGAGAAGCTGTACATCATGCTGGGGTCCAACGGCGTGGATATCAAGCTGCCCGCCGACGTGCTCGCGGAGATGAACGAGCTGCTGAACTATTTCATCACGGCGCTGCCCGACACGCTGATCTACCTGATCTCCATCCCGCCCGTCACGCCAAAGGTGCGGGAGCGCTACCCCTACCTGACGGAAGCGAAGGTCGCCGCATACAACCAGGGGCTTGAGGCGCTGGCCGGCATGCATGGCATTTACTTCCTGAACGTCTACGCTCAGCTGGCGGATGAAAACGGGCAAACGCTGCGCAAATACGCCGCAGACGATGGGTATCACCTGAAATCCGCCGGGTATCAGCTGCTCGCGGACTACCTGTACACACACGCCCTGCCGATATGCGAACAGACACCGGAAAAGGGGGTAAATTGATGCAACCGTTCAAAAAGGCCGGCCTGGCGCTGCTGGCTCTGGTGATGCTCTATGTTCTGACCGCCTGCGGCCCGGGCGCCGCGCAGCCTGTCCCCTGCGCCGACGTGCTGGCGGCGGTGGAGCAGGCCCAGCCATTCAGCGAGCTGGTTCCGCTGAGCGACAAGCTTTTGCAGAAATACCTGGGTATCGACGCCGCCCTGCTGACGGACGCCGCCATGTCCATGGACGGCACGCGCGTGACGGCGGAGCAGATCGCCGTGCTGACCGCCGCAGACGAAAAGGCCCTGGCCGCCGTCCAGGCCGCCCTCTCGGCCTATCTGGACAGCTTCATCCTCCAGTACCGCGATTACCAGCCCGACGAGGTCCCCAAGCTCGAAAACGCAGTCCTTAGGACCCGCGGCCTCCAGACCGTCCTGATCGTCTCCGCCGACCCGGCGCTGGCCAAGTCCGCGCTGGACGGGGTGTGGAAGTAGAACGATGGGGGCGTTGTCCCCCATCCCCCAGTAAAGGGCTATGCCCTTTACAATCACACCATAGGCCGCGCATTGCGCGGCCAATAAGGATTTTCTTCTACGATAGTTGCTTTTAAAAAGAGATCTGCATGGAGATATGAATAACCTGCTCAAAAAGCCCCAGCTGCTAGGCGGCAAGGCGGCAAGGAGCTGAGCTTACTCGTAGTGTAAGTGATGCGATTTGCCGGCGAAGCTAACACCAAGGGAAGCCGTATGGCCGACTAGCCAACGAGTTTTCATAGAAAACGAATGGCGTAGCCTCGCTCAGGCGTTGCGCCGGAGCGAGGCCGCAGAAGCAGATGGGGGTTTTTTCAGCGGGTTATTAGAGATGTCTTTCGATGGTTCTGCGTATTGCCCCAATCCCTTGATTCATCTCCGCAAAGTACCCCTCCGCCTTTTCGCCGAGGTTGTGTTCGTACAGGTTCACGCCGCAGTACTCGGGATTTTGGAACAGGGGGCGGAGCTTTTTCGTATCAAAGGGCTTGCCGAACTCGTAGCCCGCGACCAGCTTTTGCAGCTCCTCCAAGTTGGGGTCGGGGGAAAGGGCGAAGGGCTTGCCGTCGTCGCCGATCCCGGTCAGGTAGCGCGCGTAGCCCGCGAACACCATCGGGATCATGCTGAGGAAGGAAAGGTCGTCCTTCCCGCGCGCGACGTAGGCCTTCAGGGTTTCGCCGAAACGTACCGGCAGCTTTTTGGAGGTATCGCAGGCGATGCGCTGGGGCGTATCGGGCACGAACGGGTTGGGGAAGCGCTTGGTGAGCACCTCGCCGATAAACTGTTCCGCCGACATGATGCCGGGATCCACCACCACGGGCATGCCCTCGGTATACCCGATTTCGCGGATCATGCGCACGAGCGTCACGTCGCGCATCTCCTCGCTGATTCGCTTATGCCCGAGCAGGCAGCCGAAAACCGCCAGCGCGGTGTGCAGTGGGTTAAGGCACGTGCATACCTTCATCTTCTCGATCCTGTCCACAGTCTCCCTGGCGCCGAAGATCACGCCGGCTTTTTCCAGCGGCGGCCTGCCGTTTGGAAAGCTGTCCTCGATGGCCAGGTATTCGCATTCCTCGGCGTTCACCATCGCGCTCACGAAGGTATGCTTCGCCGTTTCCGCGACGTCCATGCCTTCCAGCCCGTCGTCCTTGAGCATCTGCAGCACGCCCTCGGACGGGCGGGGGGTGATTTTGTCGATCATCGACCAGGTGTAGGACACGCGCGCGGGATCGTTCAGATAGTCTAAATATGCCTGGTCGACAACCCCCCTGCGCCACCAGCTTTCGGCGACGGACAAAATGCCCGCCTTGAGCAGGTCGCCGTTATGGGAACAGTTGTCCAGGCTCACCATCGCCACGGGATACGCTCCCGCCGAAAAGCGCGCGTGGAGGAGCTTGCAGAGCTTGGCGATAATGGTTGCGGGGTTATCCATCGTCTCCTGTTCGGGGGCGCGCACGGCGTAGCCCTTTTCGGTGATCGTCATGGAGACGATCTGCAGGCTTTTCGCCGTCAGGATTTCTTGAATGCGCGCAAAATCACGGCTGTAGCGCAGCGCCTCGGCGATGGAGCCGACCACACGCTTGTCCACGCTCCCGTCGTGCTTCAGGGATACGGCGACAGTCAGATTGTCAAAGGGGGCAAAGCCCGCGTCGACGATCTCCTCGTCGTAGCACTCGGCCACGCTGAGGCCCGCGTCCGTTTCGCCCGCCTCGAGCAGCTTTTGCACGAGCACCGCCGGAAACGCGCGGAAGATGTTCCCCGCGCCGAAGTGAATCCAGCGCGGGGCTTTTTTTGTGTTTTCCCGCATGGCGGGGATATCGAACCCGGGAATCAGATAACCTTTCGCGGCCAAAGCCTGCACGCTTTGCAGGGATAGTTTCATTTCTTTTTCTCCTTTTGTCTGACTAAGGCGTCGTACAGCCCCAGCAGGTACTGGCTGCCCAGCGCGCGGTCGTACAGCCCGTAACCGGGCATGGAAACCTCGCCCCAGATCGCGCGCCCGTGATCGGGCCGGACAGGACCATTATACCCTATGTCGACAAGCGCCTGCATGATCTCCACCATGTCCAGCGATCCGTCCGCCGCGTAATGCGCGGCTTCCTCGAACACGCCGGGGGCTGTATGCCGTGTGTTGCGGATGTGCATGAAGTGGATGCGGTCCGAAAGGGCGCGGATAATGTCGGGAATATCGTTGTCGGGATTGGAGGATAATGATCCCGTGCACAGCGTAACCCCGTTGCGCTTGTTGGGCACGGCGCGGAGAAGCTTTTGGATCTTCTCCTTGCCCGTAATGATGCGCGGAAGGCCGAACACGCTCCAGACGGGATCGTCGATATGGATGGCCATGTTCACATCGTAGCGGTCGCAGGCGGGCATGACGGCGTTTAGGAAGTAGCACAGGTTATTGAACAGCGTATCCTCGTCAACCTCCCGGTACATCTGAAACAGTTCCTTGATGCGCGCCATGCGCTCGGGTTCCCATCCGGGCAAAAGGAAGCCCTTGGCGCCGCTCTCCATCTGCTCAAACATACGGGTGGGGTCGATCCTGTCGATCTCGCGCTGGTCGTAGGCAAACACGGTGGCCCCGTCCGGCCGCACCTTGGCGAGGTCGGAGCGCGTCCAGTCGAACACCGGCATAAAGTTGTAGCAAACCATCGGGATGCCCGCCGATCCGAGCTTCCCGATGGTGCGGATGTAATTCTCGATATACCGGTCCCGTTCCGGCGTGCCGACTTTGATCGCGTCGTGGATGTTCACGCTCTCAATGCCGAGGATTTTTAGACCCGCGTCCTCCACCTGCTTTTTCACGGCGGCGATGGCGCCCGCTTCCCATTCCTCGCCCGGCTTTGTATCGTACAGCGTCGTGATAATCCCGGCAATCCCGGGAATCTGCTTAAGCTGCGCAAGGGTTACGGTGTCGAATTTCTCTCCGAACCACCGGAACGTCATCTTCATATGGGGAGCACATCCTTTATGCTAGTATGGCACGGATTGCGAAAAAAGAGAAGCCAAAAGCGTATCCCCCTTTTGTCAAGGGGGATACGTATCAGGCTATTTGAACAGCGACGGTATCCAAAGGCTGATTTGCGGAATGAACGTCACCAGCAGCAGCGTGATGATCATGCAAACATAGAACGGAAAGGTAGCTTTCACTACGCGCTCCATGGGCACCTTGCTCACTGCGGAACCGATAAACAGCACCGCGCCCACCGGCGGAGTCAGCAGCCCGATGCCGCAGTTCAAAACGATCAGAACGCCGAACTGGATCGGATCGATTCCGATCGAGGTCGCCAGCGGCAGGAGGATGGGCGTCGCAATCAGGATGATCGGGGCCATGTCCATCACGCATCCGAGGACAAGCAGGATCAGGTTGATCAACAGCGCCAGCCCGATCGGGTTTTGCGTGATGGACATGATGGCGTTGGAAGCCAGCAGCGGTACCTTGAGGTACGCCAGCAGGAAACCGAACAGGCCGGAAGTCGAAATCAGTATCAGCACGATGGACAGCAGGTTCACGGCGTCGCCCAGCACCTTCCAAAGCCCTTTCGCGTTGAGGCCCTTGTACACGAACAAGCTGATAAACAGCGAGTAGAGCACTGCGATTGCCGCCGATTCCGTGGGCGTGAACACGCCGCCGATCACGCCGACTACCACGATGATGATCGTCGCCAGCGCCCAGAACGAGCGAAACAACTGAATAAAGAAGGTTTTCAGGTTGAATTTGCTGCCTTTGGGGTATGCCCGCCTGACGGAGATAATATACGACCCGACCATCAGCGTCAGCGCAAGCACCGCGGCGGGAAGATATCCGGCGAGAAAGAGACTGCCGACCGATACGCCGCCCGCGGTCGTTGCGTAGATGACCATGTTGTGGCTGGGAGGTACGAGCAGGCCTTCGCAGGACGAGGTGATGGTAACGGCAGTGGAAAAATCGGCGTCATAGCCCTGCTCCACCATCATGGGAATCAGAATGGACCCCAGGGACGCGGTATCCGCCGCGGCCGAGCCGGAAATGCCGCCGAAAAAGTAACTGGCTACGATGTTCACCTGCGCCAGGCCGCCGCGCATCCAGCCGACGATGGAATCCGCCAGCGCGATCAGCTTCTGCGATATGCCGCCCGAGCCCATGATGCAGCCCATCGTGATGAAAAACGGCACCGCCATGAGACTGAAGGAGCTGATGCCGCGCACCATCTGCTGCGCCATGATGGTGAGGGGGCGGCCCAGGTAGATCAGGCAAAGCACCGAGGAAATTCCTACGGCATAAGCGATGGGGAAACGGAACAGGACCATCAGAAGGAAGCTGCCCAGCAGGATCAGGGTTGCGATTTCCTGCGTGCTCATGTTGCGTCCCCTCCTTTGTTTTGCGGTTCACAGGCGTCGATCGTGATATTGGCTTCCTTTAGCGCCACCTTCGTTTCTTCCGACAGCGACGCGGTCGGATCGCAGGGCTCATCCTTCTCGTAGAACGCCTTGATATGCTTAAAAATAATCTCGATTTCAAAAATGATCATGCAGATTCCAGCCAGAGGAACCGGGAAAAACGCCCAGAAACGCGACAGCGACGGGATGCTGATATAAAACCCGTTCACACCGAGAGTCAAGGCATACTTGAACCCGAGCACGACCATAAAAACGCCGAACGCGAGAACAAACGCGTCCACGATCAGGTCCAGCACATGGAGGAGTTTTTTGGGTATCCACTTGTCAAACGCCGACATACGGATATGCCGGTGGTGGCGCAGCGCAATCGCCGCGGACAGCACCGCCATATACGCCATCGCCGTCAGCACCAGCTCCTCCGACCACATCGGGTCGGGAATAAACGAGATATAGCGGCCCGCGACCGCAAACGACGTGATACCGATATCGGCAATCAGTAAAAGCTTACAGACAACCATCAGCACCCTGTCGATACTATCATAGAACGGTTTGAGCTTATCCATGGCAAGCAAGAACTTCGGCATAATAAAGAGCCTCCTTCAACCGGAGCACTGGCGGAGAATCCGGAAAAGGCGCAGGACAGCGCCCTGTGCAAGCTCTGTCCTGCGCCGTAAGGTAATGTGTGGGTAAGGCGTAGTTTACGGAGCCATGTCAAGGATGGCCTGGTAGTCCGCTTCATAGCCGGCGGGAACGCTGGTCGCGATCACATCCGCCACGGCGGCCTGCCAGGGGGCCAGGTCGGTGACATCGTAGAAGGTTGCGCCTTCGGAGATCAGGGTCGCCTTGGCCTCCGCTTCATAGTTCGCGGAAAGGTTCTTGTTGAATTCGCTGGCGTCGGCGCTCGCCTTGAGGATGGCGTCCTGCTGCTCGGCGGTCAGGCTGTCCCACGCGGTGTTGGTGATGATCACGGAGCCGCAGCCCAGCGTGTGCTGATCGAGGATCATGTAGGGAGCCACTTCATGGAAGCGGTTGGAGTAGTAGTTGGCGATGGGCTGTTCCGCGCCGTCAACCACGCCGGTGTTCAGCGCCTGGTAGAGCTCGGTGAAGCTGACGCTCGTGGGGTTGGCGCCAAGGCCGGACACAACGCCGGTCATGATGGGGTCGGGAGCGACGCGGATTTTCTTGTTGGCCATGCCGGTGATATCCTCCACGGGCTCTTTGAAGAAGAAGCTGCGGAAGCCTTCCTCAACATAGAACAGGCCGAAGACGCCGATGCCCTTGGCATTGCCGTCGTTGAGGATCTCTTTGCCCAGGTCGCTGGCGGCAAAGGCCCAGAAGTGGTCGCGGCCGGTGAAGGTATAGGGCATGGAGAGAAGCTGGATCTGCGTGCAGCCATAGGCGTTGAGGGTAAAGTTGGAGATACGGCACATATCCACCATGCCCGCGCCGCCAACCATACCGTCTACGACGTCGGCTTCGTTGCCGATGGCGCCGCCGGCCTGGATGTCGATCGCAACCGTGCCGCCGGAATACTCCGCGACCTTATCCGCGAAGAATTGGGCGGTTTGGCCCATCAGGGACGTAATGGGGTTCACTTCGGCGTACACCAGGGTAACGGTGTCTGCCAGGGCTGCGGTCGCGCCGAAAACCATCACGGCGGACAGCAAGATAGCGAGATACTTTTTCATTTGTTTGCCTCCTTATTCGATTCTGAATTGTTCAGCAGAGCGCGCCGGGTGGCCCTCCTGTTTTATAGATATTGTAACATACTAATATATTAGCGTCAATGGTTTTTCAAAATTAAATCCGTTTTTGTATACAAGATTGCGGATATCCGAGGGGCTAAAAACCCCCGAAATTCCTTTTGCATACTAGTATTCCTCTCGCCCCGTTCAAAAGTTGTATTCGACCTCCAACAAGAAAATTACCCTACTTTTACCGGAAAATATTACACGAAAGTTTCATCCGGGTCGCAGCCGCCTCCGCTTCCCGCCGCTTGAAATCCGGTTCCGATTGTGGCACAATATTCTCAGGATTGAATCGGAGGCTTTGGTATGAGCGAAGAAAAAACGGTCACCATCTCCGTGAAACTGGACAAAGTAACCTTCCGGCGGTTCGCGACCTTCGATACCTTCCACCGCCAGCATCGCTGGCGGCTGCCCGTTTGGTTTGCGGTCATTTTGCTGGGGTTTGCCGTCTATCTGTTTTTCCAGACGGACAAACCCCAGTCCGGGCTCCTTGGCGGCGTGCTGCTGGCGATCGGGCTTGGGCTGCCGGCGATCTATTTCACCTCCTATTATTTCAGCCTGCGCGAGAACATCATCAAGTACTGCCTGCCCCGCCTGGTGTATACGCTTAAGCTTACGGACCGGGACGTGACCGTCCACTCGGCGGTCAACAAGGAAGAGGAGCTCATCCTGCCGTGGGAAAAGCTCCATATGGCATACCGCGCCAAGGGAGCCGTCTACCTGTACGTGCTGCCCACGCGGGCGTTCCTCCTGCCCGACGGCCAAGCCGACGTCCCGGACGACGAGCTGTGGGCGTTTATCGAATGCAAACTACCCAAAGACAAGCGCCGCAGCCTGCGAAAATGATTGTAGGCTCCAAATAAAGGACCGGAGTTTCTGAAAACCCGTTTTGTCCGACACCCCATGAACCGGACAACCGATTTCCTGCCTGTTGCCCAAATGGGTTTGTATGCTGATGGACAAACCGGCCGATGCGCCAGCTGTACACGCAGCCGCATCATTCATTCCATCCCCAAAAGTAAGCTGACGCGGTTCGCCTGAACGGCAAGCGTTACCGCCCTGTTTTGGCACCTGACCAAAGAAGCTGAAATACGTCCAGTTTTCGGCACGACCGGAATGCTGATACAATTAAAGAGAAAACCAAATACTGGTTTCTCATGGATTTGTCCTGGTGTTTCTCACTGCTTTCATCATTCTTGTCCTGCGCGATCATTTTATGCGGGCGATTACCACGTCCGAGAAAAAATGGATGTGGTATGGCGCTTATTCTAGCCTTATCAGCTGGGTGGTATAAGCGAAAAGTTCTTGCAAAATTTGGGAGACTTTGATATTCTCACAGTATTCAGCAACATGAGAAGCCTACGATATGGTTTGCTTACGATTACAACAGCTATAATCGCGCCGCTGCTTCTGTTCCTGCTGTGCGTTGTATTCGATAAAAGGAAAACAGGGACAAGGAGACGCGCCATGAGTAACGGAACTAAGTGGATACTCGGTCTGATTGCCGCAATCCTGCTGACCTTGATCCTGTCAAGCAGCATGTTGATCGCGCTTCAAAAAGCGGACCAAACACCGGCATCAACCACCACGCCACAAGATACAACCGTACCCGAGGCGTCGGCCGAGCCCGAAAATTTAACACAGTTGCCAACCCCAGCTCCAACCCCAACCTCGGCCGTATACGATCTCTTGCATCTTGGCGAAATAGGCACAACCGTAACGAAGCAAGAGGCGACCGACGCCGGGCTGTTGCAAGCGCTTGAAAACGGGGAATACACGTTTGAATCTCCTTATGTACAGCTTGATCCCTACGGCGAATCCCCGCTAACGGCTATCGCGCTGTTCCAAACGGATACCCCCGCCCGGATTTCCGTGCACGTGCAGGGCGATACGCTCAAAGCAGATGTAGACTTTACGTTTGACAGCTATACTACCCGCCATACGATCCCCATTTTGGGGCTGTATCCCGACCGGGTTAATTCGGTTATCTTAACGGCAACCGGACAGGACGGCGCCCAAAATGAGACAGTGCTGGAAATTGTCACCGAGCCGCTTCCCAGTTTCTTTACCAGGTTCGTGCTGATTGCCGAGACTGTGGATGAAGCAAATTATGCCGAAGGGCTGAACTTTCCATCCATGGGACTGAACCATATTAATTACCCGTTTGCTTTTGACTGCAACGGAGCCATCCGTTGGTACCTTCCAAATTATATCAACGACATAGAATTGTTCTTTTTTAGGGATTGCAAGGAAGGTTTTATCATTGGAAAAGGCGATCATCGGGGAGATACCTCCTTCTCGGTGATCAACGTTTTGGGGAAAGTGTTTGCATATTACTATTCCCCGTTAGGCTCCCACCACGATCTGTTCCAGACCGATCATGATTCGTGGATTGTTACAGGAAGCGAACCGGAGCATCGCTGGACAGTCGAGGATATTTTGTACGAAATCTCAACAGTCAACGGCAGAATTTTGAACATTCTGGATTTCAAAACAGTATTGGAACGAACCAGAACGTACGGCCATGCAGAGTTCATGGATAACGTCGACTGGATGCATATGAACTCTGTCGTGGAATATCAAGGCGATATGATCGTCTCCAGCAATTTTCAATCTTTGGTGTTGCGCGTTGACTGGGATGGGCAAATTCAGTGGATGCTCACCGATCCAACAGGTTACCTGGAAATGTACCAACAGTACATGCTGCAGCCAATCGGGGATGATTTTGAATGGCCGTACAATCAACACGCCATTCAGATCCTGCCTGATCAGGATCAAAACGATGATACCGTTGATATCTTGCTGTTTGATAACGGGTCCAGCCGCAGCATCGTGAATGAAGATGTTGACGCCGATTATTCCAGGCTTGTACAGTATCGTATCCACGAAAAAGAGAGAACCGTCGAGCAAGTCTGGTCGTACGGAAAAAACCATTTGGAATTGTTTTCATACTGGTGCGGAGACGCCAACCTGCTGGGGAACGGAAACATTTTGGGCACGTTTGCAGTGGAACATACCGGAGACGTTCCCTCTCATCACGGTATATATCTTGAAGTGAACCGAAACGGCAAGCTGATATGGGAATGCCTTGCGCAAAGCGTTTTTGAAAACAATGAATATTATCCGTACCGCTGCGAGCGCATGAACATCTACACGGAGAATATCACAGACCTTCATTTAGGAGAAATCCCGAGGATTGTAATTCCGGATCAAATCTGGGGGAAATACGGGATCAGTCCCGTGCCGACAGCCACTTTTACCGCTGCGCCTTCTCCTGCACCAACAGCAGCTGCCACTGTCGCTCCCGAGGCCGCCGCCGTCACCGAAGAAACTGTGGATGCCGTCTGGATGGTCACGGTTCTGCGCTCGGATTTACTGGATACGCTCCATACCGATACCAATGTACTGCAATACGACGGTTCCACTAAAACGGTCACCTACGATAACGCACCCGCCAAGGGCATGCGGTACGCCCTGTTTCACCTGGAAGTGACCAAAGAACTCCCGATAAAATCGACGTTTGACTGGGCTGACCTTACGCTGGTTTTAGCAGATGGAAGCGCGTATTCCCGAGCGAAGGATACCTTTTTAACTGATCATGGCTATGAGCGTATCAGCGGTACAAAGCTGTCGCTAGGCGCCGCATCTGGATATGCCTGCTTTGAGATTCCCGGTACTGCGAATCTCTCCGGAGCGGCATTTGTATATACGCAAGAAGGAGCGGCGTTTCGGTATCCAATACCTTAATATCCCGGCGAGCCGCGGGGTGCGCCAGCCTGATGCCTTTTCCGCCCGTACTCGAGCCTTATAGCCCGGCTGGATACAATAAACTTTCATGAATAGAGGAAGAATAACGATGCGAAATCAAAAAACAGGCCGCAATCTTCTCGCATGGGCGCTGTCCCTCAGTTTGCTCCTTTCCTGCGCAACCGCTCTGGCGGCAAGCGAAACGGTGCAGCTAATGTATACCGCGGTCGCTTCTTCTATGGACGCGCAGAATGAAACCGACGCGGCGCTGCTTGGGGAAGCCGCGTTCGGCTATACGTTTTCGGACCCGCTCTGCGTGGTGAACCCCTATGGCAACGTACCGCTGTGCGCCCTGCTCATCTTTGATACGGCGGAGGAAACCACGGTATCCATGACGGTTAAAGGGCATGATCCGGCGGATGACGTCACAGCGGAATTCCCAGCCGCCACCCGGCATATTCTGCCTGTGATCGGCCTTTACGCGGATGAAAGCAACACCGTTGAACTATCATTACCCGACGGGAGCATGGCCGCGGTCATGATCGAAACAGAAGCCCTCAACAACGAAGCCTTACTCACGGGCAACGTGACCGTGCCGGCGGGAATTGCTTTCGACACTTCGAAGCTGACCTTCCTAACCATCGGCAACACACAGTGCGTGATCGCTTACGACAGCCATGGCGATTTGCGCTATTATGCCGAGTTCCCGGCCAGGCGAACCACGCCTCTGCGCCAGCTTCCAAACGGCCGTTTTTTGGTTTGCTCCGATAACACAGCTCTGGATTCGGAAGCAAACGGCGGATTCATGGAGGTCGATCTCTGTGGGCGCGTTTACCGGCAGTTCCTTCTGCCTGGCGGTTTTCATCACGAAATCCTGGTCCTGCCGAACGGCAACTACATGATAGCCTCCTCGCAGGACGATCTCGCCGTGCTGATGGACCGCATTGTCGAGGTGGACCATGTGACGGGGAATATCGTCTGGGACCTCGATCTCAGTGAGATTATGGATTCCACGGACGGCAGCGGAACGTCCTATCGGGAAAAGGACTGGGCCCATATCAACGCGATTTCCTACGACGGAGCCACCGGCAGCGTTCTTTTGTCCTGTCGCGGTATCGACGCGGTCGTCTCTGTGGACAAGCAAAGTAAAACGATCAACTGGATTTTAGGAAATCCGGAAGGCTGGAGCAATACGGATTTATCGCTGTTTTTCACGCCCGCGGAGGGCCAGGCGGATTTTGAATGGAATTACGCCCAGCACGACGCGACGTTTCTTGATTCCACGCATATCCTGATGTTTGACAATGGAACCAACCGGTATAAAACGGTCACGCCCGAGGACGAACGGAACACGGCGCACTACTCCCGTGCAGTGCTCTACAATATTGATCCGGCAGCCATGACGATTACGCAGGAATGGAGCTATGGAAAAGAACGCGGGTTGGAATGGTACTCCAGCCGTTTCTGCAGCGCCGATTACGACGCAACCGCCGACGCCTACTGGATCTGCAGCGGCACCACCGAATATGACCCGGTTTCGGATGCCTATGTGGAGAATGTTTCCACACTTTCGGATCCGGGCGCTGCGGTAACGCTGACAAAAGTCGATCTGGTACGGGGACAGGATTTGCTGTATGAGCTCGTGCCGCAGGTGACCGCCTATCGCATGGCGCGTCTGAACCCGTACGCGTATCCCGTTAATTTGGATATCACGGTGCCCGGAGCAATCTATACCTATACCAAAACGGAGTAGGGCGCCCAAACACAGCGAACGACCGGACAATATACTGTCTGGACGGGCGTTTGCTTGTCATTGGCCGTGCGGCAGGTCGAACCTCTGCCGCTCCTTTTATACCGCTCCCCGTTTACAGCGCAATCCAATACCGCTGCACCACGCGGCCGTCTTCCACGATCTCGTTTTCCAGCACGCCGCCGTTTTTCCGGATTGTACCCGCGGAGGCGATGTTTTCCTTATGGCAGGAAACCAGCACGCGCGTAAGCCCCAGCTCCCTGGCGCGCGGCAGCACGGCGGCCAGCATAGCGGTCGCGTGGCCCCGCCTCCGCATGGACGGCCTGACCCCGTAGCCGATATGGCCGCCGACGCGCAGCAGAAAATCGTTGAGCGTGTGCCTCAGCGTGATCATGCCGGCCATCCGGCCGCTTTCGTCAAACCAGAACCAGGTATCCGCGGGCACGTAATTGCCGCGGGGCTGGGTTTCCAGCCGCCAGGTATCCTCCAGCCACGTTTCGTAGGTGCGGCCGTCCAGCCGCGCCGAAACCGGGGCGATCGGCTCGTTGTGCGTTTCCCAGTCCCGTGTAAATTCCGCAAACGCGTCCTTCATGGCCAGGTCCGGCCTCATCAGCTGCATAGGCTGTCCTCATTCCGTCAGGGGTCCGGCGTCAGCGGCCCCGCGTCTCGCCGCATATCCATAAGCATTTGCTCCAGGGCGCTCAGGCCCTTGTCGACCGCTGCGCAATAGGGCTTGGGAATATTGCTGTGCAGAAAGGCGTCCTCCAGCCCCCGCGAAAGCGCGACCAGGCGGTTATTTGCCGATACGAAGGTGTCAAAGCAGCCGCTTTTTTTCGCGTTTTGGAAGGCGTGCAGGTCCCTTTCGATGTAATCCGCAATTTCCGCCGCGTCCGGAAACACGCCCGCGCTCATAGGGTAGGGTTTGACGCGCTGGAGAAAATACATATCGTCCGCGTTGAGATTGTACACGTAATACAGCTCCGTGCCCTCCAGATTGAACCGCACGAAGCACACCAGCCCGTTGATCTGTTTCACGTCCGCGCCCATTTGCCGAAGCAGCATGCCGATATGGTCCTGCTGGGCCGACATGTACTGCATATGGCGGCCTGCGTTTTCCTTGTCCTGCCCGGACACAGCCATCGCCTCCCGTTCCGATTTACAGCAGATAGAACACGACCAGATAGACCATCGACAGCGCGACGGACAGCGCCATCAGCGGGAACCCGATCTTCATGTACTCCCTGAAGGTCAGGCTGTAGCCCTGCTTATGCGCGAGCCCCGCGACCACCACGTTGGCGGACGCGCCGATCAGCGTGCCGTTGCCGCCCAGGCACGCGCCCAGCGACACCGCCCACCACAGCGGCCCGATGTCGATGCCCTGCGCTCCCAGCCCCAGAATGAGCGGGATCAGCGTCGCCACAAACGGGATGTTGTCCAGAAACGCCGAAACCAGCGCGGAGAACCAGAGCAGGAGAATGCCGGCGAGCAGCAGGTTGCCCTTGACCAGGCCCGTGATCATCCCCGCCAGCGTCCCGATCAACCCGACCTCCTCCAGCGCGCCCACCAGCACGAACAGCGACGCGAAGAAGAAGATCGTCGGCCATTCGATGGATAGGAGCGCGTCCTCGATATCGCTGCGGCTGACCAGCACCAACAGCGTCGCGCCCGCGATCGCGATCATTCCGTTCGTATAGTTGAGCTTGTCGTGGAGGATGAACCCGGCCACCACCAGGCCCAATACCGCGCAGCACTTGATGAGAAGGGGCCGGTCCTTGATGCACACCTTCTCGTCGAGCTCGAAAATCTTCCTCTTGCTCTCCTCGTCCACCTTGAGCTTCTTGCGGTAAATCAGCCACAGCACCGCGAACACCGCGATGAAGACCAGCAGGATGATCGGCCCGAGGTTTGCGATAAAATCCGTAAAGCTCAGCCCAGCGCGGCTGCCGATCATAATGTTGGGCGGGTCGCCGATCAGGGTCGCCGTGCCGCCGATGTTGGAGGCGAGGATTTCGGGAATGAGAAACGGGATGGGGTTGACGCCGAGCTTCTTGGTGATCACGAAGGTCATCGGGACGATCAGAAGCACCGTGGTGACGTTGTCCAAAAACGCGGAGATCAGCGCCGTGACCGCGCACAGGAACAGGATGATCCGCCACGGGTCGCCCTTGGCCTTCTTGGCGGAGACGATGGCCAGGTACTCGAACACCCCCGTTTTCTTCACGATGCTTACGATGATCATCATGCCCATCAGCACGCCCAGCGTGTTGAAATCCACATATGAAAGCGCCTGCGAGGGCGTGAAGATACGCAGCATCAGCAGCGCCGAGGCGCCCGCCATGGCCGCGACAGTGCGGTGCAGCTTTTCAGAGATGATCAGCCCCAGCGTAACCACGAATACGCCAAGCGAAAGGATGGTTGCAAGCGACATGCGGACCTCCTGATACGGCGTTGATTCCTTTCGTCCAGTATACGCCCGGCCGCACGCGCCGTCAAACGGGTACGTTCAGCCCTCGCCGCCGGCTTTTGTCCTTTCTGGTCGTATTTTAGACACTTACGCTGAAACGCCGATAGGGTTTGAAATGCGCTACAAGCGGTGCTATAATGCAACTGACCGTACCCCGAGCGTATGCGTTCAAGGACGAACGCTTGCAGGGGCACGGTCGTATTCCGTGGTTGAAAAGGTGCGGGCGCAGCCCGCGTGAAAACCACAGCGGCGCGCAAGCGCGGACAGGAACGAAGGAGAGGGATTATTCCAGGTGTTATCCTATGAGTTTTTGCTTGATCTCGCACTGATTTTGCTTTTTACCAAGCTGCTGGGGCTTGGAACGCGGAAACTCCACATGCCGCAGGTGGTCGGCGCGCTGCTCGCGGGCGTCGTGCTCGGGCCTTCCATGCTCAACCTCCTGCACGACATCACGTTTTTGCATAAGACCGCGGAACTCGGCGTTGTGGTGCTGATGTTCAACGCAGGTCTCAATACCGATATGGACGAGATGAAGAACGCTGGCAAGGCGTCCCTCATCGTGGCGATCATCGGCGTGCTGGTTCCGCTGCTGGGCGGGTTTGCCGTCGCCGCCCTGTTCCACGTGGGAGCGCCGGGCGCCCCCACAAGCGAGTTTCTGCAGAACATGTTCATCGGCGTCATCCTGACGGCGACGTCCGTGAGCATCACCGTGGAAACCCTGCGCGAGCTCGGCAAGCTCTCCACGCCCGTGGGCAGCGCGATCCTCGGCGCGGCGCTGATCGACGACATCATCGGCATCGTCGCCCTGACCGTGATCTCCTCCACCGCGGATTCCAGCGTGAACCTGCTGATGACGCTTTTAAAGATCGGGCTGTTCTTCGTGTTTGTGGCGGGCGCGGGCTATATCTTCTATCACCTGTTCATTTATTTCAACAAGCGGGATAACCGCGACCTGCGCCGTTACGTAATCGTCTCCTTCGTGTTCTGCCTGCTTCTGGCGTTCAGCGCCGAGCACTTCTTCGGCGTGGCGGATATCACGGGCGCGTTCTTTGCCGGGCTGATCATCAGCCATACGGAGCGCACCAAATACCTCGCCAACCGCTTCTCCACGCTTTCCTACATCCTGCTGTCGCCGATCTTCTTTGCCAGCATCGGCCTGAACGTGGATTTTTCCAACGGCATCTCCGGCAGCATTCTGCTGTTCGCGGGCGTGCTGCTTTTAGTTGCGGTGCTTACCAAGGTGATCGGCTGCGGGCTAGGCGCCCGGATGTGCGGGTACTCCGGCCGTGAATCGATGCAGATCGGCGTGGGCATGATGTCCCGCGGCGAGGTGGCGCTGATCATCTCGCAAAAGGGCGCGGCGCTGGGGCTTTTGTCCACGGTTTACTTCGGGCCGATCATCCTGCTGGTCATCTGTACGTCCATCGTGACCCCGATCTTTCTGAAGCTCACCTTCTGCGAACCCGGCGGCAAAAACGGCGGCGGCAGGCTTTCCTGCATGCTGCGCCGCAAAAAGGCCCTGCCCTCGGCCGCGGGCGACGCCCCCAGCTGCGACATCACGCCGCAGGGCTAAGCCGAAACAAGCCGTTTACCGCATCGCGGTAAACGGCTTGTTTCGTGTCGATAAAGTAGCTCTGCTGCTTTATCGATGTTGCACTCCGGGCTTTTTCGCACGTAGCGGGCGTGCTCACGGCCAGCCCTCCGTGCAAGGAGCATACCACTCGGTTTGATTGTCGCCTTACTCCCTGCCGGTCGCAATGCTCTGTCAAACCTCCCAACTCAAGTTCGCTAGCCGCTACGTGGCTGTGCCTGCTAGGCACACTCTCACTTTCGTTTCCTGCTCTGCAAGATTCCAAAACCACCGCGCATGTCGCTGGTTTCGGATTAAGTGTCGAAAGGTCGCGGCCCTTCGAGCATCCCAAAGGTTTTGATAGGCTGAGGCAAGCCGTTTGCGCATGACACAATAATAATGATTTCCCAATATCCAATTCCGCGAACTCTCAGCGGTGTCCGGCGGCCTCCGCCGTTTCCACTATGTGCCCCCTCTCCGGCCGGGGGGTTTTATTCCTTGACCGCGCCGAGGGTAATGCCGGTCACGAAATACCGCTGTAAAATCGGGTATAGGACCATGAACGGGATGATCGCCACAATCACGGCGGCGTTTTGCACGGTGTTTTCCACGGCGCCGTTGTTGGCCTGGGGCAAATCCGAGCCCATCATGATGGAGCGCAGCTTCATCTGGAAATTGTAGAGCAGCTCCTTGGTGATGTAGAGCTTGTAGTTCGTATAATCGTTCCAGTAGGCGACCGCGTACATCAGCCCGATTGCCGCGAGCGCAGCCTTGGACAGCGGCAGCACGATGCGGGTAAACGTCTGCATGGGGGAGCACCCGTCCAGCGTCGCGGATTCGAACAGGCTTTTGGGGATACCGTCGAAGAAGTTGCGCATCAGCACAAGGTTATATACGTTGATCGCGGGCAGCAGGATGACCGACCAGAGGGTGTTCGTAAGCCCGAGCTTGCGCAGCACGATATACGTCGGGATCATGCCCCCCTGGAAGATCATCGTGAAAAGCAGGAAAAACGCCATGAGGTTGCGCCCCGGCATCTCCTCCTGAATCAGCACGTACGCGCCAAGCGTGGACAGCATCAGGCCGATGGCCGTACCGGACACCGTGGTAATCACGGAATTGATCAGCGGAATATAGAGCGATTTGTTGGTGAACACCGAGGTATAGCCCGCGATGCCGAACTTTTCGGGCAGTAGCTTCATGCCGTACCCGGTCGTCAAGTCCAGCGAGTCCACCAGCACCTTCCACAGCGGCAGAAGGATCATCAGACAAAACGCGAGGAAGAACAGCCCGTTCAAAAGGCCGAACAGGTGGATTTTCTTTTTCGGGCCGTACCGCTTGTCCGCGGCCGCCCGTGCGATCGTGGTTCTCATCGGTTGCTTCCTCCCTTCCTATACGATGCCCCTGCCGCGCACGCGTTTGCTTAAATAGTTGCACGACAGGACCAGCATCATCCCCACGATCGACTTGAACAGTCCCACGGCGGTGGTGTACCCGTAATCGGGTATGCCGCCCGAGTTGAAGGTCTGATAGTAGATATACGTTTGCAGCACCTGGGCTTTATCCATCACCGCGTCGTTTTGCAGCACGAAGGCGGATTCAAACAGATTCATGACCTTGGCGAGGTTTAAAATCAGCACCGTCAAAATGGTGGTAGACAGGGCGGGGAGGGTGATATACCACATCTTCATCCAACGGCCCGCGCCGTCGATGGAGGCGGCTTCGTACACGCCGGGGTCGATGGCGCTCAGCGCCGCCATAAAGATGACGGTGCCCCAGCCGGTGTCCTTCCAGATGTTGATGGCGTAATAGGAAGACGTCCACCAATCGGACCGGCCCAGGAAATAAATCCCCTTGTCGACAACGCCCAGCTTGATCAGCAATTGGTTCAAAAGCCCCGTCGTCGTCGGGGAAAGCAGCATTTGGAACACGGAGGCCGCGACGACCCAGGACAGAAAGTGCGGCAGGTAGATGATGGTTTGCGTGAGCTTTTTCATCTTCAGGCTGGCCATCTCATGCAGCAGCAGGGAAATGCCGACCGCCATGCCGGTGTTGAGCAGCAGCTTCACGATGCTCAATTCCAGCGTGTTCATGAAGGCCGCCCAGAAATTCGGCAGCGAAAACAGCCTTGCAAAGTTTTTAAAGCCGACGAAAATGGGGTCCCGGATCAAATTATACTTGGTGAAAGCGTACCGGATGCCGACCATCGGCGTATAGTAAAACACAACCACAAACACGAGGACCGGCACAAACATGAGGTAAAACCATTTGTATTTGAGGATCCGTGTCCGTAACGGCTTTTTGGGAATCTTGAAATTCGCCGCAGATGTGTCGAGCATGATTTCCTCCTAAATTTGCGCAGCCGCATACCGGAAGGAAACAGTCGTCCCGGAAACCCGGGACGACCGTTCCGCATCCGGCATGGTATCCGTGCTCCCGTCCTTCGCCGGTGCGAAGGCCGGGATGCGCCGGTCAGTTCAGCGCGTTGAGCGAGTCAACGATGGCGTTGGACCAGGCGAGGCCGCCGTCGGTTTCGAACTTGGCCATGGCGTCCGCATAGGTCATCTCGCCCATGGCTACCTTGGCAATCAGCTCGTTCTTCAGCGTCGTCAGGTCGCCGTTGTACATGCTCATGTCCTCGGTGGTGGGCACGATCTTGGCGAGCTTGGAGTTGTCATTGAAGATCTTGGACGAAAGCCTGGCTTCATCCTTCACGGAGTCGACCATCGGATCATAGTATCCCTCGGCGAAGTTCGCCAGAGACAGCATCGGATCGATATGGTTCTTGGTGTAGGCGGTCCCGGCTTTCTCGAGGTTCTCCAGCATGTGGAACTGGCCAGCCTCGTAGGGCTTGTCCAGAATGGTTTCCGCGGCCATGCTCCAGTGCGTGCCTTCCACGCCGTAGGTCCACAGCATCTGCATGTCGCCGCCGTCAAGCATCGTGTCGATGAAATACTTGAACACGCCCTCGGGGTTCTCGCAAGCGGTGGTGATGCACCAGACCGGCGGGACGCGGTCATAATACGCGCCGACCTCCGCGATGGGCGGCAGGGCAACCAGCGCGCCGTCGTGGCCGTTGGCTTCGAGGTTGGTCTTCAGGTTGGTCGCCCAGGTGCCGGCCCAGTACGTGAAGATACCGGTGGTATCGTCATAGAACTTGTTGCGGCAGTCCTTGGTGCCGTTGGTCAGAGTCGTGGGATCGATGTATCCCTTGGCATAGGCGTCCGCCAGTCTCTCCAGCGCCCCCTGCATCGCGGGCTGGGTGAAGCCGTCCACCCACGTGCCGTCATCCTGCTGGATGAAGAAGGGATACGCGTCCTGATAGAAGTTGGGCAGATAGTTTACGAAGGGAGCTTCGTTGCCGACAAATCCTGCAGCCGCCAGCGCATAGGTGTCAGCCGCGCCGTCGCCGTCGGGATCTTTGTTGACGAATGCGTCGCAGACCGCGAGGAATTCGTCATAGGTGGCGGGGGCGGCCATGCCGACCGCGTCCAGCCACGCCTGCTTGATGTAGGTGAGGCAGCCGTTGCCGCGCGTAGGGGCGAAGCCGTACAGTTTGCCGTCGATTTTCAGACCCTCTTCAACCGATTGTCCGGTAAAGCGGCCGGAATTGAGCGTGTCGCTCTTTTCCCAGGCTTCCGTCATATCCCACAGTACGCCCTCGGAGGCATAGGAGGAATAATAGGTGGAAGACATGATCAGCACATCGGGCCAATCGCCGGATGCGATCTGCTGCTGCATGACGTCGTAATACGCGTCGTGGTCCGGCTGAATGATCTCCAGGTCCACGCCGGTCAGCTCTTCCCAGCGGGCTTCAAACGCGTCGCGGCCGTTGGTAGAGGTCACGAGGGTCGCGTCGACCATAATGGTGATTTTGTCGGGTTTCACCACCTCGTCGGCGGCGAGGGAGGATACGGTCACCAGGGACAGGAGCATCCCCAGCGCCAGCGCAAAGGCAAGCAGTTTTTTCATTGGTTAACCATCCTTTCTGAATTTGCAATGTATGCCTTTTCATTTTATGCCGCGTGGAAACGCGGCTGAATGTAATTTGAGTATAGCATCGGGCTTTTCCGGCGTGCAAGAAACACATTTTTAAGAAGCGCACGGATTTTGCGATACGGCTTGCCGCGGCAGAACAAATATTGTTCCCTCCTACCTGCCGTATCCCTTATGCCGTAACGCGTTGACGCCGGCCCGGAAAAAGCGCGCCCGGAAGCCGCAAAAAAAAGAAGGCCGCCCCTTTGCGCTCAAACCCTTGCCGCGCGCGCCGCCCGGCCGTGTGAAAGCGTTTACTGTCCCGCTCCGTTCCGGCGGTCTCCCCTGCCTGCCCGCGGCACGCCCGCGCGGGGTTCCCTCCGGCGTCCGCCACCATAGCTTGGCCGTCCCGCCGCGGTCGCCGCGCGGCTCTCGGGGACGGGCGGAAATGAAACGGCCGCTTGCGCGGCGGGCACGCTTCGCATATAATAAAACGGAGCGGATATCGTTTTTTTCTTCATAAACGGCATACGGTCCCCCATCTTGCAGGAGGCACGGATGAAAGTATTTACACGCAAACGGAAGGCCGGGCGCAGCGCCGAACCGGTATCCGCCGTCCGGATCGCGCTTTCGTACGGCGTGTTTCTTTTGCTCTGCCTGGCGCTCGGCATCGTCCTGTATCTGACGATCACCGAAAGCGCCCGGGACGACTTCTGGAACCACCAGGACGCCCTGCTTTCCAACAGCGTGGTCACCATGGACCACTATCTAGCCACGGTGGACAGCTACACCCGCCAGCTCACCAGCGATTCCACCTTTATCCGCTTTGCCAACATGAAGGACCTGTACGGGGCCGGGTATATCACCACCGCCGACACCGTGATGCAAATGCTTATTTCCCGGGCGTTCAGCCTCGCCAACGTGCCGATCACCGAAAGCCACATCTATCTGAAAAACACCAAATACGTCATCTCGTCCAGCCAGTTTACCGAAGTCCGGCAGTTCTATATGGATTACAACATATGGAAAAAGGACCAGTACCAGAACTGGCTGAATATGCTGGGTACCGCGACGGGCGACGAGCGCAACTTCGACACCTCGGCCTTCTGCGGCATCGCGAACCAGTACACGCTGATCCGCGATATCGACGATATCTTTTCCAAAACCATCCCGGCGATCATCTGGTTCGACTGGGATATGAGCGCGCTTGCAAAACAGTTCTTAAGCCAATCCGACGACCAGCGCGCGATGCTCATGGCGGTCAGCCCGGAAAACAAGCTGCAGCTGGTGCTTCTGGGCAAGCAGGCGGCCGCGGACGACGCGGCGCAGCTGAAAAGCTACGCGCTCTCCATGAAAACCGGTCCGGTGCTTGGCGATTACCATGTGCTCACGGAGGTCTCCTCCCGCAACGGCTGGCGGTACTGCCTGGCCCTGCCGGAAAGCCTCTGCGCGCAGATCCTCGGGGACAGCGATCTGATTTTCTTCGCGCTGTTCATGCTGGTGCTGCTGGGCGGCGTCGCCGTGATCGCGCTGCGGGTGCGCAACACCATCCGGCCCATCCGGGCGCTGGGCAACAGCCTGGAGATGGCCAGGGATTATCAGGAACAGCTGGAAATGGAGCTGGATTCGCAAAAGCCGTTCCTGTATACGTCGTATCTGCGCCGCATGCTGTCGGGCCACGTGGCGTCGGAAAACGAGTTTCATTATATGCTGCGCTTTTTCGGCGTCGCAGGCGAGGGGCTGCGCTATATGGTGCTCTACGCAAGCGCCTACACGCAAAACGAGGCGGATGCGGACAGCCCGGCGCTTATACGCACCCTCACCGAGAAGATCACGGCCGCCCTGCAGACCGAATACCGCGCGTATTCGTATACGACGCTTGACATGAGCATCGTAACGCTGGTCACCTACGGGCCGCAGACCGAGGACCCGCTGATGGATCTGCAAAACCGTATCGTAAAGCTGCACGACGAGCTGCTCAAACAATACAACGTCTGGTTTTACGCGGGCGTGGGCACGATGTGCACCCATCCCTTCACGCTGTGGGAATCCTATGAGCAAGCGCGCACAGCCTCGCGCTACGCCTCAAAAAACCATGTGTTCCTGCCCTACGAGGTGATCGGCAGGAAAACGGACGGCGCTTATTTCCCCATCGAGCTCTCCGCGAAGCTTCTGCACTTCATCACCTCCGGCAACCGGCAGCAGGTACAGGAGATGTTCCCGCTCATCTACCGCGAAAACTATACCGAGCGCTCCCTGCCTCCCAATATGCTTGATTACCTGCTCTCCGATATCCGCAACACCCTGATGAAGGCGCGGTTCTCCGTGCCCGCCGGGGCGGAGACGGACGGCAAAAGCCTGGAGCAGATCGACAGGCATCTGGCACAGCAGCCGACCCTGCGCCTGTGCGAAAGCATCGCCCTGGAGCTGTGCGGCTTCTTCAGCGAATCAGCCAAGCCCGCCGACCCAATTCCGGAGATCCGCGAATATCTGAAACAAAATTACAGCGACCCCTCGATCTGCCTGAGCATGCTGTCCAACCAGTTCCACATCTCCGAAAGCTATCTGTCGCACCTGTTCAAGGAAAAAACAGGCGAGAACTTCTCCAGCCACCTGGAAAAGCTCCGGCTGAACGAGGCGGCCAAGCGGCTTACCGATCCCAGAAGCCATGGCAAGCGGTACGAGAAAAACATCCATTCGCTGTATCTGGAGGTCGGTTATAACAACGCGGTCACCTTCCGGCGCGCGTTCAAGAAGCTGTTCGGCATTACCCCCAGCGAAATGCGGTCGGGCGCGAAGGCCAAAAAACCGTAGCGAACCGCGGCCTAGCGGCTCCCGACCGCTTTCCCCGGCGCGATGCCGAAGTATTTCTGCGTCAGCGAATTGCGCACGGACCGCATCTGCACCGTTACGTCGTCGCCGGAAAATCCGACCAGCAGCTCCATGCCGCAGGGGCTGTCGCCGATCAGATGGCACTGCAGGCGGAACATCCCGGGCGCGATCCAGCCCCCGGACGCGATGCAGGGCTGCCGCGAGTCCGGGAAGACAGAAGAGGCCCAGCTTCCGATTCCGAAGGGAAGCGTATGGCGGCCGGACGCGTTTTCAAACGCCAGCTCCCCGTCCCGCAGGCATAGAACCCGCAGGCCCGCCGCGTTGGAATCAAGCGCGTACTCCCGCCCCCGGGGGCCGGCGAAGGCAAGGTCGTTGCCAACGGGCCTGACGGCAAGCGTATGAAGCCTTTCCGTAAGCGCCTCCCCGCCGCCGCGCCGGGAGGGCGCGCCGCTTAGCAGGCACGGCCAGATTTCCTGCCAGAACGCGTCGTATATCTTTTGCACGCCGTTTGGGTCCAGCTGCGTATCCGCGACGGTGCACAGCACCGTTTTTTGTTCCGGAAGGCACACGGCCAGCTGCCCGCCCATGCCGTACATGCAGAAGCCGCCGTTTCGCACCCGCCAGAACTGATACCCGTACCCGAACCGCTCCTCCAGCCGTTCCTGCAGCGGCGTTTCGATCTGCCTGGCGGTCGCTTGCCGCAGATACCCTTCCAGCGCCGTGCCCTTCCCGAAGTCCAGGCAGAACGCGGCGGTTTTTGCAAGATCCCTGAGCGTCATCACCAGTCCGGTGCCGCCCTGGCTTACGCCCACGGGATCGGCAAGCCAGGTTTTTTCGTCCGCGGCGCCGATTCCATCAAACAGCCGGGCTTGCAGAAACCGCAGCAGCGGCATGCCGGTCAGCCGTTCCGCGAGCGCCGCGAGGGTGTGGGAGGCTGACGTATCGTAGCAAAACACCGTGCCGGGCTCATGCGTCGGGGGCACGGTGAAAAACGTCCTCGTCCAGTCCGGGTCGCTTGCGATTTTATAGGTCGTAAACCGGTGGCACGTCGCCATGCGCAGCATGTCGCGGATGGTGAGGCGGCGCAGCGGGCCGGGAACGGCGTCGGGCAGCTTGTCCGGGAAATAATCGCAGATCGGATCGGAAAGCCGCAGCTTCCCGTCCGCTTCCAACAGGCCGACCGCCAGCGACGTCATGCTTTTGGAAACCGAAAACATCCGGTGCGGCACGCCTTCCCGGATCGGCGCCCAGTACCCCTGCGCGGCCGTCTGCCCGTCACGCATCAGGATAAACCCGTGCATGCACACTTCGCTTTCTTCCCACCGGTCGAGCATCCGGGAAACGGCGGCCGCCGGTATCCCCGCGGATGAATGGAACACTCCCACCACAGCTTTCCGTATCGTTTGCTTCATTGTACCATAGGATTTCCGTTTTGGCCGCCCCGTTTCCGCCGCGTGGTTTGCCGGAGCTGCATTTTAACGGATATACTGGATGAACCCATGCGAAGGAGAATTGCGATGTACTATCAAAACCCCATCTTGAAGGGCGATACTCCCGACCCGGACGTCATCCGCGTCGGGGAGGACTATTACATGGTGTCCTCCTCCTTCACCTATTTTCCGGGGATTCCGCTTTTGCATTCCACCGACCTGGTGCACTGGGAGCTCATCAACCACATCGCGCCGCGCCTTCCCTTCGCGTCCTACGATGAGCCCCGGCACAAGTGCGGCCTGTGGGCGCCCAGCATACGGTATCACGGCTGCAAATTCTATGTCTACGCCTGCACGCCGGACGAGGGCCTGCTTTGTTTTATCGGGGACGATCCCTGCGGCGGCTTTTCCATGCATCACGTCAAGGACGTGTCGGGGTGGATCGACCCCTGCCCGTTTTGGGACGACGACGGGCAAGCCTACCTGATCCACGCCTTCGCGGGCAGCCGCGCCGGAATCAAAAACAGGCTGTACCTGCACAGGATGAGCCCCGACGGTCTTTCCATCCTGGACGACGGGGAGGAGGTTTTTCACGGTGACGGCGTCAACGTTACCACGGAAGGCCCGAAGCTGTATAAGATCGGCGGAACCTACTGGATTTTATGCCCGTCCGGCGGCGTGCCACGGGGCTGGCAGCTGGCCATGAAAAGCACGTCCGTTTACGGGCCCTACCAGGCCAGGCGGGTGCTCGAGCAGAAGGATACGCCGGTCAACGGCCCGCATCAGGGCGGGCTGGTGGATACCCCCGGCGGCGATTGGTGGTTCATTCATTTTCAGGACCGGGAAGCGTACGGCCGCGTGCCGCATCTGCAGCCAGTGCGGTGGCGGGACGGCTATCCCGTCATGGGAGATGACGGCGCGCCCGTCCTGACGCATGAGGCGCCGTTTCATAAGCGTTCGAACGTTTCCATTCCGACGTCGGATTCGTTCCGGGAAATGAAGCTCGGGCTGCAATGGCAGTGGCAGGCGCACGAAAACCCGGCGTGGTACGCGCTGGACGGCAGGCTGCGCCTGTTCGCGGTTCCAACGGATACGCTGTTTAGCGCCGGGCAGTACCTGTCGCAATCGATGCAGTCGTTTTCCTCGCGCTGGGAGGTGCCTGTCACGGTCCGCTTCACCGGCGCGGCGCAGCGGGCCGGGATCGCCGTTATGGGATACCGGTACCGCTACCTGTGCCTGGAACCGGGCGCGGTCGCGCTGTACGAAGGCGCGGCGGCCGAGGTCAGCCGCCGCGAAAAGGAACGGGTATCGGAAGTCTGTATCGCGTCGGCGCCGTTTGCGGGGGATACGGCGACCCTCACGATGGAAATCTCCGACGGCAAAGCCGTTTTCGGCTATAACGGCAAAACGGTCGGCGAACCGTTTGCCATGGTTCCGGGGGGCTGGACCGGCGCGCGCCCGGGCGTCTTCTGCGCGGACTTCGGCGGCGGTTCCGGCGGCGGCTGGGCCGATTTTCACGAGGTCCGCATCACGGATCAGGACTGATCGGCGGATCGTCAGCTATTCCGCGCCCGCGTTTTGATCGCGCTGCGGCTCCCATCCGTCCTTGCCGCGCAGGACGTTTTCAAGCGTATACCCGCTTTCGTCCTCCAGCTTGCCGCACTTCCCGTGCCGCGCGGGCGACCAGGTATCGGCGGTTTCGCACAGCCCTTCCCACACGGGGCGGAAGGGGGTTTCCCAGTTCAGCCATCCGGCGGGGTGAACGCTTTCGTCCATCACGCAGTGGAGGAACGCCGCGCGCCCGAACGGCCGCCAAGGGCGGCCCAGGTACACCGTGGCCGGCTCGCAGTTCCCCCCGACCGTGCAGCGGTGAAACACGAAGCCGAACGCCTGCCCTTCGGGAGTGTTGGGCGCGGCAACGATGGCGTTCACCGGCTTGCCGCGCGATACGCAGTACAGCGCGCACTCCGCAAACCACGCGGCATAGCTGCCGAAAATGAAATCAAAATTCCCCTGAATGAAGCACCTCTCCAGATACGCCCGCCTGCCGCAGGGATACGCGTCGCAGATCGTACCGGTTTCCGGCCCGATCAGCAGCGTGTCCTGGTTTGCGAGCAGTTTGCAATGTTTCACGGCGCAGCGGTCGCCCGCGATGTGCAGCGCCACCGCCTGTTCCACAAGTTCCCCTGGCCCCGCGTCGTTTTCCACCGTCAGGTTTTGAAGCGTCACGTCAGCCGCGCTCACCCGCACCGTCTGTGTGCGGAACGTGCCCAGCGGCTGCCCGTTCTCGTCCAAAAGGTGCGCCGAATCGCCGTATACGATCCGCGCCTCCCCGGTCTCCGGGCCTGCCAGCGTTAGCCCCGGTACGTCCAGCACAAGCTTCTCGCGGTACACGCCCGGCGCGAGCCGCACCGTAACGCCCGTTTCCCCGCGCACCCGGATACTGTCCAGCACCGATTGTATGGTGATGAACGGCGAACCCCCGTCCGCCCCGACAAGATACCTCTGTTTTTCCATCATCCCGTCCACCGTCTGCCGGAACTTACACTGTGATTAACTTTTCATTGTTCTTCAACAGCATCGTCAGCGGCTCGCCCCAGCCGACCACTTCAATTCCCTGCGCCTCCAGCGGTTCGATCACGCCCAGCTGGCGGGCGCACGCGATACAGGCCGTAAACTTCACGCCGGCGTTCATCGCCACCTGCATCGCCTCCCGCACCTGCGCGTTTTCCGCCGCGAGCTTTGCCGTCGCGCCCCAGATGATCACCGTCACCTGCCCCCACCAATGGCGCGCCATGCTGTTGGTGGCGTACATCATCACCATTCGAAGCGACGTATCCAAATCCGCGTTCGTCCACAGGATATACAGCCTGTCCTTATCCTCCATGCGTTAATCCTCCCCGGTCTAAAAAATCAGGGCCCCCGGCCTGTACCCGGGGGGCAGTTCCTCTTCTTTAAGAAACGCGAACGAATCGTCCCGGAGGACCGGCAAAAAGGCCGCGTAGGGAACGGCGCCGAACTCGCATGCATAGCTGCTCGCGCCGAACCACCCGCCCTCTTTGGCACGCAGGTTCAAATCCCGGGCGAACTTCGTGTCGTTGGAGCAATCGTGAACGACGGCCGGCCAGCGTTCGTCGTCCGCGATCTTCATCAGCCTGAGCGTCAGCTCCCGGCTCCAGACGGGCGAAATGTAGCCATGCCTGGAGCTGTACATGGGTTCCCCCTCGTAATTGCCGATGTTGTTGGGATTCAGGTGCAGCTCCGCGCAGTTGATAAAATCGATCCCCGTATTAAGCACCGCCCGCTTTTTTAATAGCAGCGTGTCGAAAAACCCGGGCGTCATCGGCGTCTCGATCCCGACCTGCCCGATATACGCTTTGGCGGTTTGCATCGCGCCGATTACGCCGTCCGCGCAGTTTGTGGCGCCGAGGTTGAAGCGGATCTCATTAAGCCCCGCCTCGCCCAGCGCCTGCAGGTTCTCCGCCGTCGCCAGCGTGCCGTTGGTGTACAGGTGCTGGTGCACGCCCGCCTCGCTGAATTTGCGGATGACCGGGTAATACAGCTCGATTTCCATAAACGGTTCCAGATACACGTAGGAAATCCCGGTGGGCTTTGGCTGGATGGAAAGCAGCAGCTCCAGATCACGCTCGTAAAACCGCGTGCCGCCGATTTCCCACATGCCCTCGCCGATCGGCGGGATGCTGTCCAGCACGCCGTAATCGTAGCAGAATTTGCAGTTCAGGTTGCACCTGTTGGTTTTGCGCACCGCGCTCAAGCCCGTGCCCAGCAGGCACGAGCGGCAG
Source organism: Candidatus Limiplasma sp. (assembly GCA_963674895.2). Classification (GTDB taxonomy): domain Bacteria; phylum Bacillota; class Clostridia; order Christensenellales; family Aristaeellaceae; genus CAXXOK01. Next base: position 586,709 of record CAXXCY010000001.1, read on the forward strand.
CCCCGCGGAAACCTGCCGTCGTCCCCGACGTAGTATGTCCTGTTATCCAGGGTTTTCAGGCCCCGGATGTCCGCCTTCAGCGTGTCGTTTCGCGCGTTGACCGCCGCCTCGATTTGCGCGAAGACGGCATATACGATTTCCTGCTGCCGGGCGTGCAGCTCCTCGTCCTCCGGCAGGGCGGCAAAAAACGCAAACCATGACAGCGCGTCCCGTTTGGATATTTTCATGCTCCATCTCCATGACCCTTCGTTCCATCCGCCATTATACCGCAGATCGGGCCTTGCGGACAAATCCGCCTCCGCCCGGCATATCCGCTGTGGCAATAGGATGCGGCCCCGCCCAAACGACACAAAGGGCGGGACCGAACAACCCGTTAAACCTTTTAAACAGACGAGCTTAATCCGCTTAAAAGGTATGAGCGGCACTGATAGCAAGCGTGCTGCCAGTGGCAGCTTCGGCGAAGCCGAAAGCGCGCTATCCGTGGGAGGTTTGGCAGAGCAGGCAAGCGGAAGTGACGCCTGCGGCAATCAAGCCGAGTGGGAGGGTTTTGGTTGAGCTGACTCGTTTGTAAGGGAGGCCGGGCAATCACGCAGCCAACAGCAAGGGAGAGCGAAGCCCGACCAGCGCCCGGAATTGCCGCAGGCAGTGAAGCGCGTAGCCCCGCCCAAGCGCCACGAAGAGCGGGGCCGCAGAGGCAGATTGTACCTTTTCAGCGGATTAATCACCCTTTGAGGCTGCCGGCGGAAATCCCCTCGATAAACGTCGACTGCGCCGCGAAGAACACCAGCAGCGACGGCATGATGGCGATCAGCGAAAACGCCAGCACGCGGTTCCAGTCCGTGCCCTTGTCGGCGTCCATGCACATTTTAATGAACACCGACGCCATCTGGCGGGACGTTGTGCGGATGTAGATCAGCGGGCCCATAAAATCGTTGGACGACCACATGAACTGGAACAGGCCAGCCGAAACCAGCGCTGGAATGAGCATCGGAATCAGCACATGGATCAGCGTCTGCATGGAGTTGCAGCCGTCAATGGTGGCGGCCTCCTCCATCTCGCGCGGAATGCCGTGCATAAACTGCACGATCATGAAGATGAAGTACGAATCCACGGCAAACAGGGTCGGCACGATCAGCGGTTTATAGGAGTTGATCCAGCCCCAGGAATTGTACATGATGTACTGCGGCGCGTTGAGCACGGTCTGCGGCAGGAAGATGGTCGAGATCATAATGGCATAGAATATCTTTCTTCCCACAAATTCAAACCGGGCGAACCCGTAGGCGGTGAGCGTAACGGAGAACAGCATCAGCGCCACCTTGGAGAACACGATAATATAGGTGTTCTTCATGGCGATCGGCAGGTTGATCTGCCCGCCGTACAGTTTGAAGATCTGCTCATAGGCGCTGAACGTCCAGTTTTTCGGCAGCAGGTTATAGGCGCCGAAGATTTCGTCGTTGGGCTTGAACGTGGAAAAAAACATCCACACCAGCGGGTAGAGCATCAAAACGCCCACGATCACCAGCAGCGCGTAACGGATGGAGGTGCCGATGTGCCGGCGGTTTCTGGCGGTCAGTTGCATTCCTTCATCCTCCTCACTTGTCCGAATAATAAACCCAGTGCTTCTGGCTGATAAACGCGGCGGCCGAAAGCAGCGCGACTACGATGAACATGACCCACGCCATGGCGCTGGCCATGCCCATGTTGAATTTACGGAAAGCCTGGTTGTAAATCAGAAGCGAAATCAGCGTCGTCGCCTGGTTGGGCCCGCCCTGGGTGATGATGTAGGGTCCGTTGAATTCCTGAAACGCCTGCACCAGCTGTGTGACGAGGTTATAGAAGATCGACGGCGTAATCAGCGGGATGGTCACGCGGAAAAACTGCCGCCACCTGCCCGCGCCGTCTACCGAAGCAGCCTCGTACAGTTCCCGGGGTATGAGCTTAAGCGCGGCTAAAAAGATGACCATCGAGGAGCCGAACTGCCAAATGCGCAGCAGGCTGATCGTCAGCAGCGCGAGGTTGCCGTTGCCAAGCCAGCTGGGCCCGGCGATGCCCAGCGTCCCCAGCAGCGTATTGATGATTCCGTTTTTCTGGAACAGCGCCGTCCACAGCACCGCGACGGCCACCGACCCGCCCAGGATGGAGGGGACGTAGTATGCGGTCCGGAACAAACCCATTCCCTTGATGCGGAAGCTCAGGATATAGGCGATGAACAGCGCGAAGACCAGCTTAAGCGGCACGGTTAACAGCGTATATTTGAAGGTGACCCAAAAGGCGTTCATCGTAACGCGGTTCGTGAAAAAATCGATATAGTTGAAAAGCCCGTATTCGGTCACCACGGCGTTCTTTTTGAGCACATAATCCGTAAAGCTGTAATACAGCGAGGAGCCGAACGGATACAGCTTGAAAACCAGAAATCCAACCAGCCACAGCGAGATATAGAACAGCCCTTTATTATGCTTGTAGAAATACCGGAAGCCTTTTCGAGGGGTTGCAACTATGGGCGTCACCCTTGCGTTGTCCATCACGAAATCCCCTTCCGAATGTGTGCGTTCGCTTAAAAACCATGGGGCTGCTGCATACGCAGCAGCCCCGTAATCCGGTCCCGGGCGGTTTACTTGTTCAGCAGGGAGTTGATGGCTTCGATCAGCATGTCCGCGGCTTCTTCCGCGGTCAGCTGGCCGTAGCTGTAGCCGCTGAACACCTGGTAATAGATGCCTTCCGGATCGCTCTTGAGATAGGAGTTCTCAAAGTTGGTATCCAGCGGGAAGGTATTCCAGCCGGAGTTCAGGGCGTTGTTGGTGGCCTCGATGGTCATCGCGTCCAGGATATTGTTCTCGGAAGCGATCGCAAATCCTGCCGCGCTGGCGGGCACGCCGCGCTCGCTGGCCATGGCGATCACTCCCTCTTTCTCGTTGAGCAGGAAGTTGATCAGCGCGGCCGCTTCCACGGGATGCGCGGAGGACGCGGGCACGGCGAACAGCATGGAGATCTTGTTGAAGCCGCCCTTGTAGGGAAGGCCTTCGAACATCGTGGCCGTCACGAAGCCGGCGCGCTGATCTTCCGGCAGCGCGTCGCGCAGGGGCGCGAACGAGGTATTCCAGTTGTGTACGCCGGCCCAGTACCCGTTGATCCAGCGGTCGGACTTATCCAGCGGGTCCGCCGAATACTCGTCGACCATCTGGATGGTCGGTATCACATGCTCCGCCTCAAGCATCGCGAGCATCTCGAGGCCTTCCATGATCTCTTCCTTGGTGTACTGCAGCTGGCCGTCCAGCACCCACGCCTTGTTGTACATGGATTCGAGGTAATACACCATGAAGATGATACGGTCGTACTCGGTGAGTACAAACGGATAATAATCGTCGCCCAGCGCTTCCTTGAAGGTCGCGCCCGCGGCGATCAGGTCGTCCCAGGTAACAGGCGTGGCAATGCCCGCCTTGTCAAAGGTATTTTTGTTCCAGTACATCGTGCGCGCGGTGGTGGCAACCGGGATCGCCTGCAGCATGCCGCCGATCTCGCTGGCCGCAAGCGCGCTTGCGGGGAACTGTTTCACGTCCAGCACGTCGGTGTAATCATACAGGTTGGTGAAAACGTCTCCGCTTCCGCCGAACTCGCTGATCCAGTTCCAGTTAATCTGCATCACGTCTTCGCCGGTGTCGGTGGCGAGCTTCAGGCCCGTCGCCTCGGACCAGCCGGTCCATGCGCCGAACGTGGTTTCTACGGTAATGTTGGGATACTTCTCCATGAACTTCTCCACGGCAAGCTGCGTGGCCGCGTGTCGGCTGTCGCCGCCCCACCAGCTCATGGTGAGCGTGACGTTGTCGGTGGTCACGCTCTGCGCCGAGGCAGCCAGCGGCAGGGCGAGCAGCACCAACGCCATGAACAGGGACAGAATTCTTCCTTTAGACATGTGATGTTCTCCTTTCATCCGTTCGAATATTCGCATAGACCGGCTTATCTCTGCCGATATATGCATATTTTTTGCTAACGTTTAGTATAGCACTTACATTGTAAAATGTCAACGAATCAGCCGTTTTTCAGAAATAATCCGAAAAACACGGCCGATGACGGGTAAGCTCTTACATACCGGTTTGCGTCCATGTGTATTGTTTGCTGAAAAATTGATACGGCCTGCGCCGTTGTTTCACACTCGCCTTGCGGCGGCGCCGCCGCGGGCTTTCAGTACCGCCCGTAGCCCTCCATCTCCGCCGCGGCCTGCAGCATCGCGCCGGAGCCCTTGCAGTCATTGGCGATGATCGGCTCGGACATGTAGTAGGCGAAGCTACCGTCGCGCTCGGTCACATTCCCAAGCCCCGCCACCTGGCAGCACTTGGTGACGATCGCATCGCCCTTGTAGACCTCGATAAACTGGTCCACCGCGGCTTGCCAGGCGGCACGGATCTCGTCCGCCGGAATGCCGGTGAAATACGAAAGCCGCGCGGCCTTCGCCGTGGCGTAGAGAAACTGCGCCGAGCAGGAGCTTTCCGCGTAGTTGCCGGGGCGGTCCGGCGCGTCCATCACCTGCAGCCATACCCCGGTGCGCGCGTCGCGCGCTTTCCAGACGGCGGGGATCAGGTCGCTGAGCATCGCGAGCATCTTCGCGCGGTGCAGGCTGTCCTCCGGCAGGAACTCCAGCGTGTCCACCGCGGCGCATACGTACCAGCCCACGGCACGGCCCCATACGTGCGGCGAGCAGCCGGTTTCCCTGTCGGCCCACGGCTGGACGCGCGCGCTGTCCCACGCGTGCAGGCCGAGGCCCGTGGGCCGGTGCATCGTCTTTTCGCGGATCAGGAGAAACTGGTGCACGATATCCTCAAACCATTCGGGATGATGAAACAGCTTCGCGGCCTGGGCATAGAACGGCGCGCACATGTACAGCCCGTCCAGCCACATCTGGTCCGGGTAGATCTTCTTGTGCCAGAAGCCGCCCTCGGGCGTGCGCGGCTGGCACAGCACCTGATCAAGCAAAAGCTCGGCGGCGGCGCGGTACCGCTTTTCGCCCGTCCTTTCCCACAGGTACAACAGCAGCTTGCCGTTGTTGATGTAATCCAGGTTATATTCCTCGCGGTCGTAATCCCGGATCTCCAGGCCGTCCGCGCTGAGAAACGAATCCACGCCGCGCTTGATATAGTCGAAGTACTTTTCCCCGCCCGTGAGCGCGTACAGCGCCGCCATGCCCTTCCACACCACGCCGTAATCGTAGGACCACCGCCTGTTCAATTCCGGGTAGATGTGCAAAAGCCCGTCCGCGATCCGCACATGCCAGCTGTCAAACGCCTGTTTCATGCTTCCTCCTTTGGTCCGGCAAAGCGCACGCTGCCGTCCGCGTCGATTATTTCCCCGGTATGCTTAACGACCCGCAGGCCGCCGACGTCCACATCCTCGCCGTTGCGCAGGTACAGCCCCGCGGCTTCCATCGGCGGGAGATCGTCCATCATCGCGGGGATGCCCGGCCGCCCCGCTTCCATCACCACGGTGCAGTTTTTGATCCGCACGCGCCGGACGGGGCTTTCGGGCAGGCCGTACAGAAAGCCGGCGCAGGCCGTGGCGCCGCGCACGGTGACGTCCGTGATGGCGATATCCGAAAGCACCGGCGTGCCCCCGTCCACGGGACGCGCTTTTTTATCCCGCACCACGGGCAGCTTGCCGCCCTTGCCGCAGTAATAGTACATGTTGAACACGAAGGGACAAAGCACGTCCTCCATCAGAATATGGCTGAACTGCAGGTTTTCGGCGCTGCCGCCGCGCCCGCGCCGCGTTTTCAGGCGGATGCCGCGGTCCGTGCCCCGGAACACGCAGTTCGTCACCAGAACGTTTCGGATGCCCCCGCTCATCTCGCTGCCGATCACCACGCCGCCGTGGCCGTGGAGCATATGGCAGCCGGAGATGATCAGGTTTTCGCAGGGGCGCGGATCGGGCGTGTCCTCCGTGCCGGATTTCACCGCGATGCAGTCGTCCCCCACGTCGATCAGGCAGTCCGCGATGCGCACGTTTGCGCATCCGTCCGGGTTGACGCCGTCGGTATTGGGGGAATCGGCGGGGTTGCGGATGGTGAGATGGGAGAGGTCCACATGCCCGCAGTACAGCGGGTGCACCGTCCAGCACGGGGAATTGATCAGCGTCACGCCGTCCATCCGCACATCCGTGCAGTTTTGGAAGCACACCAGATAGGGCCTGGGGTGCCTGAGCGCGCCTTCCCTGTGCCGCTTCCACCAGTTTGCGCCGTTGCCGTCGATCGTTCCGTCGCCCGTGATGCGCACCGTATGCGCGTCCCGCGCGTACACGCAGGGCATGTACGCCATGCCGGGTATGCCCTCATACTCCGTGTCCACCAGCGGAAACTGCGTTTCGTCGTCGGTGAACGCAAGCACAGCGCCCGCGTCCAGCTGCAGCGTGATATTGGATTTGAGCAAAACCGGCGCGGTTTCAAACCGCCCCGCGGGCACCGTCAGCGTGCCGCCGCCCTGCGCCGTGAGCGCATCGATCGCCGCGCGGAACGCTTCCGTCCACAGCCCGTCCTCCGCCAGATCAGAAAACTCCTTCAGGTTCATTCCATCCCGCTCCCCGGTCTGTTTGCCGAATTTTTCCGTAACGGTTTCATTATACACGATGCGCCCGTTATTTCAACGCGGCAGGCCGGCCGGAGCCGCCCGCCGCTGTTTACCTTTGCGCGCGCGTATGCTACAATGCACTACGTACCCCGCGAAAACCTGGTATTGAGGAGGACGTCCCCGTGCCCGTACTGTTTCTCACCGCGCTCGCCGTAGGCTTTTCGGGCGCGATGATGCCCGGCTCGCTGCTGACATACGTCATCCGCCAATCCCTCAGGGAGGGCCCGAAGGTCGGGTTTCTGGTGATCATCGGGCACGCGCTGCTGGAGCTCGTGCTGATCGTAGGCATCTTCCTGGGGCTGGATATGGTGCTCAAGTCAGACGCCGCGCAGATCGCCATCGGCATGATCGGCGGGGTTTTGCTTTGCACCATCGGCGCGGATATGATCGTCAAGGCCGCGAAAAACAAGGTGAGCGTCGAGATGGACGCGCAGGACAAAAACTCCGAGCGCATGGTGCTCTCGGGGGCGCTGCTGAGCCTCGCCAACCCGTATTTCCTGCTGTGGTGGGCGGTGATCGGCCTGGGCTTCCTCACCGAGGCCTACCGCGATTTCGCCGTCTGGGGCGTCGCAGTGTATTTCGCGGGCCATCTCACGGCGGATTTCACCTGGTACGGGCTGATCTCGTTCGTGGTCGGCACCACGCGCAAGTTCATCAGCGAAAAGCCCTACCGCGTCATCATCATGGTGCTCGGCGCGCTGCTGATCTTCTTCGGCGGCAAATTCCTGGCCGACGCGCTGTCCGCCCTCTTCTAATCCGTCCCTTGGAAAGGAATACCGTATGATCTGTCAGGATAACCGCATGGTAGACTGCCCCTGCACCGCCGATTGCCCCCGCCACGGCAGCTGCTGCGAGTGCGTAGCCCACCACGCCGGCAAAGGCAACCTGCCCGCGTGCCTGCGGTTTTTGAAGCCCGCGCTCAAAGAACGGCGGCGGGAGGAAAAACGGCTGGACAAAGAACAGAAGAAATTGGAGAAAACGGGACGGTAGGGGACTTGCCCCCTTCACCCGTACAGCATAGCTTTGACAACGAACAGCGAACGCCTGATCAAAACGGAGTTTCACCTGCACACCGCGGAAACCAGCCCCTGCGGCAAGGTTCCGGCGCGGGAGCTTGTCCGCGCCTTCGCGGCGGCGGGGTACGGGGCCATGGTCGTAACGGACCATTATCTGCCGGGAATGTTTGAAAGCCGGGAGACGCGCGGCCTGTTCCTCAAAGGGTACCGCGAAGCGCGCGCAGCCGCGGAGGGCATGGAGTTCACCGTGCTGCCGGGCATGGAATTCCGCTTCGCGGCCGCCGACAACGATTTTCTGATCTACGGCATGGAGGAAGCGGATTTTCCCGCCCTGCCCGAAGATCTGTGCGGCTATGCGCTGCCCGATTTTCACGCGTATTGCCGCGATCACGGCTTTCTGGTCTTCCAGGCGCATCCCTTCCGGCCCTGGTGCCAGGTGCAGGACCCCGCGTATCTGGACGGGGCGGAGGTCAACAACGGCAACGTGCGCCAGGAAAACAACAACGCCCTGGCGCTGGCCTTCGCACGCAGGCACCGTCTCCTGGAGGTCACGGGCGGCGACGTGCACCAGCTTTCAGACATCCGCAAGAACGCGCTTTTCGTGCCGGAAACGCTGCTTACGCCCCGGGGGATCGTGGAATACCTGCGGGCGCACCCCAAGGTCGGCCCGGAATTTGAGGAAACGTTACAAGAATAGCGCAGTCATGATATACTGTAATGTAATATACTGCCGTGACAACCGACAGGAAGAAAAGGCGAGTTCACCATGAAAACCAAACGCACGGATTATGACGTCGCGATCATCGGCGGCGGCATCAGCGGCCTGATGGCGGCGCACCGCCTGAGCGCAGCCGATCCGAACCTGAAAATCGTCATGCTGGAAAAGGGCTCCGCGCTCAAAAAGCGCCGGTGCCCCATGATGGCGCAGAAGCTGGACGCCTGCATCCACTGCGACAGCTGCTCGATCATGGAGGGAATCGCAGGCGCGGGCGCTTTCAGCGACGGCAAGTATGTGATTTCCACCGAATACGGCGGCTGGCTGACGGATTTCCTGCCCGAAACGACGGTGCAGGATTATATCGAACAGGCGGACGCCATCCTCGTCGCGCACGGCGCCACGCGGGAGCGCTTCGCCCCCGACGACGGGCTGAAGCTCGAATGCCTGAAGTATGATCTGCACATGCAGCAGGCGGAGCTCAAGCACCTGGGAACGGACAGCAATTTCGACACGATGGTCCGCCTTGTGGACGAGATCCGGGAGCGCGTGGAAATCGTCACCAACACGGAGGTGACCGACGTCGATAAGGAGCGGCACACGCTGACGCTCAGCGATCAAAGCCGGATCCATGCCGATATCATCATCTTCGCGGTCGGCCGGGCCGGCAGCCGCATGTTTGCGCAGTGGTGCGTGAACAACGAAATCGCGATGTCCAACAACCAGGTGGACGTGGGCGTGCGCGTGGAGCTTCCGGCCATCATCTGGGACCATTTTTCCAAGAAGATCTACGAGCCGAAAATCTGGTACCGCTCCAAGCAGTACGGCGATACCACGCGGATGTTCTGCTTCAACGAGCGGGGCAACGTCGTGATGGAAAACACCGACGGCGTGATGACCGTGAACGGCCACAGCTACCGCGGCGCGGACCGGAAGACGGAAAATTCCAATTTCGCGCTGTTAAGCACCACGCACTTTACCCAGCCCTTCAAAAAACCGATCGATTACGCGCGCTACGTCGCCTCGCTCGCCAACCTCATCAGCGGCGGAAGCGTGCTGGTGCAGCGGCTGGGCGACCTGGAAAACGGCCGGAGGACGGACTTCAAGCGCCTCTCCCAGTCCACCACGAAGCCGACGCTGTCCGCCGTGCCCGGCGACCTGAGCCTGTGCATGCCCAAGCGGCAGCTGGACAACATCATCGAAACGCTGCACGCCCTGGACAAAATCGCGCCCGGCACGGCCAACCACGATACGCTTCTATACGGCGTGGAATGCAAGTATTATTCCGCGCGCCCCGCGACGAAGGATTTTCAATTGCTTGGCACGGAAGGGATCTACGTGGCGGGCGACGGCGGCGGCTTCACCCGCTCGCTCTCCCACGCCGCCGCGCACGGGCTCTACATTGCCGATAAGATTATTACAGGGAAATGAGAAGCAAATCCCGCACGTTCTTTATTCCTCATTTCCCTGCGGTTTCTTCCATCTTGATGATCTATGAAAACAAAAGCCGCTGAAAAGCGGTCTTTGTTTTTCCGATATTCTTCCTCTGGTTGCGCTAGGCGCGGTCAGGTTTGGTTTTCTCTTGCTTCCTTCGTCTCCAAACCATCCACAAAATCACAAGCGCGAGGCTTGCGGCGCTGACCGCAACCCCAGCCCAGAGGCCCTGGGGCACGAAGCGCAGTTCCACGGTGTGTTCGCCTGTCGTGAGGTTCACCGCCAGCAGCGCGCCGTAGCGGGCTGTGGTTTCGGCGCGCTCGCCGTCCACCCAAACGCGCCAGCCCGCGTCGTAGGGCACGGTAATCAGAAGCTGGGTGAAGCTGTCCCTCACGTCCGCGTAAATTACGAGGTGCGAATCCGTATCGCTTTCCGCCTGGGCGGCGTGCGCGGCGAGCACGGCCTGCGCGCTCCGGAACGCCTCCCAATCGAAGTACGCCAAGGCGATCCCCAGCGGATATGTCATCCGCAGCTCGTACGCCGTGTCCGCATTCGCCGCGGGCAGGAGGATTGAGCCGTTCATGCGATCGGCGCTCTCCTCGAAACCGTTGAGATAATAGTCCGTGCCGAAGGACTTCATGTACAGCGGCCGGTCAGCCTCCACGGGGAAGGTATACGTTTCCCACGTGCCGTCGTATTCGCGTCCGATATCATATACGGGCTCGAACACGGCGGTTTCGCTGCCCGTCAGGTCGGACAGCAGCGTGTTCTGGTTCACGAACGGATTGCCGTCCGTCAATTCCCGCGTCTGCTCCGGCGCGAGATAGGCAAACGGCAGCGCGAAGGCGTTCTCATACGCGGTCACATCCCCGTCCCGCCACAGCTCCCCGTAGCCTGCGGGCAGCGGCCCGAAGGCTACGCCGTCCCTTCGCAGGATGTATTTCACTCCCAGCAGGCTGTCCAGCACCGGCCCCGCGCCAGTGCGGTACGCCAGATGGTTGTTGCCCTGGTCCAGCCCGATACGTGTGCAGAAATTAAGGAACGCTCGGTCGATATCCGAGCTCATGTGGCTGAGGCCGCGGTAGCCATACAAAAGCGGGTCGTTGTCGTTGCGGGAGAAATCCTTCTCCATACGGTACAGGCTATCGTCCCCCGAAAGCACCCGGTCGATCTGCGCCTGCGCAGTCTCCGTCTCCTGCAGATAGGCATTTTCCGTCGCCGTGTAAATCGTGCTCAGCCGCGCATAGGCATAATACGCGTTGGCGAACAGGCCGGCGAACTGCATCAGGCACAGGAGCAGGATCACGGTTTTGCGCCATTTTCGAAGCATCAGCAGCCCGCATGCCGCCACAAATACGATCACATCCGCAACGATAGTCTTGTACGCCAGGTATTCCACCGTCAGCGTACGGAACAGCAGGAAGCTGACCGCGGCGAAGCCCGCCGCCAAGAGGATCAGCCTCTTTTTCGGTTTCCCCGGCGCGCACAGGCCGTCGTAGCCCATGCTGATAAGCACGAACGAAAACAGGAACGAAAAACGGGCGGGAAAGAAGTTGGGCGTATCGAAAGCGTGCCACGCGTAGTAGGGCGCGGCGATCCAGAAGCTGACACCGAGCGCCGCCGCAAGCCCGAGTGAGCGCAGGCGCTTTGCAAGCGGGATGTTCCCGTTGAGCAGATACAGCGCGATAAGCGCCAGCATGGGTATCCCTACGTAGATATTGGGCGAGTTGCCGCGCAGCTGCACGGTGCTGATTGACGCGGTATAGACCTTAGTCAGCAGATGCTCCAGCGTATTGACGCGGTCAAGCGTCATCAGCCCGCCGCCGAACAAGCTGTAGCCCTGCGCGACCGTAAAGTAGACGGGGATCAAAACCGCCGCCGCAAGCCCCGCCGCCAGCAGCGAGGCGAGCGCGAACCGGAGAACCAGCTTCCAACGCCATTGGGGCAGATAGAACAGGAAGAACAGCGCCGAAAAGGCACACAGCATGTATCCGAAATAATACTGCAAAAGCAGCGCGGCCCCCAGCGACAGGATGTAAAGGACGGGCCCGCGTCCCTCGTGGATGCGCCATATCCCCAACGCCACCAGCGGCAGCAGGATTACCGCGTCCAGCCATATCACGTGGAAGAAGTACGCCGCCATAAACCCGCACAGCGCGTACGCAGTGGAAAACAGCAGGCCCTTCCATTCCCGCGTGCGGAGGAAAAGCAGGAACGTAAGCCCGCACAGCCCGATTTTTACAAGCACCAGCAGGCTGTAAACCAGCGGAAATGAAAGCGGCAAAAGCAGCAGCACGTTCGCCGGGCTCAGCAGATAGTACGCAAGCATCCCCGCCATGTTGCCGCCGAGCGCACGGCCGAAGGAATACAGCGCGTCCGCCTGCCCGCCAAGCACCCGCTGCCAATACGCCATGAACGCGGTGTACTGGTAGTTCGCGTCCCACAGCAGAAGCGTGTTGTCGCCGAAGGGCGCAATCCGCGCGGCAAGCATCACGCCGAGGTACAGAAAGACCGGCGTGAAAAATGCCAAAACGGGCAGCATGATTCGCTTGGTTTTTTGTGTCATCTTGCGCATCGCTCCCTGCTTGATTGCCTGTAGTATATCAGCCCGCGATTGGACGGTCAAGATTGACGGTTCCGCGTTATTTCTCTATAATGAACGCAAAATGAGGCAAGGAGATAGGAAGCGATGCCCAAACACCGCCAATCCTTCGTCTGCATCGGCTTGATCCTGATCGCGCTGCTGGGCACGATCTATTTCAGCATGAATCAGGCCGATTATGACAAGCGCACGCTCCAGCCCTACCAATACGCGGACATGGCGACGGAGCGGATGTTCTTTGAAAAGGGCACGTATACCTTTTCCCTGGGCTATGCGTACGCCCCGGATACTCAAGTGCAGATCATCCGCAGCCTGACGGCGGACACGGACAATATCCTGCCGGCGGTGCTCTATTCCGCGCCGCTGGACCCAAGCGGGCAGACGACCGTTACCCTCGCCTTGGATACGACCGTATACGACCTGCAAATCCGTTATACGGGGGAAACGGAGCTCGGCTTTACCAACATCGAAAGCGAAGGCCCCGTCTGGCGCGACACAAGGCTTGCGCTGCTGCTGACCGCCCTCGCCGTCCTGGCGGCGGGCCTTTTGTATTGGCGGGAGCGCAGGCAAGGCGGGAACCTTCTCACCGACGCCGGATATTCTCCGGCGGTTATCCACACGCTGCTGCTTTTGTGCGCGGTGTTCCTGACCCTGCCCGCCCTGCGCGATTTCCTCGTCAACGGGCATGATCTCCCCTTTCACCTCATGCGCATCGAAAACATCAAGGACGGATTGCTGGACGGGCAGCTCCCCGTGCGCGTCGGCCCGACATACCAAAGCGGCCTGGGCTACGCGTCGCCGATGCTCTACCCTGAACTGTTTTTGTATCTCCCCGCCGTGTTCCGGCTGTGCGGCATCTCGGTCATGGCCTCCTACCAGGCGTTCGTGTTTCTGATCAACCTTGCCACGCTGCTGGTCACCTATCACGCCGTGAAAAAGCTGACCGGCAAGGCAGCCGTCGGGCTGATCGTGAGCCTCGCGTACGGCATGGGCGTTAACCGCCTGATCACGCTCTACACCCGCGCGGCCGTCGGCGAGGTACTCGCGCTGATCTTCTTCCCGTGCGTGATGCTGGGGATGGCCGAGGTCCTGCACCGGGGCAAGCTCTCCAAATGGCTGGTCGCGGGGATGACGGGGCTGATTCAGACACACGTCATCAGCGTGGAAATCGCCGCGATCGCCTGCGCCGCGTATACGGCGGCTGTGGTCGTACTGCGAAAAACGACTGTAAAAAACCTCCTGCGCCTTGCCGCCGCCGCGGGGATTACTATGCTGATCAACCTCTGGTTTCTCATCCCGTTTCTGCGGTTCTCGTTTGAGAACCTGCGCATGTTTGATTACACCACGCGCACAATGCGCCACGCCGTGTATCCCGCGCAGTGGTTCGCCTCCTTCGTCAATCCCTTCGGCAACGCCGAATACCTGGGCACCACGGCGGAGATGCCGCTCTCCGTCGGCCTGCTGCCGGCGCTGGGCATATTGCTCTATTTGCTCAAGGGCAAGGAGGACGACCGCGACCTGCGCAGCGTGGGCCGCGTTTCGCTCGGGTTCGGGCTCGCGGCGCTGTTGATATCCTCCACGCTCTTTCCGTGGACGTATATCGCCAAAATCCCGGTGCTGGGCGGGCTGCTCTACGCGGCGCAGTTCCCGTGGCGTTATCTGGGTATCGCGGGCTTCCTGTTGGCGGTCGTGTTCGGCGTCGCCGCTTACGGTATCGGCCGCGGCCACGGCAAGCTGCTGATCGCCGCCTGCCTGGCGCTGGTTTTGTTCAACGCCGCGCCGTACCTCGATCAGTATATCCAGTCGCCGGACCAAACCTATGTGATGCGGGAAAAAACCGATGCAAACGCCATCCTTGACTACGCCACCTGGGACTACGGCTACGCCGATACGGACTTCAAGACGCTCAAGGATACGCCTGTTGCCGTAACCGCGCCCGACGCGGTTGAGCTGTCCGGTTTCAAAAAACGCGGCACGCACGTAAGCTTCGACTATACGGCCGAATCGGACGAAACCGTGACCTTGCCGCTCTATTTCTACCCCGGCTATGCCGCCGTGCTCGACGGCGCGCAGGCGCTCACGCCCCTGGACGGCGATAACCACCTGCTGGCCCTTTCCCTGCCCGCGGGCGAAGGCAGCGTATCCGTATATTACAAGGGGTTCTGGTATTTCAACGCCGCCAACTTCGTTTCCCTGCTTACGCTGCTCGCGCTCGCGGGGTGGGGAATAACCAGAAGAAGACGCGCATACTAATAAGTAAAGCTTTCATCAGCCGGATACTGCCGTTGTCCTTGTTCTTCCGCGGCGTTGTGCCGTTCCGTCCCTGTACGAAGGGGAAGGAACGGCTTTTAAATTAGAATTCGGTTAAAATCCCCAAAACGCTTGACAACCCTCCATATGGTATGTATTATTACTCCATCAGATATAGTAATCTGATGGAGTACTTTAGGATGGTGGTGGTTGCATGACGATCAGCGCGGATCTGATCCGCGGGCACCTGGACGCGATCATCCTCAAGCTGATCCTGGAGAAGGACCGCTACGGCTATGAGATAGCCAAGGAGATCGCCGCGCGGTCCGACCGCCGCCTGGAGCTCAAGGAAGCGACGCTCTACGCGGCGATACAGCGGCTGGAGCGCAACAAATACATCGTTTCCTATTCCGGCCAGATTACCCACGGGCGCGCCCGCAAATACTACAAGCCCACACCGGGCGGCAGTGCATACTACCTGGAACAGAAAAACGAGTGGAAGTCCACGAAGGACATCATCGACAGATTGATGGAGGATGAACGGGATGAAGATTAGGGAATACGTTGAAGAAATGTTTCACAATGTGCCCGAAACCGCCGAAAAGCAAAGCATGCTGGACGAGCTGATCGCCGACGCCGAGGAAAAAGCCGCCGACCTGATGGCCGCGGGCAAGGCGGAGGAGGACGCCGTCAACAAGGCGCTGGTGGAACTGGGCGATCTCTCCGAGATCAAGCTCAGCCTGATGAACGTTCCGGCGCCCAAAAAGAACATGACGGTATTGCGCAACAACCTGCTGTACTCCATCTGGGGCAGCGCCCTGGTGACCGCGCTGATGCTGTTCATCAACCTGTACTACTCGCCCGGGACCATCTGGTTTGTGTATCCGGTGTTCGCGGTGCTGTGGTGGCCGCTGTCGCTGCTGCTCACCTATATGAACCGGAAGGACGGTGGGAGGAAATGACGCGTTTTCTGGAAACGCCCCGCAGGTTCCGGATAGCCGTGGTATACTCCGCGCTGATTATCCTGTCGCTGCTTTTATTAAACCTCCTCTCGTCGCCCCGGTATCTGTGGTGCGTCTATCCGGCTTTCGGCGTCCTCTGGTGGCCGCTGAGCGCGTACTTCGCCGGGCGCGAACAGCCGCTGGAGTTCGCCCTGTGCGGCGCTGCGCTCGTGTCCGCGACGGCGTTTTTCGGCTACCTGATCTCAAGCTTCGGCCATCATCCGTGGTTCCTCTACCCGGCTCTGGGCGTGTTCTGGTGGCCGCTGTCCGTATGGGGCGCCAGGGCCGGGGCGCGGCGGTTTGCCTCCACGGCGGCGCAGTATATCATCCTCACGGTGCTGGTGGTCAACCTCATCACGTCGCCCGGCTTCTGGTGGTGGATCTACCCGTCCGTCTGCGTGGTCTGGTGGCCGATCATCCTGCACCTGACCCGCCTGACCAAAAAGGAGAGTGACCCGGTATGACGAAAGCCCTGCGCACGTCCGTATTCTTTTCCGCGCTGATCATCCTGATGACCGTGACCACCAACCTGCTGACCTCGCCCGGCTTTCTGTGGTGCATCTACCCGGTGTTCGGGGTGCTGTGGTGGCCGCTGAGCGTATTCTACGCGGGCCGGAAGCAGCCGCTAAATTATGCGCTGCTGGGCACGGCGCTGCTGTTTTCGCTGTTCCTGCTCACCTACCTGTTCGCAAGCCCCGGCGCGCATCCGTGGTATCTCTACCCGATGCTGGCCGCCGGCTGGTGGCCGCTGTCCGTCTGGGGCGCGCAGGCGGGGCCGCGCAGGTTCTCCGTGGCGGGCGGGCTGTATGTAATCCTCACGGTGCTCGTGATCAACCTCATCGCCTCGCCCTCCTTCTGGTGGTGGGTATATCCGGCCTTCTTCGTGCTGTGGTGGCCCGTGTCCGTGCTGCTGGGCGAGCGCGCGAAGACGATGGCCTTCGCCGTGGGCTCCGCTGCCGCCGCGGCGCTGTTTACGGTCGTCATGTACTTCATCCACTCCCCGGGCCAGGAGCCGTGGTTTCTGTACACGCTGCTGCCCTTCGCGTGGTGGCCCGTCAGCAAGGCGCTCAGCGCCCGCGTCAGCCAAACCCGCCAGTCGCTGATCGGCGTGCTCGTGTTCGCGGCGTATTACACGGCGCTGGCCGCGCTGCTGCACATGTCCGACAACCTGCTGGCGCTGTTTGCGATCGTGGGCGCGGTATGGTTCCTGTATGCGCTGGGCATCAGCAAGCACCGAGATTCGGTCGGCTTTACCGCCGTCAACGCGGTGCTGCTCGCGGGGTATTTCCTGGCCGTGCACCGCGTGTTCACGCCGGATACGCATCCGTGGTACTGGTACACGTTCTTCCCGCTCGCCGGGTGGGTGTACGCCTCGGCCCTGCGCGGACGGGTGTTCAAGCCCAATAGCGTGCTCCTCGCCTCGGCCGCGATGCTCCTGTACTACGGCGCGCTCAACCTCCTGCTCCTGCCGTCGTTTCCGTGGGCGGTGTTCCTGACAGGCCCCGCGGCAGTAGCGGTGATCAGCAGCGTGCTGTGCCCGCAAAAGACGTACTTCCGGTATTCCATCTGGGCGTCCGCCGCGATCATCGCCTACCTCTGGGCGGTAAACCTCGTCATCACCCCGCACGCCCTGTGGGCCCCGTATCCGACCTTCGCCATGCTCTGGTGGCCGCTTTCCATGTGGCTGCTCACCCGCAAGGTTGCCGAGGAGTAGTTACGATAGGGATTTCATCCCTATAACCCTGATCAGGGGCAGTGCCCCCTGATCCCCAATATAGGCCGCGCGTTGCGCGGCCTATGATGGGTCAAGGGCAATCGATGTGAGCGTGCACCCTGATGGGTGCTTGCGCGTAGTGCAAAGCGAACGGAGATTGTAAGGTTTCACAGAGCAGATGAACGGAAGTGAAATCTGCGACAATGAAACCGACCGGAGAAGCCCTTGTCGGGATCGCAGGGGTGAAACTCCTTATCATTCCTCGTCCTGCTATAGTAATCCGTACTGTTCTTTCAGCGTCAGGATTCGCAGCACGCTCTCGTCGATGCGCTCCTCGCTGATCTCCCCGCTGTTCACCGCATCAACCAGCGCGTCGAACGCTTCGGGCAGGCTGTAGGGCATCAGCGCGATATCCGCGCCCGCCTGGATGAGCAGCACGGTGGCCTGCGCGGAGGTATAGGTGTTGGCGATCGCGCCCATCGACATGGCGTCCACAATCACCACGCCGTCATACCCGAGCGTGCCGCGCAGCCTGCCGTCGATCATCTCCGCGGAGAGCGACGCGGGCAGCCCGTCGGAGGATACGTTTTCCATGGTGATGTGCGCGACCATCACCATGCCAACGCCGGCCTCAATGCCCGCGATAAACGGGATCATCTCGGTTTCCTCCAGCTGCTCCCACGTCTTGGTCACGGCTACGAAGCCCGCGTGCGTATCCGCCGCTGTGTCGCCGTGCCCCGGAAAATGCTTGATGCACGCGATGATCCCCTCATTCTGGAAGCCGTCCACCGCGGCGGAAACCATCTGCGCGACCAGCGCGGGGTCGCTGCCGAAGGAGCGGTCGCCGATCACGATATTATCCGGGTTCGAATTCACGTCCGCCACCGGGGCAAAATCCAGGTTGAACCCGTATTCCAGCAGATAGGTCGCGATAGCCTCCCCGGCCGCATACGCGTTTTGCGGGTCGCCCGTGCCGCCGACCGCCTCCATGCTATCGTATTTCACGGTTTCAAAGTATTCGCTGTTGGCAATCCTGGCAATGCGCCCGCCCTCCTCGTCCACAGCGGTAAACAGCGGTACGCCGCTGCCCGCCTGCAGATCGTTAAGCAGCGCCGCCAGCTGTTCCGGGCCGCTCAGGTTTTTCCCGAAAACGGCAACGCCGCCCACGGGGTACTCCCGCAGCATATCGCGCATAGCGTCGCTGCAAGCGGTTACGCCGTACTTGTGGTAATCGTTGATCTGCTCCAGCGTAAGGCTGTCTTCCAGCGCGTCGGGCCGCACGATGAAGAGCTGCCCGATTTTCTCCCGCAGGCTCATCTGATTGAGGATTTCCTGCGCTTTGGACCCAGCCTCCTGCGCCGCGGCAGGCAGACAGGCGAAGACCAGCGCAGCGCAAAGCAACAGGCATCGTATGGTTTTCATGGTATCAGATCCCCCTTAGTCCGGATGCTGTTTTCAGCAGCCGGTTTCTATATATTGGCAATTCGCGCGTTTCTATAAGAGTAAAAGAATCGCCAACCGTTGTCAACCGGAAACAGCGAAAACCGCCGCCAGCGTTTGCCTGGTCGGCGGTTTGCAGTTGCCTGCAATATCGTTCGCGGCCGGACGTCCTATATGGCCTTCCGGTGATCGTTCACGAAATACGAAACGGTCGTGACCACGGAGGAAGCGATCAGGCCGGGGATGATGGCGTCCACGTAGCGGATCATACCGTCAAAGAGCGCGGGTTTGCCCAGGAGCAGATTGCACAGCCCCACGGCGGACGCCTGCTTCAGGTTCACAAACAGCATCCAGAGAACCGCCACGGAGAAGCCGCACAGCATTCCCCAAAGCGCCGTGCGCTTGCCCGCCTTTTTCACATGCACGGTAATCACGTACAGCGGCAGGAAGGCCGCGCTGCACAGCGAGAAGAACACGCTGGTGGAAATCCCGATGGCCGCGTCCCAGATAGTGGGCAGCACGATGGAGAATACGATCGTTAAGATGATGCCGAACAGCATCCCGAGCTTGGCGCGCAGCAGGCGGTTGCTTTCCTCGCCCGCGCCCCGCGCGATATCCACGCCCGCCGATGCGCCGATCGCGTGGAACTGGCTACTGAGCGTGCTCATGCCCGCCGCGATGATGATGACCATGAACACCGAGGAAAACCACTCGGGCATATACTCGGTGATGAACATGGGCATGATATTGTCCGTCGCGCCGGTGTACAGCGTCGCGATCATCCCGTGGTCCTGATAGAAGAACACGTTGGACACCGCGCCGATGGTGAAAGCCCCGCCGAGCATCACCAGGATGAACAGCCCGCCGATCGGCACAGCCTTTTCGATCTCCCGGTCGGACTTCACGGACATAAACCGCACCGCGAGCTGCGGCTGGCTGAGGCAGCCGATGCCCACGCCCATGATCACGGTCGTGACCACCGTATACCAGATCGGCGTATTCCCGACCGGCATCCTCGTCCAGCCCGCGAAGCCGCCCTTGATGATCGACGCCGCCTGCTCCTGCACGTCCGGCTGCGAGATCAGCGCCTCCAGCGACAGGTTGCCGGGCGTGAACCCGCCCAGGCGCACGTACAGCCAGATCAGCATCGCGAGCATCCCCAGAAACATCAGCGCGCCCTGGAAGGCGTCGGAGAACATCACGGCCTTCAGGCCCCCGAACAGCACGTACGCAGCGACAACCGCCGCGAAGATGAACAGCGACACGTGGTACCCGATCCCGAACGACGACTGCAGAAACTTCGCCGCGCCGATCATTACGGCGGCGGCGTACACCGGCATGAACACGATAATTACCACGCCGATGAACCGGCGCAGGAAGGGAGAATCAAACCGTTTGCCGATCAGCTCCGCGAAGGTATGGCTTTCCAGCTTCTCGCTCAGGCGCCTGGTCTGCTTGCCGAAGCCCAGAAACGCGATCGCGATGCCCACGAAGATGCACAGAAACGTAAGCCACATCACGCTCATGCCGTATGTGCCCGCCAGCCCGCCGAAGCCGATGATCGCCGAGGTGGAGATGAAGGTCGCGCCGTAGCTCAGCGCCATCACGATGGGATGGATCTTGCGGCCGGCGACATAGTAATCCTTGTGGGACTGCGTTTGTTTGTACCCCAGGTACCCGAGCCAGCCTACGATCCCCAAATAGACCAAAATAATCAAAATCTTAACGACCATGGTATGCTCCTTTCCATTCCCTCTTTCATTTTTTTGCGGTTCCTACTTCCTGATGGTTTTGAGTATGCCGTAGACCAGGCAGAAGACCGTGCATAAAACCGACAGAATATACGACATCGCCACCGATACGTCCAGCCCGAACATCCAATCACCCCTTTCTTCACATAATAAAATCCCCGTCTCCTATAGAGACGGGGATTGATCGTATAGTTCAATCTACGCGGTACCACTCCATTTTTCCCTGCGGCCTTAGCGACAGGGACTCTCGACAGTATAACGGCTCTTACCCCGTAGTCCGCTACCCGGCTTGCGCTTTTCACGGACTATGCTCCGGCATGAAACTTCAGCTTGTTCCGTACTGAAAACGGCTTCCAGCCAATGGCCGTTTCTCTCTGTCAGCGGTCGCAGGCATCCTATGTGCCATCAACGCATCGTGTATAATTATACGGATTGTACCATGGGTCCGAAATCCTGTCAAGCAAACGCCGGAAAAAACTGGATTTCATACCGCCGCCGCAGGGCCTATTCCTCGTGCGTCCCGTCCGCGCGGAAGGAATCGTACACGACCGTCGCCTGCGGCGTTACGCCCTGCGCGGCGGCCAGCTCGTCCAGCGTGACCATCATGTACCCGTTTTCGGTCAGCCACTGCCCGAAGATCGGCACGGCGTCGTATAGGTAGATGCCCGAATCGTGGCACAGGATGATATCGTACTCCCTGACGTTCTTGCGGATGCTGTAGGCGATCAGGTTGGGTTTCTTGCCGGTGTAATCGAAGGTATCCATCGACCACTGGATGATGGGCAGCGGGATGCCGGCCTCCACCCACGGCGGATAGGTTCCGCCCGGCGCGCGGAAATAGCGCGCGGCCTCGCCGACGAGCTGCAGCGTCAGCTCGTCGCTCATCGTCAGCTCCTTGAGCATGCTGGCCTGATGCGTGAAGGAATAGCCGCTCCAGTGGTGGTAGGTGTGGCAGCCGAAAATCTGGTTCTGGTCGAACTGGCGCTGGAGCACGAAGCCGTATTCCATAAGCATCTTGCCGACGCTGAAGTAGGTCACGCGCGCGCCCTGGTTTCGAAACGCGTCCAGCGCGTAGGTGGAGTAGCGCTCCTTGGGGCCGTCGTCGCAGGTGACGGCCACCATCTTCCAGCGGCTGTTGTCCGTGGCGCGGATGCCCAGCTCCGTCATCATGCCTTCGAACTGCGGGTAAAAAAACCGCACGTGGATCAGCTGGTTCAAATCCTCAACCACCGCGTTCCCGTGGTAATGCAGCGTGAGCTCCATACCGCTGAGCGTGAACTCGGCCGTTTCCAGCGCCTCTTTCGCGCACAGCGCGCCGATGGCCTCCGTATCGCGCTTCCGGTCCGGGAACACCGTTTCCAGCTTTTCGCGCACGCCCGCGGCCAGGATATCCCACGCCGGGCTGTCCGCCGCGAAAATATCCGTCAGCAGCAGCCTTTCGCCGGTCTCCAGGTCGTAGGTGCCGGTGGTGATCTCGATGTGCGTCTGCTCGTTGTACAGCTGAATGGCCGCGAGCATCATCGTGCTCACGAAATACCCGCCCGTGCGGTAATACACCATGTCCACGTTCAGGCGGCTGTTGCGGTTGCCGCGGTGGTTGCGGTCGGGCGTGAGCAGCGGACTTAATTTTTCGTCGTACGCGTCGGCCTGCGCGGCCAGCAGGGCGTTGACCTCCCCGTTGACCGTGTGCAAATATTCCTTGTACACGTAGCAGGCGTTATCGTCGATCTTGCGGGAATCGCTGGTGATCTCCATTGCGAACACCGCCGGAAGCTCCGTGTACTTCTCCACAGCCGTTCCGACGCTTATGCCGCCCAGCAGCAGGCAAACGATCGCGGCGGCAATCATCCGGCGCATCAGCCCGGACCTCCCTTGACCGCCTCGATGTCCGCCAGCGAGCCGGCGGCCTTCGTGCGCGTCCGCCACTGGCTGATAAACAGCCCCGCCATGGTCGTCACGGCGCCGCCGACCTGCAGCAGGCTGATGGTATCGTGCACGAGTAGGGCCGCGCCCAGCATCGTGATGACCGGGATAAGGTAGATGTAGGTCCCGGAGCTCACGACTCCGATGCGCTTCATGGCCATCATCCAGGTGATGTAGCATACGGCGCTTGCGATCACGCCCAGGAACAGGATATTGAAAATCACTTCAGGCCTGAGCAGGTCCCGCCATTGCCCCTTGGTCGGCAGGATCAGCAGCACCGGCAGCGCGAACAGCACGCCGTACGTGAACAGCTTGCGCGTGACGAGGATCACGGGGTAGCCGTGCTTTTCCAGCTTGCGCATGAACATCGTCGCGCCGCCCCAGGAGATTGCCGTCAGCAGGCTCAGCAGGTCGCCCAGCGGGTTGAGCGAAAGCTTCTTGCCCGCGAAGGACACCATGCTCAGCCCGGCGATCGCCACCGCGAACCCGACGTAAAACAGGGGGGACAGCTTCTCCTCTTTCAGGAAGACCGACGCAAAAATCCCGATGAAAAACGGCGCGGTGGACACGATCACCGCGCAGTTGGACGACGACGTATACGTAAGCGCCGTGTTTTCCAGCAGGAAATACAGCGTGACGCCGAAGAATCCCGCGCCCATGAAATAGAATTCGTGCTTCCTGTCCGTAAGCTTCAGGCGCTTTGGCCGGATGGCCGTCAGCGCCGTGATGCCGATCAGCATACGGGCAATCAGCAGTTCCAGCGGACTCAGGGTTTTGAGTACGACGGAGGAGGAAACGAAGGTCAGGCCCCAAACGAGAATGGTCCCCAGTGCCAGCATATGTCCCAGCCGTTGGTCGGCCGCCGCGTTATGTCCCAAGTGCATTCACTTTCCAGTCTCTTCGTTTTTTTGACCCCGGATCTGCCGCACGCAGCTTGCGCCGTAAAACACGAGCGCGATCAGCGTGAGGCTCATCGCCGCGTACAAAAGCAGTACGTCCGGCGACGGAGAAAACGCCCACAGCCCCGCGAGCTGGTCATGGAAATAGGCTGCCGTCAGACCCAGGGTCAGCAGCGCCTGCGCGGCCTTGCCGATGGGCCTGGAATATACCACGATGCGCCGCCCGAGCATGAACAGCCCGCCCAGCAGCATCAAAAGCTCCTTGCCCAGGATCACGATCACCACCAGCCACGGCACCACCGGCGGAATCAGCGCGTTTCCGATTGTCATCGACAAAAGCGCCGTGGCGCCCATCAGCTTGTCTGCCAGCGGGTCCATCAGCTTGCCGAAGTCCGTGATCAGGTGAAACCGGCGCGCGATCATCCCGTCGAGAATGTCCGTCGCGCCCGCGAGCAGGAACACCCCCAGCGCCCAGTACTTCAGTCCATTGGCGAACAGCGCGATATAGATGGGAATCATCAGCATCCGCAGCATCGTGAGCGCGTTGGGGACGTTCAGGTTTTTCTTCCAGTTGTCTTGCATGCCGTTATCCTCCGAATAACCGCCTGATATCGCGGAACGTAAACAGGATCATCAGCCCGAACAGAAGCGCGAACCCCACCATATGCACGGCGCTTTCCACGCGCTTGTTTACCGGCTTGCGGCGGACGGCCTCAACCAGCAGGAACAAAATCCGGCTGCCGTCCAGCCCCGGGATGGGCAGCAGGTTGATCAGCCCCAGGTTGATGCTGATTAAAACCGCCAGGTTCAGGTACATATACGCGCCGCCCGAGCGCGTTTGCTCGGCGATGAGCTGCACCACGCCCACGGGGCCGGATACGTCCTGCGCGCCCTCGCCGCGGAAGATCAGCCTGCCCAGCGACTGCGCGATCACCGTGGAGGCGTATACGCAGCCGTCCCATGCGATCTGAAGCGACTGGCCGAAGGTAGGCCGCGTATAGGCGGCCACGCTCACGCCGATCAGCCTGCGGCCCTCGGTCTCGTCGTACTGCGGCAGCACGGTCAGCGTAAGCTCCGCGCCGTCCCGCTCCACGGTCAGGCCGATCGCCTCGCCGTCGGCAAGCAAATCCACCGCGGCGGACAGGCTCCCCGCGTCGCCGAATACGATCTGCGTATCGCCCGCCGATAGCAGCACGTCGCCGGGCAGGATGCCCGCCTCGGCCGCGGGCGAGCCCGCAACTACGGCCTCGATGTGCGGCTGCGCGGCGATTACGCCGAAGCCCAGGCTCAGCGCCACGGCCAGCACGAACGCCAGCAGGATATTCATCAGCGAGCCCGCCGCCACCACGATCATCCGCTTCCACACGGGCGCGGCGGCAAAGCGGCGCGGGTCGTCCTTATCCAGCGTATCGGCGTCCTCGTCATAGTACGCGCAGTAGCCGCCCAGGGGGATGCCCCGGAGCGAGAACACCGTATCGCGCTTTTTGCTTTTCCATTGTTTGAGCTTCGGCCCGAAGCCCACCGAGAATTCCTTCACGGGTATGCCCAGCACGCGCGCCGATACGAAATGCCCGTACTCGTGCACTACGATCAGCACCCCGAGCAGCAGTATTGCCAACAGAACAAACAGTATCGTCATAGAAATCCTTTCCAAACCGAATTACATGGAACGCCAAAACCTCAGGGTTGAAATTGCCAGAGAATCGATGATTAAAAACCTGGTGTTGGGATTGATTCATTGCTTGCCCAGTATTATTTTCATAGTTTCGCGCGCGATCCGGTCGGCCTCCAGCACCTGATCGAGGCTGTCCGCGGGCAGGCTGCCGACGGTTTGCAGGGTTTCCTCCACGGTTTGATACAGCCTCCCCACCGTCAGTTCCCCACGCAGCAGGCGGCCGACGGCCTCCTCGTTGGCGGCGTTCATCACGCAGCAGGCCGCTCCGCCCGCTTTGATGCACTCAGCCGCCAGCCTGAGCGCCGGGAAGCGCTCCTCGTCCGGACGCTCGAAAGTGAGCTCCCTCAGGGCAAACAGGTCCACCGGCTCGCCGCCGGTTGTAAGGCGCTGCGGATACGCCATCGCGTAGAGGATCGGCAGGCGCATATCGGGCGAGCCCAGCTGCGCGATCACCGCGCCGTCCGTGAACTCCACCGCGCTGTGGACCACCGACTGCGGGTGGATGACCACCTGGATCTGTGAAACATCCGCGCCGAACAGGTAATGCGCCTCGATCATCTCCAGCGCCTTGTTGAACAGCGTCGCCGAGTCCACCGTGATCTTCGCGCCCATGTTCCACGTGGGGTGCCTGAGCGCTTCCTTCGCGGTCGCCGAGTCGATTTGCTGTTTGTTCCATGTGCGGAACGGCCCGCCGGAGCACGTGAGCAGGATACGGTAAAACGGGTTCCCCGCCGCCGACTGCAGGCACTGGAAGACCGCCGAGTGTTCGCTGTCGATCGGCAGCAGCATGTTATCGCCCGCGGCTTTGGCGGCCCGCATCACCAGCTGCCCGCCCGCGACCAGCGTTTCCTTGTTCGCCAGCAGCACGCGCCTGCCGGATGATAATGCCCGCAAAACGCTTTCCAGCCCGCACATGCCGACCACCGCGACCAAAACCTCGTCGCACTCCGCCATGCCCGCGGCTTCCGTGAGCGCCTCCGGCCCGAACACCCAGCGGCAAAACCGCAGGTCGTCCGGGATATCCTTCAGGGAAAAGCCCGAGCCCGTAAGCCCGGCCATCGCCGGGCGGAACTTGCGCACCTGCTTGAACAGCGTCTCCTTGCTGCTTTTGGCGACCAGCGCCGCGACAGAAAACCGGTCCGCGTGCAGCGCGATAACCTCCAGCGCCTGCGTGCCGATGGACCCCGTCGAACCCAATAGCGCAATACGTTTCAACGCATTGTCTCCTTACTGACAAGAATACGGTTCATTCTATCGCCCCGCGCAGGCAAAGTCAAACGAAGCTCTTGGGGCGTTGCCCCAAACCCCAGTTAAGGACGATGTCCTTAACAATCCTACCATTGGCCGCGCGATGCGCGGCCAATGAAGGGTTTGTAAAGGGCATAGCCCTTTACTGCGGGGATAGGGGGGCGCAAAGCCCCCAACGTCTCTACTCCGTTGTACCTTTCGCCAGCCCCAGCAGCGGCACGAACGCGGCGACGACGGGCAGAAAGTAGCGGAAGTAGTCGTTGACGGGGGAGAGTAGGCAGGCGAGGAGGGAGAGGAGGGCGGGGAGAAAGGCGGCGAGGTCGCGGGCGCGCTTCCTTCGCAGGAGGGAGAGCGCGGCGATCAGCAGCAGCCAGGTATAGCCCGCACAGAAGAGAAAGAGCTCGAGGACCGGCACGCGCCGCCAGCCGCGCGCATACATCGCCAGCAGCTCCCGCGCCCTGGCAAAGGCCGGGATCTGCGCGGTATGCAGGTCCAGCGGATCGCCGCCCGCGGGCACGGTTTCGAACACGAAGCGGATTCCGCCCTGATAGTGATAGGTGCGCGCCGCGTCGATCTTGGGCGTGAAGGCGTAGTAGCCGGTGCTTCCCGCGACGAACGATTCGAGGTACGTCAGCGGATATTCCCGGAGCATCTTAAACCAAGTTGCGCGGTATTCGGCGAGCGCCGCGGTTTCCGCGTCCCGCCCCTGCCCGTACTGCCTGAAGGTGTACTTGACGGGATCGGAGATATTGGGCTCGTAGAGCGCCGCGAGGTGTTCCGCATCCAGCACCCTGTCGATCTCCGCGGTTTCCTCCGCCGTCGCCCCGTGGTCGCGCAGCGCGCGCGCGGACTGCTGGAACGCTGCGGAATAGACGCCCGAAGCCCGGGCGTCCGTGATCTTAAGCGCGGGGACGAGCAGCCCGTTGAACGAAAGGACCAGCAAAAGCGCCGCGCCCAGGGCCGCCATGGCAAGCCCGCGCGTTTTGCCGCGCAGGACGAACGCGAGCGCCGCCGCCGTGGGCAGCAGCAGATACATTCCGTTGTGCCGCATCAGGCACATCAGCAGCGCGGTCAGGCCAAAGCCGATCACGGCGGCCGGCTTCGGCTTCCCGAAACGTAAAAGCTCTATGGTCTGAATGGTAAACAACAGCACCAGCGCGGCGTAGACCGTATCCTTGCCAACGGCCTGCGCAAATGACGCAAAGATCGGCGTGAGCGCGAAGAACGAAAGCGCCGCCAGCCGGAACGCGAGGCTTACCTTCAGCTTGCGCACAAGCTCCAGCGCGCGTGCCAGCGCGTACGCCAGCAGCGCGGACTGCGAAAGCGTAAACAGGAACACCCCGAGATTATCGCTTCCAAATATCCGCCCGAAACGGA
This sequence comes from Candidatus Limiplasma sp., assembly GCA_963674895.2. Lineage (GTDB taxonomy): Bacteria > Bacillota > Clostridia > Christensenellales > Aristaeellaceae > CAXXOK01. The sequence goes on from CAXXCY010000001.1 coordinate 614,365, forward strand.
TACACCCGGAAAACAGCCATGTCAGCAGCACGGGGTGCCAGGTGGTCATCGGCCGCAGCCCGAACTCCATCGCGGCCATCTCCGCCATATCCCACACCACGGTGCCGGGGAAGAACACGACCAGGTACGGCGACCAGCAAAAAAGCAAAACGCCCATCGTAAACAGCACGGGCCGCCGCCGGTACGCCCGGCCGATCCATCCGCCAAACACGCGCGCCCGCAGCGCGCTTACCCACCGCCGGTCCGCCTTCGCCGGGCTTTCCAGCCAATGGCAGACCAGAGCGGCGGCCGCCGCCATCACCGCCGCCTGACCAAGAATCTGCAATATCGCCCTGCCCCACTGCCAAAACGAATGCAGGTATCCCCATGTATCGTAGGCGAACAAAGCCGACGCGAAATAGTTGACCGTGCCGAAAACAAGCCCCAAAGCAAGCTGCCCTTTGGATACGCGCGTAACGCGTGTAAAGAACAAATACCATAGCCCCGCCAGCAGCGCCGCATACAGCAGCCACACCGGGCTGAACGCGGAAAGCGGCAGATCGCTGATTCCCACATAGCCCTCGCGGGACAGGGTAAAGGCGAGCATGCTCAGCACGCCCGCCGCCGCACTCAACAGGATTATCATTTCATGTCCTCGGGACGCAAAGCCTTCAGGATATTCAGGTTGACCTCAAACAGCTGCCGGTGCTTTTTCGCCACCGTATCCAGGATCACCCCGCACACGAACAGCAGGAGCGCCAGGATCGCGATCACGCCCGCGATGATCAGCGTAGGGAAGCGCGGCACCAGCCCCGTGCGGAAAAACTCCACCAGGATGGGGATGAACATCGCCGCGGCCACAACGACCAGCACCAGCGCGAGGATGCCGAAAAACGGCAGCGGACGGTAATCCTTGAACAGCCGCGCGATGGTTTTCAATACCTTGAAGCCGTCGGACACCGTGTTGAGCTTGGAGGGGCTGTCCTCCGGGCGGTCACGGTAGCCCACGGGCATGCACTCCACGTAGAGGTTCTTGTCCAATGCGTGGATGCTCATCTCGGTCTCGATCTCAAAGCCCTCGGACAGCACCGGGAAGGATTTCACAAACTGATAGGAAAACGCGCGATACCCGGTCATCAGATCGGTGATTTTGCCGCCGAAAATGCGGTTCACCAGCCCGCGCACCAGCCGGTTGCCGGTGTTGTGGAACATCCGCTTGTTCTCGGTAAAATAGGTGGAGGACAGGCGGTCGCCCACGACCATATCAACGCTGCGGGTCAGCACCCGGTCGATCATCTCCCGCGCGTGCTCGGCGGGATAGGTGTCGTCGCCGTCGATCATCAGGTACGCGTCGGCGTCGATCTCGCGGAACATCGTGCGGATGACGTTGCCCTTGCCCTGCCGCCGCTCGTAGCGCACGATTGCGCCCGCTTCCCTGGCGATTTCGTCCGTGCCGTCCCTGGAATTGTTGTCGTATACGTAGACCTCGGCATCCGGCAAAGCGGCGCGGAAATCCTTCACCACCTTGCCGATGGTCTTTGCTTCGTTATAGCAGGGGATCAGCACGGCTATCTTCATGTCGTATGCTCCTTATGCTTTGGCGCCCCAGTGCGCCTGCTCGATATCCAGGTCGCGGTGCGTGATGGACACCTGCCAGCCCTTGCCGCGCAGGTATTCGCACAGGTTTTCGGAAATGGCCACGCTGCGGTGCGCGCCGCCCGTGCAGCCGATGGCGATCACCAGCCGGTGCTTGCCCTCGGCCACGTAATGGGGCAGCAGGAACGTGAGCATATCCTTGCACTTTAAGAGAAATTCCTGCGTCACGGGGTGGTGGAGCACGAAGTTCGCCACCGGCTCGTCCAGCCCCGTAAAATGCCCGAGCTCCTTGATATAGAACGGATTGGGCAGAAACCGCACGTCGAACACCAGGTCGCCCGCGCGCGGGATGCCGCGCTTGAAGCCGAAGCTCATCATCTCAATATGCAGCTGGGCGTTGTCGTCCGGTACGCTGACGATCTTGCGCATCATGTTTTGCAGGGTCCGGGCGTTCATCTCGGTCGAATCGATCAGATGGTCGGCAAACTCCCGCAAAGGCTGCAGCAATATGCGCTCCCTGGCGATCGCATCCTCCAGCGACCTGCACTCGCCGCACAGCGGATGGTCGCGCCGCGTTTCCTTGTAGCGGTTGACCAGAATTTCATCCGTCGCGTCGATAAACAGCGTGTCGATCAGATACCCGAGGTTCTTGGCCTCGCGGATGATCTTCACCACGGCCATCGGGTCGAAAAATTCACCCGAGCGCACGTCCACGCCGATGGCGGCCATCGGGCGCTCCTGCAGGCTCAGGTTGCACGCTTCCATGAAGCGGATGAGCATCGTGGGCGGAAGATTGTCCACGCAAAGCGCGCCCAGGTCTTCCAGCGTCCGCAGCGCGATGGTTTTGCCCGATCCGCTTAAGCCCGTGACGATCAAAAACCGCATGGCATTCCCTCCTCTCCCGCGTATTGTCCGTCAGTCATTGCCGATGATCTGCACTTCCGGCACGAGGTCCATTCCCGTCTGCTCCTTCACCACGTGCCGCACGTGCTCCATCAGCTTCAGGTAATCCGCCGCCGTGCCCTGCCTGTCGTTCACCAGAAAGTTCGCGTGCTTCTCGCTCACCGATACCCCGCCGATCCGCGCGCCCTTGAGCCCGCAGCTTTCGATCAGCTCGCCCGCGAACCGCCCCGGCGGGCGCTTGAACGTCGATCCGCAGCAGGGAATGGTGATGGGCTGCTTATCGCGCCGGCGGGAGTTTAGTTCCCGCATGGCCACGCGCACGGCGTCCTCGCTGCCCTTATGGAGAAGCACCGTGACATAGAGCACGATCTCGTCCGTAAGGCGGCTTGCGCGGTAGGAAAACGCCATCTCCTCGCGGCTGTAGCTTTTCATCTCGCCTTCGCGCGTCACGCAGGTTACGTTGACGACCAGGTCGCCGATCTCGCCGCCGTACGCGCCCGCGTTCATGCGCACGCCGCCGCCCACTGTGCCGGGGATGCCGGCCGCGAACTCAAGCCCCGTCAGCCCCGCGTCAGCCGCGGCGTTGGCCAGCGCCGTCATCGCGGCGCCAGACTGCGCGGTGAGGGTGAAGGTCCTCCCGTCGTTGGACGCGGGCGAGGAAATATCGGAAAACTTGTCCGCAAACCGCATCGTGAGCCCCTGTATCCCGCCGTCCCGGACCAGGAGGTTGGAACCGTTGCCGATCACATGCACGGGCACGTGATACCGCGCGGCGATGGGCAAAACCTCCAGCACCTGCTCCTCGTCGGAAATATCCAGCAGGATCTCCGCGGGGCCGCCGAGCTTCAGGCTGGTGTACTGGCTCATCGGCGCGCCGAACAGGAGGTTGTCGATGGGCACAGCGGCGCGAAGCTCCTGTAAAAACTCCGCTCTGGCCGTGCCGTTCATGCGTTTTCCTCCATCCCTGCAATCGTATCGATTGTACCGTATTTTACAGGAATAGTCAAAGAAAACGGGCGGGGTTCAACGGCATGCCGCCGCCCGCCTCCATCCCTCCGCAAGCGAAAAACCCGGCTGCCGCCAGCCGGGCCAGGCCCTGGGAATTCCTGTTGATTCATCGTCCCGGCAATCCGGGGGCGGGGTTTCCACCGGGGACACGGAATATCGCCGCGAAAGCGGTTCAGGGTTTTTCGGCGGGCCGGTGAAAATCCCCGCGGCGCACCTTGCCCAAAACCCACCGGGACGTCATGGAGAAATAATCGTACGCGGTGCCCATCGACACAAAGCTTGCGCCGTTTGTGACCCAGTATTCGATCAGCGGCCAGTTATATCCGACCGACACGCCGAAGGGCTTGCGCGCGGCCCTGCATTTGCGGATGATCTCCGCCATCAGCGCCATCACCTCGGGATCGTTCAGCCTGCCGAGCTTGCCGACGGATGCGGACAGGTCCACCGGCCCGCAGATGATCGCGTCCACGCCCGGCACTTCCAGGATTTCGTCCAGATTTTCCACCGATTCCGCGTGCTCGCACTGGAGCATGCACAGCGTGTTTTGGTTAACGGCGGCCAGGTATTCCTCCATCGGGGTTTGGTAGTAATCGATGGCGCGCAGGGGGCCGAACCCGCGCGTCCCCGCCGGCGGATACTGGCAGCGGCTGACGATTTTTTCCGCCTCCCCGGCGGTGTTGACCATCGGGACCACGATGCCCTCGGGCCCCATTTCCAGTACGGGTTTGATGTTGTCCGTTTCGTGCCCGCCCACGCGCACCAGCGCCGCCGCGCCGCCCGCGGCGCTGCCTACGATGCCGTTGTAGATCATCGGAAACGTCATGCCGGCGTGCTCGTTGTCAATCCAAACGTAATCGTACCCTATGCGCCCGCAGATTTCATACAGGCCGATATCCTGGCTGGAGCAATGCGTTCCGAACGCCAGCCGCCTGCCTTCCATCGCCTCCCGAATCGTATTGTTTTTCACGGTTCTATCCTCGTTTTCATACAGTTTATCCCAATCCAATGAGGCGCGGCACCAGCGTGCTCAGCGGCTCGATGAACGCAACCATCAGCCAGGAGATGATCAGCGGGATGTACCAGATCTTGCAGTATTTCGCGATATTCATCACCGGCTCGTCAAACGCCGAGGACATCACGAACAGCGTCATGCCGATCGGCGGCGTAATCAGCCCGATCATATTGCCCAGCACGATCACAACGCCCAGGTGCACCATGCTGAAGCCGAATTCCGCGCACAGGGTGGAAAGGATCGGCACAAGCAGCAGCACCGTGACCGTGCTTTCAAAAATCATGCCCATCAGGAACACGAACACACACAGCAGCGCCATCACGACGTATTTGCTGGAGGTGACGGCCGTAAGCGCCGCAAGCACATAGGCGTCGAGCTTCTCATACGTCAGGATGTAGCAAAACACCGTCGCCGCGATAATCACCGAAAGCACCGGCAGCACCATCTTCATGGACTGCAGCAGGATTTTCGGCAGCTCGCGCGGCTTGATATCGCGGTAGACGAACACGGAGATGATCACCGCGTATACGATGGCGACCATCGCCGCCTCCGTGGCGGTGAACCAGCCCGTCCAGATTCCGCCGATGATGATCACGGGCATCAGCATCGCCAGGATGCTCTCTTTCAACAATTTCAGAAAATCCCGGAAGCCCACGCGCTCCTCGCGCGGAAACCTGCGCCTGCGTGAGATGAAAAAGCACATGATTCCCAGCGTGACCGCAATCAATGCGCCGGGCAGGATGCCGGCCATAAACAGCGCGCCCGTGGACACGCTGGCGTAAGACGCGTACACCACAAACGGCACGCTCGGCGGGATGATCGGCCCGATGGTGCCGGAGGCGGCGGTGATGCCGAAGGTGAAGTCCCGGGGATACCCGGCCTCGTCCATGGCCTTGATCTCGATCTGCCCCAGCCCGCCAACGTCCGCTAGCGCGGAACCGGACATGCCCGAAAAGATGACGCTTGCCAGAATGTTCACATATCCAAGCCCCCCGCGCCAGTGCCCGACCATCGCGCGCGCGAAGCGGAAGATACGCGTGGTCACGCTGCCCCGGTTCATCAGGTTGCCCGCCAGGATGAAAAACGGAACGGCCAGAAGCGGAAAGCTGTTCACGCCGGCAAACATCTTCTGCACCAGCGTGATCACCGCGATATCCTGGCTGGTGAAGATATAGATTGCCGAGGGAATGAGCATGGAAAGATATACAGGAAGCCCGACTGCCAGCAAAACGGCGAAGAGGGAAAGCATCATCAGAATTTCATTCATGCGCGCCGCCCTCTCCGCCCGCGGGCAGCGCGCGGATCTTCAGGAATTCCTTTGCGATTTTTTCAGCCGACCGCAGAATCACCAGCGCCATGGAGACCGGGCATACGATGTAGATATACTTCATCGGCCATCGCAGCGCCGACGCCCTGGCGCGGGCCTGAAACAGCAGCCAGTCGTCGCTGATGGAAATCAGCCATACGGCGACGCCGATCGTGATCACCGCCTCGGCGATATTGAAAACCCGGCGCATCGCGGGGCTCATGCGCTTTGGCAGGAGATCGATGCGCAGATGCGTATCCAGCCGGATAGCGCAGGAAAAGCCGATGAACGCGGTATAGATGTACATGAACCGGGCCAGCTCCTCGGTATAGCCGATCGTCAGGTGCAGGAACTGGCGGTTGACAACCTGCAAAAGCACCGTAAAGATCATGCCCAGAAACAAAAGAAGGAGCAGCCCTTCCTCCAGATGGTCCCACAAAACCTTAAGTTTTTTCATAGACGATTCTCCCTGCGAGTATCCTTGCGGCACAGCCGGATTCAGCCATGCCGCAGGGAGAATTTGCCTCCCTGCGGCGAAGGGTAAGCCATCCCGCTGTCCAGGGGAAACGGGGACGAAAACACCCGGGGCCCCGCGTCCCTGCTTCCCGTTTGATCAATATCTGTTTGCGGCAAGCCATGCCTGAATATCGGCCTGCAGCGTCCACCAGTATTCGTATTCCTTGCCCGAGAACGTCTGCTTCACGGTCTTAATGCAGTTTTCCTTGAACGCGTCGTAGTCAAACGCGTCGGGCTTGAGGATCGTCATGCCTTCCGCTTCCAGCAGGGCGATATAGTTGTCGTCGTTGGATACGGCGTCCTCGTTGATCTCGTCGGCTGCGATATCCACATACTTTTGGATCACGGCGCGGTCTTCCTCCGTCAGGCCGCTCCAGAAGGCATTGTTCACCACGAAGAAGGAATTGGCCAAAAGGTGTCCGGTCATGCAGAGGTTGGACTGCACCTCGTAGAACTTGTTGGCGTAGATGGTGGACAGCGGGTTTTCCTGCCCGTCGACCACGTTGGTCTGCAGCGCCGTGTACAGCTCGGAAAACGCCACCGCCACCGCGTTGCCGCCCAGCCCGTTCACCACGGCCTGGCCGAGTTCGGTGGGCAGGGCGCGGATGTTCATGCCGGCGAGATCGGCGGGGCTTTTGACTTCCTTATTGGTGGTCAGGTGCCGGAACCCGGACGCGTGCGCGCTGATGATTTTACAGCCGGTCGCCTCGGTAAATTCATCGCCGAAGGGACCGCCGGGCTGCATGCCGACCTCGCGCATCCAGGCCATATACCCGGCCACAGAGCCGAACGTGTACGGCAGCAGCACCACGTTGGATGCTTCGGAGTAATCCGGGTACAGCGCGGCGCCGATGATTCCGGCTTCCACCGTGCCCATGCGGATCATGTCCATGCCCTCGGATTCGTTGCCCAGAACGCTGCCCGAGTAAATCTCCAGTTGAATGCGGCCGTCTGTTTCGGCGCCGACGGAATCCGCCATCTTGCGCGCGGCCACGGATACGGGGTGATCGTCCGCCAGCGTGATGAACCAGCGCATGGTGACCGTATCGTCCGCAGCATACGCCGCGACGGTTGTCATCAGCAGCGCAAGCGTAAGGATCAGCAGAACTACTTTTTTCATGGGTGAAATCCTCCCTATTCATTTCATTGCAAACGAGGCTGCCTTTCCAGCCGTTTGCCATTGTACCGTCATAGTAGCAACCCCGCACCGGAGCTACAATTGAATTTCATAAATTTCATGAAATTTCATAGATAATTGAAATTTAGAGATTGATAATATTCCCGTTTTCCGTTACGATACAGGGGACGGGAGGGTACGGCTCATGATTCAACAAAAGCAGATTGCCGAAAAAGCAGGCCTGTCCTATGCAACGGTTTCACGCGCGTTCACCAACAGCGCCAAGGTAAGCCCGGCGGCGATGCATAAGATCCGCGAGGCGATGCGTACGCTGGGCATCTCCAGCGCCGACGAACTGTTTTCCGGCAAGGGCCCGATTTCCAAAATGATCCTGGTGGTCGCTGGCGATATCGCGCTGGAGTTCTTTGCCAACATCATCGCCGGCATCTACGAGGTGCTCTACGCCCATGGATTTACCGTGGCGCTGTGCATCAGCAACTTCAACGCGGACACCGAGCTGCAGTGCATGAAGCAGGCGGAGGAAAGCGGATACGGCGGCATCATCATGATCACGGCGGTCAAAACCCCGGCGCTGGTTTCCTTCCTGCAATACGCCAAAACCCCCGTGGTGCTGGTAAACCGCCATATCCGCTCGCTGGACCTGGATATCGTGAGGATCGACAACTACCGCGGCGGCTATATGGCCGCCTCCCACCTGCTGGATAACGGGCACCGGAAAATCGCCCACCTGTCGGGGCCGCAGAATTCCGCCGCGCCGCAGGACCGCCTGCGCGGCTTTGCAGACGCCATGGACGACAACGGCCTGACCCTCGGCAAGCAGGATATCGTTTTCGGCGATCTTTCGCGCGAAAGCGGCAAGGAATTCGCCAACTGGCTCGTGGAAAGGGATTATACCGCCGTATTTGTGAACAACGCCGATATGACGGCGGGCATGGCGCATCAGCTGTCCAAGCTTCACCGCAGCATTCCCGGGGATTACAGCGTGATCTGCTTTGACGATTCCCCCCTGATCAACGAGGACGGCCTGAATATCACCTCCGTCAGCTGCGACCCGAAGGTGATGGGCCGCTCCGCGGCCGAAGTGCTGCTGCGCCGCCTGGACAACCCGCTGGGCGACCGCTCGCGCATCATCTATTCGCCCAAGCTCACCCTGCGCGGCAGCGTGCGGCCCTGCTTTTCTTTTGGAACAAAAGAAAAGCAGGCAAAAGAAAACCAAACTGGCCGCGAGGTACGCGGCCAGGGGTAAGCTGTATAAATGCTTATTTTCGTGTTTCCCTATCTGACCGGCGCTTTTCGCCTGTCATCCTTTATGCGCCTTTGGTTATCACACGCTGATGTCCGTCTCGCCGCCCATGCGGTCCGCGTTTGCGGCAAGCAAAGGATCGACTACGGTTTTCACGAAGGTTTCCACCTGCTCGGCGCTCCGGCCGGTGTAGAGCTTGGGATCGAGCAGCGCGTCCAGGTCTTCCATGCTTAGCCCGAACGCGGGATCGGCCGCGATGCGGGCCAGCAGGTCGTTGGGCGCGCCGTCCTGCTTCACCCTTCCGGCCGCCTCCTGCGAGTAGACGCGGATCTTTTCGTGCAGCGCCTGCCGGTCGCCGCCCTTTTTCACGGCGTCCATCAGGATGTTCTCCGTCGCCATGAACGGCAGCTCCGCCATCAGGCGCGCGCGGACCACCTGCCCGTACACCACCAGCCCGCCGGTGACGTTCATCAGGAGGTTCAAAATGCCGTCCGTGGCGAGAAAAGCCTCCGCCACGGCGACGCGGCGGTTGGCGCTGTCGTCGAGCGTCCGCTCAAACCACTGGGTGCCCGCCGTGACCGCGGCGTTCAGCTGGTCCACCATCACGTACCGGCTCAGGGCCGTGATGCGCTCCGAGCGCATGGGGTTTCGCTTGTATGCCATCGCGGAGGAGCCGATCTGCTGCTCCTCGAACGGCTCCTCGATCTCCTTGAAGCTCTGCAGCAGGCGAAGATCGTAGCTGAACTTGCTCGCCGTCTGCGCGACGCCCGAGAGCGCCGAGAGCACCTGGAAATCGATCTTGCGGCTGTATGTCTGCCCGCTGACGGGCACGACCTTCGCAAACCCGAAGTCGGCGGCGATATCCTGCTCGATACGGTCGATCTTTGCGCCGTCGCCGAGCAGCTCCACGAAGCTCGCCTGCGTGCCGGTGGTGCCCTTGCTGCCCAGCAGCGCGAGGGTGGAAAGCCGGTAGTCGATCTCGGCCGCGTCCATCACGAGCTCGTTCATCCACAGCGCCGCGCGCTTGCCCACGGTGATGGGCTGGGCGGGCTGCAGGTGCGTGTATGCCAGGGCGGGCATGTCCTTATACTCCAGGGCGAAATCGCGCAGATGCCGGATCGCCGTAAGCAGCTTGCCAAGCACGAGCTCCAGCCCCTGCTTCATCACAATGATATCCGTGTTGTCGCCCACGTACGCGCTGGTCGCGCCCAGGTGGATGATCGGCCTGGCTGCCGGGCACTGCAGGCCGTAGGCGTACACATGGCTCATCACGTCGTGGCGGCATTCCTTTTCCCGGCGCTCCGCGTCCGCATAGTTGATATCGTCCGCGTGCGCTTCAAGCTCCGCGATCTGCGCGTCCGTGATCGGCAGCCCCTGTTTTTGCTCCGCCTTCGCCAGGCTGATCCACAGCCTGCGCCACGTCCGGAACTTGTTGTCCTCGGAAAACACGAATTGCATCTCTTTGCTCGCATAACGAGTCGAGAATGGACTTGTATAAGTATCGTGCATAGTAGCCTCCTTGCTGGATTCTAGTTCGGCTGCTCGCTAATGAGGAATTAGGAATGATGAATGAGGAATTGCGGTGCGGTTGCCTGCGCAACCGAATGAATTCATTTTCTATCCCTCAGCAGCATACAACATGCCATACAGAGAACACAAGGAACAAACAACGAAAGGAAATCGGAAGATTGCGCAGCAATCTTTCCTGAATTCCTAATTCCTCATTCCTCATTTAAAGTACTTGACCCCGTTCTCGAAGATCGGCTGGAACTTATTGCCGGCCACATTCTTGTAGAGGTTTTTTCCCGCGCGCTCCGAGTGCGCCATCTTGCCGAACACGCGGCCGTCGGGCGAGAGGATGCCCTCCACGGCGTACGCGCTGCCGTTGGGGTTAAAGCGCAGATCCATAGTCGGGGTGCCGGAAAGGTCCACGTACTGGGTGGCGATCTGGCCGCCCGCGATCAGCGACTGCAAAAGCTCGTCCGGGCACACGAAGCGCCCTTCGCCGTGGCTGACGGGCACGGTATGGATATCTCCCAGCGAGCAGGATTTCAGCCACGGGCTGTTGTCGGACACGATGACCGTGCGCACCAGCATGCTCTGGTGGCGGCCGACGGTATTGAAGGTAAGGGTGGGGCAGTCTTCGTCGGTATCGATAATCCTTCCGTAGGGCACGAGCCCCAGCTTGATCAGCGCCTGAAAGCCGTTGCAGATCCCCAGGACCAGCCCGTCGCGGTCTTTGAGGAGCGCGGTCACGGCCCCGGCCATGCGGGGATTGCGGAAGAACGCGGTGATGAACTTGCCGGAGCCGTCCGGCTCGTCGCCGCCGGAGAACCCGCCGGGGAACACGATCATCTGCGCCGAGTCGATCTGCGCGGCGATCCGCTCTACGCTCCGGGCGACATGGTCCGGGGTCAGGTTGTTGATGAGCGCGATCACAGGCTCCGCGCCCGCGCGTTCCAGGGCGCGCGCGGTGTCGATCTCGCAGTTGGTGCCGGGGAACGTGGGGATGACTGCGCGCGGACGCGCGTGCTTCACGGCGGGCGCGGCCCAGATATCGGCGGAAAATGCGGATTCCTCCACGATTTCGTCCGCGCCCCGGTAGGGAAACACGGGCGCAAGCTTTTCTTCCCAGGCTTCCTGCAATGCGTTCAGATCGTGGGTTTCCCCTCGATAAATCAGGGTGAATTCCTCCGTGGTCACGCCAAGCTTTTCCCAATCGGAAAGCGGCTCAGCCGTTTCCACGATGATCCCGCCGATCTCCTGCGCGAACAGGTCGCGGGTGAACCCCTCGTCCACCGCCGCGCCGACGCGGTTGCCCAGCGCCATCTTGAACAGCCCTTCGGCGACGCCGCCGTAACCCACGGCCCACGCGGAAACCACGCGCTTGTCTGCGACGGCTTCATACAGAGTATTCAAGGTTGGCATCAGGGTTTCCTTGCGGTAGGGGATGTAGTACAGCGCGTGCCCGGCCGCCTTGAACTCCGGCGAGATCACGGCTTCCGCGCTGCCTGGCGCGACCGCGAAGGAAACCAGCGTGGGCGGAACGTGGAGATTTTCAAACGTGCCGCTCATACTGTCCTTGCCGCCGACGGCGGCGATCCCGAAATCAAGCTGCGCGTCCAGCGCGCCCAAAAGCGCGGAAAGCGGCTTGCCCCAGGTTTTGGGGTCGTCCGTCATGCGCTGGAAATACTCCTGAAAGGTGAGGTAGGCTTTGCGCACGTCAAACCCGCTCGCGGCGAGCCTGCACAGGCTTTCCACGACGCTCAGGTACGCCCCCTCGTACGGGCTCTGCGCCATGAGCTGCGGGTGGAAGCCGTAGGCCATGCCGGAGCAGGTATCGGTATCCCCGTGCTCCACGGGGAGCTTCGCCGCCATCGCCTGCGCGGGGGTCAGCTGCGTTTTGCCGCCGAAGGGCATCAGCACGGAGGCCGCGCCGATGGTGGAGTCAAACCGCTCCGAAAGCCCTTTTTTCGAGCAGATATTGAGGTCGGATACCATATTCTTAAGCTTTTCAGCTGTCGTATCGCCCGCGAATGGCACGGGGTGGAGTTCGTCGTCCGGCACGAAGGCTTTGGCGTGCTTTTCCGCGCCGTTGGAATTCAGGAATTCGCGCGCGATGTTCACGATCTCCTTCCCGCGCCACGACATTTTCAGGCGCGGTTCCGCTGTGATCTCGGCGACGACCGTGGCTTCCAGGTTCTCGGCGTTGGCAAAGGCGATAAAATCCTGCGCGTCCTGCGCGGCTGCGACCACGGCCATGCGCTCCTGGCTTTCGGAAATCGCCAGCTCCGTGCCGTCCAGCCCCTCGTATTTCCTGGGCACCCTGTCCAGATCGATGGTCAGCCCGTCGGCCAGCTCGCCGATCGCCACGCTCACGCCGCCCGCGCCGAAATCGTTGCAGCGCTTGATGAGCCTCGTCACCTTCGGGTCGCGGAACAGGCGCTGGAGCTTGCGCTCGGTGACCGGGTTGCCCTTCTGCACCTCCGCACCGCAGCTTTCCAGGCTTTCGAGCTTATGGCTCTTGGAGGAGCCGGTCGCCCCGCCGCAGCCGTCGCGCCCTGTGCGCCCGCCCAGCAATATCACCAGGTCGCCGGGCGCGGGAACCTCCCGCCGGACGTGCGACAGCGGAGCCGCGCCCACCACCGCCCCGATCTCCATGCGCTTGGCCACGTAGCCCTCGTGGTAGATCTCGTCCACCATGCCCGTCGCCAGCCCGATCTGGTTGCCGTAGCTGGCATACCCCGCCGCCGCGGTGGTGACGATCTTGCGCTGGGGGAGCTTGCCGGGCAGCGTGTCCCTCACGGGTACCAGCGGGTCGCCCGCGCCGGTCACGCGCATCGCCTGGTACACGTAGGTTCTCCCGCTCAGCGGATCGCGGATCGCGCCGCCGATGCAGGTGGCCGCGCCGCCGAACGGCTCGATCTCGGTGGGGTGGTTGTGCGTCTCGTTTTTAAACATGAGGAGCCAGGGCTCGGTTTTGCCGCCGTTTTCCACATCGACGATAATCGAGCACGCGTTGATCTCCTCGGAGATATCGAGGTTTGTCAGCCCCCCGCGCGCCTTCAGCGCCCTGGCGCCGATGGTCGCGATATCCATGAGCGTGACGGGTTTCCCTTCACGCCCAAGCTCCCCGCGCAGGCCGAGGTAGCGCTGGAAGGCCGCTTCCACGGCGGGTTTCTGGCACTCGACAGAATCCAGCGCGGTGAGAAACGTGGTGTGGCGGCAGTGGTCGGACCAATAGGTGTCCAGCATCCGGATTTCGGTCAGCGTCGGGTCGCGGTCCTCGGACTTAAAATAGTCCATGCAGAACTTCAGGTCGTCCTCATCCATCGCCAGCCCGTAGCTTTGCACGAACGCTGCGGCCTGCTCCCCGTCCATCGCGGTAAACCCGGCGAGCACCTCCACGTCGGCGGGCGCGTCGTAGCGCTGCCTGAGGGTCTGCTTCTCGGCCAGATCGGCCTCGCGGCTTTCCACGGGGTTGATGAGGTGCTTTGTAATCTTCGCCAGGTCGTCCGCGTTCAGCCCGCCCTCCAGCAGGTAGAGCTTCGCGGTGCGCACTGTGGGGCGCTCGCCCCGGCTTATGAGCTGCACGCACTCCTCGCAGCTCGCCGCGCGCACGTCGAACTGGCCGGGCAAGGCTTCCACCGCGAGCGGTTCGATAAAGCGGCCCTGCCGCTTTATCGAGGTTGCGCTTCGGGCTTGTTCGCGCGCATCAGCCGCGCTCACGGCCAGCCCTCCGCGTAAGGAATCCTTGCTGCGCAAGGTTCCGAAACCACCGCGCATGTCGCTGGTTTCGGATTGCGTTTCGAAGGGTTGCGTCCCTTCGAGCTTCCCAATGGGTTTTTGTATTTCTTCCGGCAGATTAAAGAAGTATCTATCCGTCTGCGGCTCGTAAAACACCACCGGCAGGCACTGCTCGAAGAGCGTCCTGTCGATGCCCTCGATATCGTAGCGGTTCAATATCCTGACGCCCGTCAGGTTCTTGACCAGCAGGATGTGGCGAATCTCATGCCGCAGGGCCTTCGCCTCGACGTCGAACCCCTCTTTTTTCTCCGTGTAAACGCGATAGACTGCCATAGCCGCTCCTTTTCGATGTCGATTATCGGTTTTGTCCAGCCGTCTTTGTCGGAGGCCGGCCGCAGGCCAGCGCTTTCTGCCCGATATCCGTGCGCATGTGCGCGCCCTCGAAGGTAATCAGCCTCGCGGCGGCGTACGCGCGGTCGATTGCCTCGTTGAGCGTGCCCGCGACCGCGGTCACGCCCAGCACGCGTCCGCCGCTGGTGACGATCTGCCTGCCTTCCTTTTTCGTGCCCGCGTGGAACACATACGTATCGGGCAGCCCGGCGGCCTCCGAAAGCCCCCGAATCGGCTTGCCCTTCTCGTAAGCCAGCGGATACCCGCCGGACGCCAGCACCACGCAGCAGCTCGCGCCCGCGGAAAACCGCACATCGGCCTGGTCAAGCGTCCCGTCCGTCACGTGCCGCATGATGGAAAACAAATCACTCTGCAAAAGCGGAAGCACGGCCTGCGCCTCAGGATCGCCGAAGCGGCAGTTGTACTCGATCACCTTGGGGCCGTCCTGGGTCAGCATCAGCCCGAAGTACAGGCAGCCCTTGAAGGGGCTTCCCATCGCGTTCATCGCGCGGATCGTCGGCAGGAAGATCGTTTCCATGCACCGCTCCGCGATCTCCTCCGTGTAATACGGATTGGGAGCGACCACGCCCATGCCGCCGGTGTTGAGCCCCCTGTCGCCGTCCAGCGCGCGCTTGTGGTCCATGGAGGAAACCATCGGCACGAGCGTTTTGCCGTCGGTGAACGCCAGGACGCTTACCTCCGGGCCTTCCAGAAATTCCTCGATCACTACGCGGCTGCCCGCCTCGCCGAACTTCTTTTTTTCCATCATCTCGCGCACGGCCTTGGCGGCCTCGGCGCGGTTATTGCAGATGATCACGCCCTTGCCCAGCGCCAGCCCGTCGGCCTTGACGACCAGCGGCACGGGGCTTTCCGCGATGTAGCCGAGCGCCCCGACCATAGTATCAAACACGGCGCACCCGGCGGTGGGGATATGGTTATCCTCCATCAGCCGCTTGGCGAACACCTTGCTGCCCTCGATCCGCGCCGCCGCCCTGCCGGGCCCGAACGCGGGGATGCCCTTCGCCGCCAATAAACCCACCAGCCCCAGGCACAGGGGATCGTCCGGCGCGACGACCACGTAATCCATCCCGTTTTGCCCGGCCCAGTCCGCAAGCTTCTCCACGTCCGTGGCCGCGATGTTCACGCACTCGGCAAGCTGCGCGATGCCGCCGTTGCCCGGCGCGCACCAGAGCTTTTCAATATCAGGGCTTTCGGCGAGCTTAGCCGCCAGCGCGTGTTCCCGGCCGCCCCCGCCGACGAGTAAGACTTTCATGCGAAACCTCCGATGATTAATGAGGAATGAAGAATTAGGAATGAGGAACTTTGAAGAATTAGGAATGAGGAATGAGGAATTGTGGTGCGGTTGCTCCGCAACCGAATGATTTCATGTAACGGTTTTGTACTGAGATGCTTAATGACAGCAAGCCGCCTAAACATTCTTCCATACAATCCGTAGATTGCGAAGCAATCTTTCTACCATTCCTCATTCCTCATTACTCATTAAAACGCAACGCGCAATCAGTGGTGAAACAACCGCAAGCCGGTAAACGCCATGGTTATACCATAGCGATCACAAGCGTCGATGACCTCCTGGTCGCGCTTCGATCCGCCCGGCTCCGCGATGTACTTCACGCCGGACTGCGCGGCGCGGTCGATGTTGTCGGAAAACGGGAAGAACGCGTCGGAGCCGAGGCTGACGCCGGTGTTTTGTTTCAGCCACGCCGTTTTTTCCTCGGCGGTCAGCTCGGCGGGCTTTTCGGTAAACAGCGTCTGCCAGTTCCCGTCGGCCAATACCGTGGTCCGGCTTTCGGCGCTCACGTAGCGGTCGATCGCGTTGTCGCGGTTGGGGTTGGGAACGTCGGAGCGGAAGGGCAGGGAAAGCGCCTTTTCATGCTGGCGCAGCCACCATACGTCCGCCTTGTCGCCCGCGAGCCTTGTGCAGTGGATGCGGCTCTGCTGCCCCGCGCCGATGCCGATGCACTGGCCGTCCTTGACGTAGCACACGGAGTTGGACTGCGTGTACTTGAGCGCGATCATCGCGATGGCAAAATCGCGTTTGGCGGTTTCGGGCAAGTTCTTTTCCTTCGTCACGACGTTTGCGAAAAAATCGTCGCCGATCACCAGCTCGTTGCGGCCCTGCTCGAACGTGACGCCGAAAATATCCTTGTGCTCGATGGGCGCGGGCTCATACGCGGGGTCGATCCGCACGATGTTGTACGCGCCCCGCCGCTTGGATTTCAAAATCTCCAGCGCCTCCGGCTCGTACCCGGGCGCGATGATCCCGTCGGAAACCTCGGGCTTGATGAGCAGGGCCGTGGGCACGTCGCAGACGTCCGACAGCGAAATCCAGTCGCCGAACGAGCTCATCCGGTCCGCGCCGCGCGCGCGGGCATAGGCGCACGCCAGGGGGGAGAGGGGCTTCGCCCCCTCCGGTATAAAATATATCTGCTCCAGTGCTTCGGTCAGCGGCAGGCCCACCGCCGCGCCCGCCGGGCTTACGTGCTTGAAGCTCGTCGCCGACGGCATCCCCGTGGCCGCCTTCAGCTCGCGCACCAGCTGCCAGCCGTTGAACGCGTCCAGAAAGTTGATGTACCCCGGCCGCCCGCACAATACTTCGATGGGCAGCTCGCCCTCCCGCATAAAAATCCGCGCGGGCTTCTGGTTGGGGTTGCAGCCGTACTTGAGCTCCAGTTCGTTCATTGGGCTTCTCCTTTGCTTGTTGACGTTAGCGTGAATGAGGAATTAAGAATTGTAGTAAGATTGCTTCGCAATCTGCTGATGATTTGGACGATTACTTCTGCGGCTTTCTATCGTCAAGCATCTTACCGTTGTTCCGATACGAAATCAGGAAAGAAGTCATTCGGTTGCAGAGCAACCGCACCACAATTCCTCATTCCTAATTCCTCATTCCTCATTCATTGAAGTTCCTCATTGCATTCATGCCTCATCCGTGTTTGTTGACAATCCGCGTCTGCGTTTCCCCCGTCTGCAAATCAATCGTGCGCACGAACAGGCTCACGCGGTTGTTTGCGTCCAGCGCGCTCCACAGCGACGCGGTGAAGGCGCCGATATCCTCGCCGCCCAGCGACACCGCCGCAGGCTCGCCCGCGAAGCTCGGGAGCGGATTGCCGTCGGTGACATAGGTGGAAATGAAGCGCCCCTCGCCGGGCTGGGGTTCCGGGTACTCGTAAAAGCAGCGCAGAGCGCTTTCGTTCGTACCCGCCTTGAGGATGGAAAGCCGGTATGCCATCTTGCCGTCCTTGACTTTGAGCAGCCCCGAGATTCGCGGGGTGAAGTTGGGCGGGTCCGGCTCGTAGGTGCGGGTGCGCAGGGCGTCTTCAAACGTTTTGTTTTCGGAAAGGGCATCGAAGATGCTGTCGGTCTGGTCGCCGTTGGTCACGATCGTGGTTTCCGGATCAAACACGCGCACGGGCGCGTAGATGATCAGGCTCGGATCGACCATTTTGGAGGGATCGAACGCCTCGGTGATGATCCCGCCGTCCTTCTCGGTGAACACGCGGTTTTGGCTGTTCACGCTGCGCCCCATGATGAAGTAGGCGATCAGCGCCCTGCCGTCCGCCGTTTGCCCGAGCAGGATTCCCCGCCCGGGGTAGGGGTTCCCGTCCAGCAGCTCAAAGAGCGTTTTCAATCGTTTCTCATCCTCCATACCCTATATTCCTCGTTAGGTAAACGATGATATTTGATCAGCGTTTGCCTATCTTCTTTGCCAGTTTTTCGGTTTCCTGCGGCAGCAGCACCCACTCGGCCTTCTCCATCACGCGCTTTTGCAGGGTTTCCGGCGTATCCTTCCTCTTCACCTTCACGGCCTTCTGCGCGAGGATCTTCCCGCCGTCCGGGATTTCGTTGACGATATGTACGGTCGCGCCGGTCACCTTCACACCGTAGTCAAGCGCCGCCTTGTGCACCTTCAGGCCGTAGTAGCCCGCGCCGCAGAAAGCGGGGATGAGGCTCGGGTGCACGTTGAGGATGCGCCCTTCATAGGCCAGGATAACATTCGGATGTAAAATCAGCATGAAGCCGGCAAGCACCGCCATATCGATCCGGTGCTCCTTTAGCAAAGCGATCAGCTGCTCGCCGTACGCTTCCGGGCTTTCCGCCTTCCCGAGCACCGCGGTTTCGATGCCCGCGTCCCTCGCGCGGGTCAGCGCGTAGGCGCCCTCCTTGGAGGAAACCACGAGCACGATCCTGCCGCTTTTGAGCGTCCCCGCCCTTTGCGCGTCGATCAGCGCCTGCAGGTTCGTGCCGCCGCCCGACACCAGCACGGCGATGTTTACCACAGCTCCACTCCCTCGCCCCGGGCGACCTCGCCCAGCACGTATGCGGCCTCGCCCGCATCTTTCAGGGTTTGCACGGCCTTGTCCGCCTGGTCCCCGGGCACGACGGCGACCATCCCCACGCCCATATTGAAGGTGTTGAACATATCCCGCTCGGGAATGCTTCCGGCCTGCGCGATCTCGCGGAAGATATCCGGGGTTTTCACCGCGGATTTATCGATCCTGGCCATCAGGCCGTCCTTCAGCGCGCGCGGGATGTTTTCGAAAAACCCGCCGCCCGTGATGTGCGCCGCCGCGCGCACCGTGACCGCGTCAAAAAGCCTGAGCATGGGCTTGACATAGATTTTCGTCGGGGTAAGCAGCTCCTCCGCGTACTCGGGAAGCCTGTCGCCGAACACCTTGCGGATCAGCGAAAAACCGTTGGAGTGCGCGCCGGACGAGGGCAGGGCGATCAGCGCGTCGCCCTCTTGCATAGTTTCCTTGTCGAGTATCTTTGATTTGTCCACCGCGCCCACGCAGAAGCCCGCGATATCGTACTCGTCCCCGGGGTAAAAGCCCGGCATCTCGGCGGTTTCGCCGCCGATCAGCGCGCAGCCCGCCTGCACGCAGCCCTCCGCCACGCCGGACACGATCTGCGCGATTCTCTCGGGCACATTTTTCCCGCAGGCGATGTAATCCAGGAAAAACAGCGGTTTGGCGCCGCAGCAGAGGATATCGTTGGCGCACATCGCCACGCAATCGATCCCCACGGTGTCGTGCCTGTCCAGCAGGAACGCGAGCTTCAGCTTCGTGCCCACGCCGTCCGTGCCCGACACGAGCACGGGATGGGGCATGTCCGCGATGTCCAGCTCGAACATCCCGCCGAAGCCCCCGATGCCGGCCGCGCCGGCGGCCATCGTACGGGCGATGTGCTGTTTCATCAGCTCCACGGCCCTGTACCCGGCGGTGATATCCACGCCCGCGGCCTTGTAGCTGTCGGATTTGCTTTTCATCCCGTCACCTCCGGCAGATAGGTTTCAAACTTGTTCTTCAATACGGCGCCGTTGGGGTCCACGGGATAATCGCCCGTAAAGCAGCCCTTGCAAAAGCCGCAGCCCGCGCCGGTGGCCAGCTTGTCCAGGCAGGCCACCGGCATGAAGCCGATGGAATCCGCGCCGATCATTTTACACACCTCGGCCTCGCTGTGGTTGGCGGCGATCAGGTTTTCGGTGCTGTCGATATCGGTGCCGAAGTAGCACGGGTGCGTGAACGGCGGCGCCGCGAGCCGCATGTGCACCTCGGTTGCCCCCGCGTCGCGCAGCAGGTTTACGATGCGCGCCGCCGTGGTGCCGCGCACGATACTGTCGTCGATCAGCACCACGCGTTTGTTTTCAACCGTCGAACGGATGGCGTTGAGCTTGATCCTCACGGCGTTTGTGCGCTGGAATTGCCCCGGCTGGATGAACGTGCGCCCGACATATTTGTTCTTGATAAACCCGACGCCGTAGGGAATGCCGGACTGGCGGGCGTAGCCGATGGCGGCGTCGATGCCCGAATCCGGCACGCCGATAACGACGTCCGCCTGCACGGGGTGCTCCAGCGCCAGAAACGCGCCCGCGCGCAGCCGCGCCTGGTGCACCGAAGCGCCTTCGATCACGCTGTCCGGGCGCGCGAAATAGATGAACTCGAACACGCACAGCGACGTAACGGGAGCCTTTTCCTCGAGCATCAGCGAGCGCACGCCGTTCTCGTCCGCCACGACAACCTCGCCGGGCTTTACGTCGCGAACGAACTTCGCGCCCACGGCGTCCAGCGCGCAGGTTTCGCTGGCGAACACCACGCCGTCCCCGGTTTCCCCCATGCACAGGGGACGAAAGCCGTTGGGATCGCGCGCGGCGATCAGCTTGGTGGGGCTGACCAGCACCATCGAATACGCGCCCTGCAGCCGCGTCATCGCGCTGAGCACGGCTTGCTCGATGCTTGCGACCATCAGCCGCTCATGCGTAACGGTATAGGCGATCACTTCGGAATCGCTCGTCGTATGGAAAATCGCGCCGCCGAGCTCCTGCTCCTCGCGCAGGGCGTTGGCGTTGACGATGTTGCCGTTGTGCGCCAGCGCCATACCGCCCTTCAGGTGGTTGATTAAAAGCGGCTGGGCGTTGGCCTGGTTCTGCACGCCGGTGGTGCCGTAGCGGCAGTGCCCCGCGGCGATGGAGCCCTCGGGGAGCTTTGAAAGAACATCGGGGGTAAAGACCTCGCCCACCAGGCCGATATCCTTATGGCAGGTCAGCACCCCGCGGGTGTTCACGGCGATGCCGCAGCTTTCCTGTCCGCGGTGCTGCAGGGCGTACAGCGCGTGGTACGTAGGCTGCACCACGCCCTTTTTGCCGTCCCGCAGGTAAATGCCGAACACGCCGCATTCCTCATGGAGTTTCCTCATTGGATAAATCCTTTCACGCTGTTTGCATGAATATTTAACCCATCCATGCCTTGCTCTTGATTGTTCCAGCACACTTTCAGACTGATCAAAACGTCTGGTATGCCCGGAAGCGAGGGTGGCGGGGGGTTGAGCTTACTCGTTTGTAAGTGATGCCCCCTGCTATCCCGAAGATGACAACGCAGATCGGGCGTTTTCATCAGTCTGAAACGCCCATAAGCCGTTTCATGATCTCCTGATAGGCGTCTTCCACCTTGCCCAGGTCGCGGCGAAAACGGTCTTTATCGAGCTTTTCGTGGGTAACAGTGTCCCAAAAACGACAAGTGTCCGGGCTGATCTCGTCGGCCAGTACGATCGTACCGTCCTCCGTTCGCCCGAACTCCAGTTTAAAATCGATCAAATCGATATTCAGATCTTTCAGGTAATCGCGCAGCGCGTCGTTGACGCGGAGCGCGTAATCGCTTATCAGCTTCAGCTCGTCCTCCGTGGCCCAGCCCATCGCGGCGATGTGGTAGGAGTTGACCATCGGGTCTCCCAGCGCGTCGTCCTTGTAGCAAAACTCAAGCACCGTCTGTTTAAGCTTCACCCCTTCCGCAAGCCCCAGCCGTTTGGCCAGGGAGCCCGCGGCGACGTTTCGCACGATCACCTCCAGCGGCACGATCGCAACCTTTTTCACCAGCGTTTCGGTATCGGAAAGTTCCTCTAAAAAATGCGTAGGGATGCCCTTTGTTTCAAGCATCCGCATCAGGTGGTTGGTCACGCGGTTGTTAATCGCGCCCTTCCCGGTTATTGTTCCTTTTTTTTGCCCGTTGAAGGCGGTGGCGTCGTCCTTGTACCGTACGAGCAGTACCTGCGGGTCTTCGGTCGAAAATACCTTCTTCGCCTTGCCTTCATAGAGCAATCCCTGCGTCTCCATGGAAAACCACTCCCCCTTTATGGAAAACTTTTGGAAAATTGCATAGGGCCCTGTATTGCCTGAATCACTGGGATTCCTGTGGATATCGTCCTCCTTTTGCGGGGTTTTCGTGGAAAACCCTGTGGAAAACCCGCCCTGGCCCTATACGTTGTCTGCGTAAGCGTTCGCGTTTCACCGCCGGTTTTGCCACGTCTGTCAGTCGATCACCAGGTTTGCATCCTTCTCCAGCACCTTGCGCTTCATCTCGTCCCGGGCGCGGCACAGACGGGCGTACAGCTCGTCGTCATGCAGCGCGATCATCTGCGCTGCAAGGATGGCGGCGTTGGCCGCGCCGTCGATGGCGACGGTCGCCACAGGCAGCCCCGGAGGCATTTGGACGGTCGATAAAAGGGCGTCCATGCCGTCCAGCGCCGAAGATTTTACGGGGACGCCGATCACCGGCAGCACCGTGCGCGCCGCGAGCGCGCCCGCCAGATGCGCGGCCTTGCCGGCGGCGGCTATCAGCACGCCAAAGCCCCTGTCCTTCGCGTTTTCGGCAAACCGGGCGGCCTCGTCCGGCGTGCGGTGCGCGGAGAACACATGCGCTTCAACCTCGATCCCAAGGGCTTTCAGCTGATCAAAGCAGGGCCTGAGCACCGGCAGATCGCTGTCCGATCCCATGATCACGGCAACCTTTTTCATGCGGATTGCGGTCCTTTCCTCGCCATTGCGCCCGCCCCCGCAGGCACATGCTTATTATAAGAAAGCCGCCGTCCCGTGTCAATATTTTGTGGCGGGGCGGAAATCCGTGCACAATTTGGAAAAATGCTGAATCGACAAGCCTTCCGGCGTGTGATATAATCTTGCAAAGGAAGCCGAATATCCAACGATACACCATGATTCCACGGCCTGGAAAAGGAGATCATAATGGATAATGTAAAACAGCCTCTGTCCAAGACTGCGAAAATTTTAATCGCCGTGCTGAGCGTTTTTCTTGTCGCGGCCATCGTTTCGATCGTTCTGCTTTTTTCCGCGAACAACAACGCCAATCAGCAAAACGACAGCCTGTCGGCCGAAAACAACGCCGCGGCTGCCGCGTTATCGCAGCTGCAGGCGGAGCAGGATGAAACAACGGCCGCTTTGGCCGCCGCCAACCGGACGATTGACGATCTGACCGCGCAGGCCGCACAAACACCGGTCCCGACCCAAACCGTTCCGCCGGAAGCGGACACGGCCCTTGCCGGCCTGCAGGCGGAGTTTGACGCATACAAGGCAGACATGCAGGCCGCGCTGGACGCGCTGCAGGCCGAGTACGACGCCTACAAGGAAGATGCGCTGGCCGTGAAAGACTCGGACGAGAAGCAGTTAACCTCGCTCCAGACCGCGTTTGATACTTTCAAAGCGGATAAGCAGGCCGCAATAGACGCACTGCAGGCCGAGTACGACGCCTATATGGCCGACGCGCAGACCCAGCTTGCAGCCGCGGTCGCCACGGGTGAAGAAGCCGTACAGACGGCCAAGGACACCGCCGCCGAAACGCTGGCCGCCCTCCAAACCGAATTCGACGCCTACAAAACCGACGCCGAAACCAGGCTGGCCGCCGCGGGCGACGCCGATGTACAGGCCGTGAAGGACGCGGACGCGCAAACGCTGGCCGCCCTCCAAACCGAATTCGACGCCTACAAAGCCGACACCCAGGCCGCGCTGGACGCGCAGCAGGCGGACGCGCAGAAGCTGGCCGCCCTGCAGGCCGAATTCGACGCCTTCAAAACCGACGCCCAGGCCGCGCTGGACGCGCTGCAGACCGAATTCAATACCTACAAAGCAGACGCCGAATCCAGGCTGGCCGCCGCGGGCGACGCCGGCACGCAGGCCGCGGGAGATGAAAGCGCCCAGACCCTGGCCGATCTGCAGGCCGCGTTTGACGCCTACAAATCCGACGCGCAAACCGCCCTTGCCGCGCTCCAGTCCGAATACGATACCTTCAAGGCCGACTCCCAAACCAAGCTGACGGCTGCGGCCGAAGCGGCCCAGACCAGCGCCGCGGAAGCGCTGGCCGCCCTGCAATCCGAATTCGATACCTATAAAGCGACCGCCGAAACCAAGCTGGCGGACGCAACCGAAGCGGCCCAGACCAGCGCCGCGGAAGCGCTGACCGCCCTGCAATCCGAATTCGATACCTATAAAGCGACCGCCGAAACCAAACTGGCGGACGCGGTGCAGGCGGGGGAAACCGCACTGCAGGCCGCCAAAGACAGCGCGTCGGAAGCGCTGACCACGCTCCAGGCCGATTTCACCGCCTACCAGACCACGGCGGAAGCCAAGGCTTCCGAAGCGGCGCTGGCCATCGAGACGGGTGAAAAGACGGTCGCCCAGCTGTCCGTGCCCATGGATGGAAACGGCGCGGGCAACCTCGCCAACGGCAATCTGGCAATCCTTTACGAGGGCAACGTCTACTACCAGAACAACTATGACAAAGGCAACATCTACGTGGAAAACGTCAGCGGTTACGGCGACACCTACCTGCGCAGGACGTATTCCGGCGGCGTTTCCGACACGCACAACATCGCGTCGGTGATCAACGGGAACCTTTACTATATGAACAACAACCGGCTCAACAGTTTGGATCTGGAGAGCGAGGATGCCGAATACATCAAGAACAACATGGACCTGTATTCCATCGACGGCATGCACGTGTACGACGACCGGATTTACTTTTTGAAATCCGGCGATGAAACCGGCGCCGCCGCCGGCAGCCTGTATGCCATCAACTTCCGCTGCAACAACCTGGAGGAAATGCCGGGCCTCACGGCCACGGCTTTCACGGGAGACGGGCAATACCTGTACTATACCGAATCCGGCACGGGCAACCTCGTGCGCTATGATCTTGTCGCGGCGTCCGGCGCCGTGGTACTTCCGGCGGGCGGCGCAAGCTGCATCAATGCGGTCGGAGATATGCTCTACTTCAGCCAGAACGGGCAGATCATGAAGATGAAGACCGACGGCACGGAGCTTGCCCCCGTCGGCGCCGCCCGGGCCAACAGCCTCAACGTGATCGGCGATTGGGTGTATTACAGCAATCTGGACGACCATGAAACCGTCTACCGGATCACGACGGACGGCAAGTACAACGAGAAAATCATCGATATCGAAAACACCTGCTGTATCAATATCGCGGGCGGATGGATTTATTTCATCCAGTATTCCGGGTCCGGCGACAGCTGGACGGCGGTCGATACCTACAAGGCCCGGCTGGACGGCAGCGGCCTCACCCTGGCCAAGCCGTAACCGGTAGCCCGGCGAAATTTAAAATCCTGGTTTTTTATACCCAATCCAGCCTGTTCAAAAGGCCCGAGCTGCCGGGAAGCAAGGGCGGCCAAGGGTTACGCTTACCCGATCGTAAGCGGCACCCCCTTGCCGTCCCGAAGCTCATACCGCAGATCGGGCCTTTTTGACGGGCCGGCGCGTAAGCATCGGCCTTGTGCCCCGCTTTGCGGTGTGGTAAAATTGTGGCGGTCAATGTGTCTGCCGCGCGTCCTGTACCGCGGGGCGATCAGGCCCCGGGAGGTTATCGATGCTTGAAACGATACTGATTCTGGATTGCGACCAGGCGCTGTCGGGTCTGATTGCGCGCACGCTGCGCAGCCAGGATTTCTACTGCGAGCTCCGCCCGCCTGAGACCGCGGCGGAGAGCCTGCGGTCGCCAAACCTCAAAGGCGTGATCATCGCCGCGGAAAACGGCAGCAAGGTCTGCGGGCTGGATTCGTCGCTTCTTGAATCGGGTCTGCCTGTGCTGGCGCTGGGTGCGGCGGCCGTCATGCTGTGCGAGATGCTGGGCGGGAAAGCGGAAACGCTGAAAGACGAGGGCGGCAACGTGACTCTGGGCCTCGCGGAGTCTCCGCTGTTTACGGGCATCGCGGGCGGCGAGCGGATTCTGAAAAACCTGTGCGATTTAACCCTGCCCGGGAACGCCAGGAGCATCGCCACGGCCACGGAGCGGTGTATCGGCTTTTCGCTGGACGACCGGCTCTTCGCCATCCAGTATACGATCGAACGCAACGACCCGGATTCGCTGCACCTTCTGCACAATTTCGCCAGCCGCGTATGCGGCATGGAGCCTGTCTGGGACGCCAATTACATCATCCACAGCGCCGTGGAGGAAATCCGGGAAAAAGCGGGCGGGGGCCGCGTGCTGTGCGCCGTGTCCGGCGGGATTGACAGCGCGGTGTCCGCAAAGCTTGCGCACATGGCCGTGGGCGACCGGCTGACCTGCCTGTTCGTGGACACGGGGCTGTTCCGCAAGGACGAGCCCAAGGATGTGGCCGCGGCTTTCCGGGAGATTCCGGGCATCAACCTTCGGTTCACCGAAGCGCAGGGCGTCTTCCTCAAGGCGCTGGAAGGCGTGCGTTCGGACGTGGAGAAGGAGCGCATCGTCAACTCCCTGTTAAAGCAGGTATTTTACGAGCAGCTCCGGGAGTTTCCGGACGTGCAGACCATCGTCATGGGCACCAACTACAACGATACGCTCTACGGTATGCCCATCCCGGTGAAGCCCCCCGTTCAGAGCGAGCGGGAATACGTGACCATCGAGCCCGTCCGCGCGCTGTTCAAATCGGAAGTCAAACGCCTCGGCGAAAGGCTCTCCATGCCCAAATCGATCATGGAGCGCCAGCCCTTCCCGGCCGCGGGGCTCGCGTCGCGCATCATGGGCGCGGTTACGGCTAAAAAGCTCTCCATGCTTCGCGAAGCCAACGCCTTTTTCGCCGAGGAAATTATCCGCGGCGGCCAGGAAAAACGGCTTTGGCAGTATTACGCGGCGCTGGGCGATAACCCGGACGGGCGGCAGGGCCACGTGATCATCCTGCGCGCCTGCCAGGCGGGGGACGGCGAGGCGTACGCCGCCCGGCTCCCCTACGATCTCACCGAGCGCGTCACAGAGCGGATTTTGCGGGAACTGCCGCTGGTGAAACGCGTGGTGTACGACCTGACCCCGAGTTATCACTACTCATTTTTGGAGTAAACTCTTCGCATAAGCAACACAGTTGCTTATGCGAGTTTGCACCTCGACCTTGTTCGCTAGGCTCACGGTCAGGTCTCGGTGTAAGGAACCTTTGCTTCGCAAAGTTCCGAAACCACCGTTAGGGAGGGCAACGCCTGACTAGCGCCCGAAATTTGCGAAGCAAATGAAGCGCGTAGCCTCGCGCAAGCAAAGCGAGGAGCGAGGCCGCAGCGACATGTCGCTGGTTTCGGATTACACTTCGAAGAGGTGCGCCCCTTCGAACATCCAAAGAGGAAATGATATGCTTCACTTTACCAAAATGCACGGGATCGGCAACGACTATATTTACATCAACGGTTTTGAGGAAACCCTGCCCGACGACCTGTCCGCGCTGGCCGTGCAGATGTGCCCGCGGCAGTTTTCCGTGGGCGGAGACGGCGTAATCTTTATCCTGCCGTCCAAAATCGCGGACGTGCGCATGCGCATGTTCAACCCCGACGGCTCCGAGGCCGAAATGTGCGGCAACGGCGTGCGCTGCGTGGCGGCCTACAGCTTCGACCGCGGGCTGTGCGACCGCACGCAGATGACCATCGAGACGCTCGGGGGAATCAAAAACGCGGCGCTCACGCTGGACGAACTGGGCCGCACCGATACCGTACGCATCGATATGGGCGAGCCCGCGCTTTCCGGCGCGGACATCCCCAGCGTGTTCGAGGGAAGTCCCGTGCTGATGCGCCCGCTGCGGGCGATGAACCAAACCTGGCCGGTCACGCTGGTGAGCATGTCCAATCCCCACGCCGTCATCTTCGTGGACGACGTCGCGGCCGCGCCCGTGAAAACCGTGGGCCCGGTGCTGGAGGTGGACCAGGCGTTCCCGCAGCGCTGCAATATCGAATTTGTGCAGGTTGTGGACCGCAGCCACATCTCGATGCGCGTTTGGGAGCGCGGCGCGGGGGAGACCCTCGCCTGCGGCACGGGCGCGAGCGCGTCGGTTGTCGCCGCCGTTTTGAACGGGCTTACCGGGCGCACCGTCACGGTCAAGCTTTTGGGCGGCGAACTGAAAATCGTCTGGGACGAGAAAACGGGCCACGTCAGCATGACGGGGCCGATCGCCTACGTGTACGACGGCACATATCTACGGTAAACGCTGTTTAAATCTCCTGCACGCTCCCGGGTTTATTTCCACCGTCTTGCGCCTGCGCGATTTTCGACATAGCGCTGCTACTACTTCAAATCGCGTAAACGCAACATGATGTAAATCTACCGCGGCATCGTACAAGCGCTTTAATCATCGTCTACCTTCTGGGAAAAGAATAAGCGGAGGAAATCGCATTGAACGTCAACCCGAACTTTGAAAAGCTTCCCGGTTCCTACCTGTTCGCCGAAATCGCACGCCGCGTCAGGGAATTCACGGCGGCCAACCCCGGCGCCGACATTTTGAAGCTGGGCATCGGCGACGTCACCCGCCCGCTAGCGCCCGCCGTGGTGGACGCGATGAAAAGGGCCGCCGACGAAATGCTCTCCGCCGAAACCATGCGCGGCTACGGCCCGGATTTCGGGTACAATTTCCTGGTCGACGCGATACTTAAGCACGATTATGCCGCGCGAGGCGTCGACATCGCGTTTGACGAGGTGTTTATCTCCGACGGCGCGAAAACCGATTCCTCAGCCATCCAGGAGCTGTTCTCCCAGGACGCGAAGATCGCCGTTACCGACCCCGTATACCCCGTGTATGTGGATTCCAATGCCATGGCCGGGCGGCTGGGCGATTTCGAGGACGGCCGGTGGACCAACCTTACCTACCTGCCCTGCAACGCGGAGAACGGCTTCGTGCCCTCCGTGCCCGCGGGCCATGTGGACGTCATTTACCTGTGCTATCCCAACAACCCCACCGGCACAACGCTCAGCAAGGAGCAGCTCAAGCCCTTCGTGGACTACGCGCGGGAGCACGAAGCCCTGATCGTTTACGACGCGGCGTACAAGGCGTTCATCACCTCCGGCGTTCCCCATTCCATCTATGAGATCGAGGGCGCCAAAGAGGTTGCCGTGGAGTGCAACAGCTTTTCCAAGACCGCCGGGTTTACCGGCACGCGGTGCGCGTATACCATCGTGCCGCACGCTCTCACAGGCAAGGGCGGCAAGGGACAGGAGGTTTCGCTCAACGCGATGTGGAAGCGCCGCATGGGCACGCGTTTCAACGGCGTCAGCTATCCCGTGCAGCGCGCGGCGGCCGCGGTGTTCTCCTCCGAGGGCTGGGCGCAGTGCCGGGAGACCATCGCGTACTACCTGCGCAACGCGGCGATGATCCGCGAGGGACTGCAAAAAATGGGCTACACGGTGTTCGGCGGCGTGGACGCGCCCTACGTATGGATGAAGACCCCCGCGCCGGACAGCTGGGCGTTTTTCGATGCGCTGCTTGAGAACACGCACGTGGTCGGCACGCCGGGCGCGGGCTTCGGCCCCAGCGGTGAGGGCTATTTCCGCCTGACCGCGTTCAACACGGCCGAAAAGACACAGGAAGCGATACAACGGTTCAAGGAGCTGTAATGCGATGGGCTGTCATCTGATCGCGCTGGGCGGCGCGGGGCAAAAGACGCTGGAAATGCTCACCTATGCCTGCGCCTGCGACTCGCTTTACACGCTGGATGACGACCTGAGGCGCGTGCCGCTGGATACGCTCTCGGCGCTGACCGCCGATACCGATCTTACGCCCGCCGCGGATGCCGCGCTGCGCTACCAGGCGCTGCAGGCGGTATTCTCCGCGGCGTCGCTGCCGCACGCCGGCTTTCACACGAAGCTTCTGCACGAGCACCTGCCTGTTGTTTCCGAGACCCGCCCCGACGTGCAAAGCATCGCCGGGGAACGGGACCCGCTGCTTTTGCGGACGCTCTTCTCCCATGAAAAATCCACGCTCGACGTGCGCGGGGGCCTGCAGGGGCATGCCGACCTGGGCATGTTTTTCTTTGCCGACGCGCTGTGCCGCCTGTCCGAACGTCTGGCGCAGGGCGGGGAAAGCCCGTTCCTCGAGCGTATCGGAGAGGAGCTGGACCGCGGGGAGGAAGCGAAGGTGCTGCTCGTGGGCTCGGCGTACGGCGGCACGGGCATGAGCGGCGTTCCGAGCATGGCGCGCTTCCTGAGAGGCCGCTTTCCCTCCGAACGGCTGATCCTGGGCGCGGCGCTGCTTTTGCCGCCACACGACCCCCGCACCGCCGACGTCTACAACGCCCGCGCCGGGGCCGCTCTCAAGCAGTACGGCGCAAGCGCCGTCATGCGCCACAGCGTTTACGATTCGGACGGCCTGCTGGACGCGGCGTACCTCGTGCGCACCACCGGCAATTTGTACGCGGAAAACTACGCGCAGGCAGCTGCGGGCACGGAAAACGACCTGCGCCTGCACGACTGGCTGGCGGCCCGGTGCGCGTCGCAGTTTTATTCCACTGCGTTCCGCGGCGAAAACGCGGTGAACCTCGGGCTGTACCACGTGCCCCGCACGTCGCACCAGCCCTCCTGGCCGTGCTTTGACGACGACCGCGCCTATTTCCGCATCCGCTTCGGCGGGCTGATGCGCGCCGCCGCGCTGCACCTTGCGGAATGCGAGCCGCAGATCGCGTCTTCCATCCACGGCAAAGCGCGCCCGTCGCAGATTTACGCCTCCTTCTTCAAAGCGGCCAAAGGGTTCGACAAGGACGGGCGCGAGGCGCTGGATACGCTGCTTGCGGCGTTCAAGCGGTTTTTGTCGCAGTTCGCGCGGCGCATGGGCGAGGTGCAGCGGGTCAGGCCGACTCCGCTGCAGGGCAAAGCCGGGGCGGAGAGCTTTTTTGATCCCCGCGCGCTCAACGACCTGCAAGCCCTGCTGTCCCTGCCCGAAGCCGAGTCAAGCGGCGGCGACGCCCTGCGCCGTTCGGTGCGGGAATCGCTGCCCGCGCTGGTCACCGGCGGCGCTGACAATTCTTTTACGCTGAAGCGCGCGCTTGCCCAGCTTTTGAAGGGGCGCAAGCCCGCCGTCGATACGCCCGCCGCGGCATTCGCCGCGTATGCCGCCGCGCTTCTTACTGCAACGGCGCAGGGCACGGCCGGGCTGCCCGCCCTGCAGCTGCCGCCGCCGGACAGCCGCGGCATCGACCCCAATCACAATCTGCTGACGCTTGCGCGAAACCTCCCGCTTTCGGAGGAGGCGCCGTTTTGCGACGGCCCCGACGTGCTGGCGTGGGAAACGCGGATGAGCGCGCTTTTATCGCTGCCCTATGCACAGTCCGTACGCAGGCCGGAGGTGATTGCCTGGCGCGGGCTCATCTCCATGCTCCTGCTCTGGGACGGCTGGGAGGCCCGCCACACCCTGCCCGCGCTTCGCTGCGGGCCGCCGCCGGATGGCGAGGGCACGCGCGCGGTGCTGGCCGCGCTGCCTAAAGACCGGCTTAACGCGGGGCTTACCCTGTTCACGCTGGAAAAGGACGTGGACGGGATGCTGTTTGAAGGGGCGCTCGGGATGCTGTCCAACCACACGGCGCTGCTCTCCGCCGCCGATGCGCAGAAGCTCTACGGCCTGCTGCCCGATTGCGCACGCTGGTACAACAAGGACGGCAAAACCTTCTCTGATCCCTGCCCGCTTTTGAGCGAAACGGACCGCACGCGGCTCATACACCGCCTGAAGTGCCTGCAGGCGCTCACCGAGCGCGCGGAGCTGCGAAGCCCGCTGCTTGCGGGCGGCGGCGCGATATACGCCGCGGCGGAAGCATTTCTCGGCGATCTGCAAAACCGGCACGATTTCTGGCGCGAGCGCTTTGAACAGGGCGATCAAAAGGCCGTACACGCGCTCTATATCCGCGCGCTCGCGGTCTTCGGCCCCGCTATCGAGGGGATCGAACGCGAGGAGGAGGAGCTCTCCCTCCACGACCTGAAGCAAAACCCGCTGATGAAGCGCCTGCTCGGCGAGCCCGGCGAACCCAGGCGCGGCCTTTCCCCCTCGGCCTTCTTCCAGAGCGATCCGATCACCTCGTACTTCTACCAGGGCGTGCCCTTTGCCGTGGGGTCCCAGCGTTACCTGCTCACACCGGTGAACGCCGAGGGCGAGCAGGAGGCGCTTGACCGGCTCGAGGCCGTGATCGAAAGCATGGCCTCCCCCGCATACCACCGCTTCGCCGCCATGCGCTTCCTCGAGCTTGCCAACCGCCTCACCAGCCGCTCCGGCGCCAGCAAAAAGGCCGTCTCCCTCCTGCGCGCCTGGAGCGTGAAGCATTCCAGGATGGCCCAGGAGGCGGCCGGAGCGGACGAACCTCCCGTATGAGGCCCGCACGTAACGAATAGACCTTATTTCAATAGAAACTGTAAAGAATCCTTATCCGGTTTTTTAGAATCAACAGGCCGCGCAAACGCGCGGCCTGTTACGGTTTATAACGTAGCTTTCCAAGGGCAGACGGAAGCGCCTCTTTGCCCGTTACTCCTCCATTTGATCGATATTATCGGGAACATTGCTGTAAACCGTGCCCCGTTCGCTGGTCACCACGCCGGACACGGCGTACACGCCGCCGCCGGCTTCGCTCGCCCGGTTGCCGGAAATCATGCCGCTGCCGGAAACCGTTACGTCGCCCTCTCCGGTATACAGCCCGCCGCCGTACTCCGCCGTGTTTGCGTAAATCGCGCCCGCGCTCACGCTGACCGCGCCGGTCACGGCGATGACGGCGCCGCCGTATTGGGCTAAGTTTTTCTTGAACGTGCCGCCCGCGATCGCAACCGCGCCGTCCTGCGCGTATACGGCGCCGCCGCTGGTCACCGCCGCGTTGTTTTCAAACGTCCCGCCGGTCACGTTCAACGCGCCGGCGGACACAAAGATCGCGCCGCCGTATTCGGCCGTATTGTCCGCCAGATCGCCGCCGGATACCGTAAGGTCCCCGGCGCTTACGTATACGGCGCCGCCGAACGCCGCGCCGTTGGCCGTAAGCGTTCCGCCCAGGATGCTTACGCTTCCCTCATGGGCGTACACGCACCCGCCGCTGGTCGCCGCCGTGTTGCCCGTGCACACAACGTCCTGTTCCAAGGCAACCTCCGCGGCCTGCGCGTAAACCGCGCCGCCGAACTCCGCGCTGTTGCCTTCGAGCGTTCCGCCGGAGAAGCTGCCCGTGCCGCTGCCCAGGTACACCGCTCCGTACTGGGCGGTGTTGCCGCTCACCGTGCCGCCCGTCATCGCGACGCCGCCGAGCTCCGCGTACACCGCGCTTCCGCTGACCGCCGCCGTGTTCCCGGTGAGCGCGGAATCGCCCGATATCGTCACAAGCCCGGCCTGCGCATACACGCCGCCGCCGTACTCTGCCCCGTTTCCGGTAATCGCCGTTCCCGCGATCAGGATATCGCCGATATGGGCGTACAGGCCCCCGCCGGACGGGGCGTAGTTGCCGGAGATCTCCCCGCCCAGCACCGCGATCGTCCCGTTCAGGGCATACGCGGCCCCGGCCGCGTTGGCCAGGTTGGCCAGAATGATGCAGTTGTCAAGCGCCAGGCTGCCGTCCACGCAAACGGCCGCGCCGTAGTTCGCCGTGTTGCCGGCAAACGTGCAGCCGATCGCCCGGAGATCTCCCATCACAAACACCGCGCCGCCTGAGCCCGAGCCGTAGATATCGGAGAACGCCTGCGTCGCGTCGCCGTTTTGGAAGGTCAGGTTCATCAGGTAGGTTTCGCCCGGCAGCGGGGTATCGGCGTCGTTTCCCTGTACGCAGAGGATCTGCTTGCCGCCGCCGTCAATGGTGAAGTGTTCGCCCTCGGCGGAGCGGATCGTGACGGGGGAATGGAACACGACAGCGCCCTGTCCGTCCCCGTAGGTGATGTCCGCGGTGATGACAACCTCCGCCGCGCCCTTCATGGCCGCAAGCTTCAGGTCCGTCCAATCGCCCGCTTCCGCCGAGTCGCCAACCGGCGAGTAGAGTTTTTCCAGTACGACGACGAGCGATTCGCCCATCTTCTGCAGAAAGCCCGCGCCGTCCGCCAGCGCGCTGCCCGTGAAGGCAAACGCCAGTACGCCGCATAGAAGTACCGCAATGATTTTTTTCATGATCGCATTCATCTCCCGTTCTCCTTACGCTGTCCGATATCCGGTACACCTTATTCCCGATACACAAAATAAGCTTTCGAAACACAGGGAATCGATCGCGCAAGCCGCCGCGGGCGAGAGCCGCAACGGGATGGAAGCTTGTTCAAACTATACCGGTACGCCGGCGGGGGTTTTCGGGCAAGCGGAAACGATCGATTCTTCTGGTCTAATCGTACCCTATTTGCTCTGATTTTTCAAGCGCGGTGTTGCGGCCTGATTCTTAAGTTTACGCAAAACCCTCCGCCGGGTATCCCAGGGCCTTGTCCAAATCGTCCGTATTGATCACCTCGGCAAACGTCCCGTGCAGGGACGCCATAAACGCACGGTGGACCGTTTCCGCTGGAATGAGCGCGTCCTTCCACCGCAGGTCTTTGGCGGCGCAGGCGTCGGACAGCACCACCACGCGGTACCCCAGGCCCTGCGCGGCCCGCACGGTCGTATCGACGCACATATGGCTCATCATCCCGCACACGACCAGCTTTCGGACGTTCAGCGCCTGCAGGGTTTCCCGCAGATCCGTATGCAGAAAGCTGTCCGGGTGATGCTTCACGACGGTTTTCTCCGTCCCCGACGGCCGGAGCCGCGCGTAAAGCTCGACGCCCTGCGTATCCGGCAGAAAAAAGGAAGCGTCCGCCCCCAGGCTGACGTGCTGTATAAAAACCACGGGCAGCCCCCGTTTGCGGAACAAGGCCAGCGCCCGTTCCGCCTGCGCGGCGGCAGGGCCGGGCTCGTGCAGCTCGTGCTTCCCGCCCGGGAAATAATCATTCTGGATATCGATTAAAAGAAACGCCGTGCGCATGCCGTTTCCCCTCCGTCCTCCCGCCGGTTTCCGGTTCGATGATCGCACACCCAGCGCGGCCGATCTCCGGCGGACCCATATACCTTTCCGTGTTCTCACGGCGTTCCCCTCCCCGCGGTCGTACAGCCCTTCACGCGCGCCGCCTGCGCAGCGCAGCGCTGTAAGCGCCCGGCGTGAGCCCGTAATGCCTGCGAAACACGCGGTTGAACGTGCGCACGCTTCCAAACCCGCAGTCGTAGGCGATCCCGGCGACGCCTTCCCTGCCCTCGCCCATGGCGGCGGCCACCTCCCGCAGGCGCACGAGGTTTACATACTCCTTGAACCCCGTGCCCGTGATCTTTTTGAACTCGCGGGAAAAGTTGGACACGCTCATCAGCGCGGCCTTCGCCATCTCGGCGATGGTGATCTCCTCGCTGTAATGCCCCTCGATGAAGCTTATGCTCTCGCGGATGGTGTGCAGGTGCGCCTGCGCCGGCTGCCCGCCGCCCTGAAACTCGTGCTTGATGTAATAGCGGCTCAGGATTCCCTGGATTTCCAGAATGTACCCGTACAGGAAAAACGCGCTGGCCGAATTGAGATGGGCGTATTCCTCGTGCATCCGGTCCAGCAGTTTGTCCAGCCGCGTATCCAGCCGCATGGCGTCCGGCCGGAAAACGCCGGATTGCACCGGGGAATCAAACACCAGCGTTCCGGCCTTGCGCGCGGCGTAGGGATCAAACGTCAAGAGCAGCACCAGGGAATCCGCCGACGGATCGGAATAGCTGTGGATATCGCCGTTTGAGCATACGAACGCGTCGCCGGCCGTAAGCCGCGCCGCCGCGCCGTTGAGGCTCACGCTCACGCTGCCCGCGCGCACGAACGCCGCCTCGAAATCGTAGTGCCAGTGCGTGGCGATTTCGCAGCGCCCGGTTTTAAGCATTGCGATGGGCAGCCCCAGCGCGTTGTCGTAGGTTTTGTATTCGTGCGTCAGCATGCCGTTTCACCTCTCAGTATGAAAATAATGACCAGTCTTATCAATCAACTGTCTTGTATCCGGTTTTTCAAACCGCTATAATCATAACGATTCCAGGAGAATTCGTCAATCCCGGCGGCCGCCGAAAGCGGGCGGCGGGGTTTGAATACTCAAAAATCGGCTAGGAGCATAAGGAGCTGGACGAGCATGGACTATATCGCGGAACCGTTCAAAATCAAGGCGGTGGAGCCGCTCAGGATATTGACGAAAGAAGAACGGGTGCAAAAAATCGTCGCGGCGGGGTACAACCTGTTTTCCCTGCGCGCGGAGGACGTGTACATCGACCTGATGACGGATTCGGGCACCGGCGCGATGAGCCAAAGCCAGTGGGCCGCCCTGATGACGGGCGACGAGGCCTACGCGGGCGCGCAGAGCTACTACCGCCTGATGGACAGCTGCCGGGATATTTTCGGCTACGCCTTTTTCCAGCCCGTGCACCAGGGCCGTGCGGCCGAAAAGGTGTTTTTGCCCATCCTGCTGGGCGAGGGCAAGTTCGCGATCAGCAACACGTTTTTTGATACCACCCGCGCCCACGTGGAGCTGGCGGGCGCCACGGCGCTGGACTGCGCCGTGGACGAGGCCAGGGACACCGATACCTACGCGCCCTTTAAGGGGAATATGGATATCGGCCGCCTCGAGCAGCTCATCCAAACCCACGGGGCGCAGGCCATCGGCGCGGTCGTCATGACCGTCACCAACAACTCCGCGGGTGGGCAGCCCGTATCCATGGAAAACGTCCGCGCGGCGGCCGCCGTCGCCGAACGGCACGGCATCCCCTATGTGCTGGACGCCGCGCGCTACGCTGAAAACGCGTATTTTATCAAAACCCGCGAGCCCGGATACGAAGCCAAATCCATCAAGGAGATCGCGCGGGAGATGTTTTCGTACGCCGACGCGTTTTTGATGAGCGCCAAGAAGGACGGCATCGTGAACATGGGCGGGCTGATCGGCGTGCGCGAGGATGAAGCGCTGATCCGGGCCGTGAAGGAGCGCGTGATCCCCTACGAGGGCTTTATTTCCTACGGCGGCCTCGCCGGGCGCGATCTGGACGCTTTGGCCGTCGGCCTGCAGGAGGCGACCGACGAGCAGTACCTGCGCTACCGCATCGGGCAGGCGGAATACCTGGGCGAAACGCTGCGCGAGGCGGGCGTGCCCATCCAGTATCCCACGGGCGGGCACGCCGTGTTCGTGGACGCGGGCAAAATGCTTTCGCATATCCCCTACGACCGCTTTCCCGGCCACGCGCTGGCGGTGGAGCTGTATATCGAAGCCGGCGTCCGCGCCTGCGAGATCGGCTCGTACATGCTGGGGCGCGACCCGCACACCCGCGAGCAGCTTCAGTCGATGTTCGAGTTCACGCGCCTGGCCATCCCCCGCCGCGTCTATACCCAGGCGCACCTGGACGTGGTCGCCCGCGCCCTCGCCAATATCAACCGGCGCAGGGAAACCCTGAGGGGCTTCCGCATCACCGAAGAGCCCCCCGTCCTCCGGCATTTCACGGCGAAACTCGCGCCGGTGGAGTAAACGAAGCTTTAGGGGCTGCCGCCCCTATCACCCCGCCAAGGGCTATGCCCTTGACCCATCATCAAACAGGCCGCGCAAAGCGCGGCCTGTTTGAACATTGACATTCTCCGATTTCCTTTCTATTTAGCTATACTTCACTTTCTAATTCTGAAAGAAAACGTAAGGCAATTACTTACAGCCACTTAATAAACGCCGTCTTGTCCTCCCTGTTGAACCCGCAGGATTCATAGAAATGAAAGATGCTTTCATCCTTTCGGCCCGTGGTGAGGGAGACCTTGTAGCAGTTCGCGGCCTGTGCGATGCGCACGGCCTCGGCCATCAGCCGGGCGGCGTAGCCCTGCTTGCGGTACGCGGCGTCCGTGATCACGTTTTCGATCACGGCATAGGGCCGCGCGCTGCGGGTGAGGTTCTGGATCACGATCACGGATACGCTCGCGGCAAGCCTGCCGCCCGCCCTGAACAGCAGGATGTGATAGTCCGGGTTTTTCAAAATCCCGTCCCAGACGATATCCAGCCGCATGCCCTCCGGCACGGGGTCGGCCTCGTGCAGCTGCCTGTACAGCTCCAGCAGCTCCGGCAGATCCTCGCGCCGCGCGTGAACGATCTCAATGCTTGGGTCCATACGCAGCTCCCTCATAACAGTTTGACGGTAAACCGGCAGCGGCCGTCGCCGCGCAGGATGCTTTCCTCCATCCGGCAGGAAACACTGTTTTCACCGAGGACCGATTCCCAGTTGTATTGCAGGCTCTTTAAGGAGCACAGGCACAGCCTCGGATCGGTCACATAGCCGTCCCGCGCCAGCTCGCACCCGCATTCGGCATAGACGATCTCGATCTCGTCCGCGCTCACCCGCCGGGCCGCCATATCCGCAAACGCGCGGTTCAGCCGGTCCAGATAATCGTCCAGATCCTTCGCCGCGCGGTACTGCTCCGCATACACCTGCCTGGAATAGGACTCGGAGCACGCCCGCCCACAGTTCGTCATCAGCGCGTCCAGGCTGCGCCCGTCCATCCCGGACAGCGCTTGCTCAAACCCCCGGAACCAGTGCGCCAAAAAGCTGCCGGCCATGCTGTACTCCAAATGATGTAATGATTCATTATACCATAACAATTGGCTGCGCATTGCGCAGCCAATTGTGGTTTTCTCTTGCTTTCTTCTCTTTTGCAAAAGAGAAGAAAATCGCGCCCGCCCTCTCGTCTACCGTTCGGCCTTGATCTTATTAATTAGTCCGCCCGCCAATATCATCGCCCGCTGGCGGGGGCTTAATTCGAGGACGGTGTTCGCGGTGAAGCCCTTGGTGCGGTTGTGGACGGGGATGAGGGCAGCGCCCTCTTCCACTTTTTTACGAATGTCCGGAAGCTCGATCTCGTCGTCCCGGCCGAAGCGGTCGTAATCGGCCTCGTCCTGGAAGGTGAGGGGCAGGATGCCGTTGTTGACGAGGTTATCGAAGTGGATGCGCGCGAAGGACTTGGCGATCACTCCGCGGATCTTCAGGTACAGGGGCACGAGCGCCGCATGCTCGCGGCTGGAGCCCTGGCCGTAGTTATGCCCCGCCATCAAAAAGCCGCCGCCCGCCGCCCTGGCGCGCTGGGGAAAGGTATCGTCCACGGGCGCGAGGCAGTAATCGGAGAGCTTGGGGATGTTGGAGCGGAAGGGGAGGAGCTTGGAATCGCTGGGCGCGATGTGGTCGGTGGTGATGTTGTCCTCCATCTTCAATAGCAGCTTGCCGGACAGGGTATCCGCCAGCGCCTCGGCCTGGGGGAAGGGCTGGATGTTCGGTCCGCGGACGACCTCCACGTCGTTTCCCTCCGGCGCGGGCGGGATGATGAGGTTGTCGTTGTAGAGAAAGGCTTCCGGCATCTCGACGGACAGGTCGAGTTCCAGCGTGCGCGGGTCGGTGAGAACACCCGTGAGCGCGCTGGCCGCGGCGGTTTCGCCGGACACCAGGTAGACGCCCGCCGATTTGGTCCCGCTGCGCCCGAAGAAATTGCGGTTGTTGGTGCGAAGGGATACGGCGTTCGTGCGCGGGCTCTGGCCCATGCCGATGCAAAAGCCGCAGGCGGTTTCCGTGATGCGCGCGCCCGCCTGAATCATATCGTTCAGGGCGCCGTTTTCCGCGAGCATCCCCAGCACCTGCCGGGAGCCGGGCGCGATCACGAGGCTCACGTCGGGGTGCACGGTCTTGCCCTTCAAAATCTTCGCCACTCGCATCATATCCAGAAAGCTTGAGTTGGTACACGAGCCGATGCACACCTGATCCACCTTAACAGGCCCGGTTTCAGCCACGGTCTGTACGTTATCGGGCATGTGGGGGAGCGCGACCAGCGGCTCGAGCGTGCTTAGGTCTATCTCAACCACGGCGGCGTACTCCGCGTCGGCGGCGGGCGCCATCGCCACAAAATCTTTCTCTCGGCCCTGCGCCTTCATAAACTGCCGCGCGTTTTCATCGGCGGGGAAGATGGAGGTCGTCGCGCCCAGCTCCGCGCCCATATTGGTAATCGTTGAGCGCTCAGGAATAGACAGCGAAGCTGCGCCCTCGCCCGTGTATTCCATCACCTTGCCCACGCCGCCCTTGACGGTAAGGATTCGCAGAAGCTCCAGAATTACGTCCTTGGCGGCCACGCCGGGCCGCAGCCTGCCGGAAAGCCGCACGTTTGTGACCGCCGGGCACAACAGCGAGTACGCCCCGCCGCTCATCGCCACCGCCACATCCAGCCCGCCCGCGCCGATGGCAAGCATGCCCAGCCCGCCCGCCGTGGGGGTGTGGCTGTCGGACCCCAAAAGGGTTTTCCCCGGGACCGCGAAGCGCTCCAGGTGCACCTGATGGCACACGCCGTTGCCGGGCTTGGACAGGTACACGCCGTGCTTTTTGGCGACCGTTTCCAGGTATTTATGGTCGTCGGCGTTTTCAAACCCCGACTGCAGCGTGTTGTGGTCGATATAGGCGACCGAAAGCTCGGTTTTCACGCGCGGGATTTCCATGGCCTCCAGCTGCAGGTAGGCCATCGTGCCCGTGGAATCCTGCGTAAGCGTCTGGTCGATGCGGATAGCAATCTCGCTCCCCGCTTTCAGTTCGCCTTCCACAAGATGTTTAGCCAGGATCTGGTACGTGAGATTCATGGGCTTCCTCCTTAACGCTTTGTCTATAGGGGGCGTTGCCCCGATAAACGAAAAAAAGAACCGCTCCGGGAAACGGGGATGAAAGCGCGTGCACGCGGCGGACTGGGTATCGCCGGCATGCGCGGACTTGCGTCAGCGTTGCCTGAAGTAAGCGGCTGCCGCTCATCATTGAACGCACACCCATCATACAGGCTCAAATCCGGAAGTCAATATTCCGCCGCCAGAAAGGACATATTGTATACAACATTGTGATTCGTTTAACGATCATATGGGCGCGGAATACGGCGCTCCGTTTGCGCCGCCGTATTGCGGCTGCAGCAGCACCACGGTATATTTGCGATACTACATCGGAAACGGGGCGATGCGGCGGTGGAACTTTGGGACGCGTACCTGGCCGACAGCCGGAAAGCCCCCGGAAACGCCGGCAGCCCAGCCTGAAATCCGTCGCGGCGTTCCGGGGCTGACCCGGTTCCGCCGTCCGCGCAGGGGCTATCAGCCGTTTCCCGGCGCAAACCAGCTTTGCGGCAGATAGCCCGTGTTGCCGCGTGAATCCAGCACGATATACAGGCCGTCCCCCGCGGTGCCGACAATCCAGGAATCCATGCCAAACAGCACGCCCGTGGTTTCCCCCATCTGCGGGGAGGCAAACAGGGCGTTGTTTCTATACGCCTCCCCCAGGGTCAGTTCCCGATAGGGCAGCTTGACCGCGTCCATCGCGCCGCCGAAGGCCAGGGAATCCGTGGGCATCCAGCCCTCCAGGCGTCCGTCCAGGCCGATTCGCACGAGCGTCCACCCGCCCCGGCTATCCAGCACCTGCAAGGGGGTACGGTTGTA
Organism: Candidatus Limiplasma sp.; assembly: GCA_963674895.2. Taxonomy (GTDB): domain Bacteria; phylum Bacillota; class Clostridia; order Christensenellales; family Aristaeellaceae; genus CAXXOK01. The sequence continues at coordinate 655,678 of CAXXCY010000001.1, forward strand.
GAAGCTGCCCGTCGTTTCGGCCGCGGAGTCCGGCGCGGCGCGCAGAAGCAGCGGGTCGGCGGGGTCGGGATTGTTTACCGCCGCCCAGCCGTCGCGGTCCAGCCCGGCGGCGGCCTCCTCCGTGCTCAGGGGCAGCTGTGAAAAATCGATCGCAAACAAATCGCGCCACGGGTGCGATCCCACCAAAACGCCCGCCGTGGTGCTCGCGATGGCATATTGCTGGACGCCGCAGTATATTGTGCCGTACAGGGCGATATCCTCGTTGAAATTATAAATACCCCCCAGCGTCCAGTTTCCGTCCGCCGTGCGGGTAAAGCCGCATTGGGTGTGCTGGTTGTCCCAATTGAGAATAACGGAGCCCTCCCCGGAATGGAACACATCCAGCGTCGCGTCCTCCGGCAGGGGCTCCGTGGAGCGCACCATATAGCCCTCGCCGTCCCGCTCCACCAGCCGGAGGCGGCGCACGCCGTTTGCGTCCTGCGTGAGAAGCACCAGGCCGTGGCTCATCAGTTGGTTTTGCAGCACGGCGCCGGTTACGGGTATGGCGGTTAGATCAAACGCGTCGTCCGTAAGAAACGTGGCGACACCGTCCCGCACATCAAGCAGCGTATCCGCGTCCTCCGTTTGCAATCGGGCAAGCAGCGCTGCGGACAGCGTAACCGGCATGGTGTCCGTTTGCGACGCGATACCGCCCGCGTCGCTGCGCAGCCGTACTCGGCGGATGGTCAGCATCCCGTCATCCACGCGGTAGTAAAACACGCGCGCCGTGTGCCCCATATCGGCCGCCCCGTAGTACTGCATCGTCCAGCCTGGGAACAGCGTTTCCGCCGCCTCGCGCGTAACGGCTTCCATCTTCCGCGCTTCCTCCAGCGTATAGGGCAGGGTTTCCGAATCGGCCATGAGGCCGTACTCCGTAAGGCTGCTGATCCGCACGCCGCCAAGGCGCGCGCCCGTTTCGCTGTCAAAATAGGTCCACAGCCCGTCCTCCCAAAAAGCGAGCTGCCCGGCCGTACCCTTCTGCCAGCCGATCAGGCGCAGATCACCCTCCAGAAAGTGGAACTGCAGCATCGCCACGAGGCTGTTGTGATAGCCGGGGTTGGTTTGGATCAGGTCAAAGCCCAGGCTGTCCGGGTACGCAAGCCCGCACGCTCCCTGCATGTCCGGGGCCGCGCCCGCCTCGTGGCGGCGGAAAAACAGCCGCATATCCGTATTCCGGCTCATAGGCGAAACCTGCGCCGCAAGCGTCCATGCGCCGTCTTCGCGCGTGAAACCGAGGATATCCCGGGGGTACAGCGCCAGGCAACAGTCGCCTATCGGGGTATCATTGAGCAGGATGCAGTCGATCATCTCCCCCTCGGGGTGAAACTGCCCGACGATCGCCCGTACGTCCTCGGGCATTTCGTCGCAGAATTTATCCGCGTCCGCCAGCGCGCACACGGAAACCAGCAGCAGAAAAAGGCCAAGTGCCAGTCCAAGAGCTTTCTTCATCGGCGTTTTCCTTTCTGTCCATCCCCGGTGATGCCGCGCGGTTCCCGTGGTTTATCAGCCGTTCCCGGGGAAAAACAGGTCCTGCGGCAGATAGCCCGTGTTCCCGTCCGAATCGAGCAATATATACAGATCATCCCCTGCCACGCCGACGATCCACGTCGCGCTGCCGTAAAGTACGTCCGTCGTTTCCCGCATGTCGGGGGCCGCGTACAGCTGGCGGGAGCCCCTCCCCTCCCGCAGTGTCAGGTCCGGAGAAGCGGATGCGACCGCGTCCATATCGCTGCCGAAGGCCAGGAATTTGGTCATCATCCAGCCCTCCAGCCTGCCGTCCAGGCCGATGCGCACGCGCGCCCAGCCGTTGCGCATCTCCAGCACCTGCACGGGGGTACGGTTGTAGAACTTGCCCAGCGATTGGGCCGCGGCGTCCGGCGCGGCGCGCAGATGGAGCCGGTCGGCGGGATCGGGGTTATCGACCACCGCCCAGCCGTCGCGGTCCAGCGCGGCGGCGGCTTCCTCCAGGCTTTGAGGAAGCGTGGAAAAATCGATCGAAAACAGGTCGCGCCAGGGATGCGAACCCACCAGGACGCTGTTCGTGCCGTGCTGAAGGGAATCATGCAAAATGCCGCAGTACAGCGTGCCGTACAGCGTGAAGCTCCCGTCGTAATTGTTGGCCGAGCTCAAAATCCAGCTGCCGTCCGCCGCGCGGGAAAAGGAGCACGAACCACCCTGCCCGCCCCATTCCAAGCCGATCTCGCCGTCGCCGAAATGATACAGGTCCAGATTTGCGCCCGGAGGCAGGGGGTTGGAGGCGCGCACCGCATAGCCGCCGCCGTCCTGTTCCACCCAGCGGATGCGGCGCACGCCGTTCGCGTCCTCGGTTAACAGCAGCAGGCCGCGGGATTGCGGGTCGTTTTCCAGCACGGCGTCGGTTACGGGGATCTTCGCCGTATCGAACGCGGCGTCCGTAAGAAACGCGTTGCCGTAGCCGCTCGTATCCAGCAGCGTTTCCGCGCCCTCCGTCTCAAGCCGGAGAAGCAGCGCGCCGGACAACGGTATCGGCATGGTGTCCGTCTGCGACGTGATACCGCCCGCGTCGCTGCGCAGCTCCGCCCGGCGGATAGTGAGCATCCCGTCATCCACGCGGTAGTAGCCGACGCTCGCCGCGTGCCCCATGTTGTACTCCTCGTAAAACCCCATCGTCCAGCCGGGAAACAGCGTTTCCGCAGTAACCCGCGTGATTTTCTCCATCTGCCGCGCATCCGCAAGCGTTGAAGGCAGGTCTTCAAAATTCGCCAGAAGGCCGTATTCGGCGATCCGGTCGAGGCGCGCGCTGCCAAGGCGTTCGCCGGTTTCGCCGTCAAAATAGGCCCACAGGCTGTCCTCCCAAACGGCGAACTGCCCGGAAGCGGCGTTCTGCCATCCTACAAGGCGGAAATCCCCATCCATCCAATGGAACTGCATCAGTTCCACTATCGTGTTTTGGGTCCCCGCATCGTATTGGATAATATCAAAGCCCAGGCTGTCCGGATAGGTCAGCCCGCACGCGCCCTGCAGGCCCGGCGCGGCGCCCGCCGCGTGGCGGCGGAACACCGGATGGGAATGCGAGGTCTGCTCCATGGGGCGCACCTGCGCCTCCAGCGTCCACGCGCCGTTTTCGCACCGATAGCCGTACATATTCCACGGGGACAGCACCAGGAAAAAATCGCCCCGGGGCGTTTCTGAAATCAAAATGCAGTCCGTGATATCGCCGTCCTGATACTTCTGCTCAACCAGAGACCGCAAATCCTGCGGTATCGCGTCCGCAAATTGGTTTTGGTCCGCCAGCGCGCAGGCGGTAACCAGCAGCAGATACAGGCCCAGAACCAGCGTCAGCCCTTTCTTCATCGGCGTTTTCCTTTCATAGTCATGCGGCGGTCAGCCGTTTCCGGCCGAGGCCGGGTCGTGAAGCTCCAGCATGTCCCCGGTTTCCGCGTCGATCAGCGCCTCATACCGGGTTTTCGTCCCGTCCGCCTCGTCGCCGAAAACCAGATACCAATAAGGCAGCGGTACGTCCGCGTCCGTCCACGCTTTGTCCTGCAGGGTAAAGTTCGCCTGCAGCAGCGCAAGGGTTTCCGTCTGCTTCGCGTTCAGGCCGAAGCCTTCCGCAATCGCCCGCTTTGCCTCCTCCGCCGCTTCCCCGCGCGTGAGATATCCCGGATAGCGGGCCGCATCCGTTTCCAAATCCACATAGGCAACCAGTTTGGTCATTTCGGCTTCCATGACGAGCCCCAGCCAGAACGTAAAGCTGTCCAGCGCGTAATACGCTGCGTCCCCTACGCGCGCGTATACGCCGCAGGTATTGTTCGGCATGTCCGGGAACAGCGCGTTTCGCAGCGCGTCGATCCTGCGCACGGTATAAAGCGGCAAGCTGTCGACCGTGATGCCGCTGATCGGCGGCAGCGGATACGCGCTGTTTTCGTATTGGCTGATCCGTCCGCCTGCGGTGAACGATACGGTCAGCACTCCGTCCGCCGAAGCGAGCGTTGCACGCCAGCCGTCCTGCGTTTGCGCAACGGTCAGCGTACGCCCGGTCAGCGGTTCTTCCACATACGGCAGCGCGAAAAACGCTACGGCAAACGCGCGGGCCGCCTCTTCGCTGCCGATGGTTATCCCGGCGGCGGCGGGCTCTTGTTCTCCGCTCTCCAAAAGCTGCGGATAGGCGGGCGGTTCCGCCGTCCCGGCACAGCGCGTGCAGGGCTTCAGAAAGTTGAATTCCGGCGTGCCGAGAAGCGAGCTGTCAAAGGCCGTCATGGGAAGATACTCCTTTTTGACGGACGGACAGGCCGGGTCCGCATGATAGTAGCTGCCGCCGTTGGGATTAAAGTAAAGCACGGCAGGCAGTTCCGCGCCGCTTGCGGGCAGGAAGGAGCAGAAAAGGCAAACCGCAAACAGGAGACAGGCCGTTTTTTTCATCGTGTATACTCCCTTTCCAAACAATTCACACCGATCGGTCCAATCAATCCTTGTCCGCAGCAACCGGCAGGCTCCGGCAATTCAACGAATCACCTATGGAAAACCCTTCCAGATTTTTTATTTTCTTACAAAGCGGCGCGGGCGTCGGTCCTAGCGATACCCTCCCGTTGTCCTGCAAACAACATCTGCACAAAACAAAACTTGCATTCTTGTATACCCTGCGCTATTGCTTGCCCGCGTTCGCTTATGCTATACTTCCAACTGTACACTGCCCCCAATTTTACCCCAACGAACAAAGGAGAACGGCTATGGCTAAAAGATTTGGCGTACTGACCAGCGGTGGAGACAGCCCGGGGATGAACGCAGCCGTTGTCAGCGTAGCGCGTTACGCCGAACAAAGCGGCGTGGAGCTGATGGGCATACGCCGCGGATATAACGGCCTGATCGGTAAAAGCGAAAACCCGCTCAACGATATCCGCAAGCTCCGCTCTGAAACGGTGCTGGATATCATGGACTTGCGCGGAACGTATCTGCGCACGGCACGCTGCCCCGAGTTTTTTCAGGAAGACGTGCTGGACCGCGTCGCGGACGATCTGAAACACAAGCACAAAATCGACGGACTGGTAATCATCGGCGGCGACGGCAGCTACCGCGGCGCGCTGGACCTGTGCAAACGCGGAATCCGCTGCATAGGCATCCCCGGCACAATCGACAACGACCTTCCCTACACCGAAGCGACGCTTGGCTACGATACCGCCGTAAACGTCTGCGTGGAGGCCGTGCGCTCCATCCGCGCCACCAGCCGCAGCCACGACCGCCCGCATGTGGTGGAGGTGATGGGGCGGCGCTGCGGCGATATCGCCATGCGCACCGCCATGTCCACGGGCGCCGAGATGGTAATCGTGCCAGAGGTGAAATGGGACCTGCGCGACGTGATCAAGCGGCTCAACGAGCAGATCGCCATCGGCAACTCCCGCGCCACCGTCATCGTCTGCGAAAACGCCTGGGACGACGGCAACATGGCCCCCTATCCCTGGCAGGAGCTGCTTCGGGAGAACGGTGTTTACGTGCATGAGGATACGCCCTTTTCCGCCAAGAAGATCGGGCAGGTGCTCAGGTTCGCGTGCCACGTGGAAGCCCGTTCCACCGTGATCGGCTACACCCAGCGCGGCGCCATCCCCACGGCAAACGACTCCGCCTTTGCCTTCGAGGCCGGCCACCTGGCCGTGGAGCTGCTGCTCAACGAAACACCCGCGGAAAACGACGGCTTTGCCATCGGCGTGCGCGACGGGCGCGTATTCCATACCTCGCTCAAGGACGCGGCCCAAAAAGTCAACCCCCGCCCGTTCAACAAAAAGATGTACGATATCATCAACTCGCTTCCGTACCTGCCCCGCGAGGACGACCTGATTCTGGTGTCCGCTTCCCGCAGCGGCATTTCGGAATAAAATAGTGCTTTTTTCCCTGCTTTTATCGGACGTCGACAATACGCTGTTTGATTTCCACAGCGCCGAGCGCGCGGCTTTCGCCGCCGTTACGGCGCGTTTTCATCTGCCCGGCGACGAAGATACCTTTGCCCTCTACCGTGCGATTAACCGGCGGCACTGGAAGCTGCTGAACGGCGGCCAAACGACCTCCGCAAAGCTCCGTCTGGCCCGCTTCCGGGATTTTGCGGACGCCCTGGGGGTGGACCTGGATATCCAGGAGATGAGCGACACGTTCGTGCGGGCGCTGGGCTCGCAGCGCATCCCGACCGAGGGTGCGGAGGAATTCCTCAGGCGTGTTTCGGCGCGGATGCCGGTATGCCTGGTCACCAACGGGTTCGCCGCCGTGCAGCGCGCGCGCTTTGCGGCCTCGCCGCTTACCCGCTATGTCCGGGAAATCCTGGTTTCGGAGGATTTCGCCCATGCCAAGCCACACCCTGAGATGCTTTTGGAGGCCTTGCGCCGCATGAACGTCACGGATCCCCGGCAGGCCGTGATGATCGGCGACAACGAGGAGACCGATATCCTGGCCGCACAAAACGCGGGCATGCCGGCCATCCTGTTTACCAACGGCGCCCCGCCGCCGGAAAAAACGAAGGCGGAATTCACCGCCGCGACGCTCAAAGGAGCGGCGGACTGGATACTCTCCGGTTGAAAGAGCGTCTTCCCTGCCCTAGCAACACGCTGCCCGCCTGCCTGGCAATCCTGTCCGGCAGTCCGGTAGCGTGTTTCAGTTGACATTCTGCACCGGAATTGAGTACAATAAACGAAACAGTTCCGGAAAGGTGGAATATAATGTATCAGGAAGTCATCGCGACGGCAAAGGATAAAATGGACAAAACCACCCATGTCTTTCAGTCCGAGCTTCGTTCCATCCGCGCCGGCCGCGCCAACCCGCAGCTTTTGGAGCGCGTGATGGTGGATTATTACGGCTCGCCCACGCCGCTGACGCAGATGGGCAACGTTTCCGCCCCCGAGCCGCGCATGCTGCTGGTGAACGTCTGGGACCAATCGGCGCTTCCGCAGGTGGAAAAAGCCATCCTGAAAAGCGATTTGGGCCTCAATCCATCAAACGACGGCAAGGTTATCCGCCTGATCGTACCCGAGCTCACCGAGGAGCGCCGCAAGGAGCTCACCAAGCTCGTCGCCAAGACGGCCGAGGAGACCAAGGTCGCCATCCGGTCCATCCGCCGCGACGCGATGGAGCACGTGAAGAAGCAGGAAAAGGATTCCGAGATCACCGAGGACGACCTGAAGATCGCGGAAAAGAAAATCCAGGAGGCGACGGACGAAGCCGTGAAAGGCATCGACGAGCTCGCCGCGGCCAAAGACAAGGAAATCATGGAAGTTTGAAAAAAACCTTTGAACATCTGCTCGGCCTGACCGTAAAGGACGCGCTGGCGATCCTGAAAAGTTCCGGCATTTTCGATGTGCGGGTGACGTTTACGTCCGCCCCCGCGCGCGCCGCCATGCGGCCGGTTGTCCCTGCGGACGAGCCCGCCGGGGAAACCACGCTCCTGCGCGCCGTAGCGGACCAGTTTGCGGTGTCGGATGACGGCGAGCCCGCGCACGATCCGCTGCTGGAGCCTGTGCTTGACGACGGGCTGCTCGTGGAATCCCGCGTCGTCGGCGTGCGCGGCGACGGGCGGCAGCTGATCGTATCCCGTTTTCGCGTAACGCCGTCTGGCGACTCGCGAAACCAGGATACAAAATGAGGAATTAGGAATGATGAATGAGGAATTACGGAAAGATTGCTGCGCAATCTCCTGATTTCTTTCATTCAAACGCTTGCAATCCTCTGATGAGTACCTCAATATAAACCGGACAATGGTATCGAATTATACAATCGTCCGGTTGCGCAAGCAACCGCACATCAATTCCTCATTCCTCATTCCTAATTCCTCATGAAACCGAAACGCACCGTGGAGGAGAACATGCCGGAGACTCCTATAGATTTAAGCCGTCTTCCCCGCCACATCGGGATCATTATGGACGGCAACGGGCGCTGGGCGAAAAAGAACAAGCTGAAGGTCGCGCTCGGGCACCGCGCGGGCACCGAAGCCCTGCGGGAAATTATCCGAAGCGCCTCCGATATCGGGATCGGGGCGCTGTCGCTGTACGCGTTTTCCACGGAGAACTGGCGGCGGTCCCAAACGGAGATCGACGCGCTGATGGCGCTGCTGCTTTCGTTTTTCAAAAGCGAGATCGACGAGCTGGACGCAAAAAACGTTCGCATCTTGATTTTGGGAGATAAGGACCAAATGCCCGCTCCCCAGCGCGACGCGCTGTATGCGGCGGAGCGGCGCACCGCCGGCAACACGGGGCTTGCGCTTTGCATCGCCGTGAACTACGGCAGCCGCGCGGAGATCGCGCGCGCCGCGAGGCTGCTGGCCGAAGAGGCGTCGGCCGGGACGCTTCCCCCCGCCGCGGTCGACGAGGACATGATCTCCGGCAAGCTCTACACGGCGGGCATCCCCGACGTGGACCTTATGATCCGCACCAGCGGGGAAATGCGGTTGTCCAACTTCCTGCTATGGCAATGCGCGTACGCGGAGTTTCTTTTTCCGGAGGTTCTCTGGCCGGATTTCACCGTGGAAGATTTTCACGCCTGTATCGCCGCCTACCAGCGCCGCTCCCGCCGTTTCGGGGGCAGGCCGTCGGAGGAACCCGTATTACCCGAGTAAACGCCATAGGAGGCAACCGCCATGTGGCAGCGCTTTAGTACCGGCGCGCTCCTGGTCCTGTTCCTAATCACCGTTTTGATCTTCGGCGGCTATGTGTTCGGCACGGTCGCGCTGCTTGTGTGCGGGCTGTGCGTGTATGAGGAGCAGGCGGCCATGAAGCTGGGCGGCCACCGCCCGGTCTCCTGGCCGGTGTTTGCGGCGCTTATTCTGTGCGCGCCGCTGATGCTGTTCGTGCGGCCGCTGGCCATCGTGCCGGTGCTGATGCTCTCCTGCTTTGCGGTCATCTTTTCGGTTATGCGCCGCCCCGCGCCGGACCTGACCGACGTGATGGTAAGCCTCCTGCCGCTTTTGACGATCGTGCTGCCGGGCCTGTGCCTGATCTCACTGACCGGCGTCACGCCGCGCCCCATGCAGGCGCTGCTGACCACGCTGGTGTTCTCCGTCTCCGTCGGTTCGGATGTCTTCGCGCTGTTCACCGGCACCTGGATCGGCGGGCCGAAGCTGTGCCCGAACATCAGCCCCAAAAAGACCGTGGCGGGAGCCGTCGGCGGCCTGACCGGCGCCATGGGGCTTACGGTCCTCGCGGGCTTCCTGTTTTCCCTTTGTTATCCCGGCCATGCCTTCCCGCCGCTGTGGGAGTACCTCATCATCGGGTTCGTCGGCGGCGTGACGGCGCAGTTTGGGGATCTGCTGGCAAGCCTGGTGAAGCGCTACTGCAAGGTGAAGGATTTCGGCTCGCTGTTCCCCGGCCACGGCGGAATGCTGGACCGAATGGATTCCATCCTTTTTGCGTCCGTCGTCATCTTCTGCACGAACGAGATTCTCCGCTACCTCTCCTGATCCGTACGCAGCACGGAGGCGCGAAACATATGAAACGCATCGCGGTTTTTCTTTTCTTGTTCCTGCTGGTGATCACCGGCAGCTCGGCCACGCTGCCCAACCCGATTTTCACGCTGGATTATGATTCCCTGGAAGCGCCCGCGGACGGCGTGCACCATTACCTGATGGCGTGCTTTGACACCTGGGATTACCAGAAAAACTATCCGGGAAATACGGACGGCATCCTGCTGATCACGCTGGATACCAACCAAAACCGCGTGATCTTCACCACGATCATGCGCGAAATCCTGGTGCAGCGGCCGGACGGCAAGGCCGGGCGCATCACCTATATCGCCAAAAACTACGGCCCTGACGCGCTGTGCCGGGTGGTATCGACACACTTCGGCGTGAAGGTGGATAAGTACCTGCTCTTCAATTGGGACAATATCCAAAATCTCATCGACGAGCTCGGCGGCGTGCACATCACCGTGACCGACGCTGAGGCACGGTACCTGAACAACTACCGCATCTCCCGCGAGTCGACCACGCCCAGTATGGACAAGGAGGGAACCTACCTGTTTTCAGGGCATGCCGCGGTCATCTACATGCGGATCCGCAAGGTGGGCGGCGATGGCGACGTGGGCCGCACCCGGCGCATGCGCACGGTGCTCAACACCCTGGTGCAGGAAAACCAGGACATCACGCTGTCCGAGGCGATGGAACTGGTGGTCCTGCTGTCGGATAACGTGTGCGAGACCAACATGACCATGAACGATCTGATGAGCGCGATCGGGTATTCGTTCAAGCTCAAGGGCGTGGACGCGGAAGGCTTTCAGCTGCCCGTTTCCGCGGCGCTGGACCCCATCAACTATGCGGGCATGGCGACCAACCAGGTCGATTTTCCGCTGTGCCGCAGCGAGTTTCTCGCCTTCCTGTCCCGGAAACCCGAGTAGCGCACCCGTGTGCACCCGGCGGCGGTTTTGGCGTCAGGCTGTGGGCAACGCTGTGGAAGAAATGCGGATAACTTTTCTGAAACGCAGCCAGTGCCGCAGCGCGTTTTCCGCACCCGCGAAATCCACATCCGGTGGAAACGTGGATAACCCGCGTTGCCTCCGACCTTTTTACAAGCGCGTACCGCCGCGAAGGAAGGATAACGCCGTCCGCAACGCGAATTCATTGTCCAATACGGGCGAATCCGGCTTTACTCCGGGTCCGCGCCGTGGAAAACAAGGGTAATCCCCTCCGGGTTTCCACAGTCATTCCACAGCGGTTTTTGATGCCGCGGCAATCAAAACTCCGCTTTTCCATGGTTTCCACATCCCCTACTACTACTACTGAATCTATAATATATAGCTACTGCTCATCTACAGGAGGCGACGCACATGAAACTGAGATGCTCCGCGCAGGATTTGATGACCGGGTTGGTGAACGCAACGCGCGCACTGGCGGCGAGGCCGTCCTCGCCGGTGCTGGAATATGTGAAGGTCAACGCGCAGGGCGAAAGCGTCGTGCTGACCTGTACGGACGGATCGCTGACCATTCGCGCGGCGGTGAAGGCGGAAATCGAGGAGGAGGGAGACATCCTGCTCCCCGGCCGGCTGCTTACGGAGATCGTCAGAAAGCTGCCCGAAGGCGTAGTTTCGCTCGCGACGAACGAAAAGAACGTCACCGTGATCAAATGCATGTCCAGCCGCTCCACGCTCGCCGGTATGCCCGCGGAAGAGTTTCCCATGATGCGTGACATCATCAATACCCACGCGCTGCATGTGCCGCAAAAGCGACTTAAGGATATGATTTCCCGCGTAATTTTCGCCATCGCGCAGCATGAGAGCCGCCAGACGCTGACCGGAAGCCTGATGGAAGTGACGAAGGGCGAAATCCGCCTGGTCGGGCTGGACGGATTTAGGCTGGCGCTGCAGACGATGAAAGGCGATTTTGTGCTGCCCGACGGCCAGGCGATGCTTAAGGCGATTATCCCGGGACACGTGATGACGGAGATGAGCCGCATCATGTCAGACGATGAAAACGCGATGGTTACCTTCCATATGGACCAGGGCTACCTGATGGCGATCATCGGCGATACCACGGTGCTCACCACCCTGCTGGCGGGCGAGTATATCAACTACCGGCAGATCCTGCCCACGGACTGGAAAACCCGCGTTACCGTGAAATGCAAGGAGTTCGGGGAGGCAATCGACCGCGCGTCGCTGATCGCGCGGGAGGGCAAAAACAACCTGATCAAAATCAAGTCCGAAAACGACATGATGCAGATTACCTCGATGTCGGACCTTGGCGACGTGCTGGAGGAGATCAGCATCCATCTGGAAGGCGAGGCGATCGAGATCGCGTTCAACGCTCGCTATATCGGCGACGTCGTGAAAAACATCGACGACGAGTGCTGCATGCTCTCCATGTCCAACGCTGTAAGCCCCTGCGTGCTCTCGCCCGAGGACGGGGACGCGTATCTCTACCTGGTGCTGCCGGTGCGGGTGTCGGGTTAAAACGAAGGACGAACGAAGAATGAGGAATGAAAAATTAGGAATTAGGAATTTTGGTACGGTTGCTTTTGCAACCGGAATATTTTATATTCATTGTATTGCATCGGCGCATTCCAAGAAGCACAGCAATATCACGTTACAGTTTACGGGAATGCAATCGGAAGATTGCGGAGCAATCTCACCTAAATTCCTAATTCATCCTTCCTCATTCCTAATTTTTATGAGTTCCTCATTCGGCTGATACGTAAGCCGTTGCCGTTTTAGGGCGTATATGATACTATTGCGTGAACAATGATAAAGCGGAGTGATACGGATGGAGTTTATCAAGGCGGCAATGAAGGGAATCATCATCGGCGTGGCCAACGTGATCCCGGGCGTTTCCGGCGGGACTATGATGGTGTCCATGGGCGTATACGACACGCTGATCGGCTGCGTAACCGGCCTGTTCAAGCAGTTCGGCAAAAGCGTCAAAACGCTCCTGCCCTATGTGATCGGCGCGCTGATCGGCATCGTGGCGCTGGCAAGCCTCCTGACCTTTTTGTTTGACAACTATCCGCTGCCCACGTCCACAGCGTTTATCGGGCTGATATTGGGCGGCGTCGCGCCGTTGTTAAAGCGGATCGACATGAAAAAAGCCAACGCGTTTTCGATGCTCCTGTTTATCCTCTTCCTCGCGCTGATCATTTTCATGGCGGTCATGAAGCCGGTGGAGGAGGGCAACGCCGTGGAATTCACATGGATTCACGCGCTGCTGTTGCTGGCCGTGGGCGTCGTTGCCAGCGCGACGATGATTATCCCGGGGGTCAGCGGCTCGATGGTCCTGATGCTTCTGGGGTACTACCGCACGGTGCTGGATTCGATCACGCATTTAAAGGATGGGCTGCTCGGCGGCAACATGGCGCTGGCGGTGCAGCAGCTGAAAATCCTCGTCCCGTTCGGAATCGGCGTGCTGATCGGCATCTATGCCGTGGCGAAGCTGATCGAGTGGCTTTTGCAGCGTTATCCGGTCTATACGTATTCGGCGATTCTGGGGCTGGTGGTGGCGTCGCCCGTCGCGGTGCTCCTGCGCTGCGATATGTCCGGCGTCACGCCGCTGATCGTGCTGGTCTCGCTGGCGACGTTCATCGCGGGGTATGCGGGCAGCGCGTGGCTGGCGCGGCGCTCCGGCAAGGAAGTGAAACAACTTAACGAATGAGGAATGAAGAATTAGGAATGAGGAATTGCGGGACGGTTGCTTACACAACCGATTGAATATATCATTTCCGCTCCAGCAAAGCGACAGGATTCTGTTGAAAACCCGCCATTGTGTTCCTATGAAATCAAAAGATTGCGGCGCAATCTTTCCGCAATTCCTCACTACTCATACCACATATCGTTTCACCCTTGCAATATGATCCAATCCGCGGTATACTTTTTCCGACAATTAAATACCTTATAAAGAGCGGTTGAGGGAACGAGCCCGATGAAACCCGCCAACCTGGCAAAAAGCCAAGGTGGTACATCTCGCGGCGGGATGCCGGAAGATAAGGAACATAAGAATCCTCTGCGCCCGCGAAAGAAAACGCGGGCGTTTTCTGATGGGTTGAGGAGCAAGGATCTTGGCAATAGCTGCCGCGGCGTTGTTTATGGAATCTGGAGATGGCGAAGCAATCTCTCCGCCATTCCTCATTCCTAATTCCCCATTCCTCATTCGATATTCATAGGGAGGTACACACATGCGTAAATTATTCACATCCGAATCGGTGACCGAAGGCCATCCGGACAAGCTGTGCGACCAGGTCAGCGACGCGGTGCTGGACGCGCTGCTTTCGCAAGACCCAATGGCGCGTGTCGCCTGCGAAACCGGCGCGACCACGGGGCTGATCCTCGTGATGGGGGAAATCACCACCGAGGCGTACGTGGATATCGACGGCATCGCGCGCGGCGTGGCCCGGGATATCGGGTATACGTCCGCGGACACGTGCTTTGACTACAGCACCTGTGCGGTGATCACCGCCGTGCACGCGCAAAGCCCGGATATCGCCATGGGCGTGAACAGCGCCTCGGACCGCAGCGAGGCGCTGGGTGCGGGCGACCAGGGCATGATGTTCGGCTTTGCCTGCAACGAGACGGCGGAGCGGATGCCCCTGCCCATCAGTTTGGCGCACCGCCTGACGCGGCGGCTGGCGGATGTCCGCAAAGGCGATATGGAAGCGGGCACGGCCCGCCTGCCGTGGCTCCTGCCCGACGGCAAAAGCCAGGTGACCGTCGTGTACGAGGACGGCAGGCCCGTGTGCGTGGACACCATCGTGATCTCCGCGCAGCACCGCCCCGATATTGCACAGGCGGCGATTCGCGCGCAGATCGAGGAAGCGGTCATCCGGCCCGTGATCCCCGCGCATTTGCTGACGAAGGATACCCGTATCCTCGTCAACCCCACCGGGCGTTTCGTGCTGGGCGGCCCCGCGGGCGACACGGGCGTGACCGGGCGCAAGATCATCGTGGATACCTACGGCGGCTATGCACGCCACGGCGGCGGCGCGTTTTCCGGCAAGGACCCCACCAAGGTGGACCGTTCGGCCTCCTACGCGGCGCGCTATGTGGCCAAAAACATTGTTGCCGCCGGGCTTGCGGATAAATGCGAGGTCGCCCTCGCCTACGCTATCGGCGTGTCCCGGCCCGTCAGCGTGCAGGTGGATACGTTCGGCACCGGCGCCGCACCCGACGACGCACTGGGCAAAGCCGTCCTTACGCTGTTTGACTTAAGCCCGGCGGGCATTATCCGGACGTTTGAACTGCGCCGCCCCATCTACCGCCAGACCGCCGCCTACGGCCACTTCGGCCGTACCGACGTCGACCTGCCCTGGGAGCACGAGGACAGGGCGGAGGAACTGCGCAGGCATTTTTCCCAGGGAACGGCGGGTTGATACAGCAGCCGCAACAAAGCGGAGGGGATGATCCCCTCCGCTTTGATTCATTTTTTCAACCGGCTAGCATAAAAAATGGTCCTTCCAGTATTGGTCGTCGGCGGAAAGCGGCTGCGCGCCCCTGGAAAACATCCGGTGCATCAGCTTGCACAGGGTGAACTTCAGCCATACCGTGAGCGACATGGCGGGCTTTTTCTCCAGACGTATCCTGGCGGACAGCCGCAGGATTTTCCTTGCGATCTTGCCGCGCCGCTTCTGGGAGAGCTTGTCCCAAAAGACGTCTTCCATCAGCCCGATCCCGAGCTTGCGGATATCGGAAACGCCAAGCCACGACAGGCTGGTGGAAACGTCCTGGAGCGCCGCGCGGTAGAAAACGCCGATCGCCTGTGTGAGGATCACCGCGCGCTTGGTAAACATGGCAGGATCGGGACGATGCACGAACCAGTGCACGCACAGGTGGTCCAGCAGCGCCTTCACCTGCGCGGGCGCGCGCAGCGTGTACACGGGGTAGGCAAGCACGATCAGATCGGCGGCAAGCATCGCCTCCCAGATCGGCATCACCTGGCCGGCGTGGGGGCATTTTTCTTCGCTTTGGAGAAAACAGGTCTTGCAGCCCAGGCAATAGGGCGGCCCATCCTTGGGCAGCGTGAAGGCTTCGACCGTATGGCCGTCGCCCAGACCGCCCAAAAACAGCTCCATCATCTGCCGGGTGCAGCCGTTGACGTTCGTACCGGTAATCGCGGCAATTCTCATACAGGCTCCCCTTTTTCTGCAAAAAGCGCAGAGACGCCGTCGGCGGCTCTGCGCTTTTCAATACAATGACTTGCGTTACTCGACTTCGGAAGACAGCGCCTTGGCGCTGGAGGAGTAGAGCTTCCGAAGCGTTTCCGGCCCGGCCGTACCGTCGATGGAGATGCCGTTGACGTCCTGGAAGTCGCGCACGGCGTTGGTGGTTTTCTCGTCATAGGTGCCGGTAATCTGGCCGTCGTAGAACTTCAGCTCATACAGCGTGTACTGGAGGTTGCGCACGTCCGAACCCGTATCGCCGGCGCGCAGCGTGGAATAGGAGCCGGTGGCGGGCGTGCCGCCGTAAATCATGCGCTGCATGGCGGGGCCGGCGGTGCCCGTTACGCGCAGGCCGTGGGCGGCCTGGTAGTTCTTCACGGCTGTAGTGGTGCCGCTGCCGTATTTGCCGTCCAGCGAGCCGCCGTAATAGCCCAGCGACGCGAGGGACGTCTGCAGCGTCGACACGTTGGCCGAGGGCGGGTTGTTGGTGGAGGACATCGTTTTATAGCCGGTGGAAGACGCGGTCTCGCCGTATACGGTCGGGTTGGTGGCGGTGGAGGTCGAGGTGCCGGTGGACGTGGTTCCGCTGGACGATGTGCCCGTGCCGGAGTACAGCTTGTTGAGCGTATCCTTGCCGGCGACGCCGTCGGGCGTCAGATTATTGGCGGTCTGGAACGCGACCACGGCGGCATAGGTGTTCTGGCCGAAATCGCCGTCGACCGAGCCGGTGTAATAGTTGAGATCCTTGAGGCGCTGCTGCAAGCCGCGCACGCCGTCGCCGGTCATGCCCAGGCGAAGCGCGCCCAGGTACGCCACCACGGAGGACGCCCGTTTCGCCGCGGAGGAGTAGAGAAGTTCCAGCGTGTCCGGGCCGGCGACGCCGTCGGCCGTCAGGCTGTTGCGCTTCTGGAAAGCGACCACGCCGGCTTCCGTCGTCTCGGCGAACACGCCGTCCGCCGTACCGGAGAGGTAACCCAGATAGATCAGGCGGTTTTGCAGTATTTTCACCTGGTCGCCCGTGGAACCCAGGCGCAGGTAGATGTTGGTTTTGCCGTTGGTATAGGTATTGGTCGTGGTCGTGGTGGTGGTCGTGGTGGTCGTGCCCGTGGTGCCGGACGTGGAATCCGACTTGGCGATGGCATACTTGCCAAACAGTGCGTCCTGCGTCTTCATGCCGGCGATACCGTCGGCGGTCAGGCTGTTGGCGGCCTGGAAATCCTTGATGGCCTGCTCGGTGGCTGCGCCGTATTCGCCGTCCGACGACCCTGTATAATAGCCCAGATCCTTCAGGCGGTCCTGCAGCTGCTTGACCGCAAGCCCCGAAGAGCCGTTTTTGAGGACCGTGGAATCGGTCGTCGTGGTCGCGGTGGTCGGCGTCGGGGTCGCGGTCGTGCCCGGAGCCGCAGTGGCGACCGTCGTACCGGACGAACCCGTGGCAACCACGTCGCTCGGCGGGTTGGTGGCGACGTCGCTGGTGAAATCCCAGTCGGCCCAGTCGATCTGCTGCGAGGCCTCGGTAGGCGTGGGCGTAGGCGTTACGTTGGGCGTGGGCGTGATGACCGTTTCAAACTCCTGCCCCTCCGTGCCGATGGTCAGCCCGTTGGTATCGTCCACGATACGGTCGGGCTCCACATAACAGCTTGACAGCACAAGCGCGACGCCCATCAGCAACAGCAGCAGCAACAGCTTCCGGTGACGGCGAACGGATTGCAGCACACGATTATTTTTCATCTGAACACATCCTTATTCAGCGATACGCATAAAACCTTAGGGTAGGGATACTTTATTGTACAAGGAATACGGGCAAAAAGCAAGAGAAAAATGAATGGCACTTCATAAAAAAGACGAATTATCGTATTGTTTTATTCCCAAAAATGAAATATTAATGTTCGGCGGGCGAAAACCACGCATGAGTGGGAAAAAGGCTGCCTCTTCCAAAAAAAGGGAATCGCTGTGAGCGGGTCGAAAATGACGGTATAGAAAAGGAGGAATAGCATGAAAAAAGGAATCGTTGCGCTCCTGCTGCTCACGGTCCTGCTGCTGTTGGCGCCCGCGGCCATGGGCATGGCCTACCGCGAATTTACCTGGAATGACTATACGCTGACGATGGAGGACGTGCGGGAGCTTGCGCAAGGCATTGGTACGGTGCAGCCGCCCGAAGGAAAGACATTTTTACAAGTCACGCTCAGGCTGCCCGAGGAGTTGATGCAGAACGCGAAAATGCGCGGCCAGTTGTTTTTCGTCCTCCTGCAAGACAGGATTCCGCTTCACAATACCTTCTTCCGGCTGAATACGCAGGAAAACCTCTACGCGTGCGTCTTCACGCTTCCCGGGGATTTCCGGCTGGAAGAGTACGAGCTCAGCGTAAGCGGCGCTCAGTCTGCGGAGATAGATCCGCCGGACGAAGAAAGTGCGCTTTCAGACGAGCTCTTCTCTGACGAGGCAGACGAATGGGTCACGGGCCTCGATCAGCGAATTTGATCAAGGCGCTGCGCAGATAAAAGCCCCGTTTTCTTCGTCGCCCTCACGATGGCGCGTGCATCGCTTACAAGTAAGCAAGCCCAACCCGCGCCGCGCTTGACTTCGCGAAACTGAGACTTTGAACAAGCTGTCATCCCGTTTCCAACTATGGCTTGCCAACGGTCTGAGCCCCCGCTTCAGCGGGGGCTTTATGAGCGGTGCCTGCTATGCGCCGGTGGCGCGCGTCGTGCCCGCGCCAAGCGACAGCGAATACAGCGTCACGCTGCGCACACCGATGCCCGTCACCTCCGAAAGCGCCCGGGCGTACAGCGCGGTCTGCTGTTCGTAAAGCGGCCACAGCGCTTCGGCCTCCGTCACGGCGTCGGTTTTATAATCCAGGAGCATCCATTTCCCGTCTTTGATATAGCACAGGTCGATTACGCCCTGGACCAGCGTCCCGCCCTCCTCGGGGAGGGAGAGCACAAACCCCCACTCGCGCCGTACGGTATCCGCTTGCAGCGCGTCGCGCCCCCATTCGCTTTCAAAAAAGTGCGCCAGCGACTCGGCGTCGATTGCGGCATGCGCCTCCGGGGTGAACAGCCGAAGGTCCACAAAGCCATGCAGCTGGCGGCGGATTTCCGCCCGCAGCGCGGGCGCCCCGGCCTGCGCACGTAGCGGCGGATACTGGAGCAAACACAGCGCCTTGTGCATCGCCACGCCGCGCATCAGCCCACGGGGGCCCGTACCGGCGGGGCGGAGAAACGCGGGCAGCTGCGGCAGATCGTCCATCAGCCGGGGGCGCGTGAGCGGCAGCGGCAGCCGCTTCACACGGCTGGTTTCCAGATCGCCGGGATCGTCCGCATCGGGGTCCACGAGGACCGGGGGTTCCGCGCCCGTCGTTTGCCTTGCTCGAACGAGCGCTGTGACGCCGACCTTGAAGGGACGGTGGTCGCGGCGGACGGCCGGCGCGAGCGGATCGGCGCCGGAACCGGGGGGTGTTCCGGCCGCCAGCGCGCGCGCTTCCCCGGTGAGCGCCTCCAGCCGCGAACGCTGTTTTTCCAAAGATTCACGGTCGGTCCGCAGCTCCGTCTGCCGCAGCAGATTCACGGTTTCGTTCACAGAATTGTGGGAAACGACGCGAAAACCCCCCTTTTTATGTGGAAAAGATGTGGATTGTTGCAAAAAACCGGGGTCGGCGCCGGTGAAGGAGTCCAGGGCTGGATCGACGCAGGAGACCAGCCAATCGAGCATATTGCCAGCGTTGTAGACCGAATAGGCGGACGGGCGAACAGTGGAAAACCGGGGCGCTTCCATACAGCTCATGAGGACTAATTCGTCGCGCGCGCGGGTCATGCCCACGTAGAGCACGCGTGCTCGCTCGGCCAGGGTTTCGGTTTTTTTGCGCAGGTCGACAGCGGAGGACAGCAGCGTGTCGCCCTTCACGCGGCGCACTTCATCGATATACGGCAGCGCGACGCCCAGCTTCTGGTGCAGCTTGAGAGCGGACCCGCCCCCGGATTCAAAACCCGCTTCCAAACCCATCAGGAAGATTACCGGGAACTCCAGCCCCTTGGACTTGTGGATGGACATCACGCGCACCACGTCCTCCTTGGGGCCGATCACGGTGGGGCTGACGGATTCCCTGGCGGCGGCTGCGGACACCACGTTTTGCAGGAATGCCCGCAGGCTGCCACCGCGGGTTTGGTGCTCCGCAGCTTTCTCGCACAGCAGCCTGAGGTTTGCCTGCCGCAGCCGGCCGTAGGGCTGGCAGCCGTAGAAGGCGTACAGCCCCGAGCGGGACAGCCAGTCCCACAGGTATTCGGGCAGGGGCATGCTGCGCATTAAAAAGCGTTCGTGGTCAAGTGCGCGCAGCGCGCCCGCGCAGCGTTGGGCAAGCGCGCCGTCCCCTTCCGCCGCTCGCCGGACGGCATCCAGGAAGCTTCCGCCGGGCGTATGGATGCGCACGTCCGCAAGCTCCGCGTCCGTCATCCCGACGGCGGGGCTGCGCAGGCACGCAAGCAGGGAAATGTCGTCCCGGATGTTATCCATCAGCCGCAGGTGGCACAGCACCTGCGCGATTTCGTCGGACTGCAGGCCCGCGCCGCCGCCCTCGGCATACGCGGGGATGCCCTGAGCGCCCAGCACGCGGGTAAGCACCTCGTCCACGCCCTTCATCCGGGGGGAGAGGATGGCGATATCGCGCCTGCGCAGCGTGCGCATGCGGTTTTCCTTGCGGTCGAAAAACGGCTGCCCGACCCGCGCCTGTATCTCCTGCGCGATGGCCGCTGCCTGCACGCGCGTTCGGTCGGCGGCGGAGAGCGGCGCGGTGAACACGTGCAGTGAGACGGGCGGGTCGTTTTCCGTTTCCTGCCCGGCGTAAAGCCTGGCGCGGGAGTCGTACGCGATCTCGGTCACGTCCGCGCGCATGACCTGTTCAAACACGCGGTTGACGGCGCTTATCACCGCGCCGCGCGAGCGGTAGTTGCGGTTCAGGTCGATGCGCCGCTGCGGGGCCGCCTCGTCATCCCGGTAGGTTTTCTCCTTCTCCATGAACAGGGTGGGGTCGGCCTGCCGGAAGCGGTAGATGGATTGTTTGACGTCGCCCACATAGAAAAACCGCTGCTCAGCCGGCCCGTTTGGCTCAATCTGCGTTGTCGGCTGCGCGTGGGTTTGAATCGGAAAGGATGTTTCACGTGAAACATTCTCAGCGCTGCCGTCTTGTTTTATAGCGCCCAAGAGCGCTTCCTGCACGCCGCTGATGTCCTGGTACTCGTCCACGAATACCGCGTCGAACCGGGCGGCGACGGCGGCGCGGATACCGGGTTGCTTTAAAATCAAGAGCGCCATGTGCTCCAGGTCGCTGGGATCGAGCACGGCGCGCCGTTTCTTGCGCTCCATATAGGCCCCGTGCAGCGTTTCGCACAGGCCGTACAGCCCCCGCAGCGCGGGCTGCATGGCGTTGAGCCGCGCGACGACGGCCTCCGGTTCCTGCTTAAACAGCGCGCCTACCTTGCCCGCGAGCTTTTTCAGCCCTTCGCGCAGCTCCTTGTACCGCAGGTTGATTTCCTTTTCCTCGTCGCTTAATCCGCGGACGCCGGGCATCCGGTCCAGCGAAAACCGCCGAGCCACCGAGACGGCGGCGTGCAGCCCGCCTGAAACCGAAGAAAGCAGCTCGCTCACCGCGACGACGTCCGCCCGGATGGACGGCAGATAATTCTTGTGGCAGGCGGGGTGGTCCGCAAGCGCCGTAAGCTCGTCCGCCAACTCCCGCGCGCCGTCCAGCAGCACCCTGCAGTCGGCAAGCAGCGTGTCTGCCATCGAGCCCGTTTCCAAATCTTCCTGGGTATAGGTCTTCTCCGCATGCGCTTTCAGCCAGCCGAACGGATCGGCAAGCGTCATCAGGAAGGTATACAGCTCGTCCGCCATCCTGACGATCTGCTTGTCCTCGAACTTCGCCGTCAGCGCCGCGGCGCCGGCGTCGCCAGCCACGGCGCGGGCATACAGAGTCTCCATCGCCTCGTCCATCGCTTCCTGAAACAGGTTGGAGGCGATCGTCGCGTCGGCGACCGCGGACAGCGGATCGACGTCCGCCGCCTGGAAGAACTCCTGCACCAGCTTGTGGCAGAAGCTGTGCAGCGTGGAGATGTGCGCAAGCTCCAGCCGTTCCCGCTCGCGCCGTAAAAGCGGCGAAGCGTCGCCCGCCATGCGCTGCTTGAGGCGCTCGCGCATCTCCGCCGCCGCCGCGCGCGTGAACGTGACCACCAGCATGCGGTCCACGCTTAAGCCCCCGTCCCTGAGCATCGTATAGATTTTTTCGATCAGCACGGCCGTCTTGCCGCTGCCCGCCGCCGCGGATACCAGCAGCTCCCGGTTCTTCGCGTCGATGGCCGCCCGCTGCTCGGGTGAAAACTGCATGTGACCTCCTGATAGGACGATAGGGGTTTCACCCCTAAGACCCTGACAAGGGCGATGACCTTGACCCGCCATTGACCGCGCATTGCGCGGTCAAATGGGAGGTTCAGGGGCACTGCCCCTGATCAGGATCATAAGGGCGGAAGCCCTTATCGTGCTTTCATAAGCTCGAGCAATAGCCGCGTGACGGTTTCAAGCTCGGGAACGCTGACGTATTCCATCACGCCGTGCATGTTATAGGCGCCGGTGGGGAGGTTGGGGCAGGGCAGCCCCATGGTTGTGAGGCTCGCGCCGTCCGTACCGCCGCGGATGGGAACGGCGACGGGCTCAATGCCGACGGCGCGCATGCCGTCCATCGCCCGCCGCACAACGCCGGGATGGCGATCGATCTCGTCGCGCATATTATAATAGGTATCCTTGAGAATAACGGTCACCGTGCCGGCGCCGTACCGGCCGTTCAAAAACGAGGCTGCGGCCAGCACCTGCTCCTTGCGCGCCTCAAAGCGCGCGCGGTCGTGATCGCGCAGGATATAGCGGAGGGTTGCCTTGATTTCCTCCCCCTGGATGGACGCCAGATGATAGAACCCCTCGCGGCCCTCGGTGTGCGCCGGGGTTTCCGCCGGCGGCAGCAGCCGGGTAAACTCGGCGGCGATCAGCGCGGCGTTCTTCATGATATTTTTCGCGGTCCCCGGATGGATATTCACGCCCTGCACGGCGACCTCTGCGGAGCAAGCGTTGAAGCACTCGTAATTGAGCTCGTTCACGGCGCCGCCGTCCACCGTGTAGGCGAAGTCCGCGCCGAAGGCTTTCACATCAAAAAAGTTCACGCCCTCGCCGATCTCCTCGTCCGGGGTAAACGCGACGCAGATCTTCCCGTGACGGATGGAGGGATCGCGCAGCAGGATTTCGCACGCCGCCATGATCGCGGCGACGCCCGCCTTGTCGTCCCCGCCCAGAAGCGTCGTGCCGTCGCTCACGATCAGCTCGTGCCCGGCCTGCGCGGACAGACGGGGGAAATCGGCAAGGCGCATCACCACCCCGGGGCCGATCTCCAGGTCGCCGCCTTCGTACTGTACGCAGCGGGGGCGCACCGGGCCGGTGGGCACGGAGGGCGAGGTATCCATATGCGCGATAAAGCCGATGGCGGGCTGATCGTCCGCGTTGGCGGGAATGGAGGCGTACACCGTGCACGTGTCGCTTACGCGCACGTCCTGTGCGCCCAGCCCGGCAAGCTCAGTCTCCAATAGCCGCGCCAGCGTCCACTGCTTGTCGCTGGAGGGATGCGCGTTGCTGTGCTTGTCCGCGCCGGTATCGATGGCCGCGTAGCGGAGAAAACGTTCTTTGACGGTCATAGAAAAACTCCTTTATCTGGTGATTGCCGGGAGAGGGAATGAGGAATGAAGAATGAGGAATGAGGAATGAGGAATTCAGGAGAGATTGCTGCGCAATCCTTCAATTATGGTGACGAAGGATATGTGTATGTTGAACAGCATCAGATCGTCATTGGAGCGATTCGGAAACGGATACTGGAATCCTGCGGTTTTGTAAGCAACCGAACCACCATTCCTCATTCCTCATTTCTCATCCCACATTAAATCTCCCATCCCTGTCCCATGCCCGGCTCTGCCTGACGCGCCTTGAGCATGTCCAGACACTTTTTAAGCGGCTCCCGGGCGAGGGGCATGATATTGGACGGGAGCGCGCCGATGGGGAACCACTGCAGGTCAGTGGTTTCATCGGTCTGGGAAAGAGGCGTGCCGGTGAACTCCTCGCAGAGGTAGTACACGCCGATCATATACGCCTGGTCGCCGTTGGGGTACGTATGCAGGCGGTCCGGGCCGGAAAACACGCCGATCAATTCGAGCTTCCCCGCGGTCAGCCCCGTTTCCTCGAACGTTTCGCGGCGCGCGGTATCCTCCAGCGTTTCGCCAATCTCCAGGCAGCCGCCATGGTCGGCCCAGGTGCCGTCGTCCTTCCGGCGCTGAAGCAGCAATTTGCCGTCCCGGTGGATAAACACGCCCGCGCCGACCAGCAGCAGCATGTCGTGCCCGGTTTTTGCGCGGACCGCCGAAATATAATCGTTCATATTGTCCTCCCGCGTTTTCCCCATCATACCACGGAGGAAGAGGCGCGGCAAGATATTGACGGCGCGCCGCGCCTGTGATACACTCGGTTTCCCGCGAAAAGCAAAACAGTACGACCGGCAGGATTGTTTCACGTGAAACATTGGACACAGCATAGGGACGGCGCACCGCCGGCTCCGGCTGCGCATGCGGAGGAACGATGATCGAACTGACGGACATCTGCAAAACCTTTCGGGTCGCCAAGCGCACGGGCGGGCTCCGGCAGGCCGCCAGGGCGCTGGTTTCGCGTACGCAGGAAACGGTGCGCGCGCTGCAGGATGTGAGCTTCACCGTGCGCGACGGCGAGATGGTCGGCTACATCGGCCCCAACGGCGCGGGCAAATCGACCACGATCAAGATCATGTGCGGGATCCTGACGCCGGATTCGGGGCAGTGCGTGATCGACGGGCGCACGCCGTGGAAGGAACGCACGGCGCACGTCAGGCATATCGGCGTGGTGTTCGGCCAGCGCAGCCAGCTGTGGTGGGACGTGCCCGTGTGCGACAGCTTTGACCTGATCCGTGATATCTACCGCGTGGACGGCAAGGCGTACCGCCGGACGCTGGATGAGCTGACGGAGCTTTTAAGCCTGTCCGAGCTTTTGAAAACCCCGACGCGCAGCCTTAGCCTCGGGCAGCGGATGCGCTGCGAGATCGCGGCGTCGCTTGTGCACCGGCCGGACATGCTGTTTCTGGATGAGCCGACCATCGGCCTGGACGCGGTCTCCAAAATCGCCGTGCGCCAGTTCATCAAACGGCTCAACAGGGAGCGGGGCACGACCGTGATCCTGACCACGCACGACATGCAGGACATCGAGGCGCTGACGGAACGCATCCTCCTGATCGGCAAGGGGCGCATATTGCTCGACGGAAGCCTCGACGAGCTCAGGCGCCGCGCGTCCGCGCAGAAAACGCTCGTGGTCGAGTATACGGGCCCGCAGCCCCGGCTCTCGCCCGGAATGACGCTTGCGGAAAGCCGCGAAGGCCGCCTGGTGATCGCGCTCGATCCCGCCGTGCTGCCCGTATCGGACGCGATTTCACGCATCGCCGCGCAAACGGAGATCATCGATGTGTCGGTGTCCGGCATCGGCGCGGAGGCGATGGTCGCGTCGCTGTACGAGGAATACCAGATATGAAAGCCTATCTGGCGGTGTTCCGCATCCGGTTCGCGCACAGCCTGCAGTACCGCGCGGCGGCGCTCGCGGGCGTGGTGACGCAGTTCGCGTGGGGATTCATGGAATTGCTGGCGTTTTCCGCGTTTTACCGCGTAAGCCCCGCCGCGTTCCCGATGACGTTTCAGCAGACCGTCAACTACATCTGGATGCAGCAGGCGTTTCTGGCGCTGTTCATGACCTGGTTTTACGAGTTTGAAATCTTCGACGCGGTCACCTCCGGTTCGGTCGCGTATGAAATGGTACGCCCGCTGGATTTATACGGCCGCTGGTTCAGCCAGTCGGCGGGCACGCGGACGGCGAAGTGCGTGCTGCGCTGCCTGCCGATATTGCTGGTGGCGTGCCTGATCCCCGGCCCGCTGCGGATGACGCCGCCGCCGGACGCGGCACAGCTTCTGCTGTTCCTGCTGTCGGCGATGCTCGCGCTTTGTGTGGTGGTGGCGTTTTCGATGCTCATTTATATCTCGGTGTTCTTCACGCTTTCGCCCGTCGGCGCGCGGGTGATCGCCGCCGTGCTGGCGGATTTTCTGGCGGGCGCCGTGGTGCCGCTCCCGTTTTTCCCGGCCCCGCTTCGCGCCGTGGCGGAGCGTTTGCCCTTCGCCGCCATGCAGAACATGCCGCTGAGGATCTATTCGGGCAACATCGCGGGCACGGACGCGCTTTGGGGTATCGCCCTGCAGGCCTTTTGGCTGGCTGTGCTGGTGATTCTGGGGCGGCTGTGGATTAGGAAGGCGCTCCGCAAAGTGGTTGTGCAGGGGGGCTGAGGATGAGGCTGTACGGAAAATACCTGATGATCCATCTGAAAAGCCAGATGCAGTACAAGGCTTCGTTCTTCCTGCTGATGGCGGGGCAGTTTCTGGTGTCGTTCACCACGCTGCTGGGAATGTGGTTTTTGATGGCCCGCTTCCATACGGTGGACGGGTTTGATTTTCAGGAGGTGCTGATCGGGTTTGCGGTGGTGCTGATGAGCTTTGCCATCGCCGAGGGCGCGGCGCGCGCGTTCGACGTGTTTCCGCGGCTGATCGCCAACGGCGAGTTCGACCGCATGCTCATGCGCCCGCGCGGGCTGATCTTCCAGGTGCTGGCCTCCAAGGTGGAGCTCAGCCGCCTGGGGTATATCGCGCAGGCGCTGCTGGTGCTTTGCTACGCCATTCCCGCCAGCGGGATTGCATGGACGGCGGACAGGATCGTCACACTGCTGCTGATGATCGCCTGCGGCGCCGTGGTATTTTCCTGCCTGTTTTTAATCTACGCCGCGATTTCGTTTTTCACCGTCGAGGGCCTCGAGTTCATGAACGTGCTGACCGACGGCGGCCGCGAATTCGGGCGCTATCCCTTTTCGATCTACGGCAGGGAGGTGCTCAATTTTCTCACCTATATCGTGCCGCTCGCGCTGTTCCAGTACTATCCGCTCCTGTATTTGATCGGGCGGGAAACCAGCAAGCTGTATATGTTCCTGCCGCTTGTAAGCCTGCTGTTCGTGTTCCCCGCGTACGGGCTGTGGCGGATCGGGCTTCGGAATTACAAATCGACCGGCAGTTGATCAGCCTGTCCATAGCGCCCGATCTGCGCGTTTCCCGCATCGGCAAGTCACATCACGTACCAATAGTGTACGTTTAGTTCCGTGCTGATATGCCTTTTTGTATCTCAGGCATTCTAAACAGGCTGAAGCCTGCTTCCTGGTTGTAGACAAAAACAAGCTAAATGTTTCACGTGAAACATTTAGTTTTTTACTGTGAGATAATGATTATTTGACAGGCGTTACCGCAATCTCCCATTCCGCGGAAACGCCGCTGCCATCTTTAGCGGTGGCGGTGATGGTAGCGGTCTTTGTTTCGGTAACCTGCTTGGTGGTTACCCTGCCTTCACTGCTAATTGTCGCAATCGCTTCATCGGAGATTTCCCATGTTACCTTTTTATTGAGTGTCTCTTTCGGTGAAACCTCGGCTATGAGCGTTGTACTGCTACCACTGGTTACCATATTCTCTCCGCTGATAATGATCTCTTTGGCAAGGTTGGTTACCTTGACTTTGCAGCTTGCTTTGATGGAAGTTCCATCGGATGTTTTACCGCTGGTGGAGGTTGCGGTGATCGTCACAGCTCCTTTTGTCAAGCCGGTTACCATACCATCTTCCGATACGGTTGCAATGCTTTTATCGGAACTCTTCCAGGTAATTACCTGGTCAGCTTGCACGGGTGATACCGCAGCGGCAAGCTGCAGGGTATCAGTATCTGATAACAAATCGATTATCAGTGTTTCGGATGTACAGACCGCGTCTTTTTGCAAAACAGACACTTCCTGAACAGCAGGTATAACCGTGATGAGCCATTCTGCAGCAATCCCGCTTCCATCCTGAGCCGTCGCTGTAAAGGTTACGGTTTTCGTTTCATCTACCGGCTTGGCAGTTACTCTGCCCTCGCTGTTGATAGTCGCAATCTCTTCATCTGAGCTTTCCCACGTCACTTTTCTATTTGGTGTTTCTTTGGGCAACACTTCTACATCGAGCGTGGTTCGTTTGCCGCTGATAATTATATTATCACCGGTTATATTGATTTCCTTGGCAAGACTAGTCACACTCACCTTACAAGAATTCATGACCCTTGTTCCGTCTGCTGCGGTTGCTGTAATTGTTACAGTGCCTCGCTTTAGTCCTGTTACAAGCCCATCATCGGATACTGTTGCAATGGTTTTGTCAGAAGTACGCCAAGCGACCTCTTGTAACGCATCAGCAGGCGTCAATATTACATTTAACGCAAGGCTGTTCACATCCGAAGCCATGTCAATAGCCAGTGTTTCGCCCGAGCATTCGACATCGTCTACCAACAGAGAAACAGTTTGGGTTTCGGGTGTTACTGTGATTACCTTTTCGCCGATAACGCCGCTGCCATCCTTCGCGGTTGCGGTGATGGTTACGGTAGTCGTTTCGGTTACTTTTTTTACTGAAACCATACCTTCGGCTGATATTGTCGCAATATCAGGATTCGAACTTAACCAAGAAACAGCCTTTCTAGCTGTGGTTTCTGGCAGGACATCTACCTTGAGTGTGATTCTCTTGCCGCCAAGAACTGCATCATCGCCAATTACATTGATACGCTTAGCCATGAAGGCGCCTTTGACTTTGATGCTTTTTTCGCTCCATTCAACACAGGAAAAACTCAATTGATCTTCTGCGTCATACGCAGACCAATCCATATCATTGAGGGCTAGAACAGCAGTCTGCCCCACAAGATTTCTTTTGTTTTCGGTGTCTTTCAATGAAATTGTTATCACGAAAGACGTTTTCCCATTCTTAAGGTTTGCCTCGATGTCTTCTTTAGCTTTTTCTAGAGGGTTTTCTAGCGCACCTGTACGATAGATGAAATTATCCTTATATGCCTCACATACGCTTTCAGTGCTATATCCATAGTGGGTAATCGAAATCGCTTCATCTGACAATCCGAAATAAGCGCGGCATTCACCCCAGTTCGGATCATCCCATGTGCAATCCACATGATACCAATCGCCTTCCATGCGGACAAGGTTCCATGCATGGCCTCCGCTTCCGCCATATGTAGTCCCTCTTACATATTCGTACTTAATACCAGCCTTTCGAAGCAATACCTGATATGCGCTTGCGTAATGCCTGCAAACACCAATACCATATTGCAGCAGCTGTTCAGCCATGCTTTTTCCATACGTTGTGTCGATTACCCCAAAAGCTTCACCATCATATTCCGAATAGCCAATTAACCAGTCATGGAGCACAAGCGCTTTTTCAAATTCGTCCATGTCGCTGCTAATATAGTTCTCAATCACCCAATCTGTAATTTGGTCAGCAGTCTCTAACCCGCTCATGTCCAAATCAATCGGCTCAAATGAAATGGGATGATAATTTGCCTTCGCATACAGATATGCATAAGAAGCCTCGTTGACGAAGAAATA
Organism: Candidatus Limiplasma sp.; assembly: GCA_963674895.2. GTDB lineage: Bacteria > Bacillota > Clostridia > Christensenellales > Aristaeellaceae > CAXXOK01. The sequence goes on from CAXXCY010000001.1 coordinate 684,883, forward strand.
TGTACCGGGAGCAAAGGCGTCTTCTCCTATCTCGGCAAGTCCAGCAGGTAATTGTACGCTTGAGATTCTTCCACATCCTAGAAAAGCAGATTGACCAATCCTCTCCATCGTATCAGGGAACACAAGCTGACCTGTCAAGTCACAATCTAAAAATGCGCTATCGCCGACTTCAATAAGGCTTGTAGGGATATTGACGGATTGTAAGCTGGGGCAGTTTGAAAACGCGTTCTTTTGGATTATTTTTACAGTGTCAGGTAAAATCACTTGCTTTAACGTTTCATTATTACTGAAAGCTTTGGATGCAATGGTTGTTACATTTTTTCCTTTGATGGATTCAGGAACAAGAATGGACTCACTTTTTCCAATGTACTTCGTGATTGTAGCAGTCGTTCCGGAAAGTGAATACCTGAAAAGCTTATCGACATTCATCTCCTTTACGGTGAATACATCCGTTGCAGCTGACAATTCATCTTCTCCTGAACGTACGGAGGCTATGACTTGATAGTCCCCTTCAGATTGTGGAGACCACACGAATTCTGATGAATTCGTTTCTTCGCTTTTCATGATCACGATATCATCCTGTATCACTGAAAAGGTGAATAAATTAAAAGCTCCGCCTGTAGCCCCACAAATGAAGTTGAGTGGTTGATAGACGCTGATCTCCTTGGATGCCAGCGCAATTGACAGGTAGCTTAACGGCGGGGCTTCAACGATAGAAAACTGAAAACCGTTTGCTTTCGCATACTCTTGAGCTGAACTGCCAACATAACCTTCAATTGTTAAATTATCCATAGCACTGAAGGCTTCACTGGAGATGTCAGTAACACTGGCGGGAATATAGGGCGGGAATATAGATAGAGGATAAATCGGGACATGCAGCAAATGTCAGGCTGTAAATAGCGGTGACACCGTCAGGAATTCTTATGCTGGCAAGACTCATACACGCGCCAAACGCCGAAGGCCCGATGTAAGTAACACTCTCAGGAATCAAAACTTGTTTTAGGCTTTGGCATCCGTTGAATAAGCTCTTTGGGATGCTTGTCAAGTTCTCAGGAAGAATGACGCTTTCTAATTTCTCGCAATTTCTAAAAGAGGCAGATAGCGTCGTGACAGAGCTTGGTACGACAAAGGAAGTATCCGGATGGTTGGCTGGGTAGAGGTATAGCGTTTTCATATCTTTACTGAATAAGATCCCATTGACAGAAGCATAATACTTATTTGCTTTATCAACGGTAATGCTTTCTAAAGTCCAGAGAACAATGCTGCTTGCATCTATTTTTTTAACTGAAGCCGGAATAAAAATACTGGTAACGGAATCAGAAGGCGTAGTAAATTTTTGGAGAACATTAATGTTTTCTAAATTCGAATATATTTCAGTGTTATTAGTTAATTGTCTGAATGCATATCGACCAATTTCCCTTACCGGATACCCATCGAGTTTCGACGGAATTTCAACAGCGCTGCCGCCGCCAATGTATTTCGTTATTGTCACAGCCCCATTACTGATCGTATACTCATAATCTCCGTATACATCCGCAACCGCCGCAGTCAAAGTTGATACAATACAGAGACAAAGAATTAGTGTGCAAAACAGCAATACAGAGAATATGCGCTTCTTTATGCTTCTCATTATAATTTTCCTCCAGATATACAATGCTTTATGTTTATAATTGCTACGCGGGCTATAATCATGACGCTTGACAGAATGGTTCTACCAGGCATCATATCACGACAAGAGTAGTTGTTCAATGCTTTCTGGAGAACGCGTAGTAAATAGCACGTGTGAAACAGAAACAGCGTTTTACAGGGTTGTCACATCCGCCTTTTGATCATCCCACACCGTTTATGCTATAATATGACTTTAATTTGAGTCCCGGGGAGGAAACCTGTATGCCCGTGAAAGCCTGCGACATGGACGCGATCAAGCAATGCATTATCGGAAAGCTGCTGCGCTACTACGGGGTGACCGTGGAAAGCGCCACGAAGCGCCAGCTGTATAAAGCCACGGCCATCACCATCCGCGACCAGATCATGGAGCTGTGGATGGAAAGCCGCAAAAAAGTGGAAGACGAACAGGGGAAAACGCTGTATTACCTGTCCATCGAATTTTTGATGGGGCGGTCGCTGAACCAGAATCTCATCAATATGTGCGCGCAGGACCACTACAAAAAAGCGCTCGCGGACCTGGGGATCGATATCCTCGACCTGATGGAGGAAGAACCCGAGCCCGCGCTTGGCAACGGCGGGCTGGGGCGGCTGGCGGCTGGCTTTCTGGACAGTTTGTCAACGCTTGCTATCCCGTCGGTCGGGTGCACCATCCGCTACGAGTACGGCCTGTTCCGCCAGAAGATCGTCGACGGCCAGCAGGTGGAGCTGCCCGACCCGTGGTTATCGGACGGCAACGTGTGGGAGATCCCGGTGACCGAGGACATCTGCCAGGTGCATTTCGGCGGCGACGTGAAGGAGTATACGGTCGGCGGCCGGCGGATGTTCGCGCTGGAAAACGCCTACACCATCGACGCCGTGCCCTACGACATGCCCGTCGTCGGCTACGGCCCGCACGCCGTGAACACGCTTCGCACCTGGTCGGCGCGCAGCCGCGAGACCTTCGACCTGCACACCTTCGGGCGCGGCGAGTACGACCGGGCCATGGACGAGATGCGCATGGCGGAGGTCATCAACAAGGTGCTCTATCCCGAGGACAGCCATTGGGAGGGCAAGATGCTGCGCATGAAGCAGCAGTATTTCTTCACCTCCGCCACGCTGCAAACGGCGCTGAAAAAGTTCAAAAAGCGCTACGGCACGGATTTCAACCGCCTGCCGGAAAAGGTGGTCTTCCATATCAACGACACGCATCCGGGCCTGGCCATCCCGGAGCTTATGCGGCTTTTAATCGACCAGGAGGGGCTTGGCTGGGACGCGGCGCAGAGCATCGCGAACCGGTGCTTCGCCTATACCAACCACACCGTAATGCAGGAGGCGCTGGAGCGCTGGCCGCAGGATATGATGAAGCAAACCCTCCCGCGCATCTACATGCTGCTGGAGGAGATGAACCGCCGCCTGTGCGAGGACCTGTTCATAGCCTACCCCGGCCAGTGGGACCGGATCGGGCAAATGGCGATTCTTTCCTACGGGCAGGTGCAGATGGCCAACCTCTGCGTGTCGCAGAGCTACAGCGTAAACGGCGTCAGCCAGCTGCATGGCAGGATATTGACCGAGACCCTGTTCCACGATTACTGGCTGTTAAACCATGATAAGTTCACCGCCATCACCAACGGCATCACGCACCGCCGTTGGCTGCTTTCGGCCAATCCCGGGCTTTCCGGGCTGCTCGAAAGCGCGATCGGCCCGGGCTTCCGCAAGGACGCGCAGGAGCTGGAAAAGCTGCTGCCGTTCGCCGACGACGCGGCCTTCCGCGGCGAATACGAAAGCGTGAAGCACGCGAACAAGGAGCGCCTGGCCGCGCTGATTGCGAAACGGCAGGGCGACAGCGTAAGCCCCGATTTCATCTTCGACGTCCAGGCCAAGCGCCTGCACGAGTACAAGCGTCAGCTCTTAAACGCTCTGCATATCCAGGTGCTCTTCAACCGCATCGTGGATGACCCGAATTATTCCATGCCGCCGCGCGCGTTCCTCTTCGGCGCGAAGGCCGCGCCGGGCTACTACCGCGCCAAGCTGATCATCCGCTATATCAACGCGCTGGCCAGGCTCGTGGCCAGCCATCCCCGCGCCAGCCGGATGCTCAAGGTCGTCTATATCGAAAACTACGACGTCTCCACCGCCGAGGTGCTGATGCCCGCCGCCGAGATTTCCCAGCAGCTGTCCACCGCCGGCAAGGAGGCCAGCGGCACCGGCAACATGAAGTTCATGATGAACGGCGCCGTAACGCTTGGCACGATGGACGGCGCCAACGTGGAGATCTACGATCTCGTCGGCGACGAGAACATCTATATCTTCGGCATGCGCGCCGATACCGTGGAAAACATGTACCGCGACGGCACCTACCGCCCGATGACGATCTTTGAATCCAACGCCGAGATCAAAAAGGCGATGAACCAGCTGCTCGACGGCACGCTGTTCCCCCGCGAGCCGCTCGCCCTGCAGGAGCTCTACCACACGCTGCTCGTCGGCGAGCACGGCGGGATGGCCGACAGCTATTTCGTGCTCAAGGACTTCGGCAGCTATGCCATGGCCAACCGCCGCATGATGGACGATTACCAAAACCGCGACAAATGGCTCAAAATGGCCGTCGTCAACACCGCCAAGTCGGGGTACTTTTCCTCCGACCGGACTGTGAGGGAGTATAACGAAAAGATCTGGCATATCTAGCCAGCCGATTGAAAAGGCGCAAGCTGCGTTGTTGGCTGCGTCGGGTTTGCGCATCACTTACGGTGTGAGTAAGCTCAGCGCAAACCCTCCTTGCCGCCTAGCATCTCACGCCTTTTGAACCGGCCGGCTTTCGCTTATTATGAATCGTTTTACCCTGAAGCCATGGTATCGGCCATATTGCCTATGATTTTGTTCAGTTTATTGTACTAGTCCATCAGCGTTCCTTGCCGGACGGCAGGGTTTGCATGAGTGCAAAGAAATGCTCCGGCTTGCCGGTGCGGAAATAGTCGTACCAGGCGTCCAGCGTGTTCGCCTGGAAAACGCCCAAGCGTTCCAGTATTTGCTTCGCCCACAGCAAGGCCCCGGTGGAACCCGCCGTGATGAGGTTGCCGTCCGCCACGGAGGGCTGATCGAGATAAAAGCGCTGGCCACTGTACCCGGGGGAAACCATGTCCAGAAACCCCGGCCCGTTGCTGGTATGCGGGCGCTTGTTGAGCAGCCCTATATTGGCCAGCGCGGCGGTGGCCCCGCAGATCGCGCACACCGTGCCGCCCGCGGACAGAAGCTCGCCTGCTTTCGCAAGGATCGCGCCATGCTTCGGGTCGCCCCAGGTGTCCGCGCCGGGCAGCAGCAATACGCTTTGTACATGCACGGCGATATCGTTAACCCGGCAATCCGGCAGTACGGTTATCCCGCCCATGGTATGGATGGGTTCTCTGGAAACGCCGGCCGTTTTCAGCGTTACGCGCTCTCCGCCCCGTTTGAAAAACCGGCCGGAATGCAGCTCCGCCGTTACATACCCCGGCTCCCAGTCGGCCAGAGTATCCAGAACGTAAACATAGACTGTAATCATCGTGCTCCTCCGCTTTCTCTGTACCGCCAACGGCATATCCGCCGCGGCCGGGGCATTTCCCCCGGCGCGGCCCCCGCAGGCGGTTTGTGTTGTCCGCCCTTTTATAGTACGATACGATTGTTGACAAGGGCATGGCCATAATCACCGGGGCAATCCAGAAAATTTGAAAATTGAAAGGCGGCTGCCGGATGAAGATAGACAGGCTGGTCAGTATCATCATGCTCCTCCTGGACAGGGAGCGCCTCGGCGCGCGGGAATTGGCGGAACGGTTCGAGGTATCCCCCCGCACCATCTACCGCGATATCGACGCTGTCGGCAGGGCGGGCATCCCCGTGCGCTCCGTGCCGGGCGTGGGCGGCGGATTTGAAATCATGCGGGAGTACAAGGTGGACAGGAAGGTCTTCTCAACCGCGGACCTGTCCGCGATCCTGATGGGGCTTTCCAATCTCTCCACGCTGATCCGGGGAGACGAGCTGGTCAGCGCTCTCGCGAAGGTTAAAAGCTTCATCCCGGCGGACAGGGCGAAGGACATCGAGCTCAGGGCGAGCCAGATTTCCATCGATCTCAGCCCGTGGATGGGCAGCCGGAACCTGCAGCCTGATTTGGAAACGGTCAAAACCGCGCTGCAGGAGCACAGGCTGCTTTCCTTTGCCTACGCGGACCGCCATGGCAGCCAAACGGCGCGTACAGCCGAGCCGTACCAGCTGGTTTTGAAAAACAGCGAGTGGTACTGGCAAGGGTACTGCCTGACGCGCAACGACTTCCGCCTGTTTAAGGTTACCCGCATGGCGAACCTGCGGATGCTTGCTGAATCCTTCACGCCCCGTGCGGCCCCCAAACCGCAGCTGGATTTTTCGGACGCCGCGGCGGCCATGCAGATCTATATTAAACTCCGCATCCATCAGTCTGTCCTGGACAGGGTGCTGGATGTGTGCGGGTATGAACACGTTTCGCCCGACGGCGACGCGCATTACCTTGTCAGGTATCCGTTTATCGAGAACGACTACCACTACGATATGCTGCTGGGCTTCGGGGACCGATGCGAGTGCCTGGAGCCGCCCCATATCCGCGCGGAACTGAAGCGCCGGATACGGGCCATGGCGGCTCTGTACGAAAGCTAGAACGGGACGGCCATTCGCTTGCTTACGGCAAGGTTGGCCGTCATAGCGGGTTGCGACGCTGTGTATTAAACCGCAACTGGAAACATATAATAACCGGCGGCACCCGATGGGTGCCGCCGGTTTATCGACCGACGAACGGGGCAGCAAATCCCGTCACGCCTCCGCCGTTTCCTTCCCCCGGTCCAAAGCCGCCAGCACGCCCGGCAGCACGAACACGATCAGGAGGGCGGCGGCGAAGGTGCCTTTGGCGATGGTGAACACAATCTCGGCGATGGCGGGCTCGGCGGAAAGGTAAATCAGCCCGACGCCGACGGTGACGGTAATGAGCACGAGGCCCGAGGTCAGGATGGTATGGATGGCGCTGCGCAGGGCGATGATCACGGAGGTTTTCTTATCGTGGAGCCTGCGCGATTCCCGGTAATAATCGGCGTAGAGGATGCCGTAGTCCACCATCGCGCCCAGCAGCAGGCATTGCACGATCAGCAGCGGCAGATAATACATGGAGATTCCCTGCAGGTACGAGGTGCCCATCGTAATCCAGACCGCGCACTGGATGATCAGGGTTAGAACCAGCGGCACGGTGAGCTTGCGGAAGACGGCCGCAACGATCAGGAAGATCGCCGCGATGGTCAGGAGGGTGAGGCGGTTCATCTCGGCCGGGAAGGACTGCCGCATCTCGTAAGCGACGGGCGAGTTCCCCACCAGATTGTAGGCTACGCCCGCGCCGTCCAGCGTTTGTTCCAGATCGGAAATCAGGGCAAAGGTTTCCTCGCCCTCCCAGGGCAGGCGGGTGTTGAGGACCGCGCGAGAGTGCGTTTCGCCCACGAACTGGTCCGCCGCGGCGGCGAGCTGGTCCAGCGCCCCTTCCGGCATCATGCTCCGGTACATCGGGTTGGCCGCCAGCATCGTCTCGATATAACCGAGCAAATCCGAAAGCGGCGCGCTCTCCGCGCCGTAGGCGGAAAACAGCTGCGAAACCGTCATTTGGTTCATGCCCGTAAGCTGTGCGAAGGTTTCGGCGGTATACTGCTTTTGAAGCGTCGTTGCGTAGGAATCCACGCTTTCGATCCGCGCGTCGTCCGAAAGCTCCAAAAGCAGCGGCGCCACAGCGTCTTCCTCGTTGTTTTCATACACGAGCACCATGGGGTTGGATGCCTGGAAATGCTTGTTCACATCATAGAAATCCGACAGCGTATAGGTGATGTCCACGTTGTTGCGCAGGAAGAAGCTGCCCACGAGCAGCAGCACGAATACCGCGAGGATGACGTAACGCCCCTTGTGCTCAAACGCGCCGATTTTGGTCATCTTGGGCATAAAGGCCCGCTTGCGCGTCTTTTCCACCGTATCGTCAAAGATCAGCACCAGCGCGGGCAGCACGGTGAAGATGCAGAGCAGGCTGAAGAATACGCCCTTGGCGAGCACAAGCCCCAGATCCATGCCGAGGGTAAAGCTCATCAGCGTGAGCGCGAGCATCCCCACGATCGTGGTGATGGAGCTGCCGGAAATCGCGGTAACCCCGTTGGTCAGCGCGCGCTTCATGGCCTCCTGCTTGGTGACGCCCTGTTCCTTTTCCATATGGTAGCGGGACAGGAGCATGATGGAGTAGTCAATCGAAAGGCACAGCTGCAATATCGAGGCGATGGAATAGGTGATCTCCGATACGCTGTCAAAGATCACGTTCGTGCCCATGTTCAAAAGGATCGCGATCCCGATGGTGAACAGGAAGATGACCGGCTCAAACCAGGACGAACACATGACCAGCAGCACAAGGATCAGGATAATTCCCGCCACGGCCAGCAGCGTGGGAATGCGCTCGATGGCGGTGTTGCCCGCCGCGTCGCCGCTGATGGTGACCGTATCGTTTTCGTACAGCATCTTCACCCGCGCGACGGCAGCCTGCGCCTCGCCGGAGAAGCCCGCGTAGTTTACGGTGATTTCGTACAGCGTATACGCGCCGTTGTTGTAATGGGGGGTATCGTCATAGGCGACCCGCTGCACGCCCTCCACGGTCTGCAGCTCCTCATAGACGGCCTGCCTGCGTTCGTCGGGCAGGTTCGTAAACATCAGCGTAAACGTGCTCGCAGGAGGGAATTCTTCTTTCAGAATCTGCATACCCTGCCTGGCGGACGAGCTTTCCGGCAGGTACTCGGTCAAATCCCCGTTTACGTTCACCCGAAACAGCAGCACGCCGCTGACGGCGGCCAGTACGAGAAACAGGATCAGGATACTCTTGTAGTGTTTGACAATCAGGCTGGAGATGAATTTCATACGTTTGCGAACTCCTTGGATAGTTACCTGCATATGGTTGACAAAACGAACCAGCATCATCATAATAACCATGTGTGGACAAAACAACCAACTGTTGTCCTTGCGTCTGCTGTAAAACCGACACATCCTTGAAAAGTGTCTGCCCGCAGGCCGCCGCGGCGGTATTTGTTGCAGGTATTACGGGAAGGAGCATCATGTCCGAAAATCAACGGATCCGCCTGTCCAAGCAGCTGCTCAGGCAAAGCCTGATCGATCTGCTCAACGAGAAAGCCATCCATAAGATCTCCGTGCGCGAAATCTGCGACAGGGCGGAGGTTAACCGGTCAACCTTTTATAAGTATTACGGAAGCCAATACGACCTGTTCCAGGAGATGGAAGACGAGATTTTACGCCAGGTCAGCGACCACCTCAGCACCGAGCTGACGAACAAGGCGGGCGACCTGTCGCAGGTGACCAACCTGATGGCGATCGTCGGCGAGAACGCCCAGCTCTGCCGCATCCTGATCAACCACAACGTCGATCCCGAATTTCCCGACGCGCTGATCAACCTGCCCTACCTGCGCAAATGGATCGACGGACGTTTCCATACCGTGTATTCCAAACCGGAGATGGAGTACGTCTACGTCCTGGTGATTAACGGCGGGTATTCCATGATTAAAATGTGGCTGAACAAGGACGACCGCGAGCCGCCGGAGGTGATCGCGGAGCTGCTCTGCCGCACGATCGCCAAACTGTTTCCCGTAACGACGCAAAATATGATATGATACAAAAAACGGCATACGGCCAACCAGAGAAAGGAAGCGCGTTTTATGAAACGGAAAACCGTACTGCGTACCGTAGCGGCCTTCGGGCTTTCACTGCTCGTTGCCCTTTCGGCCTTTGCCGCCGCGTTTGCACAGGACGCGGAGGCGGAACTTGAAAACGGGATCACCTGGAAAACAACCATCCCGCTGATGAAGAATGCGGAAGGCTTGGCCGAGGACTCCGAGATGGACACGTATTCGGTCGGCGACTTCACCCAATACGGCACGTCCCGCCCGGCGGAGGGAGACAATCCGGAGTCGTTCGTCTATTATATTTTTAAACTGGACCAGCTGGTGATGTTCGGAAACAGCTTCGATTCCTATGCCCTGCCCGAGGATACGGACATGACGGCCGTTTTCGGCTCGCAGCTTGCGAGGCTGAGCGAAAGGTACGGCGAACCGACGATTGACGACAGGCAACGGTTCGTGGGGCTGATGGACATGCTGGAGGAGGGCGCGGTCTCGGACGAGGATATCGAGCAGTTCGCGGGCTGGGACTTGGGCAACGGCACGGAACTGTACCTGATGAACGTCTTCGGCGACAGCGTCCTGTACGTGTTCGCCAACACGGCGAGGCTTTTGGTCGAATAGACGCCGGACCCCGCGCAACGCGCGGCATACTGCCGGAAAGGGGCAATCCGCTTGGAATGGACGATCCGCGACGCTTTGGCAGGGGACGCCGCGCAGATTCTTGCGATCTATGCGCCGTATGTCACGGATACCTGCGTTTCCTTTGAATCCGAGGCGCCGTCTCTGGAGGAGTTCACCCGGCGGATTTCGGAGAGCCTGAAGACATATGCGTACCTCGTATGCGAAGCGGACGGGGAAATCGTCGGCTATGCCTACGCCTCGCTGTACCGCGCCCGCCCGGCGTACCGTTACAGCGCGAACACAAGCGTCTATATCAAACGGGGGTTCCACCGGCGGGGAATCGGGCGCGCGCTGTATGAACAGCTGTTTGACCGGCTGCGCGCCCGCGGGTTTTACACGCTGGTCGCGGGGATTGCCCTGCCCAACCCGGCCAGTATCGCGCTGCACCGCGCGATGGGCTTCCGGGAAGTCGGCGTATACCACAACATCGGGTATAAGCACGGCGCATGGCGCGATGTGCTCCGGCTGGAGCTGCCCTTGCGCGATTACGGCGTCCCGCCTGCGGAAACGCGGTAAAGAAACGGACGCCGCGCCGCAATCCTGCGCGGCCGGCGCCCTGTTCCCAGCGCCGCCGCTGAGACGGCGGATATCGGAGGATGGATCATGCGGCTGAAAAAGGAGCCCTTTTTCTGGACGGCGCTCGCGCTGTACTTCCTGTTTTTTCTCCTGCTCAACGTGCTGACGCCGCTGGTATCGGACGATTACCGCTACGCCTTTTCGTTTGCCACCGACGAGCGGATCACCAGCGTGTGGCAGATTTTCCCTTCCTTATATGAACATTATTTCGTCATGCACGGGCGCACGGCGGTGCACTTCTTCACGCAGCTGTTTATGCTTTTGGGCAAGCCTGTCTTCAACGTCCTCAACGCGGGCGTTGCCGCGCTGCTGCTTTACGGGCTGCACCGGCTGGCTGCGGGGCGCGGGGAGAAATACCCGGTCCTGCTGCTGGGTCTCGGGGGACTTTTGTTTTTGTTCACGCCCGCCTTCGGGCAGACGATGCTGTGGCTGGACGGCGCGTGCAATTACCTGTGGGGGATTTCGATCGTCGTCTGGGTGCTGGTGCCGTTCCGGGACGCGCTCGTGGACGGAACGGAGGTCCGCTCGCCGTGGCTGCTCGCGCTGTTTTTCCCGGGCAGCCTGTTCATGGGCGCTGCCAGCGAGAACGCTTCCCCCGCCGCGCTACTTTTCATGATTGCCGTAACGGCTATACAATGGAAGAAAACCGGCAGGCTCAGCCGGCGGCTCTTCGTATCCTGCGCGCTCGCAGCCGCCGGGTTCCTGGTCCTCGTCCTGTCCCCGGCCAACGCCATCCGCTCGTCCTTCTATGCCGCGGAGGGCCTGTCGCGCATGGGCCAGTATCTGCTCAACTTCCGCACCGCCGCGGAGACGCTGCTGTCGCACGGGCTGCCGCTGTGCTGCGTCTTCCTGGTTCTGTTCGCCGTGGCCGCCGCGCAGAAGGCCGACAGAAACCGCCTGCTGCTTTCGGCGCTTTTATTCCTGGCGGGTCTTGCGGCGAACTTCGCGATGACGCTGTCCAACGGCTATCCCCTGCGCGCGATGATGGGCTGCGCGGTGCTCCTGACGGCGGCTTCCGGCGTGCTGCTGCCGGAAGCGCTGAAAGGCAGCCATCGTGCGCTGGCGCTGGGCGCCGCCGCCTGCGCGGCGTGTATCGCGCTGGTCACGGCCCTGTCCGTCCTGCCCGGCAACTACAACCGCTATACCGAAGCCAGGGCGCGGGAAGCGTATGTGCTTGCGCAGCGTGACCTGGGCAACCGGAACGTGACCACCTACACGCTCGAGGGCATGAGCAGCTACGACGTCTTTGATGATATCACCGATATCTCTTTTGACGAAACCTACTGGCCCAACGTTTATTACGCCCGGTATTACGGGGTGGATACCGTCGTGACCGATCGCATCCGATAGGGAGGAATTTCCCATGTGCAAACACAAAAAGCTTTGGTGCGTCATTCTTTTTCTTGCGCTCGTGCCGCTGTTCTCCACCGCCTCCGCTGGCACGTCGTTTGTCTTTCGCAACGGGATCAACTGGGGCACGACCGTCGCGGGGATGCTGGCTGCCGAAGGCCTGCAGGAGGGCGGCGGGGCGTATAACAACGTGCCCTACGGCGGCTATATGAATTTTTATCTGAAAACGCAGAACGTCTATTATGTGTTCCGGGACGATCTGCTGGTCATGGCGTATGCCCAGCTGCCCGGCGGCGCTGAGGCCTACGCCGCACAGAAGGAACAGCAGATCGCTTTGTTCGGGGCGCCCGCCGATGTGTCCGCGGATACGGTCAGCGCGCTGATGGACCCGATGTTTCCCGGCACGTACTTTTCCGAACTGACGACCTGGCGGCTGGACGACGGTACGCTGGTCGCGCTGATCGCGGTCAACAGGGAAAATTATATGGCCTACATTCACGAACAGCGGATCCTGGGCGGCGCGTAGCATGGCCGCAGGGCTTTTCAACCTGCGGGGCAGCTTCCGCCTTGCCTATTGTAACGAAACAACCCTCTTCGTCACGGGAGGATGATCAAGGGAAATCCGGCGTATAATCCGTGTCAGTTTCTTGCGTTTCCGCAAGATGTTGCGGTCCGTTCCGGACACAAATACAAGTTACGAAACTTCATACAAAACCCGAACTTTTGTAGTTGACAACGCATCTGTCCTTTGTTATCATAGGTAAGCTCGCTTAAGAGCGCGAACCTTGAAAAAGATACAGAGGAAGAGTAGAGATACTCAAAAGAAAGAACGCGAACGCAGTCAATAATTTGAGTGCAAGAAGCAAAGCTAAGCTTTACTTCTGAGCTAAAAGGATTAACACAAGAGTTTGATCCTGGCTCAGGACGAACGCTGGCGGCGTGCCTAACACATGCAAGTCGAGCGGGGATATCAACGGAGTAATCTGGAGATATTCTAGCGGCGGACGGGTGAGTAACGCGTGAGCAACCTGTCCTTGCCTGGGGGATAAGAAGCCGAAAGGCTTTCTAATACCGCATGAGACCACAGGACCGCATGGTCAAGGGGTCAAAGGAGAAATTCGGGCAAGGGTGGGCTCGCGTCTGATTAGCTAGTTGGTGGGGTAACGGCTCACCAAGGCAACGATCAGTAGCCGACCTGAGAGGGTGATCGGCCACATTGGAACTGAGACACGGTCCAAACTCCTACGGGAGGCAGCAGTGGGGAATATTGGGCAATGGGCGAAAGCCTGACCCAGCAACGCCGCGTGAAGGAAGAAGGTTTTCGGATCGTAAACTTCTATCCCGGGTGAAGATAATGACGGTAGCCCGGAAGGAAGCCCCGGCTAACTACGTGCCAGCAGCCGCGGTAATACGTAGGGGGCAAGCGTTGTCCGGAATGATTGGGCGTAAAGGGCGCGTAGGCGGCCTTGTAAGTCCGGTGTGAAATTCCTGCTTTTAAGGTAGGAATTGCATTGGAAACTGCAGGGCTTGAGTGCAGGAGAGGTAAGCGGAATTCCCGGTGTAGCGGTGAAATGCGTAGAGATCGGGAGGAACACCAGTGGCGAAGGCGGCTTACTGGACTGTAACTGACGCTGAGGCGCGAAAGTGTGGGGAGCAAACAGGATTAGATACCCTGGTAGTCCACACTGTAAACGATGAATGCTAGGTGTAGGAGGTATCGACCCCTTCTGTGCCGGAGTCAACACAATAAGCATTCCGCCTGGGGAGTACGGCCGCAAGGTTGAAACTCAAAGGAATTGACGGGGGCCCGCACAAGCAGCGGAGCATGTTGTTTAATTCGAAGCAACGCGAAGAACCTTACCAGGTCTTGACATCCATTAAAAGCCATAGAGATATGGTGTGAGCTTGCTCGTAATGAGACAGGTGGTGCATGGTTGTCGTCAGCTCGTGTCGTGAGATGTTGGGTTAAGTCCCGCAACGAGCGCAACCCTTGTGATTAGTTACTAACGCGTAAAGGCGAGGACTCTAGTAAGACTGCCGGGGACAACTCGGAGGAAGGTGGGGACGACGTCAAATCATCATGCCCCTTATGACCTGGGCTACAAACGTGCTACAATGGCCACTACAGAGAGCAGCGAGCTCGCAAGGGTAAGCGAATCTCATAAAAGTGGTCCCAGTTCGGATTGTGGGCTGCAACCCGCCCACATGAAGTCGGAGTTGCTAGTAATCGCGAATCAGCATGTCGCGGTGAATACGTTCCCGGGCCTTGTACACACCGCCCGTCACACCATGGGAGTTGATAGCGCCCGAAGTCGGTGAGGCAACCAGCAATGGGGCCAGCCGCCGAAGGTGAGATCAATGACTGGGGTGAAGTCGTAACAAGGTAGCCGTATCGGAAGGTGCGGCTGGATCACCTCCTTTCTAGGGAGACAGCAGAAGCGGAAACGCGGACGCTCATCTTTAGGTCGATCTAACCACAGCAATGAGGTTAGTCAGTCGCAGGCACAGCCTGCGGAACCGCCGGGTTCGGATACTACGGTATCCAAATACGGAATGCGTGAAAGTTCTTTCTGAAAGCCGTGTGGTGAAAACCACATCGGTCCGGCATCCCCTTCTGTTGGAGGACCACACGTCCGAAAATGGAAGGCGCCGCCCTCTGTATCTTTTTCAGGGTTTGAGCCCGATAGCGGGTACCGGGATATGGGCAAGAATCTGTAGACTAGCTCAACGCCCTGTCCGAGCTGTTTTCCGGCGCGGCCGCAGGCCGCAGGAGGAAACAGCCCACTATGGGGGTTTAGCTCAGTTGGGAGAGCGCCTGCTTTGCAAGCAGGAGGTCAGCGGTTCGAGCCCGCTAATCTCCACCAAGCCGCAGTGCGGCCATCCAATAAGTCAATGTCAGCCAGTACCGCAATGAAAAACGCTGATAATTTGGCTGTGGGCACTGCCCACTATGGATTGCTAGCTCAGCCGGTTAGAGCACTCGCCTGATAAGCGAGAGGTCGGTGGTTCGAGTCCACTGCAATCCACCAGCTCCGTTACGGAGCATCATGCATCGCAGAATGCTCCGGGCCTGCGCCCAATGGAGCACGCGGTGTATGGACAGGCAAACCTGTCCCCCAGCACCTTGACAACTGTATATGAAGGAAGCGAGCGGAAAGGGAGCCCGGAAGGGTGAACTGGAAGCAAGTTTCAAAACAAGAGATGAGAAGAAGAGATCATTTCTGTTCAGTAGATGGAAACATCAAAGAAAGAATGGTCTTAGGATTGTAAACCAAGCGAAGAAAGAGCACAGGGTGGATGCCCTGGCACCATACGCCGAAGAAGGACGTGGCTAACTGCGAAAAGCCGCGATGAGCCGTAAGCAGGCATTGACTCGCGGATATCCGAATGGGGGAACCCGGCGGGAGTAATGTCCCGTCATCATGGGATGAATACATAGTCCCATAGAAGGGCACCCGGGGAAGTGAAACATCTAAGTACCCGGAGGAAGAGAAAGAAACATCGATTTCCTGAGTAGCGGCGAGCGAAAGGGAAACAGGCCAAACCGAGGAGCATGCTCCTCGGGGTTGTGGGCCGGCGACACGCATTGTCAAAGGATAGTGGAAGCGCGTTGGAAAGCGCCGCCGAAGAGGGTGACAGCCCCGTAGACGAAATCCGAAGACAGCCAGCCGGTACCAGAGTACCGCAGGACACGAGAAATCCGGTGGGAAGCCGGGGGGACCACCCCCCAAGCCTAAATACAGTATGGTGACCGATAGCGCATAGTACCGTGAGGGAAAGGTGAAAAGAACCCCGGGAGGGGAGTGAAAGAGAACCTGAAACCCTGTGTTTACAAGCAGAGAGAGCACAATAGAGGTGCGATCTCGTACTTTTTGTAGAACGGACCGGCGAGTTACGTTATGCTGCGGGTTAAGTACTTGGAGGTACGGAGCCGAAGCGAAAGCGAGTCTGAAGAGGGCGCATAGTAGCATGACGTAGACCCGAAACCGGGCGACCTATCCATGGCCAGGCTGAAGTGAGAGTAAAATCTCATGGAGGGCCGAACCAGACGTCTGTTGAAAAAGGCGGGGATGAGCTGTGGATAGCGGAGAAATTCCAATCGAGCCCGGAGATAGCTGGTTCTCCTCGAAATAGCTTTAGGGCTAGCCTCATACTAGATTACCGGAGGTAGAGCACTGAATGGGCTAGGGGGTGAATAACTTACCGAACCCTATCAAACTTCGAATGCCGGATAATTGATGTATGGGAGTCAGTCTGCGAGAGATAAGTTCCGCGGGCAAAAGGGGAACACCCCAGACCTCCCGCTAAGGTCCCCAAGTTCACGTTAAGTGGAGAAGGATGTGTGATTGCACAGACAACCAGGATGTTGGCTTAGAAGCAGCCATTCATTGAAAGAGTGCGTAACAGCTCACTGGTCAAGTGGTCATGCGCCGAAGATGTACCGGGGCTCAAACGTGACACCGAAGCGAAGGACTTGAAAGAGTGGTAGAGGAGCATTGTGTATCGGGCTGAAGCCAGATCGTGAGGACTGGTGGACTGTACACAAGAGAGAATGCCGGTATGAGTAGCGAGAGGCGTGCGAGAAACACGCCCGTCGAAAGCCTAAGGTTTCCTGGGGAAGGTTCATCCGCCCAGGGTTAGCCGGGGCCTAAGCCGAGGACGGAAGTCGTAGGCGATGGACAGCAGGTGGAGATTCCTGCGCCGCCATGAGAATGATGCAATGACACGGAAGGATATCGTGAGCCGGGTGATGGTCAACCCGGTTGTCAAACGAGGCTGGGAGTTAGTGAAGTACGGCTCCCGGGAAGGCTGAGTGAAGACGAGAGCGAAATCAAGTAGCGAAACACGAGATTTCACGCCGGCAAGAAAAGTTGCTGGTATATTGAAATGGCGCCCGTACCGCAAACCGACGCAGGTAGGCGAGGTGAGAATCCTAAGACGAACGGGAGAATCCTTGTTAAGGAACTCGGCAAAATGACCCCGTAACTTCGGGAGAAGGGGTGCCGATGGAGACATCGGTCGCAGAGAAAAGGCTCAAGCGACTGTTTAGCAAAAACACAGGTATCTGCGAAAGCGAGAGCTGACGTATAGGTGCTGACACCTGCCCGGTGCTGGAAGGTTAAGGGGAAATGTCATCGCAAGAGAAGCATAGAACCGAAGCCCCAGTAAACGGCGGCCGTAACTATAACGGTCCTAAGGTAGCGAAATTCCTTGTCGGGTAAGTTCCGACCCGCACGAATGGTGTAACGACTTGAGCGCTGTCTCAACAGGGAGCCCGGTGAAATTGAAGTATGGGTGAAGATGCCCATTACCCGCGACTGGACGGAAAGACCCCGTAGAGCTTGACTGTAGCTTGATATTGGATTTCGGTAACGAATGCACAGGATAGGTAGGAGACAGGGAAGCGCGTACCCCGGTATGCGTGGAGTCAACGTTGGGATACTACCCTTTCGTTGCTGGGATTCTAACATAGCGCCGTGAAACCGGCGGATGGACAGTGTCAGGTGGGCAGTTTGACTGGGGCGGTCGCCTCCGAAAGAGTAACGGAGGCGCCCAAAGGTACCCTCAGAATGGATGGAAACCATTCAAAGAGTGTAAAGGCAGAAGGGTGCCTGACTGCGAGAGTGACAATTCGAGCAGAGACGAAAGTCGGGCTTAGTGATCCGGCGGTATGAGAGTGGAATTGCCGTCGCTTAACGGATAAAAGCTACCTCGGGGATAACAGGCTGATCTCCCCCAAGAGTCCACATCGACGGGGAGGTTTGGCACCTCGATGTCGGCTCGTCGCATCCTGGGGCTGAAGCAGGTCCCAAGGGTTTGGCTGTTCGCCAATTAAAGCGGCACGCGAGCTGGGTTCAGAACGTCGTGAGACAGTTCGGTCCCTATCCATCGTGGGCGTTGGAATCATGAGAGGAGCTGTTCCTAGTACGAGAGGACCGGAATGGACGCACCTCTGGTGCAACTGTTGTCGTGCCAACGGCATAGCAGGGAAGCGAAGTGCGGACGGGATAAACGCTGAAGGCATCTAAGCGTGAAGCCCCCCTCAAGAAGAAGATTCCTGGCGCGCAAGCGCGAGAGACCCCTGGAAGACTACCAGGTAGATAGGTCATCGGTGGAAGTGTGGCAACACATGCAGCTTGATGATACTAATGGTCAAACGCTTGATTTATTCAATCAATTCTAAGGCCAATCAAGGAAATGAAACCCTTTCTCATCCCCCAATCCTTCATATACGGTTGTCAGGGTGCCGAGCAAAAGCGTGTGTCCGGTGGACACCACGGCGCAAGCCGTGAGCGTGCACAGGCAGGACGTTTTGCAGAGTGCGTGAACGGAAGTGAAACGCACGACAACAAAACGGACGGGACGCAAGCGGCGCTAAACGACCCTGTGAGAATTCGGATCAAGTTGTTCGGTGTATATCCCCCCCCATACAAACAGCTTCATCCGCGTTCAGCGCCCAGTGGGCGCAGCCAGTATTGAGTGCGTTGACTGAAACCAAACAGACCGACAACTCAAACTGGAATATCTTACTTCATTCACACTTTGTGGTGACTATGGCCTGAGGGATCCACCTGTTCCCATCCCGAACACAGAAGTTAAGCCTCAGCACGTCGATGGTACTTGGCTGGTAACGGCCCGGAAGAGTAGATCGTCGCCACATTCCATATACGCCGGTCCCGAATGAAAATTCGGGATCGGTGGATATTCCTCAGTAGCTCAATCGGCAGAGCATTCGGCTGTTAACCGAAGGGTTGTAGGTTCAAGTCCTACCTGGGGAGCCAAACAAAAACCTGCTACGAAAGTGGCAGGTTTTTGTTTGGCTCCCCTCGCTCTGCATAATGGACTTGCTGCCGATTTCGCTGCTTCGTCTGCCCACTCGGTTTTATTGTCGTACGGCTCTCTCCCGGTCGTCGTACTCTGTAAAACCTCCCACCTGCGGGTTGCTCTCGGCTGCGCCGTGGTGTCCACTGGACACACGCTCCCCTCCGGTGCCCAGTAGCTCAATCGGCAGAGCATTCGGCTGTTAACCGAAGGGTTGTAGGTTCAAGTCCTACCTGGGGAGCCAGCAAAAGAGCCAAGACGGTCGTCTTGGCTTTTTTGTTTGTTCCCCGTGTTTCTCCTGTCAGGATTATCTGCCGGTTTCGCTCCTTTCCGGTATCCACTCGGTTTTATAGTCGTCTCACTCCCTGCCGGTCGCGATACTCGTTAAAACCTCCCACCTCCAATTCGCTTTGCACTTTGTGCAAGTGCCCACCGGGCACACGCTCCTTTCCGGTATCCACCCGGTTTTACAGTCGTCTCACTCCCTGCCGGTCGCGATACTCGTTAAAACCTCGTATGAAATGCGCAATACATAGTGATTTCAAGTTTGTTATAGATAAGAAGCTAATGTGCCTTCCGTTTTGCTTTTTTATATACAACAATGGCGATTCCGGCGAGGGCCAGCAGCGCGAGCGATAGGAACACAAACGGAGACGCTGCCATGGGATCGCCGGTCGGCGGGAGCAGTTCCCATTGCGCGTATAAGGTCATGCTTGGAGAGGCGAGAGTCAAGGTGCTGTAGGGATAGTAGGTTGTTCCTTTGCCGTACGGGTCCGTATTCCAGAAGGTAAACCGAAATCCGATATTCTGAAAGCCGATATCCTGCTTCACGGTGGCAATCATGCCCGGCACAATCGCCGAATTCGTTACGGTACCCTCCCCGCCGTTGGCGCTGTATACAATACGGTTGAGCAGGAAGTATCCGCCTGTAGCGGATGTCCAGGGGCTTACTCCGGTACCGGGCAAGCCATATATCGTGCCGAAGACGACTTCCATCGGCTCATACGCATCCGTTGTCGTCTTATGGCTGTGCGGCACAGGAAGCGTGGGCGGCAGGCAATTGTCGTATCTGAGGAACACCGACGCCGTGCCTGAAATCGTGAGCGCTCCATCCGTCCCTGCGCTGCCGGAGCCGATATCGAAAGCACTGTGGGAAACGTCGCCCTGCGCGTACGTAATGCCGCCCGATATGATGATGGTTCCGCCGCTGCCGCCGGCGGTCCCGTTCGAATCGCCTCCGCCGCCGATCCCCGCGCCGTATTCTCCGCCGGTGGCGACCACCCTGCCGTCCTCGATCGTAATCTCGCCACCCTCGCCGCTGTCGGCGCCAAGCGTATACCCGCTCAAGATGAATTTATTGCCGCCTCCGATGCCCGCGCCGCCGGCTGATCCGTTTGCCGTTATATCGCCGCCCGATATCGTGATCACGCCGCCATCGTTCCATGCGCCGCCGCCGATGCCCGCGCTGCCATAATATTCGTTACCCGTGGGATCGCTGCTTGCGGTAACCACGCCGCCCGTTATCGTAATCACGCCGCCCTCGCCGCTGAAACCGCCGCCGATGCCCGCGCCGGAGCCGAGCACCGAGCCGTTTTTACTGCTATTGGCGGCAACCACGCCGCCCGCTATCGTGATGACGCCGCCGCTGCCGTTCCCGGCAATGAGGATGTTGGTGCCGGACACATAGGCCGGACAGGCGCCGCCGCCGATACCCGCGCCGCCGATGCCAATCGCGGTAACGCTGCCGCCTTCGATCGTGATTGTACCGCCCGAGCCCATACCTCCGCCGCCGATGCCTGCGCCTTCTATTCCGCCGTTTGCGGCCACCGTGCCGCCTTTGATCGTGATTACACCGCCGCCGCCTCCGTCTGTTGTGATGGTGTCGCCCGAAAAGCCGGTTATTTCGCCGGAGCCGCCGCCAATGCCCGCGCCGGCATACCCTCCGTTTGATGTGATTGTGCCGCTTTCCATGGTGATGGAGCCGCCGTTAGACTGCCGTCCGGCGCCGATGCCCGCGCCGTAGCTTCCGCCGTTGGCGCTTAACGTTCCGCTGCCCGATATCGTAAGGGCGCTGCCGTCTTCCACCCGGACGCCCGGTTCGCCATATCCGCTGGTCAGGGAAGAGCCGCCCGCGAGCGTCAGCGTATTGCCCGCGCTGCTGAACGCCAGCGCGCATGCGCCCGACAACGCGCTGTTGTCGATCAGGACACCGTTGATCGTCAGCTTTGTGCCGGCGTCTATGCAATCAATCCTCAGGTTGGTGTACGTCGCGCCGGAGGTGTTCGTCAGCGTCACCGTCAATCCGGCGGCCGAAGCCAGCGAATCAATGGTAAGGATCGAATCGTTGCCAAAGGCGCCGATATCGTAGGTCCCGTCGGTATCGATCGTGCCGCTTGCCGCGTACGCAACCCATGGAAAACATGAGACGGCAAAAAGAATTGTCAGCAATATCGGCCAGGACTTCTTCTTCATAGGGCTCTCCTTACCTGTTTGCGGCGGGCTGTTGTTCATTTGTGATGGTAATAGCGCGTCGGTCCGGTTCCGGAGCGGTGCGTGGAAGGAACGTACCGTGACGCCTGCTTTGGTTCTCCCCCAAAGCGGTCCGGAAGCCATAAGAAAATACGGAATACAACGATGCATGGAAGCGCATGATTTCTGTCCAATGAGGGCTGTGGAATGGTATACGGTTCACACAATGAATAGCCATTTCGCCATCGTTCCGGTTTTTCCCTGTATATTGTGAAAAGATGAACCTATAAATGTTTACGCGCTCATGTATGGCGGGTGTATAAGGCGCCGCCGCGGGCGGCATCCGGCAACCGAAGGATGGTTAGGTTCAAGACCGTCCACCCGCGTAAGCTGCTCATGGATTCCCAGCATGGCCGCACGAGCCGGGTCTGTTGCTGAATTTCTCCCGTTCCCGGTTCCTGCTGCGCTTACGAACAAGCATCCACGGACGGAGCACACCTTGCCCCGGGCACCCGGAGAACAGAAAAGCCTGTATCCGCAAGGATTACAGGCTTTTCTTGTTCCAGCTCGGCATTTGATATCCGCCTGCCGTGTCATAATAATGATGCAGCATGCTTCGTATACAATCCGCGAAAGGAAAGCATGAAAGCGTTTTTAATTAATTACCGGAGGGCTCGTCTGCGGGAGTTTCCGCGGGTTCCGGTGTGGGGGTATCGGCAGGCTCCGGCGTCGGCGTTGATTCGGGTACGGGCGTTGCCGTAGGTTCCGGCGTCGGCGTTGATTCGGGCGCTGGTGTTGCCGTAGGTTCCAACGAAGGGGAGGGCGCCGTTGTTGGCGCGGGCGTCGCCGTAGGTGTCGGTGTGGGGGTGGGTGTGAGGGTCGGTGTGGGCGTCGCCGTAGGTGTAGGCGTGGGAGTTGGTGTAGGCGTAGGCGTTGGGGTTGACGTGGGTGTGGGAGTTGGTGTAGGCGTAGGTGTAGGCGTAGGCGTAGGTGTAGGCGTAGGTGTAGGCGTGGGCGTGGCTTCGTCCTTTTTGCCCGGCAGCACAAGGGTTATGCTTGCGTTGATATAATACTTCTCGGTAATATACCAAGGCGAATAGTTAACCGACCTGCCGATCATTGTATAAGAGGGTTTCAGGCTCACCGTGTAGCTGTTGCCGCTTCCCGAATACCCGGGCACGCTCCATGTGGCGCCGTAAAAGTATACATAAATGCTGCTGCTGCTGGCTCCGGACGCCAGCGAGATATTCTGCAGCTGTGCCTGGCCTGTTCCGCTGGAACTGGTAACGCCGGAGCCGTCCAGGTTTATTGCCTGACCATAATTGTTTTTGCCATATACGCTGAGCGTAAAGCCATAGAACCAGCCGCTGTTCTGCCTTAGATATTGGTTAGAGTAGTTATCCGGAAGCGTGAACTCAAGATCGAAGTCCAGCGTGTGGTTTGCGTTGTCAACGGAAAGCGTTCCGCCGCTGAAATTGCCGCCATACGCTGAGTTCCAGCTCGCGCTTATAAATTCAAAGCTGCTGCCGAATGTCAGAGCGCCGTTGTTTGGGGTCGGCGTGGGAGTAGGTGTAGGTGTGGGAGTTGGTGTTGGGGTCGGCGTGGGAGTAGGTGTGGGTGTGGGCGTAGGGGTCGGCGTGGGCGTAGGCGTAGGCGTGGGCACCGCGCTGAGGTCAGGCGATACCGATACGCTGAAAGAGCGGGAAATAAAGTACGCGCCGACTGCGCCGTACACAATCGACAAAACCAGACTGATCGCCAGGATTGCGGCAAGATGCCGCACCGTGTTGCGTCTGTTTCCCCGTGCTTTCATACGATCACTCTTCAGCGGTTTGGGATATGTGTTGCGGGCATCACGGAAACGATGATACGGGTCCATGAACGCGATAAACGGCGGTACGGCTGGCCGGCAGACTGTTTTATGAAGCTCCGCCGTGCAGGGCGTGTACCCTGCACGGCAGCCGACTTACGGATTATCCCGTAAGCATATCCGCACTGTTAGACAGTCTGCGTCGCAACCACGGTCAGGTTCAGGCCCGTCGCGACGGACACCTTGCTCTTGCCGGCATTGGTCTGTCCTTCGTTGCTGCCTCCGTCATCCGCCCAGTTGACGACGACCTTGTAGTCCTCGTCGAATAGCACGCCGGCGCTGGAATTCGCCGTATACGTGATTTGCCCGTCGGAGTATTCGCCTACCTCTTCATCCTTATAGTAGAGCGTAGCCTTCAGCCCGGGCATCTGGCCCGCGGCCTGCTTGTAATCGATGGTCACTTTGAAGGTCAGGGGCACTTCCGCAACCGGGCCGCCTTCGCTGTCGACGTTCGCGATGGAAAAATCGTACTCCATCGATTCCGTCGGAGCCAGGTTGATCGAGGTCTTGTCGTTGGCGATCTTACCGTCGGCGCTGAACGCGAAACGCTTCGCTTCGATTTTTTCGGTATCCGTCAGCGTTTTCGTATAGACGGCAAGGGTGCCGGCTGTCAGGGACGTCAGGATCGCAAGCGCGAGGATCACGAGAAACAACTTCTTTTTCATGAATATCTACTCTCCTCTGATTTCAAACTTGACCACTTCCGACCGTGCGGTAAAATCGTTTCAGGGGTGTTTGGTCAGTCCGTGTAACAGACTATATCAAATACTTATTAATTTGTAAATATGTTCGTAACAATTTATTAAAATTATTTTTTGCAGCGCAATACTAATGTAATTTCAGATGGCAAAATACGGGCTGAACGGCGCTGTTTACAAGCCGTTGCGTTGAATACGGATTACAACATTATTTGTTTAATTGCTGTAATATATTCTTAACAATTAACCGGATCGACCTGGTTTGACGGCGTGCATCGCGGCAGCAGCCGGAGTTCGAGCCGGCGACCGCTGCGGGCGATTGCGCCGCGCCCTTACGGCCTTCCGGGGTCAGGAGGAAACCGCAGGCGCCGTACGGAGAGCCCTGCCTGGCTTTGCGAAACCGGCTGCCCCAAGAAACAGGGAGGATGACCGCCTATACGGACACAACCCTGTTTCGGCCGGTGTTTTTCGCCTGGTACATGGCGTTGTCGGCCAAATTGATAAACTGCTGAATGTCGGCGATGTCCTTGTTCGGATAGGTGGCGGTGCCCAAACTCACGGTAGCGCGGATTTCATGATTCTCGCTTTTCAAAACGGAATCTTTCACCGTGATGCGGATTCGTTCGGCGATCAGCGATACGTCGTGCTGGCTTGCGCCGGGCAGAACGCAAAGAAATTCTTCGCCGCCATAGCGGATGAGTATATCGCCCTCACGGATCGCTGCCTTGATGGCTTTGGCAATGAGCATGATGATCCTGTCCCCGATCGTATGCCCGTACGTATCGTTGATGACTTTGAAATGATCGATATCCAGCATGATCAGCGATAGCGATGCGTTGGAACGGATACAGCGGCCGAACTCCTCCTGAATTCGCTGGTTGCCGAAGCGGCGGTTGTAGATTCCCGTAAGCGAATCCAGCGCCGCCAGCTGCTGCATTTGCTGATGCGTGATCGCGTTATTAAAGGCCAGGGAGAGAAGCGGGCCGTAGAGCGAGAGGCGGTCCAGCGCGCTTTGGGAAAACGCTGTCACGCTTCCCAAAACAATCACGCCGATTAATACCTGTTTATACAGGATCGGTTCAATAATCAATTCTTTGGGCTGGTATTCCGTCAGCACGCCGTCCAGAACGATATCCGCCGGAAACCGCAGCACCTGGCGCGTGCTGGTTTGCATCGTATGTTTCACCAGCGCATTGTCCCTGAGGTGTTGATCGTCCTTTATGGCAAACGAAGCCGCTTTGAAGAGTTCGCCGTTGCGTTCCACAAGGATTGCGCCCCCCGCGGCCTGCAGCGTAAGCATGAGCCGCAAAAGCGTTTCGTATGCCAGCGTTTCCAGCTCCAGGTAGGCCGTTAGCATACCGGAAAACAGCTGCAAATCCGCTTGCTTTTCCAGTACGGTGGACAGCGTCTCAAGCAGGCCGTTGAAGGCCGCCGCGCTTTCTCCCAGCTCGTCCTCCGAATCGACCGCGACGGTGCAGGTTTCGGGCGTGCACTCGGTGTTCCTGGGGTCAAAGTCACGCGCCGATAGAATGCCTTCCACGTGTTTCATTTGTTTGGACAGCTGCCGAATCCGCGATCCGACCACTTTTCTGGCAAGCGTAATATTCATCAGCGCCAGCAGGATACCGGCCGCGATACACGCGCAAAAAAACAGCGGCTGCATCGCGACGTCTTTCTGTGCGCCCAGCAGCATCACAAAGAATGGGAAAAACGCGCCGATGACGACGCCCAGCAGGATCATAAAAATGGCAAGGTCGCTGAAGATCCTCTTGGTAATTCTCATACGCATATCTCCATGTCTATCGGTATTAACAAAAACATCTGTCGTATACTATTCATTCAGGACAGATGTCATGTGCCATGGTAGATATTATTCTATAGAAATTTTTCTCTGTCAAGAGAGGGTTTTGCGGGTGTCCGGGAAAGCCGGCCGCCTGTCTCATTATATGTACCGTGAGTATTGGGCAACGGCCGGGATCAGGTTAGGAATCAGAATTTGTGCCGGCGATAGGTTCTTGCCGCTGCCAGCCAACGCTGATGTTGGCCGGAAAACCCTGCCGCAGAGCAGACAGTTTTCGGCCTGCTACTTTTGCGGGTTCTCCGCCAGATAGTGCTCGACCCTGTTTTGCGCGTTGGCGCGGATGCTGTAAAAGTAGAACGGGTAATCGTAGGTATGGTATACGCCCCCGGCAGTAAGAATAGGGAGACCATGATCATAACAGCGGAAAGACATGGGTACTCCTCCTATGATTCGCTTTTTTCCTATCATAATCCCGAACGGGGAAGCCGTCAACCTTGAAAATATTGAATATTAACCGTGTATGATAATAAAGGATTAGGTGGCACTGGGAATAACGGTTGAAAGCAATATACTGTGAAGCCCGGTTGGGGTGTGTGGAAGGTTATAAGGTTGTTGTTTGGGGATACACGCCCGGAAGGTTGTAGTGATTTATTTTTATCGGGATGGTGTCAATTTTGGATTGGTAGATGGCGTTTGTCTATTCCTGAACGGGAAAAAAGATGAAAAAATGCCTGTTTTGGGCACTCTGCAAATCGGCTTAGTATGCATAGGAGAACAAAGAACCCATCTATGCCCAGTACGCATGATTTCTTTTAAATATAGTCTGAAGAATGACGTGAGTATAAGACACAAATGGTCGCTTTACTATTACTCGGATTTTTTCCTCGTGTTTGTCTCAATATAAACCAGTCAGAGTGCAAGAGGAATTTAATGTGGTCATGTATGGATTTGATAGAGAGAGTATCTATTAACCGATGGGGATGTAGGTTCAAGTCAGTCCTCTTGATTTTATTGTCATTTGTTGCACTGCCACAAAAGTACGCTTGTAACTTATATTCTTGGTTTGCTTTAGATATAGCACAAAAACCCGCTGGGGGCACACGCTACTCGAATGTTTGGAGAGTCGTGATGTTGAACACCTACCTGAATATGAGGAAATCTAGTTTGTTACTTTATAACTTCAGTATTTTCAATGTCTTTTGGCAATATCAGCGAACCAATTTTTATTTCCTTTGTTGCAGTTGCAGGTATACCAAGATCTATCCAATCCATATTGCTTTTTACTACACGAAGCATCTCCTTTATCTCTTTGTTTTGAAGAACATTTTTATCAAAAGAGAATTGCAACGGGGGGTGTTCTAATGATTCATAAAGTGAGCGTATACTTTTCTCATCTCCAGACGCAAGTTGCATTAACAAACGTGAAACAATTGTATTATCTCGAGATGCTTTTTCCAGAATACTCTTAAGCGCATTCCTTGTAGTAACAAATATTCCAGTGTTCCACAAATATTCGTTTCTTTGATTGTCGACTTCATTATAATAGGGTTTTTGTTCTTCTCTCGTTTGTGGCTTTTCTAAAAACTCAGCAACCGTACCATTTTTTCCAAGAGTTATATAACCAAAATCCTCACAAAAATACTGAGGTTTAACACCGATCAAGACAAACGCATTCTGCTTGGTTGCACAATCGATGGCGCTATTTATTGTCTTTTGGTACTCTCCAATATCATTAATCCTGTGATCTGTTGGCGCAATAATGAAAACACCATTACTTAATATATCTTTGTAGTGGTACATTACATAGCTAATAGCTAGTAATGTACCAGTACTTCTCGGTTCTATAAGCACCTCATTGAATTGATAATTATGTATGATAGAACTACATTTTTCTTCGTCAGTTACACAAATTATTCTATCTGAGATATGATTTGCCCTGATGATTGCATTACACAGTAATGTTTTTCCGTTGTAGTCAATTAAATTATATTTTTGTGTGTGCTGTGGGATAATCCCCTGAAGCCTCTTTGCGTTTCCTCCCGCTAAAAGCACATTGACTACTTTTCTTGGTGTGTGTTTTGTTTTCCTTAATTCCTTCAACCATTTATATGCATTGCAACTGAAAAATATAGATACTATAAGACTTTCCACAAAAGCAATTTTCTTGTTTATTGGATCAAGAATAAATTTATCTTGTGTTTGCGGATAAATAAAAAAGATTATTAAGATAATAATCAATAGTGATATGGAGATATGGGTTATCAGCGGAAGCTCATATAAAAAGTCTATAAGTACACTCTTTTTAAATCTTTTTATTGAGATATAATTTGTGATCAACTGCCTTAACATATTAGAAATAACAATAATAATGACACAAATAAAACTTGATAAGAATAAAAACAACCAGTCGTTGTCATTTAGCGCTTTTGCCGGGGTGCTTGCTGAGTAATAGAGCGAAAGAGTTGCATTAATTAGAATCCCCGTGGAAAATATAACTATTGTCCACAATCCTGTTTTCCATAATTTATATGAGCTTATCGAACTGAAACTGCTTATCCTCTTTTTCTTTCGTAAATTTGATTCTACGAATGCACTTGATTTAAAATTATTATCGTCGGTTAAATACGTTCGCGATTCAGTCTTTACACTTGTCTGTGGCAAAGAGTATCCAAGTGATCGTAGTTGTTTTTCTATACTTTCGAGTTGTTCGGCATCCATAATCTCCATAAAACGGTTCCTTTCAAACAATTGTATTGAAAAAAAACCGATAAAAATGGATATAATGGAAGCAACCACAACAGAAACGGGGTCTGAATCTTTACCTAATGCGATCAAGTATAAAAATGCTTGAGCTGTTAGGTTTGTTAATGGAACATTCCAAAACAATTCATTATGACTTAATCGTGAGGCTGTGAGTGCTTGATAAAGTGATAACAATACATTTACGTTGGGATTATCCTTTTCATGAGTTATATCAATACAAACTCTCTTCTTTTTTATGAATTTCATGACTGCTTATCCTCATAAACAACAGCTACAAACAACGCTTTAGTACAAAATAAATAGCTACACCTTAAGTACTATAATAATATAGTCCTTGTTTCTTTTCAATATTTAATAAATGTACTTACATGATTTATATATTTGTATCTAACCAATCCGCTGATCGACGTGAAGTTCGCGGACCGGAAGCGCTATTACGATTGCTTCCAATCCTATCAAAGGGATAACGACGCAAGCCCTATGGTGCGGATGATCGCCGAATACTTGGAAGAGCGGTTCCTTGTCCTCCTAGAGCTATAAAACTACTTCGGTAAACGATGTGGAAAGCCCCGGCGCAATGCCGGGGCTTTCCCATCGTAACCCGCCCCTCACATCCTCCAATGTGCCGGACACAAGGATACATAATCATACTCAAAATACCGCTTGTCGATCAGCAGCACCGTGCCCTTGTCCGTTTCGGAGCGGATCACGCGGCCGGCGGCCTGGAGCACCTTGTGCATGCCGGGGTAGCGGTAGGCATAGGCGAAGCCGTCGCCCAGCGTTTGCTCGTAATGGCGGCGCAGAGCCTCCTGCTCCCGGCATACCATGGGCAGGCCCACGCCCACCACCATTACGCCCAGCAGCCGTTCCCCCGGCAGATCGATGCCCTCGGCAAATACGCCGCCCAAAACCGCCAGCCCCAGCAGGGGGTCCGCGTCCAGGGTAAAGCGGGCGAGAAAGGCTTCCCGGTCGTCGTCCGCCATGCCGGAGCGCTGGACCAGCAGGGGCAGGCTGGGGCCGATTATTTCCAGCTCCCCCGCTACCAGGCGCAGATAGGCGTAGCTGGGGAAATAGGCGATGTACTTGCCGGGCTTCTCGGCAAAGGCGTTTACGATGGCCTCCGCTACCCTGGGCGCCGTTTCGCGGCGCAGGGCGTACCGCGTGTCGATCCGGTGGCGCACGACCCGCAGGTTTTCCGGCGGGAACGGCGAGGGCAGCGCAAAGCAGGCGTCCTCTTCGCCGCCGCCGAGGAGCTTGAGCATTTCGTGAAGCGGGGAAAGCGTAGCGGAGAAATATACGATGCCCGACAGCCGCCGGGTCGCTTCCATCAGGTGCTCCGCCACCGACAGGCACAATAGCTTCACGGAGCGCTCCTTCCCCTGCCGCCGGCACAGGATGGCGTAATTCTGCCTGTCCCCGTTCGCCGCGGCGGTGAAATTGATCGCCGAAAGGAACAGCTCCCCCAGCGCCTGTCCGGCCTCGCCCTGAGGCGGCGCGGCAAAGGCCTCCGCGAGCGCCTCCAGCAGGCCCTGCACGGCGGGCTGCAATCCCTCCGGCAATTCGGTCAGCTCCGTTTCGGATACGCCGTCCTCCATCCTTATTTCCCGCAGCGCGCGCAGCACGCCGGTGATGGCCTTATACAGCGGCCCGGTGCGGCCGGACGCGCGCCCGAGCATCCGGCGGATGTTGCGCAGGGTTTCCCCGTCGCTGACGCCCGAGAGCATATCCCGCGTGCGGGACGCCAGGTTGTGGCTTTCGTCCACCAGCAGCGTCAAATCCGACCGCTGTTCAAAAACGCGCTTGATCCGCACGACCGGGTCAAACGCGTAGTTATAATCGCAGATCACCACATCCGCGATTTCACAAAGCGTCAGGGCAAACTCAAACGGGCACAGCGAATGCTTTTCCGCCATATCGGTCACGGCCTGGGCGTTCCAGTCGGCCGTTTGCAGGATCTCGTCCAGTGCCGCGGGCAGCCGGAGGAAATACCTCCTGGCGCGCGGGCAGTAGTCCGGATGGCAGCGGCTGAAGCCGGGGCACTGCTTGTCCTTGGAGTTCAGGGTCAGGCTCCTTGCGTGCAGCCCCTTTTCGCGCATCAGGTCCAGGGCCTGCAGCGCCGCCTGCCGGGCGGTTGTCCGCGCGGTGAGGTAAAAGATCTGCCCCGTCAGCCCCTGCCCCAGCGCCTTGAGCGCGGGATACAGCACGGCGGCGGACTTGCCCGTGCCGGTGGGCATGCTGGCGAACAGCCGCCTTTTGGTGCGGATCGCGGTGAAAACCTGCACGGCCATCTCACGCTGGCCGGGGCGGTAGCGATCAAACGGGAACGGCAGCCGGGCCAGGCTTTCGTCCCGCGCTGCCCTGTGCTTACGCTGGAGGTTCTCCCATTTCGCGTATGCGGACAGCAGCGCCAGGAACTCCGCTTCCAGTTCCTGCGCGCCGCGTGTTTTTTCAAAGCAGGCGCACAGCGCGCCGGTTTCGGTCACATACGTCACCCGGATGCGCACGGCGGCCTTCCCCTGACCCGCGCATAGCATATGCCCGTAAACCGCGGCCTGCGCGCGGTGGGCCGGCAGGGCTTCCCGCGGGGGCGCTTCCCCGGACCGGCAAAGCTTGAATTCCTCGAGGGTGGGAATGTCCGCGTCGCAATAGGCGTCCATCCGGCCCGTGATCAGAAACGGGATTCCCTCCGCTTCCGCCGTCAGGCTCAGCGGCGTTTCCGCCTGCCATCCGTCCCCGAGCCCCTCCTGCCGGGCTTTGTGCCCCTGTGTGCCCGCCAGCATGTCCTGCCTGGAGGATACGGAAAAGATATCCTCCCCGTGGATGGAGAATTCGACAAGGTTTCGAACCGATACGCGTATCTGCCCTTCCATGGCGCACCTCATGCAAACGTATGTTCTCATTATGGCACAGATCGCCGGAGGGTGCAAGGGGGTAAGCCGGCGGGCCTGCATATCCCCCACCATGGGCAAGGCGGCGCCCAGCAGCGCCGCCCGGAATTGCGCCTTCCCGCAAACAGGAGTATACTGTAAGAAGAAAAAGCGAAACATTGTACGGAGGTGAGCGGTATGGCGTTTATCACAGTTTCTCGTGAGTTCGGCAGTTTCGGAACGACGATCAGCCAGCACGCGGCGCAGGCGCTTCAGTACGATTATATCGACAAAGCTGTGCTGGAAAAGGTGCTGGACCAGTACGGCCTCATAACCTTCCATAAGTTTTACGATTCCCCGCATAGCTTCTGGGAACGGCTGGAAGAGGGCAATCAGAATATTATCGACGTATTCAACAGCGCGGTTTTGGAGTGCTCGAAGGCTGATCACGCCGTGTTTGTCGGGCGGGCAGGCTTCGCGCTTCTGCGCGGGTATGAGAACGTGCTCCACGTTCTGATCAAAGCGCCGTTTGAAAACCGCGTGGCAAATACCATGGAAACCATGCACATCGCCGACCGCGCGCAGGCGGAGGAGCTGGTGCGGCGGCACGACGTGACCCGGGAAAGCTACCTGAGAATCTTTTACAGCGCCAGCGCGAGCGACGCCGGGTCCTTCAGCCTCGTTGCCGATACCGGCCGCATTCCCCCGGAGACGGTTGAAAAATGGATCGTGGAAGCCGCAAGGCTGTTGGAACAAAAGGAGATCGACCCCGCGAAGAGCACGCGCTCCATCCAGTCCGACGTCGTGATGCAAAAGACCGTCGGCGCGGTACTCTATCCCGAATAATCCGGCCCGCCGCCGGACCGGACAAAACGAACGAACTCCCGGCAGGCTGCGGCTTGCCGGGAGATTTGTGATATTCGCAAAATGAACCGGAGGAAGGGTATCGATTGATACCTGCCGCCGCCGGCAAAGCCTTGATAAATCGCGGAGCAGGCGACAGGCGGGCGCGCGCGGTAAGCCGGGCCCTCGTTCCCGGCTGCTTGCGCAGGGCGCGGTGCCGGGAGGCCTATTGCTTTCCGAGCAGGTTTTCAATCGCGTCGCCGAGGATATCGGTTACGGAGCCACTTGCGCTCCCGGGCTTGCCGGCGATGCCTGAGGCGGCGTCAAGCAGCGTGGAAACGATGCCGCCGCCCTCGCCTTTGAGCACCTTGAGGGCGGCTTTCCTTGTATCGCCGTCGGCCTCCCGGTAATAGGTCACGAGCTTCTTCTCCGCCGCCGTCAGCTTCATGCCCGTTTTGGATGAGGACGCCGTGGCTTTGGAAGCGGCTCCCTTGGCCGCGTTGAGCAGCGAGGCCTGGGTAACGCCGGTCGCGGCGGCGATTTTTTTAAGCACCGCCTGCGATAAAGCCAATTCCCCGCGTTCCGCTTTGCTGACGTCCGCTGCCGTCAGCCCGCCGCCGACTTTTTTGGCCAGTTTTTCCTGGGTCATGTCCGCGTTTGTCCTTGCTTCTTTGATCAGCTTTCCGACTTTCGACGCCATATTCCGTTTCCTCCTGTATGATCTGCTGATAGTATACCGGAAACCGGAGAAAGTGAAAAGGGAGTTGTATTCCGCGCGTTCCCTCGCGCCGATACCGCGCCGTATTCCGGTCCGCGGGCCGGCTGCAGGGAAACGGGGGATCGCCTTATCCCGGTGCAGGGACAGGATACGGGCAAGGATGCGCGGATAAAGCTTGCCCTGCAGCCTCCGTGCAATTCTTGAATGCCGCCAGTCAATATGATATCATGGGTCAAACGATTATTGGACGAGGTAACCCATGGAAAAGTTTTTCAAACGGTATCAGATGGTTCTGTGGATCCTTTTCATCGTGCTGTTGATTCCGCTGCTGGCCGCGACGGTCTACAACCGCCCGTCTGTGGACGACCTGATTCAACCCGTCAAGGAACACAACGCGTATCTGTCGGGCGGCAATGTGCTGGCGGCGGACTGGAACGATATGCTGGCAGCCTATCAAAACTGGTCCGGGCTTTACTTCCACATGCTGCTGGCGCGCATCCCGCCGATGGTGTTTGATTATACGCTGGCGTGGATACATCCGATTTTCTTTTTGCTTTTCCTGGCGGGCAGCGTATTCCTGTTTATCCGGACGCTGGGCCGGGTGCTGTCTGTGCGCCGGTTGTATATGAACCACATCGCGCTGCTGCTGGTGATTGAATTCCTGCTGTTCATGCCCGCGACGGACCAGGGAATCTACTGGTTTACCGGAGCGGTTGCCTATACGTTCGCGTTTTCGCTTGCGCTGTGCGTATATGCGCTGTTTTTGTCGTGGGTTTTTCTCAAAGGCAAGCCCGCGGGGCAAACGATCAAGCTGATCGGGGTATGCGCCGGGGGCTTTTTGCTGGCGGGCACCAATTTCTCAACCAATACCGTCTCGCTGGTGCTCTTTGTACTGCTGGCCGCTTATGCGCTTTGGAAAAAGAAGACAAGCTGGCTGGTATTGCTTCCCGTCGGGGTTTATCTGGCGGGGTTTGTGCTGTCCATGGCCGCGCCGGGCAACGCGGCCCGCTATACTGTGGACGGGTACACCGGCGAGACCAGCTACGTGGAAACGTTTTTGATCACCTTTCGCGATTCGTTCGGATACATTTTGGAGCAGCGGACCCTGTTCCTGTTTTCGCTGCTGTTCCTGCCCGTTCTGGTTACGGTGGCGCAGGAGAAGAGCTGGAACTGCGGCCATCCCGTCTGGGCGCTGCTGCTTTCTTTCGGCGTGTTCGCGGCCGGCTTTATCGCGCCGGTCCATGCCAGGCGATTTTTGGGGGACCCGCGCCTTATCAACGTGCAGTTCTTTATGCTGAGTCTGCTGGTTGTCTTCAATCTCCTCTACCTGATCCGCTTTTTCCGCGGCCGGTTCAAACACAGCGAAAAACCCCCGGAAAACCAAAAGAAATTCTGGACGCGCTTCGTACTGGGCGCGGGCATGGTTGTGATCGCCGCCACACTGGTGACCGTGCAGTTTCACCCGTTCGCGCTCAACAGCCAAATCCCCAGCCTCCGGGCCGCCGCCAGGCTGCGGGACGGAACGCTGAAAACCTATGCGGAGGAATACGACGCGCTCGTCGCGCTGGCGATGAGCCGGCCGGACGCCGATATCGTTTTGACCGCCATGCCGTATTCCGACTTCTTTTACCCGCTGGCGCTGGATTCGAACGAAACGTATTGGCAAAACATTGCCTTCACACAGTATTAT
The DNA here is from genome assembly GCA_963674895.2 of Candidatus Limiplasma sp. Lineage (GTDB taxonomy): Bacteria > Bacillota > Clostridia > Christensenellales > Aristaeellaceae > CAXXOK01. The sequence continues at coordinate 719,375 of CAXXCY010000001.1, forward strand.
GCGGGGAAATCCATCGTGTATATTCCTCCTGAGGAGGAATAAAAAACGGGCTGCACGCTTTGCGCAGGCGCAAGGAAGCCGCGCGGCAAATACCGCACGCGCCGGATATGAAGAATACTATAGATAATGAAGAATTTAGGCGATTGTAATTTCCGAAAATTTTCGGTATAATAGGGGACATAAAGGATGCTGACCGAATATACTGAATGAGGGCTGATGATGCAAAACCAACCCCCACGGCCGAAGCACCAAAAACAAGGACGGCACGTTCAAAGCAAAGAAGCGCATAGCGCCGCGGCGGCGAACCCTCGGGCGGTTCGGCTGGAATTATTTCGCGAACACCCTCCGGCAGCCGGCCGCAGCGCGCATGGTTCGGGCGGGCCCGTATGCTTTGCGCCGATCGCCGTCACGGCCCTTTGGGCCCCCAATCACAGGGTACATACAGCCGGGCTTAAGATGCCGATGAACGTCGGTGTTTTTTAATGTGCGGTTTGTAAACGGCAGCCAGGACAATTGGATGAAACCGGCGGCGGGATAGAAAGGGAGGCAGTTGGCCGGAGGTCCGGCGCCCACGCCGTTCGGCTTTTATTTTCCGCCCCTGCGCGGCCCGCTTTTACAAGGAGATGCCATACACCCCGTATTCCGGATGAAACCGAAAAGGAGTGTTGACGATGAATAATGAAGAGAAAAAACCGGTGGTGAAACATTATCCTGGCGCGCCTATCCACGAGGATGCCGGCCCCGCGGAATGGAAGGACGAAATATCGGGGGACCATCCGCAGATCGCCGCCATGCTGCAGCGGTATTATTACCTGTTTTTCGGGCTTTTGGGCATCCTGTTTATCGCGCTGGCATTCGTATTTGATCGTCCCGCGGACATTTGGCATGGCGTGACGGTGATCCTGACGTCGCGGGCCAACCTGCTGACGGACTACATACAGCTGGCGAACGCGGGCGCCACGCTGGTGAACGTCGGTGTGATGACGCTGTTCAGCATCAGCATCATCCGGCTGAACCGGCTGCCGGTTTCGGGCTCGATCGTGGCCGGCATTTTCACCATGGTCGGGTTTTCGTTTTTCGGCAAGAACCTTTACAACACCCTGCCGCTGATCCTGGGGGTTTACCTGTATGCCAAGGCCATCCGGCAGCCGTTCGGGGAATATGTGCTGCATTGCATGTTCGGCACGGCCCTCAGCCCGCTGGTCAGCGAGCTGAGCTTCAATATGAAACTGCCGGTTCCCTTCGGCGTGCTGCTGGGCGTTGCGTCCGGGCTGCTGGCGGGGTTCGTGCTGGTGCCGCTCTCCATACGGTTTTTGCGGTTTCACAAAGGATATAATCTATACAATATCGGGTTCACGGCGGGGATTATCGGGATGTTTTTCATGGCGGTTCTGCGCGGGTTCGGGGTGGAGGTGACCGCGGTTTCCATCCTCTCTTCGGGGCGCAATCTCCCGTTTTCGCTGATTCTTTCGGGCATTTTCCTGTGCCTGCTCCTGATGGGGCTGCGGGTCAACCACTGGAAGCTCAAGGGCTTCCGCCGCCTGTTTCAATTGCCGGGCGTGCTGGCCACGGATTTCCTGGCTATTTCCGGGTTCGGCGTAACGCTGATCAACATGGCTTTGCTGGGCATGCTGTCGGTCGCGTATGTGCTGATACTGGGGGGCGAACTCAACGGGCCCGTGATCGGCGGCATTTTCACGGTGGTGGGCTTTGCCGCTTACGGCAAGCACCTGAAAAACGTGCTGCCGGTCATGGTGGGCGTTACGCTGGCGAACCTTTTTAACATTCATTCCAGCAGCGCGTCCTTTACGATCATCGCGGCGCTGTTCGGCACGACGCTTGCGCCGATTGCCGGCGAGTACGGCGTGACCTCGGGAATCCTGGCGGGCTTCCTTCACATGTCGCTGGTTACGAACGTCAGCTTTCTGCACGCCGGGATGAACCTGTACAACAACGGGTTTTCCGGCGGCTTTGTAGCCGCGCTGCTGGGCCCGCTGTGTGATGCCGTGCGGCAGATGAAAATGGCCCGGAAGCGGCAGCCGTAAGGCCGCCGTCCCGGGCGGTGAGAGAAAAAAAAGGAAGCTTTTGTATAATCGTCAAGGATACGTGGTTTTGTATAGAGTCCCGCAGCGCGATCAGTCCGTCGGGCTTGCGCACGGCTCCGCGGCGATATTTTCCTTGGGGAGTTTGCGGAGTATCACCGCGTAGCATACGATGATAATCAGCATCGTGGTACTCCAGGAAACCGGATATCCGATGTAAAGTATCGGAAGCGTCGGGTTGGCGGCAAACACCGTGTACAGCCAGGCCAGGCGGATACCGGAGATGCCGGTCACGGAAACGAACATCGGCATGAAGCTGTGGCCCATGCCGCGCAGCTGGGACGTGAAGGTGAGCATGATGCCGAAGGTGAAATACAGCGGGAAGGTGTATTCCAGGCGCAAAACGGAATACCGGATCACCTGCGGATCGCTGTTGAACAGCGAGGATATGGGCGTGGCAAGAGCCAATATCAGCATGCATACCCCGAAGCTGATCACCGTCAACAGCCCGGCGGTGATCAGCGGCGACCGGCGCACGCGCTTAAATTGCCTTGCGCCCATATTCTGGCTGGTAAAGGTCATGCAGGCTTGGGTGATGGACTGCATCAGCACGTACACCAGCCCGTTGATGTTCACGGCCACGGCGTTTCCCGCGATCACGAGCGAGCCGAAGGAATTGATCGCGGCCTGTATCAGCACGTTGCTGATGCTGAACGTCGCGCCCTCCAGCCCGGCCGGCAGGCCGATGCGGGTGATGGACCGCAGCACCCGTTTTTTGATCGTCAGCAATTTGGGGATAATCCGGATCGCGCCCTCCGTGCGGGTAAGCACCCGGAGCACCAGGTACGCCGACAGCATCGAGGAAAACACCGTGCCCAGCGCGACGCCGGCCACGCTCATTTGAAACACGATGACGAACAGGAGGTTCAGGAGCACGTTCAGCACGCCCGATAGCGTCAGGATATACAGCGGGCGCTTCGCGTCGCCCACCGCCCGCAGGATGGCGCTGCCGAACAGGGTGATAAACGCGAACGGGATGCTTACAAAATACAGGCGCATGTACAGCGTCGCCGGAATGATGATATCGCCCGGCACGCCCATTGCCGTGAGCAGCGGCCTGGCCAACAGAAAGCCGACCACGCCGATAAAAACGCCGCACACCGCCGAAAGCGCGATCGCCGTATGCGCGGTTTCGCTCACGGCCTTCGCGTTGCCCTCCCCGTAGCGCTTGGCCAGCGCGATGCTCGCGCCCACGGACAGCCCGATGAACATCGTCAGCAGCAGGTTGATCAGCGCGCTCGTGGAGCCGACCGCCGCCAGCGCCTCCTTGCCCGCGAACTGCCCGACCACGATGGTGTCCACCATGTTGTATAAAAGCTGCAGGAGATTCGTAAGCGTGACGGGGATCGAAAACCAGACCAAATGCTTCAGGATGGACCCCTGCGACATGTCCACCTCGTACTTGCTCTTCTCGTAACTCAGCTCTTCGCTCATGCCGCCCTCCCTGAGCTTTGTATTATAGCACGATTTCTGTTGCAGGGAAACGCCGATAAATCCCCGCGCGCTGCCGATTTTATTTCCGCCATCTTGGGCCTGCGGCTTGACCACTCGGTTTTATAATCGCCTCGCTCCCTTTCGGTCGTGATGCTTATTAAAACCTCCCGCCTTCGGGGCGCTCACAGCTTTGCCGTGGTGTCCACTGGACACACGCTTCCCTTCGGCGCCTCGACAAGCGCTGCTACTACTTTTTCGGCCTCGCGCCGCGCTCCGCTTGCGCGAGGCTACGCGCTTCATTGTTAACGCGGCTGTAACACAATATACTTGTGTTGCAGCCGCGTTAAACAATTTCGGACGCTAGTCGGGCGTAGCCCTCCCTTTTGGGTTGCGCAAACCCAACCTGACGAAAATCCAATAGATCGATGAGGTTGGCGAGAAAGGCTTCTTCGTAATGAGCCGGAAGTGGTTGAAAATATGTACGCATCAGGTGGTTGTTAATAAAAGTACCTGACGGACGGGCAATGCAAAGCGCAGGGAAAATACCCATCGAGTTAAAGCCCTTGGACTTGATAAGGCCGCTTGTGTGGTGTGAATTATTGTTGATCTCAGCAAAGTAGAAAATTTGAAACCGTATTAAAATTGCTTTATCTCTACTCCTTGAATTCTATTATATTACCTTTTAATACTCCATTCTCCATGTAATAGGTACCTGATAAGCTTATACTATGGATTGGTTACACTAAATCGGACAGAAAAAATAAGGTCATGGTAGAATAACGGGAAAGATTTAGGAGGGAAATACCATGACACAAAGGCGGGCCAAGCGGACCTACAGCGAGGAGCAGAAAAGGCAGCTGGTTGAACTGTTCAACCACGGGAAACCCAGGAGCGAGATCATCCGGGAATACGACCTGACAGCATCGGCGTTTGACAAATGGGTTAAGCGGATCAATGCAACCGGTTCCAGCCACGAGAAGGATAACCGAACGCCTGAAGAACTGGAGCTGCTGAAGCTTCGCAAAGAGAACCAACAGCTGCGGATGGAGAATGACGTCCTAAAGCAAGCGGCGCTGATATACGCACGAAAGTAGTTGTGATCCGAGCCAATGCCCACAAATACTCAATATCAGCGCTGTGCCGGTGCTTAGGCATTGCACGCAGCACCTATTACTACGAATGCCGGGGCCGGCCGGACGAGCGGGATTTGGAAGAGGTTGTTCAGAACGCATACGATGAGAATCGTCGTGTTTACGGTCAACGCAAACTCAAGCATGTACTGCTGCGGAAGGGCTGGATTGTATCCAGGCGGAAGATCGGGCGGATCATGAAGAAGCGGGGACTGGTATCCGCCTACACACGCAAGAAGTATCGGGTTCATGCATCCAGGGTGAATGAAGCCCCGGTGCCCAACCTGATTGACCGGCAATTCAGCGACAGGCTCCCGGGAGCCTGTGTTGTCAGCGATCTGACCTACGTTCGTGTAGGCACCCAGTGGGCCTATATCTGCATGCTGCTGGATCTGGGAGCCAGGGAGATCATCGGCTACAGCGCCGGTGCACACAAAGACGCTGAACTGGTCCATCAAGCTTTTGCATCCGTGAAAGGAAACCTGTTCGAGATCCAGATCTTTCACACAGACCGTGGCAGTGAGTTTGACAATATGCTTGTGGATGAAATACTGGAAAGCTTTCAGATCCAGCGATCCCTGAGCATGAAGGGCTGTCCCTATGACAACGCGGTAGCAGAATCAACCTTCAGGCTGATCAAGAAGGAGTTCGTTTCGAGCAGGCGGTTTGGTACCCTCGAGCAGCTGCGATTGGAACTGGCGGATTACATACACTGGTTCAACAACATCCGCCTGCACGGTACCCTCGGGTACCTGTCTCCGGTTGAGTTCAGGAATGCATGTACCTTATAATTTCTGTCTGACCAACTGTTGACAATCCATACGTGAATAAATTCCTCGCCTCTATATATACTTTTTGTTAAAATACCTTCTGATAATAGTTCATCCAACAACGAAATATTCAAATTGAATGTTCGTTCAATTCCAAGTATCAATTCAACAACTTGTTTAATTGACTGGAGATTATTATATTCACCAGTGTAATACCTTAGTTCAACCATAGCTTCAATGGCTTTCTGTACCACGTTGTAATTACTACTAAACCCACATCTCTCTGCAATGCGATTATTGATTTCACGTAGATAGTATGAGTATGTGTCCCTTAAATTTATATCTGTAGTGGCAATGCTGGTATTCTTGTGAGCTTCGCAAAATAATCTTAAGAACAAAGGATTTTGAAATTCATCAATTGACATAGGAATATTGGTGTAAACAATATTGTAATACTTAAAATAAGCTTGCATAGCAGCGTATTCTTTAGTACTAAAGCCATAATGTCTAATCATAATCGTTTTGTCTAGTATCCTGTTATCTCTATATAATTCACGAAGATATTGAGAGCGTATCGATACTACAAGACCAAGGTAAGGATATTTTTCAAGCAACCCAATAAACGCTTCCGTATGGTGATTCCATAGTCCAATTCCGCACCCTTCGTTGATTGCGTCAATAAATATCAGGAAACGTGTTTTTTGTTGCATTCCAACGCGATTGAATTGTTCAAGCATATCATCGTTAGAACATTCAATATTTAGTGTTTTCCGAATCTGAGTGGCAATATCTTCTCCTTCATGGAATTGCTGTCCAAGCAACAAAATGGACCTTTCATGATACATATTTCTTCTTGCTATAGCATCTGCAATTAAATGAGATTTCCCAATTCCACCTTTTCCACTTATAATGCAAAAAGGAGTGTTAACCATCTTCATCTCTTCAGATTGGATGTAATTATTGAATTCTCCAAGTTCAGAATCGGCCTCATGTAATCTATTGATTCTATCAGCATCTTGCTTTTCTTTCTCTTTATCATATTCACGTTTTAAAGCTTGGCTTAATAATTCAAAGATGTTATCCATGGTTGAAGTAATAGGCATAAAATCAATATCTTTAACGCCCTCAAAATTGAGACCCTCAATATTCTTCGCTAATAAATCTGCAAAACTTTTAAAATCTGCTAGTTTTCTTTTTCTAAGAGTTTGTATTGCTTTATCGGCTCGTTCAAAAAAACGATTTCTTAAAAAGACATTTCTCGACAAGGCATCAATATATTTATTTGTGTTAGTTGGTACATTCACTTCGGGTGAATATCGCTTTCCTAAATTCTGAAATTGAAGCTCGTTTTGTTTTAGGAACCAATCATCATCAAGTTGAATTCTTGGTTGTACTCCAATATATGGGGTTGTTCTTTTTCTATATCTTTGATTAAGACCATCGTACTCATTCCATTGTTTTGTATGTGCATCCCATACGTGAGCAATAATGTTGTGTTGTTGCCCTGATAATTCACCATGTGAAAAGGTCGCGTGTAAACCACTTTGTGCTACCATGCAACCACTAACATATTCAGTAACATTGTTTATTTTCCGACATGTTATTTCATGAGCATGCCCGCACAAATACAAAACAACAGGATAGCTCTCAAAAATCTCTTCGATTATCCTTTCTTCTTCTTCTTTCACCATACTAGATGAATGATGTGCAAGGATGATAATTGGTTTCGTAGCGGACTGTTGTTTTAGTTCTTCAAGTTTCTCGTATAGTGCACAATTACCAATCACCAATTCCCTTTTATCACCGTCTCCACCCTGACTAGTTATTGCAGTATTTAAGTAGAGGATGGCATATTCATTAGATGACTTGATTACATGAATAGGTGATGAACAATTTCTCCAAACAGAGTCTTCCGGATGAAGACGCTCATCAATTTTCCTGAAATAATCAAATCTCGATATAAGATTACTTAAGTCTGCTGCGTCAAATGCTCCCTCATCAATTATATAATTAGCCCTTATTTCTTCTACACTAGGTGAAAAACTTGCTCTTGTTAAGTCATGATTTCCTGGCACAATATGAATATGCTCATTCCCAACGATACCTACACGATTCGCTATCTCCTGAATAAATGAAATTGTCTTAGTAATTAATATATTCTCATCATAACATGTGAAATTTGCTTGTCTAAAATCTCCGGTTATAAACATTTCATCAGCCATAATGTTTTTGTTTGAAATGTATTCGAGCAATTGATTTCGTAATTGCTGTACAATCCGGCTATTAGTATCGTTTGGGTAGAAATGGATATCAGACAAATGAATCCAACGCATTAGTTTACTCCTTGATATTACTACGTGTTTTCTTGAAAATATGATTTAGTGTATTATATCATATAAATAGAAGACGAAAATAATGTAATACTCATCAAACACAATGGAATTAATATAATATTTGTTCGTTTTTATCCTTTGAAATGTGGGCGCTTGACATCCTTCGTACTTTTACTATGCTGTATATATTATTTAGTTCGCGTTGAAACCGTCTACATCGCTGCCGGGCAGTCCTTCCGGTGCTTGCAGGTTTTGCAATCCATTTTGTGGATCAGCATCTGTATGGCCGCGAACACAAGCAGCGCCGCCAACTGGATGATGCGCAGCGTGCTGAAATCAAAGATACAAAGCCCGATCGTCACGAGAACCGGCAGTCCCATCAGGACGAACCATGTCATCCCTGCCGCGGGCGTGGCGATTTTCCGGTTGCCGCTGCCCTGCTTGAACAGTGCGGCGAGCTTGCCCCAGCCGCAGTGGCACAGCTTTCCGTAATAGCAGCAGTGCGTGCACAGGTGTTTTCGCAGGAAAAACAGCAGCATAAACAGCAGGAACACGACATACACGACAGACAGATAGGGAATGGCGGCCATGGCCCACGCCCCCAGCGCGATATGCACGAGGATCAGCACATTCTCCGTGATGACTTGCCCCAGTCCGTAAGACTCCTTCTGACTCATGGAATCCTCCTTCACATCTATTCGTGGCGCGTGGAAAGCAGCGGCCGCGTATGACCGGCCCGGACGGCGTTATGCAAAGAATCTCCCGGCGCTTGCTGTCGCGCTGCGGCGTCCGGTCGGAACTGTGTGTATCATACCATACAATGAATGGCGCGGCAATCGTTTCTGGCGCGACCCGCTTGACATCCCCCCATACATTTGCTATGCTGTACACACGAATCACGGCTTGTAAGGAGGCGGATCTGATGGGTTCTATGATGATGCGAATGCCCCGTCAGATGTTTTGTCGCCCCGATTCTGGTCGTGGTTGAGCGGCTTTTGCCGTTTGTTCAGATTTTTTCAACCCTTCCCCTCGGGGAAGGGTTTCGCTTTGTGCTGACGGGGCGGTAAAAAAGAACGAACGGGACGGCAGGCGGCGGACGCCTATTATCCTAACCGCAGCATGATTTTTCCATCGGACGCAGAATATTAGATTTAAAGGAGAACACCGATATGCCAGTGAAAATACCGGACGCATTACCCGCCACCAAAACGCTCACCGACGAGAACATCTTCGTGATGACCGAAAAGCGGTCCGCCACGCAGGATATCCGGCCTTTGCGGATTGCGATTTTAAACCTCATGCCCACCAAGGAAAAGACCGAAACCCAGCTTCTGCGCCTGATCTCCAACTCGCCCCTGCAGGTGGAAATCACCCTGCTTCGAACCGGAAGCTATGACTCCAAGAACGTCTCCGTGGACTACCTCAACACCTTTTACCGCACCTTCGACGAGGTCAAGGACGAGGTGTTCGACGGCGTTATCATCACCGGCGCGCCCGTGGAGCGGCTCGATTTTCAGGACGTGGCGTATTGGGACGAGCTCACCGATATCATGCGTTGGGCGGACGAGAACGCGTTTTCCACGCTGTTCATCTGCTGGGCGGCGCAGGCGGGGCTGTATTTCCATTACGGCATCGACAAGCGGCCGCTTGACAAGAAGCTTTTCGGCGTGTTCAAAACCCAGATCACCGACGTGCACGACAAGCTGTTCTGCGGCCTGGACGATACCTTCACCGTGCCCATGAGCCGCCACACGGAGCTCAACGAGGAAGCCATCAAAGCGTGCGGCGACCTGATCGTGCTGGCGACGAGCGAGAAAACCGGCTCGGCGGTCGTCCGCAGCCGCGACGGGCGCCGGGTGTTCGCCACCGGGCATTCGGAGTACGACCGCGATTCGCTGGCCTCGGAGTATTTCCGCGATATCGGCAAGGGCATGAAGATGGACCTGCCCGAGAACTACTTCCCCGACAACGATCCCAACCAGCTGCCGCGCGTCAACTGGCACGCGCACGCAAGCCTCCTGTTTGCCAACTGGCTGAATTACTTCGTCTATCAGGAGACGCCCTATGACCTGCGCAAGGGCTTGCTGGATAAACACTGATCGCATCGCCGCGCGCCGCCGCACGCGGCCTTGCCTCATCGTTTACCCGGCTTTGGAGAAGGAGAAGCATCCATGACAAGGATCGATACCCTGCTTTCGGACGCCGTCACCGTCAGCTGCGAGGTATTCCCCCCGCGCGAGTTCACGCGCGTGGACGACGTTAAAAACGTGGTCCGGAGCATCGCCGCGCTCAAGCCCCTGTTCATCTCCGTCACCTACGGCGCGGCGGGGCTGACCCCGCACTTCACCTGCGAGCTCGCCAAAACCGTGCAGGAGGAAAGCGTGCCCGCGCTTGCGCACCTCACCTGCATCAACTCCACGGTTGAGACCATCGACGAGGTGTTAAACGGGCTGGAGGCCGCGGGCGTGTGCAACGTGCTCGCGCTACGCGGCGATATCCCCGAGGGCGGCGAAGCCCCCAAAGGCGGGCATTTCGGGCACGCCGCCCAGCTTGTTGACCACATCAGGCGGCGCGGCGGCTTTTGTATCGGCGCGGCCTGCTACCCCGAGGGCCATCCGGAGTCCGAGAACCGCGAGCTGGACCTTGCGCACCTCAAGGCCAAGGCGGACGCGGGCGTGGATTTCCTCACCTCGCAGCTGTTTTTTGACAACGCGACGCTCTATAACTTCCTCTTCCGCGCGCTGCGCGCGGGCATCGACCTGCCCGTCGAGGCGGGCATCATGCCCGTGATCAACGCGCGCCAAATCAAACGGATGACCGCGCTTTCGGGCGCCACGCTGCCGCCGCGCTTCCTTTCGATCGTCGACCGCTTCGGCGCCGATCCGCCCTCCATGCGGCAGGCGGGCGTCGCCTATGCCACCGAGCAGATCGTGGACCTGATCGCTAACGGCGTCCGCCATATCCACCTGTACACCATGAACCGCGCGGACGTGGCGGCGGACGTGTTCCGCAACCTCGGCGCGATCATCGGGAGGTAATCTATGCATCCGCTGATGAAGCTCATCGCCTCGCGCCGCGTGGTTTTCGACGGCTCGATGGGCGCGACGCTGCAGGCCATGGGGCTTCCCGACGGCATGCAGCCCGCGCTTTGGAACCTGGAGCAGCCGGACCGCGTGAAGGCCGTGCACCGCGGCTACCTGGACGCGGGCGCGGACGTGGTTTTGTCCAATACCTTCGGCTTCAACCCCGACGAATTCCCCCAGTGGGAGACGCTCGTCCGCGAGGGCGTGCGCCTGGCCAGAGAGGCGGTCCGGGAGGCCGGGCACGGCTTTGCCGCGCTGGATTTAACGAGCCTCGGCACGCTGCTCGCGCCCTGGGGCGGGCGGGAGTTTGAGGATGCCGTGGATTGGTACGAAAAGCTCGCGGCCGCCGGTATCGGCGCGGGCTGCGATCTGATTATGCTCGAAACCATGACCTGCCTTCGCGAGATCAAGGCGGCGATATTGGGAATTAGAGAAGCAAAGCAGAAAAGTGAAAAAGGGGGCGATGCTCCCTTGCCCCTGGTGGTCAGCATGGCGTTTGATCTGTCCGGCCGCCTGCTTACGGGCTCGGATATCGAGGGCGCGGCGGCGATGCTCACCGCGATGGAGGGCGTGGATATCCTCGGCCTGAACTGCCACCGCGAGCCCAGGCCCCTGCTCCCCAACCTCAAGCGCCTGGCCGCCTGCGCCAAGGGCAAGCCCGTGCTCTTCAAGCCCAACGCGGGCATCCCCGAGCTGATCGACGGGCGTACGGTGTTCCATACCGATCCGGAGGAGTTCGCCGTCGATATGCGGGAGGCCGTGGCATGCGGCGCGCATATCGTGGGCGGCTGCTGCGGCACCACCGACGCGCATATCGCCGCGCTGGTCAGGGCCGTAAACCCCGTGCCCTACGCGCCGCCCGCCGAACAAGCGGACGGCGGGCTTGCGCCCTGCGTTGTGTCGGGGCACAGCCAAACCGTGACCGTCGGCCCGCATCCCGTGCTCATCGGCGAACGATTGAACCCCACCGGCAAGCCCGCGATGAAAAAAGCGCTGCGGGACGGGGACATGGATTTCATCAAGCAGGAGGCGAACCGGCAGATCGAAGCGGGCGCGGACATCCTGGATGTGAACGTCGGCCTGCCGGAGCTCGACGAGGCCGCGGCGCTGAAGGCCGTGACCGAAGCGGTGCAGACCGTGCTGCCCGCGCCGCTGCAGCTGGACAGCGCGTCCCCCGAAGCGCTGGAAGCCGCGCTGCGCGTATACGTCGGCAAGCCGGTCGTCAACAGCGTGTCGGGCAAGAAGTCCGTGATGGACGCGGTGTTCCCGCTCGCCACAAAGTACGGTGCGGCGCTGGTTGCGCTGTGCCTGGATGAAGACGGCATCCCAGAGACCGCCGACGGGCGGATCGAAATCGCCAGGCGCATCATCGCCGGAGCCGAGCGCTACGGCGTGCGCAAAAGCGACCTGCTCTTTGACGCGCTCACCATGGCCGCCGCCGCCGATCCCGCCGCGCCGTCGGTGACGCTGGAAACGGTCAGGAGGCTGCGCGAGGAGCTTCAAGTGAAAACCGTGCTGGGCGTCAGCAACGTAAGCTTCGGGCTGCCGAGCCGCAGCATGATCACCGCGGCCTTCCTCACCATGGCGCTGGGCCGGGGCCTTTCCGCCGCGATCATCAACCCGCTGGATCATCAGGTGCTCTCCGCGTACTACGCCGCGCGCGCTGCGCTGGGGCACGACGAAGGATTTTCGCAGTTTATCGGGAAATATGCTTCGGTAACCCTGGAGGCGGTCGATACGGGACGGGAGCCCGCCAGGGCCGGGCAGGGGCAGCCGGAGAGCATGAATCTTACGGACACCATCGTCGCCGGGATGGAAAACCCCGCGGCGGCCGCGGCGTCGGCGCTGATCGCGGGCGGGGTGGAGCCGCTTTCGATGATCGAGGACTACGTTATCCCCGCGCTGACCGAGGTCGGCAGCCGCTACGAAAGCGGGAAGATATTCCTGCCGCAGCTCATGCAGTCCGCTGCCGCCGCCAAGCGCGCCATCGCCGTGGCGACCGCGCATATGCCCGCAGCCGAGCCGCGGCCGGAGAAGACCATCGTGCTGGCGACCGTCGAGGGCGACGTGCACGATATCGGCAAGAACATCGTCGCCACCATGCTGCAAAGCTACGGCTACCATGTGGCCGATCTCGGCAAGAACGTGCTCCCGGCGGAGGTCGCCGACGCGCTGCGCGCGTCCGGCGCGAAGCTTTTGGGCCTCTCCGCGCTGATGACCACCACCGTGCCCGCCATGCGCCAAACCATCGCGCTCGTGCGGCGGGAGTTCGCGGACGCGGTTACCGTCATGGTCGGGGGCGCCGTGCTCACCCCAACCCTCGCCAGGGAAATCGGCGCAGATTATTACGCCGCCGACGCCATGGCCTCGGTTCGGGTAGCGAAAGAGGTTTTGGAGTGACGCTTCAGGGATTTCACCCCTGAAACCCTGACAAGGGCGTTGCCCTTGACCCACCATTTGGCCGCGCAATGCGCGGCCAATAATGGGGATCAGGGGCACTGCCCCTGATCTGGGGCAATGGAGGCAAGCGCGTGCCCTGTGGGCACGGCCGCGAAGCGGCCAGCGAGCCGAAGTTGGGAGCTTTTACAGAGCACAGCGGCCGAACGAGGAAGCTGTGCGACAATAAAAGCGAGCGGGAGGGGCGGGAGCCCCCAAAAAAGAAAGGAGACAGACTATGGACATCCTGTCCTTTTTGAAGGAGAGCACGGGGCGGTTCGGGCCGTCGGGGCACGAGCGGGAGATCGCGGAGTGGCTCCGGGAGCAGTTTAAGCCGCTGTGCGACGAGGTCACGGTGGACGCGATGGGCAACGTGCTCGCGGTGCAAAAGCCCACGGCGAAGCCCGGCGGCAAAACGCCGCGGATCATGATATGCGCGCACATGGACGAAATCGCGCTGCTGGTCACGGAGATTTTGAAGGACGGCTCGCTTCGCGTCGGCATGGTCGGCGGCGTGAGCCCGCACGTCCTGCCTGCGGCCACCGTCACGGTGCACACGGAGGAGGGCGGGCTGTTCGGCGTGATCGGCGCCAAGCCGCCGCACCTTTTGTCCGCCGAGGACCGCAAGCACGCCGTGAAATTCGAGGATTTATATATCGATCTGGGGCTTGCGCCGGAAGCCGTGAAGGCGCGGGTGAACGTCGGCGACCTGATCACACTGCACGGCGAGCCGCTGGAGCTATTAAATAACCGCGTTGCAGGAAAAACCATGGACGACCGCGTCTGCATCGCCGTGATGCTGGATGCCGCCGAACGCCTGCAAAAGATAAGCCACGCGGCGGAGGTCGTGTATTGCTGCTCCGTGCAGGAGGAGGTCGGCGGCTACGGCGCGAAGACCGGCGCGTATACGGTGAACCCGGACATCGGGTTTGTGCTGGACGTCACGTTCGCCAATTACCCCGGCGCGAAGCCCGATACCACCCTCCCGCCGGCCGCGCCCGCGCCCGTGTGCGGCCCGCTCATCCAGCCCAGGCTTCTGGATATGCTCAAAGACGTGGCAAAGAAAAACGGCATACAGTACAATATCGAGCTCTCCCCGCGCGGCACCGGCACCGATACCGACCAGCTACAGATCGCGCGCGGCGGCGTGCCGTGCGTGCTGGTGGGGCTGCCGCTGGGGAATATGCATTCCACCGTGGAACTGCTCCACGTGAACGCAGCCACGGAATGCGCGCGGCTGACCGCCGCGTTTTGCGCGGAGATCGAAGAAGGGTGGGATACGGACCTATGGAGTTGAAAACCCTTTGCGAACTGCAGGGATTAAGCGGCCGCGAGGAATTTGTCCGCAGGGCCGTGGCGGACGCCTGCCGCGAAGCGCTGGGCGACGATGCCGTGTCGTTTGACGGAACGGGCAGCGTGATCGCCGTGCGCAGGGCGAAGGACGCGGCGTTTCCCCGCGTGCTGCTCGCCGCGCACATGGACGAGATCGGCCTGATGGTGAACTCCGCCACCGAGGACGGCCTGCTGCGCTTCCGCGCCATCGGCGGCATCGATCCCCGCGTGCTGATTTCCAAGCGCGTGATGGTCGGCTACGGCGAAAGCGCCCTTCCGGGAATCATCGGCGAAGCGCCCATCCACCTGCAGTCGGAGGAGGATGAAAAGGCCGCGCCGCAGATGGACAAGCTCCTCATCGATATCGGCGCGAAGGACAAGGCCGAGGCCGAAGCCAAGGCGCCCCTGGGCACGCCCGTCACGTTTCTATCGCCCTATACGCCGTTTGGCGACGGCTTTGTGTGCGCCAGGGCGCTGGACGACCGCGTGGGCGTGTATAACCTGCTGCGGCTGCTGGATGCGCCCTACCCGGGCGAGCTGACGTTCGCGTTCACCACGCAGGAGGAGGTCGGGCTGCGCGGAGCGTTCGCCGCGGCCTTTACCGTGCAGCCGGAACTCGGCATTGTGCTGGAAGGCACCACCGCCAACGATCTGGGGGATACCGAAGACCGGTTCAAGGTCTGCGAGCCGGGCAGGGGCCCGTGCGTATCCTTCATGGATAACTCGTCCATCGCCGACCGCGAGCTGTTCAAGCTCGTCCTTAGGGCCGGCAAGGCGGAAAATGTGCCTCATCAGATTAAGAAGTACGTCGCCGGCGGCAACGACGCCGGAGCCGTACAGCGCGCGGGCGCGGGCGCGAAAACCGTGGTGCTGTCCGTGCCCTGCCGCAATATCCACAGCCCGTCGTCCGTATGCTGCCTGCGCGACGTGGACAACCAGATGGAACTGGCCAAAGCGGTATTGAAACATTTGACGAAAGGATGACCCTGCCATGAAAGAATTGATAGAGAAATTAACCGCCGTGTACGGCCCCAGCGGGCGCGAAGGCTCCGTGGCCGACCTGATCGAATCCCTGGTGAAGGACAAGGTGGACAGCGTCCGCCGCGACGCGCTGGGGAACCTGATCTGCGAAAAGAAGGGCACGACGGACAGGAAAATCATGTTCGCCGCGCATATGGACCACATCGGCCTGATCGTCACCCACGCGGAGAAGGAAGGCTTTCTTCGCGTAAGCAGCGTGGGCGGCATCAGCATCAACCACAGCCGCGCCCGCCGCGTGAAGTTTGCTAGCGGCGTGGAGGGCGTGCTGTATGAGCAGGCTTTGAAGGAAAACGAAAAAAGTGCGCTGTCGACGCTGTATATCGATATCGGCGCCAAGGACGCGGAGGAAGCGTTATCGATGGTGGAGATCGGTGACATCGCGGTGTACGCCGAGCCCGCGTTCGCGGTCGGCAAGCACCGGCTGGCTTCCCCCGCGATGGACGACCGCGCGGCCTGCGCGCTGCTGATCGGGCTTTTGCGCAATTTGCCGGAAACGTACCCGACCATTGTCGCCGTGTTCACCGCGCAGGAGGAGGTCGGCGTGCGCGGCGCGACCGTGTCCGCCTACTCCGTGCAGCCGGACGAGGGCATCGCGCTGGACGTGACCCCCGCCGGGGATATTCCGGAGCTGAAACTCAACGCCGTCAAAATGGGCGAGGGCCCGGCGGTGAAGATCAAGGACAACCGCAGCATTTCCAATCCCGGAGTCGTGAAGCGCATGCTCGCCGCCGCGAAGGCCGCGGGCGTGCCCTGCCAGCGCGAGGTGCTGCCCTACGGCGGCACGGACGCGGGCGCGATGCAGCTGTCCCGCGGCGGCATGCCGGTGGGGACGCTCTCCATTCCCTGCCGCTACGTGCACTCGGCCTGCGAGATGGTCGACCTGCGGGATATGGACGGCGCATTGAAATTGTTGGTTGAGTATGTGAAGGCGTCGTGAATGAATGAGGAATTACTGGAAATGAGGAATTAGGAATGGCAGTGCGATTGCTTACGCAACCGAATTATTCCACATTCCTTCATTCCTAATTCTTCATTCTTCATTCCTAATTGAAGATTGCGTGCAATCTTCTTGCGCTATTCCATCACAAACGCAAGTTCCGCGGCTTTCTCGCCCTCCAGATAGGCGGACAGGGTATACTCCCCAGTCGGGAATCCGGCATAATCGCGCATGATGTCCGAAAGCGTATCGGTCAGCGGCCAGTACAGGGTAACCGTCTGGGCGTCCTCGGTATACCAAACCGCGTCATGCAGGGAATAGACGTCGCCGTTGGGCAGGCGCAGCACAATGATATAGTTCAGGTGCTTGAGGTCGTCCGTTTCCTGAAGCTGGAACTGGAGCAGGAAGTGGAAATCGTAATCATACACCTCGCCCGGCAGCGTTTTGCTGCTCAAGGCGGTCAGCGCGGCGTAATCCTTTTTCCCGGTGTGGGTTTTGTACAGCCCGGCGTCCAGCAGCTGGTAGCCGTACCCGGTATAATCGACCGCGTAGGGCGTGGTGAAGGTGATGGTTCTTACGTTCGTCATATTCGTGGATACGGTAAGCACATAGGTGGTGGCCGGGCTCAGATACCGGAGGCGGTACACGGTATCGGTGATCGGCCGGACCTCGTCCCGGTCCGTGCCGTCCACGCGGTAGGTCAGGGTGTATTGCTGCTCCTCCTTATAGGTGCAGTTCCAGGAAATCATCGCGGACGTCGCGCGGACTTCGGTCGCCGCCAGATCGCGGATCACTCCTTCCGCGCCGGCTGACGACAGGCTGACCATCAGCAGGGCAAGAAGCAGGAAGAACGCTGCGCATAGTTTTTTCATCATCATACACTCCCATATCGGCTGGTTGTTTTTTTGCAGGTACATATTCCGGATTTATTAAAATGATCGTACCACGACCGCGGGACAAAATCAATCAATCGGAGTATATTTCAGCGGCAAAAAAGCGGGCCGTTTGCAGAGTAACGGCCCGTTTTTCGTTTATAACGCCTCATTCGACCGTGATCGTGGCCGACGCGGCGAAGCCGCCGTTAAAATACGTGCTCAGCGTGTACTCCCCGACGGGGAACTCGCCGTAATCATGGAGGACGTCTTTCAACAAATCCGTAAAGGGGTAATACTGCGTGGAGGTCGCGCTCTTCAATGTATACCAGAACATCTGGTTTACGGAATACACGTCCCCGTTGGGCAGGCGCAGTACGAGCAGGCAATCCAGCGCCTTGTCGGCTTTGGAGGCCGTGAGGCTGAACTGGAACATGAAGCTGAAGGTATAGTCGTACACCTCGCCCGGCAGCGTTTTGCTGTTCAGGGAGGAAACCGCGGCGTAGTTCCTCTCGCCCGCGGGGGATTTGTACAGGCCGGCGTCCAGCAGCTGATAGCCGTACTTGACGTAGGGCTCAGCCTCGGGAGTCTGGAAGGTGATGGACGCCGAGCTTCCCTGCGGCGTGGATACGACGAGCTCATAGGTCGTGCCGGGGTTTAGGTAATTCACGTGGTAGTACAGGCTGTGGGTGCCCCGCGTGGTATACCGCTCCAGCCCCGTGGGCCGGTATGCCAGGGTATACATCTGGTCTTCCTTGTACGTACAGTTCCAGGCTATTTCGGCGGAAGTCGTCTGGATATTGGCCGCCGACAGATCGCGGATAGTCCCGTCCGCGCCCGCGGAACCCAGGCTCATAACCAGCAATAACAAGACCAGGCCGAACGCCGCATACTGTTTTTTCATTTTCTGAACCTCCGTATCGCTCCGATAATACCCGTATCCTGCGGGCGGTTGCGTTCCGTGGAATGATCGTATCACGGCCGCGGGCGAAAATCAATGACGGACTGGGATTGTTACACCGTAAACGCATGGTGCTGCGGGGTATTTTTGAGAATCGGCATAGCATATGCTATACTGCATCCATAGGAACGGTATTTCCCTGATGGTGCAGGTCGTGAAAAATCTGAACAATGAACGATACGTGCAAAAACAAAGAGGGGGAGCTTGTATGAAAAAAACCTTTCTGTATCTGCTCGCGATCATCCTGGCCGCGCTGCTGCCGGCGGCGGCACTGGCGGAGGAACGCGGGTTTGACACGCCGGAGGCCTGCGTGCAGGCGCTGTTTACGGCGCTTCAGGCGCAGGATACCCAAGCGCTGGAGGAGTGCATCGCGTTTGACGAGCTGGCCGCGCGCTTTGATTTTCAGGCGCAGGCCGAACGGCTGCTCGCGGTGATGGGCAACATGTTTTCCTACCTGCCGGTGGGTACCCCGTTTGCCGTGCAGTACAACCGCATGCTGCTGGAGCGCGCATGGTACGCAAGGCTGGCCGCGTTCGGCCTGCGGTCGGCGGACCCCGCGTTTTCGGCACTGTACGGCGGGTACAGCTATACGTCAAAATCGCCGGAGTACGAAGCCGTGCTCGAGGCCGCGGGCAGGGAAGGGCTTTTCAATATATTTCCGGCGCTGGAGTACAAGGGCGTGATACGCCCCGGTGAAATCGAATCCATCGCCGACAAATATGTCTCGGACCGCAACCAGGAAAACCTGCGCAGGATGATGGCAATCTGGCGGGTGAGCAATTATGAGGAGCTTGGAATCCTGTTTTCCACGTCCGTGGATACGATGTACGCCGAGGGCGCGCAGTATGTCATCCCGCTGCGCGTGATTGAGATCGACGGCCGCTGGCTGGCCGACCCGGACCTGCCGGTGCTTGGCTATCTGCTGGGCATGGGCGCGACGGATTTCGTTGCCGCGCTGCCGTAGGCGCTGGAACGCAGACAATGCAAACAAAAGCGGGCAAGCAATTATGCTTGCCCGCTCTGTTAACCGAGTGGATAAAATCACTATCGCCCTACTCTACCGTAAACGTGGTTTCCGCGGCGATGCCGTTGTCGATGTAGGCGGTGATCGTGTATACGCCGGCTGGAATCTCGCCGTAGTCGTTGACGATCCGTTTGAGCGCGGAGTTAATGGGGTAATACTGCGTAACGGTTGTCTGGTAATAGGGATATTCCAGCACGGTCGGGATAGTGTAAACGTCGCCGCTTGGCATGCGCAGCGTCAGCTCGAAATCCAGAGTCTTGTATTTGCTGGTCGCCGACATCCTGAAGCGGAACAGGAAGCTGAAATCGGTAGTGTTAAGCTGGTCCTTAAGCGTTGCGCCGTTAAGCGTGGAAATTGCGGTGTAATCCGTTTCGTTGCGGGTGGACTGGTACATACCGGTACCCAGCAGCTGATAGTTGTACCCGTAAAAGCTGCCGGGGCTTGGCATGGTGAAGGCGGCCGTCGCAGTGTGGCCGCTTCCTGTGCTCACGGTGACCACGTAGGTGGTGCCGGGGCTTAAGTAGTGGATTTTGCAATAGGTGCGGTACGTGCGCTGCTCCGAAACAACTCTGTCCGTGCCTTCGACCTGGCAGGTGACGGTGTACAGAGGCTCGTTCGTGCCCACAGGCGACCAGGTAACGCCGACGTCCGTCGCGTTAAAGTCGGTAATGTTGAGGTTGCGGATGGGCGTGGCGGCGCCTGCCATGGTGATGCCCGCCGCCGTCAGGAGTACGACGCAGCAGATGAACGCGCATGCTTTTTTCATGATTCTTTCCTCCGTAAACTCAGGACGCCGGTTCGGCGGCATGATGATGGTACCAAGTACCCTGATCGTACCATGATTGCGGGATGAAAGCAAATAAAACGGGGAATTGTTACGCTTTTATGAAGGTATTGATAAAGGATTGTTTTGACGGCGGATCATGAAGCGCATCCTTCGGCGGTCGCGGCCCGGTTTCGATTATGCCGGCCCGCCGTTTCCCCGTTTTTTAAGCCTGTTCCAAATAGGAAACAGGCTTTGACAATACGCCGAGCGGCGTATTACAATACGGGCAGGCTGCATGGCAGTGAAAAGGCGGGCCGGGTGCGCCCCGGATGATTGCGCGCCCCGCAAAAAGAGGCGAGCCTTGATTCATCTCTGGTACAGGAGTGAATATGAAAAAACCGCGCATTCTTGTGGTCGGCAGTATCAATATGGATCTGATTTTGCATATGAAGGAATTGCCCCGCCGCGGCGAAGCGATTTTGGCGGATACGTATCATTACCTGCCGGGCGGGAAGGGGGAAAACCAGGCGACGGCGGCCGCGCTGCTTGGGGCCGAATCCTTTTTCTGCGGAAAAACAGGCGACGACGATAACGGCCGCCTTCTGCGGCAGGGCCTTGCCGCGCGCGGCGTGGACGTGCAGGGCCTGTTTACCGCCGCCGACGCCCCCACCGGACTGGCGGCGATCCTGGTGGAGGACAGCGGGGAGAACCGCATGGCGGTCTATCCCGGGGCCAACATGAAGCTGACGCCGGACGACGTTATCCCGGTTGTGAAACGTCTGCAGCCGGACGCTTTGATGATACAGTTTGAGATCCCCGAGGAGACCGTGATTGAAACGTGCCGGGCGGCCCATAGGATGAACGTTCCGGTCGTCGTGGACGCCGGACCGGCGATGCGGTTTCCGATAGAAAGCCTGGGCAATCCGCTGGTTCTCAGCCCGAACGAAACGGAAACGTCGGCGCTGTGCGGTATTTATCCGGATACGCAGGCCGGCACGCTGAAAGCCGCCGAAATTCTGATGGCCCGATCCAACGCCGGATACGTCGTCATCAAACAGGGCGGCCGCGGCGCCTTCCTGTATGACGGAAACGATACGGCGCGCACCATACCGGCAATCCCCGTAAAAGCCGTGGACCCCACGGCGGCCGGCGACGCGTTCACCGCGGCTCTGACCGTACATTTTGTAAAGCATCGCGATATGCCCGAAGCGGTACGGTTCGCGAATTATGTCGGCGCTCTGACCGTGACGAAAACCGGTGCGCTGGCGTCGCTTCCCCATCGGGATGAGGTGGACAGGTTCATTGCCGAAACGAAGAAGGAAAACGCCGGCCTTTCGTGAAAAGCGTGGCCTGTTTCAGGAACACGGCGGCGCATAGCGCCGCGAATGCCGGCAGACTGTACTGAACTTTGAAAGGAAAATCCATGCTGACGCCAAAGCTTTCTCCCTCCATGATGTGCGCCGATATTTTCAAGCTGCAGGAAACGCTGGATGTTTTTCGGGAACAGAAAATCGAATGGCTGCACATGGACGTGATGGACGGGCATTTTGTCCCCAATCTTGCGATCGGCACCGATTATGTAAAGATGCTCCGGCAGCGCGCCGGGCTTCCCTTCGATATCCATTTCATGGTACAGGACCCTATGGCGTTGATGCCGTTGTTCGAGATTCGCGCCGGGGACCTGGTATCCGTGCACGCGGAAAACGCCGTGCATTTGCAGCGCACGCTGGCCTGGATCAGGGCGAGAGGCGCGAAACCGCTTGTGGCTTTAAACCCGGCGACGCCGGTTTTCGTTCTCGAGGACGTTCTGGAGGACGTGGACGGCATTCTTGTTATGACGGTGAATCCCGGGTTTGCGGGACAGGAAATGATTCCGCAGTCGCTAAAGAAAATCGGCAGGCTGCGCAAATGGCTGGATAATGCGGGGTATCAGCGGATCATGATTGAGGTGGACGGCAACGTGAGTTTCCAGAATGCCGTGAAGATGCGAAAAGCCGGCGCGGACGTATTCGTATGCGGCAGCTCAAGCGTTTTCAGCGGCGGAGGAACGCTGCGCGCGAATATCATGAAAATGCGCGGTATTCTTGAAGATTAAATTTTGAAAATGAAACCGGCGGGTTCTATTCCGCGAGCAGCTTCCGGGCGGAAACGGTCACTTCCTTGAGCAGCGCTTCGGCCCGCTCCTTTTCCTTGTGGGTCACGTTGACGTAGAGCTTGATCTTGGGCTCGGTGCCGCTGGGGCGGATGCATACGAAGCCGCCGCCCTGCAGCGCGAAGTACAGCACGTCGCTGGGGGGATAGGCGAGCTTCTCCGTTTTCCCTCCGGCGCTTACCTTCGTGCCCTTGAGGATATCCAGCACCGCCTCCACCTGGATGCCGCCGATCTGTTTGGGCGGGTTCTCGCGGATGGCGGCCATGATCGCGTTCATCTTCTTCACGCCGTCCGCGCCGGGCAGATCGGCGCTCTCGACGTGCTCCAGATAGTAGCCGTAGGTTTTGAAGATTTCCTCCACGACGTCCGACAGCGTTTTGCCCTGCGCCTTGTAGTAGGCGGCGGCCTCGGCGATCAGCAGGCTAGCGTTTACGCCGTCCTTATCGCGCACGAAGGTGCCGGACAGGTACCCGTAGCTTTCCTCAAAGCCGAACAGGAAGGTGTGGGAATGCTCGTCCTCAAACTGCTGGATCATCTCGCCGATGAATTTGAAGCCCGTCAGCGTGTCGAAAAGCTGCACGCCGTGCGCCTCGCAGATGGGCTTGGCGAGCTGCGTGGAGACGATGGATTTCACCGCCGCGCCGTCCCCGGGCAGCGTGCCGTTGGCCTGCCTGGAGGACAGGATGTAGTACAGCATCAGGCAGCCGATCTGGTTGCCCGTCAGCAGGCGGAAATGGCCGTCCTTCTCGCGCACGGCCACGCCCAGCCGGTCGCAGTCCGGATCGGTGGCGAAGCACACGTCCGCGTTCACCTCGTCGGCAAGCTTGATCGCCAGATCGAAGGACTGCGGATACTCGGGGTTGGGCGCCTTCACGGTGGGGAAGGCGGAATCGGGCATCTCCTGCTCCTTCACCACGCTCACGCCCGTGATGCCGACCTCACTGAGGATACGGCGCACGGGCACGTTGCCGCTGCCGTGCAGGGGCGTGTAGACGATCTTCAGGGAGTTGCCCTCTTTTTTGATGATTTCGGGGTTGATGGACAGCGTTTTCACCAGCGCGATGTACGCGTCGTCCACCTCTTTGTTGCCGATGATCTGCAAAAGCCCGTCCTTCATGGCCTGGTCCCGCGGCATGGTTTTGGCTTGATTGTAGGAAAGCGCGTTGATCGCCCTGGTGACCTCGTCCGCGGTTTCAGGTCCGAGCTGTGCGCCGTCCGGGCCGTACACCTTATAGCCGTTGTACTGCGGCGGGTTGTGGCTGGCGGTGATCACGATTCCCGCGTCGGTCTTCAGATGCCGCACGGCAAAGGAGAGGATCGGCACGGGGCGCAGCGCGTCGAACACCTTGGCGGTAATGCCGTTGGCCGCGAGCGTGAGCACCGTTTCCATGGCGAACTCGGGGCTCATGCGGCGGCTGTCGTACGCGACGACGACGCTGGGGCGTTTTTTTGTTTTCTTCGCTTTGGCGTTTAATATGTTTGCCAGCCCCTGCGTGGCGCGGCGCACGGTGTAGACGTTCATGCGGTTGGTGCCAAACCCCAGCACCCCGCGCATCCCGCCTGTGCCGAACGAAAGGCCCGTGTAAAAGCGGTCCTCAATCTCCTTTGCGTCGCCCGCGATAGCCGTAAGCTCCTTGACGAGTTTCGGATCGTTTGCAAAGTCCGTAAGCCATTGGCGGTAAACATCCATATACTGCATGCGGTCTCCTCGATTCTGTGAAATATGGGGATATTATAGCGTTTCCCGGCCGCGAATGCAACGCCGTGCCCGTGGTTACGGCAGGCCCAGCGCCTGCAGAAACGGCGGGAACAGCGCGCCCTCGTACACCGGCGACACGCTCCCCCGCATGAAGATATGCCCCGTGGTCTCCACGCGGATATCCAGCTCCCCGCCGGGCATCATCACGGTTACATGGCTGTCCAAAAGACCCAGCCGGTGCGCGGCGGCCACCGCGGCGCAGCTGGAGGACCCCGACGCCAGCGTATACCCCGCGCCCCGTTCCCAGATCTCGATTTGGATCGCGTTGGGGTTTAGCACCTGCACAATCTGCAGGTTGATGCGGTTGGGGAACATCGGGTGGTTTTCCACCAGCGGGCCCAGCAGGCGGACCAGCGATTCGGAAACCCTGTCCACAACGATCACGCAGTGCGGATTGCCCACGGTCAGGCACGTGATCAGGTACGGTGTGCCGCCCAGCGACAGCTCCTCGCTGACCACCTCCCGGTTTTTGCCGTGCACGGGGATATCCCCGCTTTTAAACGAGGCCGCGCCCATATCGACCTCGATCTGGTTGGCCTGCGCGCTTAAAAGCGTAACCTGCGCAAGCCCGCCCTTGGTGAGCACGCCGAAGGACGAGAGGCTCTCCACGTATCCGGCGTCCGCCAGGTATTTGGAAAAGATGCGCAGCCCGTTGCCGCTTTTCTCCGCTTCGCCGCCGTCGGGGTTGAAAATGCGGACTTCGAACGGCTCCCCGGGGGTCAGCGGCCCGTAAAGGATGCCGTCGGAGCCGACGCCGAAATGGCGGTCGCACAGAAGCCGGATATTTTCCTCCGTCATCTCCACCGGAAGGTACGCCGGGTCGACGACGATGTAATCGTTCCCCAGCGCGTGGTACTTGGCGGCGCAGTTTTTGTGCATATCGTTTCTCCTGTTCAGATATTTCCCAGGTATACGTAGCGAAGAGTTTCCGATGCGATATCGCGCAGCCTGTGCAAAAGCTCCGGGTCGGTGGGCCGCTCGTCAAGCATGTGCTTGCAAGGGAAGAAGCGCGTGATGTGGTAGGGGATTTCGTCGGAAAGGGAGGCGATCCACGCTGCCGTCTCCCGCATTTCGTCCTGCGAATCGCTGACCCCCGGCACGACCAGCGTGGTGATCTCGACGTGGGCCTTCTGGACTGCGGTTTCGATAAAGGCCTTGACCATCGCAAGGTCGCCCCCGAGGCGGCGGTAGCCCTCCGGGGTGAAGCACTTCAGGTCGATATTGAACGCATCGATGTACGGGAGCGCTTCGTTGAGCGTTTCCTGCGACACGCAGCCGTTGGTGACCACCGCCGTTTTCAGGCCCTTTTCTTTGGCAAGCCGGGCCGCGTCCCGCACGTACTCGAAGCCGACCATCGGCTCGTTGTAGGTGAACGCCACGCCGATATTGCTGCGCGGCTTGAGGGAGATAGCCGTCCTGACAAGCTCTTCGGGCGAAACCTGCCGCGTCTCGATTTCGCCGCGCCGCCCCTCGGCAATCCGGTAGTTCTGGCAAAACGGGCACGCCATGTTGCACCCGAAGCTGCCCACGGACAGGATGAAGCTTCCCGGATGGAAGCGGTACAGCGGCTTTTTTTCGATCGGGTCGAGCGCGAGCGCCGTAACCTGCGCGTAGCTGATGCTCACGCTTTTCCCGTTCTCGTTGGCCCGCGCCCCGCAGCGGCCGACCTGGCCCTCAGCCAGGCTGCAGCGGTGGTTACAGACGGGGCAGTTGATCTTAATGGTGCCTCACCACTTCAAAGCGCTGGAGCGTTACCGGCGCTCCCGCCGGGATTCCCGCCTTACGCCGCGCGATGGCGATCTGCTCTTCCACGGTGTCCACACCTTCCAGCGCCGGTAAAAGCAGCCCGCGTTTCATCCCGTTTTGCACGATCACGCCGTAGCGCTGCGCGTCGAGCTCAAGCATCGACCCGATGTCCTCCGCCTCGCCCAGCACATCCACCGAGCACTCGATCTCGGAGAGCTCGTCCTGCCGGACGGGCGAAAAGCGCGGGTCCTGTGCGCAGGCCGAAATCGCGTTTTGGATGATCTCCTCCGCGATACTGTCCTGCGTCGGCGAAATCGTGCCGATGCACCCGCGCAGCTGGCCGCCCTTGTGCAGCGATACGAACACGCCCGCCTGCCTTTTGAGCATCTCGCCGGGCAGTCCGGCGGGGACGGAAATCCTCTCCCGCTTCCGGGTCCAGGCGGTGAAGGACTGGCGCGCCAGCTTCACGTACGCGTCCTCGTGCTTCTGGCTTTCGGCTACGTGCCGCTTCACGGTCTCCTTCAGCGCGTCCAGAAACCGGCGCGAGGAATCGGCCTTGCCCGTCAAGAACGTGCACACCCCGTACCCCACGCCGAACGGACCCTCGTAGGAGAGCTTCGTGGCCTTCACCTGCACCCCGTCAAAGCACCCCGCCATCACGAGGAACGAGCGGTGGCCGCATTCCGCGGCGGCGGAGCAGAAGCCCTCGCCGAAATCCAGCAGCTCTCCGAACGCGCCGCGCCCCAGCGCGCCCATGACCCGCTCGTCGTATACCTTGCCCTCCGGCGCGAGCCCGTAGGGCCCGTCCGCCTTCAGCTTATGGGAAAGATCGCCGCTGGCGACGATCACAACCTTGCGGTGCAGCGCCTCCGCTGTTTGCCGGATCAGCATCCCGAGCCGGTAATGGTCCTCCGGCGGCAGCCCCGATATGCCGATGCGCACCACGCGCGGCGCGCGGCCCGTGATTTTGCGCGTGATGAAGTACAACGGGATCATCGTGCCGTGGTCAAGCCGCGCGTCCCGCTCGCCAAGCGTGCCCGCGGCAAACCCCTGCTCCTCGCAAAGCGCCGACAGGCCCGCGGCGAACGTTTCGTCGTACACGGCGGACACCTTAATGTTCAGCGCGCCGAAGTGCCCGAAATCGCCCTGCGCGCCCTTGCCCGGTGAAACGTGGAAATAATCCGCGTAGACCGTCGCGTGCGGCGAGACGACCACAAGCGTTTCCGGCGCCAGATCCGTAACAAACGTCGCGGCTTTTTCCATCGCCGCCGTTGTCGCGGCGATTTCGTTTTCCTGTCCGCGCCCCACCGCCGGAACGATCAACGGCGGGTGCGGCGTCACTATTGCGCCAAGTACGCTCATATAATCATCTCCTTTTTTGTATTATACCACTTCAGGAAAACGATAAACAAATCCCCCGCACGCTGCCGCGCCATATTTTTGCCATCTTATGTTTGCACAACCCTCGACGTAGCGCTGCTACTACTTCGGGCTGTGCAAACCCAACCTGACGCAAACCCGACACGGTATCGCACAGGCGCTTTATTCATCGTTTCCCTTCGTTACTTAGGCTAAACCGTTATCTTTCTGCCAAGGCAGACGATGTAAATATTAACGAATATAAAAGAGAAAATATTTAGCGATTCAATAAAGAAGAATGCTAATGAGTAAGATTGATACTTTAAAGAACTATATTGATATGGCAACAGGTATAAATTATTGTAATTGTGGGTCTAGCGAGGAAATATGAATTGTATAATTGTATTGAACAAATGAATGGACGGAATTTCCGAAATATGTTTCTCATTGGTAATTACCATTGCAAGTTGGTTAGCATAGCTACCCAGCTTGGTTTTAGATCAGGAGTGCATAATTAGGTGGGTAGTCACGCTACACACTTGATCATCCTCGGCTTCCACATAGCTTTTCAGATATTGATATATCAAACTAACGTTTACCCGCGCAATGCGCGGTCAATACTGGAATTGTCAAGGGCACTGCCCTTGACTGGAGGTTTGGAGGCGAAGCCTTCAAGAACCTTGCGCTCCCTTCGCGCGTGCGGTACAATGTGACGGCAAAGCAAGGGGAGGGTTTTCATGCGGGAGTTCGACGCGGTGGTGGTCGGCGCGGGGCACGCGGGATGCGAGGCCGCGCTTGCGTGCGCGCGGATGGGGCTTGAGACGCTCTTGATGACGCTTGATATGTCGGCCGTCGCGCTGATGCCCTGCAACCCCGCCATCGGTGGCACGGGCAAGGGGCACCTGGTGCGCGAGCTCGACGCGCTGGGCGGGCAGATGGGTATCACGATCGACCGCACGTTCATCCAGAGCCGGATGCTCAACGTGGGCAAGGGCATCGCGGTGCACAGCCTGCGCGCGCAGGCCGACAAGCGCCGCTACCATGAAGATATGCTCAGGACGCTGTTTGCGCAGGAGCGCCTCACCATCCGCCAGGGCGAGATCATGGAGATCGTTGAAACGGGCGGCCGCGTAGCGGCCGTCAAAACCATGACGGGCGACGTGATCCAATGCCGCGCCGCGGTGGTGTGCACGGGCGTGTATATGCAAAGCCGGATCATCATCGGCCAGTACGTGAAGGACATGGGCCCGCACGGCCTGCAGCGCGCCGAGGGGCTGAGCGATTCGCTGCGCGGCCTGGGGTTTGACCTGTTCCGGTTCAAAACCGGCACGCCCGCGCGCGTGGACGTGCGTACCGTGGACTTTGACGAGATGATCCCCCAGCCGGGCGACGACCCGGTCACGCCGTTTTCGTTCCTCACCGACGGCTCCAGGCTCAAAAACCAAATCCAGTGCTACCTCACCTACACCAACGAGGAAACCCACAAAATCATCCGCGACAACCTGCACCTGTCGCCGATGGTGCGCGGGGACATCAAGGGCACGGGCATCCGCTACTGCCCCTCCATCGAGGATAAAATCCGCCGCTTCCCGGACAAGGACCGGCACCAGATCTTTCTGGAGCCCGAAGGGCTGAACCATCCGGAGTGGTACGTGCAGGGAATGAGCTCCTCGCTTCCCGAGGACGTGCAGTGGGCGATGTACCACACCGTGCCCGGCCTGCGCCGCGCGGTGCTGACGCGCCTGGCATACGCCATTGAGTACGACTGCATCGATCCCACGGAGCTCAAGCTCACGCTGGAAAGCCGCCGCGTCGGGGGGCTGTTCTTCGCGGGGCAGATCAACGGCACCTCGGGCTACGAGGAGGCCGCCGCGCAGGGCGTGCTCGCGGGCATCAACGCCGCGTGCTCCCTGCAGGATAAGGAGCCGCTCATTCTCCGGCGGGATAACGCCTATCTGGGCGTGCTGGTGGACGACCTGGTCGTCAAGGGCATCGACGAGCCCTACCGCATGATGACCGGGCGCGCCGAGTACCGCCTGCTGCTCAGGCAGGATAACGCCGACCTGCGGCTGACCGAGCTCAGCTACCGGCGCGGGCTCGCGACGGAGGAGCGCTACCGCCGCATGTGCGCAAAGCGCGAGGCGTCGGAAAAGCTGGTGAAAACCCTCGGGGAGACGCGCGTGAAGCCCTCCCGGGAGCGGGAGGCGTGGCTTACGCAATACGGCGAGCCCGCCACCGGGCAGACCTATACCGCCGCGGAGCTTCTGCGCCGCCCGAAGGTCGGAATGGCGGAGCTTTCGCGGCTGCTGCCGGAACTCAAAGAGCAATGGCCCCCGGAGGTGCTTGAGCAGGCGGAGGCGGCGGTCAAGTACGCGGGGTACCTGGAAAAGGAAGCCCAGCAGATCGCGCGCGCCCGCGAAATGGAGGGCATGCTCCTGCCGCCCGACCTGGATTACCTGTCGATCACCGGCCTGCGCATTGAGGCCCGACAGAAGCTGAACCTCCGCAGGCCCTTCAGCCTCGCCCAGGCCGGGCGTGTTCCGGGGGTGAATCCGTCGGATATTGCGGTGCTGATGATCTGGCTGAAGAAATACAAGCCTGCTGAAAATACCTGACCTGCGGTGTCAGCTTCGGGATGGCAGTCGGCATCACTTACGCCACGAGTAAGCTCAGCCTCCTGCCACCCTTGCTTCCTGGCATCTCAGGCATTTTGAGCAGGCTTGGAGAACGATGTGCGCTTAACGGGGACTTAGAGGCAAAACCCCAATTGGCTGTTATATACACTTCCGCCGACAGTTAAGTCCGGCCCGCTTGTTTCGGGGCGAGCGCTTTGGTATACTGCCGGAAGAGGTGATGAAACGCATGGAAATCGCGGGCGTGTTGACGATCCTGGCGTTTTCGGCGGTGCTGTCGGCGGTCCT
Organism: Candidatus Limiplasma sp.; assembly: GCA_963674895.2. GTDB lineage: Bacteria > Bacillota > Clostridia > Christensenellales > Aristaeellaceae > CAXXOK01. The sequence continues at coordinate 749,533 of CAXXCY010000001.1, forward strand.
GTCCATCCGCAGCCGGCGCAGGCGGCTGAACCGGATGCTCAAGGAGGAGTGGGGCGCGAAGGGACCTGCGCACCTGCCGGATGAGGACGCGATGGAAGCGCTCGCGGCGTGCTTCCGGGAGATGCCCAAGGGCGAGACCGCCCATGCGTGGGTGGACGATATCACCTGGGACGACCTGGATATGGACAGGGTCTTCCGTTACCTCAACCGCACGCAGTCCGGCGTCGGCGAGGAAACGCTGTACCGGATGCTGCACGCGATCGACGCGCCCGACGAGGAATTGAAGAAGCGCGACCGCTGGATGCGCGCGCTGGCCGGGGACGGGGAGCGCCGCACGGCGCTGCAAAAACGGCTACGCACGCTCGGGCGCGAGCACGACCACGGCGCGTTTGCCTATATCAAGGCCCCCGAAACCGCCCGCCCCGCGAACGCGTGGCTGTATTACGCGCTGGCCGCGGCGCCGCTCGTGTTTGTGGTGCTGGGGCTATTCAACCCGTACCTGTTTTTGGGGATTGTGGGATCGTTTTGCGTCAACGCGCTCGTGTACTACGGCACCAAGCGCGTGTGGATGCGGGAGCTCGGGGCCATCCGGCGGCTGGCGTCCATGCTGCACTGCGCGCGCAAGCTGCGCCGCTTTCCCGTCGCGGGGATGGAGGACGCGTTTTCGCAGCTGGACACGCTGTGCGCCGCGCTTCGCCCGATGGTGCTGTGGAACAGCCTGCACGAGATGGAGCGCGCGCACGAGTTTGACTTCATCACGGATTACCTGCGCATCGCGTTCCAGCTGGACGTGGTTTCGCTGATCCGGCTGAGCGGGTTTATCAAAAAGCACGGCGCGGAGATTACGAAGCTGTATCTGCTGGTGGGCGAGATCGACGCGTGCATCGCGGCCGCGTCGGTGCGCAAATCGCTCAAGCAATACGCCGTGCCGGAGTTCTGGGGCGAAAAGCGCGTGCAGACCGAAGGCCTTTTGCACCCGCTGCTCAAGGAGCCCGTGAAAAACAGCGTGGATTGGAAGGCAAACATGCTGGTGACCGGCTCCAACGCCTCCGGCAAGTCCACGTTCGTCAAGGCGGTCGCCGTAAACGCCGTGCTTGCGCAAAGCATCATGACCTGCTGGGCGGAACGCTACCAAATGCCGCGCGCGCAGGTGATGAGCTCCATGGCGATCCGCGACAACGTACAGGGCGGCGAGAGCTACTTTATCGTGGAGATCAAAAGCCTGAAGCGCATCCTCGCCGCGCTGCGGGAGGAGACGCCCACTCTGATTTTTATCGACGAGATCCTGCGCGGCACCAACACCGTGGAGCGCATCGCGGCGTCCACGGCGCTGCTTACGTACCTGAGTGGCCAATACGCGCTGTGCATCGCCGCGACGCACGATATGGAGCTCACGAAGCTGCTGCCCGCCTACCGGCAGGTGCACTTCCGCGAGGAGATCACCCCGCAGGGCATGGCGTTTCCCTATACGCTCTGCGAGGGTGTGTCCGGCACTCGCAACGCCATCCGGCTTTTAGAGCAAATGGGCTTCCCGGCGGAGGTTATTTTGGCGGCGGAGACAATGGCTGCTGACAAGCCTGCTGAAAGCTCTTAGGGGTTGCACCCCTAATACCCTGCCAAGGGCTATGCCCTTGACCCATCATTGGCCGCGTATTGCGCGGCCAAAATGGGGTTCAGGAGCACTGCTCCTGACCGGGGTTTGGGGGCAGGCAGTCCCCAAGGAAGCCCAGCGCGAGGTCGTTAAACTCCGCGCTTTGTTCCACGTTGATCAGGTGGCCGCTGTCCAGGGTCCGGACGGTCAGGCTGGGGATATGCGCGGCGTACGCCGCCGCTTTTTCGGCGTCGCCGACGAGGCGGTCCCGCGTGCCCAGCACGAGCAGCACGGGGTTTTTGATGCCGCCCAGAGTTTCCGTATCCAGCGTTTTGGGCGCGTAGTACCGGCCCAGAACGCCTTCGAGGATAATGCTGAAGTACCGCGTGGATTCCGCGAGCCTGGGCGATTCCCCGAACGCCCATTTCGCCAGGGGCTTGCGGAACAGGGCGTACGGGTAGAACGAGTAAAGGGTCAGCACGAGGATCACCTTCATCACGCTTTTCGCGACCCCCATCGGCCCGGACAGGATGATTTTATCGACCCGTTCGGGATAGTGAAAGGCGTAGTTCAGGCAGATGAACCCGCCGTAGGATGCGCCGGCGACGCTGGCGCGCGGTATGCCGAGCGCCTCGGTCACCTCGCGGTAAAGGTCCGCGACCTCCCTGCCGGTCCTGGGATAGGCTTCCACATCCGTCAGCTCCGACCGGTTGCCTTCCCCGAGCGTATCGATCAAAAACAGATGATAGGCTTTGCCGAGCGCTTCCGCGTTTACCTTCCAGGATACCGCGCCCACGGACGCCGCGTGGAACAGCAGGAGCGGCGGCCCGCTTTTCCTGCCGCACTCGATCACGGACACCGTCCCGTACCGGGTGGGAATTTCACGCGTTTCGTACGGGATGGGGAACGACTCAAGCTGGCGGGCGTACTCCGCCATCAGCCTCTCGCGAACGCCCTTTTTGTAGTAGATCGACCCCGCCCTTGCGTAGCGCTTCGCCTGCACGAACGCCGCCGCGACCAGTATTGCAAGCAGCGCCGCCAGGATCGTCAGGATGACCATAACCCCGTCCTCCTACGAAAGCCGGATGACGCGGACCGTCGAGATGATGATCTTGACCGCGATCAGTGACGCGATCACATAGTAGCTGGCGTTCTTGGAGAACAGCCCGAAGACCGGCTTGTCGGAGAAGATCGCCAGCCCGCTGATGACGAGCAGCAGGACGCCGATGGCCGCCATGCCGATCACCTGCCAGTCGATTTTTCCGCTGGTGAACATATTCGACATGAAGTGCGCGAGCGTGCCGAACGCGCACAGCAGGAACCCGGAGATCACCAGCGCGACCAGCGGATTTTTGATGTCCTTGAGCAGCGGGACGTTCAGGTGGAACGCTTTGGTGAGCGTCAGCAGGACCGCGAATGCGAACACAGCGACCAGACCCGGGAAAAACGTGTAGTACTTCATTTTCATACTTCCTTTCCTTTTCATGCCGCCTGCAGGTCTTTGATGAGCGGCTGTGTGTATTGCCTGTCCACATTGTCCACGTACTGTTTCATCTCCGCCTTTTTCTCCTTGTCCTTTTCGATGAACGTCGTGGCGATGAACATCATGAACTTGTGGAACCCGGACATCTTTTTGGTTTCCCGCCGGCCCCCGAACTGGTAGGTACGGCAGTGGTTGAGAAGCGCTTCATCCATGCTTCCGGTGAAGACGCCGGCAAGCTCCTTGTCGCCGGGCTTGGCGCCGGACACCGAATAGACGTAAAGCTTCTTTTGCATCAGGAGCTCCTTGTTCTCCATCAGCCATTTGGCGAGGAACAGTTTGTGCGCGAGGACCCACGAGCCGATCACCACGGCGTCCGCGCTCCGGATGTCCGAGTCCCGCACGTCCTTGTAGCTGACCGGGGCAAAGCCCGTCTCTTCGCCGATCCAATCGGCGTACGTTTTCGTGCTCCCGTAGCACGATGCGTAGATCACGATTCCCTTCATGCGTTGGCACCTCCTAAACAAACGATTGTTTTTTATGGGACAAATGATTATGCATCATAATCAATCTTCATGATTCCCTTCCAGAAGAAGGCGACGTGTTCCCTGATCTTGTCCAGCACCGGGGCTACGTCCCCGCCCAGGGATACGGTCATCTCGTATTCCTGCAGCATGCAGAAGATCGGGTACTGGTAGGCTCTGGCCAGCGTCATGGCGCCGGCCGGCAGCGGCTTTCCCTGCGCTTCGATATGCCGGAGCAGATCGCAGGTCACCCGTACGGGCTCCTCCATGTAGTACTTCGTCACGATCCGCCGGGCCTTTTCCGACCGGTACTGCTCGTTCATCAGGATCAGGATGATGTTCAGGCCGGATGTTTCGCGTATGTTCTCCATCATGTTGACCCGGACGGCCCAGGCGGGCTTCCAGCCTTCGCGGCTGTACGAATCGATCAGGTCCCGGCTGCTGGGCACGGCCCGCTCCAGCTCCCGTTCGTGCCGGTCGAGGATCTCGTCCATGATTTCTTCCTTGGACACAAAGTGGTTGTAGATGGACCCTTCGGTAATACCGACCGCGCGGGCGATCGCGCGCACGGATACGCCGTTGTATCCGTTGTGCGCGAACAGCGCGCTGGCCGACGTCAGGATTTTCTCTTTTGTGTTCGCTTCCGTCGTCATACTTGCCGCTTCCTTTGCAGTCCGTTTCATTTTGTTTCCACAGGCATCCTAACAAACAATCGTTAGTTTGTCAACAGGAAATTTAAAAAATCTTCGAATTTTTTCGGATGATGATGAATTGATAGGGCGAAGCCCCGATAAAGCACATGGATACAGCGTACCATCCTGCGGGGTTACCGCCTGTTCCGGTACGCCTCGCGGATGACGGGATTGCGCTGGAAAAACTGTTCGCGGACCGCATCGGGCACACGGTTGAGCGGGCAGGCGAAATTGAAGCACCGTACGCAATAGAACCGCCGCAACAGGAACGCGTCCAGCAGCACGAAGGCGAGGTATGCCGCCAGAAGCCAAAAGCTTTCCGAAAGCGCCGCGAAGGGAACCGGATAGATAAACACCGCGGCCATCCCGCCCAGAAACACGGCCTTCTCTCCGGCGGACATCGGCCCGGGCCGGTATTTCCAAAGCTTCGGGCTGCCGTAGTTCGCCCAGCACTTGAGGGTTTTCGGCTCCGGTTCGGCGTAATGCGGGCAGTGGGAGCACATCACGCGGATCTCGACCAGTCCGAAATACAGCCCAAAGCATAAAAACCAGCCTATGACGGCGTAGATCGATACCCGCGCCAGAGAGAGCACGCCGGCGGTCAGGACGGGGAGGAAAAAGAGGATGAAGGGAAGCAACTGGCGGGCGCTGAAATGGCAGGCGAGTTTTCCGCGCAGCCCGCAGCCTTCGCAATCCGTTCTGTCGCAGGTGTGGATGGGGCGGTCCGGGTCTAGAAACGCGGGCATGGCAGGCATCCCCTTTCAAATGGGGAATGTAGAATGAGGAATGGTTGCTGGTTCTTTTCCGTAGTATGCAGTTTACCGATACTGAAACAGGGAAAAGAAATCAAGCGGTTGCGGAGCAACCGCACCGCAATTCCTCATTCTTAATCCCTCATTCCTCATTAAGAAAAAAGGAACGAGCGGCGCTCATTCCTTTTTATTGTCGTTGTTCCACCCGACGTGCTTGAGGTACGCCGTCGGCGCCATGCCGACCACCTGCTTGAACTGCTTGGAGAAGTGGTAGGGGTCGTGCATGCCGATCTCGATTCCGGTCTGGCGCACGTTGAGCCCGCTGCGCAGGAGAAGCTTGGCGCGCTCCATCTTTAGAAACTGTAGGTACGAAAGCGGCGGCAGCCCCAGCTCCGCAGAAAACCGCTTGCGGAATGTCTCAATCGGCATACGGCTGATGGCCGCCATATCGGCCAGGGAGAAGCTCTCCTTATATTCGCTGCGCCTGAGCGCGTCCACCACGCGCGCGATTTCGTGGCTCAGCGTCGCGCTCATCGCCACGCTCTGGCCGCTGTGGGCCGCCAGCAGCCCCCATAACAGCTGGCCGAGCTGGAAGCTTGCGTCGCCCGTGCCGGCGTGGCGCACCAGCACCTGCACAATCTGCTGGGCCAGGATCACCTGCGAGGGCAGGAAGCCCTGTTTGGCGGGCGCGGAGGTCAGCGAGTTCATCTCCGCCAGGAATTCCGTCGCCAGGGGGCCGTCCAGCGTGAGCCACAGCACCCGCGCGTCCCTGGCGTGGGTCAGCCTGCAGGTGCACACCCGCAGGGGAAGCACCGCGCATTCGCCCTTGCGCAGGTCGAACTTGGAGTCCTTGCACTCCAGCGTAACCCGGCCCGTTTCCACGATCAGCCACGTCCAATAGGTTTCCTTTTCCAGCGTGTATTCGGGCTGCTCAAGCATTGCGCTGCCCGCAGAATGAATCCACACCCCGCTGTCTTCGATCAGCTGGACCGGCGTATGGATGCCCTGCACAAAAATACCCGCATCCTCTTGATTTGCGCAGGGCGGGTGGGGGGTGAAGGTGATGACGCTCATATGCATTCCTCATGTCAATATTGTCTGAAATACGTCCCAATCAGACTAAAACATTATACCGATTACAACCGCGCATGTCAAACGTATTGGCGCAAAAAACGGAGATAGACGATAGAAAAATATGGATAATTTTCTAAATAGATGTAAAAACGCGCACTTAAAAACGGGGACCGCCCTTTTCTGTTGCTTGCGCAGCCGTTCTCCTGTATGGCTTTCGTAGAAACGGCCGCGGATGCGCGGCCGCTGTCGGGCATACTTGCCGGCCGCGTGAAATGGAATGGCTACGGCGGACATCCATCCGCCGCTTTGGATTCCAATTCCCTGTTTCCCATGATGAATTTCTGCGTGGCGGCACGAAAAGCGCGGGACGCGTATATGCGCCGCAGCCTTTACATCGCTTATACTTCCGTTGTATAATTAAGGTTAGCTATGTTCATGGCGGGAGGTGCTCCAATGGCGGAAAACAGGCGGATTATGATCAAGTTAAGCGGCGAAGCGCTTGGCGTGAACGGGCAGCTGTTTGACTATCAGGCATTCCAGCGCGCCGCGAAAGCGCTGGCGGCTCTGCAGGAGCAAGGGTTTGAGCTCGCGGTCGTGATCGGCGGCGGCAACGTGTGGCGCGGCAGGCGCGGCCCGGCTACGGCCATGGGCGCGGTGGCGGCCGACCAGATGGGCATGCTCGCCACGCTGCAAAACGCCATCATGATGCATGACGCGCTCACCTCGCTTGGAGTCAAAGCCGCCGTGATGAGCGCGGTGGACATCCACCGCTTTGCCGAACCGTTCCAGGCCGCGAAAGCGAAGCGGATGCTCAAGGAGGGCACTGTCCTGCAGCTGGGCGGCGGTACGGGCAACCCCTTCTTTTCCACGGATACGGCCGTCGCGCTGCGCGCGCTGGAGCTTGATTGCGGGCAGATTCTGATGGCGAAGAATGTGGACGGCGTCTACGACAGGGACCCCACGGAGCATCCCGGCGCGTCCGTCATTGCCTCGATCAGCTACGGGGACTGCCTGGCGAGGCAGCTTCGCGCCATCGACCTGAGCGCGCTGATCCTGCTCAAGGACAACGGTTTCCCCCGCGTGCGCGTGTTCAAGCTGGACCCGGAATGCGTAAACCTGCAAAAGGTGCTCGCCGGCGATCCGATGGGGACGACGATGACCCCGTAGTTTTCCGGGAAAACGCGGCACAAATCCCCCGCACGACTTCCTTGTATCGATTGACCTTCATTCCCCGGGGCGCGGCTGATAAAACCGCGCAGCCGCAAGAAAGGCAGACCATGACGTTTATTTCCGCGAAACTGAAACGCTATTTCGCGCCCATGGATATGACCGAGGGAAACTCCCTGCGGCAGATTATCCGGTTTTCCATCCCCCTTCTGATCGGCAACTTCGCCCAGCAGATGTACTCTACGGTGGACGCCATCGTGGTGGGCAACTACATCGGCGACAACGCGCTGGGCGCGGTGGGGCTTTCCTTCCCCGTCATTATGCTGATCTTTGCGCTGTTCATCGGGGTATCCACGGGCGCGGGCATTACCGTGTCCCAGTATTTCGGCGCGCGGGACCGCCTGATGCTCAACAAGGCCGTGGGCACGATCATCCTGCTCGCGTTCTGGGCCGGTCTTTTTTGCACGGTGCTGGGCGTGTTCGTTTCCAAACCGCTGCTTGTGCTGCTGGGCACGCCGCCGGATATGCTTCCCATGGCGGCGATGTACCAGACCATCTACTTCGCCGGGGTTATCTCGCTGATATATTTCAACATTCTCAGCGGCGTGCTGCGCGGGATGGGCGACAGCGTATCCCCGCTTTTATACCTGCTGATCGCTTCGGGCCTGAACATCGTGTTGGATATCCTGTTCGTCACCCGGTTCCATATGACCACCGACGGCGTTGCGCTGGCGACCGTGATCTCGCAGACGCTGGCCGCGGCGCTTACCTTCCGGAGGCTGAAGCGGATGCGCGAGGTGGTGGACGTCGGACGTTCCACCATCAAGCTGGATATGGGGATTGCCAAAAAGATACTCAAGCTGGGGCTGCCGCTTGGTGCGATGCAGATGGTGTTCTCCGTGCAGATGATCCTCGTACAGGCGCTGATGAACTCCATGGGGCCGCTGGTGGTGACCACGTCCACCGCCGTGATGCGCGTGGACGGGTTCATCATGATGCCCAACTTCACCTTTGCCGCCACCGCGACCACCTTCACCGCGCAGAACTTCGGCGCGAAGCGGATCGACCGCATCCACCGCGGGCACAGGGATACGCTGATGATCGCGCTGACATGCTCCATCATCCTGATGGTATGCATTCTGCTGTTCGGCGGGTCGCTAATCGGGATCTTTACGTCCACAACGGACGTCGTGAATCTCGGCGCCAGGATGCTGCGAATCCTGGCCGCGGGGTATGTCGCCTTTGCGGTGCTGCAGACGTTCGTCGGTGTGATGAACGGGATGAGCCAGACCACCATCCCGATGATCATGTCCATCATCACGGTGCTCTGCATCCGTCTGCCGGGGGCCTATCTGCTGGCGTACCTGACCCGTTCGCCCGTATGGCCCAACGGCAATCCTGATTCTCTTTATTTCAGCACGCTGGCGGCCTGGGTGTTCAACATGGCCATTACAGCCGTCATCTTCAAATGGGGCAAATGGCGCAAGCGCGCTGAAAGCAAACTGCTGTCCGAGGGGGTACAATCATGAACGAGATCAAGCGCGAGATCGCGGAGCTGATCAGCGGCGCCGTGAAGCGGAGATTCGATACGGAGCTGGGCGCCGGCGCGCTGGAGGGGTATTTGGAGGTTCCGCCCGAAAAGACCATGGGCGATTACGCGTTTCCGTGCTTCCGCTTAAGCCGCGAATTAAAGCTCGCGCCGCCGCAGATCGCCGCCGCTTTGGCACAGGAGATCAACGCGCCCGGGTTTTCCACCGCCAAACAGATGGGCGGTTACCTGAACTTTGACCTGAACCGCGCGCAGGCGGCCCAGCGTACAATCGACGCCGTGCTCGCGGGCGGCTACGGCGCGTCGGGCGTCGGCAAAGGCAAAACCGTGTGCATCGATTATTCCTCCATCAACATCGCCAAGCGGTTCCACATCGGGCACCTGTCCACCACGATGATCGGCCACAGCTTAAAGCGCATTTATGATTTTCTGGGCTACAAGACCGTGGGCATCAACCACCTGGGCGACTGGGGCACGCAGTTCGGCAAGCTGATCTCGGCCTTCAGGCGCTGGGGCAGCCGGGAGGAAATCGAGAAGGAGGGCGTGGAAGCGCTCACGAGGCTGTATGTGCGCTTCCATGAGGAATCAGCCAAGGAGTTCGATACCTTCGGCACCCACGTGCTGGAGGACGAGGGCCGCGCGTACTTCAAGGCCATCGAGGACGGCGACCCGGAAGCGCTTGCGATCTTCAACTGGTTCAAGGAGGTTACCCTGAAGGACTGCCAGAGGACCTACGACCTGCTGGGCGTGAGCTTTGACAGCTATAACGGCGAGGCTTTTTACAACGACAAGATGCAGCCCGTCATCGACGCGCTCCGGGAAAAGGGCCTGCTCTCGAAATCCGAGGGCGCAAGCGTAGTGGACCTGGAAGCCGAGGGCATGCCGCCCTGCCTGATTTTGAAAAAGGACGGCGCCACCCTGTACGCCACCCGCGATCTGGCCGCCGCGATGTACCGCGCGAAAACCTATCACTTCGACAAATGCCTGTACGTGGTCGCCTATCAGCAGGACCTGCATTTCCGGCAGGTGTTCGCGGTGCTCAAAAAGATGGGCTACGCGTGGGCGGAGAACATGGTGCACGTCTCCTTCGGCATGGTGAGCTACGAGGGGCAGACGCTCTCCACCCGCAAGGGGCACATCGTGTACCTGGACGACCTGCTCACGCAGGCGCAGGAAAAGGCGCTGGCCATCATCAGGGAAAAAAGCCCGGACCTTTCGGATAAGGAAACCGTCGCCCGCCAGGTGGGCGTGGGTGCGGTCATCTATACGGACCTGCAGAACAACCGCATCAAGGACATCGATTTCTGGTGGGACCGCGCGCTCAACTTCGACGGCGAGAGCGGTCCCTATGTGCAGTACACGCACGCGCGGTGCTGCTCGGTGCTGCGCAAGGCGGAGGACGCCGGCATGCCGGACTTGGGCCCCGATTACGGCGCCCTGGCCGACGACGCGGCCGCCGAGGTCATTTCGCTGCTTTCCCGTTTCCCCGAGGCCGTGCACGACGCCGCCGATAAGTACGAACCCTCCATCGTCACCCGCGCGATCACCGATATCGCACAGGCGTATAACAAGTTTTACTACGATATCCGCATTCTGGAGGAGGACCCCGCCGTGCGCGCCGCCCGCGTGCGCCTGACGCGCGCCACGCGCGACGTTTTGAGGCAGGGCATGCACCTGATCGGCATGGAAGCTCCGGAACGCATGTAACTGCTAGTCAAACGACGAACAAATCTCCCGCACGCTGCCGGTTTTATTTTCGCCATCTTGGTCCTGGTATATGCCCACTCGGTTTTATAGTTGCCTCACTCCCTATCGGTCGTGATGCTCGTTAAAACCTCCCAACTTCGGTTCGCTTTGCACTTTGTGCAAGTGCCCACTGGGCACACGCTCTCCTGCGTTGCCCGACGCAGCGCTGCTGCTACTTTCACGGCCTCGTACTGCGCTTCGCTTGCGCGAGGCTACGCCATTCGTTTCCTTGGGAAACTTCGGTGGCTAGTCAGGCTTCGTCATCCCTTCAGGGCTTGGCAAACCCAACCTGACAAAAATCCAACGCGGCATCGCACAGGCGCTTCATTCCCCGTTTGCCTAAGATGCGCTCACAACAGGACTGATACGAACGAAGGAAATTATTCTCTTCTTCTGGCCTCATACAAGATTGGAATCAATGTGATGGAACGGATTGAAAGCACGCAAAACCCCCGCGTGAAGGCCGCCAGGGCCCTGCACACCGTGAAGGGCAGGGATGAGAGCGGACTGTTTTTGTGCGAGGGGGAGCACATGGTCATGGAGGCGGTGCGAGCCGCGGACGCGGCGTACGCCCTGGGCGCGTCGCTCACGCTGGGCCCGGCCTTTGCCGTCGATACGCTTTTCGTGGACGAGGCGCTGGAGGATCGATACGCGGACCTGATCGGGGAAGCGCACGCCGATCACGCGTTTCTCGTGCCCGGGCATGTGCTTTCGGCCATCTCCACGGTCAAGTCCCCGCAGGGAATCGCCGCCGTGGTGCGGCTGCAGACGCCGCGGGTGACCGCGCGCGACGACCTGGCGGCAACCGGGCTCTCCCCCGCGGCGTTCGGCATCGCCACAGGCGCCGACGCTTTGGAGGAGCCGGACCTTGGGAACGAACCCGCCCGGGGAGAACCGGATACGGCGGAGGACGAAATCTCCCCCTCGGTCCTCGGAAGCAAGCTGGTGCTTTTGGAAAACGTGCAGGACCCCGGAAATGTCGGCACGATATTGCGCACGATGGACGCGGCGGGCTTTAGCGGAGCGGTTTTAACCCCCGGCTGCGCCGATCCGTTCTCTCCCAAGGCGCTGCGCGCCACGATGGGGTCCATTTTCCGCGTGCCGACCATGCAAACTGAAAGCGCGGCCCATACCGCTTCGCTCCTCAAGGGCGAGGGGTACGCCATCATCGCCGCGGCGCTGGACGGGGAGGACTTTTTTGCTCGGGGCCCCTTGCCCGACCAGGTCTGCCTGATCATCGGCAACGAGGGCGCGGGCATTACCGGAGGGACGCTTGCCGCCGCCACGCACCGGTACCGTTTGCCCATGAAGGGCGGCGCGGAAAGCCTGAACGCGGCGGCCGCGGCGGCGATTATGATCTATGAAATTGCATACCGTCAGTAAATCCATCCGCGACCGGATACGATCCTGTTTATTCCATGGCCGTGCTCCGGTTCCCGGGGAGCGTGTTTTCCGCGGTCCGGGAACATATCCGTAAATTTTCCAGCATTTTATGTTATGTAAATAGAAATTTTATATACTGTACGCATAAGGGGGATTTATATGCTCAACGCGCTTCATCTGGAAATCAGCTGTATCGGCATTTTTCTGTTGCTGATCATCCTCTTTAATCAGCGGCAAACAGCCGGGGTTTCGATCCTGCAGCGGCAGTTCAACAATCTGATCTACGCCACGATCGCGATGCTGGTCATCGACAGCGCATGCTGGCTTTTGGACGGGGAAACGTTTACGCACGCAAGAGGCCTGAAAATTACGTCCGAATCGCTATACTATGTTTTTAACATACTGATCCCATATTTATGGATCGTATATTTGGAAATAGCCCTGAGCAAAGAGCAGAAGGCTACCTACCGCAGGCTTCGGATACTGTCCGTCCCGCTGGTGCTCCTGACCGCGTTCGTGCTCGTCAACCTTCATACCCAAAGCATATTCGTGATAGACGAACACAATGTATATCACCGGAATTCCGGGTTTTACGCGTTTGCGGTCGGCGCCTACCTGTACCTGGGATACGCGGGCGCCCGCGCGGTGATCGCCGGCCGCCGCGCAGCCTGGAAGGAGGAAAAGCGGCGCTATTACCTGATGGCGTTTTTTATGGTGCCGCCTTCCATCGGCGGGATTATCCAGACCTTTATCTACGGGGTGTCGTGGATTTGGGTGTTCGTCGCGGTTTCCATTATGCTGATGTATATCGATACCCTCAACCGGCAGATATCCACCGATTCGCTGACCGGCATCAACAACCGGCGGGAACTGACCAAGTACATTCTGCGCGAAACGAGAGAATTCGTGTACAGCGGCAACATTCTTTCGCTGATTATGATGGATGTGGACAATTTCAAGCAGGTCAACGATACCTACGGACACTATTACGGCGACGGCGTTTTGGTTGCGGTTTCGGATATTCTGAAGCAATCCTGCAAAGACACGCAGGCATTTCTTGCCCGGTTCGGCGGGGATGAATTCTGCATCGTGTATCCCGCGAAAGACACCAAAGCGGTGGAGGTTATGATCTCCGGGATACTCAGAAACGTGATCCAGTGGAACTCCAGGAACAGTGAGTCGGTCAACATCGGGCTGAGCATCGGCTATGCCGTATGGCGGCCGGACAACAGCGATACGGTGGACGAACTGTATAAACGGGCGGACCAAAAGATGTACCAGGTCAAGAACGAGAAGAAAACCCGGTAGGGTTCCCGCTTCCGCCGTCAAAACAGCATTTCCCGGCAAACGAGCCTGTTGAAACAGGCTCGTTTGCTTGCATCGCAGCCCGATTCTTTGTACAATCATAGAACAGCCCGCAAAGCGGAGGATAAGGAGGCGGCGGAATGGAAGGCAGGCACCTCTTTACGGTGGCGCAGTTTGACGCGGATACCGAGCAGCGCCTTGGCAAACTGTATTTGGCCCTTGTGAACGAAGGCTTGACCGGGACGCAGACAAAAGGCATCCCGTACCATATTACGCTGGGCACATTTGACGTGGAGGACGAGGCGGAGGTCGTGATGCGTGCGCAGGCTGCCGCCCGTGGCGCGGCCGCGTTCACCCTCCGGCTTGCCTATCTGGGCCTGTTCGGCTTGAATGTCCTGTTTGTCGCACCGGCCGTGAAGCGTGAGCTTTTGGACCTGCGCAAAGCCATCGTGCCGGACGGCGAATCCGCGGACGAGTTCCCCTGGGTGGCGCACACCACCCTGCTGATGGACGAGCCCGGGGCTATCCAGCGCGCCGTTCCCGTCGCCGCGCAGAGCTTCACGCCGTTTCGCGCCGCGGTGGAGAGCATCGGTGTGTACGAATACTTTCCCGAACGGAAAATAGGAGTGTACCCGCTGAAAGGCAAATGAGGAATGAGGAATTAGGAATGAGGAATTGCGGACAGATTGCTCCGCAATCTATGAATTTCATTCCCGAAGCGCGCATGAGTTATGAACAAGGCACATGGAGAATATAGTTTCGATTTCTGGCAATGCAATCATCCGGTTGCGCAAGCAACCGCACCATAATTCCTAATTCCCAATTCCTCATTCCCCATTCGTACATAAAAAGGGGGTTCCCGTCATGGAATACCGATACGCGCGAAGGATCGAGCAAACCAAGGCGTCCGAAATCAGGGAGCTATTGAAGCTGACGGAAAAACCGGAGGTCGTGTCCTTCGCCGGCGGGCTGCCCGCGCCCGAACTGTTTCCCATCGAGCAGATCAGGGCGGCTAACAACGCCGTTTTGGACCGCGACGGGGAAAGGGCGCTGCAGTATACGACCACGGAGGGCTACCGGCCGCTGCGAACGTGGATCGCAAACCGTATGAACGCGCGGCTCGGCACCGCGTTTGACGGCGACAATATTCTGATCACGCACGGCTCGCAGCAGGCGCTGGACCTGTCCGGGAAGGTGTTTCTGGACGCGGGGGATATCGTGCTGTGCGAAAGCCCCACGTATCTTGCGGCGATCAGCGCGTTCAAGGCGTACGAGTGCCAATTCGTCGAGGTGGAAACCGACACGGAGGGCATGGTGATCGAGGCGCTGGAAAAAGCCCTGCGGGAATACGCCGCCGTGAAGATTATCTACGTGATCCCCGATTTTCAAAACCCGACGGGTCGGACGTGGAGCCTTGAGCGGCGCAGGAAGCTTGCGGAGCTCTCCGCGAAGTGGAATGTGACCGTGGTGGAGGACAACCCCTACGGCGAGCTGCGCTACGAGGGCGAGTTCCTGCCGTCGGTCAAGTCGTTCGACCGGACGGGGAACATCGTCTGCACCGGCACGTTTTCCAAGATCTTCTGCCCGGGGTACCGCATCGGGTGGGTTGCGGGCGAAAAAGAGGTGATCCGCAAGTTCGTGCTGGTCAAGCAGGGCGTGGACCTGCAGTGCAACACCATGGCGCAGATGGTCATCTCGGCGTATCTGGAGCAAAACGATATCGACGCGCATATCGATACGATCCGGGAGGCGTACCGGAAACGGCGCGATATCGCGCTGGGCGCCGTCCGCCTGTCCTTTCCCTCCGATATCCGGTATACGGTCCCGCAGGGCGGGCTATTCCTCTGGATTGAACTCAACGAGGCGGTCAATACCATCGCGCTTTTGGAAAAATGCCTGGCGTATAACGTGGCGTTCGTCCCCGGAAACTCCTTTTACCCCAACACCCGGAAATACAACACCCTCCGGATCAACTTCTCCAACACCCGGGACGAGCTCATCGCGGACGGCATTACCCGAATCGGGGAAGCGATCCGCGGGATGAAATGATGCTATTGTTCTCAGCGTGAGAAGTATATGAAGAAGAATTAGGAATTAGGAATGAGGAATGAAGAATTGCGGTGCGGTTGCTTACGCAACCGATGAATGAAAACCAGTATCCCCATAGAATCGGAAGATTGCGAAGCAATCTTTCAACAATTCCTCATTCCCCATTCCTCATTGAATCAGAGGAAGTCTTCCCTCATGGGCGAGAAAATATCAATCAGCGTGCCCGCGGACTTGCATACGCAGCCGTGGGTTTCGTTGCGCTCAAAGGCCAGGGTATCACCCGCAGTCACTTCATACTCCTTGCCGCCGACGGTGAACACAAACGCGCCGGAGAGCACGTAGCTGCACTGCGCGTGCGGATGGCTGTGCGCGGCGCCGACGCCGCCCTCCTCAAATTGGACTTCCACCGCCATAGCGTCCGCCGTGTGCGTCAAAACCCTGCGCTTCACGCCGCCGCCCAGATCCGTCCATGGCACGCCGCCGTTTTTAACCACGTTCATTGTATCGATCCCCCTGTCGTAACGTCGCTTGCAACGGATTCGAATTATCGGTACAATCATATCATAACCCGGCCCGCCCGGAAAGCCCAAGCTGTGCGGCTGCCGCGGGTATTGCTTGCGGTTGCGGCAAGCATTCACCCCGCCCCGTCTTGCCGGATAGCATCTCAGGCTTTTGGAGCGTGTGGCGGCATGCACAACAATTGGGGAAGACTAGGAGAATCGGTATGAGTTCCATCATCAGAAACGCGGCGCTCGCGCCGCAGGGATTACAGAAGATCGAATGGGCAAAAAACCATATGCCCATCCTGGCGGTTTTGGAGGAGCGGTTTACCAAAGAGCTGCCGTTCAGGGGTCTAAAAATCGCGATGTCCATCCATCTGGAGGCGAAAACCGCGCGGCTGGCGCTTTTATTCAAGGCGGGCGGGGCGGAGGTATTCGCCACGGGCTGCAATACGCTCTCCACGCAGGACGACGTTGCCGCCGGGCTGGCCTCGCTGGGTGTGAACGTGTTCGCGTGGCACGCCGCGACGGATGCGGAGTACCACGGGCACCTGCTGCAGACCCTCTCCTGCAAGCCGCACCTGATTTTGGACGACGGCGGCGACCTGACGCAGATCCTCTGCGACGAGCGGCCCGACCTTGCCGAACACCTGATCGGCGGCGGCGAGGAGACGACCACCGGCGTGATGCGCCTGCGCGCCCGCGCCAAGGACGGGAGCCTGCGCTTCCCGATGATCAGCGTCAACGACGCGAAGATGAAATGCTTTTTTGACAACCGCTACGGCACCGGCCAAAGCGTTTGGGACGGTATCGACCGCACCACCAACCTCGTGGTCGCGGGCAAGACCGTGGTCGTGGCTGGGTACGGCTGGTGCGGCAAGGGCGTAAGCATGCGCGCCAAGGGGCTGGGCGCGAAGGTGGTCGTCACCGAGGTCGACCCCGTGCGCGCCGTGGAGGCCGTGATGGACGGCTTTGCCGTGATGCCGATGAAAGACGCCGTGAAGGCCGGCGATTTGTTCATCACCGTCACGGGCTGCAAGGACGTCGTCACGCCGGAGCACATCGCGGACATCCGGGAGGGCGCGGTCTTATGCAACGCGGGGCACTTCAACGTGGAGGTCGCCGTTGCGAAGCTCAAAAAGGAAGCAACGCGTATCGTGGATGTCCGCAACAATATTGAGGCCCTGACCTTTGACCTGCCCGACGGCAGGCAAAAAACCGTCTATCTGCTCGCCGAGGGCAAGCTCGTGAACCTCGCCGCGGGCGACGGGCACCCCGCCGAGATCATGGATATCAGCTTCGCGCTTCAGTCCCTCTCCATGGAATACCTCACGCAGAACAGGGGCAAGCTCAAACCCGCCGTCTATACCGTTCCAGACGCGATCGATACCCGGGTCGCCGCCCTCAAGCTCCGGACCCTCGGCCTCTCCATCGACAGGCTCACGGAGGACCAGGCCGCCTATATTCAGAGCGCGAACGGATAAGCGGAGCATGCAGGGTGCATGGTGAATGAGAAATGAGGAATGAGGAATGAGGAATTGCAGTGCGGTTGCCTGCGCAACCGATTGAATAGAAATGGTAAAATCCTTTGGCGAATGAACTTACTGTTTTTTGGAAAGACAAGCTGCAATAGCGTATGAAAAATAGAGATTGCGGAGCAATCTCTCCTCCATTCCTCATTCTTCATTCCTAATTCCTCATTAAAAATTACATGTGCATAAACAGAAAGAAAAACAAGGGGAACGGTGGTATGCTTTTCCTGTGAGAAAGAGCGAAAGGCGGGAAGAACGTGACGCGGGAGGAGATGCTCCGGGCTGTGGCGGGCAACGACGCCGGGTATGACGGCGCGTTTTCCTACGCGGTCAAGTCCACAGGCGTATATTGCCGTCCATCGTGTACGTCGCGGCGGCCGAAGCCCGAAAACATTGTATTCTTCGATACCCCCGCGCAGGCTGAGGCTGAGGGCTTCCGCCCGTGCAAGCGCTGCCGCCCCGATTTGGCGGTCTATGAGCCTGCGCGGGAACTGGCGCGCGGGATGAAAGCGGTCGTCGAAGGCGGGTTTCTGGAAAAAGCCGCGATGTTTGACAGGCTGAAGAGGTTTGGCGTTTCCCCCAAGCGCGCCATCGAAATCTTCAAGGCGGAATACGGCGTCACCCCCGGCGCGTATGCCGACGGCCTGCGTATGGCGGAGGCGCGCCGCCGCCTGCTGGAGACGGACGCGCCGATTCTCGATATCGCCTGCGCGCTCGGGTTTGAAAGCCTCTCCGCGTTTTACGCGATGTTTGAAAAAGCCGCGGAGATGTCTCCCGCCGCCTTCCGCAAAGCTGCGGGAGAGCGGCGCGCGGGCACGGCGCAGCTGTACCGGACGGACTTCGGCGCGATGACCGTCGCCGCCGACGACCGAGCGGTGACCGCCGTGCAGTTTGGCGATATGCCGCTTTTCCAAACGCGCGGGGGAAACGCGCTTACCGATCTTGCCGCCGCGCAGCTTACGGAGTATTTCGGCGGGCGCAGGCGGCGCTTCACCGTGCCCATCCGGCCAGAAGGCACGGAGTTCCAACGGCGGGTATGGGAGGCGCTGCTGTTAATCCCCTACGGGCAGACGCAAAGCTATGCGCAGGTGGCCAGGCGCATCGGCCGGCCTGGGGCCGCGCGCGCGGTCGGTATGGCCAACCACAAAAACCCGATCGCGGTTTTCATTCCCTGCCACCGGGTGGTCGGCGCAAACGGCGCGCTGACGGGTTACGCGGCGGGCCTGCCGGTGAAACGGCGGCTTTTGGAACTGGAACAATCCAGAGCGGACTGAGAGGATAGAAATTTGCAGACCGTATTTGCACCCGGATGCGCGCTGATGCTGTACAAGCCGGAACTGGCGGAGAAAATCCACGCGTTTCTGCGGGCGCATGTTGCGGGGATGCCGTTGTATACCGCCTGCTGCCACGACGGCTGCAGCCTGCCGGACGGCGCGCGCATCATCGACTGCTGCCCCGGCTGCCACCGCCGCTTCCCGATCAAAAACCCGGCCGTCCGCACCGTTTCGCTGTGGGAGGTGCTCGCCGACAGCGATACTTTTCCGTTTCCCGATTACGGCGGCGCGGAGATGACCATTCACGATGCGTGCCCCACGCGAACGCATCCGCAGGTGCACACGGCGGTCCGTGCCCTGCTCAAGCGCATGAACATCCGGCTGACTGAGCCGGAATTCACCCGGACGCAGCAGAAATGCTGCGGCGACAGCGCGTATCCAACGCGCCCGCTTCACGAGGTGTACGCGAAAATGAAGGAGCGCGCCGGCGAGATGCCTGTGCAGGACGTGGTCGTATACTGCGTTTCCTGCGTCAAATCCATGGCCGTCGGGGGCAAAACCCCGCGCTATCTTGTGGACCTTCTGTTCGGCGAGCCGACCGTGCCCGGAGCGTGCGCCGTGGACGAATGGCACCGGGAGCTTGACGCTTACCGCGGCGCAATGGGATAAGGCAAAGGCGATTAAAACACGGGCCGCGATGCGCGGCCCGTCAGCTTGTTGAAAAAGGCCGTTTTCTTTGTCACCCGCGCGATGTCGCGGGCATCACGTACGTCCGTGTACGCTCAAACCCGCTCCACGCTTGGTTTCGTGAAACCGGCTCTTTTTGAACAAGCTGGCATCTCGTTGCCAAACATGGTTTATCAACGATCTGACGGGCCGCGCATCGCGGCCCGTTCGAATTTGGATTATATAACAGCTGGACAGGAGGCGGAAACCCCGAAACGCTACACCAGCCGGATTCCCTGCTCTGCCTGCTCCGCCTGGTAGCGCTCCACCAGCCGGTGGATTCGCTCGTAGGGGTTAAGGAGCGGGCTCAAGCTGCGGTCGTGGTTGAGCGTGGCGATAATGTAGGAGATGTATTTGCTCATGTCCGCCTGCAAAAACCAGGGCGCGGCCTTGAGCTCCGGCGTGCAGTAGGTGAGGTTGGTGGAGATCACGCGGGTGATGATCCCGTCCTCATAGGCTTTGTGGTACTCGTCCAGCCCGCCCGTAAACAGCGGGAAGGTGACCGCGGCGTAGATGCGCGCCGCATCGCGCTTTTTGAGCGCCTTTGCCAGGTCCAGAATGCTTTCGCCGGAGGCCAGAATATCGTCGGACACGAAGATATCCTTGCCCTCCACGCTGTCGCCCAGGTATTCGTGGGCGACGATGGGATTGCGCCCGTTGACGATGCGGGTATAGTCCCGGCGCTTGTAAAACATACCCATGTCCAGCCCGAGCACCGAGGAATAGAAGATGTTGCGGTCGATCGCGCCCTCGTCCGGGCTTACGATCATCATATGCCGCTTGTCCAGCCACAGGTCCTTTTGCTCGCGCATCAGGGCCTTTAAAATCTGGTACGTCGGTTTTACGCTGTCGAACCCGACCAGGGGCACGGCGTTTTGCACGCGCGGATCGTGCGCGTCGAAGGTGATGATGTTGGAAACGCCGAGGTGCTCCAGTTCCTGCAGCGCCATGGCGCAGTCCAGGCTTTCACGGCTGGTGCGGCGGTGCTGGCGGCCCTCGTAGAGCATCGGCATGATGATATTCACGCGCCGCGCGCGGCCGCCGATGGCGGTGATGATTCGCTTGAGATCCTGGTAATGGTCGTCGGGCGACATGGGAACTGGCTTGCCGTACATGTCGAACGTTACGTTGTATGCGCCGATATCGGAAATGATATAGATATCGTATCCGCGGACGGTGGATTTAATCATGCCCTTGCCCTCGCCTGTGGAAAAGCGCGGGCATTCGATCTTGATCAAAAAGTCTTCACGGTCTGCGCCCAAAATACCGGACAGCGGGGTGTGGTTTTCTTCGATCGCTTCCCGGCTTTCACGCCAGGTCATCAGCCAGTCGTTTACTTTTGCCCCCAATTCTTCACAGCCGGGCATTACGATGAGCCCGAGCGGCGCGAAGGGGGCCATGCAACCTTCTTCGCTTACCATGTTGCCTGAACTATTAGCCATGACGCTGCTCCTTTGCAATCGCAATCACGAATTGGCAACCATAGTATAACGCAATTTGGCCGGGTTGGAAAGATGGTATGTAAAATTGGCGTGAAGAAAACCGCCGCGCGGCGGTTACGGCGTTTGCTTGAAGATCCAGAATTTGCTGGCCACATAGTTGAAAATCATCACAAAAACCAGCACGATGATGCGCCCGAACAGGTTTTGCACGCCCAATACGTTCAAGAGCGCGGCCATCCCCACCTCGAACACCAGAAGGCTGACCACGCGCGCCGAGACGAACTGAAAGAACGCCGTAAACCGCGTTTTCTGGTCGGCGTATTTTACACGGAACACCATCCACCGGTTGATCCAGAACGCGAAGATGACCGCGACGACCCAGGAGATCACGTTGCCGATGGCGACGTGCGCGGTGGTCGCGCCGTTGATGGTATGGTCCTCCGCCATGAGCATATAGCAGCCGTAGGATACGATCAGGCTGACCGCCGTGGTCAGTGCCCCGGCGACGATATAGCGGACCATTTCCCAAAGTTCCTGTTTTTTCTCGCCGTATAGGGTTTTCAATTTCTGCATGCGGCATGTTGTCCTTTCCGTTGCTTGTTTCTGCGAAAAAAGCAGGGCATGCGGCCCTGCCTGATTATACCACGGATTCCGGCGTTTTGCTTGCCTATCCCAGCGTTATGGGTTCCCCGCCTTCGGTGAGCATATCCACGGCGATGTAAACATCCATAAACTTATCGGCGCCCCGGTCATAGGTATGCTCGAAGCAGCACAGCTGGTTTTCGGCGCTGCAGTGGCGGATGCCGTGCTTTTCGATATATTTCTGGATGGCCTTGTAGGCGTTGGGGATCAGATCGAAGGGTGCGACGAACGGGTTGCGGATGGAGATGCGCGCGTACTTGCCCGTCTCCTGCCAGGCGTCGCGCACGCCCTCGCATTGGCTCGTAAAGCCGTCGGGCAGGATGACCGCGGCCATATAGCCGCGCAGGCCGTACACGGTTTTCTGCTCCAGGGAGAGCATCGGCATGTCGCAGCCGATGAGGGTGAATTTGTCAAGCCCGCTGCGCCTGGCCCACTGCTCCATGTGCGCGATGCTGTCGTCCTCCGGCTCGCCGCTGATGACCATGTACTGCGCCATGCGGAAGCGCTCCACGATTACGATCGTGACCGGGGAATAGGCGTCCGGTTCCGCGCCCAGGTCCTCGCGCAGCAGCTGGTCCAGTGTGCAGTGGAAGAAGTCGGAAAGCGCGATCAGCTTTTCCACCTCTGGGTACGCCGCCCCCGATTCCCATTTGGATACCGTCTGGCGGGACACGTTCATCCTGTCCGCCAGCGCCTCCTGGCTCAGGTTGCCGTGCGTCTTGCGCAGCGCCTGCAGGTTGGTTGTGAAGTGCATTGTATTTCCCTCCTTGTCTGAGGGGGTCCCCCTGTGCATCGATGCTTCCTCAGTATACGGCTTCCGGCGGCGAAGGCCACCAACCGCCGTTAGCCAAACGGGAGAAATACGCAACCACAGGTTGCGTAAATCAAGGAGGAATTATGAATTAGGAATGAGGAATTGCGGTGAGGTTGCCTGCGCAGCCGAATGAATTGAATGGTTCTTTATCCCGAAACAGTATATGCTAGGAAGCTCGAAGAGAAATCAAATAGGACTTTATCGGAAGATTGCGAAGCAATCTTTCCTCAATTCCTAATTCCTAACTCCACATTCCTCATTAACCCCGTCCCTACGCTTCCTCCCCGTGGTCTCCCCGCGCGTAATCGCAGCTGAGGATATCGGCAAGCCTCACCGTGACGGGCTCCTTCTTCGCGCCGAGTTTCAGCGAGGCCGTGGTTTCATTAAGCGAAAGCACGGCCACGGTTTTTTGCGCAAGCCGGCCGTTAAGCAAGAGCATCGCGCGGATTTTGCGCTGCTTATCCAGGGAATATTTCAGGAACGGGTCAATCATAGCTGCGCCGCCCCGGCGTCCGGAACGCGCCAGATCACGGTGCCGCCCCGGTCGCCTTCGTACACCCGCTCAAACAGCGCGTCCAGCGTGTCCGTATCCACGGCATAGGTCGTGCGCTCCCAGGCGCTCACGTAGATATAGTCCGCGCCGTACTCGGAAAGCAGGCCGAGATTCCCGGCCGGGTTTTCATAGAAGGCGCGAAGCGCGGCCTTGCGCTCCGTGGTGGAATAGCCGTGGAAGTACAGGTACAGGTCGCTGCCGTTGACGATCGTGCGCCCGGCCAGCGACGCGGCAGGGTTTAAGTGCTGGGTGCCGGTTACAAACACGCTGTGCTCGGGCGTGTTTTCCAGAATAAAGTCGGCGGCCGCGATATCCTCATTGGTGTACGCCTGGTAGTCGCTCACGCACTCGCGCGCGACCGTGAGCCCCGCCGAGAGGAAGCACGCGATCAAAAACAGCGCCGCGATCACACGCCGTCCACCCACGCCGCGCAGCTTGCGGTACAGCGTCACCGCGTAATCGGCGGCCATCGGCAGGCTGAGCATGAACCACACGTAGATCAGCTTGTTGTTGTCGTACTCGTTGGGCTGGAAGATGATGAACTCCGCGATCAGCAATATCAAAAACGCGCCGGCGGCAATCAGCCGGTACTGGCGCACGGCTGCGTTGTGCCGCGCCGCCCGTTTCACGGCGGGGTCTTCGGCCGCCGTCAGGCGGTCCGCCGGAAGGCTATGCTTGCGCTGGAACAGCGCGAGCAGGATCAGCAGATAGGGAACGCCGACGTTTTTGATGTAAAACCAGAAGTACGGCTCCACCAGGCCGTTTCCGCCGCGGTTGTTGCACCAGTTGAACTGGAAGCGCAGGAAATGGTCCGACGAGATCGCCTGCTTGAACGTCAGGTTCACAAGCTGCGGCAGCGCCAGCGTCGCGGCGATGCCCCCGTACCAGAGGAACGGCATGAGCGCCCGTACGCGCTTCCCCCGTGGGGCATCCAGTACGGTGAAAGCGCAAAACCCGATGCTCGCGATCCCCAGCGCCAGAAAGCTGTGCGTGTGCAACAGCGGCATGCCGCCCGCGATCACGCCCGCCGTAACCATCGCGCGGACCGCTGGGCGCTTCCTGTTTTTCAGCGGCGGTAAAATCAGCAAAAACACAGGCATCAGCATCGCCCAGCCGCCCATGAACCCGCGCTGCGGAATCAGCATGTCGCAGATGATGTTCACCCAGCGGAGGTTATAGGGATCGGGCTGGTTGGTCGGGGTTTTGTAATAGCCGGTCATGACGGTGTTCAGGTTGTCCCACAGCGTGGTCTTCACGCCGTTTTCCACCGTGCCGGAAAGCGTGTAGAAAAATCCCAGCCCGCCGTTTAAAAACAGCAGCAGCACCGCCAGCGCCGCGGCGCCCCGCTTGCGGCAAAGCTCCGCGCACAGCAGCACGTACCCCGCGAACGTGAGCATGCATAAAAGCGTCCCCGTGAACGCCATCGCCATGGGCAGCCCCATGCCCATCATCAGCATCGAGGTCGCGATCGTGTCCGACAGGTAAGGGTACACCATCGTCGCCCCGGCCATCAGGCTGTTATGAAGCGGGAAGGAGGCGTTGACCGCCGAAGCCGTCACCGCCAGGTGGAGCGACAGGTCGCCGTAGGTGCTCTGCCCCACGTGGTAGCCGTCGATCGCCGGACGGATGGAATGCGTGTATTCCAAATACCCCGCCAGCGCCGTGAGCGGCAGGGCGAGGAGGAGGAGGAGCTTCAGGTTGCTTTTGTCCTTATCCGAAAACGGCAGCGGGGCCGCCTTGTCCATGGTATAGTATGCGCCCACGACCAGCAGGGCAAGCGTCCCCGCCGCCAGCTCGTGCGCAAGCGCGGAAAACCTCACGGCGTACGCCCACAGCGCGGGCAGCCACATCATCAGGAACACGCCGAGTGCCGCCCCCAGATACCAGCGGGTCAGCGCGCGCCGCCGCGGCAGCCAGTACCGCGCGATCAGTACCCCGCCGGCGATGAAGAACAGCAGGTAGAGTATGCCGAGCAAACGAAACCCTCCCGTCTGCCGTGATCGGGGACAGGGTGCTGCGGCCGCCTGCGGAACCAGCGGCTTTCGCGTATTCCCCGCGGCCCATACCGCCGTAAACCCCGGATAGTAACCATAGTATAGCACAGGCCAGCCCGCGCTTTCAGGGAAAGCGGCGCCGGCAGCGTACCGGACGGCTATGCGCCTGGTCCGTCTTCGGCCTGTACGGGAACAGGCTGCGCCGCCGCCGGTTCCGGTTCCAGCCGGGCGTCGCCGGCGAAACGGATATTTCCCTCATACGAGCTTCCAATCGACAGGACCATGCTCAGGCCCTGTTCTACCGTCAAATCGACGCCCGTAACGTCGGCCCGGTCGTACAGCATTAAAAATCCCATGGTCGGATTTGGCGACGTCGGCACAAACACACATACCTTGTCACGTTCATCCAGGGCGATGTGGTTATTGGTGATAAACCCGATGCTTTTGCCTTTTGAATCCGGGAAATCAACCACGACAACCTGCTTGAAGTTGCTTTTGCTGACGTCCGAGAACTTGCTGAAGATGTTCTTCAGCGGCTTGTAGATTACTTTGAGGATCGGGGTTTTTTCGAGAAGCGACTCGATTTTCCGGGTAATGCTTTTGCCAATGAGCCTGCTTGAAAACACCCCGATGAGATAAATGATGAGTATCGTGACGATAATCCCAAGGCCGGGGATTCTCGTGCCAAGATATTGGTATAAAGCGTCTCCCAGGATAGAATCGGCCCATTTGAATAATTGCACCAGGACCCAAACGGATATGGCAATGGGGAGGAGCAGCAAAAGTCCTGTGACAAAATGTGTCTTGAATTTCCCCTTTTTCTTCATCGTGTTTCCCTTTCCATGCGCGCTATACGCTTTCTATGAATATGGTTATGGATCGCATAGTGCTATACGTACGCCGCGCGTTACACAGACAGCATCTGCCGGAAGAACTGCACGGCCGTCTGCATCGCGTCGTCATCGGCGGCGCACTCGCCGCGCAGGGCTTCCTGCGCCGAGAGCAGGAACGGGGAGAAGCGGTACACGTTCCCCTTGAGCGGCGCGTAGAACCGCCCGTCCGTCACATGCGGCGACAGGCAGGGGGCGATGACCACGCGGTCGAACAGGATTTCGATCGCGGTCTCCAGCGCGTCCCACGCCGGATGGCCGACCTGGCTGGCCTGGGAATGCTCGTTTTCGATGGTCACGGTCAGCTTCGCGCCCTGCCGGCAGGTGTTTTGATCAAGACGCGCCTGCCACCATGTAAGCTTGCGCTTACCCGGCGCGGTCTTGAGCGAAAAGCTCAGCGAGGCCGTGGACGGCGGGCGGGATGGCTCGCCCTTGGTTTGGATCGCGGTGACCGTGAGCTCGCTTAAGAAAAACTGGTCCAT
The DNA here is from genome assembly GCA_963674895.2 of Candidatus Limiplasma sp. Classification (GTDB taxonomy): domain Bacteria; phylum Bacillota; class Clostridia; order Christensenellales; family Aristaeellaceae; genus CAXXOK01. The sequence goes on from CAXXCY010000001.1 coordinate 775,694, forward strand.
GATCTCGCGCCTGTGCCAGCGCATGCGCAGGATCGGGAAAAAGAACCGGGGATGCCGGAGCAGCAGGCGGAAGCGCATCGGCGCGTGGTCCGAAAGGGACTTGAGCATTAGCTCGCTCGCCCGGCACAGCTCGGCGCGCCGCGCGTGGCGGGTGAGCCAGTCCCCGTTCTTGAGCAGCGTGTTCAGCGCGCTGCCCATGGTGCCGTAGGGCGCCTCGCTCACGTCGATATGCCCTTCCAGCTGCCCCTTTTCGGTGATGCCGATCAGCGCCAGCGGGGAGCCTTCGGGCAGGAACCGGCGGAAGGCCGCGTCCGTTACATAGCCGCCATGGTCCAGTACGAAGCATGGGGAGATCTTGCGGCGGCTCAGGTATTCGGCGATGGATTTCGCGCCCGCGCCGCCGGACAGCCCGTCCATCGACAGCGCCAAAATCAGGTCGCCGCCCGGACGGTAACCCTCGGAGATCAGCGCGTCCAGCGCTTCCAAAAGCGCGACCAGGTGCGCGCGCTGCAACGGGACGATCATCTTGCCGTCGCCCTTGGGCGGCGTCTTGCACGAGAGGCTGTCCAGGTGCGATACGAAGATCAGCGGGGTGGTGATGCTCGCGCCCGCCATCTCCAGGGTGAACGCACCGTTTTCAAACGGGCGTTCCTCCATGCGCTCAAACAGCCGCGGATAGTGCGTATGCAAAAGCTCCTGCACCCGCTGCGCGCCCTTTTTGGAGTAGGATGTGAAAAAGCTTAGGTTGCGCAGCATGTCCCGCGCGCGCTGCTCGTTCAGCGGTACCAAAAATTCACTCAACCGTAATCCTCCCGGCCTTGTGCGGGCGCTGTGGCGTTTTAGAACAGGCGTCGTCATGCAAGGAGAGGGTATCGTCCGCCGCGCGGCCCCGGCATCGTTACATGGGCGGGCTGTGCGCGGAGTAAACTGCAAATTGGGCATACGGGAAATTCACCGAAGCATCCATCCATCGCCGATGAAAGGGGCCCGGCGCATCATCAGCAATGAGAATTTCTGCCCGCCGCCCGTGAAGTCCTGCCTGTGCTTGACGGATATCGTGGAAATCCATATACTATGCATATCAATAACGTGATTGTTAAGCTGATTTATTGGTAACGCGTTATCCCTGATAACACAACGAATTCATGGATTTGGAAACTGAACGGACGGTACGAGGGACAATTAAGCGGCGCCGCTCCGGAATGGGAATGGCAAAGGCACGAATCGAACGATAAGGGGCGCGCACCGGCGGTTTGCAATACCGGAACCGTATACACAAAGGACGTAGTTTTTACAAACGCAGAAAGCATAATGCAAAGGAAGCACTGAAAAGAACGATCGGCGGGCAATCCAATTCGGCGGCGGTATATCGAAACACATAACTTCAAACGGCGCTGGCAATACGGGAAAGACGAGGCTCATTATCCGCATAGGGGAATGTTTCACAGGGGAACTATTTTTACGTGCGCAGAAATTATAAAACAAGAGAAGTATCGAGAGGAGCGGACGATATGCAAACCAATCAGGCGGCGTCCCCGAGCGTGCAGGGGCTGATGGCGCAGGCGATACGGGAGATCGCCTTTCTGAAAAGCGGCGAGGAGTTTCTAGTGAGCGACCTGTTCAAGGGATACGAATGGAAGCGGATTCCGCTGAAGGACAGGCTGCTGCTCGGGTCCCTGTTCCTTTCGGAAAGCAAAATCCACATTATGTTTTCCGCCGTCAAAAAAAACCGGTCCAACCTGCAGGTGTACCGGAGAAATTCGATTTAGCTGCAAAAACCGGCGCAGGCAACCGCGCGGCGCGGGATGGGCGCAAACCGGGCCTGCGCCTTGTTTCCGGCCGTGCCCGCCGCTTTTGCGCCCATCCCGCACCGAAGCCGCCCGCCGCTGGAAGGCGGTTTTCTTTCCGGTGAAAACATGCTAAAATGGGTGCACAGGCAAACCGAAACGGAGGGCGGATCCATGAAGCGCATCAGCATCGTCGTCCCGTGCTATAACGAGGAAGAAGCCATTCCTCTGTTCTATAAGGAATTGAAGAAAGTATTGAAAAAGCTCCCGGCCGAACCCGAGGTGTGGTTCGTCAACGACGGCAGCCGGGACGGCTCCCTGGCGCAGATGAAGAAGCTGCGGGCGAAGGATTCCGGCGTGCACTACCTGTCCTTTTCGCGCAACTTCGGCAAGGAGGCGGCGCTGTACGCGGGCCTGGAGGCGGTCACGGGGGACTGCGTCGCCGTGATGGACGTGGATTTGCAGGACCCGCCCGCGCTGCTGCCCGAAATGCTCGAGACGCTGGAAACGGGCGAGTTTGACTGCGTGGCCACCCGCCGCGTCACCCGCAAGGGCGAGCCGAAGCTCCGCTCCTTTTTCGCGCGCCGGTTTTACCACCTCATCAACCGCATCTCCAAGACCGAGGTCGTGGACGGCGCGCGCGATTTCCGCCTGATGACCCGGCAGATGGTCGACGCCATCCTCTCCTTAAAGGAGGTCAGCCGCTTTTCCAAGGGCATCTTCGGCTGGGTGGGTTTCAACACCAAATGGCTCGAATACGAGAACATCGAGCGCGTCGCGGGCGAAACCAAGTGGTCGTTCTGGAAGCTGCTGCTCTACTCGCTGGACGGCATCATCGGGTTTTCCACCGCACCGCTGGCGATCGCGAGCGTTACGGGCGTGGTTTTCTGCATCGTCGCGCTGCTCCTTCTATTGTTCTTCTTTATTAAAACGCTGGTCTGGGGCGACCCCGTAATAGGCTTCCCGATGACGATCTGCATCGTGCTGCTGCTGGGCGGCATCCAGCTGTTCTGCATCGGTATCCTGGGCCAATACCTCTCCAAAACCTATCTGGAAACCAAGCGCCGCCCGATCTACATTCTCCGGGAGAAGGAATAGCATGACCCGCAGTATGCTGATCGGCGGCGTACCCATCGGCGGCGGCGCGCCCGTCACCGTGCAGTCCATGACCAACACCGACACGCGGGACGCGGAGAAAACGCTTTCGCAGATCCGCGCGCTCACTACTGCGGGCGCGGATCTCGTGCGTGTGAGCGTGTACGACGACGAATGTCTGCCCGCCTTCCAAAGAATCTGCGCCGAATCGCCCGTGCCCATCGTAGCCGATATCCACTACCGCGCCGATTTGGCGGTGGGCGCGCTTACGCGCGGGGCGGCGAAGGTGCGCATCAATCCGGGCAACATCGGTTCGGCGGAGAAGGTGCGGTTGGTGGCCGACTGTGCCAGGGCGCACGGCGCGCCCATCCGGGTCGGCGTGAACTCCGGTTCGGTGGAAAAGGACATCCTGGGCAAGTACGGCGGGGTGACCGCCGAGGGCATGGTGGAAAGCGCGCTTAAGCACGCGTCGCTGCTGGAAAAGGCGGGCTTTTATGATATCGTGCTCAGTCTGAAAGCAAGCGACGTGCCCCTGACCGTCAGGGCGTACCGGCTGGCCGCCGCGCAGTGCGAGTATCCGCTGCACCTGGGCGTCACCGAGGCGGGGCTGCCCGGCGAGGGGCATGTGAAAAGCGCGGTCGGCATCGGCGCGCTGATTTTGATGGGCATCGGCGATACCATCCGCGTGTCCCTGACCGGCGATCCCGTGCCGGAAATCGCGGCGGGAATTTCCATTCTGAAAGCCTGCGGGCTGCGCAAGGGCGGGATCAACATCGTGTCCTGCCCCACCTGCGGGCGCACGGGCATCGACGTGGCGGGCATCGCCGCGCGCGTGCAGGAAGAGCTTGCCGATATGAAGACGCCCCTCACCGTGGCGGTGATGGGCTGCGTGGTCAACGGCCCGGGCGAGGCCAGGGAAGCGGATATCGGGCTGGCCGGCGGCGGGCACGGCAAGGGCGTGATCTTTGAGAAAGGAAAACAGCCCGAGCCTGTGGAGGGCGACCTTGCGGACCTCTTAATCAAGCGCGTCAGGAGAGTTCAAGTTGAACAAAGCCGAACTGATCCAAACCCTTGAAAACACGCTTCCCGAACTCAAGGGGAAGCTTTCGATTGAGCGCGTGCTCTTCCGCGCGGCGGACAACAAGGCGTACTTCAGCCTTCTGTGCGACGTGCTGGTGGATGAGCAGGCGTTTTTAAAACTGGACCGGCGCTTGACGGCGCTGTTCCCCGGGATGCGCATCGCGCTGCGCGTCGCCTCGCCGCATCTCGCGGACGATTTTCAAACCGACGTTGCCAAATACATGCCGCTGCTCAAGGCGTTCCTGCGCCGCCAGAGCCCGGCGATTTCCACGTGGCTGGAGGACGTGGGCTGGTCGATCGACGGCGGGCGCATCCTGCTCGTCTGCCCGGACGATTTTGCCGTTCATTTCTTCAAGCGCAACCATCTGGACGAGAAGCTGTCGCAGGCTGTGTGGGATATCTTCCGGCTGAAGCTGCCCGTGGCCCTGGAAAAGTGCGGCGAGCGCGAACAGTGGGTGGAGCGCATGCGCGCGGACGCCGAGGCGCGGCGGGAGGAGCAGCATGCGGAGGACCGCGAAGGCAACCCGCACACCGCCGCGGCAGACGAGACGCCTCCAGAGGACCCGCCGGCGCCGGAGAGGCAAAAACCGGCGAGGAAAACAGCCGCGAAAGCCCCGAAGGGGGAGGCGGTCAAGGGCCGCGCCATCGCCGAAAAGCCTGTGCCCATCGTGGAGTTGACCGAGGAAAGCGGCGTGGTGGTGATCGAGGGCGAGGTGGCGGGCAGCCCTGTGTTCCGCGAGCTCAAGGGCGGGGAAACCGCGCTTTTGAGCTTCGCCGTCGGCGATGAAACCTCCACCGTATACTGCAAGGCGTTTTACCGTTACCGCATGCGCAACGCCGAGGAGCCGCCCACCCGCGCCCAGAAGGAGCGCGCCGCCAAGCAGGCGGAGCAGGTGCAAAAGGGCGTCCGCGTGCGGCTGCGCGGCGAATGCAAGATGGACAGCTTTCTGGACGAGCTTTCCGTAAATGTCCGCGATCTGCAGATTATGCCCTCCCTGGAACGGGAGGACCTGGCCCCCGGGGGCAAAAAGCGCGTGGAGCTGCACATGCACACCACCATGTCCGCCATGGACGCCACGGCGGACGCCGCCCTGCTGATCGAGCAGGCGGCCAGGTGGGGGCATCCCGCCGTGGCGATTACCGATCACGGGGTTACGCAGGCGTACCCCGCGGCGTTCGCCGCCGCTAAAGCGAAGGGCATTAAGCTGATCCCCGGCATGGAGGGCTACCTGTGCGACGTCGTGCCGCTGGTGAAAAACGCGGACGCGCGCGCGCTGTCCGAATCCATCGTGGTGCTGGATTTCGAAACCACGGGCCTGTCGCCCGTGGCCGACCGCATTATCGAAATCGGCGCGGTGATGCTGACGGACGGCGTTGTGCACGAAGAGTTCAGCATGCTGTGCGATCCGGGCGTGCCGCTGAGCCCGAAAATCACGGAGCTTACGGGCATCACCGACGCGATGCTCGCGGGCAAGCCGCCCGCCGCCGAGGGCGTCGCAAAGCTGCTGGAATTCATCGGCGCCCGCGCCGTGGCCGCGCATAACGCGTCGTTTGATATCGCGTTCCTCAAAGCGGAGGCGCGGCGGAACGACCTCAGCTTCTTCGCGCCGGTGCTGGATACTCTGTCCCTGGCGCGCCGCCTCTACCCCGGCCGCAACAGCTACCGTCTGGGCGCGCTGTGCCGCATGTTCAAGGTGCCGCTCACCAACGCACACCGCGCCGTGCACGACGCCGCGGCCACCGCCAAATGCCTGCAGATCATGCTTTCGGAGATCGCGGGGCGCGGCGGGAAAACCCTCGCGGACCTCGATTCGGTCGTGCGGGGCGAAAGCTACGGCGACCCGAACCACATCATGCTGCTGTGCAAAACGCGCGAGGGCATGGAAAACCTCAACCGCATCGTCACCGAATCCCACCTCAAATACTTCCGGCGCACGCCCACCATCCCGCGCCGGCTGATCGAAAAATACCGGGCGGGGCTATTGGTCGGCAGCGCATGCGAGGCCGGGGAGCTTTTCCGCGCGGTGGCCGCGGGCCGGACGGATGAAACGCTGTTGAGAATCGCGTCGTTTTACGACTATCTGGAAATCCAGCCCGTCGGCAACAACGCCTTTATGCTCAGAAACGGCGAGGCGGAGAGCGAGGAGCAGCTCCGCGATTTCAACCGCCGCATCGTCGCCCTCGGGGAAACGCTAAAAAAGCCCGTGGTTGCCACCGGCGACGTGCATTTCAAGGAGCCGCGGGACGCCGTATTCCGCGCCATCCTGCAGGCGGCGACCAACTATGAGGACGCCGATCTGCAGCCGCCGCTCTACTTCAAAACCACGGACGAGATGCTCGCCGAGTTTAGCTATCTGGGCGATGAAAAGGCGTACGAGGTCGTGGTTGCAAACCCGCAGGCCATCGCCGCGCAGGTGGAGGAGCTGACGCTCTTTCCCAAACACCCGGACGGCGCGGAAACCTTCCAGCCCGTGTGGGACGACGCGGCGGAAACCGTGGAAACCATGAGCCGCGCGCAGGCGCGGGCCCTCTACGGCGACCCGCTGCCGGAGCTGATCGAGCAGCGGCTGCAAAAGGAGCTCCATTCCATCGTCGGCTACGGGTTCGCCACCCTGTACGCCATCGCCCAGAAGCTTGTGCAAAAGTCGCTTTCCGACGGGTATCTGGTCGGCTCGCGCGGCAGCGTGGGCAGCTCTTTCGTCGCTACGCTGTGCGGCATCACGGAGGTGAACCCCCTGCCGCCGCACTACCGCTGCGAACGCTGCCATAAAACCGAGTTCGCGCAGCATTTGGCCACCGTCGGCGTGGACCTGCCCGAAAAGCTGTGCGAAGACTGCGGCGAGCCGATGGTCCGGGACGGTTTCGATATCCCGTTTGAGGTGTTCCTGGGCTTCAAGGGCGACAAGGTGCCCGATATCGACCTGAACTTTTCCGGGGATTACCAGTCCCGCGCCCACGCCTACGTGGAAGAGCTGTTCGGCAGGGGGTTTGTGTTCCGCGCGGGCACGATCAACGCCCTGGCGGAAAAAACGGCCTTCGGCTTCGCGGCCAAGTACCTGGAATCGCACGGCGTCCGCGCCGGGCGCGCGCACAAGGAACGGCTCGCCGAGGGCCTCAAGGGTGTGAAGCGCACCACGGGCCAGCATCCCGGCGGTATCGTGGTGCTGCCCAAGCAATACCACATCAGCCAGTTCACGGCCATTCAGCATCCGGCCGACGACGCGGGGGGCGGGGTGCTGACCACGCACTTCGATTTTTCCTCCATGCACGACATTCTGGTGAAGCTGGACTGCCTGGGGCATGTCGACCCCACGATGCTGCACTATCTGGAGGAGATCACGGGCATCCCCTGCCTCGGCCTGCCGCTCAACGACCCGGGCGTGATGGGGTTGTTCCTGGGCACGGAAACGCTTAATGTAAAGCCCGAGGAGCTGTTAAGCCCCACGGGCACGCTGGGAATCCCCGAGTTCGGCACCGGGTTTGTGCAGGGCATGCTTGCCGATACCATGCCCAAAACCATGGAGGAGCTCATCCGCATTTCGGGCCTGAGCCACGGCACGGACGTATGGCTGGGTAACGCCCAGGACCTGATCCAGTCGGGCACGGCAAAGCTCGCGGAATGCTTCTGCACCCGCGACGATATCATGAACTTTCTGATCGGGAAGGGCGTGGATTTCAAGGCGAGCTTCGACATCATGGAGCGTGTCCGCAAGGGCAGGGGCCTGACGCCGGAGATGGAGCAGACCATGCGGGACAAGCAGGTGCCGCAGTGGGCGATCGAGAGCTGCCAGAAGATCAAGTACATGTTCCCGCGCAGCCACGCAGCGGCGTACGTCATCATGGCGCTGCGGGTCGCGTGGTACAAGGTGCACGAGCCGCTGTCCTATTACGCGGCCTACTTCTCCGTGCGCGCCGACGGGTTCGACGCGGGCTCCATGCTCGTGCCCATGCAGGCCGTGCGCGAGCGTGTGAAAAGTTTTCTCACCCGCGACGACCGCATGACGCCGACCGAGGAGCGCGAGAAAAACGCGCTGCACATGATTTTGGAGATGAATCTCCGCGGCTACAAGCTGCTGCCCGTGCACCTGTACAAAAGCGACAAGCGCCGCTTCCTGATCGAGGGAGACGGCCTGCGCTGCCCCTTCCTGTCCATCAACGGCTTCCCCGAAGCCGTGGCGGACGGCATCGTGGCCGAACGGGCCAAGGCGGACTTTCTCTCCATAGAGGACCTGCGAAACCGCGCCCGCGCGGGCGACAGCGTGATCGACATGCTCACCAAACAGGGCGCGCTGGAAAACATGGCCCAGTCCAACCAGCTCGACCTGTTTTCGATGATGGATCAATAAAGTCGCCGGTCAGCGGCTGCCGGCGATGCGGGTATAGGACTGCTCGATGTGGTCTTTCATCGCCTGTTCACAGGCTTTTTCATCGCGCCGTTTCAGCGCGTCCAGGATGGCGCGGTGCTCCTTGTACGGCTCCCAATCCTCAAAGCGCCGGACCATAAAGTTGCTGAAAAACAGCAGGTAGATGCCGCTGCGGGTCAGCAGCTCTTCCACGATTTTGACGAAAAACGAATTATGGGCCGCCTCGGCGATCAGCATGTGGATGTCGCCGTTCAGGCTCACAAACCCGCCGTAGTTTCTGCTGGCATAGGCTACCGGTTCCTGTTCGATGACGCTTTCCAGCCAGTCGATTTCCTCGCTGGTGATCCGGCCGCAGGCCAGCCGGATGACCGTCGCTTCGATATATTTGCGGCATTCGAACACGTCCCGTATTTCTTCGGGCGTCGGGCTGGCGACGAACGTCCCCTTGTTGGGCCGGATCGTCACAAGGCCTTCGTAGCTCAGCTTGCGCAGGGCAACCCGGATGGGGGTGCGGCTGATTCCGGTCGCTTCGGACACATCGTTTTCGACGATGCGTTCGCGGGGCAGGTATTCCTTGGCGATGATCCTGTCGCGAATATAATCATACGCCCGTTTTTCTGCGGTTTCGGTTTGATTCATGACGATTTCCTCAACGGCGGGATGGAACCGGCGCCGGCGGCGGGGATGGCGGCTATCTGCAGTGTATCACACTTTCCGGCAGAAAAACAGCGCGCCCCCGGCGGACAAAAACCGCTTTACAAGGCTTGCGGGGCGTGCTACGATAGGCATACTATATTGTATACATTTTAGTATACATTAATATGCCGCCGGAAATCAACTTCGTTTTAAGGGGAGAAGGTTTATGTATGCATTGCTGGCCGCCGTCCCGCTGGTTTTGGCGCTGGTGCTGATGGTTGCGCTGCGGATGTCGGCCGCGAAATCGCTGGCCGTTTCCCTGGCTGCCTCGCTTTTGCTGGCGTTGTTCGTATGGCAAATGGGAATACGGGAAATGGCGGCTTACGCAACCTACGGTTTCCTGAAATCCTGGGAAGTGCTGTTCATTATATTCGGCGCGATTCTTTTGCTGAACACGCTCAGGAAAGCCGGTGTAATCGACACGATCAACAGCGGTTTCCTGCGGATTTCCCCCGACCGGAGGGTACAGGCGATCATCATCGCGTGGATGTTCGGCGCGTTTATCGAGGGCTCCGCCGGCTTCGGCACCCCGGCTGCGCTGGCGGCTCCGCTTCTCGTGGGCCTTGGTTTTCCGCCGATGGCTGCGTGCCTGGTTGCGCTGATCGCCAACAGCACGCCGGTGCCGTATGCCGCCGTGGGAACGCCGATTCTGACCACCGTCTCCACCATCGCTTCGGGTGTGAGCGCGGCGGGGATGCAGCCGGAGGCTTTTACGCGGGATGTTTCCGGCCTCACGGCGCTGTTTTTGGGCGTCGGCGGGCTGCTTGTTCCGGTGATGATCGCGTCGGCGCTGACGCTGATCTACGGAAAGGAACGCAAGCTGCGCTCCGCTTTGGAAATCCTGCCGTTCGCGCTGTTTTCGGGCGCGGCGTTCGTTACGCCCTATTCCCTGCTCGCGGTGTTTGCGGGCCCCGAGTTCCCCTCGATCATCGGCTCGCTGGTCGGCCTGGGCGCCACGGTGCTTGCCGCGAAAAAAGGGTTCCTAATCCCGCGCTACGTGTGGGATTTTGCGCCCGCGCACAGCACGGCGCCGAAACCCGTCCGGAAGGACCCGTCCGCCGGTTTTCCCAGAAAATCCCTGGCGAAGACCTGGCTTCCCTATGTCGCGATTGCCGCAATCCTGCTGCTGACCCGGATTCACGCCTTCGGGCTCAAGGCGGTCCTCAAATCATCCGTTTTGAAGATCTCCGGCCTGTTCGGGGTTGCAGGCGTCGATTTTTCGTTGGAATGGCTGTATAACCCCGGTATCATCCCGTTCGTTCTGGTGGCGCTGATAACTGCGTTTGCCTGCAAGCTTACGTGGCGGGAGGTTTTCGGCGTTTGGAAAACCACGGCCCTGCAGCTTGGGAAGATCGCCGCCGCCTTATTCTGCGGCGTCGCCATGGTGCAGGTGATGATGAACTCCGGCGTGAACCATTCGGGCCTTCCGGGTATGCTCAACCAGATCGCGATATCGCTGGCGGACGCGACCGGACGGTATTTCCCCTTCGCGTCGCCCGTCATCGGCGTGATCGGCGCGTTTGTATCCGGCTCCTGTACGGTGTCAAGCATTCTGTTTTCGCCGCTGCAGCTGCAAACCGCGCTGCTTTTAAACCTGCCGGTGGCCGCGGTCATCAGCCTGCAATTAAGCGGCGGCGCGATCGGGAATATGATCTGCATCAACAACGTGATCGCAGTCACCTCGACGGCCGGGGCAACCGGAAACGAGGGCAGGATCATCCTGTACAACATGATTCCCTGCGCCCTGTACTACCTGATGATTGCCGCCGTATCGTTGTTTTTCTTCTATTAGGAACGTGATTCGTGAAATCAAATAGTATAAGTTGCTTGTTTGATAAACGCCGGCGACTCCGCCTGCCTGGCTGCGGGAGTGTCAGGCGCGCCGTCTGCGCCGCAGAACCAATACGAGGGAAAGCGCTGCTCCCGTAACGCCTGCCAGCGCAATCCGCAGGCCCATGCGGCTGCCGTCCCCGGTTTGCGGCACGCTAACGGCTGCGGGTTGGGGCACGTACGGCGGCAGGAACGCGCCCTGCGCGGTTGTCCATGAGGCGGGGACGGTGATGCCGTTAGCGGTGTTGCCGACGAACGGCACCGGGCTATAGTGCGCTTGCAGCCCGAGGATCGTGGGTACGGCATAGCTGTCGTTCTCCAGAAAAACCGCCGCGCTTGCGGAGAGGGTGAAGATTGTATTTGTGGCGAGCTGACCATGTCCGATATCCTGGGCGCCTGTGTCTCCGCTGCTGCGTGCCGCATAGACCTTCCCGCCGGAAATGCTGATGGTTCCGCCGTCTCCATATACGCCGCCGCCGACGCCGGCGCCATAAAGGCCGCCGGTCGCGGTCACCGTACCGCCGGAAATGCCGATGGCTCCGCCGTCGCCATTATATCCGCCGCCGATGCCGGCGCCATAAAGGCCGCCGGCTGCGGTCACGGTGCCGCCGGAAATGCCGATGGTTCCGCCATCGCCATTTTCTGATCCGCCGCCGATGCCGGCGGCATAGCCGTTGCTGGTTGCGGTCACCGTGCCGCCGGAAATGTTGATGGTTCCGCCGTTGATATTGCCGCCGATGCCGGCGGCCCCTGCGCTGCCGGTTGCGGTCACCGTGCCGCCTGATATGCTGGTGTTTCCGCCGCTGCCCATATATCCGCCGCCGATGCCGGAGCTGGAAAGGCCCCCGGTTGCATGTATTGTGCCGCCGGAAATGCTGATGGTTCCGCCGTTGCCGAAAGATCCGCTCCCGATTCCGGCGCCGCCCATGCCGCCGGTCGCGGTCACCGTGCCGGAACCGGAAATCGTAAGCACGACGCCAGATGCTACGGATATGCCGGGGCAATCCGTACCCGAAGAGAAGGAATTCGTCGTTCCCGGAGCCAGGATGAGTGCGTTGCCCGCGCCGGTAAACTTCAGCGCGCATCCGCCGGTAGAGGTGACGGACACGCCGTTGAGCGTAAGGCTGACGCCCTGCGCGCATGTGATCGCTAAATTGGCAGAGGTACCGGAAATCGTATGCGCGCCCGCCGGGATGGACAGTGTGCCTGTGGTTCCCGTGATATCATAATCGGCCGCAAGGGCGGCGTTGCTCACAAGCAGCAACAACAGCGCGGCTGCAACAGGCAGTATGAAGCGTTTTTTCAACATGAACGGAGATCCTCCCATGAAACAATGGCAGTAGGCTGTGACGTTTCAGCTTGGCTGTGATGCGAAACTGCGCGACAGGGACCGTGGCTTATCTATAACCTGATACTTGGAAACAGTATAGCAGAAAAGGTATAGCAGAACAACATGTTACGAATACAAAATTCCATTTTATGTATGATAAAAGCGCTCATCCAGTTTGCGCTGGCTCTGCAATGACGGCTGTTATGGATTTTGAAGAATGCAATCAATATAGAAGATATTGGAAATTTGGCGGGGAAGGAACGGATAGCCGGAGCCTTAGTTAGTCATATCTAACTAAGAAATTGATTTTAAAACCAGCAAAAGATACAAAGAATAAACTTTTCTTTTTCGTGAAAAAATGGTACAATATATATTGATAATTTATTAACAATGCTCCATTTGGGAATTTTATAATAAAGATTGGATCGGGAGTGAAAGCATGGAAGCAAAAACGGCGACTGCAACCAAGACACGCTGCGACGAGTGCGGCAACGAAAAATTCTCGGAAATCGCGAACATCATTGACCTGTATAAGGACAAGGAAGGGAGTCTCATTCAGGTGCTGCACCAGGCGCAGAAGCTGTACGGCTATCTGCCGCTGGAACTGCAGAGTTTCATCGCCGACGGCATGGGAAAGTCGTTGAGCGAGGTATCCGGCGTGGTGACGTTCTACCCCTTCTTTAACACCAAACCGCGCGGCAGGCACATCATCCGCATCTGCCTGGGCACGGCGTGCTACGTGCGCGGCGGCAAACGGCTGGTGGAAACCCTGCAGGAACTTTTAGGGCTGGAAGTCGGCGAAACGACGGAGGACGGCAAGTTCACCTTCGAGGTGGCCCGCTGCATCGGCGCGTGCGGCCTCGCCCCCGCGATCATGATCGACGATACGGTTTACCGGCAGGTGGACCCCGATAAGCTCAAGGCAATCCTGGCGGAGCATTCCAAGGAAGAGGTGGTTAAGTGATGGCGGAGCAGATTAAATCCTTCAAGCAGCTTGAGGATGTAAAACAAGCGTATCTGGACGCGCAGAAAAAGTACGATTTTATCGTGTACGTCTGCGGCGGCGCGGGCTGCGTATCCACCAACTGTGAAATCGTCGAAAAGACGCTGGCCGCCGAAACCGAAAAGGCCGGGATCGGCGACAAGGTCAAGGTCATCGTCACCGGCTGCATGGGCACCTGCGCGGTTGGCCCCGTGATGCTGGTCACACCCGGCAATACCTTTTACACGAAGCTCAACGCCGGCAAAGTGACGGAAATCGTCAAAGAACATCTCATCGGCGGCAAGGTGCTGGAAAACTACACCTATTATGATGAGGCGATCGGAAAGCACGTGCCCAAGATCGACGATATCAACTTCTTCAAAAAGCAGGTCAAGATCGCGCTGCGCAACTGCGGCGCCATGGCCTACGACGATATCGAAGCCTATATCGCGCGCGACGGCTATCAGGCGGCTTGCAAGGCGCTCACCGAGCTTTCCCCGCAGAAGGTCGTGGACGAGATCAAGACATCCGGCCTCAAGGGCCGCGGCGGCGCGGGCTTCCCCACCGGCATCAAGTGGCAGGCGGCGCACGACCAGAAGGCCGAGCAGAAATTTATGGTCTGCAACGCCGACGAGGGCGACCCCGGCGCGTTTATGGACCGCGCGATCCTCGACGGCGATCCCCAGTCCGTGGTCGAGGGCATGCTGATCGCGGGCTATGCCATCGGCGCGACCACCGGCTACATTTATATCCGCGCGGAATACCCCGTCGCGATCGAGCGCATGTCCGACGCGATCCAGCAGGCGCGCGAGCGCGGGCTGCTGGGCAAGAATATTTTCGACAGCGGGTTTGATTACGATCTGGAAATCCGCATGGGCGCCGGCGTGTACGTATGCGGCGAGGAAACCGCCCTGATGGCCTCCATCGAAGGCAAGCGCGGCGAACCCAGCCAGAAGCCGCCGCTGCCGTTCCAGCGCGGCCTGTTCGGCTATCCCACCAACATCAACAATGTGGAAACCCTCGCCAACGTCCCCGCGATCATCAAAAACGGCGGGAAATGGTATGCGCAGTACGGCACCGCGGACAGCAAGGGCACCAAGGTGTTCGCGCTGGCCGGCGACGTGGTGATGACGGGTATCCTGGAAGTGCCCATCGGCACTCCCCTGCGCGAGATCATCTTCGATATCGGCGGCGGCGTGCCGGACGGCAAGAAGTTCAAGGCGGCGCAGATCGGCGGCCCCTCGGGCGGCTGTATCACCGAGGCGGACCTCGATACACCCACCGATTACAAACCGCTGCAGGAGCTGGGCGCGATCGTGGGCTCGGGCATCCTGATTGTCATGAACGACGAAACCTGCATGGTGGACAGCGCGCGCTACTTCATGGAGTTCATCCGTGAGGAAAGCTGCGGCAAGTGCACGTCCTGCCGCATCGGCACCAAGCGGATGCTGGAGATCCTGGAGCGCATCACCGACGGCGAAGGCGAAGAGGGCGACGTGGAGCTTCTGGAGGAGCTTGGCGAAGTGATCTCCCAGACCGCGCTGTGCGGCCTCGGCCAGACCGCGCCAAATGCCGTGGCCTCCACCATCAAGTATTTCCGCGACGAGTATGACGAGCATATCCGCGACGGCCTCTGCCGCGCCGGTATTTGCGCCAAACGAGAAAAACGAGTATATCCGCAGCGTCTACGCGGGCGTGTGCTCTAATAAGGAGAGATTGAGATGGCTGCAATCACAATTAACGGGCTGAAAGCCAACGTATCCGATGACGCTACCATTTTGCAGGCGGCCAAAAGCATCGGAATTAATATCCCGACCCTCTGTAACCTGGAAGGCGTCCATTCCCTGGGCTCCTGCCGCGTCTGCGTAGTGGATGTGGAAGGCGCCAAAACCCTGCTGCCGTCCTGCCTGACGAAGGTGCGCGACGGCATGGTGGTCCGCACCAATACCGGCAAGGTGCGCCGGGCCCGCCGGGTGCTGTTTGAGCTGCTGCTTTCCGACCACGACCAGGAATGCCTCACCTGTTCGCGTTCCGGCCACTGCGAACTGCAGACGCTGGGCGAAACGCTGGGCGTAAGCGAGACCCGCTTCGAGGGCGAGCACGATTCCCCGGCGGAGGATATTTCCGTGTCCATCACCCGCGACATGGGCAAGTGCATTCTGTGCCGCCGCTGCGTCGCGGCCTGCAACAACATCCAGAACACCGGCGTATTGAACGCCCAGAACCGCGGCTTTGATACCGTGATCGCGCCCGCGATGGGATCGCCCCTGGGCGAGGCCAGCTGCGTATTCTGCGGCCAGTGCACCGTGGTATGCCCCACCGGCGCGCTGCATGAGACCGACTCCACCCGGAAGGTTTGGAATATGCTGGATTCCGGCAAGCGCACCGCCGTGCAGGTGGCGCCCGCCATCCGCGTGGCGATCGGCGAGGAATTCGGGCTTCCGCCCGGATCGCAGGTCACCGGCAAGCTGGCCGCCGCGCTGCGCGCGCTCGGCTTTGACGATGTGTTCGATACCAACTTCACCGCCGACCTCACCATTATCGAGGAGGGCACGGAGCTGCTGGGCCGCCTGAAAGCGGCGCTGACCGGCGGCGAAGCGACGCTGCCGATGGTCACCTCCTGCTCGCCCGGCTGGATCAAGTTCGTCGAGCACCACTACCCCGACAGGCTCAAGAACATCTCCACCTGCAAGTCCCCGCACATGATGCTGGGCGCGCTGGTGAAGTCCTTCTACGCCGATAAGATCGGCGTCAAGCCCACGGACATCAACGTGGTCTCGGTCATGCCGTGCACGGCCAAGAAGTTCGAAATCAACCGGCATGAGATGTATAACAACGGCGTGCCCAACGTAGACGCCGTACTCACCACGCGCGAGCTCGGCCGGATGATCCGCGAAGCGGGCATCGATTTCTGCGCCCTGCCCGACGCCGAGTTTGACAACCCGCTGGGCATGTCCACCGGCGCCGCCGATATCTTCGGCGTGACCGGCGGCGTGATGGAAGCGGCCCTGCGCACGGTGTACGAGCTCGTAACCGGCAAGGAGCTGCCCTTTGACAAGCTGCACGTCGCCCCGATCGTCGGCCTTGACCAGATCAAGGAAGCATCGATCACGTTTACGGATACGCTGCCCGAGTACGCGTTCCTGAAGGGCGTCACCGCGAGGGTCGCCGTCACAAGCGGCACCGCGGGCGCGACCGTGCTGATGGACCAGATCGAAGCCGGCACCTCGCCCTACCACTTTATCGAGGTCATGGGCTGCCCCAACGGCTGCATCATGGGCGGCGGCCAGCCGCGCTCGGACGATCCCGATGTGAAGATGAAGCGGCTCAAAGGCCTGTACACCGAGGACGAGAGCAAAACCCTGCGCAAGTCCCACGAGAACCCCTTCATCACGAAGATCTACGCCGAGTTCCTCGGCGAGCCCAACGGCCACAAGGCGCACGAACTCCTCCACACGCACTATACCGCCCGCGGCATGGAAAACAGGCTGGCGGATAAGGAAATGGTGGAGAAGGAAGTTACGCCCACCGCCTAACCAGCCTGCCGAAAATACCTGATCTACTTTGTCAGCTGCAAACGGCAAAGGGCATCACTTACAAGCGAGTAAGCTCAGCCCTTTGCCGCTTTTGCTTTCGCGTATCTCAGGCATTTTGAACGGGCTGGAGCCAGTCTGTCCATAAAGCCCGAGCTGCGTTGTCAGCTGCGGAAGGCAAACAGGATCACTTACGAATGTGTAAGCTCACCTGTTTGCCTTCCTTGCTTTCTAGCATCTCAGACTTTCTGAACAGGCTGGTGTCTGCCCAAAATACCTAAACTATTTGTCAACGGCAAGCGGCAAGGAGCATCACTTACAAGCGAGTAAGCTCAGTCCTTTGCCCCTCTTGTTTCCTGGCAGCCTGCGCTTTTGGAGCAGGCTGTGCCTGTGTATGCTACAATATGCATAGGAGGGATAGCGGATGATCTTTGAAGGCGTGAAATGGCTTTTCTTCGATATGGGATCGACTTTAATCGACGAAACCGAATCCTACAAAGGCTGGTTTCAAAACGCGTCCGGGGCGATCGGCGGGAAGCTGAGCCCGGAGGAGATCGAGCGCGGGTATTTGGAGGGGCTCAAGCGGTACGCGCCGACGGTTGCCGGGCTGCTGAAGCCCTACGGCTATGCGCAGGACACCGCGGCGCCGCTGTATCCCGTCGAGCGGATCCGGGCATACCCGCAGGCCAGGCCGCTCCTTGAGCGGCTGTCCAAAACCTACAAGCTGGGCGTGATCGCCAACCAGGCCGCCGGAGCGGACAAGCGGCTGGAATGGTTCGGCCTGCTGCGGTACTTTCAGTTCGTCCTCGGCTCGGCCGACGTCGGCCTGAGCAAACCCGACCCGCGCATCTTCCTGCTGGCGCTTACAAAGGCGGGCTGTGCGCCCGGCGAAGCCGTGATGATCGGCGACCGCCCTGACAACGATATTTATCCGGCCAAGAAGCTCGGCATGCGTACCATCTGCGTCCGCCAGGGCCCGGCCGCCGTGCAAATTCCGCGCTCGCCGGAATACGAGGCGGACGTTACGGTGCATACGCTGGACGAAATTAACGGGGTGCTGCCATGAAGATTCTCACCTTTTACTTCAGCGGTTCGGGCAATACGAAATGGGTTGCCGAAACGCTTGACCGGATGCTCAGGGAAAACGGGCACGAGTCCACGCTGGCGGCCGTCGACGCAATCGATATGGCGGCGTTTGTGCAGAGCATGCCGGCCGGGTTTGATAGTATTGGGTTCGCGCAGCCCATCTACGCGGCCGACCTTCCGCGAATCGTGCGCGGGAGCATCCGGCAGTTCACGGAGGCGGCAAGAGGGCGTTCCGCCATACCGTCCGGTCTTTTCATGATCAACACCTTCGGGTATGTGAACGGTCACGGCGTGTTTGAGGCAAGGAAGCAGTTCAGGGGCACGCGCTTTCGCGTGAAACAGTATCTGAATATCAAAATGGTCAACAGCGCGCCGCGGAAGCATGCGGATGCGCAAAAGCGAACCAAGCAGGATGAACGCAGAAAACAGGAAGCGGCAAGGCGGCTGTCGGCGTTCGTGAAATGCCTGGAGGGCGGAAGGCCGTATACCGGCGGCCTTGGGCCGCAGCTGCTGGGCGGAAAGCTGGTCCGGGCCGCCCTGCGCGGCGCGATACGCGGCAACTACCGGCGTATGCGCGTGGACATGGGGGTTTGCACAAAGTGCATGCTCTGCGTGCGCGATTGCCCGGCGCAGTGCATACGCTACCAGGAGCAGTCGTTTGTTTTTACCGAGGCCTGCGAAGCGTGCATGCGGTGCTACCACCACTGCCCGGTCCACGCGATCGCGAACGACTAACAGCAGAACGCAAAGGGCAGTTTACCCGCGGCCGATCATACCGAGCCGCACGTACAGGGGAATACGCAAACCTCCCGGCTAAACGTCGGGAGGTTTACGATATCCGGTTTTAAAAACCGCGCTAGAAATCAATCAGATCATCGTCGTCCGTATCGCCGTCCAGGCCGTCCTGAAAATCGTCGTCTGCAAAGCCGCAGCCGCATATCTCCGCAAAGACGTCGTCGTCGCACGTCGCTTTCAGCAACTCTATTTCTTCCGGGGACAGGCCCAGGTCCTCGAACGAGTCGTCGCCGATCACGATATACGAGGGGATGATTTCGGGCCGATTCAAATCCGCCATACCGTATGTCCTCCCCCGCAGCAAATTCTTCAGCAGCGCTTTTCCACGCCAAGCGCGCGCCTTTAGCTGCCGCTGTCGTCGTCCGAATCCGATATCAGATCGATCGCATCCGCCGGGATGCACCCGCGCACCCGGCCGGCGGAGGTGTTCGCCTCCACGTACGCCCAGCTCGCGTTGTTCTGCATCCAGCACAGGAAGGTAACCTGCGCGCCCTGGGACAATTGCGCAAGCGGCGCGTAGGCGACCGTCGGATCGTCGGTAATGGGGCAATTGTACAAAACCGGGGTCGGGGTGTAGCTGAAATGCAGGTTGTCCGCGTATACGGAGCCTTTCATCCTGGAACCGTCCACATACCCCATGCGCGCGCTGCCGCTGTTGATTTGGTACAGGAGCAGCAGCCAGCCGTTTTCCCAGCCGTACACGTACACGGAACCGTTTGTGGATACCTTTGCCGTCCCGTTTGCGCCGCGCACGTAGCCCGTGCCCGGCCCGGAATACACGTCAAGCTTCTGGCCGGAAACCATTGAGTATTCCTGAAACCCCCAGGGGATGTTGTACAGGGGCTCCTCGATGTTGGGGAGCGGCTTGCCGCCCAGGTTATAGTCGCCCGACGCGCGCATCGCGGCGCGCACGTCCTTCACCAGCCGCTCGTTGTACCATTCGGTGCTGTTCAGCCAGTCGTAGGTAAACGCGGCGTCCTCCTGGTACCAGGACTGGTTGTTGAAATAGGGATAATACTTGCCCTCCGGGTCAAACGGCATGCCGTAGCGCGCGAAGATCTCGTTGAGGACATAGCCCAGCGCGTCGTACTGCCACTCCCACAGCTCGCCCTCGGTGAGGCGGCGGGAATCGCTGTCCGGAATCAGGTAGAAGTTGGACGCAAGGGCCGCGCCCTGCACAGCCAGCAGGAGAAGAGCCACGACGATAGCCAGCACTCTCTTTTTCATACGATACCCCTTTCAGATAGACGGGCGGGAAGGAACGGCAGGCCGTGAAATTCTATCGTTTCGGAGCGCATGGACGGGACTGAGCGAAGGGCTTGACTGCGTCATCCTGTCGGCTCCGCTGCATCGATTTGGCATGGTAAGATTTACCTTGATTATAGCATAACGCGCTTGAAATGAGAACCGCTTCCGTTCCATGTATTGACAGCCCGGCCGGTTCTACTATAATAACGGTAAAGGTTTTATCGCGCGCAGGAGGCGGTGTGATGAAAGGACATGGCAAAAAGCTGGTCGCGCCCATTGTGATCTCGGCGCTGATCGTGCTGTATTTTATCGGGTTTATCGTGGTCGCGGTCACCACGGACCTGCTGCCAACGGGATGGCTGATCGCGGGCAGCGTGGTTCCGCTGTGCCTGGCGGGCGTGATGGTTTCCGTGCTGATCCAGCGCATCAAAGAAATAAGGAGCGGTGATGAAGATGATCTTGGTCAATACTGATTATGTAACCGGCAAGGAGCTTACGACCCTCGGGCTTGTGAAGGGGTCCACCATCCAGTCGCGCAATATCGGCCGCGATATCACCATGGGCTTCAAAACCCTGGTCGGCGGCGAGCTGAAGGCCTACACCGACATGATGAACGAGGCCCGGGCGCTCGCCACCAAGCGTATGGTGGCCCAGGCCGAGGAAATGGGCGCGGACGCGATCGTCAACATCCGCTATGCCTCCGCCTCCGTGATGGCCAACGCGGCGGAAGTGATGGCCTACGGTACCGCGGTGAAATTTAGGGAATAAGCCAAGCAGGAAAACGATAACAAAATTCCATGCGCGCGGGCGATTGCCTTTCCGCCATCTTCGGCTTCCAGAAGCTTCGACGTAGCGCTGCTACTACTTCAGCTTCCGGAAACCAAATATGACGAAAATCCAATTCACCAGCGCGCACGTTCTTTTGCTATCGTTTCCCTGCTTTTACTTGTGTTTAGCATACTATAAGGACGGGATGCGGCATCACACAGGGTTTTACGCGGCGTTTGCCTTCATTTTCGTTTGTATGGCGAAGGAGATAAAATGAATTCTTCTCAAATGCCATAAGACAATATTAGCTAATTTTGGCGATTTATACTATTTTTTCAATGAAAGAAAGAGTGTTTAAAATTATATTTAATTATAAGCGGAGTGATTAGGAGATTCACCCACTAGCTGCTGTGATAATAGCAATGAGAATTGTCAGAAAAGTAGAAAACATGAATGAGAGAACTAATCCAATATTAGGATATGGTACAGGTGTATAGATATCAATATCGTGTTTCACTTGACTACATCTGTCAAAAACGCATTGAATAATGGTTATTGAAGGTTTGTATGTTGGAGTGTCTTTTGCTTGATTTACGTATTCATCAAGGTAGACAGAAAGACCATATTGTACAACAAAGGCATTTTCTTTGTCATAGAAATCGGAAAGTTCAGTCAATGCGACTTTACTTCCTTTTGTATCGCTGTAAGCACATCTGAACAAACATACTAGTAAAGCATCTATGATTTTCTTGTCTTTTATGTTAGAGAGAACAAGAAATCTGATTGAGGGGTAATATAAGAAAAATGAGAAGATCGAGCATGAAATCGCAGGGATAAGCAATAATGCTATTTTTATGCTTATATATATTTCCGGGATAGACAATCTATTATTTATAATAACTAATACAATACATATATAAGCAATAGATGTGAGAAAAATCAATTGTATTTTCTTTATGCCGGTTTTTAAATCTTTTCGAGGAAAGGAAGCGGGGAAGGAAAGAATAAATATTACAACAAAAAGACACAAGGCTAATGAGAAAAACACAACTCTAAATATTCCCATATTACTTTATATAATCCTTTAGGTTAGGATATTTCTCTGAGGCCTTTTTATCGAAACCAATTAGGTCAAGATATGCAATACGTTTGAATTTTATAAACTTTGTCCCATCATCGATTTCTGTTAATAATGATTCCAATAGTTTGTTTAACACGTCTCTACGAAGGTTAGGAAGTTTTACACCTAGTGAATCACACAATTCTTTCATTGTGGTTGGCTGTTTACATATTATTAATGTTTTGCATAGTCGTTCATTATATGCAATTCCAAATACAAACTCATCAATATTGCCACTATGCAATATTGATAAAATGCTTGCTGTCAACTGAGTATTTGCTTTAATTGTGTTTACGTCATTCTTGACGTGAACCAGATCCTCAGATATTTTTTCTATTTCTTCTCGTGAGATATCAGGCAAGAACAGCACTCCCTAAAATAGCTTTTTTGGATATTTGTTTTGCCCATTACTGATAATTTCCACGATACCAGCACGTTCAAGCTGAACAGCGAATAATCGTACGGCTTCTTTTGAGTATTTTACAGTATCGGCAATTGTTTGATATGTGTTAACTCCATCAAACATATCGTACATTTGATGGCGTTGCGGAGTAGTAAGATATTTACTCTGAATTTCTCCGTTGAAATTTTCTAGCTTATCTTGGGAAAGTACAGTTAAAAATCTCCTTATCTGCTTGAGTTCATTCAAAATTTGTTCCGTAAAAGTATCTTCCATTATTCTTCATCCCCTGTTTCAGTATCTTCAATAGCAGATAGGCCATATTCCTTAAGATTGAAAGCTGCCATATATCTGCCTTTTCTTGATGCTGGAATAACAATACCTGATAATGCCCATTGTTTCCAGTAACTCGTTATTGTGCTTGGTGCTGTTCCGACTTCTCTCTTGATGTCAGTTGTGGATCGAACTCCATTGGAAAGCTCGTAAATTTTCCTCTTGACATTTGTTATCTCGCCAAGTTCAGACTCAAGCGCATCCACGATCTTTTGGTGGTTCACAAATTTGTATATCCTGAGATATTCTGCAAACATATCATCAAGCTTCATATCATTATTCATCTCTTATACCTCCAGCACTTTGGATATCAAATTTCGCATAGTATGTAGCTATCTTACCGATGGCCTTACTTGGGATATTTGAGTGGGATTTCTTTTCTGTGTCGATTAGATCTTTTTCAGTTAGTGTTTTTAGTAGTAGCTGCACATAACGCAGCGATGATCCGGTTGCAACTGCGATTTCATGAGAATCCTTTGTACCATCAATGGCCTCATAGATTCTTTGTTGTTGCTCTGTTGATAGGAATTCAGTCTGGAATCGTATTAGTGCGGCTGCTTTTGTTTCTGAAGTAAGTAGTTTAATTTCCGAAAGTATGCTGTTACATACATCTAGTATATCCTTCGAATATTTATCATCCATATAGATATCACCTCGTTTAGTATCATATCATTCCATAAGATTTAAGTAAAGTATTTTTTGTTGCTAAGTTGCTAAATGGAATACGCCATTTTATTAAACTGCGTGAAGCTCAATTATTTCTTGAAATATCAAACAAGTTTTATGCTTATAACGAAATGACAACTATATAAAGAACAATAATCTTTTTACAGTACACGATGAATCCGATCTAGTTTATTGAATTATATGGTTACTATAAAACAATACTAAACAAAATAATATGATACCTATGTGGTGCTTCCATCTGGCGGACTCCGAGGGTAACCTGATAGAAGTCTATCAGCATAATCCCAGGGAGAAATGGGACGAAGGCCTTCAAAACCATCCCGACGCAAAGAAATACGAGTGACCTGTTATTCAATCGGAAGCAGCCTGTTTTTGACACAACGCCTGTCTGGGCCTATACTATAGATGCCTGCCAAGAACAAATTATAATAACATGTTTCCATGTCGTCACTTGATTGTGCATTTGGCCGTATGTACGCTGTACTGAAAGGCTTTGAAAAAGCAGTCCTATTGCCGACCGTGTTTGATAACAATTTTAGCAGAAAGGAGATCACTATGAAAAGGCTAATCCTCACATCGATCGTTGTTATGATCTTGTTCATACCTTTAATCTCCTCGCTGGCTAACGAAATGGTTACCATAACATATCCCGATGGTACCATCGTTGAAATGTCGCTGGAAGATTATCTGTCTCTGTTTATGAACAAATCGCCGGCTTCAGCCGCGGAAAACGACGGCCAGCATACGACGGCAGAGATTCCCTGGCCGACCTATACGCTGACGAAGTATCCACTGAAGCCCAAATATGCCGAGGAATATATCACGACATGGTTTGTGGACCTGACCGGAAAATTTACCTCGTATGAGGAATGGGAGGCATACCGGGTCATGGCATATCTTGGGCCTTCACGGAATTATGCCGAAACCGCCGCCTACAAACCTTACAAAATGTCACGCACCGACGGCCTGTTCATCGAGGGCTCATACGTATTTGTGGACATGAATTACCCATCCGTAGGCGTGCGCCGTACGTATTTCCAGCGAAGCGCGTTTGAAAGCACCTACGACGTACCGGAAGTTACGCTGATTGGGTATCCCGCCGTAACAACCCAAAGTGTGAATGCGCGATATGGCCCCGGCGCGGTCTATGATCCGTTTCCGGAAGCATCCGTCGCCGCCAATACGGCGTTAACGGTTTTTTTCGAAGAAGCCGGCTATGTGTTTGCCGAATACGAGACCGGTTTTAAACCCGTACGCGCGTGGATCGACGCCGGGAGCGTAGCGCCTCAATAAGGATTGCGTGTGGTTATATTGTGATGCTCCGCGCTGACGTACGCGCAAGACTTCCCGGCCGCTGATCGGCGCGCCTGAACCGCCGGGGCCCTATAAGTTCATATTTTTCTCCCCCGCAGTACTCCCGCCGCGCCGAGCATAAACGGCAGCTTGAGGGCTGTGGGAATAAAGGGCGCGTTGGAGGTGTTTTCAAATTGCACTTCTTTCGCGCCCATAGCCTTCACGGCGGCAACGAGTTCATCCGGGGCGCCGTAGTAGGCTTTCAGTAAAAACAGGTCCTGAAATACGAAGGCCCCGCCCGGCTTGAGCACGCGCAGGGCTTCTTTGATCAGGTCGATTTTGTTCTTTGCGTCCTTGACCTCGTGAAAGGTCATGTTGCTGACGGTCAGATCAAACGTACCGTCCGCGAAGGGAAGCGCGGTGGCGCTGCCCTGCACGAAGTCCGTTTGGGTTTCCACGCTTTCCAGGGCTGTGTTGGTTTCGCACTGCGCCTTGGCGTAGTTCCAGTCCGCGCCCCAGAAATCCAGGCCGGTGATATGCGCCTGCGGAAAGCGTTTGGCAATCTTCACCGCCAGCGCGCCGCTGCCGCAGCCGATATCAAGCGCTTTGCCCTTGCCGTCCCAATCGATATGGGAGACCAGCAAATCCAGCACCTTGTTCTGGATATCCCCGCCCTCCGGCGAGAACAGCCGCCGGGCATGGCGGAAGTAGACGACGCAAGCGATGAAAAACGCGGCCAGCACGCCGACGATGATTGTAAGCGCCGCCTGTCCGTCCGCGAAAATCCAGAGTTCACCTTCGACAATAAGCAGAATCGCGGCAAGGATAACGCATGCCCGGATCATCCGCGGCGCCACCCAGTTACCGTACTGCGGCTTGCTTGGCATATTCATGGCGCTCCTCCGTTCGGGTTGTTTCGTTTCGCTTATAGTGTATAGCCCGCCCGGCAGATGTGCAAGCGGGCGGGCCTGCGTCAGGTCATGTCTTTTGGCAGATCACCCCCAGCGTCGGGCTTTCGCCGGTATAGGCCTTCCCCGTCAAATCCGACAGGACGGCGGTCACGCGCAAGCCGCAGGCCGCAAGCTCAGCGCCGATGGTCTCCGGCGAGAAGAACGTTTGCCAGAAGCGGTAGGTTGTAACCTGCGCATCCAGCACCGAATAGGTATCGCACAGCGCGGGGAGTTCCGGGTAGAGGAATGCCTTTTGCAGCACGAAGTGCGCCTGCGGTCGGAAGAGCCCGCCTTCGGCAGCGTACCAGTTCGGCGCGTTCGCCGCGGCGCGGCCGGCAAGCGCGCGGAGGCTCGGCACGTCGAAGGCGAAGCGCCCGCCGGGCTTCAGGGCGGCGCGGATGTTCTGGAGAAGCAATTTTCTGTGATCGGGACTCAGCACGCCGTAATCCTGGCTGATCATGACGGCCGCGTCGAATACCGTTTCGCCCAACGGCTCCAGATAGCTTTGCCGGATGAAGCGCGCCGCCGGGGCGTGCTCCCGCGCGTACGCCAGGGAGTTTTCGGAGCGGTCGACGCCGGTCACCGCGTATCCAATCTCCGATAGTTTTGCGCAGTACAGCCCGGGCCCGCAGCCCAGGTCCGCGACGGCGGAGCCGGCGGACAGTCCCATGGCCTTGGGCAGTGCTTCGCAGATCGCATTGAGGGTTTCCGGCCGGTAGCTCGCCTGGTCGGTATCGGGGGCCAGGTGCGCTTGGAGCAGCTGTCGGGAGATGTAGGGGTCGTTCCAGAATTCGGCGCCCGTTTCGTACGGGGCGGGCCGACGATCGGCTGTCATCAGATTTTCCAGTGTGAACATAATCACGCATCCTTATAATTTGAATTTACGGCGCTTTTTGCAGGCGCGCCGCATGTGCTTGTGATCCCCCGGCGTATATGGGATAATGGGCCTGACAGACGGAGACGCTATAAGCATATGGACCGCGCCTTCGTCTTTACGGGCGGAGGGAAACGGCGATGGTCAACGTACAGGCCTGCACGCAGGCAGACATACCGGAGCTTGCGGAGCTCAACCGCATGCTGATCGAGGATGAGAAGGCCGACAATCCCATGACGGCCGCCCAGCTTGCGCGGCGCATGGCGGAGTTCCTCGGCGCCGGGTACAAGGCGTTCTTCTTTCAGGCGGAGGGAACCCGCGTCGGCTACGCGCTGGTCGACTTCACCAAATCCCCGCTGTATCTGCGGCACTTTTTCATCTGCCGCGAGCATCGCAGGCAGGGGTACGGCAGGGCGGCGTTTTTTGCCCTGCTGAAGCATTTGCAGGTTTCCCAGATGGATCTGGACGTCTATGTGTGGAATCACCGGGGCATCCTGTTCTGGAAGTCCCTTGGCTTCGCGGCCCGCAGCATGAACATGCGCCTGAAACCGTAAGGCTTCCGTTAACCGGGTTTGGCGGCAAATGGAGAAGGCGTTTTCATAGGAACGATGGGGGCTTTGCCCCTAAACCCCCAGCAAAGGGCGATGCCCTTTACTGGGGGTTTGAGGGTGCATAACCCCCGACAATCCCATACGAAAAAGGAATACCGTCCGAAAGACTGAACGAACGCCGCGGCAAACCCGCGCCTGCTGACCGCAGGCGCATTCCTTGCCATGCGCTCGTTCCTTCTTTCACTTCCGGTCGGCGCGCTTCGCACCTTCCGGACGGTATCCCTCCTGAAAATATCAATTCATTTGCCGTCCTGCACATCATACCGGATTTGGGTAGGCCTGTCAACCGATTGCGGCTTCGCCCCGGCCGGCCGCCGTTTGCGTAAATGGCAGCGCCGCCGCCTTTCGGCCCTGCGCTATCGGCCCGGCCAGGCGGCGGGCGGGCTTCCAGCGCATAATCGTTCCAACATTCTCAAAAGCGTACCGATAATGGCATAAAGCATTGACGAACGGTTTGATAATTGTTATATCAGAGTTGGCATACCGGAAATGCGCACTATAAACGGAACGCTATCGGGAGAGGAAGAACGCGATGCTGCGCTATAAAGAGATCAAATTACAGCTCAAAGCGATGATCGACCATATTCCCGCCAATGAAAAGCTGCCCTCCAGAACGGCTTTGTGCAAGGAGCTGGACACCACGCGCTCCACGCTGGCCAAAGCCATGAAGGAGCTGCAGGACGAGGGGCTTATCGTTGCCAGGGAAGGCAGCGGCACGTATGTGTCGTCCATCTTTGAAAGCGAGGAAAAGCTGGCGGGCAATTGGGGCCTGATCGTGCCCAATATCATGGACGCGATCTATCCCGGGCTGGTGCGCGGCGTGGAAAACATCGCCCAGACCTACGGCATCAACGTTACCCTGTGCAATTCGGACAACGACGCCGACAAGCAGGAGCAATACATCAAGCGGCTAATGCTTTCCAGCATCGCCGGGTTCATTATCGTGCCGGTGATCACGCAGAACGTCGCCGAGAACTTCCGTTTGTACAAGCAGCTGTCCGACAGCCGCATTCCCTTCGTGTTCTGCAACCGCGGCGTGGAGGGCGTGGATGCGCCCGTCGTTACCTCCAATTCCTATTACGGCGGGTATATCGCGGCCAAGCACCTGATTGAAAACGGGTACCGCCGCATCGCCTTCGTATCCAAAATCAAGTACAGCACCAGCATCGAGCGCTGCTACGGATACGCGTCCGCGCTGATCGAAGCCGGGCTTAGCGTGCAGGACGACCTGATTGTCATGAAGTGCAAACCGACGGACGGGCCTGCGTGCTACGGCGAAATCCGGGAGCTGCTATCCCGGGAGGACCGGCCGGACGCCATCTTCTGCTTCAACGACGCGATCGCGTGGACCGCCTGCCGCGTCATCCAGGAGCTCGGCCTGCGCGTGTCGTCCGATGTCGGGATCATCGGGTACGATAACGTCGATATCTGCGGCGTTGCCGATCCGCCCATCACGTCGGTATCTTACCGTAATATCGAAATCGGGGAAAAGGCCGCGCATATTCTGCGCAGCATGATGCTGCACCAGCCCGTATCCCAGTTTACCTATTCGCTGTTTCAGCCGGAAATCGTGCGGCGCGGCAGCTGCAGGGGGCCGGGCGTTCCGGCAGTCTGACAGACAACACATACAGGAAACGCGGCGGAATAGGGGCCGCGGGGCAAAGCTCTTTGCAGGGCGTGATAACGGCCTGTAAGAAATATACACAATTATGGAGGTTAAAAAATGAAAAGCAAATGGATTGCATGGCTGCTCGCGCTGACGATGATGGTGGGGATGATTGCCGTTATGCCTGCAGCCGCTTCCGGTGCGGCGGAACCGGCAACGATTTACTTCTGGTCAGCCTGGACTCCGGAGGCCGGCATTCAGGCCGTCATCGACGGGTTCAACGCGCTGTATCCGCAGATTGAGGTCATACCCGTCCAATTTTCCAATAACAGCGACGGCAATCTGAAAGTGGATACGACCCTGGCGATGGGAACGGGCATTGACGTGTTCTTCAATTACGGCGTATCCAGGCTGGATGCCCGGGCGCAGGCGGGCCTGCTGATGGATTTGGATCCCTATATCCAGCGGGACGGCTTTGACGTTGCCGCGGAACTTGGCGAGAATATCTATCAGAAGGACGGCGCCTACGTGGCCCTTCCCGCCACATCCAACGCATACTGCGTATTCCTGAACAAGACGATGCTGGACGAAGCCAATCTGACCACGCCAGTGTCCTGGACGATCGACGAATTTTACGCTTATGCGCGGCAGCTGACAAAAGGCGAGGGCGATACCAAGGTATACGGCGCGGATACGCTCCGGCCTTACTACCAATGGCTGTTCATGGCGTCCAACTGCTTTGCGGAGAACCCATGGTATAAGGAGGACGGCACCTCTAATTTTGACCATCCGTATTACCGCAAGGTGCTCGAGTTAAAGGCGGAAACGGAAGCGGAGGGCATCCAGTACCCCTACATCGAATATGTTTCCTCCAAGATATCCACACAGGACAACTTCCTTAACGGCAGTGCCGCGATGGCGATTTACGGGAATTCCCTGACGCGCAACCTGACGAATTTGGAAAAATACCCTCACGATTTCAAGGTTGAAGTCGCTCCGCTCCCCGTGGCCGAAGACGGCGCCCTGAACTACAACCTGGGCGGTTACTACGGCTATATCGGAGTCAACGCGAATACCGAGTCGCCGGAAGCCAGCTGGCTGTTCACGAAATACATCATTACCGAAGGTTCGTACGGTTTCCTGAAGGTGGGGCATCTGCCAACCTGGAAGCAGACCGATTGGGACAGTGTGGTTACGGATACCTTCGGGGAGAACGCCGAAGAGTTTATCAACGTGGAGCAGTTCAAAGACGTGGTTTTGAACCGGGCCGGCATGCCGCAGCAGGTCAATGACAATTTTACGGCGAACGCGGAGATTAACGAAATCCTCAACACCGAACTGGAAAGCTTCATCTACGGGATTTCGGATTTGGATACAACGATCCTGAATCTGAAAACAAAAGCGGACGAAGCCATCGCGAACGCGCAGTAGGCAGTGGAACCATCCTGCCGGAGATCTGATCTCCGGCAGGATGGCCATACCGAATACCTGATCTTCGGGAGGAAAATGAGTGAAGAAACGGACAAAGGAAACGCTTGCGGGTTATGTGTTCCTCGCTCCGAGCCTGCTGGGGCTTCTGGTCTTTCTGGTTTTCCCGATCTTTTTTTCTTTTTTTATCTCCTTTACAGACTGGGATCTGATTTCCGGATTTGACCAGATGCGCTTTTTAGGGTTGCAGAACTTTGTGCAGATGTTCCAGGACGCCAGCATTCTTAAAGCGATGCGCAACAACCTGGTCTTTACTGTATGTACGGTTCCTTTGACGATAGTCTTTTCCCTGCTGATTGCGATCCTGCTCAATGATAGGGTGTATTTCAAGGTGCAGTTCCGGCTTGCTTTCTTTATTCCGTATATCACCTCGATCACGGCAGTGTCGGTTGTATGGCTGGCGATGTTCAACCCCGCGTCCGGACCCATCAACGTCATGCTGCACAGCATCGGCATTGCTAACGCCCCGAAGTGGATATCTTCTCCGCAAACCGCGCTTCTATCGATTATCATCATCTCCATATGGATGGGTACGGGATATTGTATGGTGCTGTATATGGCGGCACTGCAAAATATACCGCGCAGCCTATATGAGGCGGCGGAGATTGACGGCGCCGTGGGCATGCGGAAGTTCTGGTACGTAACACGGCCGATGCTCTCTTCCACCACGTTTATGCTGTTGATCACCCGTATTATTACGTCTTTTGAAGTTTTCGGCCTCATCAGCGTGATGACGGGCGGAGGCCCCGTGAAATCGACGACGGTGCTCGTGTATGAAATCTATATCAACTCCTTTAAGCTGTACCGGTTCGGCTACGGAGCCGCAATCGCCTGGTTCCTGTTTGTCGTAATCTTTCTGGTAACGGCCATGCAATGGGCGCTGCAGAAAAAATGGGTTTATGAATAGGAGGCGGGTGCGGAAGATGACAAGAAAAACAAGACGGCGTTTGATGAAAACCGGGTTTACCCTGCTGGTGGCATCCATGACGATCCTCATGGTTCTGCCGCTCATATGGATGCTTTCCGCCTCCCTGAAATTGCCTACGAAAATTTTCTCGTCGCCCATTCAGTGGATTCCGCAAAACCCGAACTGGGACAACTATACCGAGGTATGGAACGGCGGTGCGGGCGCGCCATTCAGCAAAGCTTTCGTAAATTCCCTGTTTGTCACGCTGACCACGCTGATGGGTTCTCTTCTGATATGCTCTCTTGCTGCGTACGCTTTCTCCAAGATCGACTTCAAAGGGAAAACAGTCGTTTTCTTCCTGTATCTTGCGACGATGATGGTGCCCTCCCAAGTCACGCTCATTCCCCGCTTTCTGATTATGGGTTGGCTGAGCCTGAACGATACGCTGTTTGCGCTTATTCTGCCGGGAGTCTTTCATATAATCGCTATTTTTACACTGCGGCAGTTTTTCAATAAAATACCGGATGAATTGATGGAAAGCGCGCGTATTGACGGCGCGGGACACGGGCGGATCTATTGGCAGATTGTCTTGCCGATCTCCGTACCGGCGTTGATGTCGGCAAGCATTCTCATTTTTGTCCGTTCCTGGAACGATTACATGAATCCGTTGATTTTTCTCAACACGCAAAGCCGGTATACCATTACGCTCGCGATAAAGAATTACCTGAATATGGACGGGCAGCCGCGTTACGATCTTGCGATGGCCGCGTCTGTGATATCACTGGTCCCGATCATACTCTTTTTTGTGAGTGTACAGCGGTATTATTTTGACGGCGTTATGACAAGCGGTCTGAAAGGATAGGGAATCCGTATGAAGCTTATTGTTGATCCGGATAGCATGTATGAATTTGACGTCGTCGTTGCCGGCGGCGGCACGACCGGCGTCTTCGCAGCGCTGGCGGCCGCGCGCCGCGGGGCGCGCGTTGCACTGGTGGAGGAGAGCGGCTTCTTAGGCGGAACGGCTGCATGCGGTCTTCCATGGATGGCGTTTCATTGTTATGACGAGCAACGGCTGGTGATCCGGGGAATCCCGCTGGAGGTATTGGATCGGCTGCGGGCTATAGGCGGTGCGAGCGAGTTTCAGATGGACCCGATTTTAGAAAGCACGGTGTTTGTCGATCCCAGCCTTTTGAAAATCCTTTTGTTGCAGATGGCGCGGGAAGCGGGGATCAAATTGTTTCTTCACTCCCTTGCTGTCGAGGTTTTGAAGGAAAGGAACGCGGTACAAGGTGTTTTTATCCACAACCGGCAGGGCTG
Organism: Candidatus Limiplasma sp.; assembly: GCA_963674895.2. Classification (GTDB taxonomy): domain Bacteria; phylum Bacillota; class Clostridia; order Christensenellales; family Aristaeellaceae; genus CAXXOK01. The sequence goes on from CAXXCY010000001.1 coordinate 807,874, forward strand.
CCAGCTTCTAAAGGCCGCCGTGGTGATCGATGCCACGGATTGCTGTAATATCGCCGTGAAGGCGGGTGCCGAAACCGCGCGCGGAAGAGAAATAGACCATAAAACGCAGGTCGCTTCCACTATTTTTACTGTCGGCGGCGTGGATATCGACGCGATGATTCGCTATTTTGAGGATAATCCCACACAGGTACGCCCACACAAGCTTCCCCGGCAGGAACTCGCGTTCGTCATCAGCTGCCTGCGCAGCGCGCCGCTGTTTAGCATCGGCGCCTTTCCGGACTTGATCGCGCAGGCGGCCCGTGACGGTGTCGATTTCCCGCGCGACCGTATGATCGGCATCGTTCGGCCGCACCGCGGAGAACTGATGCTCGTTACGCCGCGCGTTGAGGGAGTGGACCCCCTGTCTGCCGAAAGCTTCAGCGAAGGGGAGGCGGAAGGATACCGGCAGATTCCGCAGATTATGCGCTTTGTAAACAACTATATGCCGGGCGGGAAGAGAGCGTATATTGTGGACATTGGCCACACGATCGGTATGCGGGAAACTACCCATATCATCGGAGATTACCTGCTGACGGCGAACGATCTGGTGCAGGGAGTTCGTTTCAGCGATGCGATTGCCATCGGCGCCTATTATATGGATAACCACACGCCGGACCATAAAGGCCTTGAATCCATGATTCAGCCGCCGCTGTATACCATTCCCTACCGCTCGCTGCTTCCGCGCGGGCTGGAAGGGCTGCTGGTGGCCGGACGCTGCGTAAGCGCGACGCATGAAGCGCTGTCGGCCATACGCGTGATTCCGATCGCGGGCAGCCTTGGGCAGGCGGCGGGCACGGCGGCTGCGCTGGCGGCTCAGGCCGGGATTACGCCCAGGAACGTGAACGCGGATACGCTTCGCGCGTGCCTGCTGGAAGACGATATGCTGCTGAGTTAGGAATACGCATATGCGGACTGTTTTAATCGGAATTCCCAATTACAGAAGGCTCATCATAGGCAAAGCGTGGGAATTGCTTGTCGCATCCGGGCTGCGCATCGTCGCCAATCCGGAGAGCGGGATAGCCGGCCGGGCTTTTATGGCGGAACATCTGCCGGCCGCGGATGCGCTGATTGCCGGCGGGGAAACGCTTAACCGCGAGGCGCTTGAACGGGCGCCTTCCCTGCGGGTAATCGCGCGGTACGGTGTAGGGACTGATTCGATTGATTTGGCCTATGCGCGTCAACGGGGCATCTGCGTTACAAACACGGCGGGCGCAAACGCAAACGCCGTTGCTGAACACGCCGTGATGCTGATGCTGTGCGCCATGCGCCGCATGCGTGGATATGCGTTTCCCGCATACTCTTCGGCTGGGGAAGACTTTCCGGAGCTTGCCGGGAAAACGGTCGGGCTGATCGGCTTTGGGCGCATCGGGCAGATGGTGATGAAGCGGCTGTCCGGATTTGACGTACGGACCGTTGTTTATGACCCGTATAGGACTCCCGTGGATATTGCCGCGTACGGGGCCGAAAGCGTCTCGCTGGATGAGCTGCTGCGGCTGTCCGATATTGTCAGCCTGCATCTTCCGTACAGCAAAGAAACCGACGGAATGATCGGACGGGAACAGCTGGAACGCATGAAGCCGGACGCCGTGCTGATCAACACGGCACGCGGCGCGCTGGTGGACGAAACCGCTCTGGTTTCGGCTTTGCGGGAACGCCGTATCGCCGGAGCCGGGTTGGACGTGACGCGGCAGGAACCGGTGGATCCGGACAATCCCCTGCTTATGCTGCCAAACATTGTGCTGACCCCGCACGTTGCCGGCGGTTCTCGCGAGAATCATGAAAAGGCCGGGCTGCTGTGCGTGGAGGCGGTGCTGGATGTTCTGGCAGGGCGTACGCCGCGCAATCAGGTACTGCCGGCGGGCGGGGAACCGCAAAATGTAAAGGAAGGATTTGTAACGCATGGAGGGGAGCAAATGCAATGAACGAGTATACCTGTGATATTTTAATCGCCGGCGGCAGTTTCGGGGGCGTTTCGGCGGCGCTTGCAGCGGCTGCAGCTGGGTACAGCGTGATATTGACCGAGGAAACGGGATGGATCGGCGGGCAGGCGACCACCCAGGGCGTACCGCTTGACGAACACCCGTGGATTGAGCAGTATGGCTGTACGCGTTCTTACCGCCAGTTCCGCAACAAAGTCCGCGAATATTACCGCAGCAATTATCCGCTGACGCAGCGTGCGGCAAAGGACCCGTATTTCAATCCCGGCGCCTGTTGGGTAAGCGCGCTGGGCTTTGAGCCCCGTGTCGGCCTGGCCGTGCTGCGGGAAATGCTTGCGCCTTACCGTGCCAACCGGCGGATCGTTATTTGGACGCATTGGAAACCGGTCGGAGCGGAGATGGACGGGGATACGGCAAAAGCAGTGCGGTTCCGTTCCGACGCTGACGGGGAGGAACGCGTCGTATCCGCCCGGTATTATCTGGACGCAACGGAGCTTGGCGAGCTGCTGCCCTTGTGCGGGATAGAGCACGTCAACGGCGCGGAAAGCCGTGAGGAAACGGGCGAAGCGCTTGCCGCCGACAAAGCCGAACCGCTCCGCCAGCAACCGTTTACCCATCTGGTAGCGCTGGACTACCGTCCCGGCGAAGAGCATGTGATCAGCAAACCGGCTTCCTACGCGGAGTTCCAGAACCGTTTTTCCCATATCAGCGGAAGGACGGATACCAGGGCGGATAGCGTGGTCGCCTCCCGGCTGCCCACCGGTTTATTTGCCGATGAAAACGCCGGGGGATACCGTACAAGCCTTTGGAATTTTCGCCGGTACCTCTACCGCGGCAATTTTGACAGTGCGATGCTTCCCTCGGATATCACGGCGATGATGGTCGGCAACGAGTACGCCGACGGCGTTTTGTGCGGCGTTCCAGCTGACGAAGCGCAAACCCACTTGCGCCGCGCAAGGGAGCTATCGCTCAGTCTGGTGTATTATCTGCAAACCGAGGTTCCCGACGGATATCGCGGTGGGCAGGGCTATCCCGGCCTGCGCCTGCGCGGGGATGTGTACGGTACCGGCGACGGGCTGGCGCAGTATCCGTACATCCGCGAATCTTCACGGATCCGGGCGGAGTTTACGGTGCTGGAGCAGCATTTCCGTATCGACCGCCACCCGGAAGGTCCGTTTGCTTACAAGGATACGGTCGGGCTTGCCGGATACCGGATCGACATCCATGAAAAGGCGAAGGGGAGCGAGGAAAGCATTACGTCCAAAGTGCACGGACAGCATTGGACGCAGCAGATTCCGCTCGGCGCGCTGATCCCCATTCGCGTGGAAAACGTGCTTCCCTGCTGCAAAAACCTTGGCGTCACGCACGTAACCAACGGTTCTTTCCGACTGCATCCGGTGGAATGGAATATCGGCGAGGTTGCCGGCGCGCTGGCGGCTCACTGCCTGGATAGGGGGCTCAGCCCGCGGCAGGTGCGCAATACCCCCGAACTGCTGGAGGATTTTCAGCGGGAACTGATCCGCCGCGGCGTTGAGCTTGCGTGGCCGCAAATGGAATTCAGCCGGTCTTATTTCAGCCATTTCAGGCACCGCAGCGGTTGGTATTTCGGAGAATGCGACAAGCTGGATTCCTCCGTATATTTACCGAGAACAGAGCAAACGAAGGAGACAGAATAGTTCATGAATCAGACGCATGCCTTTCAGGGAATCGTTCCCGCCCTGGTAACCCCGTATACGGCAACCGGAAGTGTGGATTATGCGCAAATCAAGCGGCTGGTCCGGTTTTTGATACGCCGGGGAGCGGATGGATTCTATGTGGCCGGCAGCACTGGCGAGGCCTTTTTAATGAGTTTGGATGAACGGAAAAAGGTTTTGGAAACGGTTGTGGAGGAAGTAAACGGCGAGAGGTTTGTGATCGCACATATCGGAGCAATCGCGACGGATACGGCGGTATCTTTGGCCAGGCACGCCCAGGAAGCGGGCAGCGATGCGGTTTCGGCGATCAGCCCGTTTTATTATCCGTTTACCCAGGAGGAAGTCATCGGCTATTATCAGGATATTATGCAAAGCACGGACCTGCCCATGTTTATTTATAACTTTCCCGCATATTCCAATTTCAGCCTGACGGAAACGGCGCTGGACAAGCTGCGGGAATGCGAACCCCTGAAAGGCGTCAAGTTTACAAGCTCCGATCTTTTTTTCATGGAACGGATCAAAACCAAACATCCGGAGTTGGTTGTTTGGAACGGATATGACGAAATGCTTTTATCCGGCCTTGCCGCGGGCGCAGATGGCGGAATCGGCAGCAGCTATAACTGTATCCTGCCGCTGTACCGGCATCTCTTTCAAAACTTTCAACAGGGGAACCTGAGCGCCGCCCAAGCGGACCAGCGGTACGCCAACGATCTGATAACCGTGATTTGCAAATACGATGTGATCGCATCCGTAAAATACCTGCTGGATATTCAGGGGTTTCAACTGCACGGCTGCCGTAAACCGTTTATTCCGCTCAGCAGCTCGGCGAAGGAGGAGCTGCGCCGTGTATGGGAAACGCTGACGGCAGAAAACCCCTGTCTCAGGGACTGACGCGACCCCATATCCGCAGCATGGATGGAGAACACATTGAGCGAAGCATTGTACGCGTTTCCCTATTCCGTCATCCTTCCGGCCGGCGGCGCGGTGCACAGGCGGGGAGAGGCGAGCATGGTTTTGCTTTCCGGCGGCCGGGTACTGATCGCCTATGCCAATCACACCCAACACCGGGATAGCGGCGTATCCCCCATCGAGGGGGATAACGACCGGGCGGACATTTGCGCCACGGTGCTGGACGCCGCGGGGCGTCCCCGCGGGCCGGAGCGGCTGCTGGTCAAACGCCCCGAGGGCGCCCTCAACGTCATGTCGCCCGCGCTTCGCCGCCTGCCGGACGGCAGGCTTGGCATGCTTTACAGCCGCCGCGCATCCACAACGGCGGCGGACCGGATGTTTTGCGCGTCTTCCGATCAGGGGCTTACCTGGTCGTCACCTGTCGCCGTCGCCGGGGGCGGCTATACCACGGGCTGCCACGACAGGATGACCGTGCTTTCAACCGGCAGGATCATCGCGCCGCTGCACCGCACCAAAGATTGGGACCGGCATTATATGTACGCGCAAACCGCCCAGTCCGACGACGGCGGCGGGCGCTGGACGCTCAGCAACCGGGCGGCGCTTCCCTATGTCGGCGCGAAATACGGCTGGAAGGGCGGGTTCATCGAGTCCGGCTGCGTGGAACCCTCCGTGGCGGAGCGTGCGGACGGCAGCCTGCTTATGTCCCTGCGAACGGCGATGGGCACGGTGTTCTGCGCGGAATCGTTTGACCGGGGCACGACCTGGGAGCGCCTTCGCAGCATGGAGGTGATCTCGCCCCAGGCGCCCGCGCACCTGTCGCGCATTCCCGGTACGGATGATTTGCTGCTGCTGTGGAACGCCGATTACGATCCCGGTGCGAACCTGGGCGGCGCGCGCAGTACGATCATGGCCTGCGTCAGCACGGACAATGGGAAATCGTGGCCCCATGCCGCGCGCAAAACGCTTGTGCATGATCCGGACCATTCCGTGGATTATCCGGCGGTATTGTTCAGGCAAGACGAGGTCTGGATTACCTTCCGCCGGTCAAGCACAACGCGGATCAGCGGCGGGGAAACCTCGTCGGGCCTGATGCGCGTGCCGCTGCGGTGGCTGTATCCGGCGTAGCGGAAGGCATGCGGGGCTTCCCCGCGGCTGTGCTGCGCGTTTTGCATAGGCGGTGGCCCATGGAGGCCCCCGCCTTTCTATCATTCTGAATGCGGATTCCACGCGATATAAAAAAGAAACCCATCGGGATATGAAACCGGATCGGGGCAAACCCCAGTCTTCGAATGCCCGGCAATTATTCGGCGGCCGTTTCCCTCCTTCTTTGCGCCCTGTGCGGCGTGCTCTTGCGTATCCCTCCATATCCCGTGCACGCATGGTTGCTTTGGGAAGTGCCGCGTGCGCCTGCATAATTTGTTGAAAAAGATATTGACATACAGAACAAAATGTACTAATATCATTAAGATAGTACAGATAGGGAGGGCTGATGATGCAGATAACCGCCGACGAGGTCAAGCGCATGCACCTCATGACCGGGGCCGGATATATGGACGCCAAGCGCGCGCTGGAGCAGGCGGGCGGCGATACGGAGCGGGCCGTGGCCGCGCTTCGCGAAAAGGGCGCGGCGATTGCCCAAAAGAAAACGGGCAGGATTGCCTCGGAGGGCCGGATCGAGATCTACCGCCATACCGGCGACCGGATCGGCGTGATGCTGGAGCTCAACTGCGAGACCGATTTTGCCGCCGCCACCGAGCGGTTCAAGTCTTTTGCGCATAACCTCGCCATGCATATCGCTGCGATGAACCCCTCCTATATTTCCGCCGCCGATATCCCGCCGGAAACGCTCGCGCGGGAGAAGGCCGTCTGCGAGGCGCAGGCGCGCGGCGAACACAAGCCGGAGAAGGTCGTTGCCGCCATCGCGGAGGGCAAGCTGCAAAAATATTACCAGACGGTTTGCCTGCTGGATCAGCCCTATATCCGGGACGGCGGCAGGAGCGTGCGCGACGAGCTGATCGCCTGCGTGGCGGCGCTTAAGGAAAACGTCACCGTGAAGCGCTTTGTGCGCTACGAGCTGGGGGAATGACCGTGCATAAAAAGGCGGAAAAAATCCTCGAGGCGACCACCCTGCTGTTTCTGCGCGTCGGGGTGAAGAAGACCACGATGGATGAGATCGCCGACGCGGCGAAGGCGTCCAAGGTGACGGTCTACAAATACTTTGCGGATAAGGACACGCTGTACCTGCACGTGGGCAAGCGGATGCTAACGGACCACGCCGCTGAGCTTCGCGCCGTGGCGGCCTCGCAGGCGACGGTGTTTCAGAAGTTCGGCGCCGCGCTGGACAGCATTTCCACGTTTGCCGACAGCGGCCGATTTGCCCTGTGCGCAGAGCTCGCGGCCTACAACCATACGCTGGACGCGGAGCTGGCGCGCTATCGGGAGATATACCGGGAAACCCTCTATGCCCTGATCGGCGAGGGCATGGCCGCCGGGCGCATGAGGCCGCACCTGGACCGGGACATGATCTTCTGCTATATCGATATGGGCGTTGTCTATTACCAGCAAAACGAGGCGTACCGGCGGAGGATGCGGGACGACGAGGCGTTCCAGAAGCGGTTCATGCATTTTTTCATCGAGAATATCTGCGCGGGCGGCGAAGCCGCGCTGCAAGTCGAATGAGGCGGCAGGATGGCGCATACCCTATTGCAAACCTATATTGCGCTCGCCAGGGCGGGCACGCCGGAATCCGTCGGGGCGATCATGCTTCGCCTGAACCCGCAGATGAGCCTCGCGGAATCCAAGCTGATCGATTTCGCGCTGGGCCACGTGGCAAGCGAACAGGGCGTGGCCGTGATGGAAACCTATCTCTTTCACGGAACGCAGATTCAGCGCAACTACTGCACCCTGTATTTCGGCAGGCGCGGGGATTACGACCTCGTGCGCCGCGCCTACGATCTGGGGCTGGTGGACGCGAAGCAGGCGTTCTCCCGATAAAAAAAGAACGAAATACTGCCAAAGGCTTGCGGTGGCAAACCGGCGGTATTTCGCCTTGTGATTCGGCGTTGAGAAACACATGCACGTCCCAGTGCTGTGACGACTGCGTATGTATTACTCCAGTGCTTACAGCATATCCGGTACGTTATCGCAGCATAGATCTTTATTATTGGCCGATATCATACGGCGCCGGAATCGCTTACATCCGCTGCCATAGCATCCGATTGTCCTCATAGCTGACAGCCAGCCTGCCCGTATCCTTGAGCCAGGAGAGGTACGAGCGGATGGTGCTGCCCACCAGCACGTACTGCGCGTCGCTCATCGTAAGGCTGTAGCGCGTGAAGATCCTTTGCAGGATGTCCTCAAATATCATCGGGGTTTCGCACAATGAAAGCAGTACGTCCGCGATTTCGAGCGTCTTATCGCGGTTGAGGCTCACCAGCGCCTTGACGTCGACGGCGGCGTCGGCATGGGCGGGCACGAACAGGGCGGCCTCCATGGCCTCCACGGCGTCCAGGGTTTTCAGCTGCGCGCCGATATCGTACAGGAAGGTGACGCCGTATTTTTGAAGCGTCGCCTCGCTCGCGACGCAGTCCGCCAGGAACACCACGTCGTCCGGCGTGCGGAAGCCGACCATATCCACAAAATGCCCGGGTAGCGGGATGACCCCGATTTCCCCGGGAAACGCCGGATCGGAGAGATCGCGCACGTCGCTGGGCTGCGCCATCAGAAACTTGCTGCGCAGCCCTTCAAACGGATATCCGCCGTAGATGAGCGCCGGCTCCAGCAGCGGGCGGCGGGTGAACTCCGCCTCGGCGCCGTTTGAGAAGATATCGCAGCCGTACTGGCTTTGCAGGTAGCGGTTGCCGCCGACGTGGTCGGCGTTGGAATGGGTGTTGAGGATGGCCAGGAGCCGCCAGCCGTTTGCGTCCAAAATCTGGCGCACCTTGCGGCCCGCGTCCTTGTCGTTTCCCGAGTCGATCAGGTACACGCCGGTTTCGCTTGCCCGGTAGATTCCAATCTTGGCAGGGCATTGGATATAGTAGGTGTTCTTTCCCGCCTGGATGAGCTCGAACATCGCTGTGTGTCTCCTTCAGGGGCGCCGGCTTGGGATGGAGCGCGCCGTTCCCGTGCCGGCGTTTTAGATGGCCGGGTAAAAGATCAGGTTATAGAATGTGCAGCCTTCCGCGTAGGGGTTGTTGTAGGCGTGGTGCAGGTCGCCCCGGAAGCGCACCGCCTGCTGCTTGTGCAGGGTGATCGTCTTTTCGCCGACGGTCAGGTCCATCTTGCCGCGCAGCAGCAGCAGGTATTCCTCCGTGCCCTCCATATGCTTGTCGCTTTGGTGATGGCAGCCGCTGTCGACCTCCAGATAGTAGATTTCCACATTGCGGACCGGATCGTAGGGGAACATCGTGCAGGCGCGCATCAGGCCGCTTTCTTCCTCGATCAGGTTATTGGGCTGTACGTCGGCTACGGTATACTCGGCGTCCTCCTCCTTGAGAAACGAGGACATCGGCACCTTTAGCCCTGTCGCGATTTTGGAAAGCGTCGTAATCGTTGGGGTGGACTGCCCCCGCTCAATCTGCCCGAGCATGGGCTTGCTGACGTCCGTCAGTTTTGCAACCTCGTCCAAAGTCAAGTTCTTGTGTGTGCGGATCGCTTTCAAGCGGTTCCCGATGGTCTCCGGCTGAATGGCCATACTCTCACCCTTTCCGTATGCTATAGCATATCTGAGGACAGTATAACAGATTCGGGCGGAGATGCAATCGTGATTTTTACCGCCCAGCGCCTGCCGCCGGCCGCGCGCTTGTTTGCCCGCGGGGATTGGTTTATAATAGTGTCAGGCAAACCGGTCCGCGCGCGGGAATAGGGTACAGGTGGGTGGCTACGGCATGAATACGACTCTGATCATATTGCTTTTTATATCGGTCGCGCTCAATGCGGTGCTTGTGGCGTTCATTCTGTCCTTCCGCAGGGACGAGAAGCGCTTCCGGGAAAACCTGGACGATCTGCACAAAAAGAGCCTGCAGCGGCGGGCCCGTTTCGGCCACGGCAAGAAAACGCTCGCCGAAGTCGGCGCGGAACTCGACGGCCTGACGGAACGCTTTGAAACCCTCATCGAAACCAAGCGGGACACGCAGCTGCTGACCGAGATCTCCCGCGATATCCGCACGCCGCTTATTTCGCTGACCGGCTATCTGGAGGTGCTGCGGGAAAAGAAGCCCCCGGCGGGCGGCAGCGGCGAGACGCTTGAGATCGTCTACCGGAAAGCCCGCCTGATGCAGCGGATGATCGAGGAATATTTCGAGCTGGCAAAGCTGGAAGACGGGGAGGAACCGCTCGCGCTCCTGCCGGTGAACCTGAACGAATTGGTCCGGGAAACGCTGGTTTCTTTGGACCAGGATTTCCTGTCCGCCGCCGTTACGCCCGCCCTTGCGCTGCCGGAGGAGAACGTGACGGCGCTGGGGAACCGCGCCGCGATCGAGCGGGCGCTGTCCAACCTCCTGTTCAACGCCTTGAAGCAGGGCGGGAGCGAAAAGATTGCCGTCAAGCTTTGGGAAGACGGCGATTTGGCGTACGTCAGCGTGACCGACTACGGCAAGGGCATTCCCGAGGCCGATCTGCCCCATGCGTTCGACCGCCTGCATACGGCGGACAAGGCACGCAGCGCGATGGAGCGCGGCACGGGGCTTGGGCTGGCGATCGCCAAACAGCTGGTGGTCCGGCAAAACGGCGAAATCAGCGTGCAAAGCAAACCTGGAATGGGAAGCGTGTTCACGTTTACGCTGCCAAAAGCATAATCACTTATTAAAAACCGCATCACAGCCCGTTAGCGCAAGGCCTCCGGCTTCGAGCCGGCTTGGACTGCATTGTCATACGACTGCACCAGCGCCTGAAACGCCGGAGAACCCTGCAAAAAGGCGTACTGGGGGTCGTCTTCCAGGTTTGCAAGCAGCGGCGCGAGCATAGGAAACGGAACCGGGCTGGAGGGCTTGGGCTCGGACAGGTGCCGCAGCAGCGGGGAAAACGGATGGCTCCATGGCTTGGCGGCCTCGCGCAGGATCACGGCGAGGGCTTCCGTCGCGCCGTCCGCGTCCTCCCGGGCGACAGCGGCCTCCAGTGGGCCGATATGAGCCCAGTATTCGCCCATTCCGTAGTTCCCGCATTCCCTGCGGGCGCACTCGGCCAAGGCCAGGGCGGCCTCCTGCGCATCCTCCTGTACGGCCAGCTGGATCAGCCGGCACAGCGTAGCCTGCTGGTCCTGTAAACTCAGCATCAGCTTACGCTCCAATAGCTGCGCCGCCTTCGCCGGTTCTCCCCGCTTGCTTAGGATTTCTGCCTGCATGCCGCGCTTGTCCAGGGCGCTCCATTCCGGCAGGGAATCCAGCGTCTCCTGCGCTTTTTCGTATTGCCCGTTTCGGATCTGCCCGGAGGCCAGCATGTAATTGGCTTTGTCGGCCAGCGCGGCGTCCCCGTTGGCCGCGACGCGCTCGTACAGTGCGATAACCTTGCGCAGATACGGCTCCTTCTGCGCCTCGCTCAGCGCGGACATCATCAAAGCGCCGTCCAGTATGGCGGCGGCGGAATGCAAAAGCTCCATGCAATAGGGATAGGCCTGCGTCTGTTCCTCGGCCAGGGCAAAGCCCCGTTCCACGCCGTCTTCACGGACACTTTGCGCAATGTCCCGCAATATCCGCGCGATCTCCTGCCGGGAGAGGGTTTCCTGAAAGCACAGAAGCGTGTTCGGATCGGTTTTCAGAAGCCGGGCCAGGGCGGGCAGCAGGGTGATGTCCGGGCAGGTCGCGCCCTTTTCCCACTTGTTGACGGCCGGGGCGGTAACGCCCAGCGCGCTTGCGACCTGCTCCTGCGTGAGGCCCAGCGCCCGGCGCTTTTCCCGCAGTATCGTTTCCATTCCCATCAAACCCATTACCTCCAAACTATTTAAAAGGCCTTTTCCTTGCCTTTATCATAGCAACCGCGGGAGAGAAAAACAATGGAGACATGGTTAACCCGGCGCGACGGAAAATTAACCGCAGGTTAAAAATACAGCTTGATAAAAACATCCCCCTGAAAACGTACTGTTTTTAGGGGGATGCGTTGCCCGGGGAAATTCAAAACACGTATGGAAAGGGATGCGCTACTTGATGACCTTGAGCGCCTTGCGGTCGATGGTCAGCGCGACGACAGCCAGGAAGATCAGCCCCCTGATGAGCTGCTGCAGCGCGGTGTCCAGCCCCAGCATCACCAGGCCGTTACTGAGGATCAGCGAGATCAGCGTGCCGATGATGATATTGGAAAACCGCACCTTCGCGCCGCCCGAGATCGGCAGCCCGCCCAGCACCAGCGCGATCAGGATCTGCGTTTCAAACTGGTTGCCCGCCGTGGAGGTGATGGAGCCGACCTTCACTACGTTGACAAAGGCGGCGATGCCGGTGATCATGCCCGCGGCCGCGAACACCAGCACCTTGGTCAGGTCCGTGCGCACGCCGGAATACCGGGCCGCCGTTTCGCCGGCACCGATGGACTTGAGGTTGACGCCGAGCTTCGTGAACTGGAACAGGACGAACGTCACCAGCAGCGTGCCGCCCGTAATCAGCAGCTTGATCCAGTCCTGGTTGAGCGCGGTGATGCTGGGCGTCGCGGCGACGGGCGCGTTTGTGGTCAGGAAGGCGCACAGCCCGCGGAACAGGTACATGGTGCAGATGGTCACGATAAAGGACGGGATTTTGAACCGGACGTGGATCACCCCGTTGAACAGGCCGATGGCGGTGCCGGTCAGGATGCCGCCGATGATGGCGAGGGGTATGTTGTAAAACGAAAGCGTGCTGACCACGATGGACGCCACGCCGATGATCGAGCCCTGGGAGAAGTCCAGGCTTCCCAGCGTCATCACCATGAACACGCCCGTGCAGGCGATCATCAGCGGGTAAACCTGGCTTAAAATCAGCCGGATGCTGCGGGCCGTGGTAATTCTGCCGCCGGTCATCACGGAAAATATCGCGATGATCAGGATCAGGCCGAGCGCCGGATAAAAGGCTTTTACGCGGGGGTTGGCAAAGAAGGACCGCAGCTTGCCGGTCATGGTTGCGTTGGGTTGCGCCGTGGCGTTAGACTGTGTCATGCCCTGCTCCTTCTACAGCATCTTCACGATGATGTCTTCTTCGTTGAGTTCGCGGCTGCGTCCGAATTCGGCGTTGATTTTGCCGTTTTTCAAAATCAGGATCCGGTCGCACATGCCCAGCAGCTCCTGCAGCTCCTCGGATATCATGATGATGGCCTTGCCCTGCAGACGGAGGTTGTTCATCAAGGCGTAGATGTCCGCCTTGACGTTGACGTCGATGCCGCGCGTCGGGCTGTCCAGCACCAGAATATCGGAGGCCTTGCCAAGCCAGCGCGCCAGCACGACCTTCTGCTTGTTGCCCCCGGAGAGATCCGCAACATACTGGTCGATGCTGGTCATTTTCACGCTCATATTCTGCGCGTTCTCCCTGGCGAACGCGTCGAGCTTCTTCTTGCGCAAAATCTTATGGTCGGCCAGGTCGTCCGCCGACGGGAGGATGATGTTGTCCCGGATTGAGCTGTTGATGATGATGGATTCGATATCCCTGTCCTTGGACGCGTAGGCGATGGAATGCCCGATTGCGTCGGGCACGGATTGTATCTTCGTGCCGTCGGCAAGCGTTACGGTACCCCGCCGGTCGTACGACGCGCCGAACACCGCCTTGCCCAGCTCGTGCATGCCGCACTCGCTCAGGCCCCCGAAGCCCAGGATTTCGCCCCTGTGCAGGTCAAAGGAGATGTCCTCGATCTGGCCGGGCACGCTGATGTCCCTGGCCGACAGCAGCACATCGCCGCCGGCGGCCGGATCGTAATCCGTGCGGTAGTACTGCTTGCCCAGCTCACGCCCGACCATCAGCCTCTTCAAATCGTCCTCGGTCACCTTGCCGCTTTTAACGGTGTCGATCAAAGCGCCGTCGCGCAGCACCGATATGGTGTCCGTATGCTGCATCACCTCGGATAGGTCGTGCGATATGAAAATCACGGTGCGGCCGTCTTTCTTGGTCGCCTCCATGAGCTTATACAGCTCCTCGCGCCCATGCTGGCTGAGCGCCGTGGTGGTTTCGTCGATGATGGTGATCTGCGGCTTGAAATACGTTGCCTTCACGATTTCGACCAGCTTACGGTCCTCAAAGTGGAAGTTGTCGATCATCAGCGTGGCGTTGATATGTTTGAACCCGTAAGCGTCCAAAAGCTTTTGCGCTTCCCGGTTCATGGCCGCCGTATGCTTGATTCCAAAGCGGATAAAGCGGTTCTCATGCCCCAGAAAAATGTTTTCCGCGACCGTCAGCCCCGCCAGCGTGCCCATCTCCTGTACGATAATGGAGATGCCCTGGTTATTCGCTTCCACCTGGTTATGGATTTTCAGTTCCTTGCCCTGCAGGAAGAAGTGACCGCCGTCCATGCCGTAAATGCCGCACAGCAGCGAACAGAACGTGGACTTGCCGGAGCCGTTTTCACCGATCAGCCCCTGGATTTCTCCCCGGTCTACGCTGAGGGAAACGTGGTTGACCGCATGGGTAATCCCAAACGATTTATCCACGTCTTCCGCAACCAAAAAATGTTCCGACATATCGGTTTTCTCCTTCTGCTATTTCGCGACCGCGCCCTTTTGGGGCTGTGCGGTCAGGGCTACGATCGCCAGCAGCGCGCCGCCGGTGACGATGTTTTGCACCGTGGTTGGAGCGCCCAGTGCGATGAAGCCGTTGAAAATAATGGCGATGATAAACTCGCCGATGATGATCGCGGGGATGGCCGTGCCGTATTTGCGGAACGCCAGCCCGAAAAACGTACCCATCAGCGGCGTAAAATTGCGCACCATGGAAGTCATGCCGGTGGTGGCCGTCATGGATGTGCCGTAGCTCACCGTAAGCACCGCCATCACGCCAACGAAAAGATGGCAGAGCATGAACCCGATCAGCTTCTGCTTATTGACGTTGATGCCCATCATCTTGGCGATATTCTCGTTGCTGCCGATGGCGTAGCAGTACGTGCCCACGCGGGTGTATTTGATAATGGCGTTGGTGGCCAAAAACGCGGTAAACGCCAGCAGAATATTGCCGGGCGCGCTCCCGAAAACCTGCAGGGAAGGGTCCAGCACCTGTTTGACGCCGCCCGCGACATAATAGGCGACGGACTCATAAATCAGCATCAGGCCGACGGTTACAATCATGGAAGGAATCGTGAGTTTGATATATAGAAACCCGTTTATCAATCCAATCAGCGTGCCGCAGAGAATACAGCCGACAAACAGACCGGCGTACCCGAAGTGCTTGGATAACAGCACGCCGACAATGGAAGATAAAACGACGTTGGCGCCGATGGAAAAGTCGAACAGACCCATCACGACGATAAAATAAAATCCGCAGGCGCCGACCGAATAGATGACGGACGATTGCAGATAAAAGTAGAGGTTGCTGATGCTTCCGAAGTTGGACGGCGTCAGCACTTTGAAGACGGCAAAGAAAAAGAACGCCATTAGCGCTAGCATAATCAACCCGTAATACCGCCCCCAGAATTTGCCCGTTTTCAATTTCTGGAATCGTTTGATCAAAGTCATGGTTAACCCTTCTCTCGTTTCTGGAAATTAAAAAAACAATACGCATAAGGGCGGGGCTGTTCCCGGGAGAACAGCCCAGCCCCATGTTCCGTTGGGTTATGCCGAGATATCCTTGTTATTTGGCGTGACGCGCCACAACATCCTGCACGGACAGGGCGGCGCAGGCTGCGGCGAGATCGTCGTAGCTCATGTCGGCCAAAGCCTTGATTTCATCGGGATAGTAGGGCAGTTCGGTGCCGGTGAAGTATTCGCCGTAGGCCGCATAGTCTTCCGGAGACGCTACGAACATGTAGGGGAAGATCATCTCATAGAAGCCGTCGGTGGCGACGGGATACTTGCCGGTGATCGCGTTGTAGACCATCAGGAAGGCGAAGAACGGATCGGCATAGTGGCCGCCGGATTCCACGCTCATCGCGCCGCTTTCCAGCAGCTCGTCGAGGTTTGGCAGGAAGTCGGTGGACGCGACCTGAATCTGGCCGGTGAGGCCCAGGTTCTCGATGGCCGCCATGGCGCCGATCAGCGGGTCGCCGCCGCCGCCGGCAACGATCAGAGCGTCAATGCCGGGATTGGCGGTAATGATGGCTTCGGCAGTCGCGCGGCCGGTGTCGGAGGTGGTCAAGCCGTACTGCGGCTCCAGGAGAACGACCTGGTCGTCGGGATGCGCCGCGTTCCATTCTGCGGTGCCGGCCTGATAGCCTTCCAGGCGTCCGAGGAACGTTGCGTCGCCGGGCTGCCAGCCCATGACGCCGATCAGGCGCGCGCCTTTGTTGGCGAGGATGTTGACCAGCCATTTGCCGTTGTCGACTTCGGATTCATGCACGCAGCCCACATAGTAGGGGGAGGACTGCGCCAGCGCGTATTCCGTGGGGTTCGCGTCCGGATCGATCACGCGGAAGAACTGGGCCACATACATTTGCGTGTCGTTGCATGTGTTGATCACGGAGGACATTTCCGCCGACGAGGAGTTGCAGATAATCATGCCGTCGCAGCCGGCCATGGCAAGGGTTTCCGCCGATGCCGTAACCTGCTCGGAAATATGGCCCTGGTCGACATAGATAACCTTCACGCCGAGGGTGTCCGCCGCGGAATCCAGCAGGCGTTTCACTTCGCTGCCGAGCGTGTCCGTGGAGCTCCAGATCGAGACGCCGATGGTGATATCCTGCGCGGTCGCGGATACCGCAAACAGGCTTAAAACCATCACCAAAGCCACAACAAACGAGACGATTTTTTTCATACGAATAATTCCTCCCTTTGTTTTATTGCGGAGAACGAAAGCCTTCTCCGTGTATTTATTCTAGTATAGCACATTTTCCTGCAAAAAAGGGGGACGATATTCCGTTTTTCATTAATTTTTTTCTGAACTTGTACGGTTTCATCCTGCAAAACGGTGTTATACTTGAAAAAAAGGCGCTCCGGATATCCCGCCTGCGGGCCCGGTATCCGGGGAGGAATCCCGGAGAGCGGACGGCGGGCCGATGCCATACGTTTGTTGCAGGGAAAGGATTCTTCCGATTTTTTCCAGATGAATCGGGAGGGATGGGAATAAATTCGTCCCGGACAGGGAAACGCCACTTGATAAACCGGCCGCTTCCTTGTATACTACTTGTACGTATAAGTATGCCATACAAGATGCAGGGGGACCCGATGAACATACCGAAATACGAGATGGTCAGGAATTATATCAAGAACCTGTTGGTTTCGGGTTCCGTTTTGCATGGCGAAAAACTGCCGTCCGAATACGAGCTGATGAGCAAATTCAACGTCAGCAGACATACCATCCGCAAGGCGTTCGCGGAACTGACAAACACAGGGTACATATTCAAAAAACAGGGACAGGGTACGTTCAGCAATTACAGGCCAAGCGAGAAACCCAAGCAGATCATCGCGGTGCTGTTTACGTTCATATCGTCGTTTGTGTTTCCGGGCATTATCGCGGGAATCGAACAGGTGCTGTCCGACGAAGGGTATATGATGCTGTTATCCAGCACCAACAACGCCAAGGAAAAGGAAGCGCAGCTGCTGTCCAATATCCTGGAGCACAACGTGGTCGGCATGATCCTCGAGCCGGTCAAAAGCGCGATAGGCAATACCAACCGGAAGCAGTTTGATGAAATCCGCAACCGGAACATCAAAACCGTGTTTATCAACGCCGTATACGACGATTTCAGCAGCCCGTACGTTCTGCTGGACGACGTCCGGGGCGGCTTTATCGCCACGGAATACCTCATCCAGCTCGGCCACCGCAGGATTGCGGGTCTGATGAAAACGGACGACAGGCAAGGGGTGAACCGGATGAACGGCATGATGTCCGCCATGCAGAAGTACAGCATCCCGCAAAATCCGGAGTATATGCAGGTGTTCGATACGGACGGCATGTACGAGGCCCCGTATATGCTGGTGCAGGAGCTGATGCGCAAAAAGGACCGGCCGACCGCCCTTGTTTGCTATAACGATCAGTACGCGCTGATGGCCATACAGGCAATCCACGACAGCGGCCTGTCGGTGCCCGGCGATATCTCCGTGGTGGGATACGACGATTCACTGGACATGATACAGGGCAATTTCAAACTGACCACCGTGCAGCATCCCAAGAAGGAGATGGGGCAGCAGGCCGCCAGGTTTATGGTCGGCATGCTCAGCGGGCGGCTGGAATTCCCCCAGAAAACGTTCCAGCCCGAGCTGATCGTAAGAAACTCCTGCAAAAGCGTGTAGGCCGCCATTGCCCGCAAAACGGGCAAAGCGGTTTTGGGTTCAAACTACGCCGCGCATGGCCGCCCGGGAATAGGGCCGGCTTTCCGCGGGGAAAACGGCGAAGGGGTTTTGCCGGAGCGTGCAGGCGCCCGGCCGGTTCCGTTTCATTTGGATGGATTCCGCATTTGCCCGCATGGCCGGTTCCGGCGCGGGAGCGCGGAAGCAAATAAACACTCGACACAGGAAGGAAGGTTCACGGTATGGCAAAAATTGTGATTATCGGCGCGGGGAGCTCGATGTTTACCAAAAAGCTGATCGGCGACTTGCTGTCCTTTGACGACATCAAGGTGGACGAGTTTGCGCTGGTGGACATCAACGCGGAAAAGCTGGGCGTGATGGAGCAGGTTGCCCATAAGCTGTGCAGGCAGTTCGGCAAGGCGGTCAAGGTTTCGGCGACGGTGAAACGGCGGGAGGCTTTGCCCGGCGCTTCGTACGTGATCAATACGATCGGCGTCGGCGGCGTGGCGGCCTACCACCGCGATCTGGAGATTCCGGACAAGTACGGCCTCTCCCAGTGCATCGGGGATATCATCGGCCCCGGCGGCATGTTCCGGTTCCTCCGGGCGTACCCGGAACTGCTCCGGATGTGCCTGGACATGGAAGAGCTGTGTCCGGACGCGTATTTCTTCAACTATACCAACCCCATGGCCCCGCTCTGCCTGGCGCTGGCCAAAAAGACAAGCATCAGGATTTTCGGTTTCTGCCACAACGTGCAGAGCACAGCGCAGCAGCTGTCCAATTACCTGCAGGTGGACGAGAGCCGGATTTCGTACTGGGCGGCCGGCATCAACCACATGGACTGGTTTCTGGAGTACAAGGTGGACGGAAAGGACGCGTATCCGGACCTGTTCAAAATCTCGCAGAACCGCGAGGATATCATCAAGCTCTCGGACTACGAGATGGATTACCGGGGCATGGGCGTGCACCTGGTCGACCTGGTGCGCTTCAAGATCATGCACAATTTCGGGCGCTTCCCGTCCGAATCCCCGTTCCATATGGGCGAGTACGTGCCGTATTTCCGCAAGAACCGGAAGCTGATCGAGGAATATATGGTCACCAACCGCTGGTGGCTGGCGCACGAGGAGGCGGCCGACGAGTATTTCGACATTCTCAAGGGCATGCTCAAGACCGGCGAGGACATCCCCTGTGAAAAGACGTTTGAATACGCGCCGGAAATTATTCACGCGCGCATCACGGGCAAGCCGTTCAGGGCCAACCTGAACGTGATGAACACCGGCCTGATCACAAACCTCCCCAGCGATTGCGTGGTCGAGGTGCCCTGCTACACGGACTCCGAAGGCATTCACCCGTGCTACGTGGGCGAGCTCCCCTACGCCCTGGCGGCGCTCAACCTGACGAACATCAACATGCATATCGGCATGGCGAAGGCCGCGAACGAAAAGAAAATCAAGCTCATTTACGATGCCGTGAAGATGGACCCGCTTACCGGTGCGCAGCTGACGCTGGACCAGATCGACGCGATGGTCGCGGAAATGATCGAAGCCAACAAGGAGTATCTGACCGATTTCACGTAACCGGCGCGGCCGCGCGCGGGCAAGCTGTCATCCCGTTTCCAAACATGGTTTGTCAACGGTCAGACACAGGGGATTACCGTCCCCTGTGTTTTTCTTTTCGCTTCTGCTGTTTCAGCGCGTATTGCCGTTCCTGTTCGGCTTCCCGTTCCTCGCGCGTTTTTACCCTGCGGGCGGCCTTGCCCTCCTCGTGCTGGAGCTTCAATGCCTGCTGGGATTTGGTGGAAGCGCCCTGTTTGGCGAGCTGTTTGCCAACCTCGCGCTGCACGCGCTTTGGGTTTTTGGGAACGGCGGGCTTGCTTTGGTACCGGACGGGCGGGCTGAACCGGAGCGTTCGCCAATTCTCCAACAGGAAACAGTATACGTCGGCATCCTTCGGCTCCGCGCCGAAGGTGATCTTGCACGCCGTAAGCTTCCCGTCCGAAACCCGCTCTAAGACCCCGATCCAAAACGGGTCCTCAAAATAGACCGTCAGGGCGATGGACGTTCTTTGCACAACAAATGCCTCCTCGTTTCCAAGGCAAAGAACGGACAACCGAAGAGGCAGGTTACTGGCGGCTCACGCCGTGCCCGGACTACCAACCGGACTGTGTTTTCATCTTTGCGCGTATGAATTTGTCTGTTTCAGTATACGCTGGGGAGCGGGCAATTTCAACCGTGGGCTGGAAGATTAAACGCTCAGCCGTCTGCTTCGTCCAGCGGGTATACGGCCATGCCGATTTCCCGGAGCAGCCGGGGGATGTTTTTCACGGGGTCCCGGTCCAGGTCCTTCACCTCGTCGGGCAGCAGGCGGTAGGGGATCAGGTACGGCGTGGTTTTTTTCTCCGGGTCCGCGTCGGTTCCCGGTACCCAGCCGGTGGCGATGCGCTCGGCCATCCAGGCCTCGTGCTCGAGCTCCGCGAGGGTTTCCACGTACGCTTCCGGGATCGCCGTCACGGGGGTGCCCGGGCTGCCCTCAGGGAGCATCGTGTACCCCATGCTGCGCAGCTTTTTGGGAATGTCCATCGCCTGGCGGAGGTTGGAATACTTAAGCGTTTCGGTCAGGGCGTCGAAATCCGGGTATTTCAGCGGCTGATCGGGATGGCGCTTCATCTGCTCCTCGTTGTACAGCGCGTGGATGGCTTTGGCCAGCTTCTCCAGGTCCGAAAGCTTCGGGCGGGCGATGATCCGGGCGCTCGGCGGCGGCAGGGCGGACTGTTTCTTGACCCGGCAATGGATGGACACGGTATCAAACACCTTCGAAAGATCGAGCATTCTGTACAGGAGCTTTTTCTTGAGTACCGAGAAATCGCGCGGCAGGGGAGCGTTGTAGGAGGTGAAGGTCACGGCGAGGCTCTGATCGGTCACGGCGAGTTTCGCCCTGGCCGCGAGCGTGCGCTGCCTGTCCAGCTTCCCGTATGCCGTGCGGTTCCACTCCTGCAGCTCGTCGCACAGAATCAGCAGGTACGCGATCGGGTGCGTTTCGGGCGACAGCTGGCCCAGGCCGAACGGCTTTTTCATCATCATGTTTTTGTAGCAGTTGTGCAGAAGGATCGCGCTGGCGCTGTCCAGCACCGGCCAGAAGAAGTATTCGGGCCTGTAGTCCGCGCACTGGATCAGGTACCCGTACCATTTCAGCACGATGATCGCGCTGAAATACCCGTGGTCGATGAACCCGAACCGGCCCATGACGTTCACAAAATCGTCCAGCGCGAACTTCGCCGCCTGCAAATCCACGCCCAGCGCCGCGTGCAGCTTGTGCGCCAGCAGGTCCACGGGCTTGAGCATGTCGATGTACACGCTGTCGGGGTAGGCCTGATCGTAGCAGCGGGTGAAGTCCCGCTTGGGGACGATTTCGGGGATCCGGTTCAATTCCTCGAAGCGCTCGAAGGATAGCTCCACGTTGACCTTCTGTTCGCCCTTCACCACGCGCGTGGTAAAATCGATGAATTCGTTCACCTGCCGGCCGACGATCTCCACCGGGTACCCGACGTCGTGGAACAGGGACGCCAGACCCCAGCGGTAGAAAAACTCCTCGTGCCTGGTATCGTAGGAGTACGGGTACGCGGCCTTGTCCATCACGGCTTTGGCGAAGGCATTGCGGTATCGTTTGTTGCCGGCGTAGACGCACAGCCCGAGGATGAACACGTTGACGGAATGGATGTAGTGGTCGCGCTGCTTGCTGATCAGCACGGCCGCGTTTTCCTCGTAGTTTTTCAGCACGTCGAGCAGATCGATAAACGGGTTGGAGCAGCCCTCCAGCACGACGCGGTAGCTGTCGAAGAACGCGGCGTAAACGTCGAACGCCGTATCCTTGGTTTCGTGGTCCAGAAACGCGAGGATCGCCTGCCGTATATAGAGCTTGCAGCAATGTCCCCGCTGAATGTCCTCGTAGACCTCCAGCTCGTCGAAGAACGTTTGGATGTACTCCCGCATGCCGTTTTTCCTCCGTTTGCGTTTTGCCACTGGGTATCCCTTTATGATACGGCGCAGGATTTTTCCTGTATCGTCCGCCGCTTTTCCTTGCGCCTGCCGTTTGGGCGTATGCAAAATTCACTCTGGTAAAGTATACCATATGCTGGGAAAAGGGAAAACAAAGCCGCCTGTGCCGGAAGAAAGGATTTTGAATCGTGATGAAGCAAAACAAAGCCCGCCCGTGCCGGGCGGGCCTTGCCGTGTTGTGCCGGACGGCAGGGCATATGCCTGCCGTTGATAGGATTACAGCGCGCCGTTCCGCCGGGCATACTCGCCCATTGCCCGGGCCAGGAACGCGGAAAGCCCTTCGCCGTACCGGTCGATGTTTTGGGTGAAGCGTTCGTCGTCAACGTAAACCTGCCCCAGGACCGCGAAGGCTTCCGGCGTATACACATGGCCGAAGGTTTGGTTGAAGAAGCGGAACATGTCGTCTATGGCGTTTTGCGCCGTTTCGGAATCCGGCGCTTCCCCCCGCAGGGCGGCAAGCCGTGTGAACAGGTCCTGCATGTCTTTCGTTACCGCGCCGCGGCCTTCGGGGCCCAGCGCCGCGAGCTTTGCGTTGGAATTGTCCACGGCCTCGTCGCCCCACAGGCGGCGGGCTTCGTCCTCGTAGGGATTGTCGTTCAAATCAAAACCGGTGAATTTTTCTTCCGGTGTCATGGTCAGTTCTCCTTTCGACGCCTTCATCGTTTTCAATAGCGTGCCGAGCATCGCGTCGATGCGCCGCTTCTCGTGCAGCAGATAGCGCTTCTGCAGCGCGTATGCCTCGTCCCGGTCAAACGACGGGCTGCCCAGCAGCGTTTGAATTTTGGAGAGGGAGAAACCGCATTCCTTGAAAAACAGGATCTGCTGCAGCAAATCCAGATCCTTTTCGGAATACGCCCGGTATCCGTTCTCCGGGTTGCGGGCGGGGCGCAGCAGGCCGATCTGGTCGTAATGGTGGAGCGTGCGCACGCTCACCCCGGTTAAGGCGGCTACTTCGCTTGCGTTCATGCCTGAATTCCCCCTTCGGATACAGTATAGGGTATAACGTAACGTCAGGGTCAAGGGTAAATTTTTGCGGGGGATATATCCCCCGCGTTGTCTGCGATCCGTGGCCTGCCTATTCTTCGGAAGACCGGGCTGTGATTTTCCCGTTGAGCAGCGCCTTCCGCTCCCTCCACCCCGGCATGTACCGGTCCATCAGCCCGTAAAACCGCGCGTTGTGCCCGCGTTCCGTGAGGTGCAAAAGCTCGTGGAGGATGATGTAATGAAGGCACTCGGGCGGCTTTTCGGCGAGGCGGACGTTGAACCACAGCTTCCCGGTTTTCGGATTGCAGGTGCCCCAGCGGGTGGACATGGCTTTGGTCTGCCAGGATGTAGCGCGCAGGCCGGTCGCCGCCTCCCACGCGGGGAGCCGCCGCTCGATTTCCGCTTTGAGCATCCTCCGGTACCATTCGCGTACGGCCTTCTCCCGCTGGGCGGCGGTGCTTCCGGGGCGCGCGGTCAATACGGCGGCACCGCCGGAAAGCGCCATCGCGGCTTTTCCGCCTTGCCGGACCAGCAGTGGGTACGGCCTGCCCCAGACCATCAGCGTTTCGCCGGTTTGGTAGGCAAGCGTCTCGGGCCGGGGGCGGCTTTGGCACCGCGCGACGTGCTTTGTAAGCCAGTCGGCCTTCGTGCGCACGAACCGCTCGATCGTCTCGTCGCGCATCGAAAGCGGCGCGGTGACCAGCACATGGCCGTCGGGCGGCTTTACGTACAGGTGCAGGTTCTTGATGTTCTTCCGGCGTACCTCGATGGGGATTCCCGCGACGTTGAGCATCGGCAATCGTTCTCCTGCGCTTGATTTCGGCGGGTTTCAGCCCTTGGCCTTGCCCTGGGAGGCCACCTGGTTCATCTTCGCGGCGACGGCGTCGGCGTTTCCGAGGTACACCTTATTGAGCACCGTGAAATCCGGCGCGAACTCGTACACCAGAGGCACGCCGGTGGGGATGTTCACCTCCGCGATCTCCTCGTCCGTGAGCTTGTCAAACGCCTTCACCAGCGCGCGCAGGGAATTGCCGTGCGCCGCGATGAGCACGCGCTTCCCGGCGCGCATCTGGGGCTCGATCTCCCGCTCGAAATACGGGAGCGTGCGCGCGATGGTATCCTTCAGGCTTTCAAAAAGCGGCAGCTGTTCGGGCGGGATACCGCGGTAGGGCGCCTGCAGGGCGGGGTTGCGGGGATCGTCCTCTTCCAGCGCGGGCGGGGGGACGTCGAAGCTGCGCCGCCATACGAACACCTGCTCCTCGCCGTATTTGGCGGCGGTCTCGCTCTTGTTGAGCCCCTGCAGCGCGCCGTAATGGCGCTCGTTGAGCTTCCAGCTTTTGATCACGGGCAGCCATTCCCGGTCCATGGCCTCAAGCGCGAGGTTCAGGGTATGGATGGCCCGCTTCAGGTACGAGGTGTAGCACAGGTCGAAATCATACCCGTTTTCCAGCAGCAGTTTGCCCGCCTGCGCGGCTTCCGTTCGCCCGGCGTCCGAAAGGTCCACGTCGGTCCATCCGGTGAAGAGGTTTTCCCTGTTCCAAACGCTCTCCCCGTGACGTAAAAGCACGAGTTTCATGGGGTTTTGCATGTGGCGCCTCCTTTCAGTCGGCGGGGGCGGCGCCATGGTGTTTCACTTTGCCGCCCGTGATCAGGAGAATCAGGATGGCGGAAACGATGCCCAGCGTCCCGCCCAGCAAGAACGGCGCGCCGGAATTGACCTGCGTCCACAATACGCCCGCGAGAATCGAGGCCAGCAAAAGCCCGACGCCCTGCAGCGTACCGTAAAGCCCGAGCACGGTGCCGCGGAGCCGCTCCGGGGAGTTCTCCGCGATAAAGGCCCGCTCGGCCCCGCCGATCAGCGCGTTATACGCGCCGTATGCGACGAACAAAAGCACGGTGACCGCTTTGGACGAGCTCAGCGCGAAGCCCAGATACACCAGCCCGTAGATCAGGTATCCCGGCACCAGAATCCGGCTGCGGCCGAGCCGGTCGGACAGCCTTCCGGCCGGAATGGCGAGCACGGACGCGGAGACGTTGAAAACCAGGTACAGCAGGATGACCTGCGGGGCGGTGAAGCCCAGCGCCTGGGACTTGAGCAGCAAAAAGGCGTTGGAGGAGTTGCCCAGGCAGAATACGAAGATCACCGCCAGATAGAGGGTCAGCCTCCGGTCGAGCTTCAGCCCTTTCAGCTTCAGCTTTTCCCCAGCCGCTTCGCCGCCCTTGTCCTCGCGGACCTTGAGCAAAATCAGGATTCCGATCACCGCCGGGACGATGGAAAACACAAACGCCCTGTGAAACCCGAAATCGGTCGCCACGAAGAGGTAAGCCAGAATCACGCCCAGCGAGGACCCCGCCATGTCCAGCATCTTGTGCAGCCCGTACGAGCCGCCGAGCTTGCCCCTGTCGCTGGCCTGCGCCACCAGCGCGTCGCGCGGCGCGGTGCGCAGGCCCTTCCCCGTGCGGTCGATGATCCTGGCCAATAGCACGCCGGGCCACGACGCGGCCAGCAGCAAAACGACCTTGTAAAACACCGACGCGGAATACCCGGCGACGGCGAGGCGCTTTTTGTTGTGGTACACGTCGCCGATGTACCCGCTGTAAACCCTGAGCAGCGACGCGACGCTCTCGGCGATCCCCTCGATCACGCCCACGATCGCGGGCGAAGCCCCGAGCGTCGCCGTTAAAAACAGCGGCACGAGCGGGTACACCATCTCGGTGCTCATATCCACAAACAGGCTGACCAGGCCTAAGATCACGATATTGGACACGGTTTTTTTCGTTTTCATGCGCTTGCCCGCGATTCTTGTTTTCTACGCCAGCGAATAGGCGGCGATCCCGATGAACAGCGCGATGGATACGAGCGTCATCACCGAGAGCGTGGTGGAGATGTATTCCTCGTGGCCCCTGGCGTTGGCGAAGATCGGGATGATATACGGCGCGGGCAGGCTGTACGCCAGAAGCATCGCCACGAACAGCGGCTTTTCAAACGGAATGACGGAGAAGATGATCAGCGCGCCGGCAGCCAGCAGCGCGTACATCACGGCAAGCCGCAGCCCCGCGGTTTTGAGCACCGACAGCAGCAGCGATTTCTGGAAATCCAGCTCGTAGCCCACGATGATCAAAATCAGCGCGCTGGTCGGCGCGGCGATGAACTGGATCACGTCGCGCACGATCGCGCCAATGGAAGACTCCAGCGCCCACCGTCCCACGCCCAGCATCCCCAGCACCGCGCCCAGCACGATACAGATGAACACCACGTTGTGCAGCATATTATTGGCGAGCGCTTTCACGCTCACCTTCTCCCCGCCGACGGCCTTCAGCGTCGCCAGAAACACGGTGAAGGCGCAAAACGTCTGCCCGATATCCACCATGGCGAAGATGTGCGTCTGCCCGGCGTACAGAAGGCCGAACAGCGCGTACCCGAGCATCCCGCCCTCGAAGTTGGTCACAAGGAACGGCAGGAATTTGCCGTAGGGCTTCACGAAGCGCCGGAGCGCAAACCCCGCCGCAAGCCCGAGCACGCAGGAGAGGAACACCACGGCAAACGTCAGCGCGATCCGGCCGGAATACTCCGCCGTGAAAAACGCGAAAAACAGCACCGCGGGCAGCGTCACGTTGGCGACGACCGCCTTGAGCCCCTTGAGGCCCTCCATGCCGAACACCTGCTTGCGCTTGCACAGATACCCCAGGCCGAACGTGATCAGCACCGGCAGCGCCATCTGCAAAATCGAGAGTGCCATATTGGTTTCTCCTTACGTGAAATACGGTTTTCAGGGCGTCAGCCTATTATACCATCCTCCCGCAAGCATGTCTTGAGTTTCAGGACCACCGTGGCGCCCTCGCCCGGGGCCGATGTGATCTCCAGAACGGAATCCGCGCCGTAATACAGCTGGATTCGCTTTTCCACGTTGCTGAGCCCGACGCCCTTTGCCCGGGCCGGGTCGAACCCGACGCCGTTATCTGCGACGGCGATCTCCAGCGCGTCCCCGGCCACCCGCACGGAAACGGCGATATGCCCCACGCCGTCCATTGGTTTGATGCCGTGGTAAATGCTGTTTTCCACGAGCGGCTGCAGAAGGATGCGGGGCACCATGCAGTCAAGCGCGGCTTCATCGACGTCGAAACGGTAGGTGAGCTTGTCCCCGTAGCGCGCTTTCTGGATAAACAGGTATTGCTTCACGTGCTCGATCTCGTTCCCCAGGGTGACGATGGCTTTTCCGCCGCCCAGCGACAGCCGGAAAAAACTGGCCAGCGATTTGGTCAGCGCGATGATCCTTTCGTTGTCCTTGAATTCCGCCAGCCATACTATCGTATCCAGCGTGTTGTACAGGAAGTGCGGGTTGATCTGCTGGGTCAGGGCTTCCAGCTCGGTGCGCCGCAGCTCCCGCTGCTTGTCTTCCAGCGCCGCCATCAGCTGCTTGATTTTGCGGATCATCCGGTTATAGCTTCCTGTCAGCGCCTGCGTTTCGGAAATCTCGCCGGCGAGCGCCGTCAGTTCCGTCAGGCTCTCGATATCCTCCATGCTTTTGGCAAGCCTTGCTATCGGGGTGGCCAGCCTGCGGGAATACAGCACGGCGATCATCAGCAGCGCCGCAAACAGCAGCACGCCGGTGAGAGCGACCATATCCAGCAGCTGCCGCTTCAGGACATCCAGCCCGCCCAGGTAAGCCCTGCCGGTGAGCGACCAGTCCGTCTCCGGAATTGGGAAGCTGTGCACCAGCACGTTTTGCTGGGAATCGTACCCCTCCGCCAATTCGCCGGGAGCGTCGCCGCCGGGGCCGTTTTGAAATATCGCCGCGCCGGCCGGGTCGGTGATATAAACCGTTCCGCCAATATCGGTATCGGCGATCGTGTCGCCGATCATGCAGTAATCCAGATCCATGGCCAGCACGCCGTGGATTCCGCCGTCCCCGGTATCGATGGGAATGCCCATGGTGATCACGCAGCCGTCGTCGTGGGCGTAGTCCGCCGAGCGCGCGGTGGTGAGAAACGGCATATCGAACATAAGCAGCGTTTCATATTCCGCGGGCGTAAGCGCCGTCCCGCTGTTTCTGCTTACGATCCTGCCGTCCGCAAAAACCGCGAAGACCCCGAACACGTAAAAATCGTTCTCCGTGACCTCGTTCATCAGCCGCAGCACGCTTTCTTCCTGCGCCTGGGAGCCGCTCTGCGCGTACCCGGCAAAGGCGGGGGTGGCGCCGATCAGCCGCAGCAGGCTTTTGGCATGGCGGATGTCCGCGCCGATCTCCACCGCGACCTTCTCGATCGCCATTTCCGTCTTGGCGACGCTCTCGCGCACAAAGATATCGGAAACCACGGCGTATACCACGGCGCCGAACAGCGATACGATCAGCAGCCCCGCGATCAGGTTAAATGCCGTGATCCGGAAACCGAAGCTCCTGAGCCGCTTTTTCCATGTGTCCCGCTTCATGCGCGTCCTCCCGTACTGCGGAACTGCGAAACGGTGGCGCCGAACTTCCGCTTGAATAGGGCGCTTAAGTAATTGGGGTCGTCGATCCCGATTTCCGCGGCGACCTCGTAGCTTTTCATCGGGGTGGACAACAGCAGGATCTTCGCCTTTTCCAGCCGCAGGTCCAGCAGATAGTCGCGGAAATTCGCGCCGAACAGCTTTTTAAACAGCGTGCTCAGGTACGCCGCGTTGTACCCGATATCCGCCGCCAGCCCGGACAGGCAGAACGCCGGATTTTGGATATTGCTTTCAATCCGCGCAAGCAGCGTTTGTTTCAGGCTGTCGTCGTCCGCGGCGCCGGTCAGCCCCGTGATCCGGTCGGCGGACTGGAGCACGGACTGGAGGCCGTCCTCCGCCTTGCGCTTATCCACCAGCTTGATCAAAAGCTCCGTAACGTCGTCCCTGGACACGGGCTTGAGCATATAGTCGTCCACCCCGAGCCTCAGGGCGGCAAGCGCATAGTCGAAATAATCATACCCGGTAATCAGCGCGATCTTGAGCGCCGGCTCAACCGCTTTGGCCTGTTTGGCGAACTCCAGGCCGTTCATGCGCGGCATGTTGATATCCGCGAATACGATATGGACGGTTTCCTTTTTCACGATTTCCAGCGCCGCCTCCCCGTTTTCGGCTTCGAATATCTCCGCGATACCCAAAGCGGCATAGTCCACAAGGGTTTTGATCCCCCTGCGGACTATGCTTTCGTCGTCGGCGAGCAAAAGATTATACATGCGGTCTCCTCGTCAATCGATGTAGCTTTTTAAGAATCCGTATCCTTCCTGTTCCATGTCGTCATACGGGATGAAGCGGATGGACGCCGAGTTGATGCAGTAGCGCAGGCCACCCCGGTCCTGGGGCCCGTCGGGAAAGACGTGGCCCAGGTGGGTGTCGCCCGCGCGGGAACGCACCTCGGTGCGCACCATGCCGTAGCTGGCGTCGGTGTGCTCGTTCACCACGTCCGGGATGATGGGCTTCACGAAGCTCGGCCAGCCGCAGCCGGAATCGAATTTGTCCGTGGAGGTGAACAGCGGTTCGCCGGTCACCACGTCCACATACAAGCCCTTTTCGTGGTTATAGAAATACTCGCCCGAGAAGGCGTACTCGGTGTCGTTTTGCTGGGTGACGCGGTATTGGATATCGGTCAGCCTTGCCTTGAGCTCCTCCTGCGTGGGCACGGTATACGTTTGGCTGTTGATCCAGTTCGTGAGCGCCGTTTCCCTGGCCGAGGTCAGGTCGATATGGCAGTAGCCGTTGGGGTTTTTCTGCAGGTAGTCCTGATGGTATTCCTCCGCCAGGCAGAAGTTTGAAAGCGGCAGCACTTCGGTCACGATGGGATCGGCGTACTTCGCCTGCTCCCTGGCAACGACCGCTTGGATGATTGGCAAATCCGCCTCGTCCGTGTAAAAGACGCCTGTACGGTATTGGGAGCCCGCGTCGTTTCCCTGCCGGTCGACGCTTGTGGGATCGATGATCGAAAAGAAGGTGGAAAGCAGCACGTCCAGCGGGACGACGCCGCTGTCGTACGTCACGCGCACGGTTTCGGCGTGGCCTGTATTGTTGTAGCAGACCTCCTGATAGGTTACGGTGTCGGAGTTGCCGTTGGCGTAGCCGGATTCGGAGTTGATCACGCCCGGTATCCGCGCCATGAATTCCTCCACGCCCCAGAAACAGCCGCCGGCCACGTGGATCGTTTTTACGGCTCCGGTATCGGGGGATATCGCGGAGGGTTCGGGAACCATGGTGGAGGCGGGGGCGCTTGGCATATCCGCCACAGGCTCGCCCGCGAACGTCGCGCGGATTTCCTCGGCGGACACGTGGCCGATTTTCATGCCCAGCAGCGCGCCGTCGGCGGAGATGAAGGCGGAGGTTGGGAAAGCGCGCACGCCGAACGCGCGCATGGCTTGCCCGCCTTCGTCAAACAGCACTTTGGTATTGGAATACTCCAGTCCATTGTACCATGTTTGAAAGCTTTCCGCATTTTTCTCGCCGTCCACGCCGGGCGCGACGACCGTAATCACGGCAAAATCGTTGTCCTGGCCCGCGAGGGTATCGGTTTCCTGCAGCGTGCTCAGGCAGATGGAGCACCACGAGGCCCAGAATTTGATATACAGGGGCTTGCCCGCGAAATCCGAAAGGGAAACGGCGTTGCCGTCGAAATCCGTCAGGGTGAAATCGGGCGCGGGGGTCGCTTCCCGGTCTTTGGAAACAGCCGTGGTCACGGCAAGCCCCGCCGAGGCCAAAACGGCCAGCGCAATCAGCAAAACAAAGAGCTTTTTCATTTTATCCTCCAATCCATGCGCTGAGCGCATGCAAACGGTTGGTCATCAGTAATATACCCATACATACGATCAGTAAACCGCCCGCGATTTTGATCTTGGGCAGGTGCCGGTTCAGCCGTTTGATTTTCTGCATCAAAACGTCGGAGAACACGGAAAGGATCAGGAACGGAACGGAGAAGCCCAGCGCGTAGACCGCCATAAGAAACGCGCCGTACAGCGCCGCGCCGCCGCCCGCCGCAAGGCCCAGGATCGCCGCGAGCACCGGTCCCACGCAGGGCGTCCATCCGAAGCTGAACGCGAGCCCCAGCAAAAACACGCCCAGGGCGTCGTTTTTCGAGGCGCGCCTGAACTCCGTTTTCTTTTCCCGGTTGAGCCACGGCAGGCGGACCAGCCCGGTTTGGTGGATTCCAAGGAGAATAACGACGGCGCCCGCCGCGATCAGAAATGCGTCGGAATCTATCACGCCGCCCAGCGCGCCCGCACCGAACCCGAGCAGCACGAAGCAGACGGAAACGCCCGCGACGAACAGCAGCGTGCGCAGTATAAGCGCTGCGCGCCGCCGTGCCGGGTCCCGGATCATTTCCGCCGCAGGCGGTGCGAGGACGGACAGATACACGGGCAGCAGCGGCACCACGCAGGGAGACAGAAAGGAAAGGAACCCGGCCAGAAGCACCGTGCTTACGTACAGGGGTTCCGCGGGCATGCGATCGCCTCCATTGGGATGGGTGTGAAGAAACGGGGTCCAATCGGTCGGTATCGTTCAGGGAAGGGGGAAAGAGGCATCCGATAAACGCCGGAATACCTCTTTCCTTGGGTCATGCGGGGCGCTGCCGCCCCGGAGAACGGTTATTTTTCAACCGGGAAACCGGCGTCCACCCACGCGGAATAATTGCCTTCCAGCCGGAACACGGGCCAGAACCCGGCTTCGGCCAGCTTGGTAGCGCCCAGGATGGACGCGCTGTCCACATGGCAGTACGCAAGGTACGGCACACCTGTATCAAGCATCGGTATGGCCGCGTCCAGCGATCCGTCGCCTACGTAGTAGTGCACGGCACCGGGCAGATGGCCCTCGTCATACTTGGGGGATACGTCCACGATCACCAGCTCGGGGACGGCTTCGATGAGCATTTTCGCCTGCTGGGGGCTCAGGTCCACGTATCCGGCCTCGGCTTTCATGCCGGCCATGGCCGCTTCATTGAGCGCGATTTCCTCGTCCATCGGCAGGGTTGATACCGGGAAACCGGCTTCCACCCACGCGGGGAAATTGCCTTCCAGCCGGTACACGGGAGCAAATCCGGCTTCCGCCAGCTTGGCCGCGCCCAGCATGGACGCTTCGTCCGTGTGGCAGTATACGAGGTAGGGTTTTTCCATCGAAAGCATCGGGATGGCCGCGTCCAGCGTTCCGTCGCCTACGAAATAATGCAGGGCTCCGGGCAGGTGGCCTTCGTCATACAGGGGAGAGACGTCGATAATCACGAGGTCCGGGGTATCGGCGATCAGCTGTTTTGCGTCTTCGGGCATCAGGTCCATGTAGCCCGCGCCGGTCTGTGTGCCCGTCATGGGCATGGGCGCCTCCGCCAGCGCGGCTGCGCTTACGGCGACCAACAAAGCGGCGAGCAGTGCGGCGATTTTGGAAAATGAATGGTTACGCATATTGGTAAACCTCCTTTTTCTTGATTGTACGTGTAGTTTTATGTATGATACATAGACAGGGTATAGTTCATTCTTGAATTGGATTGGGTCCGGCAAAGTTTTTCGGAACTTTTTTCTAACTGCGCCGTCTAACGGGTAGACAACGAAAACAAGCGAACCCGCGTATCCCGAGTCCGGTCTGGGACACGAACCGCAAAAGAAAGGAAGTATCCATATGAAAATGAAAAAAGCCGTTTGTATGCTGGCCCTCGTGTGCCTTGCCGCCACGGCGGTCTTACCGGCGTTCGGCCAGGAAGCCGCGGCCGGTTCCGAACCGATCAGTGAACAGGCGTTTTCCGATCTGCTTAAGGAAACCTTCCCCGCCGGGCCGGCCCTGACTGGCGGCGGCGCGACCCTGACCTATGAGCACGCGCTGGCCGCGCTGTGCCAGGCGGTGGGATACTCCGGGGGAACCTCGGCGGAAAACCTGGCCTTCGCCATTGAGAACGACCTGATTTCCGGCATCGCGTTTGTCCCCGGCAATCCGGCAACGCTGGAGGACGCGCGGCAGATGATCGCCGCCTTTGCAGCCTGGGCTGTTCTGTTACAGGCACAGGAGCAGGAGGAGCAGGACCGAATGGTCTCTATGCAAAGTTCAATACAGATGACCGGCGCGGCCCAGCCGACAGGCACCGTGGCTGCGGAAGGGCTCGGCATGATCCCGCCCAATCCCCTGCCCCGGATCGACTACAACAGCCTCAATGACGAATCTTACGGAAACAACCAGGAAAACCGGTTCTTGAACCCCGTGGACAGCCCGTTTTCCACCTTCGCGCTGGACGTGGATACCGCGTCTTACGCCAACATCCGCAGGTGCCTGCTCGGCGGGTATTTTCCGGACAGGGGCGCCGTGCGGATTGAGGAAATGCTCAACTATTTCAGGTACGATCTGCGGGGCGCCACGAAGGACGCGCCCGTGAACGTGACGACCGAGCTGAACGTATGCCCCTGGAACCCGGACCACCAACTGGCGATGGTCGCCCTCTCCAGCTATGCGCCGGACAAGGCGGAACTGCCGGGCAGCAACCTCGTGTTCCTGGTGGACGTATCCGGCTCGATGGAACAAAGTAACCGGCTGCCGCTGGCGCGCCAGGCGCTCAAGCTTTTGCTCGCGCAGCTTGACGGGGAAGACAAGGTAACCATCGTCACCTACGCGGGAACTGTGGGAACGCTGCTGGAAACGACGGCAGCCGACCAGAAGGAAACCATCACGCGCGCCATCGACAGCATGAACGCGGGCGGGTCCACCAACGGTGCGGGCGGCATCCAGGCCGCGTATGAAAAGGCGCGCAAAGCGTTCATCGACGGCGGCAACAACCGGGTCATCCTGCTGACGGACGGCGATTTCAACGTCGGCGTGCAAAGCGCGAGCGAGCTGCAGGCGCTGATCGAGACCGAACGCGAGGGCGGTATCTACCTGAGTGTCCTGGGCTTCGGGATGGGGAACCTCAAGGACTACGAGATGGAAACGCTGGCCGACTACGGCAACGGAAACTACGCCTATATCGACACCCTGAAGGAAGCCAAGAAGGTGCTGGTGGACGATATGACCGCCACCATTTTCACCGTCGCCAAGGACGTGAAGCTGCAGGTGGAGTTCAACCCCGAAAAGGTCGCCGCTTACCGGCTGATCGGCTATGAAAACCGCCTGCTTGACACCGAGGACTTTACCGACGATACCAAGGACGCCGGGGAGATGGGCGCTGGCCACCAGATGATCGCGCTGTACGAGATCGTCCCCGCCGAAGCCGGGGAAACCGTGGTTTCCACGACCACGTCCCGCTATCAGGAAAGGACGCAGAAAAGCTCCGAAGAAACGCTGTACGTGTCCGTGCGCTATAAGCTGCCGGACAGCGGTACCGTGATGGAAACCGGCAGCGCTCTCGCCGCCGGGGAGCCGTTTAAGCCGATGAGCGGCAACATGGCGTTCGCGTCCGCGGTGGCCGAGTTCGGCCTGCTGATGCTTCCCTCGGAATACAAGGGCGACGCCAGTCTGGACCATGTTCTGGAGCTCGCCATGGAAAACCGCGGGGAAGACACGTTTGGAACCCGTTCGGAATTCGTGCAGGTGGTTTCCCTCACAATGCTCCTGCAGGAACAATGAACCAACCCGTTAACTGAATAGAAAAGAACCGGCGGATGCCGGTTCTTTCTTTCCTGTAAAAAGGCGCTTCACCCGCCCGCGGCAGGGGTACAAATATACCGTAAGGGCTTGCTTGCAGGCAAAGCATGGCATACAATGAACAAAGAGGCAGCAAGCCGATCATTGAAAGGAGAATTGAACGTATGAAAGGCAACCAGAAACTGATTGATGTGATGAACTCGCTGCTTGCGGACGAGCTGACGGCCATCAACCAATACATCGTGCACGCGGAAATGAGCGAGGACTGGGGATACGGGAAACTGCACGGGCATTTTGAGAAGCGCGCCATTGACGAGATGAAGCACGCGGAAAAACTCATCGGCAGAATCCTGTTCCTGGAGGGAATCCCCATCGTCACGGATCTCAAGAAAATCCACATCGGCAGCGACGTTCCCAAGCAGATGGAAAACGACCGCCTCGCCGAGGTGGACGCGATCAAGGCGTACAACGACGCGATCGTGCTCGCCGGCGAAGTGAAAGACTACGCCACGCGCGAGCTGCTCGAGCAGATCCTCAAGGACGAGGACAAGCACATGGACGAGATCGAGGAGCTGCAAAGCCAGATCGGGCAGATGACGCTGCCGATCTTCCTGACTACTCAAGTCGGATAAGCAAACGCCGACAAAATCCCACGCACGCTGCCATGCTTTATTTCCGCCATCTTGGGCCCGCGAAACCCTCGACGTAGCGCTGCTACTACTTCGGGTTTCGCAAACCCAACCTGACGAAAATACAGCACGGTATCATGCGGGGGATTTCATCATCGTTTGCCTATCCTTGCCAGTCTTTTGCGTGCGGATATCAACAAAGAGAACCGGCCGAAGATCGGCTGGTTCTCTTTCTGATTCGGCGGCGTTGTACAAACTTGTATTTGTCTTGTTTTTCCAGTACGTTTTGTTGACATCCCATCGAGCCGTGCCGTACAATTACTCTAGTATGCAGCGCAAAACGACGCATAGGGCAATGAAGCCCTTGCGTTTGTTTTGTACTCTTCTTGAACCTGATTGGAGGAGCGGCGGTTGATCGTTTTCGACGACGTATATGTGAGTTTCGGCACCCTGGATGTGCTCAAGGGCATCAGCCTGGAAATTGCCACGGACTCCAAAACCGTGATTATCGGCCCCAGCGGAAGCGGCAAAAGCACGCTGCTGCGCACGATCAATATGTTCGAGCGCCCCAGAAGCGGGGACGTGTTTATCGACGGCGTATCCATCTCCAGCATGCCCAACCGTATGCTGTGCGAGGTGCGCCAGGATATCGGGATGGTGTTTCAGAACTTCAACCTGTATCCGCATAAAACGGTGCTGGAAAACCTCACCATGGCGCCCATCGTGCTGCGGCACGAGGATAAAAAGGCGGTGCGGGAACGCGCCATGGCCAACCTGCGCGAGGTGAACATCGAGGAAAAGGCGGACGCTTATCCCAGCCAGCTGTCAGGCGGGCAGCAGCAGCGCGTCGCCATCGCGCGGGCGCTGACCATGCAGCCTAAAATCATGCTGTTTGACGAACCCACCTCGGCGCTCGATCCGGAGATGATCCAGGAGGTGCTGGACATCATGGAGCGCGTCGCGCGCGACACGGAGCTTACCATGCTTTTCGTGACGCACGAGATGAAGTTTGCCGAGCACATCGCCGACCGCGTCCTGTTTTTGGACGACGGCGTCATCCTTGAAGATGGCACACCCGACCAGGTGTTTCATCATCCCGTGAACGAGCGCACCAAAGCGTTCCTCGGGAAAATATTACATTAAGCATAGGGGGATGGAGACACATGAAAAAACTGTTCTGTCTTGTTCTGGCACTCGCGTTGACAATGGCTGTCTGCATGACGGCAATGGCGGACGAAGCGGCCGAAATCACGGCCATCAAGGACCGCGGAACGCTGCTCGTCGGCGTGAAGGCGGACGTGCCCGGCTTTGGCTACCAGGAACTGGGCGGCGAGTTTGAGGGCCTGGAAATCGACCTCGCGCATAAGCTGGCCGAAGTGATCCTCGGGGACGCGAACGCCGTGCAGTTCACGGCCGTGACCGCCAAAACCCGCGGCCCGCTGCTGGATACCGGCGAACTGGACATGGTCATCGCGACCTTCACCATCAAACCCGACCGTATTTTGCAGTATGAGTTCTCCAAACCCTACTTTGTAGACGCCATCGGCCTGCTGGTTTTGAAAGACAGCGGCATCAACGGCTTTGCCGATCTGGCCGGAAAAACCATCGGCGTAGCGCAGGCCGCCACCACCAAGGACGCCCTGCAGGCTTCGGCCGATGCTTCGGGCATGACCGTGGAGTTTGCCGAGTTCCCCACCTATCCGGATATCAAAGCGGCGCTTGAAAGCGGCCGCGTGGCCTGCTTCTCCGTGGACAAGGCCATCCTGATGGGCTATCTGGACGACACCACCGTGCTCCTGAGCGACAGCTTTGCGCCGCAGCCCTACGGCGTGGCAATCAAGAAGGGCAACGTCGGCCTGCTGGCGCTCGTGGACGAGACCATCGCCGCCATGCGCGCGGACGGCTCGCTTGACGGGCTGGTTGCCAAAAACAACCTCGCGACCGTAGACTGGGCCGTGGTCGACGCCTATGATACCCTGTGGGAGGAAGCCGCCGCTTTGGCGCCTGCGGCGCAGTAACGCATACGCGGTAAGCGAGGATGTTGCGGCAAGTGCGCGGGCTTAACGCTCCGCGCGCTTGCCGCGGCATCCCGCGTTTTTAACGGGGAAGTGAAGCAGTGACCGGGCCGTTTTCCATCCATAACTGGCAGACATGGTTCAGCGACTGGGACTTTTTTGCCCAGGG
Source organism: Candidatus Limiplasma sp. (assembly GCA_963674895.2). Lineage (GTDB taxonomy): Bacteria > Bacillota > Clostridia > Christensenellales > Aristaeellaceae > CAXXOK01. The sequence goes on from CAXXCY010000001.1 coordinate 845,186, forward strand.
CTTTTTACGCACGCTTTATATCTCGATGCTGGGGCTTTTATTCACGCTGGTGATCGGGATTGTCGTGGGCGTGCTTTTGTGCGGCAAAAACCGCCTCGTGCTCGCGATCTGCAAGGGATATATGTCCTTTTTCCAGAACACCCCGCTGGTGATCCAGGTCTTTATATACTATAACGTTTTGCCCAAGGTCGGCATCCGGCTGGGCGTGGTCGCCATCGGCGTGCTGGGGCTTGCGCTCTATACCGGCGCGTACGCGGCGGACATCGTGCACAGCGCCATCAAGGCGGTGCCCACCGGCCAGATGGAAGCAGCCTACAGCCAGGGGTTCAGCTATATCCAATCCATGGTGCACATCATCCTGCCTCAGGCCGTGAAGATCGGCCTGCCGCCGATGACCAACCAGGCCGTGAACCTGATTAAAAACTCCTCTGTGCTCGCGGTGATCGCGGGCGGGGAGCTGATGTACCGGGCCGACAGCTGGTCCGGCTCCAACCTGATCTACGGCCCGACGTTCGTGATGACCGGCGTGCTGTACCTGATCATTTGCCTGCCGATTTCGCTGCTGGCGCGCTGGCTGGAGAAGAGGAGCGTGCGCCATGCTTGAACGATGGGCCGACGCCTTCTCCACCGTATTCGCGCCCAATATCCTCCTCTTTCTGGGAAAGGGGCTTTTAAACACGCTGTATATCGCGGCTGTGTCCATCGTGCTGAGCCTGATTTTCGGCACCGTTCTGGGGCTGATGCGCAACATGAAGGAACGCCTGGTCCGCGGGGTCGCGACGGTATATATCGAAGTGGTGCGCAACATCCCGCTGGCGCTGTTCATTATCGCGATGCGGTTTTTAACCAAGCTGCCGCCGCTTCTAAGCGGCATTGCCGCCATGACGGTGTTCACCTCCGCGATCGTGGCGGAGATCGTGCGCGGCGGCCTGAACTCCGTGGGCAAAGGCCAGTGGGAAGCGGCGACCTCGCAGGGCTTCAGCCGCACGCAGACCATGTGGTACGTCATCATCCCGCAGGCGCTCCGTCGCATCCGCTCGCCGCTCATCTCCCAGTTCGTGACGACCATCAAGGATACGTCGTTCTGCGCGGTCGTGGGAACATACGAGCTCTCCTTCACCTCCAAGATCGTCGCCGCCCACCGCACCATCGTGACCGCGGAGGATATCCTGCTTTTGTACCTGCTGGTCGCCATGATTTACTATGTCATCAACCGCCTGTTCTCCGGCATCGCGCGGCGGCAGCGGGGCAACGCCATGAAGGGTGTTGTGCGGTAAAATAGTAACTTGAATCAGGCAAACGGCGAGGGAAACCCTGCACGCTGCCGGCCTTATTTTTTCCAGCTCGTGCCCGCGGTATACTCGATGTAGCTCTGCTACTACTTTGTATACCGCGAACACAATCTGAAACAAAATCCGGCTCGGCATCGCACAGGGTTTCCCTCGCCGTTTGCCTTTGGATACGGTTGTAGCTGTTTTCAAACACTAAAAAATGCAATCTGAAATAAAACCCGGCTCGGTATCGCACAGGGTTTCCCTCGCCGTTTGCCTTTGAATACGGTTGTAGCTGCTTGCAAACGCTTCTGACCACTATCTGGGTTTAGTCCGGCACAGACTAATAAGACATGACAAGGGCCGCGCACGAAATGCGCGGCCCTGCATTGGTTTTTCTTGCCTGTTGTTCTTTTCCCAGAGATTATTGGTTACGGGATCATTTCCTCGATTTCTTCCTGGTCGTCGTGGGCCTTCTTTTCGCCGATGGAGAGGACGAGGTTTAGTAGGATGCCCGCGATGGCCGCGCCGGCGATGCAGGGGACCTGCAGGCCGAAGAAATCGATATTGCCGCCGAAGGCGTACTGGCCGCCGATGCCGATGATCATGATGCAGGCGATCACCGCGATGTTTTTCGCGGAGAACATATCGGCTTTCTTATCGATCATGATCGCGATGCCCTGCGCGGCGATGGCGCCGAAGAGGTAAATCTCCAGGCCGCCGATTACGGCGGTGGGAATGGCGTAGATGGCCTTGACCAGCGGCGTGAAGAAGGAGATGACCATCGCGATGATTGCGGCAACGGTCATGACCGCCGAGGAAAATACCTTTGTGATCGCCATGGTGGAGATATTCTCGCCGTAGTTGGTGCCCGCGGGGCCGCCCACGGCGCCGGAAACCATGTCGCAGATACCGTCGCCGATGAGGTTTAAGTGGAGCAGGTCCGCGATCTTGTATTGGCCGCCCTTGCCCTTCTGCTTGGCGACGTTATCCACATAGATGTCCAGCTGGTAGATGTGCGCCGTGGATTCCGGGATGGTGGCGATGGCGATGGGCATGATGGCCAGCACCGCCGCAAGGGATGCTTTGGGCATCGTGAACGCCGGAACCGCGAAGACGCCGCCAAGCTGCCAGAGGGAACCGTCCAGCGCTTCTTTGGGAATGGCGCGGAACATGTTCATATCCCCGCCGCCGAACAGGTACAAAAGGGCCGCGATCAGACACCCGACCGCAGCGCCCAGCAGCAGGGGCAGCTGGGAGAGAAAGCCCTTCAAATAGCGGGAGAACAGGATGGTGGATAAAAGCGTCGCGAGGGAAACAATCCACACCCAGCTGGAACCAGCGATCGTGCCAGCGGCTGCCGCGGAGGGGGCCGCGTCGCCCAGGGCGGTGCCGGCCAGCGTCAGGCCGATAATCAGCGCGATGGAGCCGGTGATCGTCGGCGGGAGGATTCTTTCCACGGCGTGTTTGCCGCTGATGCGTACCAGGATACCGGCGGCCACGCTGACCAAGCCGGACATGATGATGCCGAACTGCGCGAACGCGATGGCTTCGGCGGGCATCACGGACGTGGTGTGGTTGAGCCATGCGGTCAGCTGCGTAAGCGCCTCGGGGCTCAGCTTCTCCGTGATTTGCTGGCTGGTCATCAACCCGATAACCGCGGATAAGTACGAGAAGCTGGAGCCGTAGTACATCGGAATCCGTTTCTTGGTGATCAGCACGAAGCAAAGCGTGGCCAGGCCGCTGGCGAAAATGGTGGTGGACACCTGGAACCCAGTGATCAGCGCCACGGCGATGGTGGCCGGGAACATGACGATCACCTGCTGCAGCGCGTACAGCAGCAGTTTGCCTAGCGGCGGCCGTTCGTCCGGCAGATAGGCGTGGACCGGTTTCTGGTTTTGCATGAGATTTTTCCTCCCCGATTAATATAATAATATAAATCGCGTACCTGGTGCGGGGCCCGCTGCGTGCGTTTAGGCCCCGTTTGTACGGCGGCCGGCGGACCCCTGTATTCCAAATCCCTGCTCGTTTTCCTCCTCAAGGCCGCGGGCGATTTTGGCACAACCCAAATATGGCAACGCCTCGCTCTTGCCTCCGGGAAGGGAATGAACCCGTTCAAATTACACTATATATACCGCTTGGCCGGGCTGATACCTACAAGATATCCTGTTGTGATAGTAGCATCAGTTAAAATCGATGTCAAGACACTGTAAAACGGGGCGCGCCGCCGTCTTGCATGTTTTTTGGGATAATGGTACTATTTTTGAAGGATCGGCAGGGGATACAGCCGCAAGGGAAACAGCCGTAAAAAGCAGTAAAAAAACAACCGGACCTTGCGGTCGTCTTGTTTATCAGATTGTGACAGCGGGAGGATTGAACCCGATGAAGAAATTGACTGCACTGCTTGCCGGGATACTTTTGCTGGTATGCCTTTCGCCCGTTGCTCTGGCCGGGATGACCGGGGAGGAGCAGGCGTATTTTCAGGATCAGATGGAGATCATGGTCAATGAGATCGGAAACCGCAACGTAGCGGATATCGGCCAGGAAGAAGCGCTGGAGTATCTGACTGAGGAATTCCAGAGCCTCGGCTGCCGCTTTGAGGATGGCACCCTGCAGCTCTGCCACGTAGACGACGGCGAGTATGTGACAGGGGACTACGCGTCCGACGATGTAATCGGCGTTCGCAGGGCGCAAAGCGATCAGGCAAACATCATCATCCTGTGCGCCCATTACGACAGCAACGGCCCCGGCGCGCGGGACAACGCCAGCGGCGTGGCCGGGGTGCTGACGCTCCTGCGGCGGTTTTTACAAGCGGAGCCCTACGCAAACGCCGAGCTGCGTTTTATCGCCTTCACCGCCGAGGAAAGCGGCCATCAGGGCTCGGCCGCTTATGTGGAAAGCCTGTCCCGGAACGAACGGGACAGGATCATCGCCGTGTTCAATCTGGATATCATCGTCGTGGACCCGGAGGATACGGACTTCTGTCTGTCCCTGGACACCCTGGGCGGGCGCACCGCCGCGGGCTATGCGCAGGGCCTGGAAACCGCCCCGGCAAACAACCGCGCGTCGCGGGCGTTTCTGCGGGCGATCGCGGACTTGCAGGCATTTGATCCGGCGGAATACGGCGAAACGTACGCCGTGCTGCGCCACAGGGGCGACAGCGACCACGGCTCCTTCCACGACGCGGGGATCGATTCCGTCAACATCAGCTTCCGCGGCAACCCGGACACGAACGGCAACTGGACGGACCTCATGCATACTTTATACGATCTGATGGGCGATTTCGACTGGCCCCGCACCTGGCGGGCGCTGGACATCCTCTATACCGCGGTGGACGGGCTGGCAAGGGACGCGGGGTACGGAGAGTAAGATCGATAGGGGCTATCCGCCCCTAAGACCCCGACAAGGGCGTTTCCGGTCGGTTTCATTGTCGCAGATTTCACTGCCGTTTATCTGCTCTGTGAAACCTTACAATCTCCGTTCGCTTTGCACTACGCGCAAGCACCCATCAGGGTGCACGCTCACATCGGTTGCCCTTGCCCCTTCATTGGCCGCGCATTGCGCGGCCAATTGCGGTTTTTTCTTGCTGACCACTCGGTTTTACAGTCGCCTCGCTCCCTCCCGGTCGTGATGCTTCTTAAAACCTCCCAACCTCAAATCGTTTTGTGCTTCGCACAGGTGACCACCGGTCATACGCTCATTTCCGTTGCCTCTCTTTTCTAAGAGAGAAGTAAGCGTCACTCCCCCCGCATGCCGATCGCTTCTGTCTTTCCGTCGAGCACGGCCATGGAGAGGCGGACGGACTGGCCGATGGCGGCGTCGATATCGTCGGGCTGCACGCCCAGCGGATCGCAGCCGAGGGATTTGTCGATGAATAGGTTAGCGCATTGCAGGCCCGCGAACCTCGCGAGGTTGACGCCGCCCTCGATGCCCCGCGCCGTCTGCCGTTTCCAGAGTCTGCGCCCGTAGAGCGTGAACATCCATTGCGGGATGGTGACGATCGGCCGGCCCGGAAGGCCCATGTGCCGGTGGACGACGGTTAAAAGCTCCCGCCAGGTCATGTTTTCATACCCTATGGGATAACAGGTCCCGCCCTTGTTTGCTTCCAGCGCCCCGGAGATCGCCTGCCCGGCCTGTTTGACCGTGATCATCGCCGTGCCGCCTTTGGGGAAAAACGTTGCCAATCTCATGCGGCGGATACTCTCCACGAGGATGACCCACACGGGCTTTCGACCCGGCTGCGCGCCGAAGATATAGGGCAGCTCCAGCACGGACACGGCGAAGTTCCCATCCGCGAACGAAAGCGCCATGCGCTCCTGGTCCCGGCGGCTTTTGATATACGGGTGCCATTTGGAAAGCTGCTTTTCCGGCCACAGCTTGTCAAAGTACGAAAAATATGAGCCGCAGATCACCGCGCGCCGTACGCCGCTTTGCCTGGCGATGCGCAGCAGGCGCTCAAGCGGCGAGATATTGTACTTTTCGAAGAACCCGTAAATCGGCGGCGGGCCTTCCACGCGCTCGTCCACGCCCGCCGCGAACACGAACCCCCCGCAGCCCGCGAAGCGCCCGGCCAGCTCTTCGTCCGTCATCTCCATGTAATTGCCGAATACAAGCTCCATCTCTTGCGGGAGCGCCGCGCCCGCCGGGACGGGCGGCAGCGCGAGGGAAAGCACCGCGTGCCCGCGCCGGATCAGCTCGCCCGCCGCCTCGCTTCCCAGCAGCCCCGTGCCGCCGATCATCAGGATTTTCATCCGGCGTTTACTCCTTCAAATGATTGTCGTGTGGATTAAAACCATCCGCCGTATTTTCCGTGAACGGGCGCCAAAGCGTTATCATCATTATAGCATGGCGCACGCGATTTTTTGCGTACGGCTGTTTACAATTCGCCCAAACACCCCCTATAATGATGCTATCAGGAGAGAACGAGCGAACGATCTGCCTTGGGAACCGAATTCGTGGAGGTAGGATTGTGCGGAAAGTGGTCGGCGGCTTCCTGGCGATTATCATCATATTGGCAGGTATATTTTGGGTCAGCAAAATGTACTTTTTTGGCATCGGCTATACGCAGCCCCTGATGAGGAACGATCAGGGAATTTCCTATACCGCCAAGGCGGTGGGCAAGGATTTCTACGTGCTGGATTCCCAGGGCGCGTGGAAAAAAACCTTTCTGGCGGGCGTTGACATCGGCCTGGGCGCGCCGGGCACGTTCCCCGGGGAATTCGCGATCGGCTATGAGCAGTATTTCGACTGGTTTACGCAGATCGGGGAGATGGGGTCCAACGTCGTGCGCGTGTATACGCCGCAGGCGCCCGCGTTTTACCGCGCCCTGTACGAGTATAACCGGGTCGCGGCCACCCCGCTGTACCTGATGCAGGGCGTGTACATGGATGAAAGCGACGTGCTGCAGTACGGGGATGTGTTCGCGGAGGGGTCCGTCACCATCGGGGACATGCGGCAGGATATCGTGGACTGCGTGAACATGATGCACGGCAACGCCGTGGTCAGCGCCAAGCCCGGCAAGGCGTCCGGCGTGTACCGGTACGATGTGTCCCAATACGTGATCGGCTGGATATTGGGCATCGAGTGCGAGGCATACCTGGTGGAGGGGACCAACAAGGCGCATCCGGAGATGACGGAGTACAGGGGCCGCTATATCGTCACTGAAAATGCCTCGCCGTTTGAGGTGTTCATTGCGCAGATGATGGACCTGGCGGTCACCTACGAGTCGGACACCTACCAGATGCAGCGCCCGGTCGCCTTCTCCAACTGGGTGACGACCGACCCGCTGACCCATCCCAACGAGCCGCGCCCCGCCGAGGATTCGGCCGTGATCGACGTGGAGCACATCCGGGGCGCCGCGGGCTTCACTCCCGGCTTTTTCGCGTCCTACCACGTGTATCCGTATTATCCCGACTTTTTGAACTATCCCAGCGGCGATCCGGCGGTGGACGAAAACACCTACTACGCCTATGTACGTTCGCTGGTGGAGTACCATTCCATGCCGGTGCTGATTTCGGAGTTCGGCCTGCCCACGTCCCGCGGCGTAACGCACATCAACCATTTAAGCGGCCTCAACCAGGGCGGCAACAACGAGCGCGAGCAGGGCGAAGCGCTGATACAGATGCTTTTGGATATCCACCGCTCCGGCTGCATGGGCGGTATCGTGTTCGCCTGGCACGACGAATGGTTTAAAACGTCCTGGAACACGATGGATTTCGACGACAACGAGGCGCGCCCCAAATGGCAGAACGTCGAATCCAGCGAAGAAAACTTCGGCCTGATCGCCTTTTCGGCCTTCCCGTCGATCCAAATCGACGGCGAGGACGCGGACTGGAAGGCGGCCGACGCGGTCGGCCCGCTGAAAGTGGATTGGGATGAAAAGTACCTTTACCTGCACGTCGCCGCGGACGATTTCGAAAACCAGGTGCATTATGTGCCCATCGATACCATCGGCGGCGAGGGCAGCGCCCTGTATGAGAACGCCCGGTTTGACCGAAACGCCGATTTCGTGCTGGTGATCGACGGTACGGACGACACGCGCCTTCTTATCGACCCGTATTACGACCCGAATTACAAGCTCTACGGTACGGTGCTGTTTTCCCCGGAGGAGCTTGCGGAGTATGCCGTAACGGGCGGCGGGGCTTTTAAAATCGTGCGGCAGGTGATCAGCAACGAAATGCTGATGCCCGCCACCGGACAGGTGGTGCCCATCCAGTTCTGGGATACGGGCAGCCTGCGCTACGGCATTTCCAATCCCGACGATCCCGCCTACGATTCCCTGGCCGATTTCTGCGCCGGGGACGGATTTGTGGAGCTGCGCATCCCGTGGATGTGCCTGAACTTCGCCGATCCCTCGTCCGGCAAGATCCTCTCGAACCTCCATACGGGCGGGCCGTTCAGCTTTGAGACGATCGGGAATATCTACCTGGGCGTCGGCAAACCGGGGGAAACGGAGCCGGTCGCCATGAGCGCGTTCCGGCTGCCCGCGTGGGGGTATTTCCAATACGCGCAAAGGGAGAAGCTATCCTATTCCATGCTGCAGGAAGCCTTCCCCCGGTACGCGACCTACCCCATCGGCACCGGGGAGGAGATGCTTGAGGCGCTCAAGGCGCGGGATACGCGGCTTTTATACGTGCGTATCGACCGCCAGCTCCGTAATACCGACGTGATCGTGTTTTTCCTGATCGTCTTGGTGATGCTGGTCGGATACCTGTACATCCTGCTGCTGGCCGTCAATTATCACCTGAACCGTGTCTTCGGGAGGCAGGAGCGGGAACGCCTCTACCTGCGCTCGCTTCTGCGCCTGCCGGAAGAGCAGCTGCAAAAAAAACTCCACAGGCGCTACCTGTGCTCCAACAAAGGCGTGGAACTGCTTTGCCGGTTCATCATCGAGGAAAAGCCGACCGACGAGGACACGAAGCTGCTGTCCATCCTCCGCTGCGGGAAGTACCGCGCCTGGATGCGCAAGATGCTCATTTCGGGCGACATGATGCTGCGCATCCTTGTCATCCGCCTGGTCGGGCTTTTGCGCATCTCGCGGTTTCAGCAGCAGATCCTATCGCTGATGCTTGAAAACAGGAATAACCTGAATCTCCAGTACACGGGGCTGATGGCGTTTTCGATGATCGGCAACCTGGACAGCATCGTGAATATGTGCGGCGAGGGCCTGACCAAACAGCTCAGCTACCGCAGCCTCAAGGAAATCTGCGCCAATTACGGCGGGAACGACAAGAATCTTTTGTACGAAGTGCTGCTGGAATCCCCGGATCTGTACATTCGCCGCATCATCGTGAAGAATATCGGCGACGAGGGCTTTACGAACCTCAGCGAATACCTGCTGCGGATGCTGGATACGCCGGACGTCAATTTGCTGTGCGACATCATCCGGTCGCTGGGGCAGCTGCGCTGCAAAAAGGCGGGCAAGCGGATTGCCGGGTATGCGCGCTCGGACAACTGGACGCTTCGCAATGTTGCGGTGGTAGCGCTGGCGAATATCAATGCGCGGGCGTACATGCCCGCGCTGCTGGACGGCCTCAGGGACCGGGAGTGGTGGGTGCGCTACAACAGCGCGAACGAGCTGTGCCGGCATATTCCCGTGGACGAACTGGCGGCGCTCGCCCCGACGCTTGACGACCGGTTTGCGCGCGAGATACTGCAGTTCGCCATTCAGGAAACGCGCATGATGGAGCAGGAGGCGAGCCCGGCATGAAGGACGTCGTATATGTCGTGCTGATGGGGGTCAACGGTCTGGCGCTTGCCTATATGATCGGGATCACGGTCATGTATTTCCTGCAGCTGCTGTTTTCCGGCAGGGCGCTCAACGAGTATGTCAAGTACCTCCGGTTTTCGGATTACCGGCGCTATATCGATTCCAGCAACATGATTCCCGTATCGCTGATCGTGCCCGCCTACAACGAGCAGGGCACCGTGACGGAGACCGTGAAAAACCTCTTGAAGCTCAACTATCCCGAGTACGAGATCATCGTGGTCAACGACGGCTCCAAGGACGATACGCTCAAAACCCTGGTCGAGTGCTTCGGCATGGTGCCTATCGAGCAGCCGTACAAGCGCTCGGTGGACTCAAAGCCTATCCGCGCCATCTACCGCACGCCGCGGCATTTCAACCTGATCGTTCTGGACAAGGAAAACGGGGGCAAGTCCGACGCGCTGAACGCGGGCATCAACTTTGCGCGCTACCCGGTGATCGTGTCGATGGACGCCGATTCGGTTTTGGAAAAGGAAGCGCTGGTGCGCATCGTGTCGCCGTTTGTGCAGGACAGCGCGGTGGTCGCCGTGGGGGGCGTCGTGCGCATCGCCAACGGCTGCATCATCCGGGACGGAGAGATCAAGGAAATCCGCCTGCCGCGCACGGTGCTCGGCAAGCTGCAGACCGTGGAGTACCTGCGCTCGTTCTTTACGGGGCGCATCGGCGCGGCTTCCATGGGCATGCTGATGATCATCTCCGGCGCGTTCGGCGCGTTTCGCAAGGACGCGGTCATCGCGGTGGGCGGCTATACCACCAACTGCATCGGCGAGGATATGGAGCTGGTGGTGAAGCTGCACCGCAGCCTCTGCGACAACAAAAAGAAGTACAAGATCGGCTTCCTGCCCGATCCCATCTGCTGGACGCAGCCGCCTGAGAACCTGAAGGACCTCTACAAGCAGCGCAAGCGCTGGCAGATCGGCCTGATCAGCGTGCTGCTGCGCCACCGCGACATGGCTTTCAACGGCAAGTATGGCAAGGCGGGGCTTTTGATGCTGCCCTATTACTGGATTTTTGAGTTTATCGGGCCGATCTTTGAAACGCTGGGCTATTTCGTGATCCCGTTTTCATGGTGGCTGGGGATTATCGGCTGGCGGTTTACGCTTCTGTTTTTCCTGCTGGTGGTGCTCATCGGGCTCATCCTGTCGCTGGGCGCGATCATGCAGGAAAGCTACGCCATGCGCAAGTTCCCCAAGATGGGGCAGGTGTTCACGCTGGCGGCCTACGCGTTTTTGGATAACTTCGGCTTCCGCCAGTTCAACACCGTGATCCGGTTCATCGGGTGCGTGAAGTACAGGAAAGGCAAGCACGCCTGGGGCTCGATGAAGCGGGAACGCTTTACCACCGATCGGAAGTAAGAAAACGGTTTTTGGGAACCGCAGGCCGGCAAGGGGGCAGGATCGACGTTGCATCGGAACAGGAAACGGACTTGGCAAAGGACGCTGATTTGGGCATTGGTTTTGGCGGCCGTATCCGCCGCCTCCGCGGGCACGGCGGCGCAGGAACAGGAGAACGGTGAAAAGCTGAGCGCCGTGTACGTATACGACGGCAGCAACGCGCAGTACCGCGACGACGACGCGCAAAGCATCGACCAGATGTTCTACGCCTTCGCGCTGTTTAAAAACGGACGATTGTCCACCGCGCACTGGAAGCATTTCGACGCGTTTGAAGCGTATATCCGTAAGCACCCGCACATCACGCCCATCCTCTCCATCGGCGGGTGGGGCGCGGACGGGTTTTCCAAGGCCGCGTCCACGGCGGAAGGCCGCGCGGCGTTTGTTGCGGACGCGCTTCAAATCATGCGGGAGCGCGGCTTTCTGGGCGTGGATATCGACTGGGAATACCCCGGCTCGTCCGACGGCGGCGTGAAAAGCAGCCCGCACGACCGCGAAAACTACACCCTGCTGCTCCGGGCGCTGCGCGGCGGCCTGGACGCGCTCCAGGCGCAGGATGGCATTCCGCGCACCCTCTGCATCGCGCTGAGCGGGTCGCCCTGGCTGATCGAAAACCTGGAGTGCGCGGAAATCGGGGCGATTGTCGACCAGGTCTGCCTGATGACGTACGATATGCAAACGTCCAAGCTGGCGTCGCACCACACGGCGCTGTACGCGTCCTACCCCAAGGCGCTCTCGGCGGCCGGCGGCGTGGAGGCGTACGTACAGGCCGGCATCCCCGCCGGGAAGATTTTGCTCGGCGTCGCGTTCTATGGCCACCGCTGGCGCACCAAGCTCCAGGAGCCGCTCTACGAAAAGGCGACCTATAAGGATACCCTGGCCTATACGCAGATCAAAAAGCTGATTGATAAAACCCCCGCCGCCGTGTTCTATGACGAGGCAGCGCAAGCGCCGTACTTTGCCGACGGCAAGGTGTTCATCAGCTACGACGATATCCGCTCCATCACGCAGAAGCGGCTGTATGTTCTGGAACAGGATCTGCTGGGCCTCTTCGCCTGGCAATACGGCTCGGACGAAGCCGGCGAGCTGGTGCACGCGATGAAAGGGGAGTAGGGGGAAATGGCTGGGTTCCCCGCGCGGTCAAGGTTTTACGTCCGTCGAATGGAATGGGCATTCAAAACAGTCGGAGAAATCATCCGTCCAAAGGGGGCTTTGCCGGTGAAAACCCTGTGGTATTTCTTCTCGCGCTACATTCTGAAATTCGGGTCTGTGATCGCCACGCTGTATCTGATGATGATGGCGGTTCTAAGCCTGGATGATACCTACCATATCCCCCGGTTTTATGACTCGTGGTGGAGCATGCTGCTGATCTTTGCCGGAATTTGCCTGGCTTCCTATTCGTTCGTCAAGCTGCCGTTCCGGGCGAAGGCTGATATTTGCCAAAGCAGGGGGCATATCAAAAACCACTGCAAATGCGACCGCTGCGGGGCGGTGATCGACGCGGCAGGCCATGTGTGGGACGGCTGTCAGTGCACGGTCTGCGGGACGAGGAAGGATATCGCCGATCCAAGCCATAAGTGGGATGGCTGCGTGTGCACGGCTTGCGGGATGCACAAGGACGCGGGCGATCCCAGCCATGTCTGGAATGGCTGCACATGCTCCCGCTGCGGCGTGCAGAGCGAGGACGACGGCGCGCACTCCTGGGAAGAAGTCAAATCCACGTACTACGGCGGGAACGACGTGAACGGCTGGGGGCCGGGCGGCGAAACCGTGACGGCTTACAGATGCCGTTCCTGCGGGAAAGGCAAAACCGAGACGACCTACGACGACGATGCGGACGATGAGTAGAAACGTTTATACAGTTCGGCCTGGCGGTACGGCCAGCGGCGAACCGGTTATGCAAACATCCGGCGCATTCGCGCCGGAGGTTTGTTTTACTGTGGGACGGGCGCGTAAGCCGCCGGATTGGTCGGTCATTTTCCCCCGTCAAGCTCTGAGAACTTCCCGGCCATGGTCGGGTTGTTCTTCGTGAGGCGCTTCACGGTCAGGTCTTCCGCCTTGCCGTTGGCCAGGCGCAGGTTGTTTTCGGAGGACAGCAGCGCCTCCTTGGTCTTTTGGAGATGGTCGATGGTCTTGTCGATCTCCTCAATGGCCTTGTGGAATTTCTCGCTGGCCAGCCGGTAGTTTTTGCTGAACCGTTCCTTGAAATCGTTGAGGTCGTCCTCGAAATGGGAGATGTCGATATTCTGGTTTTTGATCTCCGCAAGCTGCTGCCGGTACCGGATGGTGTTCATGGCGGCGTTGCGAAGCAGGGTGATCATGGAAATGAAAAACTGGGGGCGGACGACGTACATTTTGGGGTATTTGTGGGAAACGTCCACGATGCCGGCGTTGTACAGCTCGCTGTCGGGCTCCAGCAGCGACACGAGCACGGCGTACTCGCAGCTCTTCTCGTTGCGGTCCTTGTCCAGTTCGCGGAAGAAATCCTCGTTGCGTTTCTTCGTCGCGGTGGTATCCATCTCGTTTTTCATTTCGAACATGATGGAGATGAACTCCGTGCCGTCGGGCGTGGATTCCCGGAAAATGTAGTCGCCCTTGCTGCCGGTTTTCGCGTCGTTGTCCTTTTCGAAATACGCGTTTTGAAACCCGGTGGCGCGCAGGCGGTTGAACTCGGTCTCGCAGTGCTGCTCGAGCGTCTCCCCGACCATTTTCGTGGACATGCGGGTTTTCAGATCCTTGTAGAATTCGATCGCCTCGTCCTTGGCCTTGAGCTGTACGCCGAAGTTCTCCTTCAGGGATTGCTCCTGCAGCTCCCTGTCCTTTTCGGATTCGCTCAGCTTGCTTAATAGCTCCGCGATCCGCTTGTCCTTTTCAACCAGCTCGTCCTTTTTCTGGGACAGCACCTTGTCCACGGCGATGATCCTGTCCTTTTCGTCCGAGGCGTGCTGCGCCTTGAGCTGCTCGATTTCCCGGTTGAGCTCCGCGAGCGTCTGCACCTTGTCTTTTTCGGTGCTGATCTCCAGCAGCTTCAGGGCGTTGTCCTGCGCGGCCTTAAGCTGCTTTTCCCGGTCCTGCACGTCCTTATAGAATTCCGCGGTCCGCACCTGCGCGGCGATGGCCGCGTAGCCGCTCTCGTCCACCGAGAACACGGTTCCGCAATTCGGGCACTTGATTTCCGGCATGGGTTTACCTCAATTCGTCGGGGGGATGTCGGGTTTACGGTATGAGTAGGCTTTTGGCGATTGATTTGATTTGTTCTCAGGCTGCCGGGGCAGCCTGCTCGTCCAGCGCCCCGGGGTCCACCAGGCGCAGGATGTTGCCGGAGCACAGGTTTTGCGCGGTTTCGTCGTCCAGCAGCGCGATCAGCGGCGCGTACTTGTTGATCTCGTCCGGGTAGGTGTCCCAATGGCCGACCTTGTCGGTGCCCAGGATAAAGCGCGTGGGGTATTTTCCGATCAGCGCCGCCCACTCGGCCAGGGAGGCGCCGTCCTTGGCGATGAAATCGTCGTACACGACCCAGGAAATGTCGTAATACAGGTTGGGGTTTTCGGAAAGCATGGTATCCGCGATACCCGCCAGGTTTTCCACCGTAACGCGGCGGCTGATGCCCACATGCGCCCAGATGATCACCGTATCCCGGTTATACTTCAGGGCGTTTCGCATTTCCTCCAGGTACAGCGGATCGGCGTTGTTCGCGCTGGAGATGTTGTGGTGGATCAGCACCGGAAGGCCGTACTCCGCGGCAAGGTCGAAGATCTTCAAAAAGGCGGGATGGTCGGCGTGCGGCGGCTCGCCGTAGGTGAGGGCGGTCAGGTCGTCGTGGCGGCTCATCAGCTCGCCGATGCCGTAAATCTGCCCCGGATACAGCTCCAGCAGCGTGCGCAGCTGGTCGGCGGCATACTGGTCGTTGGGGTTCACGCCGCAGATGAACGGATAGAAGCGGCTGCGGATCTCCTCGGGCTGGCTCTCCAGCGCCTTGAACAGCAGATGGTCCGTGCCGGAATAATAGTAGCAGCGGCTGTCGTTGCTCAGGTAATAGGTGGGCGGGGCGGGCGCGTTCTCGTCCCATTGCTTGGCCATGGCCATGCCGAAGATCACGGCCTTTTCCACGCCGCACGCGTCCATCTGTTCCGCCAGATAGGCAAAGCCGTCGCTCCTCTGAATGAAGTCCAGATAGTGCAGGTGGCCGTCCACAATGCCCGCGGGCATCTGCGCTCCCAGGGCGCAGGCGGGCAGCAGCAGGCAGCAGATAGCCGCGGCTGCCAGAAACCGGAACCGTTTACGCATGAAACTCTTCCTCCTGCGTTGATCATAAGGGATTTGGAACCTATTCTCTGATTACAGCATACCCGCTGCGCAGGGGAATTGCAATAGAGAAGGGCGTGCAGGGCGTTACCAGTAACATTTCTATATTGAGTTGTGCTTAATGTTTTATCTTTTCTCCTAATAAAGTCTCAAGATACGGTCGAATAGTAAATGCTACCAAGTATCGGATTTTTCTTTGTTGTTTGTTTGTTGCTTTTGACATATCACGTTTGTTAAACATATCTAGTAAGAACTTGTAATCTTTATAACCATTATGATCATTGTAATCATTAGGAGGAAAGACATTCTGTTCGTATAGCTCTCTAAGCAGTTTTCTAGAGAAATATTTTGATGATAGGTCGATGAATTCGTTGTTCCTTACCGCATGAAGTAGTTGGAATAAGCGTTCAGTGGTTGCGGTGTATTCGTCCAAGTCTGTTCTGTTGAATTTCTTAATGCATTTGCTGCCTATAGGAAAGAGGACGTTGCCATTCAAATCATTCCTAATGGTATATAAATAGCGAAGATGTTCTTTACCGCATATGCAGGTCGACTCTAGCTCCTCATCTTCAATAACATCTGTAATACTCCATTCTTGTACAGCGGCTTCCCAGCATTCAGAATCATCTGAATTCCTAAGCACGGTCCTTATAAAATTCTCTGTATAGGTTTTTGACAATTTCAAGCCTCCTTTCTGTCGTGAATCGTAAACGGGTGACCTATTCTGTATTCGATTTTCTTATGAACGATCTTACTCTATACTCAATACTGTTTAACGAGAAATTGCTACTTAGAGTCAGTATTGTAGCAAAATACTAAGCGCGTTTCAAGAATTATATTAAACTCTTTGAATATCAATTATGTGCATTTGTATAACAAATATCTGGTAAACAGATTATGCGAAAAGATGAAGGACTTGCTCGTTATTCTATTGAAACATATAGTTAATGTAATACGGGTAGAATCTAATGACATACTGAACTTATCCAAAAGCATTTGTAGATATAAGAATAGTATAGTTGGAGATGTATCCCAATGTAGTGTCCCAATTAAGGAGGAGCATAATGATTGACTACATACAATTTAGAAAATCAATTTCTCATGAGCTTATTGCTATTAAGGATCGCGTAAGATCATTCATTGATAATAGGCATTGGGGAGAAGAAGGACGATATAAGGAGGTCGTTCTCCTAAAAACTTTGCGGAACTATTTACCCAACAATGTTGGAATTGGAACAGGATTGGATTGGTTACACTAAATCGGACAGAAAAAATAAGGTCATGGTAGAATAACGGGAAAGATTTAGGAGGGAAATACCATGACACAAAGGCGGGCCAAGCGGACCTACAGCGAGGAGCAGAAAAGGCAGCTGGTTGAACTGTTCAACCACGGGAAACCCAGGAGCGAGATCATCCGGGAATACGACCTGACAGCATCGGCGTTTGACAAATGGGTTAAGCGGATCAATGCAACCGGTTCCAGCCACGAGAAGGATAACCGAACGCCTGAAGAACTGGAGCTGCTGAAGCTTCGCAAAGAGAACCAACAGCTGCGGATGGAGAATGACGTCCTAAAGCAAGCGGCGCTGATATACGCACGAAAGTAGTTGTGATCCGAGCCAATGCCCACAAATACTCAATATCAGCGCTGTGCCGGTGCTTAGGCATTGCACGCAGCACCTATTACTACGAATGCCGGGGCCGGCCGGACGAGCGGGATTTGGAAGAGGTTGTTCAGAACGCATACGATGAGAATCGTCGTGTTTACGGTCAACGCAAACTCAAGCATGTACTGCTGCGGAAGGGCTGGATTGTATCCAGGCGGAAGATCGGGCGGATCATGAAGAAGCGGGGACTGGTATCCGCCTACACACGCAAGAAGTATCGGGTTCATGCATCCAGGGTGAATGAAGCCCCGGTGCCCAACCTGATTGACCGGCAATTCAGCGACAGGCTCCCGGGAGCCTGTGTTGTCAGCGATCTGACCTACGTTCGTGTAGGCACCCAGTGGGCCTATATCTGCATGCTGCTGGATCTGGGAGCCAGGGAGATCATCGGCTACAGCGCCGGTGCACACAAAGACGCTGAACTGGTCCATCAAGCTTTTGCATCCGTGAAAGGAAACCTGTTCGAGATCCAGATCTTTCACACAGACCGTGGCAGTGAGTTTGACAATATGCTTGTGGATGAAATACTGGAAAGCTTTCAGATCCAGCGATCCCTGAGCATGAAGGGCTGTCCCTATGACAACGCGGTAGCAGAATCAACCTTCAGGCTGATCAAGAAGGAGTTCGTTTCGAGCAGGCGGTTTGGTACCCTCGAGCAGCTGCGATTGGAACTGGCGGATTACATACACTGGTTCAACAACATCCGCCTGCACGGTACCCTCGGGTACCTGTCTCCGGTTGAGTTCAGGAATGCATGTACCTTATAATTTCTGTCTGACCAACTGTTGACAATCCAAGATACTATTATCCTGAAGAGGGGGGCAAAGAAAGCAAGAGAATTTCCGAATTTGAAATCACATTCTTTCAAGATTAGGCTAAAGAAATCCATTATAAAGCAAATATGGCAAACAATAGTGCTTTAGCACAGCAGGGATAATGATTTGTTCAGTTTATAAAAGCAAGCATTAAAAGCAAAGTTTATTCGTTAGGATAATTCACTTAGCTGTTATTCTTCCAACTCCCTCTCCACCTCATCCCACATGGGAACGGACGACGACGCGCCCTTGCGGCACACGGAGATGGCGGAGGCTTTGGCGGCGACGCGCAGGGCTTCCTGTGTGGGGAGGCCGCGCACGATGGAGGCGAGGAAGAAGCCGGTGAAGGTGTCGCCCGCGGCGGTGGAATCGACCGCCTTCACCTTGAAGGCGGGCTGGCGCAGGTCGCCGGTATGGTCGTGGTAGAGCACGCCCTTTTCCCCGAGGGTCAGCACGATGCGCGCGCCGGGGAAGCGTTTGCCAAGCGCGGCCAGGATCTTTTCCTCCTCGTGCTCGCCGGTCAGCTGTTCGCCCTCCACCTCGTTGAGCAGGAAAATGCCCACCTTGTTCAGGTCGCAGGCGTCGAGCTTTGCGTTGAACGGCGAGGGGTTGAGCGCGATGGTCATGCCCTGCGCGAAGGCCTTGTCAATCAGCACGTCCACGAGGTTGATTTCGTTTTGCGTAAGCAGTATATCGCCGGGCTCGAAATGCGAGATCGCCTCGTCCATAGAGTCAGGCGTTTGCAGGCAGTTGGTGCCGGCGAACAGCACGATGCTGTTTTGCCCCTGCGCGTCCACCTGGATGAGGGCGTTGCCCGTGGGCGCGTCCTCCGATACGCGCAGGTAGTCCGTATGCACGCCGGCCTGGGCAAACGCGTCCTGCAAAATCTGCCCGTCCCGGCCGATGATGCCCGCGAAATAGACCTCCGCCCCCGCCTTGGCCAGGGCGATGGATTGGTTCAGGCCTTTGCCGCCCGGGAATATCTCCCGCTTGTGCGAGGAGATGGTTTCCCCCGGCAGGGAAATGTGGTCCACCGAGAACACCAGGTCCAGGCTCGCGCTTCCGTAATCCAGTATCTTCATATTGCTGTCATCCGTTCATGCCGTATTTGCTTTTCGTCTTTTCGCCTGCCGGTTTTGAAAACGCGCGAAACCGCGCCGGTTTCCGCCGCTGCGCCGCGCAGCCGATATTCCGTTTTCCCTATGCAATCAGCAGTGTACCGTATTCCGCCCCGTTTGGCAAGGGCGGGTTCTGTCCGCCGGCGCTGCCAAACGCTTGTCTGGTAAAGTTTTCCTCTGATAAAAAGATAACGAAATTTGTGCTTGACAAGCTGGTCGACCAGTAATATACTACAAACATAGCAATAGTCTTTCAGGCGTTCACGAGCCTGATCGGCTGGCGGACCGAATGCCAAAGACGTCATTTCCGCAAAATCCAACGGCCCGGTTTTCAAAATCGGGAAAATTGGACAGTCGGAGTTATTTCTGCTTTACGATTTCACTGGAAAACGAACCCGAGCGCACCATATCAGGAAGCCGCACCGAGCCGTTCGCCGCAGCCCCTTTCATTCCGGCACCCTCGCACCGGTCCCTGATATGCGCCGATAGGAGCGGGCCCTCCGTACGTTCTCACAGGCCCGTCCGCAATCTTACTCTATTCTTAAGGAGGATCCCCCTATGATCAAGAACGTTGCAAACCCCGTGGAAGAAATCATCAGCGTGAACCGCGCGCAAATCGAGCACCGCGCCACCTGGATGGGCCTGATTTACGACGAGATGGTCAAGGCCGGCATCGACGCCGAGCCCATCGTCCGCCGGGCCATCAAGCGCACGGGCCTCATGCACGGCGAGCGGTTCAAAAAGCAGTGCGCGGACCCCAGCAGCTGCGTGGATTTCAAAAACGCCTTTTTCGGCGACGAATCAAGCGTGGGCCCGCAAAGCTTCAATATGCAAGACATCAAGGCGGACAAAGACAACCTGACGTCCAATTTCCACTATTGCGCGCTGGTCGCCGCCTGGCAGAAGCTCGGCTTTGACGAAAAGACCATCGACCTGCTTTGCGACATGGCGATGGACGGCGACCGCGGCATCGCGGAAGCGATGGGCCTGGACCTTACGCTCACCGATACGATTGCAAAGGGCTGTGAAGCCTGCAAGCTCCACTTCCACAAATAATCCCCGAACCTCTGCGGCAGTGTTCTGGAACAGGCAATCCTTCGTTTTCACGCGGATCTTTTTCAGCCCGGCTGGTGTCGCCCTCCGTTTGAAATAGCGCCGCTATTCCTGCGCCCCGGCTTCTTGCCGGACGAAAAAATCTATCGCGTGAATTCCTGAGTTTACCCTGTACCGGAACACTAGCCTGCATGAACTATAGAGGTTAAACTGAAAGGAGAGATACCATGAAAAAATTCGCCGCATTGTTACTGACCGTCGTCTTGTTACTCTCGATCTTTGTTTTGCCCGCAACGGCCGACAAAGGCACCATCAAGCTTGGCGGCCTTGCACCGCTGACCGGCAACTACGCCGAATACGGCATGGGTTTCCAGATTGCCTGGCAAATGGCTATCGATGAGATTAATGCCAACGGCGGCGCCAACGGCTATATGCTGTCCATCGACGTGAAGGACACCGCCGGCGACCCGGTGGTCAGCTCCACGATGGCGACCGCATTCGCCGAAGACGACGAAATCCTCGCGATCCTGGGCGATTTCTCGTCCGGCTGCTGCAAAGCCAACGCCCCCATTGTGGATCGCTACGGCCTCGTGCAGCTGTCGCCCACCGCATCCGCTCCGGACTACGCGGGCATGAGCCCCTACTGCTACTCCGTCATGGGCCGGCAGGACAAGGAAGCTCCCTTCCTGGCGAAGTACGTCCTGAAAAAGTACCTGGGCGCCACCAAGGTCGCCGTCATCCGCGTGGACAGCGACTGGGGCCTGGCCGCGTTCTCCAACTTCAAGGCGCAGGCCGATATCGAGGGCCTGGAAGTGATGGAAGAGAAGTATAAGTCCGACGAGACGGACTTCAGCTCCATCATCACCAAGGTGAAGGCGTTTGATCCCGAGGTGCTCGTGGTTATGGACCAGGGCCTGCCGGTATCCGCCATCTTCAACGCCGCGGATTCGTCCGGCTGGGAAGTCAAGCACGTCTCCCTGGGCCCGGGCACGTCCGAGCAGCTCCTCGGCCAGCTGATCGATCCCAACAACCTGATCGTGACCTCGCCGTTCTTCTTTGATCCCGACAACGCCGTACTGACCGCGTGGAAAGACAAGTTTGCCGCGAAGGCAGGCTTCCAGCCCACCGTGCACCCGGCCTGCGCGTATGACACCGCGTACCTCATCGCGTCCGCCATCGAAGCGATCGGCGACGGTGAAGTGACCCGCGACGCCATCAACAACGAGCTCAAGAACATCGAGTTCACGGGCCTGACCGGACGCATCAAGTTTGAAGAAGCCGGCGACATCGCCCGCGACTACCTGATCTGCGGCGTCGTGGACGGCCAGTGGAAAGTTCTGGAAGGCTTCGACTACAGCCAGGAGTAATCGTTATTTATCAAGGAACCGCACGATAACGAAATTGTTAACGCAAGCGTTTTGTTATCACCGGGAGCGGGCGGCGCCGCCGCCCGCTCCCGCCCGGGTTTCCCAAAGGTCCTTCATTATCCTTGTCATAACGAAGGAGGAAGTATGGAATACGTCCTTAATCAGCTCGTCAACGGAATCTGCCAGGGTTCCATCTACGCCCTGATGGCGATCGGCTACTCCGTTATCGTAGGCGTTGTGGGCATGGTCACGTTTGCCTACGGCGAGATCATGATGATCGGCGCGTTCGGCGCATTCTACAGTTTCCAGTATTTCGGCAGCAATTTGCCCCTGGCGATCGTCATGGCGTTTGCCAGCTCGTTCATTCTCGGCATCGTGGTGTACAAGGTATGCTACGAGAAATTCTTCAACGCGCCCCGGCACATCTCGCTTTTGTGCACGATCGGCTTCAGCATGCTGATGCGCAACCTCGCGCAGATCGTGTTCGGGCCGGAAATCAAACCGATGATCAACATCATCCATAACGAAACGTTTTCCCTGCAGCTGGGGACGGTTTCCGTCGATTTTAAACTGCTGCAGATTATCGTCATGGCGCTGGTGATTTTCTTCGCCGTCAGCCTGACGCTGTTTTTCAACCGCACCCGTTGGGGCGTCGCGCTTCGGGCCGTGAGCCAGAACAAGCAGGCCGCCTACCTGATGGGCATCAACGTGCGTTCCACGGCGATGCTGGGCAACAGCCTGGGCTGCGCTTTCGGCGGCATTGCCGGCATTCTTCTTTCCATCTATTATTACGCGGTTTCCTCCACCATGTGGGGCGGGTTCAGCATGAAGGCGTTTTCCGCTTCGGTGCTCGGCGGCCTGGTGGACCTGCGGATGTCCGCGCTGGGCGGCCTGTGCCTTGGCATTATCGAAAACCTCGGGATTACGATCAGCTCCGCCACCTTCCGCGATGTGTTCGCGTTCGGGTTCCTGATCCTGATTTTGGTCATCCGGCCGCAGGGCTTCGCGGCCAAGAAAGGGAATCGCGTATGAACAATGCAAAAGCAATCCTCAACAAATACAAGGTCGTATGGTTTGTGCTGCTGATGGTTGTGCTGTGCGCGCTGCCCTTCGTGGTCAAAAAAGCCCTGTACGTCCGGTATGCCTGCAATATCCTCATGTTCACGACCCTGGCGGGGTCGCTGAACGTGATCAACGGCTACTCGGGCCAATTCAATCTCGGGCAGGCCGGCTTCTTCGCAATCGGCGCCTATACCTGCGCGATCTTTTCTACCAAGCTCGGTGTAAACTTTTGGCTCTTGCTGCCGATAGCTGGTATTGTCGCCGCTTTGGTTGGGCTGATTGTTGCTCTGCCGACGCTGAAACTGCAAGGGATTTATCTGGCGATTGTCACGCTTGGTGCTTCGGAGATCATCCGTATCATCGCGCAGACATGGACTCCGGTCACCGGCGGTTCGCTCGGCATCAAAAACATCCCGTATCCGTGGCTCTTCTCCCTGGATACGTTCAGGCCGAAGTACTATTACTTCATCTTTCTGGTGATCGCCATCCTGTTTTTCTTCGTCACGCGCAGGGTGCTGAAATCCCGCGTGGGCCGCGCGTGGATTTCCATCCGCGAGGACCAGATCGCGGCCCGCTCCCTGGGTGTGGAAACCAGCTTTTACAAAAGCCTGAACTTCATGTACGGTGCGTTCTGGGCCGGCGTGATCGGCGCCGCGTACGCCCCGTTCGTCAATTATATCGAGGCGTCGCAGTTCTCGCTGGATACGGGCTTCAACGTGCTGGCGATGGTCGTGATCGGCGGCCAGGGCACGCTCATCGGCCCGATTGTCGGCAGCATCATCGTAACGGTGCTCACCGAAGCCCTCCGTTTCCTGGAGGCCTGGCGGTACGTGATCTATGCCGTGATCATCATCATGATGATGTGGGTGCGGCCGCAGGGAATCGCGGGAACGTCCCACTCGGTGCTTGCGGGCGGCATCATCAAGCGCAAGCCGGCGAAGGGAGGCATTGAAAAGGCATGACGGAACAGACTGTAAAATCGCCCGCCGTGCTGCTGGAGGCGCAGGGCATCAGCAAATACTTCGGCGGAATCAAGGCCGTTGACAACGTCGACATGCAGATCAACGAGGGCGATATCTTCGGCATCATCGGCCCCAACGGCGCCGGCAAGACCACGTTTTTCAACATGTGCACGGGTATCTTCGTGCCCACCAGGGGCAAGATCTTTTTCTGCGGCGAGAACATCACGGCCATGAACGCCGCGCTCGTGGCGAAAAAGCGCATCGCGAGGACCTTTCAGAACCTCCAGATCTTCAAGTTCATGACGGTTTTGGAGAACGTGAAAATCGGCTGCCATATCAAGACCAAATCCAATATGTTCGATTCCATTTTGCACACCAAAACCTATCGGCACGACGAGGAATACACCACCGAAAAGAGCATGGAAATCCTTAAGAGGATCGGGCTGGAGAAGAGCGCGGACGTGTTCGCGGGCAACCTTTCCTACGGCCTGCAGCGCAAGGTGGAGATCGCGCGCGCCCTGGCGCTGGACCCCAAGATCCTTTTGCTGGACGAGCCCGCCGCGGGCATGAACCCGCTGGAAACCAACGGACTGATGGACTTTATCAAATCCCTGAACGCGGACGGTTATACCATCGCCGTGATCGAGCACGATATGCGGTTCATCATGAACTCCTGCAACCGCATCCTGGTGCTGAACTTCGGGCAGAAAATCCTGGAGGGCACGCCGGAGGAAGTGCGCACCAACCCGGAAGTGCAAAGCGCGTATTTCGGCAAGGCCATGACGGCAAAGGGGGGCATGTAGGATGAAAAAACCCCTGCTGAAGGTGGAGGACCTGACGGTTTACTACGGCTATATCAACGCGCTCAAGGGTATCAGCATCGAGGTGGACGAGGGCGAAATCATCACCCTGATCGGTGGCAACGGCGCCGGAAAAACCACGACTCTGATGGCCATCTCCAATCTGGTGGAGAAGGCGGGCGGCAAGGTGTATTTCAAGTCCGAGAACATTACGAAAAAAGCGCCGGAGAAGATCGTGAAGCTCGGGATCAGCCACATTCCGGAAGGGCGGAAGATATTCCCGCAGCTTACGGTGTACGAAAACCTGGTCGCCGGCACCTTCGGAAAACCCAGGATTGACAAAAAGACGATCCAGCGCCTGGTGGAGGAGCAGTACACGATGTTCCCGCGCCTGAAGGAGCGCTCCAAACAGCCCGGCGGCAGCCTGTCCGGCGGCGAGCAGCAGATGCTGGCCATCGCCCGGGGGCTGATGATGGAGCCGGAGCTGGTGATGCTGGACGAGCCCTCGCTGGGCCTGGCGCCGATCATCGTGGAAGAGATCTTCCAGATGATTTTAAAAATCCGCGACAAGGGCAAGACCGTGCTTTTGATCGAACAGAACGCCTCGATGGCGCTGTCGATCGCGGACCGCGGATATGTGATCGAAACCGGAAGCGTGATCCTGACCGGGACCGGCCAGGACCTGCTCGTGAACCCCGAAGTGAAACGGGCGTACCTGGGTGTGTAGCATGGGCTGCGGCGCATGCGGGAAACCCCTGGAAAAACCGATACAGCAAGGAATGAGAACGATCAATCAGGATACGTATAACGCCTATGTCCGCATCATCCATGCGGAGCTGGTTCCGGCCACGGGATGCACGGAGCCCATCGCCATCGCGTACTGCGCGGCGAAGGCCCGGCAGGTTCTGGGTGCGCTCCCGGAAAAAATCTCCGTGGACTGCAGCGGCAATATCATCAAGAACGTCAAAGGCGTGGTGGTGCCGGGCAGCGGCGGGCTGAAGGGCATCGCCGTGGCGGCGGTGCTCGGCGCCGTGGGCGGGGACCCCGACCGCGGGCTGGACGCGCTTGCCCATGTCACGGAAGAGCACAGGAAACAAACGGCCGAGCTTTTAAAGGATAAGAGCTTCTGCCGCTGCGGGATTCTCGGAGGCGACGATTCCCTGGATATCGCGGTTACGGCGGAAGGCGGCGGACATACCGCGCTGGTGAAAATCCGGGGCGAGCACACGCATATCGTAGAAATGGAACGCGATGGCGTATCCGTGTGCGCGGCGGACGCGCAGATCGGCGAGGCGCAGTACGGCGCCGGACCAGCAGGCGATGAACCCGAGCGCCTGAAGGAATACCTGAACGTCGGGGACATCCTTGCCTTTGCCGACGCCGTGGATCTGGAGCTGGTCCGAAAGCCGCTGGAGGCGCAGATCGAGGCGAACTCCAACATCGCCCTGGAAGGGCTCAAGAACGATTACGGCGTGCGCGTAGGCAAGGCGCTGCTGAAAAAGGGCTGCGGGGGTGACCTTACCGTCCGCGCCTGCGCGCTGGCGGCGGCGGGTTCCGACGCCCGGATGAGCGGCTGCCCCATGCCCGTGGTCATCAACTCCGGCAGCGGCAACCAGGGGCTTACGGTATCGCTGCCGGTGCTGGAATACGCCAGGGGGCTGAACGCGAGCCACGACAAGCTTTTGAGGGCTTTGATCGTGTCCAACCTCATCTCCATCCACCAGAAGCGCTTTTTAGGCAACCTTTCCGCGTACTGCGGGGCCACCAGCGCCGCCTGCGGCGCCGTGTGCGGCGTTGCTTACCTGCAGGGATACGGATACGAGGCGATCGCCAACACGATTACCAACACCATCACCACGATCGGCGGCATGGTATGCGACGGCGCAAAGCCGTCCTGCGCGGCGAAAATCGCATCGGCTCTGGACACCGCGTTTATGGCGTTCGACCTGCAGCGGGACGGGGGAGTTTTCGCCCCGGGAGAAGGGTTGGTCCGTGCCGATGTAGAAAAGACCATCCGGGCCATCGGCAGGATGGGCCGGGACGGCATGAAATCGACCGATACGGAAATATTGGGGATCATGCTGGACGATTAACGGCATGGGGTTCTGTGCGCAGAAGAACCGCATGCCTGAACCTTTGCTTGGGGGAGATTGGTCTGGAACTGGGTTTGGCAGGCAAAACGGCCGTGGTGACCGGAGCGAGCCAGGGAATCGGCCTGGCTGTTGCCCGGGCGTTCCTTGCGGAGGGCGCGCGGGTAGCCGTTTGCGCCCGCGATCAACGGAAATTGGACGAAGCCGCCGCGCTTTTATCCGCCGGGGGCGAGGTGTTCGCAATGCAAGCGGACGCGACGGACGCGGGTTCCGTGGACGCCTTTGCGGACGCCGCCGCCGAAAGGTTCGGCGGCATTCACTGCTGGGTGAACAACGTGGGCGCGAGCGTCCCCCGCGCGGGAGAGGCCTACACCGCGGAGGAGATCGCGGCCACGGAGGCGGTGTGCTTCCATTCGGCGGTCTACGGGTGCCAGGTGGCGTTCCGGCATATGAAAGGGTCCGGCGGAGGCGCAATCGTGAACGTAAGCTCCCTGGCGGCGCGCTGCGGCACGGCGGGCCGGAGCACGCTCTACGGCCCTTTGAAGGCGGCCGTCGAACACCTGTCCGTGATGTTTGCGGCGGAGTTCGCGGCCCACGGCGTCCGGGTGAACGCCGTGCTGCCGGGATTTACCAGGACCCCGAAGGTCGCGCAGACCATTTCCGGAGAGGAGCTTGCCCGGCGCAGCGCCGGCACGCTGCTCAGAAGGCCGGCGGAGCCGGATGAGGTCGCCGGGCCGATCGTGTTTCTCTGCTCCGACAGGGCGTCGTTCATCACGGCGGCGTCTTTGGAAATTTCCGGCGGGAACAACGTGGTGCTCAACCCCGGGTATTCGTATGAACAGCAGAGGGAGGGACGATAACGGCATGGAAAAACCGACGAAACCGGAAATCAAAAACGATATCGTCCAGGGTATCGTTCGCGGCGAGTATCGGGAACAGGGCTTTTTGACCGAGCGCACGCTGATGGACAAGTACGGCGTGACCAAGTCCACCGTCCGGGACGCGCTGAGCGAGCTGCGCTGCGAAAACGTGCTCAGGAGCATCCCGCGCTTCGGGTACGAGATCGTAACGCTGACGGAAAACGAGGTGCGCAACATCCTGCAGTTCCGCGTGATGGTGGAGTGCCAGAGCCTGCCGATTGTATTTGAAAAGGCGAGTTCGAAAGAGCTGGCGGAACTGGTTGAGTTTATGAAGGGCTTGGCCCCGCACGAGGACCAGGACGTCTGGGAATCCTGGGAGGACAATTCCCAGTTCCACCTGCATCTGCTGATGCTCAGCGGCAACCGCTACTGTTACGAGCAGATCAAGCAGACCCTTTCGATTCTCAAGCGGGCGTACGCGCAGTTTTACTGGGACAAGTGGCGGCGCGTGCGCTTCCGGTTCAACAACGACACGCACATCAAGATCACCCACGCCCTGCAGGAGAGCGACGTCGCCCTGGCCAGCCGGCTTTTGGCGCAGGATATCAACTCCTTCGGGGACGCCATGACCAGCGACTGAAGAACAGGACCGCCGGGCATTGCCTCCGCGCGGGAAAAATAAACAACGATAAAGAGGGGTGCGCATGAAAAAAGTGATCAACAATCCGGCCGATTTCGTGGATGAGGTGCTGGAAGGCATCGTGGCCGCGTACGGGGACCAACTGAAGTTTCACCAGGGCGACCGCCGCGTGGTCTTAAACAACCATCCCGTCCGGGACGGCAAGGTGGGCATCGTGACCGGCGGCGGAAGCGGCCATCTGCCGGTGTTCCTGGGATACGTGGGCAGCGGGATGCTCGACGGCTGCGCCGTGGGCAACGTCTTCGCCTCCCCCTCCGCGCAGAAGATGGCGGACACCATCAGGGCCTGCGACCGCGGAAACGGCGTGCTTTGCCTATACGGCAACTACGGCGGCGACAACATGAACTTCGACATGGCCTGCGAGACTGTGGACCTGGAGGACGACATCAAAACCGCCACCGTGCGCGTGAAGGACGACGTCGCCTCCGCGCCCAAAGAGAACGCGGACCGCCGCCGGGGCGTCGCGGGCATGGTGTACGCGTTCAAGATCGCCGGAGCGGCGGCGGACGAGGGCCGCACGCTTTCGGAGGTGGCGGCCGCCGCGCAGAAGGCGCTTGATAACATCCGCACCATCGGCATCGCGCTTTCGCCCTGCATCGTCCCCGAGGTCGGCAAGCCCACCTTCTCCATTGCGGACAACGAGGTGGAAATCGGCATGGGCATCCACGGCGAGCCTGGCATCGAGGTGCAGCAAATGACCACGGCGGACGCACTGACCGACGGCATGGTCGGCAAGCTGCTTGCGGATATGCCGCTTCAGGCCGGGGACACGGTGTCCGTGATGGTGAACGGCCTGGGCGCGACGCCGCAGGAAGAGCTATTGATCGTCTACCGCCGCGTGCACCGGTTGCTGACGGAAAAGGGCGTGCGCCTGGTGATGCCGCACGTCGGCGAATACGCGACCTCCATGGAGATGGCGGGCCTTTCCGTGACCTTCTTCAAGCTGGACGGCGAGCTGGAGGCGCTGCTGCGCGCTCCCGCCAAAACCCCGTTCTATACCAACGCGAACAAAGGAGCCTAAGATGCTTGACGCAAATACGCTGAAACGCGCGATGCGCGCGGCTGCCGATACCATGGCGGAGAACCGGAGCTTCCTGATCGAGCTGGACCAGCGCAACGGGGACGGTGATCTGGGGATCTCCATGGACGAGGGGTTCGCCGCGGCGTGCAAAAGCATGGACGCGAGCGCGGAAGGGGATCTCGGCAGGCTGATGATCGGCGCAGGCAAGGCGTTTAACGAAGCCGCGCCCTCCTCGCTTGGCACCATCCTGTCGTTTATGATGATGGGCATGGCCCGTGTCCTCAAGGGGCACGAAACGGCGGACGCCGCGCTGCTTGGCGAAGCGCTGACGGGCGGCGTGGAAAAGATCATGGAGCGGGCCAACTCCAAGCCCGGTGAAAAAACGGTGCTCGACGCGCTGGAGCCCGCGGCCCGCGCCCTGTGCGCGCACGCCGCTGAAGGGTTCGGGCCCGCGCTCGCGGCCGCGAAAACCGCCGCCGCGGAGGGCGCCGAAAGCACCAAAACCATGAAGGCCGTCCACGGCCGCGCCGCCTATTACGGCGACAAGACCATCGGGTTGGTCGACGGCGGCGCCGTCGCCGGGAAGCTGATCTTTCAGGCCCTGGCGGACGCGTTTTCCGAAAGCTGATTTCTTTTACAGTTCCGGGTTTACCCTCCTTTTTCCCGGCGCATGGCCGACATGCGCCGGGTTTCGGTTTTTCCGCCGAAGTTCAGGAAGGCTTACAATGATAGTACCTTTGAAAAAGATCCATAGGAATTCGGAGTACTATTTCATGAGCAAATACCATATGGTACATAATAGAGTATCTGATGAAAGGCGTACAATCAACCATACCGCCCGCGCTTAAGCGTTACTTCCTGATTTGCTTGGGTGTAACCGAGTAATGCTTTTTAAACATTTTAATGAAATTATTCACGTCCGGGAAGCCTGATTTATAGGCGGTATCCGTAACCGTGATTTCGGAATGCATCAGCAGATCATGCGCGTAGGACAGACGTTTCAGCTTAAGGTATTCCATAGGGGCGTAACCGGTTAAGGCCTTGAAACGGTGCGTGAGATAACTTTCGCTGATATAAAGCTCCTTTGCTATGTCCGCTATGCGCAGCTCCTCGGTAAAGTGCAGGTCTATATACATCTGCGCCTCGTGAACAATGACAGCCATTTTATCGTTGACGTTGGGAAAACGCGAAGAATGCTCCCTGTATATCGTTACCACAAGCTGATACAGCAGGTTATCCATAAGCTTGTTTGAGTATGGGTCGGCGGTTTTGCGCTCGCTCAGCATCATTTCGAAATACCGGGGTATTTCCGGATTGCCCGCTATGTCGAATATATTGTTGAACGTTATGGGATTCCTGAATATCGTAAGCAGCTTGGGGTCCTTTAATATCAGGTTGCATTTGTCCGGTTCCATAAGCAAAAGGTAGCGGTCATATCTCTGCGATAGGATCCGCATGGAATGCACCTCGAAATTGCTGAAGCATATAAGCGATCCGGGCCCCGCGCTGTACGAGCGGTTGGCAAAGGCTATGTGCAGCTCGCCCTCGAGGATCAAAATCATCTTGTATGTATAGAAGTGGTATTTAGGCTGTATGGGCACGTCCGTAAGACGTTCTATGCGCGTAATCGCGGACTCGTCGGCCATAAGGGCGCCTCCTTGCAGTGCCCGACATAAAAAAGCAGAAAAAGACGATTTTTTTGCCGCATAACTATATCGCGCATGTAGTGATTGTATTATTTTATTACCGTAATGTCAATGAGAATGAATCGGTGAATTTGGGAAATCGATTATCCTGTGATCGCTCTTTGGAGCGCGGCGAATGGTTTGAAAACGCAGTGTGCCGGTACCGGGAGCGCATCGGACAATAAGGAGGTGAATCCATGCAGCAAGAGGAGAACCGCAAGTTATGGGGTATTGTCCGCCCGACCAATCTTGCGGTCGGGCTGGTGATCGCCGCTGTGTACGTTGCCCTGACGCTTCTGATACCCTCCAGCGTGAAGGTGCTCAAAAACGCCATGACAAACGCGCGTATCTATCCGTATATTGTGTTCATTGCCGCTACGGCGCTGGCGATCGGCTACGCGATTGCCTTCCGGGGCGTGCGGTATACGTTCGACCTCGGCATCTGGCCGATGGTGCTTGGCAGCGTCATCTACTATTTCGGCATCCGGTCCATCGGCTTTTTTACCGCCACCTTCGTGATCATCATCTACATGATGCGGGTATGGAAATGCAAGAAATGGCTGGTTATCCTGCTTACGGCCGCGTTCACGCCGGCGGTCATCTATCTGTTTTTCACCCTGGGCATGAATATCTATATGCCCAAGGGCATACTGTTCTGATTGAGGAGGATCGTTTCGGATGCAAGACTTTTTCTCCATCGTAGCCAGCACGTTTTCATTTAAGATCCTCCTGCTGATTCTGGCGGGGTCCGCGTTCGGCATGCTGATCGGCGCCATTCCGGGGCTGAACGTGACGCTTGCCGTGGCCATTATTATCCCGGTTACGTTTTACTTAAGCCCCGTGGAGGCGATGGCGCTGCTGATCGCCGTGTATAAATCGGGCATCTACGGCGGGTCCATCTCCGCGGTTTTGCTGGGAGTTCCCGGCACGCCCGCCGCAGCCGCCACCGTGAAGGACGGGCATATGCTTGCCAAGCGCGGGCAATCCGGCAAGGCGCTGCAGGCTTCGCTGTACGCCTCGTTCTTCGGCGATATCGTCAGCAACCTCGCGCTCATTATGCTGGCGGCGTGGCTGGCGCAGTTCGCGCTCAAGTTCGGCCCGGGCGAAAACACTTTGCTTGTAGTGTTCGCGATGGTGGTCGTCAGCCTCGTTTCCGCCTCGTCGCTCATCAAAGGGATGCTGGCGTCGGTCATCGGCCTGTCGCTTGCCATCATCGGCATGGACCCGATGACCGGCAACGCGCGCTTTACCTTCGGCAATATTGAGATGATGTCCGGCATTACGCTGATTCCGACTCTGGTGGGGCTGTTCGCGCTTTCCGAAATTTACATGGAATACTCCCGGTTCCGCCGCAATACGGGAAGTGGAATTGATACGGAGGCAGTCAAGCAGGACAGGCACAGCCGCCTGCCCGTCAGGGAATTCTTCTCGCACTGGATCACGCTGATCAAGGCCAGCCTCATCGGCGTGTTTATCGGCGCGCTGCCCGGCAGCGGCGCGGCGACCGCCTCCTTCATTTCCTACAGCGAGGCCAAGCGCTGCGCCAAGCACCCCGAGGAATTCGGGGAAGGTTCCGTGAAGGGGATCATGGCGGCCGAGGCCGCCAACAACGCCGTGACGGGCGCGACGCTCATCCCGCTGCTCACGCTGGGTATCCCGGGCGATTCCATTACCGCGATTATGTACGGCGCACTGGTACTGCAGGGCATCACGCCGGGGCCGCTGGTGTTTACCCAGCAGGGGAACCTGATTACAGGCATCTTCATCATGCTTTTCGTCTGCTCTTTCTTCATGTTCGCGCTGGGCAAGCTGAGCATAAGCCTGCTCTCCCGCGTACTCAACGTGCCCCAGCAGATCCTGTTTCCCATTATCATGGTCGTCTGCTTCGCCGGCAGCTACGCGATCAACAACAGCATGTACGACGTGCTGGTTATGCTGATCGCCGGTGTGCTCGGATATCTGCTGAAGGTGATCGACCTGCCTGTGGCGCCCACGCTGATCGGCTTTATCCTCGGCACCCAGATGGAAAAATCGATCCTCCAATCGCTGGTCAAATCCCGCGGAAGCATGGGCATTTTCATAGGCAGCCCCATCGCCATCGGCTTTGACGTTCTGATCGTGCTGATCATCGGGTTTTATGCTTTCAAGACGCTTCGCAGGAAAAAGAAAAAGCGAAGCGCGGCGTAACCGCAAGCCGTTCGTTGCGCTCCCAAGGGGGCGTGAATATAACGACATTCAAGGAGGAATACACAATGACCAGGAAGATCATCTCAATTCTGCTGGCCCTGGCCCTTTCGCTGGGAATCACGGGTGCGCTGGCAGTGGACTATCCCACCGGAACGATTACCCTCATATGCCCCTGGGGCGCCGGCGGCTCCACGGATATTACCGCACGCGCCGTAGCGTCCGTCGCCGAAAAAGCGTTCGGCGTGCCCGTTGTGGTGGTGAACCGCGAGGGCGGCGCCAGCACCATCGGAACCCAGGAAGTCGCGCTCAACACTGAGGGCGACGGCTACACCATTTTGGTCGCAACCATCAACGCGCTGGCCATCCTCCCGCACACGCTGGGTCTGGAGTATTCACCCGCCGATTTCAAGGCCATCGGACAGGTTTCCGTCCGCGATATCGGCATCATCTGCAGTGCTGACAAACCGTGGAACGACATCAATGATTTCCTGGAAGACGCCAAGGAGCATCCGGGCGAGTACCTTGTGGCCGTGCCGCAGGGCGGCCTGCAGCACATCATCTTCCAGACGCTGTGCAATATGACCGGCGCGTCCTTCACCGTCTACCCCGTCTCGGGCGATACCGAAAACCTGACCGCCGTTCTGGGCGGCGTAGCGGACCTCGGCGTCCCCGGCAGTTATGACGTAGCGGGCGGCCAGATTGAAGCCGGCGATATCAAGCTGCTGTGCTTCTTCTCGGACCGCCGCGTGGAAGCCTACCCGGACGTGCCGACCCTGATGGATCTTGGCTATGACATCAGCGTGTATCCGTGGACGGCCATGCTGGTGCCCGCTGATACCGACGCCGAACTGCTGGCTAAGATGCAGGAGGTATGGGCCGGTGTTCTGCAGGATGAAGAGCTCGCGGAAATGCTGAAGAAAAACAAGCAGATGCCGCAATACCTGGACGGCGATTCGACCATGAAGTCCATTCAGACGCAGTATGACAGCTTCGGCGCTACCATTGAGGCGATGGGCCTCGCTGCCGAATAGTCCACGATTGCCATGCGCCGGGCGCTTCCGGCGTACGCTATTTGGCAAAAATGCGGGGTAACTCCCGCGTTTTTGCCAATATTGAGGAGAGATCGCATTGCCAAGGATTTGCACGTATTCCACGAACAGCCTTCAGTCGGTCGGAGTTTGGGAAGCCGACAGGATTATTGATTTCAACGCGGCCATGGCTGCGCTCGGGCAGACCTTCAGGGCGGACAGCGTAAAGCGGATTCTCGAGTCCGGCAGCGAGGGGAAGCGCGCGCTTGCCCTCATCACAAACGCGCCGGAGCTTAGGGAAAGCTGCGCATACGACGTGAAGGCCGTGCGTCTGGAGGCGCCGATACCATCACCGAATAAATTTATGTGCCTAGCGGGGAACTATTCCGAGCATTTGGCTGAAAATTACGGCAAAGAGAATTTCAAAATGCCCGAGGATATTCATATATTTACCAAATGCAATACCTCGGTAGCGGGGCCCTATGACGATATATTCGTGCCCAATACCGTAGAAAAGCTGGATTACGAGCTGGAACTGGGGATCGTGATCGGCAAAAAGGGCAGATACATCCCCCAGAATAAAGCCGGGGAGCATATCGGAGGGTATGTGGTGGCCGACGATATTTCAAACCGCGCCTTCATGCCCAACGTGCCGGGCGGCAGGATACACTGGTTTGCCATGAAATCAAACGATTGCTTTGCGCCCTTCGGCCCCTGTGTGCTTACCGCGGATGAGGTTGAAAGCATATCGGAGCTCAAAATGAGGCTTTTCATCAACGGCGAACTGCGCCAGAGCGTCGATCCCGCGTACATGATATTCAAACCGGAATGGATCGTATCCCGTTTAAGCGAATGGGTGACCCTTGAACCCGGCGATATCATCATCACCGGAACTCCCGCGGGGAACGCATGGTCAAGGCAGCTCTTCCTCAAGGACGGCGATGTTATCAGGGCGGAGATGGACAAGGTTGGGTTTATAGAAAACAGGATTGTTTTTGAGGAGGCCTGCTACAGATGTTAACGCAGCGCGCAAAGCGGAGAACCACGGTCACGATTCTCGGGAAAACCGTAAAATCGCCTGTATTTGCGGGTGCCGGACCCGCGACTCAAACGGTTGAGAATTGCCTTAGGATTCTGGAAAACGGCGCAGGGGCTGTGGAGCTGTCCTTCATTCGCGGGAACAGCAATATTTTCGATACCAACAGAAGAACGGATTTATATGCCGTTATACCTAAAAAAGCGGATGCCTACGGCGGTAAATTCTATGGGCTGATATCGACCGGCATGCATGTGGAAAAAGATCATCCCGAAGCATTTATCAACACGACCCGAGAAAATCTTCGCAGGGTAAAGGCGCAGTCCGACGGCCAATCGCTGATCGTGGCGAATATCGGCGCGGTTGGATACAAGGGCGACGGCGTGTATACATGGGGGGAGATGGCGAAAATGGCGCAGGAGAGCGGCGCCGACGCGATATCCCTGCATCTGCAGACCGGCAATCTCATGGCCGGAGGTATTTTTTCGCGCGACCCGCTGTTTCTCAAGCGTATTGTGGACGATGTCAAGGCGAATTCCACGCTGCCGATCATAGCGAAGCTTCCGATTGAGGGTTGCGAGCCGTCGTTGCTTGCGGATAACGCATATGAATGCGGCGCGGACGCCGTGGCGTCAACCGGGAGGTTTATAGGGCTTGTTCCGGACATCAACACGGGCGAGTGCGCGCTCGGCGGGCATATAGGATACGGCGGATCATGGGCTTTGCCGAACACCTGCGCGTGGGCCGCGAGAATGTATAAGGACAATCCCAGGCGCGTATTGATCCCCGGAGGCGGCGTAAACTCCTGGGAGGATATCGTCAAGGTGATCATGTGCGGGGGCGCGATGGTTCAGGCCTGCACATGGCCTATGATAAGCGGATACGGGGTTATAGCCGACGCGCTGGATAAAATCGACGCGTGGATGAAGGATAAGGGCTATGAGAGCTTTGACGAACTTCGCGGAACGGTTGCGATGCGCGCGGTCAGTTCGCCGGAGCTTTGGGCGCGCACGCCCAAACGAACGCAAACCCCGAAGTACGGCATAGCGATAGACGAGTCAAAGTGCACAAAATGCGGCAAATGTATACATAACTGCTATTTTGACGCAATCACCGAAACCGCCGCCGCAATGCGCATAGATACCGATAAATGCCAGGGCTGCGGATGCTGCCAGGGAACATGCCCGTTTGACGCGATACACTGAAGAATCGATACGGCGCGGAAACCGGAATACATTCGTGCGATACGCGGGGAGATACCGGATGATTACAACGATTATCAAAGCAAACTGCTATATGGACTCGATCTTTCTGATGAAGGCCTCCAAGGAAGTCATGGCTTTGGAAGGCGTAATCAGCGCGGTGGTGGTCATGGGCAGCGAGATGAATAAGACCGTGCTCAAGGACTTCGGAGGCCTCACGCCGCAGGCGCAGGCTGCCGGGCCGAACGATCTGATCATATCCGTGGAGGCCGGGGACGCGATCATCGCTAAAAACGCCGATGCCCGCGTCGCTGAGTTTATGACCAAAAAAGAAGGCGGAAGAGAGGGCGGGAAAGAGCAGGCGTGTACATCCTTCCCTCAGGCCATAGAGAAAAACCCGGACGCCAATCTCGTGATGATTTCGCTGCCGGGGGAATACGCGGCGATGGAAGCCAGGCTTGCCCTGCGCAGGGGAATGCACGCGTTTATATTCAGCGATCTCCCGCTTGAGGACGAGCTGGAATTGAAAAAACTGGGCGCGGAAAAGGGTTTGCTGGTGATGGGGCCGGGCGCCGGCACCGCCGTGATAGACGGCGTATCGATAGGGCTGATGAGCAAGGTGCGGCGCGGGCGCATAGGCATTGCGGCGGCGAGCGGGAGCGGGCTTCAGGAGGTGGCCGTTCTTGTCCACCGTCAGGGCGAGGGCATATCGCAGGCAATCGGCGTGGGCGGGCACGACCTCACGGAAAAAATCGCGGGCAGCATGATGCTTCGGAGTATAGAGATATTGGATAAAGACCCGGACACAAAGGTGATCGCGCTCGTATCAAAGCCGCCGCACAGCGCGACCGCGAGGCTTATATATGACGCCCTCGCAAAGGTCGAAAAGCCGAAGGTGGTGTTTTTCCTTGGCGGAAACGCCGCGGAAATCAAAGCCGCGGGCGCCTGCGCCCCCGCCACGCTGGAGGACGCGGCCGACATGGCCGTCAAGCTCGCGAGGGATGAAAGGGTGGAAGACCGCGATACCGTCAAAGCCGCGATGGAAGAACTGAGACCCACAGCGGCTCTTGAGCGCGCAAAGCTGTCGCCTGACCAGAAATACCTGCGCGGTCTGTTCTGCGGCGGCACCCACAGCGAGGAGGCCGTGACGCTCATGCAGGCGTTCGTGCCTCATATGCATTCCAACATCGCATTCGGCAAGGTGGATTTTCTGACGGACAGAACCGTAAGCCTTGAGAACACGCTGCTTGACATGGGCGACGAGGAATTCACAAGGGGCAAACCGCATCCGGTGATAGACCCGGCCATACTCGTGGACAGGCTGAAGCAGGAGGGGCGCGATGCGCAGGTCGCGGTCATACTCTTTGACATTGTTTTGGGCTACGGCGCGCACGACGATCCCGCGGGCTGCATAGAGGACGCGCTGCTGTGCATACGGCGGGAGGCCCAAAGAGAAGGAAGGAATCTATGTATGATCGCCTCGGTATGCGGGACCGATATGGATCCGCAGACGTACGACGCGCAGGTGAGCAGGCTTGAACGCATAGGTGTAAGAGTGATGGGAAGCAACGCGCGCGCCGCGCTTTTGGCGGGTATGATCGCAGCCGGGGAGGAACCGTTATGAGCAAAATTATGTGCGGCCCCATCAAGGCCATTAATTTAGGCGTAGAGAACTTCAGCGACGGGCTGATACGGCAGGGCGAGGAGAGCGTTCAGGTGGCATGGCGTCCGCCGGCAGACGCGCGGCTCGTGTCCAAACTGCGCGACATGGAGGGCGGCGTACTTGAGCGCAAAACGGACGCCGCCAACCAAAAGGCCTTTGATATCATGATGAACGCCGAGCCTGTTTTTACCGGGATCCATAAGGCAAAGGAAGTCGTTCCCGGATTCAGGGATAACCTGATACTTCATGCGGGCCCGCCGATAGCGTGGGAACGCATGATAGGCGCTCAGAAGAAGGGCGTCATAGGCGGCGTTCTTCATGAAAAGCTCGCGAAAAACGAAAAGGACGCTCTGGGCATGATAGAGGCCGGGGAGATAGAGATAGGCTCTGCGAACGACTATTTCATCGTGGGCGCGGGCGCGGGGATCGTGACCGCAAGCATGATGCTCAACGTCAGCCGCGACAGGCAAAGCGGCGTCGAGGGATACTGCCCTCCCTTCGAGGGAAGGGTGGGGCTTGCCGTATGGGGCGTTTACAATGAAGAGGTGGAGGAAAACCTCGGGATCATAGAGCGCATTTTCGCGCCCGCGATATCCGAAACCCTTGACAAGTGCGGAGGGATAGACGTCAAGAGCATCATGAACCGCGGGATGCAGATGGGCGACGACATGCACACGCGGCAGACCGCGGCGGGGCTTATACTGGTAAACGAGCTGGTGCCCATGATGCTCAAAACCGGGCTGGACTATCAAACCGTGCAGTATTGCATAGAGCAGCTCACGAGCACTGAGCGCTGGTTTCATCCCCTGGCGCTGTCCGCTTCCATGTCCATGATCAGGATGATCAAGGGCATGGAATACGCAACCGTCGTCACCTCGCTCGTGCAAAACGGCGTGGAAACCGGCATAAAAATGTCCTGCACCGGTGAAAAGTGGTATCTGGCGCCCGCGCCGCGGTTTGTGGGGCAGTATTTTTCCACGCAGTGGGGCCCCGACGACGCCGTTCCGTTTATGGGAGACAGCACGATAGCCGAGGAATGCGGTATGGGCGCGTTCGCGGGCGCGGCTGCGCCGGGTGTGATGCGGCTGCGCGGGGGCGGCTGGCGCGAGGGGATCAGGCAATCCGAGGAGCTGAAAAGAATATCGGTGGGCGTCAACCATAACGCGCCCCTTCCGCTTCTGGATTTCACGGGTCCCGGTATGGCTATAGACGTCAGAAAGGTGATCACCACGGGCATTGCGCCCCTTTGCCACGGCGGCATCATATCCAAAAACGGCGGGCAAATCGGGGCGGGCGCGGCAAGGTTCCCGATCGAAAACCACAAAAAAGCGCTCGACGCCTATTTTGAAAAATACGGAGATGAGCTTCATGATTAAGGAGCTTCCGCCCGTGGATATCGCGGTTGTGGGGGCGGGGCTCGCGGGCTTATGCGCGGCGGTGTATGCCGCCGGCGAGGGGTGCAGCGCCGCGCTTTTATCAAAGCGCGGCATGCCCGCTTCGGTGCACGTGACGGGCTTCAACGCGCCCGTATCGGCGGATGACAGCGCCGCAGACTTTATGGAGGACATCGTCAAAAGCGGATTCGGGCTGGCGGACTCCGTGCTTGCCGGCGTGCTGGCGCATGACGCCGTCAAAGCGGCGGACGACGTCGAGGCTATGGGCTTTCGGCCCGACCGCGACGCGAACGGACATTACGATCTGATACGGGTTCTCGGTTCGCGCAAGGCGCGGCTTGTGCACAAAGGCTCCGAGACCGGGGAAGATCTGATAAAGCTGCTCGGAGGCGCGGCAAAAGCGGCAGCGCGCTATCAAGGCATGACCGTGCTGGACATCGTGACGGAACACGGCCGCACAGCGGGCGTGACGGCATTGGATCCCGAAGGCGCGCCCTGCGTGCTGCCTGCAAAGGCCGTCATACTCGCTGCGGGCGGCAGCGGGGATATTTACCCCGTCACAACATATTTCGCGGGTCTTGAAGGCGACGGCTACGCCATGGCATACCGCGCGGGCGCGACGCTGATCGACATGGAATTCCAGCAGTTTGAGCCGTGCTGCCTGCTGGAGCCGGCGAGCCTTCGCGGAAAGCTCCTGCCCACGACGCTCATGTTCAAGGGCGGAAGGCTGCTCAATAAAAACGGCCGCGATATACTCGCGGAGTGCGCCGGATTGCAAAAGAGCGATGTGGCCCTCGCCATTGCGCGGGAGATAGACCGCGGCGGAGGCGCGCCGCCGGGAGGAGTGTATCTTGACCTGCGAAGCGTTCCGCGCGACATACTCCTGCGCGAGAACGCGTTATTCGTAAAGCCCCTTACCGACGCGGGAATGGACCCCGGGAAAGAGCTTCTGATCGTGGCGCCCGCCGCGCATACCTGCCTGGGCGGCGTCGAAATCGATGAAAACGCCGCGACGACGGTTCCCGGGCTTTTCGCCGCGGGCGAGGTTGCGGGCGGAGTGCACGGCGCGAACCGCATGGGAGGCTGCGCGGGAACCGAAATCCTCGTTTTCGGAAAGCGGGCGGGGCTTTCGGCGGCCGCGTATTGCCGTACGCGGCCGGAGGCGGACTCCGGCAAGTGCACGGCTTTGGCCGGGCAGGCCTTTGACGGCTACACCATTTGCGGCGGCCCGGACTGGACGTCATATCGCGATCAAATAGGGGAAATAGTGTGCAACGGACTTGGAGTTATGCGCAGCGAAGGCGATATGAAAAAGGCGGAGTCGGAACTCATGCGCCTGCAATTGCAGCTGGCTGCCGAGGCAAAAGCGCCCGGCTGGCACAGCATCGAAAACAGGCTTACGGTGGCGTTGATGCAAACCCGCGCCTCCCTTGCGCGGCGCGAAAGCCGCGGGGTGTTTTTCAGAACCGATTATCCGGCCCCGGACGATGCGTGGGCGGCAAGGCATTGCGCGATCGTACGCGGAAGCGGCGGCATGCGTATAGAGCCGAGCATATGAAGGGCGATGCATATGTACAGCATATTGGTGCTGAACCTGGGTTCCACGAGCTTTAAGTTCAAATTTTACCGGATGGGCGATACGGAAGAGCTTTTCGCCTCCGGTTCCGTGGAACGGATAGGCGGAAACGGCAGCTTTTCCGTATCGGCAGGCGATCAAAAGCTTCGGGGTGAATGCGTGTGCAAAAGTCACGCCGACGCCCTGGAACTGTGCCTGGCTGAAATGGAAAAGCTGGGCGTTCCCGTCGACATGAGCACACTCGACGCCCTGGGCTATAAGGCCGTGCATGGGGGAACGATGACCGGAACGCGAATGGTAGATGACGCGCTTCTGTCTGAGATGGAGCGCATGGCCCCGTTTGCCCCCGCGCATAACCCGGTTTATACCGCAATGATGCGCAGCATACGCGTTCAATATCCGGATGTCGCGCAGATCGCGTGCTTTGAGACGGCGTTTCACGCATCCATGCCGGAGGAGCGCGCCGTGTACGGCGTGCCCTATGAATGGGCGCAGGAGTACGGCATACGCAGGTATGGCTTTCACGGCTCCAGCCACGGCTACATCGCCTGGAAAATGGCGCGCGAGGCTCCCGGGGCGCGCCGTGTGATCAGCGCGCATTTGGGCGGCTCAAGCTCGCTGTGCGCCATCATGGACGGCAGAAGCATCGCTTCCTCCATGGGCGCGACGCCGCAAAGCGGGCTGTTTCAAAACAACCGTGTGGGCGATTTCGACGTATTCACGCTTCCCGTGCTCGTTGAAAACATGGGCGGTTTGGAGCCTGTTCTGCGCGCGCTGTCAACCCAAAGCGGGTTGCTTGGCATTTCGGGCGTAGGCAACGATATGCGGGATGTGGAAAGCGCGGCGGACGCGGGGGACCCGCGCGCGCGGCTTGCTTTGGACGCCTTTACGGATGAAATTGCGGGTTATGTCGGCATGTTTACCGCTTACCTGGGCGGACTGGATGCGCTTTGCTTTACGGGCGGAATAGGGCTTAACGACGCGAGGATACGCGCCGCGGCGGTGAGCAGGCTTGGCTTTCTGAGCGCCCGCCTGGACGATGATGCCAATGCGCGCGGCATTCAGGGCAAAATAAGCGGTCCGGGCAGCGGAATATCCATATGGGTATGGGAGACCAACGAGGAGATCATGGTGGCGCGCGGATGTGTAAAACTGCTTTCCCAATGACGTACGCATACCTGACGCCGGCTTTCAGGATCGACTGTGAGGGCGGCGTTCATTCGGTATTCAAGCACGCCGCCAACGCCATGATGATGCTGCAAAGCGGGCCGCGCATGATAACGCTGGCGGCGCCGCGTACGCCGTGTCTGCCGGACAGCATATGCATACCGGAGGAGATGCTTGCGGAGCTCGAAATCCCGATGCCGGTGCGGCTGAAAGGCGATTGCCTGATCGTTGACGGCCGGTGTATTCCGTTTTTGCGGTGGGAATGCAAACCGCTCGTCGCGTATGGCGGCTACCCGGAGGCTGGCGCGTTTCTCGCGGCGACCGAACCGCTGGCAAACGGGTTTGATATGCTTCCGGCGGATATCCGGCAATCCGCCGGCAGAGCGCTGCTTACAAACGACGCTCCGCGCTATATAGGGCTGGGCTTCGGGCTGACGCCGTGCTTTGACGATGCCTGCGTGGGCGTGATGGCCGTATGCCGGGCGATGGGGCGGAACGCGCCGTTTACAATCTCCGATTATTCGGCAACCACGGACATAAGCGCCCGCTACTTGCGCCTTGCTGCGGAAGGTTATTTCAGCGGGCCCGTGACGGCGCTGATCGACGCCCTTTTCACAGGGGGAAGCATAGCCCCGCGGCTGGAGGATTTGCTCGCGGTCGGCGCCACGTCCGGGAGCGATATCGTATATGGCATGAGAAGAGCGCTGCAACGAGGCGTTTGAACCGTTTTTGCATTCGAACCGGTATCTGAAAAAAATTGACGCGGCAAGATGATAGTGCGCAATTTCGGTTTTTGATACGAACGGCCATTCCGCCATACTTCTTACGCCGCCGGTAGTAGATCTGCCCGGATACGCGGATTTGACGGACTGCCGCTGCGACGGCCGAGTTCGTATGCTACCGGGACGGCGCCGTTCACCCTTTGCCCCTGGCGGAAAACGCGCAGGAAACGGCTTTCCGCAATGAGATCAGGGCCTTCGTTTCCGGAGTGCGGCGCGGCGAATCGCCGTTGCCCGTACAGGAAAGCGTCGCCGTGATGTCCGTGATTCACCGTATCAAGGCGTCTCTGGAACATGCCTAGCGCCGAATATGCCGCCTCCCGCAGGATGATCGGATATTTCGGTTTACCCGGCGGACAGGCTGGTCTCCAAACCGGCCGATACCCTTGCCCAAGGACCATGCGGCCCCGCACAGGGCCGCATGGCGGCGTTGTGGGAAATCCAGAGCGGCACCATTCCCCGGCGCCGCCGATGCATACCGTATGTTCAGTTCTTCTATCGCGGATTCCTTAGAAAATCAAAACGCGGGATAAAACGGAGAAAAAGCCGGGCGTCCTTATTCTTCCGGATCCTGTCCGGTATGCTTCTTTTCCGCCGGCGCGGTTCTTTTCTCCTGCATTTTGGAAGCGCTGATCACGCTGACGCCGAGATTCTCCAGCCGTTCCTTATCCTGGGCGCTGATCTCGTCGGTGATCAGGACATCGATGGCGTCCATGCCGCAAACTTTGGAAAAAACCTGCTTATTGAACTTGGAGCAGTCCGCCACGGCAATGACCTCCTGCGCGGCGGAAATCATGGCGTTTTTCACATGGCTTTCCTCAAAGGTGCGGTTGGTGATACCCCAGTTGAAGTCGATGGCGTCGCAGCCCAGAAAAAGCTTACGCACCTTGATGTTTCTAAAAAACTCAATGGTTTCCGTGCCGACCAGCGTATACACGTTTTGCAGCAGCGTGCCGCCGGCTACGATGACGTTATAGGTGCCGATGTCCGCCAAAGTGGTGGCGATTTTCAGATCGTTCGTGATCACGGTGACATTTTTCGCTTTGATTCGGTTTGCAATCTCAAGCGTTGTCGAGCCGGCGTCCAGCAGGATTACGTCGCCGTCATAGATCTTTTCGGCCGCGATGGAGGCGATTGCCTGCTTGCTGCTTAAGTTTTCCTGAAAGCGAATCGCAAAGGGGATTTCCGTATTGGAGCTGCGCTGGCGGCACATGGCGCCCCCGTGGGTCTTGATAATCAAGCCCCGTGCCGCCAGATCGTTGATATCGTTGCGAATGGTAACCAAAGACGTGCTGAAGGCTTTCGCCAACTCCTGGGTTTTTGCCGTCTGCTTTTCGTCGATATAACTCAATATTTTCTGCTGACGTTCAATACGAAACATGAAGGTTGCTCCTTCCGGCTCCTGCCTGTGTTTGACAGCGCGGGAGAATCTTTCCCCTAGTATAACATACTGTGTTTTTCCTTTCAAACGTAAAATCACAGTGTGTTATTTTCTTTTGATTGCTTTTTATCTACGAGTTGCACGGACTTTATCCATGAATTCTATCACGCGTTTCTTCTCGACGTTGTTTTCAAACTTGCCGTCCTTCTTGAAGGTGGTGCCGACCACCGCGCCATCGGCAAGTTTTAGAATTTCTTCGATGGTTTCCAGCTTGCAGCCGGTGTTGGCGAACACGGGAGTATGCGCAATGGCGTCCTTGACCTTACCCAGGATGCCGATATCGATTCCTACGCCCGCCGTCATGCCGCTGACGCAGACCACATCCGGATTGCAGTTGAACACGGTGGTCTTGGCAATGTCCTCCACCTTGCGGTCCGTTAAATACTTGGCCGCCTCCGGCACGATATTGAACAGGAGCTTGCAGTTCTCCAGGCCCAGATGAACACGATGCCGGGAGATTGCGCCGACGTCGGTGTCCCAAAGGCCAAAGTCGCTGCTGTAAACACCGCTCATGATTTCACGGATAAATCCGGCGCCGGTTGCTGCGGCCAGATCGAGGCTGGCATACGGATCCCACAGCACGTTAACGCCGAACGGGATTTTGATTTCATGTTT
The DNA here is from genome assembly GCA_963674895.2 of Candidatus Limiplasma sp. Classification (GTDB taxonomy): domain Bacteria; phylum Bacillota; class Clostridia; order Christensenellales; family Aristaeellaceae; genus CAXXOK01. The sequence continues at coordinate 889,707 of CAXXCY010000001.1, forward strand.
CAGCTCACCGATGATTCGGGCCATGGAAGCAGTCGTCTCGGGATTGACTTTTCTGAGATAGGGCAGGCTGAATTCGTTGGAAAACATAACGGCGTCCACGCCGCCCTCCTGCAGGTTGATAAACTCCCGGCAGGCTGCATCTACAACCTTTTGCATGCCGCCGTCCTTATCATAATAAGGATCGCCCGGCATAGGCCTCAGGTGGCACATCGCAATAATCGGTTTTTCAGTTCCAAACAGGTCTTTTATCCATCCCATGGCAATAGCTCCTTCCAAGTGCTTGTCATTATATCCTCATTATAATGTAGTTCGACACGATAGTCAATATAAAAGAAAGTAATAAAAAGAAATAGATAATATGTTCATGCTGTTTCTGCTTTAGATTGCTATAATCCGACCGATGTTATAAGGATATTCACTTTCCATTCATGATACTATGCCTGGATTGTCGGAAATAATAAGAAATACGCTACTAAAGGATAGCAAAAGCAACTTACAAAATTGACTTTCAGCGTCCGTTGTTGTATGATACCGAAAGGATTGGCGCATCTCTCTATCGTTTTTCGAGATGAAAAGGAAAGTGGATCGCGCATGGACGGTCTTTTCGCTAAAGGAGGAAACGGAACATGGATATGATGAATACGCTGCGGGAGTTTATGCTGACTCCGGCCCCCAGCGGCTATGAAAGCGAAATGGCGTATAAAATGGCGGATACGCTGCAGGCATACTGCCAGGACGTGAAGATCGACCGCGTGGGCAATGTAATCGCCAAAATCGAGGGTACGGACGGAAAGCATATGCCCCGGATGATGGTTTTCGGCCATATGGACCAATTGGGTTTTATTGTGCGCCGGATTGAAAACGACGGTTACATTCAGGTTGACCGCCTGGGCGGTATTCCGGAAAAGGTTCTTCCCGCGCTTCAGCTGCTGGTCCGCTCCGAAAACGGCGGATGGCATAAGGGCGTTTTCGGTCCCAAGTCCCATCACGCCACCTCCGCCGATGAAAAGTACAAGGTGGACCTCGTGACCTCCCTTTACATTGATATCGGCGCCCGCAGCGCGGAAAAGGTGCGCGAGCTGGGCATCGAGGTGGGCTGCCCCGTGATTTACAGGCCCGCCTTTGAAAACCTACAGGGCACTTTGGTCACAGGCACCGCCGTGGATAACCGCGGCGCCTGTGCAGCCCTGATCGGCATCGCGGAGAGCCTGAGCCTGAGCAAGCCCGCCTGCGACGTGTATATCGTCGGCACCGTATGGGAGGAATTCAATCTTCGCGGAGCCATGATGGCCGCCCGGTCCGTAAAGCCTGATCTGGCCATTATGCTGGACGTTACCCTCGCCAGCGATACGCACGATCTGGCGACCCGTTTTGAAAATGCGCTTGGAGGCGGTCCCTGCGTTCAGCTGTATTCTTTCCACGGCCGGGGCACGCTCAACGGCACCCTCCCGCATCAGCCCCTGTTCAATCTTTGCAAGGCCAGCGCGGCGAAGGAAAGCGTTCCGCTGCAGCGTTTTGCCGCTCTGGGCATCATCACCGACGCCGCCTATTTACAGCTGGAACAAAACGGCGTTGCCTGTCTGGAAATGGGATTCCCCGCCCGCTATACCCATACGCCCGTTGAGGTTTGTGATGTCAGAGACCTGGAGAACCTTGCCAAACTCGTGGCCGCTATCGCACGCGGCGTGGACGCGGATTTTCAATTGAACCGCTATTAGAGTGGAACTAGTATCAAACGAAGGAGCCCGCCGTATCCGTACGGCGGGCTCCTTTCCCCATGCGGGAGGATATATTCCCAAACGGTGATAGACCGGTATGGTTGAATAGCAAAAGCCCTACCGGTTATAGCGCCGGATTTGATCCGGTCAACTCCAGCGCTTTGGCAACGACGCTTTGCACCGTCAGGCCGTAACATTGGCGCAGATCCTCGGTTCGGCCGGATCGGCCATAGCAATCCGGCATTCCAACCCGCAGTACCCTGCAGGGATGCTTCTCACCCAGGTATTCCGCCACGGCACCTCCCAGGCCGCCGATGACGGAATGGTCCTCGGCCACCACGATGCCTTTGGTTTCCTTCGCCGCACGAAGCACGGCGGCTTCGTCCATGGGCTTGACGGAGTACATATCCAGCACCCTCGCGTGTTGGCTTTTGGTTTCCAGCTCTTTCGCGGCTGCCAGGCACATCTCCACCATGCGTCCATGGGCCAGCAAAGCCACGTCATGCCCGTGGGCCAGCTCTCTGCTGCCGCCCAGGGCAAATGCTTCACCGGCGCCGTATATTTCCTCGCTGTTTTCCCGGCCAAAGCGCATATAGAAGGCGCCGGGGGTTTCCGCCATCAGCCTGGTCAGGGCCATGGTCTGGTTCGGGGTGCAGGGAGCGAGAATTTTCATATTGGGGAGCGCGCGCATGATGGCGATATCCTCCACCGACTGGTGGGTCGCGCCGTCCATGGCGGTCTCGATGCCCGCGTGGGAGCCGATCACCTTCACGTTCAGGTCATGCAGGGCCGCGCCGTTTCGCACCTGGTCCAAAGCCCGCATCGAAGTAAACACTGCAAACGAGCAGGCAAAGGCGGTCAGGCCGCAGGCGGCCAGGCCGGCCGCCACGGAACACATGCCCTGCTCCGCGATACCGCAGTTAAAATACCGGTCCGGAAACTGCTGCCAGAAGGCCTCATAACCCGCGCCTCTGCCAAAGTCACTGTCCACGACGACGATCCTGGGGTCCGTCTTCGCCAGCTCCGTCAGTGCCGCGCCGTACGCAAATCGATTCGCCTGGCTCATTGCAATCCTCCCTGCAGCTCCATGATCGCCCGGTCATACTCTTCCTTGCCGGGCGCCTTGCCGTGCCACCGGTAATCGCCCTCAATAAAAGAAACGCCCTTTCCCTTGACCGTATGGGCAACCACAAACAAGGGCTTGCCTGTACGGTTTTCTTCATGAAGCAGCTTGACCACCTGTTCCATGCTGTTACCGTCGATTTCCCTGACTTCCCAGCCAAAGGCCCTGGCCTTTTCCGCCGGGTTGCCGATGGGCATGATCTCGTCATTGCGGCCGTTCATCTGCACAAGATTGCAGTCCAGGATGCACACCAGACCGTCCAAGCCGAAATGGGGGGCTTCCATCATACCCTCCCAGATTTCGCCCTCCTGAAGCTCACCGTCGCCAATGACGACAAAGGTTTTATATTCCTTCTGCAGCACCCTGGCGGCGCAGGCCATGCCAACGGCGCTGCAAAGGCCCATGCCCAGGGGCCCGGTGGTGATATCCACGCCGGGGGTTTCGGGGCTGGTAGCGCCCTGCAGGAAGGAATCGGCCTGGCGCAGCCTCTTCAATTCTTCCATGGGAAAAAATCCCCGCCGCGCCAGCGCGGCATACAGAACCGGCGCCGCGTGTCCCTTGCTCAATATGAAGCGGTCCCGATCGGGCCAGTGCGGATCCTGCGGCTTGACGTTCATCACGTCAAAGTACAGGGCGGTCACGATATCCGCTACGGACAGACTGCCGCCGATATGGCCGCTTTGGGCGTTGTAGACCATGTCCAGCACGTCCATTCTCAGCCGGGCGGCCGTTCTTTTCAATAAATCAATGTCAGCCATTTTTCAACCTCCGTTGGGAAACTTCACGCTGTTCGCGCCGCTATTTTGGCCGCCAACTGCCTGAGCGCCAGGGCCGGGTCCGGCGAGCCGAATACCAGCCTGCCAAGCACGCAGCCCGCCGCGCCGGCTTTGCTTAAGGCAAGAACCTCACTTTCTCCGAGCGCGCCGTCCGCATAGACCGGAACGGGTAAGCTTTCCGCGGCTTTCAGCGCTTTTTGGAAGGCCTGGGTATTCAGGCGTTCCCCCGCGTTGTCGGGCTCGGAGGTCATGACCAGGAGATAGTCCATCTGCGGCAAAAAAGGGTGCAGCGCCTCAAGAGGAGTGGCGAAATTCAGCGCCAGTCCCGCTTCCATTCCGGCTTGACGGGCCCCGTTGAGAAAAAGCAGCGGAAAGCGAAGCGCTTCCAGATGGGCGCAGGCGCCCTTCACGTTTGCCTCCATGAGGGCGGGCAGCAGTTCCAGGGGGCGCATAGCCATCATATGAACGTCCAGCTGCCGCGGCGCGATCGCCTTGCTCACGTATTGAAGCATCTTTTGCCCAAAGGTGATGTTGGGGGTGAAGTTACCATCCTCGATATCAAAGTGCAGATCCTGCCAATCTCCCAAACGCTCGATTTCCTCTCCGATTTGCAGCACGTTGGCGGAGGCGATAGACGGCAGCAGCTTCATTGCGTTTCCCTCTTTTCAATCAGGTTGTGGAGGAAAGCCATGGAGTGGGCGGCATCCTGCTCGCTTTTATTCAAATGGTGTTCCGCGCCGATCCAGCCGTCATAGCCCTCTTCGCGAAGCGCTTGCACGATCGCGGGGAAGGGGACCACGCCTTCGCCCAGGGGGCAGAAGCATTCCAACCCCCGGCGGCGGGGATCAAAGTCTTTCATATGAACCCGCCTGATATAAGGTCCCATGACCCCGATCCAGCGCAGGGGATCGCCTTCGGGGAATACGTTTCCCGTATCCAGGTAAAAGCCAATGCCGGGAGCGGCGGCCTGGTCCAGAAAACGGCGCATTTCCTGCGCTGTGCGCAGCATTCCGCCCCAGACCACCTCCACGTTGACGCTGACGTTCGCTTCCGCGCCAAACGTTCCGGCTTCCCTTACTCCTTCCAGCGCCCGTTCCATGGCAAGGGGTACGGGAACGGTTTCAGAGGGGGAAACAAACTCCGTCCGGGCGTAGCCGGGAACGATCAGCACGCTGTCGGTTTTCAAGTAGGCGGCCAGTTCGATTATCCGTTTCATAGAATCGCTGCCCTTTTGCCGAATCAAGGGGCTACCGCTGGTCATGGGCTGCGTCCAGCTATAGCCGCTGGTCAGGCCGGAGACGGGCAAATCCAATTCCGAAGACAGCGCCATGATCCTTTTCAGCTGATCTTTGGGCGTGTCCAGGCTCAGGATGCCCGTTTCCCGGACAACCAGTTCCACTCCCTGCGCACCCAGTTTTTTGAGCAGAGGGAAGGACTTCTCATAGGGCATTCCGGCCCCGGTGATTTCCACGTGGCCTGTCACCTTCATGGTTCAACGGCTCCTTTATGGTTCATGACGGGCACCTGTTTATGAGTAGAATACCGTCGGCAGCCAGGTAATGATTTGCGGGAAGAAGATCATCAGGATCACAAGGCCGACCAGCAGGACCATCCAGGGAGTCATAAACTTCGTCCATCGCTGAATGGTGATATCGTTCATCTTGCACAGGATAAACATAACCGTACCCACAGGCGGGGTCAGCGTGCCGATGGACATCAGAATACCCACCAGAACGCCGAAATACACCAGATCTATACCCATCACCTTGAACAGGGGAACCACAATGGGAACGGTGCACAGCACCACGGCGCTGGCCTCCATCAGCATGCCCAGGAACATATACAGGATCATGAACAGAAACAGCACCAAAGTCTTGTTGGTTGTAATGCTGATAATCCAATTGGCCGCCAGCTGGGGCGCCCTGACAAAGCTCAGGCACCAGCCGAACACGCCCGCCACGCCGCACAGCAGCAGGATCACTCCGCTATAGGCCGCGGCTTCCTTGGAGGACTTCCAGATACCCTTCCAGCTGATCTCTTTATAGACGAGCAAAGAGATGATAATCACATACAGGGACGCTACGGAACCGGCTTCCGTTGCGGTAAAGGCACCGGACAGGATGCCGACCATGATCACCAGCACGGTGCCCAGCGACAGGAAGGAACGCTTGAATTCCTTCCAGACCCTCTTCAGGCTGAACGTGTTGTTGCACGGAAAACCGCGCTTGAGGGCGAAGATATACACCATAATCATCTCGCACACGGCCATCAGAAGGCCGGGGACTGCGCCGCCCAGGAACAGCCGGCTGATGGAAACCTCCGCCACGACACCATAAAGAATCATGATATTGCTCGGGGGGATAATGGGCCCGATGACGGCGGAGGCGCCTGTCAGCGCCACTGCGAATTCCTTGTCGTAGCCGTGGTCCGTCATGGACTTGATTTCGATGGGGCCCAGACCGGCGGCATCGGCGATGGCGGAACCGGACATACCGGCGAACATCGCGCTGCCCAGAACGTTTACATGGCCCAGGCCGCCGCGGACATGGCCGACCAGGGAGCAGGCGAAATCAAAAATGCGGTCCGTGACGCCGCCCTTGTTCATCAGGTTGCCGCAGAAGATAAACAGGGGAGCCGCCAAAAAGGCGAAATTATCCAGCGTGGCGGTCAGCTTCAGGACGAACTGCATGAAGTTGATATCCTGAGTCATAAAAAAATACAAACTGGATAGGCCCAGGGCATAGGTGACGGGCACATTGATCAGAATCAGCCCCAGCATGACCAGCAAAAGGATGACCGCCTCACTCAACTTTGTTCGCCTCCTTCAGCAGGTCTTCGTTCTTGATGATGGACAGAACCTGATAGACGATATTGCGGATGTTATAGCAGCTCATTATGAAGCCGGAAATGGGAATGCAATAGTACCAGACGCTCTTGGAGTAGTAGTATGTGGTACTGTGATCGTTGACGGTCCATTGGCAGTACTTGAACCCATAAATTAAAAACATCAGCGACATCAGGATCACCAGGCATTCTGCGACAATGCCCATGGCCATGCGCACCCGCAGCGAAAGCTTCTTGGTGAGAAAGTCTGCGGAAGGGTGTGCCTGAGTCCGGATACCGATGGCGGCGCCGAAGAAGGTCAGATAAATCAAACCCACGCGCGCGAACTCCTCCGTCCATGGAGCGCGCACATAGACGATATTGCGGAATACGATCTGCAGCAGGCAGAAGATGAAGATGGCAAAAAAGATGGTCGAACAAACAGTGTTCTGCAAACTGATAAAATGCCTATCGAACCGTTTCAGTTTTTCCTTCAAAGTCATTTCCTCCAGCGTTTGGAGTGCCCCGGTCCCGGCGGGAGAGCGCCCCGGGCGCTCTCCCGCCGGGAAAATGAGAGGGGGGGTTATTTCAGCAAAGCGTCCGCTTCTTCCAGCGCTTTCCGCTGATTTTCGAGGTACACGGGAGTAACCAGTTCTTTGAGCTGCGCCTTGAATTCGGGAGACCATTCGATAACGGTGACGCCCTGATCCTTCACCATAGCATCGATATAGGCCTGATCGTCGGCCATTTCCATTTCTTTGCAGTAGGCGCCCGCTTCGCTGGCTGCATCAATGATAATCTGCTGGGTTTCAGGAGTCAAGGAATCGAACCACTGCGCGTTTACGCCCAGCAGGTTGTTGTAAATCTGATGCTCGCTTTTCATCAGGTATTTGGCGCCCGCTTCGGCGAAGCTATAGCTGCTCATATAGGAGCTGGGCATTTCAACCGCCTCGATTACGCCCTGCTGGAAAGCGGTATAGCACTCCGAGATCGCCATGCCCACAGGCTGGCAGCCCCAGGACGCCCAGGCTTCCAGATCGACGCTGACGCCGTTGGGCGTGCGCATGATCAGTCCCTTCATGTCCTCCAGGCTCTCTATGGGCTTGGTCGCCAATACGTTGCGCGCAGCCTGATAAAAACCATGGCTGATCACGCGCACGCCGGTGACCTTCTCATAGGCATCGTAGAATTTCTTCGCGATTTCGCCGCTGTAGAAGGCTTCCAGCTCGTCGCGGTTGAGCATCTGGTAGTACCCGAAATATGCGATGGAGTAGCTCAGCTTGTTGGTCAGCAGGCTCCAGCCGGAGGACACCATCTGGATGGTGTTCATGGAAACCATTTCCTTCAGCTCGGTTTCGCCGCCCAGGATACCGGCGGGATAAATCTCGATCTCGATTTCTCCATTGGTGCGCTCTTTCACCAGATCGGAGAATCTGACCAGGGATTTGTTCAGAGCGGATGCTTCGCCGGCGATATGGGCCAGCTTGATCTTCTGGGTTGCGGCGCTGACAGTGGCCGTCATGCTCAGCACCAGCGTTACCGCGAGAACTAGGGACAGAAACTTTTTCATAGAGGAACCTCCATTCTTTATTTACTTCTAAATGCTTGCTTTTCCCTTCCCATTCAATCGGATGCCGGGCGGCAGCATTTAAAATTCGCCATATCGAACGCAGTTTAGACAAATAGACAGCATAATATCTTTCTATTATACTCCGCTCGCTTTCTTCTTCCTTTGCATTGTACTAAAACGTGAAGATTATTTCAAGCTTTTTCTTTCTTTTTTTGTCGATAATTTTTTATTACGGATATTTATTGTTTATAACCTTATTTATATTTTGCTCTGAAACTTTTCACTCGTTCTTTTTTAAGCAAGAGAAACCAAACAGCAAGATTACGACGCAACCAGCAGTGCCTAACGCCGCTCCTTCTGTTTGCCCTGCGCGCCGTACTGTTTGATCAGGGTAATCAGGCCCGTGTTCAGGATGCTGCCGTACTGGATCCAAGACAAACCGGATTCCGCGGAAACTTGCTCCTTCAGCTGGGGACTTTCGGCAGGCAGCACCGTGCTTTTATCGACCATAAAGGCTGATTCTCTATCCTTGAACAAATACAGAAATTTACCGTCGTCCGTCAGGCGGATCAATTGATCGTACGCAAAGGAATTGCTTTCCCGGTCGGTTTCGCCCAGAAAGCCTTTTTCTGAAAAAATATACCGCATTTGGGGCACATAACCCTTGAGCTGGCTGGTAACGGTTCTGGCCTTTTTCCTGGCTTGTGCGTCTGTGTTGGTTACAACCAGACAGCCCAAAACGATGAACGCAAGCCCGTAGGTGTTTTGGATGCCCAGCGCGAAACCCAGGGCAACGGTTGCAAAGCCGGCCATAAACAGGGCAAGGCGCCTCTGCCAGTGGAAGCTCTTCTCCAGCGCTTTCGCCAGGCGGACCGTATTGCTTTTATCATATGTGATCGACGCATGCCACTGTTTCATCGTTTCATTCTCCGATACCATTCATTCGCGTAACAGCATAAGACTAACATGTATCCCGGTGCGGTTCAAGTGAACTTATATGAGCTGGCGGAACCCGTTGCGATATTTTCTGGGCTGATAGAATAAAGCGTATAAAAACAGACGCGCCCGTGTCCGATACGGCATCGACGCGTCTGCTTCCGGCTGCTTTCATTAAGTACGCGGCAGGCCCTTGAAGAAGAATACCGTATCGTCCTTCGGGCGGATATCCGTAAGCGCACCCGTATAATGGCGCAGGTTGCGCGGAACATAGGGCCGTTTGAGCACCTCATCCACGTTGATGTCGATGCCGAGGCCGGGCTTGTCGGGAATCAGGATATCACCGTTTTCATAGACGACTTCCTCGTCGGTAATGCTGCCGCGGAAGGAGCCGTCCGTGATCATGATTTCATGGATGAGAAAGTTGGGCACGCATGCGGCAAGCTGCAGAATGGCGGCGTTGGAAACGGGCCCGGAGGGATTGTGAAAGGAGACCGGCACGTGGCAGGCTTCGCACATGGAGGCGATTTTTTTGCTTTCCATAATGCCGCCGGTATGGAAGATATCCGGCTGGGCGATGTCCAGCGCGTTGTGCCGCAGCGCGTCCCAAAACATGTACTTGCTGTAAATGCGCTCGCCCGCGGCGATGGGGACCTGGGAACGCGCATGGACCTTCGCAAGCGATTCCATGTTGTCCGGCACGGTGGGCTCTTCCATGAGCATGGGATGGAAGGGCGCGAGCTGACGGCTGATTTCGATGGCGGTATAGGGGTTAAAGCGCCCGTGGCACTCGATCAGGAGCTCAACATGCGGGCCGGCGGCTTCGCGCACGGCGGCGACGCACGCAACGGCGCGTGCCATTTCCTCCGGCGAAAGCGTCATGTGCGCCTTGCCGAAGGGATCCCATTTGAGCGCCTTAATGCCCAGCGCGACGGTCTCCCTCGCTTTGACCGCGAAGTCTTCCGGGGTGCGCGCGCCGGTGAACCAGGCGTTGGCGTACATGGGTACGCGGTCGCGCACCCGGCCGCCCAGCAGGTTGCACACAGGCGTATTGAAAAACTTGCCCGCGATATCCCAGCACGCGATTTCTATGCCGGAAAGCGCGGACAGGAACACCGGGCCGCCCTTCCAGTATTCGTCACGGTAAACCTCGAAGAGCATCTTTTCGATGTCGATCGGGTTGCGTCCGACGATCAGGCGCGTAATATCCTTCACACAACCTTCCAGGGCGTTTTCCTGCGTGCCGAGGCTGGCTTCCCCCCAGCCGTACAGCCCCTCGTCAGTCTCCACCTTGATAAAAGTCCAGTTCGTCCGGTAGGCGTCCATCGTATAGCATTTGATATCGGTAATTTTCATATACTGTCTCCTTTTACGGCCGCAGACGGATCGCGTCCATATGGATTTTTGCCAGAGCCGTGATTGCGGCAAAGTCCCGCTTTTCAAGCAGGTCGCGCCTGAGCACCGTGACGCCCGTACCCACGACGGCGATCCCGGCGTTGAGAAGCTGCGGCGCGGTTTCGGGGTTCACGCCGCCCGTCGCCATCAGCGGAATATGGGGCAGGGGCGCCCGGATATTCTGAATATAATGAAGCCCGACGTCGTCCGCGGGAAACAGCTTGACGATGTCTGCGCCCAAATCCCACGCGGCGCAGATTTCCGTAGGCGTCATAGCTCCGGGAATAGACAGCATGCCAAGCTTTTTCGCGCGTTCTATCACCCTCGGATTCGTGTTGGGCGAGATGATATACTGCGCGCCGGCGTCAAACGCGGCCTGCGCCTCTTCTTCGCGCAAAACCGTACCGGCGCCCACGAGCAGCCGGTCGCCATAGGCTTTCACCAGCGCGGACAGCTTCTCCGCGTTATCGGCGATCGGATCGCTTTCGCTGTGGTCGAAGGTCGATTCGAGCATGCATACCCCCGCCTCCAGCAGCGCGCCTGCCGCCTCAACCAGCAGATCGGTGCGAATCCCCCGCGCGATGATAATCAGACGGTTTCCCTTCAGCAGTTCCGGCAATTTCCACATATCGAACATCCTCCCCACGGTTGAATTGTCGCCCCATTATAGGGTAAGATGCCATAATATTTCAATTAATATACCAGATCATCTATTAAATGAACAATAAATTTGAAAGCTGAGTATATACGGCGGCCGGAGAAGGGTTGCTATAATAAAACCAATAAAAAATTTCGTGGAAACAGCACGAAAGAATGCGATCATGTAGAAGGAGGAAACAAACCATGAAAAGGACGCTTTCCCTGATTTTGGCGCTTGTCCTGGCGCTGTCCATGTTTGCCGTTTGCGCGCAGGCGGAAACGGCCGATACGCAGATCGAACGCGGAGGAACGCTGCGCATCGGAAAAACAAACAAGCTGACGGGGTTTGACCCGTCGAAAACTTCGTCGCGCAATGAGGACGGATATGTGTACTATCTGATCTTTGAAACGCTGATTACCTTCGATGCGCAGGGGAATTATGCGCCCGGTCTGGCGACCGACTGGTATTTTTCCGATGACGGAACCGCCATGTTCCTTGAACTGCGCCAGGGCGTGACCTTCCATGACGGCGAACCCTTTAACGCCGGGGCCGTCAAAGCCAACCTGGACTGGTCCACCAACCCGGATACCGGCCATGTGTATTTGAAAAGCGAACTCAACAACATCGCTTCCACCGAGGTTGTGGACGAGTATACGGTCAAAATCAACCTGTCCGCCGTGGACGCGGCGCTGCCAAGCGTTTTCACCAATATCTGCGGCCTGATGCTGGCGCCCGATTCCCTTGGCCGCGAGGATATGAATACGAATCCCGTCGGCACCGGCGCGTTCAAACTGGAGGAATACGTCGAGGGCGACCATATCTATCTGACCGCGAACGAGAATTACTGGGACGTCGGCGCGGACGGCAATCCGCTGCCCTATCTGGACCGTGTGGAAGTCTATATCATGACGGACGACTCGGTCAAGACCATCAACCTGCAGACCGGCGACATCGATATGGTGGATTACCACTCTTCCGGCAACAGCATCATGAAAACCATGGAGATGGCCGATATAACGACGGTGATGACCAATAACCGCTCTACCTACTTCCTGTGCTTCAACTTAAACGACGAACAGTACGCCAACCCCCTGGTCCGCCAGGCGGTCAGCTATGCCGTAAACCGGGCGGAGCTGATCGAAGTCTGTCTGGAGGGCTACGGCGTATTGGAAGCCTTCGACGCGACCCCCGATCAGTGGTTCTACAGCGATTACAATCCCTATACCTACGATCCGTTGAAAGCCAAGGCTTTGCTGGCGGAAGCCGGATATCCGGACGGGATCACCATTCAGCTTTCCTACATTTCCCGCGAGCCCGACGCGACCATGTGCCAGCTTCTTCAGGAGCAGTTCAAGGCAAGCGGAATCACCCTGGAACTGGAGCCCCTGGAGCGCCTGGCCTGGATTGAGAAGATCAAGACCAACCGCAGCGGCGAGATGGGCATCGGCGTGATCGCCATTCAGGGCCTTGATCCAAACCAGCAGTACAACTCCACGCTTGCTTACTGCGACCCCGCCTGCGTAACCGATATTCAGCAGCTGCTGCTCTCAGCAAAGAATACGTTCGATCAAACGGCGCGCAAGGCGATCTTTGTGGAATACCAGAAGGAATACCTGGATCAGGCGCTCTACGTCATCATGGGCCAGTATCCGCGCTATTCCTCCTATACCAACCAGCTGAACGGCATCACCTATAATCCCAACGGGACCTTCAACCTGAAGGCGGCCTGGCTCACCAAGTAAGGCATAGGTAACCTTTCGCAAACGCCGGCGGGCGCGGAGGGGGCGGCCCCTTCGCGCCCGCGCACTATGCAAACGGGAGATATCTAAGTGTATACGCATATCATCAGAAAACTTCTGGCCATGATTCCCATCCTGCTGGTCGCAAGCCTGATTTTATTCTTCCTGATGGATGTGCTGCCCGGAGACGCGGCGGCCGGCATTACCAATATCGACGCGGGCGAAGAATACTACCAGCAGCTGCGCGAGGACATGGGGCTGAACCGGCCCGCCATCGTGCGCTACCTGGACTGGCTGGGGGGGCTTTTGCACGGGGAATTCGGCACCTCCCTGATCTCGGGAACTTCGGTGCTTGATAAAATAAGGATACGGCTGCCCGTCACGCTTGAGATCACGGTGCTTGCCATGCTGGTGTCCATTCTGATCGCGATCCCGAGCGGCATTATTTCCGCGGTCCGGCGGGGCAGCGGGCTGGATACCGGAACAAGCATTTTGTCCATGATCGGCGTTGCCATGCCGCCCTTCTGGCTCGGTATGCTCTTGATCCTCCTGTTTTCCGTCACGCTCCATTGGCTCCCCGCCTCAGGCTATGTGGAGATAAGCAAGAGCGTTGTGGAAAATCTGCGCCGCATGATCATGCCGGCGTTTGCCATCGGCGCGGCCTTCGCGGCCACCGTCATGCGGCAGACCCGCTCCGCGCTGCTGGAAGTGCTGGACAGCGATTTCATCGTTACCGCGAAGGCCAAGGGCCTCAGAGGCATGGTCATTATCTGGAAGCACGCGCTGCGAAACGCGCTCATTCCCGTCATCACGGTGATCGCCATGCAGACGGGCCGTATGCTCGGGGGCGTGGTCGTCGTGGAAACGGTCTTCGCCATCCCCGGCATCGGGCGCGAGATTGTGGACGGCATCGCAAGCCGCGATTATCCCGTAGTGCTTGGAATGATTATGATCGTCGCCATGATTGTGGTATTCATCAACACGATGGTCGATATTATGTATGTCTTTATCGATCCGCGCGTTTCGCATAAGGGAAAGGGGTGAGACGGTATGAAGAAAAAGGGTTTGTCCATCAACGCGCGCCGCTTCTGGCGCAAGCTGCTTCATAACCGGCTCGCCGTTTTCGGCCTTGCCGTTTGTCTGCTGGCGCTCTTTTTGTGCCTGTTCGGCAATTTGGTCGCCCCGTATGACTACTCCGCTTCCTCCGTCAAGGAGCGTTTGCAGGGCCCAAGCGCCGCCCACTGGCTGGGCACCGACGAGCTGGGCCGCGATACGCTGTCGCGGATTATCGCGGGAGCGCGCATTACGCTGATCGTAAGCGTCTGCTCCGTATTGATTGCCGTGCTGCTGGGAACGTTTTTCGGGCTCATCTCCGGTTATTACGGCGGCAAAGTCGATACCGTGATTTCCGGGTTCATGGACGCGCTCTGGTCGTTTCCGGCCATCATTCTGGCGCTGGCGATCACCGCCGTACTGGGTACCAATATCCGCAATATTTTCATCGCGATCGGCATCGTCTATACGCCGAACTTTTGCCGCCTGGCGCGCAGCCGGGCATTGACGATCCGCGAATCGGAATATGTGATGGGGGCAAAGGCGATCGGGCTGAACGATTTCGAGATCATCTTCCGCTATATGCTGCCCAATATGAGCTCCACCCTGATCGTGCAGGTCACGCTGAGCGCGGCGAAAGCGATCATTGCCGAGGCGAGCCTGTCCTTTCTGGGACTTGGAATTCAGCCGCCGCTCGCCAGCTGGGGCGCGATGCTCAAAAGCGGCTTTTCCTATTTGAGCCGCACGCCCTGGCTGAGCGTTTTTCCGGGCGTCGCGATCATGCTGCTGGTGCTCGGATTAAATTTCCTGGGCGACGGCCTGCGGGATGCGCTGGACGTCAGAATACGCGCCGACTGAAATAAAGCCAATCGATGAAGGAGGGATCTCTTTGCGGCCTATAACGGGTGAAACTGCCGCCGGGGACGCGCTGCTGAGCATCAGGCGGCTTTCCACGGCCTTTCGTTTCGAAGGAAAGGACATACCGGTCACCAACGACGTGACCTTTGATATTTACCCCGGAGAAATTCTGGGGCTGGTGGGGGAATCCGGTTCAGGCAAGAGCGTGACGGCAAAGACGATCCTGCGCCTCCTGCCTTCTCCGCCCAGCCGGGTTCTGGAGGGTGAGGTTGTGTATCACGGGGAAAATTTACTGGCGCTTTCCGAGCATGAGATGAGGAAAATGCGCGGCAACCGGATCTCGATGATTTTTCAGGAGCCGATGACATCCCTCAACCCCGTGTATACCTGCGGCGACCAGATCGAAGAGGCGATTTGCCTGCACCAGAAGGTATC
Source organism: Candidatus Limiplasma sp. (assembly GCA_963674895.2). Taxonomy (GTDB): domain Bacteria; phylum Bacillota; class Clostridia; order Christensenellales; family Aristaeellaceae; genus CAXXOK01. Next base: position 904,773 of record CAXXCY010000001.1, read on the forward strand.
CAGGCATGAAGCGAGGGAAAAAGCGGAGGAGATGCTGCGTATGGTCGGTATGTCCATGCCGCACGAAAGGCTGAAGAACTATCCGCACGAGCTGTCGGGCGGAATGCGCCAGCGCGTCATGATCGCCATGGCGTTGTCGTGCAAGCCGGAACTGCTGATTGCCGACGAACCTACGACCGCGCTGGACCCGACCATCCAGGCGCAGATTCTGGACCTGATATTATCGTTGCAAAAAGGGACGGAGATGTCCGTGCTCTATATAACGCATGACCTGGGCGTGGTGGCGGAGATCTGCGACCGTGTCGCCGTCATGTACGCGGGCATGCTGATGGAGATCGCCGCGGCAAGGGAGCTGTTCAGCAGGCCGATGCATCCGTATACCATGGGCCTGCTCAGGGCCATGCCGCAAATCGATCAGGACGCGGATATGCTTTACTCGATCGAAGGAACCGTACCGCATATCACGCAGATGCCCGTAGGCTGCCGCTTTCATCCGCGGTGCCCCTATGCCTGCGATATCTGCCGGAACAGCTGCCCGCCGATTATCGAGGCGTCGCCGGGGCATCAGGTCCGCTGCCACCGCGCGCTGGAGCTGGAGAAAGGAAGGGCGAAGCATGGCGTTGCTTGAAGTGAAGAACCTGCAGAAATTCTTTCCGGTCAAGGCGGGCCTGTTCCACCGGGTTACCGGCCAGTACAAGGCTGTGGACGACGTAAGCTTCGGCATTGAGGAAGGGCAAACCTTCGGGCTTGTGGGCGAGTCCGGCTGCGGAAAAACCACGGTAGGCAAATCCATCCTCAGGCTGATTGAACCGACATCCGGCCGGGTGATCTTTGACAATTGTGATATTACCGGGCTCCCGCCGGATGCAATGCGCAATGAGCGGCGCAACATGCAGATCATTTTTCAGGATCCGTACGGGTCGCTGAATCCCTCCATGACGGTTGGCGACATCATCGCTGAGCCGCTGAAAAAGCACAGGCTGGTCTCCACGCGCTCACAGCGCGAAGACGAGGTGGTGCGCATTCTGGAAACCGTCGGGCTCAGCGCCATGGACAGGCAGAAGTATCCGCACGAGTTTTCCGGCGGGCAGCGCCAGCGTATCGTGATTGCCCGCGCGCTTTCCCTGCGCCCCCGGCTGATCGTTTGCGACGAGCCGGTGTCCGCTCTGGACGTATCCGTGCAGGCGCAGATTCTCAACCTGATGAAACAGCTGCAGCGGGAGCTTGGCATCGCTTACCTTTTCATCGCGCACGGCATGCCCGTAGTGCGGCATATTTCGCAGCGGGTAGGCGTGATGTATTTGGGTAAGCTGGTGGAAATCGCCGGCAGCGCGGAGATTTTTTCACATTGCCTGCATCCCTATACCAGGGCGCTGATGAGCGCCGTGCCGCGGCTGGACCCTGAAAAGCGCCCGCAGCGGATTATTCTCAAGGGCGAGGTTCCCAATCTTGCGTCCCCGCCCAAAGGCTGCCTTTTCAGTTCCCGGTGCAGCCTTTGCCGCGATCTGTGCCGGCAGGAGGCGCCGCAGCTGCGCGAGGTAAGCCCCGAGCATTCCGTCGCCTGCCATTTGGTTTGACGGACAGGCGACGCCTGAACGGAGTAAGGGGAAGACAATGGAACTGGAGCAGCTGTTTCACAACGCGATTTCGGCACAAGCGGGTTATCCCTGCCGGCTGACGCCCGAACAACGCGCATGGTACTATCGCAAGTCACAAACGCTGGCGGACCGTGCGGACTGCTCCGCTGGGATCAAGCTGGCCTTCGTAACGCGCGCCGCCCGCCTGGTCTTTTCCTATGAGGTTGTCTCGCGCTGCCGGGAGCAAAACGCGGTGGACGTGTTTGAAAACGGTACGCAAACGGCGACTGTCGCCTTGGAGGCCGCCCAATCCGGCGGGACGTTTTCCTGGATACGGGAAACCGGCGGGGAGGCGCTGATCGAACTGATCCTGCCCAACACCTGCGGCCTTCGCATTCTGGATGCAGACTTCGGCGCCTGGCAGCCCGCCCCGCGTCCGGCGCGCAGGCTGTTATTGCTGGGGGATTCGATTGCCCAGGGTATCGCATCCTATGGCCCGGCTTGCTCCCTGGGGTTTCAATTGAGCCGGGCATGGAACGCCGAAACGGTGAACCAAAGCGTAGGCAGCTCGCGGGTCTGGCCGGAAACGCTTGTTCGGCTGCCGTACCGGCCGGAGCGTATTCTGGCCGCCGTGGGCGTCAACGATATTCCCGGCCTGCGGGAGCATGATTTTAAGCTTCGCGCCGGGCAATATTTTGATAAACTGCGCTCGCTGTATCCGGACGCGCGCATTACGGCCGTAACGCCCGTCTGGAATACCCGTATGCGGCGCGAGGATTACGCCGCCGACGCGCGGACGGCTGCGCGCGTGATTATCGATGCCTGTGAACGAAATCAAATGGAGACTGTCGGAGGAGAAACGCTGATCCCGCATGCGGAGCGGTTTTTCGACGGGGATGGGCTCCATCCCAACGATCCCGGGTTTTTATCCTACGCGCAAAACCTGCTGCAACGGATAAAATGGTGAAAAGGCCGCAACATCCTTGGGTGGATCGCGGTCAAAGGAGTATAATGGGCGAAGCGGTGCGGCGGAGAACGGCATTGTTCGCGGATGGGAGGCGGTATGCCGCGTGTATAATCTGGTCATCATCGACGATAATACGGCCGGGACGGATGCTTTGACCAAAACGGTGGACTGGGCGAAAATCGGCTGCCGTGTGGCCGGCGTTGCCTATGACGGAACCCGCGGGATGGAGCTGATCCTGCGGGAAAAACCGGACGTCATCATCTCCGATATCCGCATGCCAAGCCTGGACGGGCTCAGCATGCTGGAATATGTCCGTCAATTTCTGCCGGACTGCCGCTGCGTGTTTATCAGCGCGTTTGACGATTTCAAGTTTGCGCAGCGCGCGGTGCGCCTGGGAGCAACCGATTACCTGCTGAAACCGTTTCTGGACGAGGAACTGCTCAAAGCCGTTCAAAAAGCGCTTCCCGCCGACGCGCCCGCCGAAAGCCCGGAGGATGAAAACGCCGGGCCGGCTATACCCGGCGACGCGGCGCTTTCCACCTCGCTGGCGGTTGAACGGATGATCGGCTATATTCGGGAAAACCTGTCAGAACCGCTGACGCTCGTGAAAATGTCCGTGCGCTTCGGCTTTGTGCCGTCCTATATTTCCAGCCTGATCCGCAAGCATACGGGGCGGACGTTTTCCGCCCTGCTTACCAGTGAACGGATGGCCGCCGCCTGCCGCCTGCTGGCCGACCCCGCCATCCATATCGACGAGATCGCGGAACGGACGGGATATAAAAACTATGTCACCTTTTACAAGGTGTTTCTGCGTACGCAGGGCATATCTCCGAGCGCTTACCGCAACGGCCAGCGCAGAAAGGAGAGCCCATGAAACTCAGAACAAAATTTGCGCTGCTTTTTTCCGCCATCATATCTCTCGTGTTTGCGGTCAGCATTCTGGTTGTGGGCGACCGCCTGACCGGCTATGTGATGGCGGAAAAGGAAGCGGAGCGCTCGCGCGCTACCCGCCAGATGATCAGCGGCGCGAGCATCATCCTGTCCGACGTGGAGGACGCGTTGCGGGACCAGTATTCCGATATGGAGCTCATCGAAACGCTCACGGACGAATCGATCGCCCAGGAAACAAGGAGCCGCAACCTGGTTTCCAAGCTGCGTTATATCTGCTATAACAGCAGTTATTTCGACGCGGCTGTGCTGGTGGATAACGACGGGCAGCTTTATTTCGGCGCGACGTCGCTTCATGAGAGCGAGGCCGGTTTTTCGAATATCGTTACCATGCGCCTGAATGAACTGCGCGGCAATTATACCGTTTGGTTCGATGATGACGACGGCAACATCTATGTCAAAAAGGATTTATACAGCGTCATTCCGCTGTACCGGGCGGGCATTCTGCTGGCGCGTCTCAACAGGGGGATGATCTCGTCCATGCTCGGCCTGAGCCGGGATGAGGACACCGACGGCGTGACTGCGGTTCTCTACGGTTCCTCTATGGTGCTGCAGGACAAGGACCTGGACCGGGAGAGCGCCGCCGGACTGTATCGACAATATCTGGCGGACAGCGACACCTACAACGGCTTTGTGATGATGAACGGTGAAAAATACTGGCTTTCGGCCTCCGGCTATCAGAAAACATGGTATGCGCTGAGCCTGCTGTCGGCGGACGAAATGCTGCGGATACCGCGGTTTTTGCAAAACGTCAATCTGATTACCGGGCTGATCTGCGTTCTGGTCTCGGTCGTGCTGGTCTATATCCTTTGCCGGTCGCTGACCAAAGGCATTCAGCGCCTGAACCAGGGAATGAATGTTGTGGGAGAGGGCCGCTTTGACATACGCGTGCCCATTGGCTCGCGGGACGAGATCGGCCAGCTGACGGGCAAATTCAACGCCTTTGTGGAGCGTCTCGGCAACACGACCCGGGCGATGGTCGCCCAGGCGACGGCGAAAAAACAGATGGAATTTGAGATGCTGGAGCTGAAATACCGCTCGCTGCAGGCGCAGATCAGCCCGCACTTTATCTGTAACATCCTCACGTCCATCAAGGGTTTGGCCGCGCTCAAGCGCATCGACAGCGTCGGAGAGCTTTCCGTACTGGCAAGCCGGTATCTGCGGCAAAACCTGCATAACGCGGACGCCCAATTTGTAGCGCTGGACGCCGAGATAGACGGCATCAGAAAGTACCTGCAGCTGTGTTCGCGGGTATACGGGGGCGAGGCCACGCTGAGTGTTCAAATGCCGCCCGGGCTGGCCGGTTTCCCCGTGCCCTATCTTCTGCTCCAGCCTCTGGTGGAGAACGCCGTGCAGCACGGCGGGTTTGAACGCCTGTCGGACGCGCGGATTACGTTGACGGTCAGGAAAGAAGACCGGTTTGTGCTTCTGGAACTGACGGACAACGGCTCCGGGATTCCGGAGGATGTGCTCGACGGTATCCGCGAGGCGACCGCATCCATGCGCTCACCGGACGAAACGCTGCCCGGCTTTGGCATCCGCAGCGTGCTGATCCGGCTACGCCTGCTCTATGACGAGAAGCAGAGCTTTTCCATCGCCTGCGACGGAACGGGAACGCAGGTCATCATTCGCCTGCCTCTTTCCCAAAGCGCGTCCTTCCCGCTTGTCGTCACGGCAAACGGCTAGCGCGCCGTTATAGTATCCATATAAGGTGTCCGGGTGCTCGGGAAATAGCGGTTCGGGGAGACCCGTCCAAAAGCCCGCGAAACCGATTTTTCCGATAACCTGTGTTACAGAGCAAACCCCCGCCCGCTCCGGTACTCGGGATATAAAACAATATCATGTATTGCCTTCACGCCGCGCCGCCGCCCTTCCTCTGCCACAGGCAGCGGGCAGCACCGGTTCGAATCCGCAAATCATACCCCATAGTATGAGACAACGACGAATTTTCTGATATGCTTGATCATGATGGGTGGGATTCGCTCCGTAACGGGGGGATATCATGCGGATTTCCCCCGTTACTATCACGCCGCGCCGCCGCCCTTCCTCTGCCACAGGCAGCGGGCAGCGCCGGTTCGAATCCTATAATCCATATCTGCGCATAAACAAGAAGCACCCATAAAGGGCACTTCTTGTTTATGGCGGAGAGGGTGGGATTCGAACCCACGTGTGGTTGCCCACAAACTGATTTCGAGTCAGCCCCGTTATGACCGCTTCGATACCTCTCCAAATCGGATTCCGCATAGGGGAACCGAAGCGTAGTATATCATTGGAAGGGCCGAATCGTCAAGGATGGAACGGAGGAACACGGGTCGTGTGGCCCGGCCTGCACGGCCGAAGGTGCCTGGCGGCTACGCCAGGGCTTCGTCGATTTGGTCCAGCACGTCCTGCGGGAGCACAACGCCCGAGGCTTTGGCGTTTTCCACGACCTGTTCCGGCCTGCTTGCGCCGATCAGCGCGCTGGAAACGCCCTCCTGCCGGAGCACCCACGCGAGCGCCATCTGCGCCATCGGGATGCCGAGATGCTCCGCAATCGCGCGGATTTTCGCAAGCTTTGCGAAGGTTTCCTCGGTTTGCCACCGGTGGATGAAGCGGTTCATCTTGTCGCTTGCGGCGCGGCTGTCCGCGGGGATATCGCCGGGGCTTTTGTATTTGCCGGTCAGCATGCCCTGCGCGAGCGGCGAAAACACCACCTGCCCCACGCCGTGCTTCATGCTTACGGGGAGGATCTCCTCTTCGATTTTCCGGTGCAGCATGCTGTACTGCGGCTGGTTGACCACGAACCGGTCGAGCATATATTGGTCGGCCACGTGCATGGCCTCCTCGATCTGCGCCGCCGTCCATTCGCTGATTCCCGCGTACAGAATCTTGCCCTGGCGCATCAGGTCGTTCATCGCGCGCAGGGTTTCCTGCACCGGCGTTTCGGGATCGTAGCGGTGGCAGTAGAGAATATCCACATAGTCAAGTCCGAGCCGTTCCAGGCTCGCGTTTGCGGATTCCATCACGTGCTTGCGGGAAAGTCCCCGGTCGTTGGGCCCGTCGCCCATGGGAAAGAACACCTTCGTGGCCAGCACGTACGAGCTGCGGTCGTATTGTTTCAACGCCTTGCCGACCACCTTCTCCGCCTCGCCGCGGTTGTAGGCGTTGGCAGTGTCAAAGAAGTTGATCCCCAGCGCGTACGCCTGCCCGATGGTGCGGACCGCCGTATCGTCCTGTACGCCGTTGCCGTAGGTCAGCCAGCTGCCCAGGCTGATTTCCGAAACCTTCAATCCCGTTTTGCCCAATCGTCTGTATCGCATATCATTCGCCTCTTTCATGAACTCTGGAAGCCGTTTCGGTCTTTTCTTTTCGATTATAGCATAAACCTTTACGTTAACTTGAAATCAAGGCCAAACCGAAACTTTGGTTCCAAAACCAGCATACCCGCAAACGGCCGCCGCTAAACCGCCCATTTGCGGGGGGTTACATTGTAAATCCTTGCTCGGCGGCAGGCATCGGGCAGGGCGCGGGAGAATTATAGAGTGGACCCGTTCCGTGCTGGGGCGGAGGTCCCCGAGAGCTATTCCATACGATGACAGACAGGTGGGAACAACATGAAACACGCGCTGGCCGCGGGTATACTGATCGCCGTTTTCCTCTTCGCGGGCGCGGCTGCGGAGGAACGGACACTCGTTTCTACAAAGGATTGGGTACCTCCCGATCTGACGGATTTTTCCGATACGGCATCCCCCGAGCTTCTGGTGCTCAAGGTGGCGCAGGAGGAGCTCGGCTATACGGAAGGGCCGCTGAGCAACGAGACCAAGTACGGCGAATGGTTCTGCGGCGGCCGGGTGTCCTGGTGCGCGGAGTTTATCACCTGGTGCGTGGACCAGGCGGACCAGCGCTACGGCACGGAGATGATGGATACTCTCTTCCCCTATTACGGCGGGCCGTCCACCGGGGCGCCGTTCTTTATCCAGAGAGGGCGCTTCATCTCCGACGACGGCAAGATCCCGGTTTCCGGCATGCTGCAATGGCTGATCGGCAGCGACCACTATCTGGAGGCCAACGAATACATCCCGTATCCCGGCGATTACATCTGGTTTTATTATTACAGCCGCAGGCAGGGCACCGATCACGTGGCGCTGGTGGAGGGCGCGAGTGAGAACGCGGACGGAAGCATTTGTATCCACGTCATCGAGGGCAACAATCCGGACAGCGTACAGCGCGCTGTCTATGATTTGACGGACAAAAGCATCTACGGGTACGGCACACCGGTACGGCGCGCCTGGAGCAACCTGCGCCTCTATGTGGAAAACGACGACGTGCTCGCCCTGCAGCGGGACATGCTCGCGCTGGGCTACTACGCGATGGAGGAAGGCCGGGAGGGCGCCTTTACGGAAGCCTTGCAGATGGCCGTGAAACAGCTGCAAAGAGACGCGGGCCTTCCCGCCGACGGCATTGTGGATATCGATACCCGCGCGGCGATGGAGGAGATGCTGGCGGACGCCAATATAGCGGCAAGCGAGGACTGACGCCTGATGTGCGCGCCACAGCTAAGCCTCTTGTTATATTCCGGAGCTTCTAGACAGGCTGGCCCGGCGATGATCCGCCGGGCCCTTTGCATAGTTTATTGGCGGCGAATCCTGCGTCTGAGCGTGTATGCGACGCTCAGGGCGGCGATTACAAGCATAACGTAAAGCGCTATATTGCCGTTGTCCCCCGTTTTTGGTATCTCCACTTCTCCAATGTAGATTGGCATTTCCGCATAGCCGTTGGTAAACAGAATTCTGAACCGGTGGCCTCGGATGGACAGCGTATCCAGATAGCTCGGATACAGGGTGACGATCGTGCTTCCCTCCACTGCGCTGTAGTTGGCCGGGTTCACTGGAACGCCGTCCATGGTAACACCGGTAAAGTTGGCAAACTCACCGTTGGAGGTCAGTACCAGTCCAATGGCGCTGTTATAGTAATAACTATCATTGCCGCTGATATTGAATATAATCGGATCGACGATAAAGGTTAAACCCACGGAGGCCTGCGCGCCGTCCGAACCGCTGACCGTAATGGTTTCGGGATAGCTTCCGACCGCGAGGCCAGTCAGCGGACTGACGTCAAACACAGCGGAATCATCCGGATTGAGTACGGTTTTGCTGAGCGAACCGACGGTATAGCTAATGCCTGCCGGCGGGGTAAGCGTGATGATTTTATTCCCGGTGTTTTTGATGGTAATGGTCTCCGCGGCGATGGGCGGGTAGCCGATCGTCTCGTTTCCGAAATCCTTGGCGGTCGGCTCGGCGGTAATTTCGTATACCGCGTCTATGACCGTGAAGGTGACGCCCACGCTCGCGCCGGTGTTATGATCGGTGGAAAAGGTCAGGGTGGGATCGTACGTGCCCGTGCTCAGCCCCGTTTTCGGACGGACGCTGACGGTCGCCGCGGCGTTTGGCGCCAGGGTGGTGGAATCCGTGGTGGCAATATCGTAATTGGCGTTTGTGGGCAGCGTCAGGTCTACGGAGAGATTGCCGGTGTTGGTAATCACCACTGTTTGGGTCGCGGGCGCCGGCGTATAGCCCTCTACGGACGTGCCGAAATCCAGGCTTGTTTTGTTGGCTTCCACCGAATAGTCGGGATCTTCCACCGTGAAGGCCGCGCCCACGCTGACGCTGGTAGAGTGATCGGTGGAAAAGGTCAGCGTGGGATCGTACGTGCCTGTCGCAAGCCCGGTTTTGGGCCGGACGCTGACTGCCGCCGACTCGGTTGGCGCCAGGGTGGTGGAATCCGTGGTGGAAATTTCAAAATTGGCGTCCGTTGGCAGCGTCAGCTCCACGGGAAGATTGCCGTTGTTGGTCACGGTTACCGTTTGGGCCGCGGGCGCCGGGGAATAGCCCTCCACGGAGGCGCCGAAATCCAGGCTTGTTTTGTCGGCCCCTACCGTATAATCCGGGGTATCCACCGTGAAGGTCGCAGTTACGTCGGCGCTGGTCTCGTGATTGGTGGTAAAGGTCAGCGTGGGAGCGTATGTGCCGACCGCAAGCCCGGTTTTGGGCCGGATGCTGACGCTTGCCGTGGCGTTTGGCGCCAGGGTGGTGGAATCCGTGGTGGAAACAGTATAGTTGGTGTCCGTGGGCAGCGTCAGATCGACGGACAGGTTGCCGGTGTTGGTAATCACCACCGTCTGCGCGGCGGGCGCCGGTGTATAGCCTTCGCCCACGGTGCCGAAATCCAGGCTGGTTTTGTCGGCTGTTATCGTATAGCTCGGTGTTTCCACTGTGAAGCTTACGTCGAAGGTCTTCCCGGCTACCTCCTCGCCCGTTACGTTCACCGTGGCGGTATAGGTGCCCGCCGAAAGCCCCGTAACGGGCTGCACGGTGAAGCTGTTGCTTCCCCCGGCCGGGATGCTCGCCAGCGCGGATACGGAAAGCGAATAGGCATCCATATCGGTTCCGCTCAACCAAACATACAGCTGGCCGGTCGCGTCGAACGTTGCGGTATTGGTTACGGTTACCGTGTGCGCCGTCTGCGCGCCGTAGCCTTCCGCCTGCGCGGTGAACGTTTTGTCCGACGCCGGAGAAAGCGTAATGGCCGGCGGGGAGAACGGGACGGGATACCCGTTGTTGTATCCGTCCACGATGACCCATGTGCACAAGCCCTCATTATGCGCGTTCAGCAGATCGACAAAGGTTTGGGACTTCATAGTTGCCGCCGTCTCGGAAGCGGTGCCATCGGTGGAGGCGCCTTCGTAATTATTATAGATAGCGACTTTGTCGCCATTCGCCTTGGGTACGCCATTGGCGCTGTGGACCGCGTCGATATTCCAGTACGTCCATGCAAAGGTCGCCCAATACGCAGTGTCCGTAATCCCGCCGACATTGGGCGCGTCCGAGGTTGCCAGGTCGCCTGTCGAAAAACAATTGGAAATGACGCAGTTTTGGCTATGATAGATCAGGCCGGTGCTGCTATATTTGCCGTCAATGCTTACAGAGCTGCTGCAGTTTTGAATGTATGGGGTTTCCGTGCCTGACACTATGCCGATCAGGCCGCCCGGAGAACCTTCCGAATAGAAGAAACCGGAGGAATAGCAGTTCTGCACGACGCCGCCCCAGAGGCTTCCCATCAGTGCGCCGGTATAACCGCTGCCGGTGTAAAATAGAACGTTTTCCAGGCCGAGGTTTTTCACGGTGCCGCCGCGGACTTGACGGAATAACCCCGTCGGCCTGGAAGTAACCGGGTAGAGCGAACTGGGCGTTCCCAGGGCCAGGTTGTAGATCACGTGGCCGCGGCCGTCAAAGTTGGCATAAAAATCGTTATAGCCGATCGGCGTCCACTGGATGGAATTTAAGTCGATATTCGCCGTCAGCGCATAATACACGGTACTGGCGTTGTAGCCGGAGTTGGTGTTGTTCTCGTTGATCAAGGCCGACAGATAGGCCAGCTGCGCGCCTGTCGCGATCTGATACGGCGAAGCGCTGGTGCCGCTGCCGCCCGCAAAGGAGGACGCGATTGAACCGTTCCAGGTGTCCGTCGCCGCGCTTGCCGACGAGACAAACGCAAAGGTCAGCAGCGCGCATGCGCAAAATGCCGCCAGGAGCAGGGCTGCGCTTTTTTGAGTGCGGGTTTTCATAGGCATGGTATCCTCCGATATCTGTCATAGTTTCCGCATTCTCCAAGGCCGAGGCGGAGAAATAATTGTAAAATTTTGATGGAATAGCAATATTCTATCGGGAATAGCAATTGCTGTCAATCGATTTGTCGATATTTTTTGTGTTTTCTGTGGGTACGCGGCGGGAGCGTGGAAATACGGATGGGTTCGTGCTATACTGGGGTCAATTCCAGGGAAGGCGGGCGAGGAACCATCAAGCTTTTGCTGCACACCTGCTGCGCGCCGTGCTCGGTCATGTGCGTGCAGGGTTTACGCGCGGAGGGCGTCGAGCCCACGGCGTATTGGTACAATCCCAACATCCATCCGCTTACGGAATACCGCATGCGGCGCGATACCCTGCGCCGGTATGCCGAAACAATCGGCATAGCGCTGGTTGAGGAGGACGAATACGGCCTGCGCCCGTTCGTGCGCGCCGTGGCGGAGGATATCGGGGGCCGCTGCGCGTACTGCTACGACGTGCGCATGGAGGCCGCCGCGAAATACGCCGCGGAGTACGGCTTTACGCACATCTCCACGACGCTTTTCTACAGCCCCTACCAGAAACACGAGCTTTTAAAAGAAACGGCCGAACGCGCCGCGCAAAAGCACGGCGTCCGGCTGCTGTACCGGGATTTCCGCCCGCAGTTCCGCGAGGGCCAGCGGCAGGCGCGGGAACTGGGGCTGTATATGCAGAAGTACTGCGGATGCATTTTCAGTGAGGAAGAACGCTACGCCGGGAAAAAATGAGGAATGAGGAATTAGGAATTTTGGAAAGATTGCTATGCAATCTTTTCATTTTTCCCCCTGTGCTTCATTCCTTATGATTAATATTGTTAAAATGATTGAATTACAGCATGATAAGATCATTCGGTTGCGCTAGCAACCGCACGACAATTCCTCATTCCTCATTCCTCATTCCTCATTGGAAATAAGAAATGTTATGGACCGCAGCCAACATCCTATTCCGCTATTTCTCCAGCTTCTTCGCCGTCCACGCCACGGTGCCGTTTTTCAGGTGCTTTTTCGCCGTGCGGATGTCCTTTTTGGACAGGCAAAGCTTTTGGGACTGCGTGCGGAGGTTATCCATCGATGCCGTCGTAAGCTTGGTGCCCACCAGCGCGCCGCCCATCACGCACAGCATCGGCAGCAGCACCTTGAGTATGCCGCCGCTTAGGAACAGCGACAGCACAAAGCCCGCCGCGATGCCAACCACCAGGCTCAGCGAGTAGCGCGTCAGAAAATCCTTGTTTGCCCGCGCTTTTGCCGCGATATAGTCGTCCAGCGTTTTCTGGGAAAACGTCTGCCCGTTTGCGAAATGCTCCCGTTTCAAGCCGTCCATCTTCATGCGTCGTTCGCTCCTCCGATTATAGAATAGTAAAGCCAAAGGCCGATTGCAGCAGCAGGAAAAACAGCATCGCGAGCCACGCGATCAGCAGCGCGTGCTTGAGCGTCGTCACAGCGCTTGCGAGCTTCGCCGCGCTGTCCCGGCGCTCCGGATAGCGGTGCAGCAGGGACAAAAACAGAAGGTTTTCGGCGACGTCCGCCGCCGTGCGCACCACCGAAAGCGAAACCATCAGCGCAAAGACCCACGATCCCCGGCCTGCGATATTCGCCGATACGGCGATCATCACGCCCGTCAGGCAGGCCATGAAGCCGAAATCCAGCAGCCAAAAACGGCGCAGCTCGGGCCGCCCGTTTTCACCGGCTGCTGCAATGGTCTTATAGAGCGTGTCCGGGGTATAGCGCATGCGCATGTCAGGCATCCGGAAGGCTTCGCCCAGCAGCTTCTGCGGGCTGAATTTGGACAGGGCCATCAGGTAGTAAAACAGCACGAATCCGGCGGCCGATGCGACCGTGCCGATAATCTGCAGCGCCATCAGCCCACCTCCGGCCGCACGCCGATATGCGTGCAGGGAATCTTCCCGGAAATCAGGTCGGCGATGTGATGGCGCGCGTGCCCGATGATCACGCGGCTGCCTGATTCCGCGGCGCGCAGCGCGTAGGCGAGCTTCGCGTCGGCGCCCCCCGCGCCCTTGCGGCTTGCGCCCTTGCAGTGCGTGCGCAGGTCCGCGACCATCCGGCGCAGCGCGTCGATATCCGGCGCGAATACCTCTTTGACCAGCGTGGAGGGATCGTTCACATCCAGGTAAATCCCCTCGGTGGCGGTTAAGAGCACCAGGGTTTTTGCCTTGAGCAGCGCGGCGATCACGGCGGCGGTCTCGTCGTTATCGACGCACTCCACCACCTTTTCGCCGTTGCCGCGTCGGCCGGACAGCTCCATCTTGCGGTTTTCCTCGTCGCTTACGGGATCGTTGTAGTTGATGATGGGGATGGCGTTCTGCGCGGCGGCGCGCTGCAGGAAGCGCAGGATGTGGTCGCGCTTCACGGGATCGTTGAAATGCGTATGCTCCACCAGCAGCTGGCGGACGCCGTATTCGGGATGGATGAACTTGCGGTAGTTGTCCATCAGCACGATCTGCCCCTGCGACGCGTAATCGGTCTTGTCCTGCTCAAGCTCGCCGTTAAGCTCCCGCCCCGTTCGGTGCAGGTAGTCAAGCCTTCCGATTTCGGTCGCGCCGCTGGTGACCAGCGCCATGCCGGGGCGCAGGTCGTCGCCCAGCCGCTGAAAGATATTGTAGTCGATGGCGCCGTCTCCGGGCTGGATCAGCGCCATGGAACCGATTTTGACGACGAGTTCAATCGTGTTCAACAACCGTGGCCTCCTTATTGCCGGTAGGATCAGTACGGATTAAACATTCGCTGCAAGCCGAAATATACCTGCGGGGAACGCAATTTGATTTGCGCCGGATCGCAAAACAATAGGCGAAACCCTACATAGAGCTATACAAGGCGGGGCATAAGAGGCCCGGTAAAAACCGTTTGATTCTTCCGGAAGCTTGGGACGCGCATGATAACCGCGCCCTTTATACCGTGCGGGACGGCAGAATGATTCAATGGCGGCGGGAGCGCTTGCCGATCAAGTCTCCAGTATAAGGTCTTCCTCGACATTCGTCAGGTTCTTGATCCATTTTCTGCTTTTGAAGTGGGGAATGCCGATCAGCAGCTTTACGATTTCCTCCGCCATCGTGCATACGTATACGAGCTCGATGGGAAGCTTGAACAGGAACACCGCCGCGGCGCATACCGGCACGCCGATCAGCCACATGGAGCCGACGTCCAGCTTCAGGCTGAACACCGTGTCCCCGCCGGAGCGCAGCACGCCCACCACGTTGACCGCGTTGAACGCGCGGAACCACATCGTGAACGATTCGATCAGCAGCACCGTCGCCGCCGCATGGATAACCGGCGCGGACAGCCCGGTGAACAGCGAAAGCATCGGATGGCGGATGAGGGCCAGCGTAACGCCCAGCACCGCGCCCGTGGTCATGGCCAGGGCGATCATGCGCTTGGAGTACAGGTAGGCGTCGTCCGGCCTGCCGGCGCCGATGGCCTTGCCCGAGATGATGGCCGTGGCGTGCATCATGCCGAAGATGAATATCCACAGCAGGTTGTCGATGTTGGAGACGACGCCCATCGCGGCAACCGCCGTGTCGCCCATACGGCCGTAGAAAACGCCGTACATCGTAATCCCCAGCGCCCAAAGGCCCTCGTTGAATACCACGGGGGTCGTGGTTTTGGCGAAGCGGGAGAGAAACGCCCGGTTCCAGCCAAGCATCTCCTTCAGGCTTGCGCCCGCGGGCAGATGCTTTCCGTAGGCGAGCAGCAGGGTAAGCGCAAGCGTAACGCCCGCGGCGATGCACGTGGCCAGGCCCGCGCCGCGCACGCCCATGGCGGGCAGGCCGAAATGGCCGTAGATCAGGCCGTAATTGAGCAGCGTGTTAAGCCCCAGCCCCACGGAGCCGGAAACCAGCGGCAGGTGCGGCTTCTCCGTGGATTTCAGGCACGTGGAGTAGATCATATTGATTCCGTGGAACAGATAGCTGGGGGTGATCCACCGGAGGTATACCTTCGCGATGGCGGCGCTTTCCCCATGCGGCAGGAATAGATTGATAATCCGGTCGGGAAACGCGCCGGCGGCCGTGATGAACACGGCCATCACCGCGCCGGTCCACAGCAGCGATACGCCCATGCTCTGGCGTATGCGGCGGATATCGCCCGCGCCCCAGAACTGGCTCATGAAGATTGCGCCGCCCGAGGCGACCCCGAAGCAGAACAGCTGGAATAAAAACGTGTAGCGGTTCGTCTGCACGACCGCGGCGTAGCTAACGTCGCCCAGGCCCGATACCATCAGCCCGTCCACGATTTGCAGCGAGGAGGCGATGAGGTTTTGCAAAACGATCGGCACCGTGATGGCGACCACGCGCCGGGCGAACGCCTTGTCCCAGGAAAAGCAGGAGGAAAGAAACGCGCGCAGGCGGAAAATGGCGGAAGTATGCATGATAATCCTCGTCGGTTCGTATGTTCTGCGGCGGCCGGAGGGCCGGAAGCCGCGAAAGAAACGGAGAAACGGAAGGGGGATAGGTTCCCTAGTACGCGGCCCGGGTCACAATCACCTGCAGGTCGCCCCGGATTTCGGCAGGCCCGCCGCCCGCGGGCAGGTACAGGCTGTCGCCCCGGCGCAGAGGAGTTTGCCGCCCGTCCCGAGCAAGGCTGCCTTCGCCCTGCACGCAGACCACGGAGGCGAAGGCGCCGTCCGCCATCGGCAGGGCAAGGCTGTCCGTGACCGGTTGCCAGGAAACGCTGAAGTACGGGCACCGCGCCGTTCGTTCGTTCTGCGGACCGGCGCTCGGGGAAGGCCCGTACTGCCCGTAGTCAAGCACGTCCAGCGCCTTCTCAAGGTGCAAGGGCCGCAGGGCCCCGTCCGCGCCCCGGCGGTTATAATCGTAAAGCCGGTAGGTGGCGTTGGAGGACTGCTGTACCTCCAGGATCAGGTTGCCCGCGCCGATGGCGTGCACCGTGCCCGCCGGAATATAGAGGATATCCCCCGCACGGGTCGGGATTTTGTTCAGGATTTCCTCGATAGAGCCGTTTTCAACACGCCGCCGCGCTTCCCCGCGGGTCACATCGCGGTTAAAGCCGACATATAAATAGGCGTCCGGCTCTGCCTCCAGCACGATCCACATCTCGTTCTTGCCGCTGTCGTTTTCGTGGACGCGGGCGTATTTGTCGCCAGGGTGCACCTGCACGGAGAGCGTCCGCGCGGCGTCGATCAGCTTGATGAGTATCGGGAAGGGGGCTTCGCCCTCTTTTTTGTCTTCGATTTTAAGATATTCCCGCAGCGTCAGCCCTTCGTATTTGCCCTCCGCGATCACGCTTTCGCCGTCCGGGTGCGCGGACAAAAGCCAGGCCTCGGCCACGGGGCTAACCGCCGTGCCGTACAGGGCTTTGAGCTTTTCCCCGCCCCACAGGTAATCCTTGAATACGGGCGCGAGTTTCACGAACGGTTCACGGTGCAATGCGGCGTCCTCCCAAAATCTTCATGTATGGAAACAGTATAAACAATGGCGGCCGGAGCGTCAATTATTGGAGTGTGTTCGCACGAACGCGCAGCGGCTGTCGTATACCGCTTTGTACGCCGGGCTTGACTGCTTCAAGGCTATTCCTCAGCCAGCAGGCTTCGCTCTCTCTCGTCCCGGAACTGGTTGACGTACAGGTCGTGGTAGTAGCCCTTCAGCTTCAGCAGCTCCCTGTGGCTGCCGGCTTCGGTAATCTCGCCGTCCTGAATGACCAGGATGCGGTCCGCGCCGCGGATGGTGGACAGGCGGTGGGCGATGATGAAGCTCGTGCGGCCGGACAGCGCGGTTTGGATGGCGCGCTGGATCTTCATCTCGGTTTCGGTGTCCACGGACGAGGTCGCCTCGTCCAGTACGAAGATCGCGGGCTTGCCGATCAGCGCGCGGGCGAAGGATACGAGCTGCTTCTGTCCGGTGGATAAAAGGTTGCCGCCCTCGCCGACATTGGTATCGAACCCTTTTTCAAAAGAAAGGATGAAATCCTCGGCGTTCACCATGCGCGCCGCTTCCTCCACCTCATCGTCGGTCGCGTCAAGCTTGCCGTAGCGGATGTTGTCGCGGATGGTGCCGGAAAACAGGTGCGGCTGCTGGAGCACATAACCGAGGTTACTCTGCAGCCAGAGCTGTGAGCGCTCCCTGTAGTTCACGCCGTCGATCAGGATTTCGCCCCCGGTCGGCTCGTAGAACCGGCACAGGAGGTTGACGATCGTGGATTTGCCCGAGCCCGTCTCGCCGACCAGCGCGATGGTCTCGCCCGCTTTTACGGTGAGGTTGAAGTGTTTCAATACCGTTTCCCCGCCCGTATATCGGAAGGAAACGTCTCGAAACTCGATATCGCCGTGGAGCCTGGGCCAGTTTTCGCGCCTGGGGTTGAAGTTGTCGCCGAAGACCGCGGTCACCTCGGGCGTGTCGGCGATTTCCGGCTCGGTTTCGATCAGGGAGATCACACGCTCGGCGGCGGCTTGGGATTGCTGCGATTCCGCGATGATGCGGGCGAGGTTACTGATCGGGTCGAACAGCTGCGTGGCGTAGCTGACGAACGCCGTCAGCGTGCCGATGGAGATCGAGCCCATCACGAACACGTCGTGCCCGCCTTTCCATAAAAGGAACGCCGTGGCGAAGCCGCCCAGCCCGATGATGATCGGGTACAGCGCCGCTGAGAGCACCGCCGCGCGGATGGAGGACTGGCGCATGGAGGAGGTCAGCACCCGAAACTCCTCGTAGTTCGCGTCCTCGCGCACGAGGGTTTTGGTGGTCTTGGCGCCCATGATGCCCTCGTTGAACGCGCCGGTGATTTTGGAGTTGATGCGGCGCACCTCGCGGTAGCTTTTCAAAATCTTCACCTGGAAAAATCCCGTGATCACGGCCATCAGCGGCACCACCGCCAGCGTGATCAGCGTGAGTTTCCAGTTGAGGATACACATGGTGATCGAGACGATGATCAGAAACGCGAGCGACCACAGCAAGTCCAACAGCCCCCATGCGATCGTGTCGCCCAGGCGCTGGGTATCGCTGGTCAGGCGCGCGATCAGGTAGCCGACGGAGGTCCGGTCGTAAAACGAGAAGGGCAGCTCCTGCAGGCGCTTGAAGGCGGTGCGGCGGATGTGGCGGCACAGGCCGATCTCCACCTTGCCGCACTGCTTGATGAACCAGAAGATGCACATGGTAAAGCCCAGAACGCAAACCGCGTACTTCGCGATGAAGGGCGCAAGCCCCGCCAGATCGCCGGTGGCGGCAAAGCCGTCGATGGCTTCCTTTTTAAGCAGGGGAAAGAGCACGTCAAACCCCGCGGTGAACGTGATGGCGATCCCGATCGCCAGGATGTTGCGGTAGAAGGGCCTGGAAAGGGCGATCAGCTTCTTCCACGGTCCAAGGTCAAACCGCTTGGTATAGAGTTCTTCTTCCATTTGATTATCCTCCGGCCTTCGGGTAACGCTGATGCAATCCCACACACGCTGGCGGTCGTATTCCCGCCATCTTGCGCCGGCGCAACCCTCGACGTAGCGCTGCTACTACTTTGGGTTACGCCAGCACAAGCTGACGGAAATCCAACTCGCCATCGTGAATGGTCTTTCGTCATCGTTACCCTCGGCCTACTTGTTCGTGTGAGTCACTGAAGTGGCGGTTACCCTCGGCATACTCGTTTGGGTGAGTTGCTAAAACGGTTATGGGCGGTTGTTTGCTTACTGCAAGCTGTTTAATCATCTTCGCTCAGCTCCTCTTCCAGCGCGGCCTGGATTTGGTAGATGCGCTTGTAGAGGCCGTCCTGCCTGACCAGCTCCTCGTGCGAGCCGATCTGCGATACCCTGCCGTTTTGCATGACCACGATCACGTCCGCCTCGGCCAGCGTGGTCAGCCGGTGGGAGATGATGAAGGTGGTCGCGCTTTTGTCCAGTTCTTTGCGCGCTTTGAGCAGCGCTTCGCGGATGGCGCGGTCGGTTTCGGTATCCACGGCGGACAGGCTGTCGTCGAAGATCAGGATGTCGTTATCCTTGAGCAGCGTGCGGGCGATGGCAACGCGCTGCTTCTGGCCGCCCGAAAGCGTAACCCCGCGCTCGCCGACCATCGTGTCGTAGCCCTTGTCGAAATGGCGGATGAATTCGTCGGCCGCGGCGGTTTTGGCCGCCGAACGGATCATGTCCCAGGAGGGGTCGCGCCGGGCGATGCCGATGTTGTCCTTCACCGTGCGCGAATACAGGAACGGCTCCTGGAGCACCAGCCCCACGCGCGAGCGCAGGTAAGGCTTGGAGATGCGGTTCAGGTTTACTCCGCCGATGCGGATTTCGCCCTGCTTTACGTCGTAGAGGCGCTGCAGCAGGTTCATGAGCGTCGATTTGCCGCTGCCCGTCGCGCCCAGCAGCGCCACGGTCTGGCCCTGCTTTACGGTAAAATGGATATCCCTGAGCACCGGAATATTGTCCTCGTGCTCGAAGCCCACGTGGTCGAACTCGATATCGCGGTCGAGCGGCGGCCTGAGCGAATCCGGGTCTTCCTGTTCGGGCTGCCGCATGAGGATCTCGCTCGTGCGCCCGAAGGAGACGACCGCCTTGCCCAGGTCTGAAAGAATGCGCCCGAGCTGGCGGATGGGCCACAGCATCATGCCTGTGTAGCTGGCGAACACCGTCATTTCGCCGATGGTCAGCTTGCCCGGATAGGTGGCCACCGTGACCACGCCGATGATCAGCGTCACCGCCGCCTGCGACAGGGCCAGCAGGTCCGAGCCCGACCAGTAGGTCGCCAGCAGGTGGATGAGCTTCAGACTCTTTTTGTATAGATCGTCGTTCGCGTCGGCAAACTTGTCCTCCTCAAATTTCTGCCGCCCGAACGCGCGCACAACGCGCACGCCCGTCAGGTTTTCCTGCAGCACCGCGCTCATCTTGCCCTCGGCCTCGTCGGCGACCTTGAAGAACTTCTGCACCCACTTGAAGAACAGCCACGCGAACAAAAACAGCGGCGGCACAAGCATCATGGAGTACAGGGTCATCCGCGTGTTGATGGAAAGCATCACGGCCAGCGCGACGGCGACCATGAACACCGCGCGGAAGATTTCCGTCAGCTGCGCGGCCAGGAAGCGGCGGATGGTATCCACGTCGCTGGTGCAGCGCTGAATCAAATCGCCGGTCTGCGCCTGCACATGGTACTCGTAGGAGAGGGTCTGCAGATGGCTGTACAGGCGGTCGCGGAGGTTGCGGGCGACGTTCTCGCTGGCGTAGGCGGACCAGCGTCCGCGCAGGTACTGGAACAGCCCGCCAGCGGCATAGCACACGATCAGGATTCCCGCGACGATCCACAGGTGGTTGAGCAGGTAGGGCACGCCGCCCCGCTGGTCAAACCACGGGCCCAGCGGCGCGGGCAGGTCCACGGCCGCGGCCAGATTGCCATCGGATGCGGAGACCAGCGCGTCGATCGTGCCCGCAAGCATCAGCGGCATGATCAGTGAAAAGCATACGCCAAGGCCCATCGCCAGGATGGAACAGAGGAATTTCATCCGGTTGCCGCGGGTGATATCCTTCAAAATACTCATTTTTGTAGGCTGCATACGGCCCTCCAATGTCAAATAAAAAACCGCCGGCTTTATGCGCCGGCGGCCTGATAAACGTGTTGAAACCCTCTGGTTATCACGATAAACAGGCATACGGGCGCAGATATCCCTTGTGCGCGAAAGCAACGGGATTCATCGGATGGATGATAGCAATGCGGCTGGACATGTGCGCCCTCCTTTCCTGTGACAATTGTGAATTCGTTAGCAGTATACGGGCAGTGAATGGACTTGTCAAGGGGGGATTTTGCTTTTGTGGTTGTTTGCGGAATATTTGGCGTATGCATTGACGCTGGAAAGGCGGTATGCTACTATTTATCCATAATTATATCCGGCAGATATCTTGGAGTCATCATGCAAAACGAAGCCTTTGATCTCAACCCTCCCTATAACGGAGACGAACCGTTTTTATTTGTGTGCTGCGATATGCGCGATATGAAAAAGAGCGTGTTTCTGTTTGAGTTTCTGCAAACCTATGATTACAGGGTAAGCTATAACGTGGACATCAAGCCGGATGTCAACGGGTTTTTCCCCGCCGCGCAATCGGTGCAAAAGTGCAGCTTTTTTATATGCCTGCTGTCCGCGGAAAGCTGCCGGGACAGCGCGGTCTTGCATCTGGTGAAGCTGGCCGCGCAAAGGGACATCCCCTTTTTGACGATTGAGCTGGAAGACCTGACGATGCCGGACGCCCTGCACCTGGCGATCGCGGATATTCAGGCGATCAAGCTGCACCATGTCGGCCGGGAGCCGGTTATCCAAAAGGTACATCATATGCTGTCGCCTCTGCTGCGGCTGCCGGAGGATCCCCGCGCCGCGTTGGGCAACCGTTTCTTTCCCAACGGTATAAGCATGGAGGCGCGGGCGGGTATTCTTCTGGATTATGCTCAATATGAAAAAGCGCTTCAAAGTAAGGACGACACCGCGGCCGTCCGGTATCTGCAACGCGCCGCGGATGCGGGATACGCGCAGGCGCAGTATGATTTGGGCGTCTGTTACAGGGACGGCGCGCTTGTGGAACAGGACTATGCCAAAAGCCTGGCCCTGCTAAAAAAGGCAGCGGCCCAAAGGCACAGCGATGCGCTTGTATCCCTGGGGGCGTGCTATTTTCTGGGACGCGGCGCTGAAATTGATTACGCTTTCGCGGCCGAGCAGTTTTTTTGGGCCGCCGAGCTGTACGATGAATTCGGCATGATAAACTATGCGGAATGCCTGAAAAACGGGCTGGGCGTCGTGAAAAACGAAAAGCTGGCCTTTGAGTGGCTTCTAAAGGGCGCGCAGCTGCGGTATGACAATTGCAAACTGCTGCTGAGCTTTTGCTACTACCGTGGGAGCGGGACACCCAGGGACATTGAAAAAGCGGCCTACTGGGCGGCGCAAACCGCGCAAATCGGGTTCGTGGAGGCGCGCAGGCTATACGCGAAACTATTGGAGGAAATCGAACTATGAGCTATGCTCCTTTCCCGTTTTATGCGTATCTCGGCCGGAACGACTATATTTTCGCGGCGTACGAGAAACAGGATTACGCAATCGTGTTCCGGGAGCTGGAGCGCCTGTTCGCGCTTGGCTACCGTGTGTGGTATGAGGAAGACGTCGCCAATGAGGGGCTGGCGTTTGAAGAGACGTGTGAAAAAGTGCGGCAGTGCAAACTGTTTATCTTCTTCATCACGGAGCACGCGGAAAATTCCAAAGAACTTCGGCGCGTCGTTAATTACGCGCTGGATATCGAGGTCCCCATGCTGTTGATCTATCTGGAGCAAGTCGAGCTGCCAAAATCTTTGCAGCTGAGCACGTCGCATGTGGCCCCGATTCACAGGTACAAGCGGGAAACGAAGGATTATGAACGGGAATTATCAAACCGCCTGAACAAAAATCTGCGGATGACACGGCAGGAAAAGCAAGTCCTGACCATCGGCGACGAACGGATATGCCCTACGCATATCAAAATCAAGCTGGCGCATGACCATCTTCGGTCATCCCAGCAGCCTATTCCGCCCGATATTATCAAGGGCTCCGAAACAGAAAAACAAGCCCAAAGATTTCTGGACAATATGCGCGGGATTGCGCAGGCCGAATATGAAAAACTGGCGGAGATGGGGCATCCCGAGGCGCAGTTCGAGCTTTCCTGCCTGCTGTGCGTTAAAAACAGGGCGAAGGCCCTCGAATGGCTGCAAAAATCTGTAGAAGCGGGGTTTCCGCCGGCGCTGGTTGAATACGGCGAGCTGCTGACGACAACGCCGGCGTTTTCGGAAGCCATGCGCGGCCGCAATCTGCGGCAGGCGGGGGAACTGTTTTCAAAGGCCGCCAAGGCGAAAAGCGCGGACGGCCTGTTCAGGCTGGCGGAATGCTTTCACCTGGATATGTACCGCGGCGCGTTCGACCGGGATTTGGTCAGGGCCGCGAAGCTGTATGTCCAGTCCGCGCAGATGGGGCACGACGGCGCGAAGGAGCGGCTGTACGAAAAACCGTATGAAATGACGCAGTACCTGACGGACGATCCCCTGCGCAGGGAAGCGGCGGAATTCGCAAAGGCAGCCGATGCCGGGGATGATTACGCCGTCAACAATCTCGCGATGCAGTATCTGCGCGGAGAAGGCGTTCCCAGGGACGCCAATCTCGCGGTCAAGATGCTGGCGGAAGCGGCTGAACGGGGGAACCCCTATGCCTTATTTAACCTGGGTATGATCCTGTATGAAGGGAAAATTATGGGACAGGACCGGGAAAGCGCGGTGAAAATGATACGGTATGCCGCGGCGAAGGGATTGCCGGCAGCGGTTGAGGCGATGAAAAACCTCGGGGAGATGGAGGGAAGATGAATATCAGCGATATCCCCTTTCGCGCCTATAAAGGAGACGAACCGTATGTTTTTGTGAGCTACGCGCACAAGGACAGCCAAAGGGTATTTGCCGTTCTTAATGAGCTGCATAAAAGAAAATACCGGATTTGGTATGACGAGGGAATCGATCCGGGCAACGAGTGGCGCGACGATATCGCGGCTTTTCTTTGCGACAGCGCCTGCTTTTTATTGTTTGTCTCTCAAAACTCCCTGTTGTCCAACAACGTAAAAAACGAGGTTCTTTTCGCCATAGACAACAGGCCGCTGGAATCCATCGTGTGTGTTTATTTGCAGGAGGCGGAGATTCCCGGAAGCTTGCAGTGCATCCGGGCATGCAAATCCGCCAGACTCGGTGCCGGGGAAGATATTGCCGCGCTTACGCAGTTATTGGATGACAAGCTGATCCAAAAGGACGAATACCGCGAATCGGGCCCGGCGTTTCATCCGGATGATTTGCAATGGATTTTAAACAGGATGTCGTTGGAGGACGCCCTGGCGCGCATTCACAAGGGGATCGGCGGCGGGGACGCCGATCGGAAGGAAGCGTTCAAACTGACCGAAGAGCTTGCATACAGCGGGTTTGCGCGGCAGCAGATGCTGCTGGCAATCCTGTATACCGAAGCGATCGGCACGGCAAAAAATGAAGAGCGCGCGAAAAGATGGATCAAAATGGCGTCCATTCTGCAAAACCAAGACGCGGAGGATAGCGTGCAGAACGGTTACCGCATTGGCGGCGACGTGAAGCGGAAGTATTTATATGGGGAGAACGACTCAAGGTAGCGCCGCCGTTTCTCCTTTGTATGCTTGCCCCGGCTTCTGTAAAATGTTGTGGGTGCGCCGCATTCGCGCAACCCGTTATGCTATACTGATGCCAAGGAGTTGACCCGGATGCCGAAATTCTTCGTCCTGCTGTTCCTGTTTTTGGGGCTTGTACTCTTCATCGCCGCGCCCGCGCAGGCGGCGCAGGATGACGCCGCCCTGTTTGAAGCGGCCGCCGCAGCGTGGCTTTCGCCCAAAGAGGCCGGGATCGAAAGCAAAACCTACGCCCTGCACACGGGGGACAGCGCCTATGTGCCCGACGTCGCCCCCGAGGTGACGCCGTTCGACAAGGAAACGGAAATGCCGTCCGCGGCCGGATATACCTTTGCAACCTCCGACGCGGGGGTGGTTACGGTGGATGAAACCGGCCTGATGACGGGCGTCAGCGACGGGGAAGCGGCGGTGACCTGCGTTTTGCCGGACGGCAGGGAAACCCTATACGCGGTGAGCGTTTCCAAGGATAACCTGCCCGAGCGCGCCAAGGCGTTCGTGTATGTGGCAAGGCGGGAGTTTTTGAAAAACCAGCGGCACTGGCTGCCCAAGGCGAACGAATATACCATCTGGTATTACCGCTCCAAAAAGGAAGTCGGCTGGTGCTCGGTGTTCACCATCTGGTGCGCCAACGCCTCGGGCACGGACCCGATCGACGAGGAGGACGCGGCGGGGACGCCTGACGACGCGGTCGTCTTTTTCCGTGAGGGGCAGGTGGGCAACCAGTACGACGGGTTTTATAAGCTCAACCGCTTCGTGGGCATACCGCGCTCCGGGTACCTGGTGATCTTCGCCAACCTGAAAAACACCTATCTGTTTACGCACGTGGGCATTGTGACCGACGCGGTGGACCTGGGCGGCGGGCTGTACCGGGTGACCACCGTGGAGGGCAACATGTCCAGCACCGTGAAGTGCTACACCTTCCTGTACGACAGCAACAGGGACAACTCGTCCCTGACCGCCGAAACCCGCGGCAAGCTCCAGCCCAACAGGAGCGTCGTGCCGGAGGAAAACCGGACCGACCCGCTTACGCAGTACGAGCTTTCCACCGACACGTGGACCGTCTTCGGGTTCGGCGCCACGTGGCTTTGATTTACCGGTTGTGATGTCAATGCCAACCCTTCGCGCCGGCAGCTTACATCGTCTTTTGCTCCCGCTCATCGTCACGCAAGCTTGACGTAGCGCCGCTACGCCTGCGCTTGTGTTCCTTGGCCGAAACCAAAATACTTGCAACCTTTCCGGCGTCAGGGATTGGCATTGGCATCAAACCCGCATGACTTATACAAGGATTGAAATATAGCGTCAAATCCCCGGACATGGTTTCATTCATAGGGCGTTGGTGTATAATGGATAGCGAAAGCAAGGAGATATTACAACAGGATAGAAGGAGGATTTCGCCATGAAAGAACTCAAGGGGACCAAAACCTACGCCAATCTGGAAGCGGCCTTCGCGGGCGAGAGCAAAGCCCGCAACAAGTATACCTATTACGCGTCCAAAGCGCGCAAGGACGGCTATATGCAGATTGCCGAATTGTTTGAGGAGACCGCCAACAACGAAAAGGAGCACGCCAAGATCTGGTTCAAGCTTCTGATGGGCGGCGAGGTGCCCGCAACCCCCGAAAACCTGGTGGACGCCGCCGCGGGCGAGAATTACGAGTGGACGGACATGTACCAGCGTATGGGCGAGGAAGCCAAGGAAGAGGGCTTTGACCAGATCGCCAACCTGTTTTTCAGCGTCGCCAAGATCGAGAAATCCCACGAGGAGCGCTACCTGAAGCTGCTTTCAAACATCAAGGAAGGCATCGTGTTCAGCCGCGACGGCGACCGCATCTGGCAGTGCGGCAACTGCGGGCACCTGGTCATCGGCAAAAACGCGCCGGAGCTCTGCCCCGTGTGCAAGCACCCCAAGTCGTTCTACCGCCTGAGGTGTGAAAACTACTGAGAAGGCAAGCGATGCCCGGTGCATGCCTGCGCGTTCTTCCGGGGTTCGACTGTGACCTGACTGCGCGATGCGGCCGGTTTCATTACGGGGACAGACAATCTGTTCCCGTATTTTTAATGGCGCAGGTAAATACAAATTTCCCGGCAAATCAATTGCAACGGGCTATGCTGAATTGTTGAATTTGTTAAGCGCGCTAAACGATAGCGTCGTAGGCGAATTGGTGGTAAACTGAAAAGCGAACAGGACAAACGGCGACGGCCTTGCCCTGTGACGGATGGTTTGTATTCAACGACATCTTCATGATCATAGGGAGGGAAGATTGATGCAACGAAAAACAAAGCGGTTTCTGTCCGTCCTTCTTTGCGTGCTGCTGATTTCGCTGCTTGCGTACCCGGCCGCTACGGCGGAAAGCGGGGAAGCTTCGCAGCCGGATTTCAGCGGGAACGGCATAGGAACGCCGGACGGGACCGAAGGCATGCAGGGACCTTCCGGCATGAACGGCGGGACGGAAAGCGTCAGCCATTATCCCGAAGCGGCGGCGTATTTTGAACAGTACGAGTATACCGATCCCGATACCGGGTATACGATCCCGTACAATTTGTACCTGCCCGACGGTTATAACGGGGATACCCAATACCCGCTGGTGGTTTACATTGCCGACGCCGGGGTGAACAGCGATACGGTGACCGATCCCCTGGACGAGGACGGGGCGGCCGTCTGGGCGACGGACGGGGAACAGGCGAAGCACCCAGCGATCGTACTGGTGCCGCAGTATACCAACACCCTGATCAGCGCCATCGGCGGCCTGGTGGAGGACGACTATCTCTGGTCGGACGGGCTGACCCTGGTCTCCGACCTGATCTTTCACATCATCGATACCTACAGCGTGGATACGGACCGCATCTACGCCACCGGGCAATCCCAGGGCGGCATGACCGCGATTGCCGTCAGCGACAAGTATCCCGATCTGTACGCCGGGGTGCTGCTGGTGGCGTGCCAGTGGAACACGGAAGAAATGGCCGTGCTGAAGGACAACAATATCTGGATCGTCGTATGCGAAGGGGACAGCAAGGCGTATCCCGGAATGAACGATGCCGTAGCGGTTTGGGAGTCGCTGGGAACCACGGTGGCGACAAGCGACATGTGGGACAGCACCGTATCCGCGGATGAATTCGCGGCGCTGGTGGCAAGCATGCGCAGCCAGGGATGCAATATCAACTATACGGTTCTGGAAGGCGGAAACCATACCTATACCTGGTCGGTCGCCTATACCATCGAGGGCATCCGCGACTGGCTGTTTGAGCAGACGAAATAGGGTGCGTTTTATCCGACGGGGATCAAGCCACCGGTTCATAGCCGGTGGTTTTGATTTGTTACAATTCCCGGCCCGCGGCTTTTCCGGCCATTGTTTTACAAGTGGGTGGTTGACAACCAAAAGTGTGAAAATTACAATGATATAGGAAACACTTTTGTAATATCGACAAATGTCTTTCCGTTATTACCGTGAGGATATACCGCAACAGGAGGCCAAATAGAATGAAGAAAGGTTTTGCCGTTATTCTCGGCTTGATGCTGTGCCTGTCGTTTGCGCTCCAGGCTCTGGCGGAGGAAACGGACGAAGCGGAGGAAGCGAACGACTATACCGTCGGCAGCATCGTGAGCTTCGGCGACTACGAGCAGGATAACAACGAGGAAAACGGGGAAGAACCCATCGAATGGATCGTGCTGGCTGTGGACGGGGACCGGGCGCTGCTTTTGAGCCGTTACGGCCTGGACGCCCAGCCGTACAACACCTATACCAAGAAAATCACATGGTGCAGATGCTCGCTGCGCTTATGGCTGAATTACACCTTCATCAAGGAAGCGTTCACCGTGCAGGAGCGAGAGCTGATTTTAAGTTCCGTGATTACCAACGAGAAAACGCCGGCGAGCGATACGTATGGCTGCGACGATACGACGGACCAGGTTTTCCTCTTAAGCTACGCCGAGGCGCTGGAATACTTACCCGATGAGGAAAGCCGCCAGACCCAGCCGACCGCGTACGCCCTGGCCAGCGGCGCGTTTACGGATGAGACCACCGGGAACTGCTGGTGGTGGCTGCGTTCGCCCGCCGACGGCAATACGAACGCCAGCTACATCAGGACGGACGGCCGCGTGAATGGCTACGACGGCCAGACGGTCAACCGCGATACCGGCTCCATCCGCCCCGCGATCTGGCTGAATATCGGGGAATAATTCAAAGCCTAACGCGCATCGGCGCGTTCTATCCCATACGTGTGGTCAAGCCGCGGGAACGGATTTCGTTCCCGCGGTTTTTTGCGCGTCCGCGGAACGCCCTGTTAAATCCCGATGAATTTCGTACTTTTGTCGTTTTTCTGTTATAATGGCATCAGATAATCGCAGCCCGGAAAAACAGAAGAATAATGATGAGGTGAAAAGTATGAAAAAAGTCATCGCGCTGTTTCTCGTTATGTTGCTGTGGATTCCGGCGGCGCTTTGCGCGTCGGAAAACGAAGGGAACGCCGCGCAGGGAGAGCTGGATGAAGCCGGCGCGCTGGTCGAGCTCGGAGTGGACTATCTGACCGGCGACGGTGTGGAGCAGGACTTAGCGCAGGCGGCAGAGTATTTCAGGCAGGCCGCTGAGCTGGGAAACGCCATTGCCCAGCACAATCTCGGATCGATGTACGAAAGCGGATCGGGCGTGGAACAGGATTATCAAAAGGCCGCCGTGTGGTATGAAAAAGCGGCGCAGCAGGGATTCGCAGCCGCCCAGTGCGCGCTTGGGCTGCTGTATATGAACGGCTACGGCGTGGAGAAAAACATCGGGCAGGCCAAAGCGCTGTTTGAGCAGTCCGCGCAGCAGGGACACGCGGAAGCGCAGCTGTATATGGGCATGCTGTATTCCAGCGGCTTGGGTGTGGAGAAGGATCTGGCGCAGGCCACCCTCTGGCTGGAGAAAGCCGCGCTGCAGGACAGCGCGAGCGCCCAGGCCAGGCTCGGCGTTTTATATGCGACCGGAAACGGGGTAGAGAAGGATCTGGCGCAGGCCGCAGGATGGTTTGAAAAGGCCGCGGAGCTGGGCAACCTGAACGCGCAGATCAATATCGCGCGGATGTACTATGCCGGCGACGGCGTGGCGCAGGATTATGAAAAGGCGGCCGCGTGGTTTCTCAAGGCGGCGGAGCAGGGCGATCCGGAGGCGCAGTATCTCGCCGGATCGATGTATATGATGGGGCGCGGCGTAGCCGGAGACGTCGGCCAGGCGATCGGCTGGTTTGCAAAGTCCGCCCGGCAGGGGTACGCGAAATCCCAATTCAGCCTCGGCATGATGTATGAGAAAGGCATGGGGGTTGCACAGGATACCGACCAGGCGATCGCCTGGTACACGCTGGCCGCGGAACAGGGATTTGCGGACGCGCAGGCGAAGCTGGACGAGCTGAAGTGACGGCGCGCTTGCTCCGGCGGGTGCGAACCGGGCCGTACCGCGCGCGGGAACAGTATTCGTTCCCGCGTTTTCCTGTAGGCGCAAGCCGGGCAGGGGGCAAACCCCTTTTTTTCTGGTATAATGGTGCGGAGAAACGGTACGGCGATACCAGCGGATAAGGAGAATGCCATGCGCGTCGCACACATCAACGTGACTTCGGAACTGAGCACGGGGCGTATCGCGCTAGGTATCTGTGAAAGCCTGCGGGAAAACGGCCATGCCGCGCTTTTGTGCCACTCGCGCGGCGGCATTCCCGAGTCCGTGCCCAGCTACCGGATCGGCAGCCGGTTGGATACGATGGTCCACGCGGGGCTCGCCCGGTTTTTGGACTGCGCGGGGTTCGCGTCCCGCCGCGCGACGCGCAGGCTTACGCGCCAGCTTGCGCTGTACCGCCCCGATATCGTGCATCTGCACAATCTGCACGGCTATTACCTGAACCTGCCCATCCTGATGGATTTTTTGTACGACGAGCATATCCCCGTGGTGTGGACGCTGCACGACTGCTGGCCGTTCACGGGGCATTGCGCGCATTATTCGATGGCGGGCTGCATACGCTTTCGCACGGGCTGTTACAGCTGCCCCAATCAAAAGCAGTATCCCAAAAGCCTGCTGCTGGACCGCTCCAGGCATAACTGGCTTACAAAGCGCGAGAAGATCACCGCGCTTGCTAACCTCACGCTGGCCGCGCCCTCCGTGTGGCTGGCGGGGGAGGCAAGTAAATCCTTCCTCGCATCGTATCCCGTGCGGGTGCTGCCCAGCGGGATCGACCTGGAGGTCTTCCGCATGGCGGACGAGATTTCAGTCCGCGCGGCTGTTTTGCGCCACGGGCTTACCTGCCGCGGCGAGAAGCCCATCCTTTTGAGCGTGGCCAGCGCGTGGCGCGCCGCCAAGGGCATCAACGACCTGATGGAGCTGCAGGCGCTCGTGAAAAACGAGATGGCGGTCGCCGTCGTCGGCCTGACCGAAAAGCAGATGGAGTACCTGCCGCCCGGGATGATCGGCATCCCGATGGTGCACGGCGCGCACGAGCTGCGCGCGCTCTATACCGCCGCCGATATCTGCCTGAGCCTGAGCTATGAGGAAAGCCAGGGCCTGACGCTGATCGAGGCCCTCGCCTGCGGCACGCAGGTGGTGTGCTACGATCGGACCGCGCTGCCAGAGATCGTGACCGAGGACACGGGCCTGGTCGTTCCCGCGGGCGATATCCAGGCCGTTGCCGACGCCTGCCGCAAGCTGCTGGAGGAAACCAAAACCCCGGACGCCTGCCGCGCCCGCGCCTGCGACTTCGACCGCGATACGCAGTTTATGAAGTATGTGGGGCTGTACGAGGAATTGATGGGGTACGGAACGTAAAGGAATACGTTAGGGATTTCATCCCTAAGACCTTGACAAGGGCAACCGATATGAACGTGCACCCTGTGTGGTGCTTGTGCGTAGCGCAAAGTGAATAGAGGTTGTGAAGTTTCACAGAGCAGGTAAACGGTAGTGAAACCTGCGACAATGAAACTGACCGGAAAAGCCCTTGACCCATCATTGGCCGCGCAATGCGCGGCCAAAGGTGGGGATCAGGGGCACTGCCCCTGATCAGGGTTTGAGGGGCGGAAGCCCCTATCGTTTCTTCCGGGAGGAAAGCGCATGGCGATGTGGAATCCGTGGCGCGGCTGCCGCAGGCACAGCGAGGGATGCAGGTACTGCTATATCCACAAGGGCGACGCAAAGAAGGGCGTCGATACGTCCCAAATCGTGAAAACGCACGCGTTTGACGCGCCTGTGGCCCGGCTTAAGTCCGGCGCGTATAGGATGAAGCCGGGGCAGCTCGTGTACCTGTGCTTCTCCGCCGATTTTTTGATCGGGGAGGCGGACGCATGGCGCGGGGACTGCTGGAAGATGATCGCCGAAAGAAGCGATTTGCGTTTTCTGTTCCTCACCAAGCGCATCGAGCGGTTTATGGACTGCGTTCCCGCCGACTGGGGCGCGGGCTACGAAAACGTGACCGTCGGCTGCACCGTGGAAAACCAGCGCCGCGCGGACGAGCGGCTATCGGTTTTTCAAACCCTGCCGATCAAGCACAAAAACATCATCCTCCAGCCGCTGCTGGAGGACGTGGACATCGCCCCGTATCTGACGCCGGATATCGAGCTGGTGGTCGTCGGCGGCGAGAGCGACCGCGGCGCGCGGGAGCTTGACTACGATTGGGTGCTCCATGTCCGCCAACAGTGCGTCGGCCGCGGCGTGCCCTTCCAGTTCCGCCAGTGCGGCACGCATTTCCGCAAGGACGGCAAGCTCTATACCCTTGGCGTGCGCGATCTCGCCGCCCAGGCCCGCAAGGCTGGGATCGATACGTAAAAAACACTTAGGGGTGCCACCCCTAATACCCTGGCAAGGGCTTTGCCCTTGACCCTTCATTGACCGCGCATTGCGCGGTCAAAGGATGGGGTTCAGGGGCACTGCCCCTGATCAGGGTTATAGGGATGAAATCCCTATGAGAATCTCCGCAAGCGCGGTCAAGAACCGCGGGGTCTGTTCGTGGTAGATTGGTTTCGCGGAAAGGGAGGCAGCATGGACCGGAAAGAGATCGCCTATGCCGTGGACCGGATGCAAAAGCACATCGGGGAACATCTGGGCGAACCGATCACGCTTCTGGAGCTGGCCCGGCGCGCCGGGTATTCGCCGTATTACGCGGCCAGGATATTCAAGGAAACGACCGGGAAAAGCCCGTTTGAGTACATCCGCGCCCTGCGGATGACCAAAGCGGCGCTCACGCTGCGCGATAAGGATATCAGGGTGCTGGACGTGGCGCTGGACTTCGTGTTCGATTCGCACGAGGGCTTCACCCGGGCGTTTTCCCGTGAGTTCGGCATCACGCCGCACCGGTACAAGCAGCGCCCGGTTCCCCTCCGGCTGTTCCTCCCGTATTCCGCGAGGGACCGATATCTGTTTTACACGAAAGGAGAACAGACCATGGAGAAAAAGGAAACGAGCACGATCTTCGTGCAGGTGATCGAGCGGCCCGCGCGCAAGCTCATCCTCAAGCGCGGCCAAAAGGCGGAGGAATACTTTGCCTACTGCGAGGAGGTCGGCTGCGACATCTGGGGCATTCTCACGAGCGTCAAGGACGCGCTGTACGAGCCGATCGGCATGTGGCTGCCCAAAAAGCTGCGCCCGGCGGGCACCTCCGAGTACGCGCAGGGCGTGGAAGTGCCGCTGGATTACGCGGGCGCAATCCCCGAGGGGTTTGAGATCGTCACCCTCGAGCCCTGCAAAATGATGATCTTCCAGGGCCGGCCCTACGAAGACGCCTATTTCGAAACCGAGATCCTCGCCCTGCAAAAGGCCATCGATTCCTACGATCCCACCCTCTACGGCTACCAATGGGACGATGAAAATGCCCCGCGCTTCCAGCTCGCGCCGGAGGGGTATCGGGGCTACATCGAAGGCAGACCCGTCCAGCTCACTCCAAAGGCCTAAGCTGCGCCTGCGGCCTCGCCCTGCGCTTGCAGGGCGAGGCTGCGCGATTCTCCGGACGGCAAAAGCCCGGCGGCCATTCGCTTTCACGTATATCAGGGCGAAGGGTTTTTCTCCGCGGGCGGCGAAATAGGGAAAGCATACGTATATTTCCTTTTATAAAACAAACGATACGGGAGGGATACTATGCTTTCTGTCCTGATGGTCGGTGAAAGCTGGACGTCTGTTTCCATGCACTGCAAGGGGTTTGATTTCTTTGCGGGGATCACGCACGAGGAAACGGGCGCGGATTATCTCCGGGAGGCGCTTTTGAAAGACCCTGCAATCGCGTACGAGCATATGCCGTCGCACGTTGCCGCCGAAGCGTTCCCCACGACCATGGACGGCATGCGCAAATGGGACGTCGTCATCTTGAGCGACGTCGGCGCCAACACCTTTTTGTTGAGCCGGAAAACCTTCCTGGAAGGCCAGACCCAGCCCAACAGGCTGAAGCTGATCAGGCAATGGGCGGCGGAGGGCGGCGCGCTGTGCATGTGCGGCGGCTATCTCTCCTTCGCGGGTATGGAAGCCAAGGCCAAGTACTACCGGAGCCCCATCGAGGATGTTCTGCCCGTGAATATCTATACGTTCGACGACCGCGTCGAAACGCCGGAGGGCGTTGCCGTGGCGATCAAAAATCCCGCGCATCCCATTCTCAAGGGCGTGGAGGGAACCTGGCCGCATCTTCTCGGCTATCAGGAAACAAAGCTTAAATCGGCGGCGGAATCGGTCGTCGAAACGGATACGGGCGACCCGCTGATCGCCGTGTGCGAATTCGGGCAGGGCCGCGCGATGGTCTGGACCACGGACGTGGGCCCCCATTGGTGCCCCGTGCCGTTCGCGCAATGGGAAGGGTACGGCAAGCTGTGGCGCAACGCGATGCACTGGCTGGCCCGGAAGTAATCCGTAAAAATCGCGGCGCGGCCCGATACCGCGAAGCAGCGGCAATACGCGTAACGGCTGCTAAAAAAGACCGTCAGCTCTGACGGTCTTTTGAATTGCGGCAACCCACCGTGACCGCGGCCGGTCTCAATTCATGTTAGAAGGAATTCCTGACAAGCCACTGCTTGGCCTCTTCGGGATCGGAGAAGAAACGCAGCCTCCGGCCCAACCGGACGGGGCTTTGCTTCAGACGCCGGCGGATCTTCCGCCGGCTGAGCCACGGGCAGCCGACCAGGCAAAGCTTATTGATTTTGCCGGATATGCTGTGGATGTGCTGAACAAGCGCGTCGATCGTTTCGCTGCCCAGGCGGGTCTCGTACAGGTCGATCCAAATCCGGCGGTTATACTGCCCGGGCGACTGCAGGATGAACGCTTCCTCCGCCTGCATCACGCTAAACAGCCTGGATTGGTCCGTGTGAAAACCGCCGTATTTGAGCGGGTGCAGTTCGCCGCCCTGGTAGTAATAGGGCGACAGGCTTCCGCTGGGCGATTTCTGAAGCACCAAAACCAACCCTCCCGCTGTATGGAATGAGAAGAGTATACCACATGCGCCGGCCGGGACCGGTAACGCAGACGGGAGTTTTCATCGGATTCAAAAAGACCGTCAACCCTGACGGTCTTTTCAGCGGCAATACCCCACCGTTACTGCGCCCGTTTGACGATCGTGGCGAAGCCGTCCGGATCGTTCACGGCGATATCGGCGAGCATCTTGCGGTTGATTACGATTTCCTTCTTCTTCAGGCCGTTCATGAGGGCTGAATAGGTGGTGTTGTTCAACCGTGCCGCGGCGTTGATGCGGGTGATCCACAGGCGGCGGAAGTCGCGCTTGCGCTGCTTGCGGCCGATATAGGCGTAACGCAGGCTGCGGGCAACCTGCTCGCTGGCGGCGCGGTACTGGCGCGATTTGGCGCCGAAGTAACCCTGGGCGAGTTTGAGCACCTTGCGGCGCTTTTTATGCGAGTTGAGCGCTCTTTTTATACGAGCCATCGTTGTTTCCTCCTTGCATGCTGAGTGAAGCGGTTATTTGTAGGGAACCAGTTTGCGGATGGTGCGGGCCTCGGCCGTGTTGTCGATCACGCCGTCAGCGCGAAGGTGACGGGTGCGCTTGGTGGTCTTGAGGTGCACCTGGTGGTTGGCGTTCATCTGCTTATGCTTCACTTTGCCGGTCTTGGTGAAGGAGAAGCGCTTGGCGGCGCCGCGATGCGTTTTCATTTTGGGCATATGGGTCGTCCTCCTCTCAATACGTTATCGTGCCTTGTTCATCGGGCACGAAGGAAAGCCCGCCGCTCAGGGCGGCTTTCTGTGGGTCCCTGCGCCAACATAAAAGTGAAATGTTAATGCCGGGACCTGGGTAAACGATGATGAAAGAACCTGTGCGATGCCGTGGTGAATTTTCGTCAGGTTGGGCTTGCGGAAGCCGAAGTAGTAGCAGCGCTACGTCGAGGCTTCCGCAGGAGCAAGATGGCGGAAATGCGGCCGGCAGCGTGCAGGGGATTTAATCAGCGTTTAACCAATCTAGATCATATTCTCGCTTTCGCGTTTGACCTTCTTTTTGGGGGCGGATTTCTGCAGGTCGTCCTTTTGGGCCAGCTCATCAGGCTGCTCATCCTGCGCTTCGCGTTCCTTGCGCTCCTGTTCGCGCTCGGCAAAGCTCTTTTTCTCCGCCTTGGGTGCGATGATCATAATCATGAACCGGCCTTCCAGCTTCGGGTGGCGCTCAATGTTGCCGTATTCCTCCAGGCGCTTGGCGAAGTCGAGCATAATCTGCATGCCGATGTTCGCGTGCGCGATCTGGCGGCCCCGGAAGCGGATGGAGACCTTCAGTTTATCGCCCGCCTCCAGGAATTTGACGGCATTCTTGTACCGGGTTTGAATGTCGTTTTCCTCGATGGTGGCGGAGAGCTGCACCTCTTTGAGCTCCACGATGCGCTGGTTTTTGCGCATCTCGCGCTCGCGCTTGGCCTGCTCATAGCGGTGCTTGTCGTAGTTGATCAGCTTACAGACGGGCGGCTTGGCGTTGGGCACGATCTTGACCAGGTCCAAACCCTTTTCCTCCGCTTTTTGCATGGCGTCCCGCGTGGGCATGATGCCCAGCTGGGTTCCGTCGCTGTCGATCAGCCGTACCTCACGATCTCTGATTTCGTCGTTGATCATCGGTTCGTTGTTGATGTATAACACCTCCAAGTTTATTGCTGTATAAGCGTTCGCTGTTTCGGGTTTGGCACTTTTCGGCTGCGCCGGGTATCGCCCGGAACCGCAACAAAAAAGTGCCGGGCATACCACCCGCCACATTAACAAACCGCCACGGGCTCATGTGCCGTGACCTGCGCAAAACTGAATTCGCGCGGTGAGAAGCGGGCAGCTTCTGCTTACGGTTGGGAGTATATCACGGTTTTTAAGCGCTGTCAACAGTTTGCGGACGTGCGCCGCGCTAAAACCGTGCTATGCGCGGCGCCCGGCGGCGCGCTGGCCGGAAACATGACAAGTGCGTTTCCCGCGGGCCGGCGGCCTCCCATGGAATGGAGCGCCGCCGGCCGATGATCCGTAACGGACGGGAGCAAACCCGTGCGGACACAAAACAGGAGTTAAATGCTACGAAATTTAACATAACGTCACAAAAGAGACGCATTTGAGAAACGGCAACGAAAAGCGTTGCTGCGCATAGTCTATGTCTTAATCCGCTCGGAGCATAATAGCCAATATATACCAAATAACAGAACGAAAGCGGACGATCTTGCGAAATAAATGTTGACAACTGTAAATAATGGGATATACTGAATTCACAATTACGCAACGCGTTAAAATAAAGGAGGATATCATTACATGAAGAACCGGATTCTGATTGGTTTGATACTGGCTATGATGCTGGTATCCATGCTTCCCATCATGGGCGCGTCAGCGCTGATCGGCCCCCAATACGTTTCCACAAGCAACGGCAAGGGGCTGTACATGCGTTCAGGCCCCTCCAAGGACTTCAGCGTCGTCACCACCATTCCCTATGGCGCCATGATGGATTCTACGGATTATTACGACGCCGCGTGGAGCTACGTAACCTATAGCGGCTATGCCGGCTACGTCATGTCCCGTTACCTCTCCTCCACGCCGCCTACCAGCAAACCCTCGCCGACTCCCACCCCGTCGCCCTCAGGCGGCATTTCGTACAAGAGCTTTGTGAAAGCCGATTACTATGTTACCGTGCGCCCGTCCACGCCTTCCGGCTTTGTCAACCTGCGCTGGGCGCCGTCAAAAACAACGGACGTCTACACCATCTACTATGCCGGCGCCATGCTGCGCGTGCTGTCCCAGAACAATACGTGGGCGCAGGTGCTTGAAGAATCAACCGGCACTTGCGGCTTTATGATGCGTGATTTCCTGACCGATGCCGGCGTCGGGTCCGGCAGCTGACAGCGGGTTTCATTGGGCGTTCACGGTATGAGAATATAATGGGAGGCATTGAAATGAAAAAGACACTGGCAATTCTGCTTGCGGTTGTGATGATGCTGGTTTGCAGCGGCGCTTTGGCCGAGACCGTCAAGTTTTTGGAGGACAGCTCCGACTTCGATATTGAAATGGAACTGCCCGCGGGCGCCGCGGTCGGCGATCAGGCCAGCTCGGCACTGGTCAGCTTTTGCGAGATCACGAGTCCGGGGCTGGCTTCCGTCGCGATTACCATCGCGCCGTCCGATATCTACGGCGATCTTTCCCTCAAAGAGCTGAGCGCTGAAGAAGTGGAAGAACTCAAGGCGCAGGCAGGCGCGCAGTACGAAGATCCTGAGATCACCGTTGAGACGACCCCCAGCGGCAACGATTATATCGTCGTAAACGCGGACGAAGAGGGAATCAACGCCATCTTTACGGTCTACCTCGGCTATTTTGTTGAGCTCACGCAGTGGCACGACGACTTCAGCCCCATCACCGAAGCGGACAACGCCTTCATGCTGGAGCTCTTGCACAACATCGAGTTCCTGCCGGCGGCGTAAGAAACCGGAGATAAACAAGGGCCCATCCATGCGGGCAGGCGGAAACGCCTGCCCGTTTTGCGCTGCGCGGCTTCTTGCACCGACGGTGCACAGCGGGTACAATGGCGGTATCAATCGGACAAATCATCGCAGAATATCGCAGGTTTTTTTCGACGGCCTATGGTACGCTGATACGGCAAAGGAGGGCGTGTATGGACTGGATCACGGGGATGAACCGGCTGCTTTATTACATCGAGGAGCATCTGACGGACCCGGCGCTTTCGATCGAAGCCGCCGCGCGGTACGCCGCGTATTCGCCGTTCTACCTGCAGCGCATCTTCAGCGGGCTGACGGACCTGACGCTTTCGGAGTATATCCGCAGCCGCCGGATGTCGCTGGCCGGGCAGGAGCTGCAGGCGCGGGGCGCAAAGGTGCTGGACGTAGCGCTCCGGTACGGCTACGAGACCCCCGAAAGCTTTCACAAGGCCTTCCGCCGCTTCCACGGCATTTCGCCCTCGGCGGCGAAGCGCCCGCAGGCCCGGCTCATGTTCATGGCGCCGCTCCAAATCAACGTATCGCTCAAAGGAGGAAGCAGGATGGATTATCAGATCGAAACCAAGGGCCCGATGACCGTGATGGGCTTCGAGCGCCGGTTTGCCATGGACAGCTCCATGGCGGAAATTCCCGGGTTCTGGGAGGAATTCTTTCAAAAGGGTCAGATGAGGCAGGTCGCGCCGCTGCTGGGCTGCTGCTTTGAGGACGGAAGCAAGACGGATTTTCCCTATCTGATCGGCAACTTCTGCGAACCGGACGCGCCCGTGCCCGAGGGCATGACGAAGCGCACCATTCCCGCGTATACCTGGGCGATGTTCCATACCGAAGGCACCACCGGCAAGGATATCCAAACCCTCAACCGCCAGATCTATTCCGAATGGCTGCCCGCGAACACCCAGTATGAGCCCGCCTCCGGCATGAACATCGAGGTGTATCCCTGCCAGGAGATGGAGTGGGAGGATAAGCGCTGGGGTATCTGGCTGCCCGTCCAGCCCGTTGAAAAAACCTGATCTATTTTGTCAGCATCAAGCGGCAACGGCCATCACTTGCAAATGGGTAAGCTCAGGCCTTGCCGCTTTCGCTTCCTCATACCTCAGGTGTTTTGAACGGGCTGGAGCCTGTCCAAAACACCTGACCTGCGTTGTCAGCTACGGAATGGCAGTCGGCATCACTTACGCTACGAGTAAGCGCAGACCACCCCTCCTGGCCGCCTCGCATATCACGCCTTCTGGGCGGGCTGGAGGCAACGTCATGAGTATGTACTGATACTGTTGGCTCGCATTGCGCGGCCAATAATGGGTCAAGGGCAGCGCCCTTGGCAAGGTCATAGGGGTGCAACCCCTAAGAAAGTCCGCCAAATCAAACATCGACAGCCGCGGCGGCTCCTCCGGCAGCTCGCGCAGGCGACGGAAACGGCGTCCCCCAATGATGGGGGACGCCGTGTTTTTCAGCCGCCGGTCAAAGCGGTGTGTTCGGGTTAGATGAAGGACAGGTCGAGGTGGTGCATGGTTTCGGGCACAAACCCGTCGTCCCCGTCAACAGCCAGCGGAAGGATGACCACGGTTTTCTTTTTCCCGAGGCTGCCGTCATCCAGCAGTTTCCCGTCGTTCGCCAGTATCAGCTTTCCGTCGCTGCTGTCCTCGCTGAGTACGGGATGGTCGTCGCCGTCATCCAGCAGTTTCCCGTCGTTCGCCAGTATCAGCTTTCCGTCGCTGCTGTCCTCGCTGAGTACGGGATGGTCGTCGCCGTCGGCCAGCAGCTTTCCATCATCCGCCAGAATGAGGATTTCGTCGTCCGCCAGTGCCAGGATTTCATCGTCTACCAGCGTCAGAAATCCGTCGCTTGCCAGCAGCTTATCATCTGCCAGTGCCAGGATGCCGTCGTCCAGCAGCTTTCCGTCGTCCGCCAGCGCCAGAATTTTGCCGTACAGAAGTCTTCCATCGTTGCTGTCTTCACCGGTTACCCAATTGGCCTCGTCGGCTACCCAGCCGGTTTCGGTGGACGGCCAGGTCTCTGCGCTGAGGTAGGGATATCCGCCGCCGCTTTCGGTGCGGACGTAGTACCCGTCGCCCTCCTCGGTGCGGACGTAATACCCGTCACCCTGCGCGCCCCGGACATAATACCCGTCCCCGGCTTCGCTGCGGACGTAATACCCGTCGCCTTCCGTGCCGCGGACATAGTACCCGGCGCCGTTGGCGCTGCGCACATAGTATCCGTCGCCATCCCCGCTGAGGTAGGGATATTCATCGCCGGCTTCGCTGAGGTAGGGATACGCGTCGCCGCTCACGCTGCGGACGTAATACCCGTCGCCATCCGCGCTGCGGACGTAATAGCCGCTGCCGTCCTCGCTGAGATAGGGATAGTCGCCGCCGTCCTCGGAGCGGACGTAATAGCCGTCGCCCGCTTCGGTACGGACGTAATATCCGCTGCCGTTTTTGCTGCGGACGTAATAGCCGTCGCCGTCCTCGGTGCGGACGTAGTACCCGTCGCCGTCCTTGCTGAGGTAGGGATACTCTTCGCCGTCCTCGGAGCGGACGTAATAGCCGTCGCCCGCCTCGGAGCGGACGTAATAGCCGATGCCGTCCCCGCTGAGGTAGGGATAGTCTTCACCGGCTTCGGTACGGACGTAGTACTCGGGGCCTTCCTCGGTGCGTACGTAGTACCCGTCGCTATCCTCGGAGCGGACGTAATACCCGTCGCCGGCCTCGGCACGGACATAATACCCGTCGCTGGCTTCGGAGCGGACGTAGTACCCGTCGCCATCCTCAGCGCGGACGTAATATCCGGCGCCGTCTTCGGCGAAGTAGGGATAGTCGCCGCCGTCTTCACTGAGGTAGGGATAGTCGCCGCCCAGTATCGGCAATTCGCTGTCGGCAATCAGGAAATCATAAACGATAACGGCGGTCGGCTCCGTGTCCGCTTCCGAATCGTGGTGCGAGAACGTGATCGTGGCGTTGCCTTCGCCAATAGCACGGAATGCCCAGTAGTGGTTGCCGCCCACGTAGGCCGCACCGTCCTCGTTTACAAACGCCGTAAAGTCCAGATAGCTTTCTCCAACGAGCTCCAGCACATTGGCGTCGCTCAGTTCATACTCCCAGCGCAGGCCGGTAGCCTGATCCTCATACTGGGAAAGAATGATCAGGTTTGGCTCAGATTCTCCCTGAACCGCCTGGGTATCGACCAGGTTTACGTTCCCATCGCTATCCACAATGAAGGAATAGGTGAACTCAATCCCGGACGCTCCGCCCTCCCAGGGCTGCGCATAGGTGAATGTGAGGGTCGCTTCGCCCGCAGCCAGACCGGCGACGGCCCAGGAATGCGTGCCTGGAGCGCCTGCGGTCGCCGTGTCGCCGGCAGTCTGGCCTTCGTCGGTTACAGCCAGAATGGCGCCGTCGCTGACGGTGAAATTCCAGAGATACCCCGTAGTGGCGTTTTCCGCCAGTACGATGTCATAAGTTGCCGTGGGGGCGGATTCGGCCAGCGCTGCTCCGAGCAGCAGAGTGCAAAACAGGAGAACCGAGATAAGCTTTCGCATGAGGAAACCTCCTTTTTTTCAGAGGGAGCGGCCAGGAAACGAAGTGCTTACGTTCCGATGCTGATTTTTTCCAAACACGGCGCGAGGGAGCGTATGCTTGCGGCGTATTCAGCCAGCGCGGTTTGGCGGGAAACCTGCCCCGGAGATAAGTATTTCGCCCTCATGTCCACACTCTCAAAGCACAGTAAAAATGTGACAGGTAATATCTGGATATATTATGTCACAAAATTCTCTATTTGTAAATAGAATATTTCGAATTTATAACATTTTATTATTATTTTGTAATATTTATAGTATAGCCTGATGAATTGAAGCGCTTGCAGCCGCTGAACGCGATGGATTGCGGTATGGCAGGGAGTCGGCTCCCGCACAGACCGCCCATCAATTCGGATTGTCGTCCTGCCGCCGTACTCAGTCAAACATCGACAGCTGGAGCGGCTCCTCCGGCAGTTCGCGCAGGTAGCGGAATACGGCGTCCGGATCATAGAGGATGCCGTGCTTTTCGCAGCGGGCGGCAAGCAGCGCCATGAGGCGGCCGCTGTTCGGGCTGTTGCAGACGTAGCTGAGACCGAAGGCATCGATATAGCGCTGCCTGAGGCCGGGGAAGAGCCTGTCAAGCTGCGCGTAGAAGTACTCGCGGTCGCCCTCGCGCAGGGTGAGCCCCATGCCGAAGGAGAGGACGCCGCGCACGCCCGCAGCGACGCAATAGTCAAGCAACCCGTTCACGTTTGCCTCGGTATCGCCTAAGAACGGCAGGATGGGCGTCAGCCAGACCACGGTGGGTATGCCGCGCTTTTTGCATTCCATGAGCACGTTCACGCGCGCAGCGGTGGCGGAAACGTTGGGCTCGAGCTTTTTACACAGCGTCTCGTCAAACGTGGTCAGCGTAGTGCAAACCACACACTTTTGCCTGCGGTTTATTTCTTCAAACAGGTCCATATCCCGGAGCATCCGGTCGGACTTGGAGAGGATCGAAAGCCCGAACCCGCGGCGCGCGACCGCCTCCAGACACCGGCGCGTGAGGCGCAGCTCGTCCTCCAGCGGGATGTAGGGATCGCACATGCTGCCGGAGTTGATCATGGCCTTTTTACGCCGCCGCAGCAGCTGATTGTCGAGGATTTTGTCCGCGCCGCGTTTCACCTCGATATCCTCGAATGGATGGCCGATCTGATAGCAGGCGCTGCGCGAATCGCAATAGATGCAGCCATGCGAGCAGCCGCGGTAGATGTTCATGGTGTTGTTGGCCAGAAGCACGGTTTTGTAATCGGCGTAATGCATGGCGCGTTTCCTTACTCGGACGAAGTGCTCACGGTCGTCGCGGCGGAGCTCGGTTTTGCCGCCGATTGCTTTATCCTTCGCTGCAACGTTGAGACCGCGATGATCGACTGCGGCCTGCTTGAGACGGTTGCGCTCGTGCCGCGGCTTCTTAAGCAGCTGGGGACTGCACGGTTTGATTATATCATCAACACGCACCTGCACGACGACCATATCAACGGAATCATCGACCTGCTGCCGCTGTATAAGATCGGCGCGCTCTCCGCCGGGTTTG
This sequence comes from Candidatus Limiplasma sp., assembly GCA_963674895.2. GTDB lineage: Bacteria > Bacillota > Clostridia > Christensenellales > Aristaeellaceae > CAXXOK01. Next base: position 948,011 of record CAXXCY010000001.1, read on the forward strand.
AGCGTCCTTCCAGCAATCTGCACAAACGCCTGTTCCGGGAAGCGCTCAAGCTGGGTATCCCCGTGGAACAGGCGTAAACGCCGATTGAACTGCGGCTCGCTGCGGCGGACCCGCAGGCGGTGTTCGTCACATTACTTTCCGCACCCGCGCCGCGAACCGGCGTACAAGCAGATTGTAAAGCTCGGGCATGACCCGATTTATGCCGGTCTGGGCTCGCTCGTTATGCAAACGGACGTGCAGAGATGGACGATCACGCAGCTTCCGAAAGAAGCGAAATAGCATATTGTGGGGAGATTCCCGCTTCACCATGACCAGAGGCAGTGAAAACTCTCCGATTCCTCTTTCAGCTCGTCAGCAGTCCGCGTACGACTTTTTCCGCGAGCGCGAGGGTGGGTTCGTCATTAGGCAGTTCGCCGGATGCGATGAGTGTGGCGATGCCGTGAACAAGGCCCCAACTGGCGAGTGCCATTTCTTCCTGTGTGTAGTGCTCCTCGGGATGGGCCTTGACGTAGCTGGCGGTCACGGCGTACAGGATACCGGCGGAATTGCTGTGCTTTTTTACCCGCTCGTCCCCGAAAAAGCGCATGCGGATGCGGATATCGGTTAAAAACAGCAGGCGCAGATACTCGGGATTTTCGGCGAAAAAGCGGATGTAGGCGACGCCCATTTCCTTAAGCTGCTCCATGGAATCATCCGGGTGCTGCGCGACGGCGGACTCGAGCCGCCGGGCAAACGCTCCCAGTGCCTGCCCAGTTATGGCGCCGATCAGGTCGTCCTTGTTCTTGAAGTGGCGGTACGGCGCGGTCTGGCTGACTCCGCACAGCTTGGCTACCTTGCGCAGCGAAAAGCTTTCGTAGCCTTCCGTGTCCAACAGCTTCAGGCCCTGCTCGATCAGCTGTGTTTTCAGGTCTCCGTGGTGATAGGGTTGTCCGGGCATCGGTCTCCACCTCGGCGGTAAGATTAAAGTTGGGTTAAATTATAGCATGAAATGTTGACATAGTAAACATTACGCGGTATTGTATGTTTACGATGTTAACATTAAGGAGGGAAATCTGTGAAAGCCTACATCCTGTCCGACGGCGAGTTTGCCACCGAAAGGCTCCGTCAGCTGGAAGCCGCGGTAAAACGCTGTCTGAAGCAAAAAGGATTTACGATCACCGAAAAGCGGCTGGAAGAGGAGGAGCTCAAGTATTGCGTGGGGTGCTTCGGCTGCTGGGTGAAAACGCCGGGCCAGTGCGTGCGCAAGGACTCCATGGAAGAAATCAACCGCACCGCCATGAACAGCGACGTGTTGGTTTATCTGGTGCCGCTGGTGTTCGGCCAGTTTTCCGCGAACATGAAATCGACGCTGGACCGCTGGATTCCCAACATCCTGCCGTTCTTCGTCGTCCGGCCGGACGGCTCCACCATGCATCCGGCGCGGTATGCAAAAAATCCGCGCATTGTAATGATCGCCTACGGCGACGGACTGACGGCGGAGGACGCCGGCCTGTTCCGCGATATTACGACCAAACACCGCCGCAACGGCGCGGTGCTGATCTATGGGGACGACGACGAAAAGCTTACGCGGGAATTGCTGGCCGTCGATTTGAAAACTGCGGGGGATGAGTTATGAACGAACAGAAGCATGCGGTCATCATCAGCGCAAGCCCGAAGCCGCCGGGAACGGCCGCTTCCGACCATCTGGCGGCCATCGCAGCGGCCGCTATGCGGGACGAAACGATCGACGTGCGCGTGATCAACGCGCGGGAAACCCTGACAAAACAGACGACCGGCGAGGCGTTTGCCGCGATGGCCGCCGCGGACGCGATGATCGTCGTCTTCCCGCTGTATATCTTCTGCCTGCCGGGGATTACGATGCGGTTTTTACAGCGGTACGGGGAGTATGCGGCGAAGCTGCCCGAGCGCAGGCAGACTGCCGTCTATTCCGTGGTCAACTGCGGATTTCCCGAGCCGGAGATCAACGAGGAGGCCTCGCGCGTGATCGGCAGGTTTGCCAAAGCCGTCGGCGCGCGGTACGGCTTCGGCATCCTGATCGGCGGCGGCGGGATGGTTGCGATGTCTGTGTCTCCGGTGAAGAAGATGATGGTAAAATTCCAGGAAGCGTGCAAGCGCATCCAGGCGGAGATCAAATCAGGCACGTGCGAACCCGCCAAAAGCGTTTGCCTTCGCATCCATTTCCCCAGCAGGCTCTACCTCTTCATGGGCAATATCGGCTGGAAACGCTGGATACGCAAAAACGGAGGAAAGAAGAAAGACCTTTACGCAAGGCCGTATCAATCTGCTGAAAACACCTGATTTATCTGCGCGGCTTCGTAAGGGCGCGGCCGCAAGGTTTTTATTGCTTCAAAACTTCGGGCGCCGGCCGGGAGCTTGCCCGCCTTTCTTGTCAGTATCAAGCGGCATCGGCCATCGCATGCAAAAGTGCAGGCGCGGGCAATGCCGCTTCTGTATACCTCCGTTTTGTGACCGCTTCGTTCCCTGCCGGTCACGGCGCTGTGCAAACCGGCGCAGCCTTCATATATCAGTGCCGTTCGCAGGCGCCGAATACGGCATGAATGCATTTTGGCTGCCCGGAACCTCGAATCATAGGGGCAAGCCGGTGCGCACGATAGACAACGGTCAAAAGGCATAAACAAAACCATGCGCAAAACGCGCCGGGTTTTCTTGACGTGCGGACTGTGATACACTGGTAACAGCAATTCAAAAAGCCAGACCGCAGTTGCCGCCCGTTCCACGGAGAAGACGTTTTTACGGAGGGATACGAATGGACAGCGATCAATTATTGTTGAACCTTTATAAGCAGCAGCAGTATGATGTTACGCGCACAAGGCTGCAAAAGACGTTCATGGCCGTCACCGCGGTTTCCGGCGCCATCGGCGTGATTATTTCAAGCATCTTTTACACCGATTGGCTGTATGATTACATGTTCTCGGGCATGGTTCTTTGTGTCCTGTTCAACATCGTGCTGGTGTGGCGCAAGCGTATGCGGATCGACACGGCAAGCTTTTTCACCATGCTGTACGCCGCCTTTATCTTTACGCCGGTGCTCTGGCTGATGACCGGCATTACCGGTATTGCGCCATACCTGTCGCTGATTGTTCTGGTGGCGATCATCACCCTGTTTTCCGGCAAAAGGCTTACCTGGCTGCTGGCCGGTTATCAGGTCATGCTGCTGGGTTTCACGGTGTATTCCTCGCTGATTGAATTTTCAAAGACCGATAACGCGGCGTCCCTGGTGTATCTCATCGCCGCATTTGCGATGACCGTGATGCTAATCGTGTTGTATATGATGACAAAGCAAAAGGAGTACAATGAACTCAACGACAAATTCCTGCGCAGTTCCTTCAAAGACGAGCTGACGCAGCTGTATAACCGTAAATTGCTGGACTTGATTCTGGAACATCAGGAACTGCTGTACAAGCATGAAAACACCGATTATATGCTCATGATGTTTGATGTCGACGACTTTAAAAAACTCAACGACGAGCACGGGCATATTTTCGGGGATATCGTTTTGCGCAGCGTCGCCAAATGCATCAGCGAAAAAGCGCGCGCTTCGGATTTCGTCGTGCGCTACGGCGGCGACGAATTCCTGGTCATTCAGGCCGCCGCGTCGCAGGAAAGCGTAAACGCTATGGTTGAGCGGATCGAAGCGGCGATGGAGGGAGCCTGCCAGCTTGATATCCCGGTTTCGGTCAGTTATGGGTTTGCGCTGCGTTCGCGATGCGCTTCGCCCGAAGAGGTGCTGAAGCTGGCGGACGAACGGCTCTATGAAAAAAAGCAGGAGAAAAAGGCCGGCCGCTCGGTTTGAGCGGCGTCCCACTCCCTTGCCTGTCGTATGGTTCCTGAAAGCCGCCCGCCTTCGGATCGCCGGGCCGCCGTGCGGCTGTGCCCCAGAGCGCACGCTTTTTCCGGTTCGCTTGGTAACGCGCTGGTTAACCGGGCATTCGTCCTTCCCTGCCGCCGACTCGTGATGCCGCGGTATTGAAGGGAAGCATGCTGCAGCGGAAGCTTCGGCGAAGTCCGGTGCGGGTGATTGATGGTAGGCTGACAGGGTATTGCGGCCGGGCATGAGTAAAGCGGCAAGGAAACCGGGAGGAATCCACGATACGGGTTCTTTGTAAACAAGCCGGTATCCGGTTGCCAAACACGGTTTATCAACAGCTGCCGCGAAATACGCGGCAGCTGTTGTTTATCTTTTATCCTGAAAGAAAGGGAATGTTCTTTTCTCCGCCCCGCGTTATGTCGGCAGCTTGCACTGGACGCGCTTTTTGCGCTTTCGGGCCCGCTGGAACCCGTCGATCCACGCCGTGATCACGGCGGGGATGAGCGCGATACTCAGGAAGCTCAGCAGCACCTGCGGAACCAGCGAGGGATAGAACCCGCCGAGGTTGGCATTTTTGCCTTTGCCGTTGCCCTTGCCGCCGCCGCGGCCGTTGCCGTGCACCTCTTCTTCCTCGCCAACCGGCGCAAGCGCGGCGGCCGTTCCGTCCGCCAATGCGGGGAGAGTGTCTTCCTCTCCGTGCTCGCTGTCGGGCAGCAGCTCGCCGGTGCCCACGACCACGCCCAGGCTGCCTAACCAGCTTACGAAGCTGGTCGCGGTGAGCTCATACGCGCCGAAGCCCAGAATCAGCACGCTCACTACGATGGCGGCTATGCGGCGGAGCAGCAGCGGCAGCTTGCGCGCGTGCAGGCGGGCGATGATGAACTCGTAGTGCGTACCCAGATGGACGCCGATCAGCACAAGCGCGAGCGCCGAAACCGCGAAGTGCCCCGTTTTCCATACCGAAGCGCCGCGCTGCCCGTCGAACACGATTTTGCTGATGAAGATCCCGCTGATCAGAATATAGGTAAAGCACAAGAGCAGCAGGAAGTCGATCAGCCAGTTCACCTTGCAGCGCCACGCGGTCTTTTTGGAAAACAGTTTGCCCGTGACCACGAGAATCCACTTTCCGTTGAGCAGCTTATGGATGATGAACAACCCGCAAACCGCCATGCCTCCGATTTCGTGGAAGCTTAACCCCAATACGTCGCTGCGGTACATCAGCAGCAATATCAGGAGCATCAGGATATCCAGCGCGAGCTTGATCCTGTTCATTTTCTTCATAGGATTGGTACCCTTTCGTTCGCTTGCTTTTTGGGGTTCGCCCCGAAACCGGGATCTGCGCCGCGCGGGGGCGATGCGCATGGAGGATGGCACCATTATTCCCGATTCGCGGACCCAATGTGTGACGATTTTCGCACGAAACGGTGACTGTTTGCAAACTTTTATGCGCGCCCAGCGCCGGCGCCCGTATCGGCTGCTCCCGGGGGCGGCCCGGCTGTCGGGCCATGGCGCCGGGCTGCGGGAGCGGCGGACGCTCAGCCCCGGATACCCGTATTATACCAGACGGACGGCCCTGCTGAAACCGGCGGCGGAAACGCCTACGGCCCGGTATTCGCATCATTGACATTCCCAAATCGAACTGTTACACTACAATATATGGAGGAATCGCGGACGATGAATACTATACAGAAGATTCTGGAAGCCATTCATCCCGGCGTTGACTACCCAAACGAAACGGCGTTGGTTGACGACGGTTTGCTGGATTCTTTCAATGTGGTCGCGGTCCTGACGGAGCTGAACAGCCGCTTTGGGGTCAGCATTTCGATCGGTGACCTGGAACCGGAAAATTTTAACTCCATGCAGGCCATCCAGGCGCTGGTTGACCGCCACAGGCAGGAAAAGGGCGGCTGACGATGACTGCGGGCTGGTTGCCCCGGCGGGAGGACACGGCCCCGGGCACAACGGCGCCGCCGCGGTTTCAATGCCTGGCGAAAGGCCGGCCGGCTGCACGCTCCGCTCCCGCGACGGGGCCTTTATTCTGTGTATCGATCGGGACAACCCGCCCCGCAGGGGCGCCCGCCGCGAAGCGGGCGGTTCAAAACGAAGGCGCAGGCTCCCGTAGGCCCCTGCCGTGAACACGGGGCACCTCATACGGAGGAATAACAAATGAAGCCGCAATCCCCCGGCATGTGTTTCAGGGACTATCCGCAATACTGCGGCTTGGTGGACGAGGCGATGGCCGCCTTTTCGCCGCCGCTGGTCAACGGCCTTCCGGCGCCCGGCGACGCGCGCAGGCTGATAGAAGAACGCCGGCTGTCCTATGTGAAAAACCCGGACCATTTGCTGATCTTCAGCGCCTTTGAGAACTATTGTAAGCTCTACTATATCGCGCGGGCGGGCGCCGTGCTGCAGATGCCGCCCAACGGCCTGCCGGTCGTATGCGATCAGATTCGGCTGGAGGATAAGGCCTACCCGCTCTGCGACGCGCTGATGGCGCAGAGTTACTTTACGCTCGCCCGTATCAGCGTGAACATCAGCCGCAAGCTGGACAGAAACCTGAATCCCTATCACTACGTGCGCTTGGGGCTGCCGCGCCATGTTGCCGTCAGCCTGGCTATGGGCGGGGAGTATTACAAAATCAATAAGCTGCTGCGGGCAGGTTTTGACCCGGTTCTGGACGAGCTTCCTTCCCGGGAGGAGTTGATCGGGAGCATCAACCTGGGGCATGTGTTCGTGATCCGAGACAAGGAGAAGATCGCCGCAATCCTGGTCCGCGCCGTGAAGGGCTACTCGGCCAAACTCCGCTGGATTGTCGTGGACGCCCCGTACCGCAACGTAAAGCTCAGCGGCCTTCTGCACTTTGCGGCCGACCGGAATTCCCAAAAAAGGGGATACCACTACGCGGCTGCCTGGGTGAACGAAAAATCCGAGCGCTGGATTCAAGCCGTCGAAAGGCGCGGGTACCGCAGGAATAAACAGCGGCTGTATACTTACCGGTATAATTCGTAATTGCGGAAAGCCGTAATACGCTTGACGTTCCGTAGTAACAGAATTATAATAAATTCGGATATTTATGCAGACAGGGAACGTCTCCCCATACGGCGGCGAATCCCGGCGATCGCGCCGGCGCGTATCGTTTGGAAAGGGTGCGGCGGCCGATCCCTTTGCACGGAATATACGCACGATCCGGAAGACGGCGGATGGACGCAACGCGTTTCGTACCGGCGAGCGGCCCGGTTTCACGGGCATTGACAGAGAAAAAGGAGCAGCCTGCACATGAGTGACAAAAAAGAGAACCAGACGCAGATGGAAAAGCTCATCGAAATGGCTAATCAATTGGAAAAGCGCGAGCTTGCCATCAACCGGGAGGCGCGGTACCTGGAGGAACGGCAGGCTGCGCTTGACGAGCGGGAAAAAAACCTCGCCGCCGCGCAGCGGCAGGCTGCGGAGGAACCCAAGCCCGCCCCGCTGAAGCCGTTTGCCGACGCGGATACGGAAATGAACGAGGTTTTGAACTCTCTTTTCTGCGATTATTCCGACAGCGTCCATCAGATCAGCTCGCAGCTTTCCAACGTCACGGCCGCCATGATGTGCGCGGCGGTCACCTGCATGCTGGAAAACCGCGGGTTTAACGTAAAAGACGTATTTTTGCAGGAGATGCGCAAAATGATCCGCAACGGCGAGCTCGGCGCCCTGTATGAAACGCAGCCCGCCCCGTTCAGCCGTCCGGCGCCCGTGCCCGCGCCGGTATCCAAACCTGCGCCCGCACCCGCGCCCAGACCGGAACCCATACCCGCGCCCCAGCCGGCGCCCATGTTCCGGCCGGCTCCGGAACCCGCGCCCGCACCTGCGCCCAGACCGGAACCCATACCCGTGCCTCAACCGGCGCCCATGTTCCGGCCGGCTCCGGAACCCGCGCCCGCACCCGCGCCCAGACCGGAACCTATGCCCGCGCCTCAACCGGCGCCCATGTCCTGGCTGGTTCCGGAACCCGCGGCCGATCCCATCCCGGAACCCCTGCCCCCATTTGAACCGGCACCAAGAGAGGAACCCGCGCCTGCGCCGCCTTCCGCGCCCATGCCACAGGCGCCCCGGTTTTTGGATGCGGACGACGATGACGACGAGGCGTATACCGCGCAGGACAACGCGGCGGCCGCGCCCCGGCAGGCGGAAGGCGGCATCCTGCGCATCGGCAGCGTGGCCGAGTTTCAGAAGCTGGGCGAGTACGGATTCCGCAACGATGATAAAATCATCCGCGTAGAGTTGCCCAACGGCATACAACAATTGCCGGGCAGCTTCTTTTACGGCTGCAACAACCTTAAGGAAATCTGGTTGCCGGACTCGCTGCTGGAAATCGGGCCCTACGCGTTTTACGGCTGCGGATCGCTGCGTAACGTGCACATGAACGCCAGTTCCGGGCTGCTGGAAATCGGCGAGTATGCGTTCGCCATGTGCGAGGCGATGGAGGAATTCACAGTTCCGCCGTCGGTGGAAACGCTGGGGACCAGCGTTTTCCGCTTCTGTTCCTCGCTTGCGGGCATCAACTTTTCCAAGGACAGCAAGCTGAAAAACATCGGCAGCCACCTGTTGCAAAACTGCACGTCGATGGAAAAGCTGCGCCTGCCCGACAGCATCACCGTGATTCCGACCAGCATGTTCTACGGCTGCACGAACCTGAAAAAGGTGGTCGCCAAGGGCGTGGATACCATCGAGGATTATGCGTTCTTCGGCGACGAAAACCTGCGCACCGTGCGCATCCGTTCCAAGAAGATGATTGCGCAGCAGGCGTTTGAAGGCTGCGATCCATCGTTGGAGATTGAGTACCTTAATTATTGAGTTAGCCTGCTGAAAAAGTGCAATCTGCGTTGTCAGCTTTTTGCGGCCTCGCCCGGCTCAACGCCTGGGCGAGGCTACGCGCTTCATTTGCTTTTTGCGGCTGTTCCACTCCTTCGTCGTGTTGCAGCTACGCCATCCGGTTCTTTCAGAACCTCGGTGGCTAGTCGGCCTTTCGGCCTCCCTTATTCGCAAATTTCGGGCGCTAGTCGGGCTATGCCCTCCCTATTCGGGATGTCAGTTGGCATCACGTACGCCACGGGTACGCTCAGCTCCTTGCCGATTTGCTTTCTTGCATCTTACACTTTTTGAGCAGGCCATCGTTACAGGTACGATGTGCGTTGACGAGCTCTTTTTAACCAGTATATTCTTTATAACGCTTGGCCGTGCGTCGCACGGCCAAAATTGATTTTCTTTTGCTCCTTTTCTTTTGTCAAAAAGAAAAGAAGGGGCTCAATCGTACGACGCGTGGAACGCGGCGGCGAGATCCGCGTCGAGGATATAGAGGCGCATGTTGTCCTTTTGCACGATCTGCCCGGGCGGCAGGGCGCTCAGGTATTCGCTGAGCGTGGTTTCGGCATAGAACCGCTCGTCCCAGAAGCCCGGCTCGGTCGCCACGGCGGCGACGTTCCTGGCGTTAAGCGCGGCGGGGATCTCCGCAAGCGGCAGGTTGAGGATGGGCGCGACCGGGTTTGTCGTCAGCAGGAGCGCGCGGGAATGCAGCGGGTACTGGTAGCTCTCGCGCGCGATGATGATCTTCCGGTCCTCCGGAACCAGCCGGGCAAACTGTATCAGCGTGCCGTACCGTCCGACAAAGTAATTGTCCTGCGCGTAGAGCGCGTCCGTCAGCATCGGGCGGCCGTAGCGGTAAAAGCTCGCGGAATAGCCCGTCACCCCCGTGCCGCTTGCAAACCAAACGGCGCACAGCAGCGCGCAGGCAAAGGCGGGGATTTTCGCCGTCCACAGCGGGCAGGACGCCCGGCGCAGCTTTTTTTGCATCCACGCCTGGAACGCGGGCCATCGGTCCTCGACGAACGCGCCGGCGGCGGCGATCATCGCGCACGCGAACAGGTACCACTGCAGCGTATAGCGCTGCAGCTTGATAAACGTGCCGGAAAAGCTGTAAAAGCCTGTGTCCAGAAGCCCCGTCATCGGCGCTAGGGTGAACAGCGTCAGCAGCGCGACGGTGAGCACGGATACATCGGGCGTAACCCGCATGAGGCCGGCGGGCTTTTGCCTGCGCTTCCAGAGCATCCAACCGGTCCCGAGGACCAGCGCCGCCAGCGCCAGCCGCGCGCCCCAGATGCCCGCGGGCGTGGCGTACGCCATCACGATGTCGTACTTTGCTTTCCAGAAGTCAAGGTGCGTGGTGGTTTCCTCCAGCCGGTACTCCATGCGCATATAGGTGGCGTACCAGGGCGCGTCCGTGTAGGAGGTCAGGATACGCCACGGGGAGAGCTCGCCCCACTTGAGGTAGCACCACAGGTTGCCCGCGAACGCGAGCAGCACGCCCCCCGCGCCGCTTATGGCCATCCCGGCGGTTTTCAGCAGCGTGCGCAGGGGCCTCTCCCGCTTGGCGGCGGCTTCTGCGAACACGGCCACGGCCCAGGCGAGCACGATGAACGGAACGATGACGAAGCACACCACGTGCGCGCTCATCGCCGTAAAGCAGATCATAAACGCGGCGAACAGCGACAGCGCGTAGCGCCATCCCTTCGCCGGGCGCAGATCGAAGAACGCAAGCGCGGCGAGCAGCACCGCCAGGCACCGCCATATATCGCGCGGCGCGCTGGCGACGGAAAAAACAAGGTTGGGAACCAGGTTGAACAGCAAAAGCGCAAGCATCAGCCAGCGCACCCTGCCGCGTATAACGCGCAGGCACAGCGCAATGAACGCCGCCAGCAGGTAAAACACCAGCATGCCGGTCGCCGTGAACATCGGCTTGTCGTAGGGATAGCCGTACGCATCGGACGTATGCATCAGCCCGTAGGCCATATACAGCTCCAGCGACGGGAAATGCGCGTTCCCGCGGTAATCCTTCTGTATGTCGTCCTTTTCAAACAAGGCGGCGGTATCACGGCCCTCCGCGTAGCGCAGCGCCAGGCCCATATATTCGCCCGAATCCGCCTGCGCGGTTACGGTTGATGTCGCCAGCCGGATGCACACCGGCATCAGCAGCACGCCCATCGCCGCGGCAAAGCAAATGGAGACGACCGCGGCGCGGTCAAGGCGGATCTGTTGGATTTTTCCCCAGCCGCCTGTCAGGAGCGCCGTCCAGCGCTTCCGGTGCTTGATCACAAGCCAAAGCAGATACCCGGCTGCCAGCGCGGGCGGCGCGCCGATATACAGCAATTTAGGCGCTTTGGGCCAGAGCAGGGAAAGCAGCAGCATCCAGAGGAACTGCGCAAACGGCGTCACGGCCGCGCCCGCGAAGAACGCCGCCACGCGGTGCTCCTTCCAAAATACGCGGCGCGCGGCAAACAGCGCGCCCAGCGAAAGCGCCTGCAGCGCGCAGGAGAGCAAAAACAGGTTGCGCCATCCGTTCCCGATGTCAAGCCAGGTCATGTGTACTACTCCAAACGATCCTATCAATACGCAATTGCAGTATATCTTTCGCGGGTGCCGGTTGTCAAACCGAAGCGTACGCTGCACCGAAAAGCTATGCTGGTATAGAAAATGTGGCATTCCGAAAAATCCGGAACGAATAGATCGTATTCTATCTCATGCTGTAATACGGTCTTTTATTCTGCGAAAGTTTACTGAAAAGGATAGGTGATGCCGCCGTCACCGTTAGTAAACGGAAGGTTGCTGATATTTACCCATACGGCCGGCCGTATACCTACGTTATTGCGTGTAATTTTCGCAAGCGAGAATTTGCCTCGGGAGGTCACTAGATCAACGTTTGTGCTGTTAGGCGCCGACCGGGCATAATAATTGGTATAGTCGCTGTCCGCGACATTCCAAAGGCCATTGGAATATGAATACATGGAACCTGACGCCCTGCGGAAAGAGTCTTCGGCGTATTTGTTCGGATTGAAACCATATGAAGAATTAGTCAACTCCGCATCGGACAGAATAAAAACTTTGCCGATACTTCCGCCGTCCAATATCGCGTTACGTTCAGTCTGTGAAAACGCTTCTCTATTGAAGTCGCCGTTGAGCCAGGAACGCAGGTCGCTGGTTTCCCACGCGTTGCTGTTTGTGTCAAACGGCCGTGTATCTAAAATGTATTCGCTGAGCAGAAGAGCATTTCCGCTTTTTACGGTGAGTACGCGCCATAAAATCGGCTGATCGTTGAAATCCTGATAATAGCGCCCGAATAGCACATACTGATATCCGTGCGAGGCGCTAAACCCGCGTAGCTGGCTTGGCCTAAAGCTGTTCAAGATAGATTGGGGGATATATTCTGTTACCTCATCTTTGTCATATGCTTGGTAAAGACCATTCGCAAGGAATTGTATCAATTTATCGTTTGTAAACCCTTGCATTTTTGGTTGGACAGTTGAAACATTGATGGCAAGAGATTCAAAATTAATCTGAGTTTGATCTATGATCACAGCACCGCAGTTTATATTGACAACAACATTATTAGAATCAGAAATAGCTGATCTGGATATGAACATTACTAAGCATACAAAAAGAATGAAAGATGGTAATCTATATGTCTTTTTCCCCATAGAATGTATCCCCTTCCTTTTTCGTAAGACTTACTGATTGATCTTTCATATACGAATTATAGATCGATTGAAGTACTACGGCAACGGTGTCTTACAAGTTCTATCTGATATTTTAGCTAGCGCATATAGTTATCAATATAATCTAGAGCCTCGAATACTGTATCATTGATATTACTATTTTCGAAATGTTCAGAAAGAAAACTTTCGACTATATCTTCTCTGTTGATTTGATTGAAGTGGTTTGGAATATTCTTCGAAATTGCTTGAGCCTCGTATGATTTTGTTTGGTCCTCCGATAATTCAACCATTGAATCATCATAATAAAAAGCATTATTGACGTAGTCGATCTGTTCTGGCTCCCGAACAAAAGACATAGTAAAATTTGATTCGCTTTTTCTAGTTTTTTTACGAAGGGTATAGTGAATAATAAATTTAACAGTATATAGACCTTCTGTATTAGTCCGAAGATATAATCTTATAGTATCACAGTCGTTCGGAAAAAGTTTAAGATATGTTGGAGTATGATCAAATGGATTCTGTACATAATAACAACCCTCATATGGCAAAATAGTACAAGTACCTATCTTTATATTGTTAACTAAATCAACAGAGAAATCAAATGCTTCTTTTTCAATAAACTTATCGTAAAAAATTGCCAAATACGAATCATAGGGCGTAAATTCTGTGACTTCAACTTGAATTTTATTGACTTGTACGGCGAAATTATTCGGATTGTGTAAAGTGAAAGTTATAGCATCGTTTGTGGAGTAATAATTATCCAGTGAACTATTCGACTCATAGAGAATAATCGGATAATTTAGATTATATGGCAGATCATCTAATGGAGGTTCAATAATAATCATGCTGGTGCTTTCATAGAAGGTGCTGAAATAAAAGATTATTAGCGTAATAATTAATGTAACAAGTTTTAGTATGTCATCTCTCTGCCAACCTGTAGATGTCTTTTTGCTTTTCTGCATTTTAATACCTTTTGTAAATTTTAATATTAGGTTTGTCGATAGCATTATTCGTTTATGTAGAATGTTTCATTGATTATAAGACTATCGATTTGCCAAGTCAAATGTAAAAACCAGTTGTTGTTGGTACTTCTTAATATCATATCACATATCTATGGTTTTTTTCGCATCTTATAATAATTCAATATGCATTATATTATAACTAAAACGAATCAAATGTAAATACTTGCGCGCTTTCCATGGCTATGCTATAATTGTTCGGACTACGCACCTTTGCCGATTGCGCGATTGTGCCGCGGAACGCGGTGTTCGCGCGATAAGACGCACTGGGTGGATAAAACAAGGAGGAACCAATCCATGGCAGTTATTTCAATGAAGCAGTTGCTCGAAGCAGGCGTCCACTTCGGCCACCAAACCCGTCGCTGGAACCCCAAAATGGCGCAGTACATCTTCACCGAGCGCAACGGTATCTACATCATCGACCTGCAAAAAACCGTCCGCAAGGCCGACGAGGCCTATGCCTTCGTCCGCGATTTGGCCATGCAGGGACAGAGCCTTTTGTTCGTCGGCACCAAGAAGCAGGCGCAGGAAAGCATCGCGCAGGAAGCGCAGCGCTGCAACATGTTTTATGTCAACCACCGTTGGCTGGGCGGCATGCTCACCAACTTCCGCACCATTCGCGCGCGCGTGGACCGTTTGAACCAGATCGACAAGATGGAAACGTCCGGCCAGTTTGACGTGCTTCCCAAAAAGGAAGTCATCAAGCTTCTGCACGAGCGTGAAAAACTGGAAGCGAACCTCGGCGGCATCCGCGAGATGAAGAAGCTGCCGGGCGCGCTGTTTATCGTGGATCCCCGCAAGGAACATATCGCCGTGCACGAAGCCCGGACGCTGAACATCCCGATCGTGGGCATTGTCGATACCAACTGCGATCCCGACGAGATCGACTATGTAATCCCCGGCAACGACGACGCCATCCGCGCCGTGAAGCTGATTGCCGGCAAGATGGCCGACGCGGTGCTGGAAGGCAAGCAGGGACGGCAGATGGATGCCGACGACAGTTCGGACGACGAACCCGCCGCCGTGAGGGAACCCGTGCGGGCGGCGAGGCCCGCGGCGCCCCGGAAGCCCGAAGCGCCGGCCGCGGAACCCGTGAAGGCCGAACAGCCCAAGCCCGTGAAGAAGGCGGAAGCCGTAAAGCAAGCGGAACCGGAAGAAGCGGCGGTCCAGGCCGAAGAACCCGTAAAGGCCGAAGCCGAAGAAGCGCCCAAAGCCGAGAAACCCAAGGTTGTTAAGAAAGCCGCCCCCAAGCAAACGAAGAAAGCCGACGAGGCGGAACAGGAATAGAAACCCGCTGAATAAGGAGAGAAAACCCGAATGGCAGAAGTAACAGCACAATTGGTCAAAGAACTCCGCGACACCACGCAGGCCGGCATGATGGACTGTAAAAAGGCTCTCATCGAAACCGGGGGCGATATGGAAAAGGCGATCGAGTACCTTCGCGAGAAGGGCCTGGCTGCCGCCGCGAAAAAGGCCAACCGCATTGCCGCCGAAGGCATGGTGGAGGGCTTCGTGGCCGCGGACCAAAAAACCGGCGTGATCGTCGAAGTGAACTGCGAGACGGACTTTGTCGCCAAGACCGATAATTTCAAAGATTTCTGCGCGAAAATCGCGAAGCATATCGCGGCGGCCGCGCCGGCGGATGTGGACGTGCTTTTGAAACAGAAGTTTGCGGATGATCCGTCCAAAACCATCACCGACCTGGTATCGGACGCCACCGTGGCCATCGGCGAAAAGATTTCCATCCGCCGCTTTGCCCGGTACGAGGCCGCCGCGGGCGTCGTGGAAACCTACATCCACATGGGCGGCAAGATCGGCGTGCTGGTCGAAGTGAACAACGATACCCCCGCCGCTTTTGACACCGACGCCTTCAAGGCGTACTATCACGATCTCGCGCTGCAGATCGCGGCCGCCAAGCCCGAATGCGTGGTGCGCGACGAGGTGCCCACCGAGACGCTTGACAAGGAGAAGAAAATCCTCCGCGAGCAGGCGCTCAACGAAGGAAAGCCCGAGAAGATCGTGGACCGCATGGTGGAGGGCCGGATCGCCAAGTATTACAAGGACGTCTGCCTCACCGAGCAGGCCTTCGTCAAAGACCCGGAGAAGACCGTTACCCAGTACACCGCCGAAGTCGAGAAGGAAATCGGCGCCAAGATCGGCCCCGTGCGCTTTGAGCGCTTCGAGCGCGGCGAGGGGCTGGAAAAGCGGCACAACGATCTGGCCGCGGAGATCGCCGAACTGCAGAAATAATCCGTTTGATAGGACTGCCGCAAGCAAGGAACGACAGGGGCGTATAGCTCCGGCGTCCTGAGGCGGCGGTCCTATTTCTTTTCATCCGGAAAGGAAAGCCTATGCTCCGTTTCGTGCCCCGCGGCGACCGTGCCTTCACCGGGAAACAGCAGGCCAGGCTGCGCCCGTACCAGGGGGTCACGGCGGCGCTTTTATTTGCGCGCGGCATCGAAACGGCGGAGGACGCGGACAGGTTCCTGAATCCGGGGATGGATCAGCTGCACGATCCGTTTTTGCTTTCCGGCATGCGCGAGGCGGCCGCCCTGATCGGCGCCGCGCGGGACGGGAAATGGGCGACGGTCGTCTACGGCGATTACGATACCGACGGCGTCTGCGCCGCGGCGCTCCTAACGGAGGCACTGCGGGCATACGGCGTAAACGCCGCCCCCTACCTGCCCCAGCGGGACGACGGGTACGGCCTCAACGCTGCGGCCGTGGAGGAGCTTGCCAAAAGCTACCGGCTGCTGATTACCGTCGATCTGGGAATCACCAACGCGGACGAGGTTGCGCTCGCCAAACAGCTCGGCATGAAGGTGATCGTGACCGACCACCACCAGCTCGGGCTTGTACCCTGCCCCGCCGACGCGGTCGTCAACCCGCTTTTGAACGGGTATCCGTTCCCGTACCTTTGCGGCGCGGGCGTGGCGCTCAAGGTCGCGATGGCGCTTGCCGCGGACCCTGCGAAGAAAACGCCGGAAAAGGCAGATGCTATAGTGAAGCTGCTACCCCTGGCCGCCGTCGCTACCATCGCGGACATCGTGTCGCTGACGGGCGAAAACCGCGTCATCGCGGCGCTCGGCCTGCCGCTGATCCCCAAGCGGCTCGGGCTCAAAGCGTTGATGGACGCCGCGGGGATCGGGCAGCCGGTTTCCGAAAGCGCGGTGGGCTTCCAGCTCGCGCCGCGCCTCAATGCCGCGGGCCGCGTGGGGGACGCCAACGCCGCCGTGCGCCTGCTGCTGACCGGGGATGCCGGGGAAGCGGAAACCATCGCCAAACAGCTGGACGGCGCCAACACCGAGCGCAAGCGGCTGGAGCAGGCCGCCGTGAACGAGGCCATGCTGCAGGCGCAGGCCCACAACTTCGTGGAAAAGCGCATGCTGTTCGTGCGCGGCGAGGGCTGGCACCGGGGTGTGATCGGGCTGGTGGCCAGCCGGCTGAACCGCAGGTTTTCCGTGCCCGTGTGCGCGCTGAGCGGGGAAGACGGCATGCTCCACGGGAGTCTGCGCGGCGTGCAGGGGCTAAACCTCGCCGTCTGCCTGCAGGCTTGCGACGATTTGCTCGTCAAGTACGGCGGGCATGAGATGGCCGCGGGCGTAACCCTTGCGGCGGAACAGTACGACGCGTTTTGCGGGCGGCTGGAGCAGGCCGTCGCAGGCAGCGCCGGCCCCGACTCGTTCGTTCCCTCGCAGCCCTACGACCTCGCCCTCAATCTGGAGGACGCGGATACGGCGCTGGTCGAGGTGCTTGAAAAGCTCCGTCCCTTCGGTACTGATAACCCCGCGCCCGTATTCTTCACCGGCGGGGCGGCGCTTGAGTCCCGCCGCGCGTGCGGCGCCGGCGGCGCGCACCTGCAGGTGCAGCTTAGGCAGAACAAAACGGTGCTGCGCGGCATCGCGTTCGGCATGGGCGGCGAGGCTGACACCCTTCCGGATTCGGTGGACGCCGCCTATACGCTGGAGAGGGATGAATTTCGCGGCGACGGGAACATCCAGTGCCACGTCAGCGCCCTGCGCCCGGATTTCTATGCCCGCAAACGCGCGCTTGACGCGCAGGACGAGGCGCCGTATCGGGACGCGCTGGTCCTGCGGCTGATCCATGAGGCAGGAAAACCGGCGCCCCGTGCAGAAAATCTACAGGCTACGCAAGCGCAGCCGCAGCCGGACGGCGACGCACTGCTTGAGGGTAGGCAGGGCACGCTGTACGTCGCCTATACCAAAGACAGCGCCGCAAACCTCCTGTCCCGGCTTTCGGACCGGGTGGACGTGGCGGAAGGAATGGTGGACGACCCCCGCTGCTTCCATACGCTGCTCCTCCGCCCGCCGGCGGAGGGCGCGAGGCTCTCCCCGCACTGGCGGCACATCGTGCTTCTGGATGGCGCGCTCTCGCCCGCAGACCGGGCGCGTTGGCGGGCGCAGTGTCCGAACGCTGCGCTGGTCTCGCCCGCGAAAACCCCGGCGCTGCTTCGGACGATCACTTCGCTGGACGCGGGGGACGATTGTTACCGGGAGCTTTACAGGCTTTTGCGCAAGTCGGCGTTCACAAGCCTTGCGGAAACCGCGCAGGCCGCCAAACTCCCGCAGGCGCAGACGCTCGCGGGGCTGTGGGCCTTTCACGAGCTGGGCCTGGTCCGCCTGGACCTGAACCCGTTCGCCGTAGCGATGCTTCCGCCGGAAAAGTGTAACCTTGGAGACAGCCCATTGCTGCGATACATACGGACTGTGGGTAATGAGGAATGAGGAATTATGAATGAGGAATTGAGGTGCGGTTGCTTACGCAACCGGATGATGATTATTCCCTTATAGAGTAACAGCACAACACTGCGGTATTTGATGAAAATAAGCTGCTGTTTACGATATGGAATGAAAGAGATTGCGAAGCAATCTTTCCAGAATTCCTCATTCCTAACTCCTCATTCCTCATTAAGCGAAGTTCCCCATTCCTTATTCCTCATTCATCCCGAAAGGAGGTGGCCGGATGCTGACCTTTATCACCAACGAATGCATGGGGCTGGATAAAATGGTCGCCCGCGTGCAGAAGCAAAACCCGGGCGACGACAGTTACCTGCTGGTGAAGAAGGCGTACGAGTTCGCCCAGCGCGCACACTGCGACCAGGTGCGCAAGAGCGGCGAGCCGTATTTCATGCACCCCGTGTCCGTCGCCTCCATTTTAACCGACCTGATGATCGATCCGCCCACCATCGCCGCGGGGCTTTTGCACGATACGGTGGAGGACTGCACCACCGTGGATATCGAAACCATCCGCAAGGAGTTCGGCGAGGAGGTCGCCGTGCTGGTGGACGGGGTCACGAAGCTGGATAAGCTCGACTTCTCCAACCGCGAGGAGCAAAAGGCCGAATCTTTACGCAAGATGATCCTCGCGATGTCCAAGGATATCCGCGTAGTGATCATCAAGCTGGCGGACCGCCTGCACAACATGCGCACCCTGCACCATCAGCCCGCCGAACGGCAAAGGGCCATCGCGCTGGAAACGCTTGATATCTTCACGCCGCTTGCGCACCGGCTGGGGATGAACGCCGTCAAGCAGGAGCTTGAGGATATCTGCTTTAAATACCTGGAGCCGGAAGCCTACCAGGATATCGCCCGCAAGGTGGGCCTCAGGCGCATCGAGCGCGAGGAAAACATCCGCATGGTCATCCAGAGCCTGTCGGAGAAGCTCGACGAGAACAACATCCATTACGAGATCGACGGGCGCTCCAAGCACCTGTATTCCATCTACCGCAAGATGACAGAGCAGAACAAAACCTTCGAACAGATCTACGACCTGATCGCCGTACGCGTGCTCGTGGATACCGTGCAGGACTGCTACGCGGTGCTTGGCATCGTGCACACGCTGTGGAACCAGATACCCGGCCGCTTCAAGGATTATATTTCCGTGCCCAAGGGCAACATGTACCAAAGCCTGCACACCACGCTGATCGGCGGACGCACCATGCCCTTCCCGTTCGAACTGCAGATCCGCACCTGGGAAATGCACCGCGTTGCCGAGTTCGGCGTCGCGGCGCATTGGCGTTACAAGGAAGGCGCGAAGGCCGACGATCTGGACAATAAGCTCTACTGGCTGCGCCAGATTCTGGATTGGCAGGGCGATACCCGCGATTCCAAGGAGTTTATCGACAGCCTGAAAACCGATCTGTTTTCCGACGAGGTGCTCCTGTTTACGCCCAAGGGCGATATCATGAGCATGCAGCGCGGCTCCACGCCGATCGATTTCGCCTACCGCATCCACTCGGGCGTAGGCAACCACTGCGTGGGCGCGAAGATCAACGGCCGCATCGTGCCGCTGGATACGGAGCTGGAGACGGGCGACCGTGTGGAAATCATCACCTCGGCCAACTCCAAGGGCCCCAGCATGGACTGGATGAAGATCGTCAAAACCCCGCAGGCGCGCGCCAAAATCCGCCAGTTTTTTAAGAAAGAGCTGCGCGGTGAGAACATGGTGCGCGGCCGCGAGATGCTGGAGCACGAGGCCAAGCGCCGCGGCGTGCAGCTTCATACGCTTTTGAAGCCCGAGTTTTACGAGCCGATCCTCAGGCGCTACGCGTTTCAGGAGCTGGACGATATCTACGGCGCGGTGGGCTACGGCGGCATGGCGTCGTCCTACGTCGTCAGCCGGCTGATGGAGGAACTGCGCAAAACCGAGGCGCAGGCCGCGCCCGAGGTCAAGGAAATTCCGCAGGAGGAAGTGCAAAAGCACCTGGGCAAGCCCTCCCACGGCGTGTATGTCAAGGGACAGTCGGGCATCCTGGTGCGTTTTGCCCGCTGCTGCAACCCCGTGCCGGGGGACGAGATCGTCGGCTACATCACGCGCGGGCGCGGCGTGACCGTGCACAAGGCGGACTGCCCCAACGTAAGCGATCCGGACGACGAGCGCAGGATCGAGGTCGAGTGGGCGGATACCGGGGACGGGGAGTTCAACGCGACCGTCAATATCATCGCCTACGACAGCGTTTCGCTGATGGGCGACCTGGCGACCAGCGTGAACAACCTGGGCGTGCCGATTATCGGCGTGGCCGTGAAGCGCGACAAAAAGCGGCGCACCAGCAACGTGACCATGGTCGTGCAGGTGAAAAGCCGCGAGACGCTGGACAAGCTGATCAAGGCGCTCAAGCGTCGGACGGATGTCGTGGAAGTGTATCGGGGGACAGCATAGGTTTTCAATGCGGTACATGGGAAATGAGTGCCCCACATGATGCAATAGGGGATGTATGAAGGGAACTCCCTTCATATGAAATCTGAAACCAGCGACATGCGCGGTGGTTTCGGAAGCATTGCGAAGCAATGTTTCCTTACACTGAGGGCTGGCCGTGAGCATAGCGAACAAGCCCGAAGTGCAAAGCCGCGCTCAATCCTGATTGAGCGCGAGAGCGGAGCGAATAATGCGAGCGGTTGTGCAGCGGGTCACCCGCGCGTCGGTCGCCGTCAACGATCAGATGGTTTCGGAGATCGGCGGCGGGCTTCTTGTGCTGCTGGGCGTGGAGCAGGGCGATACGGAAGAAGACCTCAGGTATATGGTGGACAAGATGGCGAACCTGCGCATTTTCGAGGATGCGCAGGGGAAGATGAACCGGTCCGTACTGGATACGGGCGGGCAGATCCTCGTGGTAAGTCAGTTCACACTGCTGGGCGACGCGCGCCACGGGCGGCGGCCGGGCTTTACCGCCGCCGAGGAACCGGCGAAGGCCGACCGGATGTACATGGCGGCGGCGGACGGGTGGCGCGCGATGGGCATCGTGGTGGAAACGGGCGTGTTCCGCGCGGATATGGCCGTCAGCCTCGTCAACGACGGCCCGGTAACCATCCTTCTGGATTCCAAGAAAATTTTCTGACGGGAGTATCTATGCATATCGATATCGGGACCATTCCGGTTGGCGGCGACTATCCGACGAACTGCTATCTGGTGGAAAACACGGACACCCATGAGCTCATCATCATCGATCCCGGGCTGGAGGCCGAGCGCATCATCGCCGCGGCAGGGGAGCGCAAGCCCGTGGCTGTGCTGATTACGCACGGGCATTTCGACCACGTTTCCGCGGCGGACGCCGTGTGCGAACGCTTCCGGATACCGCTGTATATCCACGAGCTCGACGCGCCCAAGCTCACCGATGCCGTGAAGAACGAAAGCCGCACCTTCGGCTTCAACGTCACCGTGAACACCAAGCCAGTCACCGTAACGGACGGGCAGGTGATGACCCTCGCCGGGATCAAGATCACTGTGCTGCACACCCCGGGCCATTCCAAGGGCGGCGTGTGCTACTTCCTGCCGGACAATCAGGGTGTTTTCTGCGGGGACACGCTCTTTTTCCAGGGCTACGGGCGGCACGATTTCGGCGACGGCGATTTTTCCGAGCTCAAGCAAAGCCTGCGCAAGCTCATGAACCTGCATCCGAAGGTCGCGGCGTATCCCGGGCACGGGCAGCCGACCTTCGCGGGAAAGTAAAATGAAGGTCTGTTTATATACGCCGCTTCCGCGCCTTGCCAACGAGCTGTGGGACGTGCTGAAGCTGTTCTTCCCGGCCGAGGGCTTCGCCGTGGCTGCCACCGCGGCGGTACCGGCGGAGGATAAGGGGAAGGCGCAGTTCACCGCCACCGTACCGACGGACGATATGGAGGCGCTGACGCACGAATTGGAAGAAAACGGCGGCTATCGCTGCCGTTTTACACTGCGGGGGCAAAGCGCGGAGCGTTCCATCCCCGCGGCTGCCGGAGAAAGCGGGATTGCCAAACGGCGGCGCGTGAAGCGCCTGTGCAAGATGACGCTGTACGACCTGTGCAAGTCGCTCACGGGGACACGGCCCGTGTGGGGCGCGCTGACGGGCATCCGGCCGACCCGGCTGTTTTACGAGCGGCTCGCCAGCGGTATGAACCACGCGCAGTCGCGGGAGGCGCTGCAAACCGAATTCGACGTATCGCCGGAGAAAACGGCGCTTTTATCGCGCATCGTATCGGTGCAGCAGTCCCTGCCGCAGGCGGGCGCGGACGAATGGGACGTGTACGTCGCCGTTCCGTTTTGCCCCACGCGCTGCGCTTACTGCACCTTCGCGGGCGAGGCTATAGGCAAGGGCCTGAAAGTGGGGCCGTACCTGGACGCGCTGCAAAAGGAGATGGACGCCGCCGCGGAGCTGATGCGCTCCCGCCGCGCGAAGCTGCGCGCGCTCTACATCGGCGGCGGCACGCCCGTATCGCCGGATGAAGAACTGTTTTTGCGGCTTCTCGAACTGGTAAGGGAGCGTTTTTCCGGTCCGCTGGAGTTCACCATAGAGGCGGGCAGGCCGGACGCGATCACGGCGGGCAAGCTCGAAGCCATGAAAGCCCACGGCGTGACCCGCGTCAGCGTCAACCCCCAAACGATGAACGACTCTACGCTTTCCGCCATCGGGCGCGGCCACACCGCCGCGCAGGCGGAGGAAGCCTTCCGGCTTGTACGGGCGTACGGGTTTGACAATATCAACATGGACGTCATCGCCGGGCTGCCCGGCGAAACCCCGGAGGATTTTACCCGCACGATGGAGCGCATCGCGGCGCTTTCGCCGGACAGCCTCACCGTGCACACGCTCGCGCTCAAACGCGGCGGCAGGCTTTTGCTGGAGGGCACGCCTTTGCCCGCCCCCGCCGCCGTGGAGGAGATGGTCGCGATCGGGGAAGCGTACGCCGCGCGCATGGGCATGCTTCCCTATTACCTCTACCGCCAGAAATACATGGCCGCGCAGCAGCAAAATGTGGGCTATGCCAAGGAAAACAAGGCCTGCCTGTATAATATGGACATCATGGAGGAAACCGCCACGGTGCTGGCCGCCGGCGCGGGCGCGATTTCCAAGCGCGTGTTCGGCGGGCGGGACGTGCGAATCGAACGCGCGCCCAACGCGGGCAACGTGGACGTGTATATCGAACGGATCGACGAGATGATCGGGCGGAAATCCCGATTGTTTACGGAGGGCTGAACATGACCGTATTTGTGGCACTGGACCAGGGTACGACCTCGAGCCGCGCCGTGGTGTTCGATCAGGACGAGCGGATGCTCGCCTCGCATAGTAAGGAGCTTAAGCAGATCTACCCCAAGCCCGGCTGGGTGGAGCACGACCCCGGGGAGATTTTGAACGGCCAGCTGGAGGCGCTGCAAACGGCGGTGCGTCTGTCGGGCGTGAGCGTGAACGATATCGCCGCCGTCGGCATCACCAACCAGCGCGAAACCACGCTTTTGTGGGACAGGAGCACGGGCGAATGCCTGCACAACGCCATCTGCTGGCAGTGCCGCCGCACCGCGCCGTACGTGGAGCGGCTCGTGGCCGAGGGGCAGGCGGAAACCATCCGGCAGAAAACGGGGCTTGTGCCCGACGCGTATTTTTCCGGCACAAAGCTCGCCTACCTGCTGGATACGCTGGATGTGTACGAGCGCGCCGGGCGCGGGGAGCTGTGCTTCGGCACGGTGGACAGCTTTCTGGCGTGGAACCTGGTCGAGGGCCGGCCGCACGTCACCGACGCGACCAACGCCTCCCGCACGATGCTTTTCAACATCCATACCCAGCAGTGGGACGACGATCTGTTGAAAATGCTCAATATCCCCAAAGCGCTGCTGCCGGAGGTCGTGGATACCGCGCATGTCATCGGCAGCCTGCGCGCGGAGATACTCGGGCGCCCGATTCCCGTGGCGTCGCTGGCGGGCGACCAGCACGCGGCGCTGTTCGGGCAAGCGTGCTTTGAAAAGGGCATGGTGAAGAACACCTACGGCACCGGCTGCTTTATGCTCATGAACACGGGCGAAGAAGCCGTGGACTGCAAGTCGGGGCTTTTGACCACAATGGCGTGGCGGCTTAATAACAAGCCGGCTTTCGCGCTGGAGGGCAGCGTGTTCGTGGGCGGCGCGGCCATCCAGTGGCTTAGGGACGAGCTGCGTCTGATCGATACGGCGGCGGAGACCGAGGCCATCGCCAAAAGCATTCCGGACACGGGCGGCATGTACATCGTGCCCGCGTTCACGGGCCTCGGCGCACCCTACTGGGATATGTACGCGCGCGGCACCATCGTGGGCCTGACGCGCGGCTCGGGCCGGGCGCAGTTCGTGCGCGCGGCGCTGGAATCCATCGCCTACCAGTCCGCCGATCTCTACGGCGCGATGCTCGAGCACTGCGGCCAGCAGCCGCCCCATATGCAGGCGGACGGCGGTGCGAGCATGAACGGCTTCCTGATGCAGTTCCAGGCCGATATCCTGAATATCCCCGTCGTCCGCCCGCAGGTCACCGAAACCACGGCGCTGGGCGCGGCGCTGCTCGCGGGCATCGGTTCCGGCCGCCTGACCATGGACCAGGCCAAAGCCATCGTCAAGCCCGACCTCACCTTTACGCCCTCCATGGACGAGTTCGACCGCGCGGCGGCGCTGGAGGGGTGGCATAGGGCGGTGGAAAGAGCTAAGGGTTGGGCAGACCGCTGAAAAGGCGCAATCTGCTTTGTTGGCCGCGTCGGGTTCGGGCATCACTTACATCACGAGTAAGCTCAGCCCGTCCCCTCCTTGCCGCCTCGCATATCACACGTTTTAAACCGGCTGAAACAAGACCGCTAAAGAGACCAGCTCTGCGTTGAAAACAACGAGATGTTAGTATCGGCTTATTTGTTTATAATATATATTGCAGCCTAATATTCATGGCGCATCTGGGATGATGTTCTTTGAGAATTGCCTTCAACCGGCCTGTTGTCAAATGAAGGTAGATTTGTGTTGTCGCAATCGAGCTGTGTCCGAGAAGCTCTTGAATAACCTTGATGTCAACGTTGTTGCCTAGAAGAAGAGACGCAAATGTATGCCGGAACATATGCGGTGTGATTCTCCTTTGCAATATTTCTGCACCTAAACAATGGACCAGTTTACGGACAGAATCTTCACAGTACCGCTGGCCGTTGTTTCTGGTAAAAAAGAACTTCGCATCCGGATAAAGAGCATTTCTCAGCGCCGCATATTTGCGAAGCGCCTCGATTGCATCCGCAGAGGCAAGATAAATGATCCGTTCTTTATCGCCTTTTCCGATAATTCGTACGGTTTTTGCTTGGAGGTCAATTGAATCGACGCGCAAATTACACAGTTCTCCCACGCGCATGCCGGAGGAGAACAATAATTCGACGCACGTTATGTTACGCCAGTAATCTAACTCTTTGTATTTCGAAATCCCTTTTTTATTCTTTATGTACAGGGAACGAAGTATCGTTTCTACTTCATTCGAAGTCATGGTTTTTGGCAGTCTCTGCGGCTCTTTAAACTTCACCCGAATTTTCCGGAAAGGATTCACTTCGATAATGTCTTCATATTCCAGATAGTTGAAAAACGCCTTGATGCTTGCGATCTTTCTTTTGCATGTGCGGGTTGAGTATTTCTGTAAAAGTCCTTTGATGTAGACGCTAAGATCATCCTTCTTAACCTCTGCCGCATGTATATCTTCAAGTTTTCTGGAGCGTAAAAATTCAACGAACTGAAAAAAATCAATACGATACGCCCGTAGGCTGTTCATTGAAAGCAGCTTCTGTTCCCTGCAGTATAAAAGATATTTTGTGATTTGTGTTCCCATGGTCAGTCTCATAAAAAGCCTCCTAAAAAATGATGCGTTACATCGTATTTCTGTAAAATCAAATATAGCATAGCCTATTTCGAATTTTGAGAGTTACCGAAAAATGGATGGATTCATACTTCTGGAACATACAAAATATGATTTAAGCAGAATTGTATGAATTGCGACTTTATGTTGTGATTTCTTCGTAGCGATGATAAAATAAGAATGTTGTTGGACACGTTGTAGTCGGGTTTACTTTATTATTGATAACTCTTTATTATCAGCAATTAAGAGGTCTGTATGCATATTGGCTTAGTTTTTATTTAGCGAGCAAGATTATGGAATAGAAGCAGATGATCTAACATACAGTGATTTTTATTAATCTGGCAGAAATTCAACATATAGGAAATAACACTAGAAAACCTTGGTTATAGGGTTACTATGATCGGCTCTCCTAAAGAGTTATGCTCTTTACATACAAAAAGGATTCTTCTCCACTATTGATTTAGTAATGAATTTTAGCGAAGGCTTTCATTCAAGAAACCGTGAAAGCTTGGTGCCTGCACTTTGCGAACTTTACCAAATTCCCTATGCCTTCAGCGATTGTTATACCATGGCATTAACGCTTCATAAACATCAGACCCTTCTTTTTGCTGAAAGCTTTGGCATCAAAATTCCAAAAGGTTTATCTGTTTTGTCCATGGATACACAGTCTAAAAGATATTGAAAGATTGCTTAGTGATCACAAACTATCATTTCCGTTGATTGTTAAACCAAACAGAGAAGGAACCAGCATGGGATTGGCTTTGGCTTATAACATGGATGAGTTCATGTTCGATATACAAAATATCGTATCTCTATATAATCAAGAAGTTCGGTGTGATGAATTTATCCCAGGGAATGAAATTGCAGTTCCTATTATTGGAACCGGCAAATTCAATGCAACAGACGCTTGGCATTCTGTTGATCGTATCAAAAACTTGAGGAACCGCTATTGATGTATTACACAATGGCTATAGATTTTCAAGGAAGTCATCGGACCGTGTATCAATGCATATTGGGTTTGCAACAGATGGATTATATCCGATAAGGCGCAGTTGAATACATAATAGTATAAAGATGTTTATCGAATAACTTGTACTGGAGGATCAAAGCGAGGAGATCAACGGAAGAATTTATATACTAAAAGGCGAATCCGGCTTAGGACAAATTGATCTTTTACATGCCTTCAGATCCTATGTACAAAACTTACATCATGATAAGGCCGTATTAGATATTCGCGTATCAGCGAATTCATTTTCATTGTACTCGATATGGAGTAGTCTTAAGCAGTATATCTCAATATCTTTTGAACTAGACGATTTCTTCCAGCCTGTATCAAGTTCTGGGTTAAATTACGAAGAATATATTCTGTCAAAACTCCTGCAACTCGGACAGGAAAAGAAACTGTGCTTTTTCTGTGAAGATATCGCTGTGTGTGATACCCCACTTTATGAATTTATTAAAAAAATCGTCAATAATGTATTTCCAATTGTTCCTTCATTTTTAATATGTTGTCTAAATCAAAGTCAAGAGATTAATTTTGATAGTTCCAGCGAGAATAATGCATATAGTTTCTTGGCGACATTAGGAATACCGGACTAAGTATATATTCTTCCCTCTATGGACAAATGAAAAATTAAAATCATTTTTAGCAGAGTATTTCTGCAATCATTATGATTTTTCTGATAACATTATCAACTATATCACTAAAGCCTCTTTTGGAAATCCAACACAATTATTGGGTATTATTGAATACTTAAAGAGTGAAGGTATAATTTATGAGATAGATGGTTACTATCATTGCAATTACTTCAACGAGGAGTTTTTGCTGTATAAAGCAGAGCAATATGTAAAAAATAAATACCGTGCATTATCACCTTCAATGCAATATGTGCTGAGAGGTTCTAGCGTTATTGGGTATGAGTTTAGCAAGGCTCTGTTAACTAATCCGCTGAAAATGCTATTAGTTGATTCTCAACTTAGGAGAATTGAGTATCAAACCCATATTATTCGTGCAAAAGATGAAGATTTGTTTGAGTTTCATGACAATACCAGCCATCTCTCGATTAGAAATATCGTTTCCCCCGAAGAATATTTAAAGTGGAATATCTTACTTGCAGGTTATTTTTTCGATAAAGCGCAGAATAGCCAATCTGACACAGATAGTATAGAAATGCTTTCCGTTCCAATAATCTATTTAAGTAAAAGTGCATATTATTTTTCGGCGGCTGAGCAAAAAGAAAAAACGGCTCTTATTTATTTACGCTTAGCACCTTTGTTGATCAGTATTATGGATTACGAAAAAGCGCTTTCGGTTATATCGAATTTACATCATCTTTATGACACAGACCATTTGTTGATATCCAGCTCCGATATGCATCATTTATATTTACTTGAAGGTGATTGTTATTATTCTCTTTTCCAATATAACAGCGCTGTTATTTCATACAAGCACTATTCAGAAATGAGCTTTATAACGAAATTTGAGTTTTTAGCCGCCCAATGTCAATATGCGTTTGCCCTGTATTGTGCCGGTGAAACAGAAGGGCCCTATAGTCTGTTACAGAACGTGTATCACGAGTTAGATGATGAAAAAAATAAAAAAAGTGCAGAAATCAAGGTAAGAGCATTATCCTTCATAAGCTCTATTGAAGAAACAATTTGGAACGGAAAGCATATTGAACATTATAATCAGGCTCTTGCTCTTGCCAAAGAGTATAAACTATATAACGAATACTATCAATTACTTCGAAAAGCCCTCATTGCTTACAAAGGAAAAACCGGGATTCGCTTAATGTCCACCGCCAGAGATTATTATAAACAAACGAATAATATAAAAGAATATGCAATGTGTCTTCATAATATTGCGATAGAATTATTATACCATGGGGATTTAGAACAAGCTAAAATAAATCTTGAAGAAAGCATAACGATATTCCAAAGCTTTGGCAGTGATGGAGCACATTGTCCAATTAATGCGCTGGGTGATTATTGGGCAATAAAAGGGAATTTTCGAAAAGCAATATCATGTTATATAAAAGCATATGATCAACAATGTGATCTCTTTTCCCAAATTGGAATCCTTATTAATCTTTCTACAGCGCATCGGGGTTTGCACCAGTGTCGAAAAGCTGCGGAGTATTTAAAATCAGTTGAGGGATTACTATCCGATAAACAAGCAGATAATTATGCTATTCTTAAACAACATTATTACCTGTCAATAGCGTTAACCGATACTGAATGTGGAAGATACGAACATGCATATAAAGCCTTTCTCCAGTATTTCGACTGTGAGTCCAATAGAGACAGCCATCGGATGACGATAGCATCTCGGGCTTTATATGAATTATGTAATATTACAAAGTATTCATTCCCAGAGGAGTATGAGGATTACATCATTAAAGACAGCTCTGCGATCGAAAGATTGGCCCCCCATCAACTCGTTTTAGTGCGTTTAAGTTTTGCAGAATAGAAACAGGGATGTTTGTTATCAGTCAAATTACCATTAATGTCTTACGCTTAACCCTCATCTCATGAAATTATGGTTGTTTACAAAAATATACTAATATAATAATAAGATATTGTAGCATTCTCTGTAGACCTCTATTTTATTTATATTTCTACTGATATCTTTCTAAAGCAGAACCGATCATTCGTTTATATAAATCCTCAGCGGTCATTCCATGTTGACGGGCGCAAAACTCAAAGGTGGAACCCGGATTCATACTAGGCAGTGGAGTCACTTCCAGTAAATAAGGAATACCGTTGTACAGCTTCATATCCATACGTGATATATCAAAGCATGGAATACTATTATGTATTAACAGTGCGCTTTCGGATATGATTTTATCTGTTTCACTCCCAAATGATTGATACACGGTTCGATGATTTCCTTGAAAATCTATATCTGTTCTGTAATACATCAAGAAGGCCATCAAGTTTATGATACGATCAACAATATCCAAGCGTCTGTTGCATTGAATTTGCCGGTTCAAGATAACCGGAACTGAATTATGTTTTCTTTTGGCTCCATTGCATAAAGCCATCAGTCAACCGAACTTCGTGATCAATATGATGATAGATATTTTGTAAAACATGCCCGCATTTCATGTTATGATCTCGTATAAGATAATAGAATGCTGGTTCCTGCTCATATTCTGACTTTAAACAATCATGCGGACATGATAGTTTGATCGATACTTTGTGATATCTTTCAATACTATTAGACTGTGTATCCATGGAAAAGATTTTTCACATGATAATATCCTTGTTTTTCAATTTGGAGTAGACCAAAGCTTTCAGCAAAAAGATGGGGATACTCAGACAATGAAGCGTTAATACCATATTTCTAACAATCGCTGAAGGCATAGTAGTATTTGGTAAACTTCGCAAAGTGCAGGCACCAAGTCTTTCACGGTTTCTTCAAATGACATTCTCCGCTAGTATTCATCTACTGATTCAAATACTGGAGAAGAATCCTTTTTGTATGTAAAGGAGCAAACTCTTTAGGAGAGCCGATCATAGTAACCCTATAACCAAGGTTTTCTAGTGTTATTTGTATATGTTGAATTTCTGCCGGATTACAAAAATCACTGTATGTTAGATCATCTGCTTCTATTCCATAATCTTCTTTTAAATCAAAAACTAAGCCAATATGCATACAGACCTCTTAATTGCTGATAATAAAGAGTTATCTTGTTTTTCGTTTTAACTCTCTTTTTAAACAGAGATTTTCTTGTGCTCGGTTTCAATCTTATGTAGGATTACTATTCACATGCCGTTTTTGTAATTTTCGACATGTATTAACATCAGAAAATATATTTCGATAGGGAATTTTAGATTGCAATGGTAGGTAGCACCCTCGCAACCGCTACTTGCTGTACAATCAAACAAAAATCGCTACAATGTCCCTAAAGGATGTGAATGAACATGAACTTTGCCGAGAAGCTACAACTCATACGAAAGAACCGCGGGTTAACGCAGGAAGCGCTGGCAGAGAGCCTGCACGTGTCGCGGCAGGCGGTGGCGAAGTGGGAGTCCGGGCAGGCGTATCCGGATATCGAGAATCTGATCGCCGTCAGCGAGTTGTTTTTGGTGACGGTGGACTATCTGGTGAAGGACAGCGGATGCGTGAAAAACCCGCTGCCTGCGGCGGGGGACGACGAAGCGCTGGTGAAGTTCCTGATCACGGCCAAACAGAACACCTATGCGGCCAAGGGCGGGGCAACGAAAAGCTCCCGGCCTGATTCGCACGATCTGCTGTACCGCGAGGGCGAGTACCTGTATCTGGATACCTACCTGGGCGGCGAAGGCTTTGCGGGGGAGGAAGCCGTGTGGCTTTCGGAGAAACCCGTATACGCCATGAACTATTGCGGGCGGGTGCTTAATGACCGTTTCAGCGGCGACTTCCTGAAGGCCGCGCTGTGCCGCGTGCCGGAGGATAAGCCCTTCCGCGGGCCGGAGTGGTTTCAGGAAAGCGGGTATCTCTACCGCTGTTCCTGCGAGGGCGGCCTCCCGTGGTTTCAGGGCTACGAAGAGATCTACCATCAGGACACAAAGGTATACGAATGCTATTTCCACGGCGGTAAGATTGCATGATGCGGCGGGAACGCCGCGCGGAAACGACGGATGGAAAGGAGCTGCGCTATGAAGAAATTGCTTGCGGTCCTGCTTTCGCTGTCCATGACTCTGGCCCTGGCCGCCGCCGGCGCGGACGCCTATACGGTGGCCGGCCGCTACACCGTCGAATACCCGGACACCCTGGTGCTGGACGATACCGCCTATGCGGACGGGAACACGCAAAACAACGTGTGGCTGTTCATGCTGGCGGGAGAGGGATTCCTGATCGACGCCTATCTGACAACGCTGGAGAACTATGACCCGGACTTCAGCTTAAGCGCCGCCGACGAAGCCGGGATACAGGAGTATCTGGATGAAGTGCTGGAGGCGTTTTCCAGCCGGAGCCCCGAGGCGGCGGGCACGGTCATAACGGACGGCGGCGTCCTGTTTTACATTTTCCGCCTGACGGATGACGACGGCCCGTACCTCTATGCGGAGACCATCGAAAACGGCGTCAGCGAGAACTTCATCTGCTTCTACGTCGACGGGGTCACCGAGCCGGACGAGGCGCTGCTCAATACCCTGGAAGCGCTGCTGTACACCTTCACGCCCGCCGCGGATGAGTGAAACGCCGTCCGGCGATGGAAACCAGCGGATTGTGCGTAGAGAGACCCCAACCGAAATGGGACACGCATAAAAACGCGGGCCGCAGCTTTGCGCTGCGGCCCTGTATATGAAAATCAATGGATTGTCAGTCTGGGATTTGCGGCCCCACCTTTCGGTGGGGCCTGTTACTGGCACTTTGGCTTATCCTCGTTGTCCTCGGTCTTACTCCTCGCCTGCGACGGCGATTTTCTTGGGTTCGGCCTTGGGTTCGGGCGCGATCTTGGGCAGGGTCACCAGCAGCACGCCGTGTTTGTAGTCGGCGGCGATGGCGTCCGCGTTGATGCCCTCCAGGTTAAAGGAGCGCTCCACATGTCCGGAGCGGCGCTCGGAGTACACGTAGCCCTTGCCTTCTTCCTTCTTCTCCTCGTTGAGGTCCGCGCTGATGGTCAGCACGCCTTCATCGATGGAGATGTTGATCTTGTCCTTGGGCACGCCGGGCAGCTCGGCTTCCAGTTGGTAAGCGTTGTCATCCTCGCGTACATCCACCCGGAAACCCGCGGTGCCGACCATATCGCCCATATCGAAGAACGACCGGAAAAAGCGGTCCGCCAGGAACGGAGCGGGAAGCTCGCGGCTCAGGTGCCGGCGAAACGGTACGATGGTATACATGATCATGACCTCCTTGTGTGTTTGGCTTTCATGCCGTTTGTTTGATAGTTTGTTGTGCCGAGGGGGTTTCCCTGAACACACGTATAGCATAACAGGAAGGTCAAATATAGTCAAAGATTGCGGACTGCTATAATGGTCAGATATAGTCAAAAAGTGAGAATTATGCCGCAATAACAGCATGATTTCTCACGATATCTTTGATTTACTCGATATTTCGCGATATTTTACCATTCTCCTGTTTGAGGGCTGATTCCCCGTTTGCGGAATTTGACCTACAGCGTATCAATCTCCGCCTGCAGCGCCTGCGCGTCGCCCGCAAACCGGTGTATCCGCCAGCCCGCCGCAAGGGCAGCCTGCAGGTTGTCCTCCCGGTCCTCGACGAAAAAGCACTCCTCCGGCTTGAGACCGTACTTCTCCATCAGCCGCCGGTACAGCCGCGGATCGGGTTTCACAAACCCCTCCTGCGAGGAAAGCATCACCCCGTGAAACCGCCCGATATGCGGCAGAAAGTCCAGCCGCCGGCCCATATACAGGCCGACGTTTGACAGCAGGTACACGTGGAAGCCCCGGTTCAGCGCCGACTCCACAACCCCGGCCATGCCCTCCACGGGAAATAGGATGTTTTCGGGCATGCCCCGGTAAAGCTCGTCCACGGCGGGGTGGAACCGCTTATCAAGCTGCGCTTTCACGGCGTCCGTGAACGCCGCCCCGTCCAGCCTCCCGCAATCGACGTCCACCCATAAGGGCCCGCCGAAAAAGGCGGCGCACAGCGCCTGTGCGTCCTGTTCACTGTCCGTCAGCGCCCGGCACGCTTCCATCGGCCGGTACCATAAAAGAACATGTCCCATATCGAAAATAATGTTGCGAATCAAAGCGTTTCTCCTAAAAATTCATCAATCAGTCCGCAGGCCTCCGCAAACGGATCGGCCTGCATATTGAGCCATCGGATCGTTTCGTCCCGCTTGAACCAGGTCATCTGCCGCTTGGCGAAGCGCTTGATCGCGCGAGACAATTCCGAAAGCATCTCCTCCTCGCTCCCGATTTCATGAAGCAGGTAGCTGCTTACATAGCGGTACTCCAGCCCGAGCTTCTGCAAAAACTCGAAGGATACGCCGCGATCCATAAGCCCCTGGACCTCCTCGAGCATCCCGTCCGCCATGCGCCGGGCAAGCCGCTCGTCGATACGCGCGCACAGCTCCTCGCGCGGCCAGGTTACGCCCAGCTTCAGCGCCCGGTAGCGCGGGCTGGGCTCGCCGTGGCCGGGGTCGCCCGCGTGGATTTTTTCCAGCCTGCGCATAATGCGGTTGCGGTTGTGATGATCTACCATCGCTCCCGGCCGCACCTCCCAGAGCATCTGAAGGAGCCTGGGCGTCGGAAAGGTTTCCAGATACGCGCGGTACGTGAGGTCCGGCTTGACGTCGGAGAGCACATAGCCGTCGAGGAACGAATCCACGTACAGCCCCGTGCCGCCCGCGAGGAAGGGAAGCCGTCCGCGCGCGATGATCCCGTCCGCGGCGGCGTAGGCCATGCGCTGGAAGTCCGCCATGGAGAAAAACTCGCCCGCGTCGTACACGTCCAGCAGGTGGTGGGGCACGCCGCGCATCTCGTCCGCGGTGATCTTCCCGCTGCCCAGATCAAGCCCCCGGAACACCTGCCGTGAATCGGCGGAGATAATTTCCCCGCCGTACCGCTCGGCCAGGCGGACGGCCAGCCCGCTCTTGCCCGACGCGTTGGTGCCGACGACCGCGATCAGCGCTTTGCGTTTTTCCATGGGGACTTCCTGTGTGACGGACATCGTTGTTCTCCAACCCCCGTATTTTATTTCGCGCACGCGCGCTTGTTAAAGCGAAACCATCACCTTCTGCAAATCCTCGTCACGGGAGGAGGAGCCGACCATCAGCGTGTACGTGCCCTTTTCAAGCGCCCGGCTGCCGTCCTCGCGCACGGCGGCGAGGCGGTCCATGTTCAAAGTAAAAGAGACCTCGCGCGCTTCGCCCGCCCGAAGCGGCACGCGCGCGAAATCCGCCAGCTCCTTCACGGGGGTCATGCGCCCGCTTGCGGGCCGGTGTACGTATACCTGCACGATTTCCGTGCCGTCCCGTTCACCCGTGTTTTCCACGGTCACGGACAGGGTGTATACGCCGCCGTTCTCCGTAAGGCGCGGGGCGCCGTAGCGGTACTCCGTGTAGCTCAGGCCCCAGCCGAACGCGTACAGCGGCTCGGCGGGAAGATCGACGTACCGCCCTCCGTGCCAGCCCGGCAGCTGGTTATGGTACACGGGCAGCTGACCCGCATGGTGCGCGAAGCTGACGGGCAGCTTGCCGAATTCGTTCGTCTCGCCTGTCAGCGCCCTCGCCAGCGCGAGACCCGCGGTCTGCCCGCCGCTGAACAGCTGGATGGCCGCGTCCGCGTGCTCCCTGACCCACGGCACGGTGAGCGGTTTGCCCGATACCAGCACCACGATCAGAGGCTTGCCTGTGGATTTCACAAGCTCCAGCAGCGCCTGCTGGTCGCCGGAAAGGTCCAGGTTGCCGCGGTCGCGGAACTCGCCGGTCTGCCCCAGAAAATCGCCCACGCAGGCGACGACCGCGTCGGCGCCGGAGCAGGCGGCAAGCACGGCTTCACGGTCGAGGTTTTTGCATTCCGGCGGGATGATTTTATGAAGCAGGGGATATTCGTCGATGCTGGGCGCGGCGATCGGCCCGGCTTCGCGCAGGAAGCCGCAGCCCTTTGCGTAGGTTATGCTCAGGCCGTGGCTTTCTGCCAGCTGTTCCAGGCCGCGCAGCGGCGTGACCGGCAGGATCTGGTGCTCGACCTCGCGGCTATCGCGGATGGCCGGGTGCGACATATACGTCCAGTCGCCCAGCATCGCGTGGATATGGTCGGCGGAGGGGCCGACCACGGCGAGCTTCTTGTTTTCAAGCGGCAGCACGCCGTTGTTTTGTAATAGCACCACGGCGCTTTCGCCCGCGCGCGTGTTGAGCGCTCCGTGCGCATGCATATCCAACGTCTTGCCGGGCTTTCTGCCGTCGAACAAGCCGAGCCGGAACTTGACGGTGAGGATCCGCTTTACGGCCTCGTCCAGCACGCTTTCGGGAAGCTCCCCGTCCCGCACCAGCGCGATCAGCTCGTCGTAAGCCCTGGGCGTGGACATGAACATATCGTTGCCCGCGAGGGCCGCCATGCGCGCGGCGTCGCGCAGGGTTTCGGCGACGCGCTGGCGGGTGACCAGCGAGGCGACGTTGTCCCAGTCGGTCACCACGAAGCCGTCGAAGCCGAGTTCGTCCTTCAGAATATCGGTCAGCAGCTCGCGGTGCGCCGTCACCGGCACGCCGTCCACCGACAGGTAGGCCGTCATGAACGTGGCGCAGCCCGCCTCCACCGCCATCTTGAACGGCGGCAGGAAGGTTTCGCGGATCATACGCAGGGTAACGGGTGTATTTACGCTGTCGCGCCCGCCCGTGCTTTCGCCGTAGGCGATGTAATGCTTGGCGCAGGCGAGGATCGCGTCCCCGTCGGACAGGGTTTCCCCCTGCAGCCCGCGGATCATCGCGGCTGCCAGCTCACCGATCAGCAGCGGAGATTCGCCGAAGGTCTCGTCCACGCGCCCCCAGCGCAGGTCCCGCGCCACGCACAAAAGCGGCGCGAACGTCCAGTGCAGGCCGTCGGCGGCTACCTCCCGGGCGGTGGCGCGCCCTATGGCTTCCATCAGCTCCGTGTCCCACGCGCAGGCCATTGCCAGCGGGGAGGGGAACACCGTCGCGCCGTTTTTCAGGGCGTGGCCGCGCACCGCGTCGATGCCGAACAAGGGCGGAATGCCCAGCCGGGTTTCGCGGGCGATTTTCTCAAGCTGCGCCGCGCGCCGGCCCAGCGTATGCAAAAAGCTGCCGACGCCGCGCCGGGCCCATGCTTCCGCCTCCCCTTCGGCGCAGAGGTTGACGGGAATCTGGATCATCTGTGCGGCTTTTTCTGCAAGCGTCATACGCGCGAGCAGCTCTTCGGCGCGGATTTTCGGGTCGGCCATCGGTTGCCTCCTGCAAGCGTATTATTTCATGCATTCTGTATTGACATGGGAATTCCTCTTGCCATACGGGCCAGTGTGAAAATATCCGGTTTTTAATTCGCGAAAGGGTCCGAATCCCTGTCCTCGTTCCAGAGGTATTCCAGAGCGTGTGCAACCTTCCGGGCGGCGGCGCGCCCTACGGTATCGCTGACGAAGCCAAGCGTCATATCCATGCCCGCGGTGACGCCGGAGGACGTGTAATACTTGCCGTCCTGCACCCAGCGCGCCTGTCTGCGCCACAGTACGTCCGGCCCCGCGGCCTGCGCCAGGGAGAACAGCAGTTTATTGGATGTCGCGGCCCGCCCGTCGAGCAGGCCGGTTTTGGCAAACAGCGCGGAGCCGGTGCACACGGTCAGCACAAGCCCGGCGTCCTGCGAGAGGACTTTGAGCAGCTCGAGATATTTCGGATCGTCCATCAGCTTGCGGGTGCCGTATCCCCCTGGGATCAGCAGCACGCCGCCCGGACGGATAGCGGAAAACGGTTCGGTATCCACGCGTATGTTCTGGTCGCTTCGAATCAGCCCGCCGCTTTGCGAGCAGAATTGCAAATGAAACCGGTCCGGCATCACGCCGATAATCTCGGCGGGCCCCATGGCGTCCAGCGTCTCAAAGCCGTCGAACACGATGATACTGAAATCCTTCATATCCTCACCCTTATCCCGCGTACCGGTAGCGGACGGTGACGGCGTCTTCAAGGCCCGGCAGGGCTTTCTCGGCGCCGTCGGCCTGGAAGCCCGCTTTTTCATAGAAAGCGCGGGCGGCGGCGTTGTCCCGGAGCACCCAAAGCGCGGCGGGCGGGCCGCCGGGCGGCTGAATCTCTTTAAGGGTCCGCCGCATCATCTCTTGGCCGTACCCCCGCCCCTGCAGGTCCGGCCGGATATAGAATACCGCGATCTCCGCCGCGCCGGGAAGGTCCTCATCCCGGCAGGCACAAACGGCTGCCGCGCCGGCGATCTCTCCGCTCGCCTCCAGCACGTAGTATTGGAATTCCCGTCCGCTCCCGATGGCCGAGCGGATCCGTCCGCTTCGCTCTTCGGCGTCGATGCCGTCAAGCAGCGCGTCCGAAAGGATGCCCCGGTAGGCATTTTGCCACGCGAGCGTGATGAGGCGGGCCATGGCGGGCGCGTCGTCCGGTTCGGCTTTGCGGAATGCAAATTCCATAGGGGGCACCCTCTAGAACAGGCGGATCAGCAGAAAATAGGCGGGCGGAATGAAAATGGCGGGCAGCATATCGCCCAGGTGGATTTTTCGGATGTTCAGCAGATTGATGCCGATTCCCAGAATCAGCACGCCGCCCACGGCGGAGACTTCCGTCATCATTTCGTCCGTCAGCAGGGGTGCGATTCCGCCAGCGCCCAGCGCGATCGCGCCCTGGTACAGGAACACCGGCACGGCGGAAAGCGCCACGCCGAAGCCGAATTTGGTGGCGAGAAGCATGGCGAAAAAGCCGTCCAGCGCCGCTTTGACAAACAACAGCTGGTGGTTGTGGTGGAGCCCGGATTCGATCGAACCCAGGATGGCAAGCGCGCCCACGCAGAACGTGATCGTCGCCGTAACCAGCCCTTCGGCAAACGGCACGCCGCCCTCCCTGTGGAAACGTGCCTGTGTGCGCTCGCCCCAGGCGTCCAGCCTCCGCTCAATGCCCAGGGCCGCGCCGATAAACGCGCCGATGGATACGCTGATCACCAGCAGCAGCGGCATGTTTGTTTTGACGGCGCTCATCATGCCGATGGCCAGCACGCACAGCCCAATTCCCTGCAGCACCGTCTGCTGCGCCTTTTCCGATATCCCGCGCTTCAAAAGCACGCCCAAAGCGCTCCCCAAAACAATCGCCGCCACGTTGACCAGGGTTCCGATCATCGATAGGTTCCTCCGGCAGTTATCCCTGCGCTAGAATTTGCGAATAGGGCCAGTATAACAGCCCGGAGGTGATTCGTAAACCACGGATTAACCGGCCGGGCGCGTTCACGCCTGTGCGGCAGGCGAAAAAAACCGCCCGCGGATCAGCGTCTGCGGGCGGAAGGGTTACGTTTGCTTTCGCCGGAAGCCGATCAGGAAAACCAGCACGAGCAAACCGAGGTTCCACAAGAGGACCAGATAATCCATGAACCCCATCTGGTCCGTAAAGGTGAGGACCGTGTTGGCGAGCAAAAAGGCGAGCGCGGCCAGCCTGAAAAACAGCTTGCGGAGATCGGGAAATGCGAGGAGGATATAGCAAAAGCCGTCCAGCAGCATCAAAACGAGGATGGGCGTGGAAACCGTGCCTGTGGCGATGCTGCGCACGGCCATCGCTATCCACAGCAGACCCTGCAGGATCATGAGCAGCCGGTATGCTTTTTCTTTCATATGCCTGTCCTTATACGCGCAAGGCGGTCCGGCGTGAGTAAGGCTGTGAGGCTGCGTTTTGCGGTTACCGCCGTTCAGGGTTTGAGCATCTTGCGGCTGGAGAGCGTAAACGCGAAGGAATATAGCACGATGATCAGTGCCTGCAGGATCAGGGAGAGGACGGCCTTGCCAAACGGCAGGACGCCGTTTCGGATGGCGATGATTTCCCCGATCACAAACCCGACGACGACCAGCACGGTCATCGGCGCGACCATCCTGCGCTCCAGCGGCTTGAAGAACGCCCAGATCAGCAGGAGCGTCCAGCCCGCCATCAGCGACGCGCCCATGGCCATGGCAAAGCCGTACGGATCGGGGAATGCCGCGAAACCCCACAGCGTGTTTGCGGATTGGTTGGAAACCATAGGGACGATAGCGGCGGCGTCCGTCGCCGCGCCCAGAAGGAAGGCCAGGCGCAGGAGGAATACGGCGCGTTTTCTGTTCATCGGGTTCACCTCCGTTATGCCGTTACTATAGCAGAAATCCGGGGAAACCACAATCCGCTTGAAACATGTGCAGGCGGGGCCGCGCGGCCCGGCCTTGACAGGCAACAGGCGCCGTGCTATACTGTGCAGGCTGTCAATGGATAACGCTTGACAGCAGATGACCACGGAGGGATCAACGGATGGCCGCAACGATGGACGCGCGCGTGGAGCTGGGCACGCTGTACGCCTGCTACGGCGGGCTCCTGACAGACAAGCAGCAGCTGGCCGTGCGCCTGTACGCGGGCGAGGACCAGTCGCTTTCCGAGATTGCGGACCAGATGGGCGTCAGCCGCCAGAATGTGCACGAGCTGGTCACCCGCGCCGAGTACAAGCTCAGGAAATGCGAGGACGCGCTGCACCTGGCCGAGCAGACGCTTTGGGTGCAGGCCGGGCTGGAAGAGGCCGCCCGTGCGCTGGACGGCGGCGATCAGGCTGCGTGCCGGAAAATCCTCGTCAAGCTGATGGATGAACTTGACAAATAGCAAACTACGGGAACCCCGTACCCATTCCAAAGATTGCCCAGGCAATCTTTCCGCAATTCCTCATTCCTCATTCCTCATTCTATTGCGGCATTCCATACCAAAGCCGCGAAACCCAATACCATACTATAACCAGTAACGACGCGATGAGGAGGGTGAAACCCTTGGCGTTTGAGGGACTGACCCAAAAGCTGAATTCGGCGCTTTCCAAGCTGACGGCGCGCGGGAAACTCAACGAGCAGATGGTCAAGGACGGCGTGCGCGAGGTGCGCGTGGCGCTGCTGGAAGCGGACGTCAATTACCTCGTGGTGAAGGACTTCTGTAAAAAGGTGTCCGAGCGCGCCGTGGGCCGGCAGGTGATGGAAAGCCTGACCCCCGGCCAGCAGGTGATCAAGATCGTCGCCGAGGAGATGACCGCGCTGATGGGCGCGGAGCACGCGAAGCTCACCTGGTCGTCAAGCGTCCCCACGATCTACATGCTCTGCGGCCTGCAGGGATCGGGCAAAACCACCATGGCCGCAAAGCTTGCCAAATACCTGGTCAAAACCGGCAAAAAGCCGTGCCTGGCGGCCTGCGATATCTACCGCCCCGCAGCCATCAAGCAGCTGCAGGTGGTGGGCGAACAGGCGGGCGTGCCCGTGTTTGAAAAGGGTACGCAGGACCCGGTGAAAACCGCGCTGCAGGCCGTGGAATACTGCCGCGATTACGGGCGCGACGTGCTGATTATCGATACGGCGGGGCGTTTGCACATCGACGAGGAGCTGATGGACGAGCTCGCCCGCATCAAGCAGAAGGTCAAGCCCCAGGAATGCCTGTTCGTCGTCGATGCGATGACCGGGCAGGATGCCGTAAACGTCGCCAAAACCTTTGACGAGAAGCTCGGCATCGACGGCGTCATCCTGACCAAGCTCGACGGCGACGCGCGCGGCGGCGCGGCCCTGAGTATCCGGGCCGTGGTCGGCAAGCCCATCAAGTTCTCCGGCATCGGCGAGAAGCTTTCGGATATCGAGCCCTTCCATCCCGACCGCATGGCGCAGCGCATCCTGGGCATGGGCGACGTGATGACCCTGATCGAGAAGGCGCAGGAGATTGCGGACCCCGAAGCGGCCAGGAAGATGGCCAAGCGCAAGCCGGGCGACATGACGCTGGACGATTTTCTGGACCAGATGCGGCAGATGAAAAAGATGGGCGGCGTCGAAAGCCTGCTTTCCATGATCCCCGGCGGCTCCAAGATCAAAACCAACGAGTTTGACGAGGGTGCGCTCAAGAAGCCCGAAGCCATTATCTGCTCGATGACCAAGCAGGAGCGCAGAAACCCGAACATCCTCAACGCCTCCCGCCGCAAGCGCATCGCCGCGGGCAGCGGCACCACCGTACAGGATGTCAACGCCCTCATGAACCGGTTTGAGCAGGCGAGGACCATGATGAAGCGGATGATGACAAAGGGCGGGATGCGGGAACTGATGAAAGGTATGCGTTAGCCTGCTGAAAAAGTGCGATTTGCGTTGTCAGCCTCGTCGGCAAGTCGCATTACGTACATCAACGAGTACGCTCAGCTCCTTGCCGACTTGCTTTCTAGCAACTCACACTTTTTGAGCAGGCTAGAGCAACAGGCACGACAAGGACAAAACAGGCACGGACAATGTGTAAACACAAAAGACATCATGCGGCAATCCGCTTGATATAACAAAAATTTGGAGGAACAAACAAAATGGTTAAAATCCGTCTCAAACGAATGGGCATGAAGAAGAAGCCTTTCTACCGCGTGGTGGTCGCCGATATCAACAGCCCGCGCGACGGCCGCAACATCGCCGAGATCGGTTATTATGACCCGATGACCGAGCCCGCCACCATCAAGATCGACGGCGAAGCCGCCAAGAAATGGCTTGGCCAGGGCGCGCAGCCGACCGATACCGTCCGCACGTTGCTCAAAAAGAGCGGGATCCTTGAGGGCTAAGCCTTATGAAAGAATTGGTCACCTATATCGCCAGGTCCCTGGTGGACAACCAGGACGCCGTCACCGTGGAGGAGACGGAGGGCCCGGAGGCCATCATACTGGAACTGCACGTCGCCCCGGAGGATATGGGCAAGGTGATCGGCAAACAGGGCCGCATCGCCAAGGCCATCCGCGCGGTGGTGCGCGCCGCTACGGCTAAAGGCGGCAAGCCCGTGTTCGTCGAGATTCAATGAAAGATTACTTGCTGCTGGGCACCGTCGTAAAGCCGCAGGGCTTGAAGGGCGAGGTGAAGCTGCGCCATGAAACGGGCGACGCGGCCCGTTTCCTCACCCTGCGGTCGGCATGGGTCCGGCGGGGGGAGGCGTATACGCCCGTCCGCGTGCTTTCGGCGCGGCTTTCGGGCGCGGACGTATACCTGACACTGGAAGGCGTAGGGGATCGCGACGCCGCCGAGAAGCTGCGCGGCGCCGGGCTGTATATCGACCGCGAGCACGCGCGCCCGCTAGAGGATGGCGAGGTATTCCTGGCCGATCTCATCGGGCTTTCGGCCGTGGACACGCGGGGCAACGCGATCGGAACGCTGACCGACGTGCTGCAAAACGGCGGCACGGACGTGCTGGTGTTCAAAACGCCCGAAGGGCCGATGATGGCGCCGCACCTGAAAAAACTGGTCAGGCAAATCACGGAGGACCACATCGTGCTCGATGAAGCCGTGCTGCCGGAGGTGGGCGTATATGAAAATCGCCGTACTGACGATCTTTCCTGAGATGCTGTCCGGCGTGCTGTCCGCAAGCATTCTGGGCCGCGCGCGGGAGGAAGGGTTTCTTTCCGTGGAAGCCGTGGATATCCGCGGCTTCAGCACCCGCAAGCACAAAAACACCGACGATTACCCCTTCGGCGGCGGCGCGGGCATGGTGATGACCGCCCAGCCGATCGTCGACGCCGTGGAAGCTATGCGCACAAAGGGCTATACGGGCAAATG
The DNA here is from genome assembly GCA_963674895.2 of Candidatus Limiplasma sp. Taxonomy (GTDB): domain Bacteria; phylum Bacillota; class Clostridia; order Christensenellales; family Aristaeellaceae; genus CAXXOK01. Next base: position 991,170 of record CAXXCY010000001.1, read on the forward strand.
CATCTACTTGAGCCCGCGCGGCCAAACCCTGACGCAGCAGAAAGTGGTGGAGATCGCGCAGCGGGAGAACAACCTCATCCTTCTATGCGGGCATTACGAGGGCGTGGACCAGCGCGCGATCGACCTGGTGGCGGATGAGGAAATCTCCATCGGCGATTTCGTTTTAACCGGCGGCGAATTGCCCGCCCTGGTGCTGATCGACGCGGTGGCGCGGCACCTGCCGGGCGTGCTGGGCTCCGGGGAGAGCGCGCAGGACGAGAGCTTTTCCGCAAATCTGCTGGAATACCCGCAGTATACCCGCCCGCGCACGTTCCGCGGCCTGCAGGCGCCGGAGGTGCTGCTCTCGGGCAACCATGCTGAAATCGAGGCGTGGCGGAGGGAACAGGCGCGGACGGTGACCGCGCAGCGGCGCCCCGATCTGTTGAAGAGAAAGGAATAAACGGATGATTGCCATCGGATGCGACCATACGGGAATCGATTTGAAGCCCCACGTCATCGCCGTGCTGGAGGAGATGGGCTTGCAGTATAAGGACTTCGGCACGTTCTCCCACGAGAGCGTGGATTATCCGGTGTACGGCAAGCTGGCCGCGCAGGCCGTGGCGAGCGGCGAATGCGAGCTGGGAATTGTCCTGTGCGGCACGGGCCAGGGCATCGGGATGACCGCCAACAAGGTGCACGGCGTGCGCTGCTGCATCTGCTCCGAGCCCTATTCCGCCCAAATGGGCCGCGAGCATAACGACGCCAACATGCTGGCGATCGGCTCGCGCGTGGTGGGCAGCGAGCTGGCCAAGATGATCGTGCGCACGTTTTTAACCGCAAGCTTCCTGGGCGAGCGCCATGCCCGCCGCGTGGACCAGATCAAAGCGATGGATAGTTTTCGGTAAGCGCTAACGAAAGCCCGCACACGCTGGCGATCCGATTTCCGTCATCTTGGGCCTGCAAAACCCTCGACGTAGCGCTGCTACTACTTCGGGCTTCGCAAACCCAACCTGACAAAAATCGAATTCGCCATCGTGCGTGTTCTTTCATCATCGCTTACCGAATGTATACCAGAATCGCAACGTATCATGTGAATTGTTAGTACAGAATATTGAATCTGATTTTGAAGGACAAGCGTTTCGCTTTGGATTAAGTATGTCAAAAACAATCCGGGCCAACCTTTTACTGCTGCTGACCGCCGTGATTTGGGGCTCGGCGTTCGTTGCGCAGGACGTGGCGATGAACGACATGGGGCCGTTCACCTTCAACGCCGTGCGCATGGCGCTGGCGGTGCTGGTGCTTTTGCCCAGCATCCGGCTTTTGGACAAGGCGGCGAAAAAACGCAATCCCAACCTCGAGGTGCAGACGTTCCGTACCATGCCCAAGGACCAAAAGCGCCGCCTGCTGGTGGGCGGCCTGGTTTGCGGCACGGTGATGGCCGCGGGCGTGTCGTTTCAGCAATACGGGCTTTTATACACCTCGCCCGGCAAAGCGGGGTTTGTCACGGCGCTGTACATCGTTCTGGTGCCGCTGACGGGGATCTTTTTCAGGCATAAGGTCCGCTGGCTGGTCTGGGGCGCGGTCGCGCTGTGCACGGCGGGCCTGTTCCTCCTGTGCGTTACCGAGGCGCTGACCATCGGCCTGGGCGACCTGCTGGTGTTCGTGAGCGCGCTTTGCTTTACCGTGCACATTCTGGTGATCGCGCATTACTCCCCGCAGATGGACGGCGTGCGCCTGAGCTGCATGCAGTTTTTTGTGGCGGACGCGATTTTCATCCTGCTGACGCTTTTGTTTGAACAGCCGAGCCTGCGCAACATCCTGGCGGGCTGGCTGCCGATCGTTTATGCCGGGGTGCTCAGCTGCGGCCTGGCCTACACCCTGCAGATCGTCGCCCAGCGCGACGCCCCGCCGGCGGTCGCCTCGCTGTTGATGTCGCTGGAAAGCGTGTTTGCGGTGCTCGCGCAGTGGGTGATCCTGGGCGACCTCCTGTCGCCCCGCGAGCTGCTCGGCTGCCTGCTGATGTTCGGCGGCATCGTGCTGGCGCAGCTGCCCAGGCGCAGGCCAAAGCTTATCACAGGCGAAGAAATGGCAAGCTGATACTAAGCATGACAATTCGCCGCGGAGTCATGATGAAATGCGTATGGTGACACAAAACAGGCTGTCCTTTTGAGACAGCCTGTTTTGTATGTTCGATGGTCGCTTCGGGTCTTTATTCCCCGCCGCCGTCCGTACCGAACGCCGCCTCATAGATGGCTTCGTAATCGATCGTATCCATCGACTGGGAGCGGGCGAGTATTTTATTGCCGGTGATGACCCCGCCCTGGTCCAGATACACCATGGCAATGGCCGGGATCTTCAAAATCACCGTATAATCCACGATCGGGTTGTTCAGAACGCTCAGCTTGAGGAGCGTTTTGGACGCGGTCAGCGCGGATAGATCGGTGATCAGGTTGCCGTCCAGCCGCAGCTCATCCAGCGCGCGCAAGCCCGCGAAATACGGCAGCACGTCGTTTTTGAGCTCCGAGCCGTACACCTTGACGATGTTCAGTCCCTTCAGCTTTTCAATAAAGCTCCAGTCGGCAATCCGGCAGCCGTAAACGTAAAGCTCTCCCAGATTTTGCAGCGTGCCGATTCCAGCCGTATCTTCAACCAAGACGCCCGAAAGCGTGAGTGTTCGGATGAGGGTGAGGTCCTGCAAAAAATCCGCGGAGAGCAGCGTGTTGCCCTTGGATTCGATCGTCAGGCTGCGGATGCCCGTGATCCGTTTCCAGGCGCTTCCGGATAAATCCGTATCCGCCTTCAGCCCGATGATCAGCGTGTTGAGCGACGTTTTTTCCTTAAGCTCCGCGTCCAGTTCGTCCGACAACGCTTTCAGATCGATGGTCAGCGTTTGGAGGTTTACAGACCGGGTATCCAGTATATTGAGCATCACGGCCTCGGGCACGTCTTTGAGCACCATGGTGGTTTTGTCCGCGTAGATCTCGCCGATCATTTCGCCGTCCGGCATGGAGACGCTTTCAACCGTCAGCCGGGTGGCTTTGTTGAGCTCCTCGTAAAACAGCTCGTTGGCGACGTCGCAGTCGGTCAGCGTGTAGTCCGTCAGGCTCTTGAAGCGTTTGGCGGCGGTTTCGGCCTCTTCGTTGAGGATGATGCGGCTCAAAGTAAGCGCCTTGATGCCTTTGGGTACGGCGAGCATGATCTCCGCCGTGGTGGCCGAGTGCAGCAGATCCAGCGTCAGCGCGCTGAGCTTTGCGAATTTGGAAAGCGGCGCGGTATCTTCAATCGCCGTATCGCTCAGGGTGAGCGTGCGGATGCGGCGCGCCGTGGAGGTGAACGTCTCGATGGACTGTATCCCCGACCCGTACAGGGAAAGGGTGGTCAGGTTGTCCAGCTCCTTGAGCGGCGTGAGGTCAAACGCGCCGGAGGCGCCCGGGTACTCGTCGTCCCAGCCGAGCGCGAGCGTGGTCAGCTTCGTGCAGTTGGTCAGAGGCGTCAGGTCGAAAACGCCGCAGTTGAGCAGCGTCAGCGACTCGAGCTTCGTAAATTTGCCGATGATGTTCAAATCATCCAGCGCAGCGTCGGTCAGCGTCATGGCCGTCAGGCTTTCCGGATCAAACATCCACAACCAACGCGCGTCCGTAAGCGTGCCTTCGTAGGGGCTCAGGTCCACTTCCTTCACCCAGGCAAGCCGTTCCATCAGCTTGGACGGGCGGAGTGTTTCGAAGATGCACCGGGCGCGTGTCTGCAAAAACTCCAGCAGCGGCGCGTCGATATCCTCCGCGTGGATCAGGCCGTCGCCGCGCGCCATGGCGAGCAGCGGTGAATCCGGCTCGTTCCAAACCGGCGCCTCCTGGACCACCGTTTCGCTTTCCCCGGGAATCCATTCTTCGGCCGCCGCCGTCCAGCACAGCGGCAGGAGCAGTGCAAGCAATACGAACAGAATCCTGCGCATCATAATAACTCCTCCTCTAAAGAAGGCACCGACACTTGCGTAGAACGCCCGCCGCCCGTCTGTTTTGCGCCATCGCCGCCGCTTGTCCGTTGATCATAGCCTTCCGGCTATGGCCCTTCCCGCGCCCCGTCCGGATCAAAACATCCTGAGGTTACGGCTGTCCTGTTGCCTGTCGCCGCCTCCTATTCAAACGCGCTGCCGCCGATGAACTCCCGGAGGATGCTCTGCGGCGGAATCTCCCCGATGACGTCCCTGGACGCCGGCAGGAAATATTGCAGGAATTTTAAAATCCGGTGCGCCGTCAAATGCGCGGGAGAGGTTTCCGGGATGGCGGCAAGCAGGTCCCAGCCGGCGGTTTTCAAAACCGGAAGCTCGTACTGCAGCGAGGTGTTGAACATCACGTCCGCCTTTTCCTGGTTGGGGAAAATCCACCGTTCCTCGCCCGCCCGGACGCTCGGCCACATGGCGATGCTGCCCTGCGCGTCGATTCCCCGGTGCGCCGCGTCGCGCACGATTCGCCGGAGAAGCCGCACGTCCGTCGTGCGGATTCGGTTATGGTTGTCCAGGTTTACGCAGTGCAGCGCGGATACGTAGATGCCGAACAGCAGCTGCTCGGGAAGCTGTTCCGACACCAGGTCGTTCACCGCGTGGATGCCCTCCATGATCAGCGGTCCGTGGTCATACAGCCGGATGGGCGTATCGCTCATGATGCGCTTGGCGGCGATGAAATCGTAGCGCGGCAGGAGCGCCTCCCGCCCCGACAGAAGCTGCTCGATGATATCGCGCAGAAACGCGATGTCCAGCGCGTTGATGTGCTCCAGATCGGGCTTGCCGTCCTTGTCCCTGGGCGCCCGCGCGCGGGGCAGGTAGAAATTATCCATCGACAGGATCTGCGGATGCTTTCCCAGCACCTGCAGGTGCACTGCCAAACGGTGGGCGAACGTGGTTTTCCCGCTGCACGAAGGCCCGAATACCTGCACGATCTGCGCGCCGTTATCCACGATCTGGTCGGCGATCGCGGCGATGGATTTATCCTGCAGCGCCTCGTTGACGCGGATAAACTCCCGCATGTGCCTTTCCTCGATCATATGGTTGACGTCGGGGATGTTGTTTACGTTAAGGATGCGGCACCATTCCTGCGACTCGGCGAAGGTGCGCAGGTGCTTGCGGCGTGGCAGGTAGGGCGCCGGTACGGCGGGGTCGGCGGGCGCGGGCATGCGCATCACCAGCCCCGGGAAATGCGGCCGCAGCGAAAACACATTGATGTACCGCGTGGACGGCACCATGATGCCGTAAAAGTACTCGTACATGTCCGAAAGCTTGTACATCGGGATGGTGTCCGACGGGCGGTAGGCGAGGACCGCCGCCTTGTCGGGCAGGTCGCGGAAATGCTCGATGGCCTGTTTGGTCGTCCACATCTCCTTTTCAAAGGGGATATCTTCGGCCACAAGCCGCTTCATCTCCTCCTCCAGCGCGCGCACCATGGCAAAGTCCATCTCGTCGTCGATGGCGCGCAGGTAAACGCCGTACCCTACGGAGTTTAAAATGCGCACGCGCTTTTCGGGGAACAGGCGGCGCATCGCCAGCAGCAGCACAAACCGGAGCGAGCGCTCGTACACGCGCCGGCCTTCCTCGTTGTGGTAGGTCAGGATCCGGAGCGTACAGCTTCTAAAAATCGGCTCGTTCAGGGCCAGGCTGTCCCCGCCGCACATCGCGCAAAGCGCGGTCTCCGCAAGGGCGGGCATCAGGCGGCGGATGGCCTCAAGCGGCGTTGTGCCCGCCGCAAAGGAACCCGTCCGGCCCGATACGGTGATTTCGATGTCGCGGTGCGCTTCGTTCATGGGCATGCTCCGATCAGTTGTCGTCAAACGGCATGTTGGACGAATGGACCTGGCTCAGATCCTCGGGGTCGGGGAAGGCAAAGCCGTTTTTGCGGCGGTACTGGTGCTGCAAAGCCTTGGTGTGCACATAGGCGCGGGTCTGGCGGCTGGCGGGGGAAACGCTGACGTTCATGCCCGTCTGCTTGCCGTTCAGCGGCGCAAAGCGTACGCTCACCAGCAGCTGTCCGTGCTTTTTGCACTTGCACAGCGCGATATAGCGGCCAGGCGCCTGCGGGATGAGCTCGGTGATCAGCGCGGCGGCGTGCTTGCAGGTCGGGCAGGACGGCTGGACGACGTCCTTGTGCATAAGCCCCTGGGCGACCGACGGCACCGTGTGCGTGATCCGGAAGCGCCTGCGGCCTCCCTCGTGGCTGAGCTTGCGCGGCTGCTGCTCAAACTCCAGCACCTTTTCGGGGTCCGGCAGCTTTTGCAGCACCAGCGCGGTATAGTAGGCGTCGTGCAGGGCGTGGTGGAAGGCGCGTTCCTCTTCCTCCTGGATTTCCAGCTGTTCCATCGCGCTTTTCAAGGCTTTCTGGCTGTTGCCCAGTTCAAACGCCTTGGCAAAATAGCGCTGGATGTTGTAGGTCTTGGGCAGCGCGGCGCCGGCCGCGAAGCAATCCACATTCTGCTTGAGCACGCTCACGTCGTCCGCGCCCCAGGTGAGCAGCACGCCGTCTTCCCCGCAGAACGCCGCAAACCGCTTGAGTCCCTCGGCAAACACGGGCGCGCCGTCCAGATCGTCCGGCGTCAGGCGGGTCATGCGGCGAACATAGGGGTGCAGGCGTTTGTAGTAGGTTGGGGAGATGAGGATATTGATCTCGTCCATGATCTGAAAGCGTTCGTCCAGTTTTACCGCGCCGATTTGGATAATCTCAAACAACAGCTGATCGCCAATCTCTTTGAAGGCCGAGGAATGAAAGCTGACAGGCTGGTTCCATTCCAGGTCCATGACGATATAATGCATACTTCAACTCCGTTCAGGTTCCATGATAGACCAAACAGTCCCGATTCGCAAGGCGACGGCGGGGATTCATGAGGAATTCCTCATTTCTCATTCTGCGCTGCCGAACAAGCGGCCAAAAAACCGGTTGCAAACGCAATATGCAAATTAAAGCCTCCCGTGAGCGCGTCCACGTCCAGCACCTCGCCCGCGGCGTACAGCCCTTTGACGAGCCTGGATTCCATCGTGGACGGGGAAAACTCCTTTACGTCCGCGCCGCCCGCGGTGATCACGGCCGTTTCGACAGGCTCCGGCCCGGCGACGGGCAGCGGCAGCGCCTTGGTGAGCGCGACCAGCCTCTGCCGGGCGGCCTTGGGCAGCTCGCAGGCGGGCAAACGCGGATCGATCTGCAAAAGGGTTGCCATCGCGTCCGCAAGCCCCCCGGGGAACAGCCCCCGCAGGATGGAATGCGTCTGCTTTTTGCCCGCCGCAGCGGTATCGCGGAGAATCCGCTGTTCCAGCTGCTCTTCGCTCAGGCCCGGCTTGAGATCGAGGAGCAGCCTGCATGGGCCGCGCCCGGCCATGAGGCTTGACGCCGTAAGCACGAGCGGGCCGGATATGCCGCGGTGCGTAAACAGCATTTCCCCGATTTCGCTTTGCAGCGTTTTGGACCCGTCCAAAAGGGTCAGCCGGACGTTTTTGAGCGACAGCCCCTGCAGCCCGCGTATCCAGCCCTCGCCGCTGAGCAGCCCGCACAGCGCGGGCTTGGGCGGCACGATGGTGTGCCCGCAGCCCGCAAGCAGCCGGTAGCCGTCGCCCGTGGAGCCGGTGGACGGATAACTGACCCCGCCCGTGCAAACGATCACAGCCCGGGCGGCGATGCTTTCGCCGCTAAAAAGCGTCACGCCGCGAATCGCGCCGGCCTCGGTTTGCAACGACTGCACGCGGGCGTTCAGCCGCACGTCAACCCCGAGCCCCTCCATGCGCCGCGCGAGGGCGCGGGTCACGTCGCTGGCCTTCATGCTGGCGGGGAACACGCGGTTTCCGCGCTCCACCGCCGTGGGGCAGTGAAGCGCGTCGAGCGTATCGACCATCGCCTGCGGCGGGAAAGCGTTGACGGCCGAGTACAGAAACCGCGGATTGCGCACGACGTTTTGCAAAAACGCGTCGGGCGCGCACAGGTTGGTCACGTTGCAGCGGCCCTTGCCCGTCAGGTAGAGCTTCTTGCCGAGCTTTTCGTTCCGCTCGAGCACAATCGCCGGGCTGTTGCGCCCGGCGGCGGTGACCGCGGCCATCATCCCGGCAGCGCCGCCGCCGATGATTACCACAGGCTTATTCATGCTGCGCGGCGGCGGAAATCCGGTCCACAAATGCCTGGTCCAGGCTGCCGCAGGGATTGCCGATGCACGTATAGGTGATATGCCCTTCCTTGAGCAGCGCGACGTCCGTGCCGTCGGCGGAGGGCTCGATCTCGCCGCCGCCCGACAGCCAGAAATAGGTGCCCGCGCGCGGGCTTTCGCGGCGGATGTAGCGGTCCTGATATCCGGCGGAGGACAGCGGCGCGGCCACGGGGGGCAGCGCGTCCCCGGGATCGCAGTCGGGCGCGTTGACGCTTACGAACGTGTGCATGGGAATCTCGGTTTTCACATAGGCTTCGGCGGTGATGGCGGTGAGGCGTGCCAGGTATTTGCGCATGCTTTCGGGGCCGCCGTAGGACATGCTGGACGCGATGGCCGGCAAGTGGTTGAGCGAGGCCTCGCGCGCGGCGGCGATGGTACCGGAATAATGCACGGCCATCCCCGCGTTGTGCCCGTTGTTGATGCCGGAGATGACGATGTCCGCGGGCGATTCTACCAGCTCGTAAAGCCCCAGGCGCACGCAGTCCACCGGTGTGCCCGAAATCGACCACGCGCGCACGTTGGGCAGGCCGAAATCCACTTCCCGTACAAAAATCGGGTCGGCCAGCGTAATCCGGTGGCTGGACGCGCTGCGCTCGGTGTGCGGCGCGCATACGGTGACCGTATGTCCCCGTTCCGCGCACGCCCCGCACAGCAAGCGAATCCCCGGCGCGTCGATTCCGTCGTCGTTCACCAATACAATATGCATGAAACTCTCCTTATTTCTTCGTGCTGCGCGTGATGATGTCGATCACCATGCGCGCGACGTTTACCGAAACGGCGATCGCGGCTGCCCACCAGAAGCTGTCCACCGAGACCGCCTGCGGGTAGGTGCCCGTGACCGTCCAAACCAGCCAGGTATCGATCAGGATGTAGATCAGCCCCAGCGTGAACCAGTTGATGATCTTTAAAAGCAGCCGCATGATGGGGCGGATCAGCGTATAGAAAACGCCCAGCGCGGCGCCTGCGATGAGCGCGGCCGGGAGATCCTGCATGTGTACGCCGGGGTAGTACGTTGCGCACAGCGGTATGGCCGCGACCGTGACCGCAAACCGCAACACGAAGGAAAACATCACGCCATCTCCCTTTCCAGCGTACTATGAACAGTATAGCATAAGAGCGGGCTAAATGGGTACGGTCCGACCTTTGTTTACACCCGGCGGGCGATAGCCGCCCGCGCGGCGGATTGTTGACAGTCCGGGCCGCCTCGCTTATGATGGATGCGGGCTGCTGGGCTGAACGCAAATCCTATGAATTCGGCAGGATACACCGATGACGGCAAAAAAACCGGACTGGAAAAAGTGGATCTCCGCGGCGCTGTTTTTTGTGCTGGTGGGGCTTTTGATCTGGTATGTGACCGGGCACTGGGAGGAGATCTCGGGGCTTTTGCGGCTGGACCGGACCACGGTGCTGCTGCTTTTGGGCCTTGGGATTGCAAGCGCCGTGATCAACAGCCTGTACCATCTGGCGATCCTGCGTACGTTCGGCCTGAAGCTCACGGGTTTGGACTGGATGGGCGTGACCATCGTATCCAACGCGATCGCCTTTGTGGTCCCGATGCGCGGGGAGCTGGCGCTGGCGGCGAGCTATTACAAGCGCGTGAACGGGCTGGCGTACACCAAAAGCGTATCCATCGCGGCGGGCAATATGGTATTCGGCGTATCGTTTTCGCTTTTGCAAATCATCGCGGCGATGCTGTGCGTGGGGCTGATCGACGGTCACTGGCCGCTATTGATCTGGAGCGTCACGGCGCTGGGCGTTGCCGGCATCGCGGTGCTGGTGTTCATCTCGCTGGCTTCGGAAAGCCGCCTGCGCAGGCGGGTGGAACAATGGAAGATCGTGCGCGATGTGATCGCGGGCTTCAACGCGCTGCTGCGAAGCCGCACGCTGATCTGGCAGCTGCTTTTATGCATGACCGGGAGCAACGTCGTACGGCTGCTGACGATCGTGCTCTGCTTTCAGGCGGCGGGGCATCCCGTAACGCTGTACGCCGCGCTTTTATACTCCAGCCTCGCGTGGCTGGCGTCGGTGATCGCCGTCGTGCCCGGGAACATCGGGCTCAAGGAAAGCGTGCTCGGCGTCGCCACCGTGCAGATGGGCGTGGATTTTGCCGTGGGTGTCACGGCTTCGCTGCTGGAGCGGGTGACGATGATGGTCGTCTACATCGGGCTGGGACTTCTGTTTGCGCTGCCGGTGTGGCTCAGGTATGCGCGCAAGGGCGAGCCGGGGGAATAACCCTCGTTCTGGTTTCCCTTTGCTTTGAATCGTCCGCCGCTTGTCTAAAATTTGTTTCTTTTTACAAAAATTTTACCCGGTTTTCGCAGAAAACGAAGCGGTATAACCCTTGCGGCGTTTTGCGCTATAGGCTGGCAAAGCTTGACAGAATCCCGCGTCTTGTATACAATATCTGTGTCGGCAGAGGAAATCGCTTCGGCGGTTTCCGGCTGTTTATCCAATAGATTTTTCAGGATTGGCTTCTCCCGCCGAAACGGCAGCCATGGCGGGTTTACGGCAGGCGGCATACAGCCCCTGGCGAATATGTTCTAGCAGCGACGGCGCATGGGCGGGGGAATTCCCCGCGCAACGCGTACCGCCGTAATACCATCGGGCTACAGGCATGATGCCATCCAGGAAATCTGAACAGCCGCCGCACGGGAATTCTCCCGTGGGGTTTTTCGGTTTATCCGGAAACCATTGACAGGATTTAGACGTCGCGAGAAGGATTTCGATACAGAAAGGAGATCGACGACATTGAACCCGACTGTCAGCATACTTATCGCTGTTGTCACATTGCTCATCGGGACCGCGGGCGGATATATGTACCGCAAATCGACAGCCGAAAAGCGCATCGGGCGCACCGAGGCCTATGCGAAGAACCTGCTGGACGAAGCCATGCGCAAGGCCGATGAAAAGAAAAAAGAGACCATCCTGGAAGCCAAGGAGGAGGTGCTGCGCCTCAAAACCGAACTCGACCGCGAGTGCCGCGACCGCCGCAGCGAAGTGCAGCGCTCCGAACGCCGCATCCTGCAGCGGGAGGAATCGCTGGACAAGAAAACCAATATGCTGGAAACCCGTGAAAGCCAGATGAACCAGCGGATGTCCAAGCTTGAGCAGGACGAAAAAACACTGGAGGAGGGCCAGAAAAAGCAGAACGTGGAGCTGGAGCGCATCGCGGGGATGACCCAGGACGAAGCGCGCCAGATGCTTGTGGACCGCATCCAGAAGGACGCCTACCACGAAGCCGCCGCCACCGTGCGCGAGATCGAGGCCAAGGCGCGCGAGGAAGGCGAAAAGAAGGCGCGCAATATCGTAACCCTCGCCATTCAGCGCTGCGCGTCCGACCATGTGGCGGAGAGCACCGTGTCCGTCATCGTTTTGCCCAACGACGATATGAAGGGCCGCATCATCGGCCGCGAGGGCCGCAACATCCGGGCGCTTGAAACCGCCACGGGTGTGGACCTGATTATCGACGATACGCCGGAGGCCGTGATCGTGAGCGCGTTTGACCCCGTGCGCCGCGAGATCGCGCGCATCGCGCTGGAGAAGCTCATACAGGACGGGCGCATCCACCCCGCCCGCATCGAAGAGGTCGTGGAAAAGGCCAAGCGCGAGGTCGACAACCAGATCCGCGAGGCCGGCGACCAGGCCGTATTTGAAACCAACCAGCACGCGATCCATCACGAGCTGGTGAAGCTGCTGGGCAGGCTCAAATTCCGCACCAGCTACGGCCAGAACGTTTTGAAGCATTCCATCGAGGTCAGCCACCTGGCGGGCATCATGGCCGCGGAGCTCGGCGCGGACATCGCGCTGGCCAAGCGCGCCGGGCTTTTGCACGATATCGGCAAGGCCGTCGACCACGAGGCCGAGGGCACGCACGTATCGCTGGGCGGCGAGCTGGCCCGCAAGTACGGCGAAAGCCCCGACGTCATCCACGCCATCCTCGCCCACCACAACGACGTGGACCCGCAGACTATCGAGGCCGTGCTCGTGCAGGCCGCAGACGCCATCTCCGCCGCACGCCCCGGCGCGCGACGCGAGAGCCTGGAGAATTATATCAAGCGGCTGGAGAAGCTCGAGGAGATCGCCAACGATTTCCAGGGCGTGGAGAAATGCTACGCCGTGCAGTCCGGCCGCGAGGTGCGCATTATGGTCAAGCCCGACGATGTGTCCGACGACGGGACCCGCGTCATGGCCAAGGATATCGCCCGCCGCATCGAAAAGGAAATGGAGTATCCGGGGCAGATACGCGTGAATGTGATACGCGAGACTCGCGCCACAGACTACGCCAAATAATTCCAGCCTGCTGAAAATACCCAATCTACTTTGTCAGCTTCAAGCGGCAAAGGGCATCACTTACGTAACGAGTAAGCTCAGCCCCTTGCCGCTTTCGCTTTCGCGTATCTTGGGCATTTTGAGCAGGCTGGACAACGCGCTGAAAAAACGCAATCTGCGTTGTCAGCTACAGAAGGCAAACAGGATCACTTACGAACGTGTAAGCTCACCTGTTTGCCTTCTTTGCTTCCTAGCATCTTACGCTTTTTGAGCGCGCTAAACAGTTCTTCAATGGTGCATCACTTACGTAACGAGTAAGCTCCAGCCCCTTGCCGCTTTCGCTTTCGCGTATCTCGGGCATTTTGAGCAGGCTGGACAACGCGCTGAAAAGGCGCAATCTGCGTTGTCAGCTACAGAAGGCAAACAGGATCACTTACGAACGAGTTAGCTCGCCTGTTTGCCTTCCTTGCTTCCTAGCATCTTACGCTTTTTGAGCGCGCTAAACAGTTCTTCAATGGTGCATCACTTACGTAACGAGTAAGCTCAGCCCTTGCCGCTTTCGCTTTCGCGTATCTCGGGCATTTTGAGCAGGCTGGGAATACTCCGTTGCGTCAACTCAATTCTTGCTTTGTCGAATTGAAGGCGGCGGATTCATCATGAATCCGCCGCTTTTGTTTTGTTTCAGATGTTGGATGCGCTGAACGGTTTGCCCGCGTTCTCAGCCCAGCGCGACGTCGAGCACCATCATGACCGCAAACCCCGCCATCGCGCCGATGGTCGCGATATCCGTTTTGGAGCCGCCCTCTTCCCGCTGCGCTTCGGGAATGAGCTCCTCCACGACGACGTAGATCATGGCGCCCGCGGCAAAGGCGAGCGCATAGGGGAGGATCGGCTGGATTTTGATGACGGCCAACGCGCCCAGCACGCCGGCGATGGGTTCCACAAGGCCCGAAGCCTGCCCGTATAGAAACGATTTTGTCCGGCTCAGGCCCTCGCGCCGCAGGGGAATGGAGACCGCGGCACCTTCCGGGAAATTCTGCAGTCCGATGCCGATCGCAAGCGCCACGGCGCCCGCCAGGGTGGCGGTCGTTCCCATGCCGGCGGCGACGGCGCCAAACGCCACGCCGACCGCCAGCCCTTCGGGGATGTTGTGCAGCGTGATGGCCAATACCAGCAGAATGCTCCGCTGCCAGGACGTTTTGATGCCTTCCGCCTTGGCCGTATCCAGACCCATGTGCAAATGCGGAAGCAGCTTATCCACAAGATACAAAAACCCGCCGCCGGCCAGAAATCCGACCGCCGCCGTAACGAACGCCGCCTGCCCCAGCTCTTCCGCCAGTTCAATCCCGGGCGCGAGCAGGGACCAGAAGCTGGCCGCGATCATCACCCCAGCGGCAAAGCCGAGCATGCCGTTGAGGATATCCTTCCGGATGCTTTTGAAAAAGAACACAAGCGCCGCGCCAAGCGCGGTGACCGCCCATGTGAACAGCGTGGCGAACAACGCCTGCTGTACGGCGCTGTATTGCCCCAGCCATTGAATCACAAGGATCCCCCCTATCCGTTTTGAACATACCGGTCTGTTTCTTCTTTCCCCAGATATATTCGAGTATACCCGATTCACTGGAGTTTGAACAACCGTTTTTCCGCCGCTTCGGTCGGCGTTCAGCGGCCGCGGGCGGGGCCGGATGCGCAAAGCAAAACAGACCGCGGCGTTTTCACATCGGCCTCCGGTTCGGTTTTTGGGAACGGGGTATCGTAAGACAAACGGACAAATCCATTGGCCGGACAGGCGTCGGATGGCCGCCGAAAACGGATATTTGATGGCGCGATCGGGTGAAATCCCGGACCGCTTAATCCGTTTACCGCGTATTCGCCTCGATATATTCCTCCAAACACCAATTCCTGTCGCGCATGGTGATGGCGTGGGGCAGGCCGACGTAGCGGATATGCCAGTCCTCGGCGAGGTAGCCGGTAATATCCTCCTTGTCCTCCTGGTAGCGGACGATGAAGCCGTAGTCCCAGCAGTTTTGATGGAGCCATATCTGCTGCGGCGTGCCTTTGAAGATGGTATCGGCAACGGTGATATCAAACGCGAGGCCGAGCTGGTGCTCGCTGGTGCCGGGATCGGCCACCGTGAGGCGCGTGACGGATATGGCGCTTTCACGGCTGCGCCCGCTGGCGATCAGGTCATCCACCGAATCATTGAACAGCTGCTTTTGGTAGGCGTAGCTGCGGTATCCGGCGCTGATCTGCCAGCCGGTCACGCCGTCCGCCGCGGCGGCTTGGAACATGCGCTTGAGCGCGTCCACAGCCTCGGGCACGCCCTCGATCTCGCTGCCCTTCACGTACACCAAAGAGCTGGGCAGCACGTTTCGCAAGAGCACCATATTGTCGGGCTTGTAGCTTTCGGGCAGGGGATTGTCCTCGTTCACGAGCAAAGGCAGGGAATTGGGGTCGGGCGTCGGGGTGACGGTAATCTTCGCCGCGTTTTCATCCATGACGGCGGCGAGCGTCTGGCTGCCGATCACGCCGTCCACGTCCAGCCCGTTCTGGCGCTGGAACAGGCGCACGGCTTCCTCCGTGCCGCTGCCGAACTGCCCGTCGATCACGCCGGAGTAATAGCCCAGGTCCTTCAGCCTTTCCTGCACCGCCATCACGCGGTCGGAGTGCTCGCCCTTGCGGATCACGGAAGGCGTGGGCGAGGGCGTAGGCGTGGCCACATATTTCTGCGCGGCGGAGGAATACAAAAGCGTCAGCGTCGCCTCGCCCGCCAGCCCGTCGGCGTCCAGCCCGTGCTGGGCCTGGAACAGCTTCACGGCCTGCGCGGTGCCGTCGCCGAACTGCCCGTCCACAACGCCCGCATAATAGCCCAAATCCAAAAGCGCCTGCTGGAGCTTCTTCACGTCGTCGTTTTGCATGCCGCGTTTTAAGACCATCGCGGTCGGCGCTGGCGTGTTGTTGGGATCGAGGGTCACCAATAGCATGCTGGCTGTATCGGCGGTCGGCGTCGGGGTTGCGTTTCGTTCCGTTTCCAGCGTCTGATACGCGCTGATCGCGCCCGGCACCGTCAGCGCGATGCCGGCGCACAAAATCGCCAGGGCCGCCCACAGCAGCCCGCGGAGCCATTTCATCGGTTGTGTCCACCCCACAGCGTTTCAGGATACGCGCCCTGTTCCACCAGGCTTCGCAGGGCGTCCACCACCAGCGGGCGGTCCTGCTTGTAGGTGACGCCGTACCAGCGCTCCGTGGTCTGGTACACCTTCACGCGGACGCGCCCCGCTTTCAACAATTCGTCCACCGCCTGCGGCAGGAAGAACTCCGCGCCTTCGACGTTTTCCCTGAGCGCGCGGTCCAAAAACGCGGGGAACTGCTCTTCGAGGAAACGCGTCATGGTCTGCGGGAACCCCCACATATTCATGCTCACCACTTCGTGCGCGCTCAGGCGGGTATAGCTGCGCCCGTCCTCGGTCATCAGCGGGCCGTCCGCGGTGGAGAGGATATGCGTGCGCTCGGTGATGGTTTGAAGATACCCGTCATCTGACACGCTGCACACCCCGCGCGACACGTGCCCCGTTTCGCTGAGCGTGTTTTTCAAATGGTAGCCGACCATTGAAAAATCGTCGTCGGTCTCCACCTTTTCAAGGTGGCCGGCCGCAAGCCGGAAAGCCTCGGCGCCGTAGAAATCGTCGGCGTTGATCACGCAAAACGGCGCGTCTATCAGCTCGCGGGCCGCATATACCGCGTGCCCGGTGCCCCACGGCTTCACGCGCTTGGGGGGCAGGGTATAACCGGCGGGCAGGTCCGTGAGCTCCTGATAGGCAAACGACACCGGAAACTGCACGCGCGAGAGCAGGAGGCTTCTGAAATCCGGCTCGGTTTCGCGTTTGATCACCAGCACCGCGCGTTCAAACCCCGCGCGCTTGGCGTCGTAGAGCGAATAGTCCACGATGAACTCGCCGTGCGCGCCGACGGGGTCCAGTTGCTTCAGGCCGCCGTACCGGCTGCCCATGCCGGCCGCCATAATGACCAGAATCGGTCGCTGATGCATAAGCTGTGCCCTCCTGTTTGTTTGAGAAATGAGGAATGATGAATTGAACGCAAATGCCTAAATCTCTCATGAAAATCGTGCGTTCCCCGCCCTTGCCGTACGCCGGTTTCATTATAGCATACCGGATGGTTTTCGTCAGCCGGTTTCCCCTCCCGCCGCATGGCAAATTCTGTAACTATAACAAAACTGTCTCCCAATTATTACAACATATGGCGTAAGTGTTGACACTATGTATCATATGTGGTATAGTCGTTGCGAAAAACTTGTAAATTTCGTTCCCTATGTGCTGGGATAGCAGGGTATCAGGGCGGGTTTATACAGCCGGACAGAAGGTAATAGTTCCGCAATGTTTAGCGCGTGAAATCATAGAGTGTTACGGGTTCATTTCGTGGTGACGGAGGGCTTGGATGGAAAGGCAATTAAAGGTCACTTATCATCATAACAGCGGTTTTTCCGTACAGGTGGGCAGCACCTTGCTGGTGTTTGACTATTGGGAGGGCGAGCGCAGGCAGCTTTCGCCCGTCGGCCAGCTGAACACCAAGATTTTGTCGGTGTTTGAAGACGTGTATGTGTTTGTCAGCCATGTGCACCCCGATCATCTGGACCCCGTCATCTACGAGTGGCGGGAAGAGCTGCCCAATATCAATTACGTCGTCTCGTCCGATCTGCCCATCGGTAAGCGTGGAAAGCGGATTGCGCCGCGGGAGACGCTGGAGCTGACCAAGGATATCAGCGTTTCGGCGTTTGATTCCACGGACCTGGGCGTAAGCTTTCTGGTGACCGCTTACGGCCTGAACATCTTTCACGCGGGCGACCTGAACCTGTGGCACTGGCGGCAGGAGAGCACCCTGCGCGAGATCGAGGCCGCCGAGCAGGCGTTTTACGCGGCGTGCGAACCCATCCCCGCGGATGTGATCGACCTGGCCATGTTCCCGGTGGACCCGCGGCAGGGCCTGATGTACGACGCGGGCGCGAACCACTTCATTCTGTCGAAAAAGCCGCGCCTGTTCATCCCCATGCACTGGCAGGAGCGCTCCGAGGTCGCGGTCGATTTCGCGCGCCGCGCGAGCACCCAGCATACCGAGGTGATCGCCATTACGCATCCGGGCGAGACCGCGACCATCACCTACAGCGACAACTATACCGATGTGCATATCGTCGAACCGCCCAAGGACCTGTCCGATATGCCGCTGCCCAATTCCTACAAGCCCAAGCATACGCCGCGGGATCCCGACGATCCCTTTGCTGATTCGGATTTACCTGTGGACCTGTCTTAAGCCTGCCCATAAGGCACTATCTGCGTTGCTGGCTGCGTCGGGGCCGGGCATCACTTACGCTACGAGTAAGCTCAGCCCATCCCCTCCTTGCCGCCTAGCATCTTGCACCTTCTGAGCAGGCTTGCAAACTGGACGAGAGGAAACGGGTAATCTTTATCTAATAGCTCAACCTGAACAGGCTAATCGTTTAGAACGGATACTTAGTGCCTGCTTTTCTTTTCGATGAAATAGGCGAGAAATAACAATTTTATACGGCTGATGCCTTGCTGAACATGTTTCAGCGGCCGGACGGCTGCCGTTTCAATGCGTTTCGAAAAGAGTCCACGGACCGGTCGATATCCTCATGGGTGGTGGACCAGTTGCAAACGCTGATCCGGATGGCAAACCGGCCTTTCCATTGCGTGCCGCCGCACCAGCATACGCGGTCGTTCTGGACGGTTTGCAGGATATCCCGCGTAGCTTCGTTCTCTCCGTACGCGACCAGCAGCTGGTTGAAATCGATTTGATTGAGGATTTCAAAGCCGGTATTCTGCATACTTTCCGCAAAGTACAGGGTATTCTCGTGCAGCCTGTCCACAAGCGTTTCGATACCGGATTTGCCCAGATACTTGAGCGCCGCCCACAGCTCGAAACCCCTGGCGCGCCTTGACATATCCGGCACGTAATTCATGTTGTCGCGCCCGTCGCTGTGGATAATATAGCCGCCAGAAGCTCGCATGGCGGATACCAGCGCACTCTCTTCCCTGCACAGGACGATGCCGCAGTCGTACGGGACGTTCAGCGTTTTATGCGCGTCCACCGACCAGGAGTCGGCCAATTCCATTCCTTGCACTAGGCGTTTCAGCCGCGCCGACGCCGCAGCCCAAAGCCCGAACGCCCCGTCGATGTGCACCCAGCAGTTGTTGTTTTTGGCGAGCCTGCAGACCGTTTCTATATCGTCAAACGCGCCTGTGTTTACGTTTCCGGCCTGGAGAACGAAAATGGAGTGCGGTCGGATGTCCTCTGGGATTTCGCCTGGCGCAATCCTTCCCTGGCTGTCGGACTTGAGCTTCACGATGCTGTCTTCGCCGAATCCGAGCATAGACAGCGATTTGAAAATGCTCGCGTGCGCTTCCTCCGAAAGGTATATCTTCCCAAACGGCGCGGAAAACATGCCGTGCTTTTGGATATCCCAGCCCGCCTGTTGCAGCTGATGGTTGCGCGCCGCCGCCAGCGCGCAGAACGACGCGATGGAGGAACCGGTCACAAACCCCGCCGCGGTTTCTTGGGGCAGGCCGAATAAATCCACCAGCCATTTCCGGCATACGTCTTCGATTTTCGCCGCGGCGGGCGAAGCGACGTTGAGCACCGCGTTCTGGTCCCATACAGACGTCATCCATTTCACGGCCAAGCAGACTGGCAGCGCCCCGCCGTTGACGAACCCGAAATACCGGCCGCCTGTCTGCAGCACGGTATTGGGGCCCGCGCAGGCTGCCAGCGTATGAAGGATTGTTTCCGGATCGCAGCCGGCTTCGCCGAGTTCCTCGTCGAAGCTGCGCAACAATTCCAAATCCCGGTCCGTGGGATATACGTGCCGCTCGAACATGCCGTCGAGGTAACGGTAGGCGGCGCTCTGCGCCGTTTCAAACAGTCGTTTTTCCGCGATTTCCTGTTTGATGCTCTCGATTTGTGTGTTTTTCATATCCGCTCCCGCTATTCCTTCATCAGCCTGCCGTAGCCCCGGTACGGGTGGAGTTCGTGGACGTCAAAGGCGATTACGCCGGACTGTACCAGCGGCAGGGTGGCGAGTGCCTGTTCGGCCTGCCCGAGGCTTTCGCATTCCAGCACGAGAATTGCGCAGTGGGCTTCGGTCAGATAGATTTCGCGGACCAGCTCTTTAAGGTACAGCGCGTATACCTGTCTCGCTTCGCTTTTATATAGATCGGCGGCGCTGCTGCCGGAGAGGGTTTTCAATTCCCGTTCCATCGCGATGATTTTCATAGAGGGGGGCCTTTCTTCCGGTCCCGCCGGGAACGCGCCGGCGGGGTCTGTGCGCGCCGCGCCGTTTAGCGGCTGTACCGGCCTGTGCGCACCTCGTTGATATAGGAGTCGATGCGGTTCACCCGCGGCGCGGCTTCGGCGTCGCGTATGGCCTGGTCACGGTCGTAGGGAAACTGAAGCATTTGGATGCTAAAGGGTGCGGCCGGGTCGTCCTCCCCGCCCTCAAGCAGCGCGTAGCAGCATTCGGGGCGGCCCAGCGCGTTGCCTACGCTTCCGCAGTTGAACAGCAGCCGGCTGCCGATGGAACGCAGGGCCTGGCGGTGCGCGTCCGCGTAGCCCGCCACGTCGCATTCCTCGCCGCTTGCGTCGGTGAACAGGGGAAGGATATCGTCCTTGCTGTCGTGCGCGTGGATCAGGTGCGCCATTGTCGGCCGCCCGTGGAACAGGCGGATGCGGCGCCCGGAAAGCGAGATCGTTTTTTCCAGCGGCAGCCCGCGCAGGATATCCAGACGGTTTTCGCCCAGCTGTTCCCAGTAAAAGCTGTCCGGCTCAAAGGACTTGTACCCCACGAAGATATCCCAGTTGCCGCCCAGCACCAGATCGCAGCGCTCCATCGCCCAATCGAATGTGTAGTCGCTGGAAGGCCCTTTGCCCACAATATCGCCCAGACAATAAATCTTGTCCGGGCGGCAGCGCGCAAGCTCACGCTCCAGCGCGTCCGTGGCCGGGCGGTTGCCGTGCAGATCGGCAATCACGGCGATGCGCATCGTTACGGGGTCTCCTTCCAGTCAAGCATGGTAACGCTGCCGCGGCTGCCCAGCATTTCCCGCATCATTTTATTCGGGTTGACGATGTACTTATGCTCGCAGAGCGAAAGCATCGGCAGGTCGTGGGGGCTGTCGCCGTAGGCGTAGGAGGTTTCATAATCAAGCTGTGTTCCGGTTTCATCAAGATACTCCTGAACGCGCCTGACCTTCTGTTCGCCCCGGCAGTTCTGGCCGACGATCTCGTCGGCAAAGCGCCCGTTTTCGTCGGTCGCAAACCGGGTGCCGATCACTTTGGTGAAACCGAGCATCTGCTTGAGCGGCTCCAGATAAAACATCGGGGATGCCGATACCAGCAGTACCGCGTGCCGCGCTTCCCGGTGCCGCCGCACGGCCTCCACCCCCTGCGGGTACAGCCGCGGCAAAATCATCGTCCGGCAGAATTCCTCCGCGGCGGCGGAATATTCCGCCCGTTCCCTGCCGTTGAGAAACTTCAGCCCCATCTCCTTGGCGCGCTCGGGCTGGATCATCCGCAGGGAAAACAGCAGGCCCGCGACCGCAAACCGCAGCAAATCCCAGGCGGAGCACAGCTTTTTGCGCCATGCGTAGCGCATGAACAGGATGATCGAATCCCCTGGCAGCAGCGTTCCGTCAAAATCGAAAAGCGCAAATGTCTTAAGCATGGAAATATGCCTTTCAAGAGAATAGCCCTAGTATACAGAAAACCCGGAAGAACCGCAAGCAGTTCCCTGTGATTCGCCGATTGCAGGCCGTTTGCTTCATTGACAGTCCATAAGCCGTATGCTATTCTTAACGCAGCGCAACGGGGAATTTCAAAGAGGTGATTCGATGGCTGGCGTAACGTATAAATGCCTAAATTGCGGATCGTATCTGCGGTTCCGGCCTGAGCTTCAAAAATGGAAATGCGATTCGTGCGACAGCGAATACGACGAAAAAACGCTGCTCGCCAAGGCGGCCGAATACGAGCTGGGACACGACCACGAACATGAACATGACCACGAACAGGAGCACGCGCAGCAGGAAGAAGCGCGCCAGGACGGCGGCGCCGACGCGACGCAGGTGATCTACCACTGCCCCAGCTGCGGCAGCGCCGTGATTACGGATGAGACGACCGTCGCCACCCACTGCTATTACTGCCACAACCCCATCATCCTGGAAGGCAAGCTGACGGCCGATATGCGGCCGGAAAAGGCGCTGCCGTTTACGATCAGCAAGGATATGGCCGTGGAGCGGTTCATGCGATGGGTGTCCAAAAAGCGGTTCGTCCCCAAGGGCTTTTTTGCCAGGGAGCAGGTCAAGAATATCCAGGGCGTGTACTACCCGCACTTTGTGACAGACTGCGACGTGGACGGCTCCTATGAGGGCGAGGGCCAGAACGTGT
>CAXXCY010000002.1:0-893354 GCA_963674895.2 Candidatus Limiplasma sp.
GGCGAATCGGATTTCTGCCAGGTTGGGTTTGCGTAACCTGAAGTAGTAGCAGCGCTACGTCGAGGGTTACGCAGGCCCAGGATGACTGGAATACGGTCGTCAGCGCGCGTGGGATATCGCCGGTGTTTATCTGAATAAGAGGAGGTAAAGAATCATTGCCCCGCTATGAATACCGGTACCGCAAGCCGCAGCGCCGCAGATCCGGGCTTCGGCGCGCGATACTGATTGTGATTGTGCTGCTCATCTTCGCCTATCCGTTTTTCGAGGCGTTCCATCTCAATGTGGAGGAACACACCACGAGCATACAGAACCTGCCCTCCAACCTGAAAAACCTCAAAGTGGTGTTTCTCAGCGATATCCATCAAAACCGCTGGGACAGCCAACAGCGTACGGACAGGATTATCAAGATCGTGAACGGACTGAGCGCCGATCTGGTATTGCTGGGCGGCGACTACGCAATGGACGCGGAAAGCGCGATCCGTTTCTTTGAAACGCTGCCGCTCATTCAGGCGCGGCTGGGCGTGTACGGCATTCTGGGCAATAACGACCGCAGCGAATCTATAACGGAATTGCGGGACCTGACACAGGCCATGTTCGCCGCAGGCGTAACTCCGCTGGTCAACGAGGTGGTCCGGATCAAGGTGGGGCAAGCGGAGCTTTGCCTTGCGGGCGTCGACGACATCAATGAGGGCCATCCGGACGTTGCGGGTGTGGCGGCCCAGGTGCGCGCGGACGATTTTGTGATCTTCATCGGGCATAGCCCCGACCTTCTGCCCGACGCGGTGAAAGCGGTGGACATGGATGGGAAAACCCACTGGTTTGACCTGGCGCTGTTCGGGCATACGCACGGCGGGCAGATCACGCTGTTTGGCAAACCGCTCCTGGCCATGTTCGACCCCAAATCATACTTCCGCTACCTCTCCGGCTGGATGACCGAAAACCGCGCCAATATCCTCGTATCAAACGGCGTGGGCACGGTCGTCGTGCCGATGCGGCTGTTTGCCCCCGCGCAGATACACTTAATAAGACTTAGATAGTTAACGAGCCGGCCCATAAGGCGCGAGCTGCGTTGTTGGCTGCGGGATGGCAGTCGGCATCACGTACGCTCCGAGTAAGCTCAATCCGTCCGTTTTGTTGTCGCCTCGCTCCTTCCCAGTCTCGATGCTCTGCAAAACGTCTCAATTTCAACTCGCTAGCCGCTGCGCGTCTGTACCACACAGGGCACACGCTCGTTTCAATTGCCTCCTGCCACCCTTTATCCAATCGGTTTGATTGTCGCAGGGTGCACTATCGTTTCCCTGCTCTGTCAAACCTCCCATTGAAGGTTTGCTTTCGGCTTCACCGAAGATGCCACTGGCAGCACGCTCGCCTTCAATTCCTGGCATCTCGGGCATTTTAAGCAGGCTATCAAACGGGAAGGATACGGGGATTTTCTTTTAATCCAATCTAGTAGAAAACATCATGTCAATTCCAAGCCTGAGCGCCAGGTAGATTGCGATTGATTTTGGTTGCTGACAAAGAACGAAACCGAAGTAGTAGCAGCGCTACGTCGAGGTTGAAGTGATGATGTCAGCGGCCAAAAGCGGCGCAAGATACTGGCGTAAAGGCTTGGAATTGATATGATTACGTATGGTTACAGCTCACGACGCCGCGCTCGGAATCCAGTGTGACGATCGCGCCGCTGCGCAGAAGCCTGGTGGCGTTTTCCGCGCCGATGATCACGGGCAGGTTCAGGCTCATGGCGGCGATGGCGCCGTGGCCGTTGATATCGTCGTCCTCCAGCACCAGGCCTGCGGACTTGCGTATTTGCTCCAACAGATTGTTGGAGGTCTGGCGGATCACCAGGATATCCCCGTCCTGGAAATTGGCAAGCGCGTCCTGCTCGGACTGGCACACGCACAGCTGCGCGCACGCGCTGGAGTGCCCCAGCCCGCGGCCGGTGACCAGGATATGCCCCACCACGTGCACCTTCATCAAATTCGTCGTCCCGCTGATTCCCAGCGGCACGCCCGCGGTCATCACCACAATCTCGCCGTCGTGCAAGAGCCCCGCCTTCTCGCCGGTATCGACGGCGCGCTCGAACAGGTCGTCGGTGTTGTAGGCTTCCTCCATGGTCAGGGGAATCACGCCCCAGTTGAGGTTGAGCTTGCGGCGCGTGGATTCGTCGGTCGCGCAGCAGATGATGGGGCAGTTGGGGCGGTATTTGGAAATCATGCGCGCGGTGCGCCCAGACTTGGTTACGGTCAGGATGGCCGACGCGCCCAGGTCGTGCGCGCTGGTTACGGTCGCGTGGCTGATGGCGTTGGTCACGTCGGGGATGCGGCTGCCCTCGCGCTCCTGAAAACGCTTGACGTAGTTGATATCGGCCTCGGTGCGCACGGCGATGCGCACCATGGTTTTCACGGCTTCCACGGGGTATTTGCCCGCGGCGGTTTCGCCCGAAAGCATAATGGCGCTGGTGCCGTCGTAGATGGCGTTTGCCACGTCCGTCGCTTCGGCGCGCGTGGGGCGCGGGTTTTGCATCATGCTGTCCAGCATCTGCGTGGCGGTAATCACAGGCCTGCCCGAGGAATACCCCTTGTGGATCAGCTGTTTCTGGATCACGGGCACGTCCTCCAGCGGGATTTCCACGCCCAGGTCGCCGCGCGCGACCATGATTCCGTCGGACACGCGCAGAATCTCATCAACATTCTCCACGCCCTGGCGGTTCTCGATCTTGGCGATGATCAGCGGGTCCTCGCCCGGCTCGTGGCCCAGAAGCTTGCGGATCTCCAGGATATCCGCGGCGCAGCGCGTGAACGACGCGGCGATAAAATCCACCTCATTCTGCAGCCCGAAGCGGATATCTGCGGCGTCCTGCTTGCTTAAAAACGGTATGGACAGGTGCGCGCCCGGCACGTTGATGCTTTTATGGTCGCTGATCGTTCCCGCGTTTTCCACGCGGCAGAGGAGCTCCCCGTTCCCGGCGGCCGTCACGGTCAGGGAAACCAGCCCGTCGTCGATCAATACCGTATCGCCCGCGCGCAGATCGTTCACAAGCTCCGGGTAGCTGATGGACACGCCCTGCGCCGTTCCCTGAACGGGACGCGCATACAAAGTGAACGCCTGCCCCTTTTCCAGCCGGACTTCCGGCTGTTCAAACGTGCCGATGCGGATTTCCGGCCCCTTGGTATCCAGCATGAGCGCGATGGGAAGGTTCAGTTCCCCGCGCAGGCGCTTAACCCTCCTGATGGTTTCCCCGTGGGTCTCGTGCGTACCGTGGGAGAAGTTCAGGCGCGCGACATGCATGCCCGCGCGCATGATTTCGCGCAGGGTATCGTCGTCGGCGGTCGAAGGGCCGAGCGTGCAGATGATTTTGGTTTTCATTTCAAGCATGTTCGCGTTCCTTTGCCTTCAGCGATCCGGCTGCGCTTCCAGCGCAAGCAGGAATTCCTTTTTGGATAGCCCCCCGCCGTAGCCCACCAGCTTGTTGTTGGCGCCGATTACGCGGTGGCAGGGGTAGAAGATCGCCAGCGGGTTTTGGTGGTTCGCCATGCCCACGGCGCGTGCGGCTTTCGGGTTTCCGATGCGTTTGGCCACCTCGCCGTAGGTCATCGTCGCGCCGTACGGGATGTCCAGCAGCACCTTCCAGACCGCCTGCTGAAACGCCGTCCCCGCGGGCGCGAGCGGCACGGTGAAGGTCTTGCGCTTGCCGGCGAAATACTCTTTGAGTTCCTTTTCAGCCCTGCGCAAAAGCGGCGAGGACTGCACGCGTTCGCCGCCGTTCACCCGCCCGCCGAACCGCAGCTCGGTAAGCGCGCCGTTTTCTTCCACCAGCGCCAACGGGCCGATCGGCGATTCAAGGATCATCACGATTTTGGTCATGGCCGTTCCTCCTGTCGGTTCAAGGCTTGCCAGAGCGAGAGGGGGCATAGAAACAGCACGGCGCAGCACAGCAAAAGCAGCGAATAATCGCGCCAAAGGCTTGCGGAGCCGTCCATGGAAAACTCCAGCATCACGCAGGCCGCGACCGTGAACAGCGCGACCAGCCAGGTGAGGATCAGGCGCAGGTTCGCGCCCTTGATTCTTAAGAAAAACGCGAGGTATACGCCCAACCCCGCTAAAAGCCCGATTCCAAGCGCTATATGGCCGGACAGGTCCAGCACGTGGTTCACGGGCGCGAGCATCAGAATAAGGATAAACGCGGCGACCGGCAGCGCCGTCCACGCGGCGGTGACGGCGTCCCGCGCGCCGCGCAGCTTCCCGTAGCGGCGGCAGAATATGCCCAGCACGAGCAGCGGGCACAACAGAGCCAGCACCTGCTGCACGCGGATGAAGCCCAGCACCATGTGTCCGTCGTCCCGCATGCTTTCAAACAGCACCTGCCCCGCGCCGTACAGCGCGAAGAAGATCATCGCGGCGTCCCCGTCCCTGCGTCTCTTCGCTGTCCTGAAAAACCACAGCGCTGCGCCGAAAACGAGCAGGGCGAAGATCGCCTCGTAGCGGTACACCGCCAAACGGTGCAGCTCCAGCGCGCCCATCGTTTCGGTGATGAACAGAAACGGCAGGCGGCCGGCTAGCGCGCCCGCTTCGACCTGGCGGCCGAAGCCCAGCTCCTCCGTCAGCCCTTCTGCAAGCCGGAGCGCGAAAATCAAAAGCCCCGCGGGCGGCGTTACGGCGTCCAGCAACGCGCGGAAATCCAGCTTTTTAAGCTTTGCCGTGAGCAGCGCGGCGAGTACCAGCCCCGCGAGCAACCCCATCATGCTGTAGCCGCCGTCCCAGAAATAAAGCATCCGGACCGGCTGGGCGATGGTCTGGACAAAGTAATTCCAATTGACCAGGCAAAAAAGAAGCCTGGAAAACACGAGCCCCAGCGGGATGGCGAACACGCCGTACAGCAGCACCGCCTCGGCGTCAAAGCGTGTTTTCCGTGTTATCTGCAGGGTGATTCCCAGATAAACGAGCGCACCGGCACCCGCGGCTAGGCCGTAGCCGTAGCCGGTCAGCCCGAATACTGAGAATGCCATACCTTTCTCCTAGTTGTCGATCGCCGTTGCGAAATAGATCACGTCGCTCACGTCGCGCTCGTTGACGTCCTTCACGCTGACCAGCTGGTGGTGAAACACCAGCGCCGAGGAGTTGCCGCCGTCCAGTGCGTAAGCCTGTTCGCAGCCGAGCTGCTCGTCCATGTATGCGGCAAGCTCCTCCATGGTTACGCCGTCGCTGCCGTCAATGCGCCCGTCCACGGTCACCAGCACGTAGGTAAGCGGCGCGAGCTGGCCGATGGCGGCGCGGGGCTCTTCACCGTAGGGATTGAAATCGTAATGCGTGGAGATTTCCTGCGTTTCGGCGTCCACTACCAGTGCGGGACCGAAGAAAAACCCGTTGACAATCTGATGCTCTTTGAGAAACGCGGCGATTTCCTCCTTCTGGCTGCTCTTGCCGTGCATCAGGATATGGAAATCGGAGTTCTCGTCGATCAGCAGCAGGTCCAGGTTATCGGAGGTCTTTTGCCGGTAAACCTCACCCTGCCGCACGATGTACCCGTTGACCGTTTTGGTATAGTAATCGCCGTTGATCAGCACCACGGCGTTCATGCTCTGGGAAAACACCGTGGGCTTCAAGGTGCGGCTGGAGCCGAACTTGCCCGCGATGGCCGTGCGCAGCTGGGTGGGCGTGGCGATCTTTACATAGGCGATATGAAAGGTGGAGTTGTACGCGCGCACCGTTTCCAGCTCCACGATGATGGTTTCGTCGCTGTACCCGGTCTCGGTGAAATTCGCCTCGATCGGCACGCGCCCGGGCGTCTCCCGGTCCAGCGGCAGGTAGGAAACGCTGTTCACGGGGAGGATGACGTCCGTCAGCCCCGCGCTCGCCAGAAAGCCGATGGGCGCGCCTGCGAGCTCGAAATCCCACGCGTCCTCCCGGGCCCAGTCCGTATCCATGGCATCCTGATAGCGCGCGGCGGCGCCGGGGAGGATGGCGCCGGACGGCGCGGCAAACGGGAGCGATACGGCCATCAGCAGGATGGCCGCGGTAAGCAGTATTTTACGGCGGTTTGCGGATTGCATAGTGTGCCTGCCTTTCCCTGTTTCTGCGTCTATTATATATCATCCCCCAGCCGTCCACAAGACTATCCATCGGCCTGCGGATATGGTAAAATGTAAACAAATACGGGAGGAAACAAAGCGATGGAACACCGCGCGCGCGTAAGCGACTACCGCGACGAGCTCAAGGGCCTGGCGATGCTGTGGATCGTCTGGTTTCATTCGGGGCTGCTGCTGCCCGGGATTTTGGACGACCTGCGCCTTCTGGGTTACGGCGGCGTGGACATCTTCCTGTTCCTGATGGGGATGGGGCTTTCCTATTCCCTCCAAAAAAACGCCGACCTGCGCGCCTATCTTTCGCGCCGGATGAAAAAGCTGCTGCCCGCGTACCTGCCGGTCGTCGTCGTCTGGATGGCGGTCATGTACCCAGGGTACGGGTTTTCGGCCCCGCAGGCCGTCCGGGGAATTGCCGGCAACCTGTTTATGGTCGGCTACTGGCTGCAGCTGCCCGGCGTGTACAACTGGTTTGCCAACACCGTGTTTACCTTCGTGCTCATCGCCCCGGCCGTTTATGCGGTTTTAAGCGGCGGCAGGGGCCGCGGGCTTGCCGCGCTGCTTGTGATCGCGTTTGGCGTGGGCGCGGCGAACATCGGCATGGAGCAAATGATGCCCGTTTCGCGGCTGCCAATCTTCATCCTCGGGATGGCGTTCGGGCTTTGGCAGGGCGGCGCGCGCAGCAGATGGATGAACGCAGGGCTTGCGCTCTCGTTCGCCGCGGGGCTGGTTGCCGTGGAATACTGCATGCACCGGCAGACATGGCTGCTGATCGATTACGGCATGTACTGGTATCCGTTCGTGCTCATCACGCCGCCGCTGTGCATGGCGCTTGCGCTTCTGCTCCGGAAGGCGGATAAACTCAAACAGGCCTTCGCCCCCCTCCGGTGGGTGGGCCAAAGTTCGTTTGAGATCTACCTGATCAATGTCTGGATCTATGAAATTTCCAAGCAGTATACCGTATCCGCGTGGATGTGGGCGCTGCTATGCGCCGGAAACCTCCTGCTGGGCGTCGGATATCACCTGCTGATTACGCGCTTGACACGAGGGGGACGGTCCTACTTGTCTTTTGGAACAAAAGAAAAGTAGGCAAAAGAAAATCAAACTGGCCGCGCAATGCGCGGCCAGTGTCCGAATAAACAAACGAATAAGCTTTGGGATGCTCGAAGGGCCGAAGCCCTTCGATTTGTAATCCGAAACCAGCGACCTGTGGTTGCGGCCTCGCCCTGCGCTTTGCTGCGTGAGGCTACGCGCTTCAATGCCTGCGGCATTTTCGGGCGCTAGTCGGGCTTTGCCCTCCCTTGCGGTGGTTTCGGAACTTTGCGAAGTAAAGGTTCCTTACACTTCGGGCTGGCCGTGAGTGAAACGAACAAGCCCGAAGTGCAGAATCGCAAAAGTGGAACACTTTTGCGAAAGGCTGTCAGGCCGTTTTCCCGACTATCTTCCTGGGCAGCATCGGCAGGATGATCCCGCCGAGGACCATCGCGATGACGGCGGTGATGATCTGCACAATCTGCGCCGTGGCGGCGGCGGAAACCGCGGCGGAGAACGCCAGCCCCTTGGCTGAGGTCAGCACGGTGGATTGCCCGAATGCGATGACGGCGAACTTGATTAAAGCCGCGAGCACGCCCACGGCGGCCCAGCGCGGCCAGTTGATCGCAAGCGCCGTTTTATCCTTCATCGCCAGCAGCGCAAAGAGTATCGCCAGCACGGCGTTGCCCGCGATGATCCACGGCACCATCGGAAGCGTGGCGTGCCCCTGCATCAGCGCGATCAGCGGGGTAACGACCGAAACCGCGATGCCGCTTACGAGCCCCACCGCCGTCGCGGCGACGATCAGGCAGAGGTTGACAAGGCTGGAAATGATGTAGGTGGATACGATATTGCTGCCGCCCAGCACAAAGCGAAGCTGCTGGAACACGATGGCGAGCGCGATAATCAGCGCGGTGGCGACCAGTTTCCGGATATTTTGAGAACTCATCAGTCATCCCTCATTTCTGTTTGGATAAGGCGCTTTTCACCTGCACGCCCTTCAGGTTTCCGAGCTTTGCCGTGAGGGACCCGATCGCAAGGTTATCGCCCTCAACGATCAGCCCTATGACGGCGGACGCGGTCCGGTTGTCCGGCACGCCGACGCGCGCCTTCACCACCGCCGAGTACTCGCCGACGATATGGTTGATCTCGTCGGCGGCTCCGCGGTCGTCCATCACGATGCCGATAAAGCCCAGCCGGATTTCGTTGTTCATTGGATTTTCCTTCCTTTCGGAATAAACGAGCAAGGGAAGATTTTTACAACTGTAATCAATTCCCTTAGGATGCTCGAAGGATCACAATCCCTCGAACTTCCATCCGAAGCCAGCGACATGTGCGGTGGCTTCGGAAGCCTTACGAAGTAAGGTTTCCTTACACCGAATCTTGGCCGCGAGCGAAGCGAACAAAGGTGGGGTGCAGAATCGATAAAGTTGCGTAGCCACTTTATCGAAAGAAAACAGCTATGCTTCAAAGCCTAGCTGTTATTATCATATGCATATGTCATACGCCGTCCTCCTCTCTCTTCGCCGTCGGCAGTGCCTCAGGCGTCAACAGGGATTGTTTCCGGGTCTGCCGCATTCGCCCTGATGGCTTGCGCCACGCGGGGGTTATGCTTCATACACCGCAGTATACCACAAACTATGGAAAGTGAAAACCGTTACCGCGTATCCGGGTAGTTTTGCAGAAAGTCAAGCCACTCCGCGTAGACCGCCGCTTCGGATTTGCCCAGCACGGCCTCGTAATCCTGCGTGGTGATCAGCCGGAGTACCGAATCCCAGCCGTAGGCGGCGTCCAGATACTCGATATACGTATGCGCGTAGGTATAGCCGTTCATATCGGAAAAACGCAGCGGGCTGCCGGTACGCGTGTCCTCCAGCGAGGGGACGGGTTGGCTGATGAGCATTTCGCGGCGGAAGGGCATCCCGTTGGTCAGGTACAGGGCCATGCCCTCCGTAAGCCACAGGCGGATGGAATGGTTCATGGTGTACACGTACGCATGGACCATTTCGTGCAGCGCGGCGTCCCGGATGGCAGCATAATCATGCGCGGTTTCCGTACTGGCGGGGGAGGTGAGGATGACGTCGTCACCGATATTATCCCCGATATACCAGGAAAGCCCGAGCAGCGGAATCAGCAGCCCGTATTTCTTCGATTGCATTTGCCGCTGGCTGTCGTAAATAAAAATATCGATGGGCTGGTCCGAAAGCCCGAGCTTACCGGTAATGCCGGCGGCCGCGTCCTCCGCATGGCGGAAGACATCCACCGCCGCGGCCCGCTCCTGCTGGAAAAACACGCGCACATACGCGCCCTCAAGCGTTTGCATGCCGGCGGTTTTGCGCCGGAGCACGGGGAGGAACGAGCCCCCTGCGATCAACGCCGCAGAAAGCAGGATGATGAATACGATTTTGGATATACGCCTCATGGCGCCGTATGCTTCAGGGCGCGATCATGGATAGCGCGACCTCATAGGCTTTCTGAAGCTGCACGTCGTTCATGTCGCCCATCTGGTACGTCGTGTTTTCCTCGCCTTCGGGCATCGCGATTTCCACATCGGGCGTCAGGCCGACCTTGTGCAGCGAGTTGCCGTTGGGGGTATAGTACAGCGCGCTGGTGATCTGCATGCCGTCGGACTCCGGGTCCATGGGATGAAGCGCGAAAACGGACTGCACGATGCCCTTGCCGAAGCTCTGCACGCCCACGATCCTGGCAAAGCCGTAATCCTGCAGCGCGCCCGCGATGATCTCGGAGGAGGATGCGGAGTACTGGTTCATCAGAATTACCATCGGGATATCCAGCCTGCCTTCGTCCGCATAGTAGAACTGCTGGCGTCCCTCGCGGTCCTCCAGATATACGACGACGTCGCCGTCGATAAAGTTGCCCGCGATGTCCACCGCGTCATCCACCCAGCCGCCGGGGTTATCGCGCAGATCGAAGATGAGCGCCTTCATACCCTGCGCCATCAGCGCGTCCAGATGGGTTTTGAAGCTCTCGGCGCAGTTGCCCGCAAACTCGTAGAGGATGATATAGCCCACGCCGCCGTCCAGCATCATGGAGGACACGCGGTTGACGTGGATCACGTCGCGCACGACGTCAAACTCCAGTATTTCGGCGTCGCGCAGCACGCTCAGGTGCACGGGTTCGCCTACGACGCCGCGCATGGTATCCACCGCGTCCTGCAGCGTATACACGTTCACGTCGATATCTTCCACCGTAACCAGCACGTCGCCCTTGCGCAGCCCGGCGGCTTCGGCGGGGCTGCCCTCAAACGGGCGGGTGATGGTGCACAGCCCCGTAATATAGGAGGCGGAGATCTGAATGCCGATTCCGGCGTATTCGCCCTCGTCGTCCTCCTTCATGTCCGAAAACTGCTCGGAGCTGTAATAAAAGGAATAGGGATCGTCCAGCGCCGCCACCATGCCGCGCTTGGCGCCTTCCAGCAGCGTATCAAAATCCGCCTCTGTGTAGAAATACTCGCTGATATACTCGGAGATCAGCTCCAGCTCCGCGTATTTCTGATAGCGTTCATAGTCGCTTTTGGATATCGTCACGGTCTCTTCCCGGTTCATATAGGGCGCGAACAGCTGCGCCGATGCGTAGGGAACGGCCGCGCCGACCAGCAATACCGTTGCGAGTATCAGAATATACCAAAAAAACCTTTTCTGTTTCCGTTGTTTCATGGCTGCCACCTTCTAGTAGATCTGCTTGGGCTTTTCATGGCCGCATTTTTTCAGCTCGTGGAGAATTTTAAACGTGACGGCGTCGTCGAATTTGCGCAGGTCCAGGCCGGTTTGCCGCTGCACCTTGTCCAGCCTGTACACCAGGGTGTTTCGGTGGATGTACAACTGCCGCGCGGTATCGGACAGGTTCAGGTCCTTGCGGAAGAACATCTCGATCGTCTGCAGCATTTCCTCATTGAACAGCTTGGCCGTTTTCCGGTTGAACAGCAGCGTATGGTAGTGCATGCCATCCTCACGCGGGATGTCCATCAGGAAGCGCTCCAGCAGCAGGAAGCGGAATACATGGATGGTGCGGTTCTTGGCGAAGATGCTCCCGACCTCCATCGCGCGTTTTGCCTCCAGATAGCTTTCGGCCAGGGAAGCAAGCGTTGGCTTGACCTCGCCAATGCCGATGGACACCTGGCGGATGCCCTCCTGCGTCAGAGTTTCCTCCACGGCCAGGGCAAACTGGTAGAGCTCGTCAATGCCGTCGATGCCGTTCATATCCTTGATCAGCACGGTGTTATGGCGGTTCATCTCCACCAGCGTGTCGGTTTCCGCCAGGGGGATCAATTCGCCCAGCGCCGCGTAGGCGCTGAGTTTTTCGGTGTTCTCAATCATAAACAGCAGCACGCAGCGGTCCATTTCCAGGGGAATCTGGTGCTCGTTGGCCCGGGAATCAAGCGCCGTGCCGATCATATCCTGCCGCAGGATGCGGCGAAGGACGTCCGATTGGCTGGCGATGGAAAGGCTGGATTTCAGGATGCTCATCAGCATCGCGTCCGCGAGCGTCAATAGGTTTTCCGCGCCCTCGGCTTCCGCGTCGCACAGGAGAATCAGCTGGGGGCTCAGGTCCAGCGCCCGGTAGCACGTGGAGCCGATCGTGTGCGTGATGCCCGGCGCGAGCACCGCCGCCGGCAGCGCCTTGTGCTCGCCCTCCTCCGGAACGACGGAAAAGCCCTGCGCGTCCACAAGCCGTATGGGAACGCTCAGGGTCGCGAAGATATTTTCAATTCTCTTGATATAGCGTTTTTCAATAAACACGGGCGTTTCGCCCCTTCCTTTTTATACGTTCACGGCGGCGCGTGCCGCCGGAATGCAATATTCTATAAAAGCGTGCGCATGAAGTTCGCGTAATGTGCGAATACGATGCCGGGCTCCTCCAGCGTCGTGTCCCAGCGCTTCACCCATTCCAGCGAATAGAACCCGTCGTACCCGATATCCTGCAGCGCCTTGGCCGCGGCTTCCAGCGGAACGTCGCCGAACCCGGGCAGGGTGTAGCGGTAGCCGTCGGCGGTTTTCTGGCTGTCCTTCAAGTGGGTATGGCAGATGGAACGCCCCAGGTTTGCGCAGGTGACCTGCGGGCTTTCACCCATAAAGCGGTAGGGGTGGTGGATGTCCCACAGCGCGCCGACGTGCTCGGAATGGATCGCTTCCAAAAGCCGCGCGAGCTTTTCGGAATTGCTCCATACGCCGTGGGATTCGATCAGCAGCCTGACGCCGAACTTCCCGGCCATGTCCGCCAGCTTGATCGCGTGGTCGCGCACATAGCCCTCGTCCACCGTGCCGACGGGCTTGGGCACGGGCGCCGCGGCCATGATGCGCACATACGGGGTGCCGAGCTTCTGCGCCAGCGTCAGGTACGCCTCGACCTCGATATCGACAGCCGTTTCGTTATCACGGAGGTGGATGCAGCAATCGCTGTCCAGGCAGGGGATGACGAGGTTCATCCGTTTGAGCTCCTTGAGGGTCTGGGGCAGGTTTTCATCGGAAAACACAGGAATGACGGGAACGGATATATCCGTGCCGATTCCGCGCATTTCAATGCCCTGATATCCCAGGTCAACCGCCGCGGACGTAATCTCCCGCCAACTCCAATGCGGGCAGCCGAGCGTAGAAAAGCTAATCTTCATCGTCGTTCCCTCCATATTGCATATCCGGTATCATTATGATATCATTGCGTTGAATGAATGGCAAGCCCCACGGCGCTCCGCCGTTTCGATAAAGTGGCTTTGCCACTTTGTCGATTTTGCACCTCGATCTTGTTCGCTTCGCTCACGGACAGATCTCGGTGTAAGGAACCTTTGCTTCGCAAAGTTCCGAAACCACCGCGCATGTCGCTGGTTTCGGATTGCATGTCGAAGGGCTGCGACCCTTCGAGCATCCCAGTGATTTCCAATCGTTTGTTATATACGATATGGGTTATCGGCACAATCTTTTACAACTTTTTCTTATCTGTGTTCAAGTTGAGATCAAGTTTTTGGATATTCAGAGCATAAATTCCACGGAGGCACAGCGATGCGGCAAAAACGCAGACGATCCGGCGTTTCCACGGGCACGATGGCGACGCTCGTGGTTCTGGCGCTGGTGATCGGCGGCTGTGCTTTTTTGCTTCCGCGGCTCCTGGGCCACGTGGAGCAGCGCGTCAGCCCCCGGCAGGTGGGCGTCGCGCTGGAGAAATCGTGGCAGGCCATCGGGGATTCGGTCCTCCACCAGCCCACAGCCACGCCGAGGGGTTCCGTAATCACTGCGCCGCCGCTCAACAATACGCAGGCCCAGGCGTCGGTGCCTACGCCGGCGCCCGCGCAGAAGCTCACGATCACGGCGGCCGGGGAGCTGTCCTTTGACCGCAACATTCAGGAAGCCTGCACCAACGACGCGGGATATGCCTTCGATTTCCTGTTCGAGCAGATCAAAGGCCGCCTGACGAGCGATATCAACCTCGCGACGCTGCAAAACCTCGTACTGCCCGAGGGGAAGCTGACCGATATCAATATGCCCGCAGCCGCCGTATCCGCGATCGCATCCGGCGGCTTCAACGCCCTGAGCACCGGCTTTTACGGCGCGCTGGACGGGGGCGTGGAGGGCCTGCGCTCGACGCTTTCCCTGATCGAGCAAAACGGCATGCTGCCCTACGGCACCTATCCGTCGCAGGACCAGAGAAGCCGCGTGGCGGCCATGGACGTGAACGGGCTGACGGTGGCGTTTTTAAGCTTTCAGGGTGAGCTGAGCTCCGAGGGCAAGAAGGCGACCAGCAAGGAAGAACAGAACTACGTCTTCGCGCCGCTCACGCTGCCCGCCATTACCGCCGAGATCAGCTCCGCACGGGCGGCCGGCGCCAAGATCGTCATCGTATCGCTGTGCTGGGGCCGGGAAGGTGCGGCCGAGCCCACCAAGCTGCAAACGGAAATGGCGAGGGGCATCGCCGCCGCGGGCGCGGATATCATCATCGGCACCAATCCGGGCGTGCTGCAGCGGGTGGATATTTTGAACTCCGTGCGCGCCGACGGCAGCCAGCGGCAAACGCTTTGCGCCTACTCGCTGGGAAGCGTCGTGAATTCCGACCGCGCGGACCGCTCGGTCATTTCCAGCGCGATGCTGCATATGAACCTGCGCTACAGCCTGGAAACCGACGTGCTGACCTTTGAAAGCATCACGTATTCGCCGGTGTATATCTGGCGCGGGAAAGTAAGCGGCAGCACCGCCTATCAGCCCGTGATTTCAAACGCCGCGCCGCCCTCCTATATGGACGGCGACCAGCAGGACGTGATGAGCCGGTCGCTCAAAGACGTGCGCGCTGTATTTGCAAACTCATTGATACAGGAACGGTGATGGGTATGGGTACGAAAAACAGGTCCTTCCGCTTTGGTTTCCGCTGTGCGCTGGAGGGTATATGGGAAGCGTTTCAGAGCGAGCGCAGCATGAAAATCCACGTCGCGTCGGTTGCGGCGGTCATTGCCGCGGGTATTTTGCTTTCGATCAGCCTATGGGAGTGGATCGCCTGCGTGGTCCTGTTCGGGCTGGTGATCGGCGCGGAGCTGGGCAACACGGCGATCGAAACCGCCGTGGATATCTGCTCGCCCCAGCCCGATCCCCGCGCCAAGCGCGTGAAGGATATTGCCGCCGGCGCCGTGCTGGTGGTGTCGCTGGCCGCCGCCGCCGTGGGGCTGATGATCTTCTTGCCGAAAGTATGGGAGTTGCTTTTTTAGGTAAACGATGAATAAAGCCCATACACGCTGGCGATCTTATTTCCGCCATCTTGGGTTTGCGAAACCAACTTAAAAAGCGGCGTTCAAGCGTCGTTTACGACGAACGTATGAACTTTTATAAATTGGGACCTAGTTGGCGGGGAAACCGGCGGCTTTCAGCGGGCCGGTTTTTACGCTTCAAACACGATCGTCATATT
Source organism: Candidatus Limiplasma sp. (assembly GCA_963674895.2). Taxonomy (GTDB): domain Bacteria; phylum Bacillota; class Clostridia; order Christensenellales; family Aristaeellaceae; genus CAXXOK01. The sequence goes on from CAXXCY010000002.1 coordinate 15,015, forward strand.
TCTGCCCGAATTTTTGGCGGTATATAAGGCCTGATCCGCCTCGCTGACCAGTTCGGAATACGTTTTGTGTTCCCGGTAAGCGCAGATTCCGGCGGAAAATGTGACATGGATTTCCGGCATGAGTTCCGCGTTGTGAATCGTATTCCGCAGGCGTTCGATCAGGGCCTGCGCTTCGGTATCGCTGCAGTCCGGCAGAATGAGCAGGAATTCCTCGCCGCCCCAGCGGCCGAATACGTCCGTAGACCGCAGCATCGATTGGATTTGGCTGGAAAAACGGTATAAAACGATATCCCCGGCGTTATGACCGAAGGTATCGTTGATCTCCTTAAAAAGATCGAGGTCGAGAATGGCAAGGCAGAACGTATGCTTGTAGCGCTTGAACAGCTGAATATGTTCTTCGATCGCTTCCGTCAGCCTTTGGCGGTTGCAGATGCCTGTCAAGGTGTCTATTTTGGACATTTCGGTCAGTTCCCGGTTTATGCTGAGGATTTCTTTTTCCTTGAGGAACAGACGGATACTCCGATTGTGGTTCAGAATATTGCCGATGAATAAAAGCATTACGCATACCAGCGCAATCAGGAATTCGCTTACCCAAAGCGGCATGGGTTCGACGAACGAATGGAGGTAAACCGTCAGGCCGGCAAAAACGGCGACATTGACGATCGAGTCGTAAGGGGTTCGTACGCAGGTTAAGGAGACGACGAACGCAACCAGCAAATACGCGCTGAAACTGCGGATTTCGCTGTGAAACTCGTTTACGACAAAATAACACCCGACGATCATGCAGATGAACTGAATGGAGGAGAGCAGATAACCCAGGGAAAGCAAGGGTTTTTCCTTGCCGGCGTTTTTTCTCAACATCCGGAGCAGGAAGATAAACAAAAGGCATGCCGCGATGACGCCAAGTCTGGAGAAAAAGATGTCGTTTTGCCAGGGCAGCACACGTAACAGCTCCAGCGTGATGAACACGATCTGGCTGATGATTACCAGCAGGAGGATATAGAGAAATCTCCGGCTGTTTTCCAGAATCAATTCGGATTGGAATTCCCGCATCAGGGGCTTGCTGATTTTGGCTACTTTCAGACAGTTCATTGCGCACCATTCCGTTCGTCGGTATTGCAGCAAAATGATCTCGATGTCTATACGGTTTCATATCATACCATATCGTGCGGCCTATGGTCCCGCCGTGAGGCTGATATCGGCCTAAAAAGAAAAATTTAACAGAATGGTAAAAGGTTCACGCGGATGCCTGAACAACAATTGCCGGTATATGGAACCATTTTGCTCTGACTGAAGTTGTTGCGGGCAGCGCTGCGGCGGTTGCTGTAAAGGCAGCGCATGCCGATTGCAGCGGCTTTGGCACAGCGGAAAGCGGACCGGTTCGGCGGGTGGCACGCCAGCGTTCCAAAACGGCGTGGGACGCCAGTCCGAAAACGCGGCATCAGTATTTTAAATGTCGATAAACTCCCGGAACTCCCGCATAATCCCCATCCCGTCCGGGTAGTGCGCCGCGAACTGGGGCACGGCGTGGCTGGGGAAGGAGTTGCCCTCGATGAAGCAGGGGCCATCGTTGGTGATGGCGACGTCCCAGGCGATGAAGCCCATCTGCGGCACCTTCTGCGCGGCGCGCAGGCACAGGTCCATGGCCTCTTTAAAGTAGGGGACCTCGAAGCCGATGATCTTCGTGCCCGTGATCGGGTGCGTTTCGTAGGTGTTGCCCGCCTTGTCCGCGCCGACGGTTAAAAGCTTGCCTGTGGAAAGGTCCACGCGTGCGGCCATCCCGCCGCAGTCCACGTTGTCCATCACGGCGCCGATGCCGATGCGCAGAAACGCGTACACCACGCCCTGCTTTTTCTCTCCCAGCAGCGTGGCGATGCGGACGGTGTTCACCGAGGACGGGCACATGGCCATCATTGTATCGTGCTGGATCAGCCGCTGCTCGATGATGCCGATTCCCTTACTCAGCAGTTCCTCCCGGAATTCTTCCTCGCGGCCCTGGAAGCCGGCTGCGGTATAGCGCGCGATGCCCACGCCGGAGGAGCCCTCCAGCGGTTTGGCGATAATATCCGGGTTCTCTTTCAAAAACGCCTTGAATTCGGCGAGGGGCGTATCGGCGGAAAGCGGCATCCAGCTGCGCTTGATATCTTCCTTGAACAGGGTGTTGAAGGTTGCCTTGTCGTCAAACAGGTGCCAGTATGCCTTATCGTTCATGCGGCGCACGATGGCGTTGCTGATGCCGCGCGTGATGACGGTCTTCTTCTGGGCGTCGTTCAGGCGGTACATCTCGGCGATCTTGTAGTCCATGTATCCCGCGTTGTACTTGAGTGCGCAGCGGAGCATATCCCAAACGAGCCACGGGCGGCTTTTGCCGCTGCGCACCACGAGGAATTTCATGGTTTTCCGGTACCGCTTCAAATCCATGCGGAAAAGACGCTTGATGAAAAAGATCAGTCTGCCCATGATGCCCTCCAAGGTTCATAACGGTTATACGTTAAAACGGATCAGCGTTATATCGCCGTCCTTCATCACATAGTCCTTGCCCTCGCTGCGCACCAGCCCTTTTTCCTTGCACGCGGCCATGCTGCCCTGTTCGATCAGCTGGTCGTAGCCCACGATCTCCGCGCGGATGAACCCGCGCTCGAAATCGGTGTGAATGGTGCCCGCCGCCTGCGGCGCCTTGGTGCCGTTTTGTATCGTCCACGCGCGGCATTCGTCCTCGCCGACGGTGAAAAACGAGATCAGCCCCAAGAGCCGGTAGCTGGCCCGGATCAGCCTGTCCAGCCCGCTTTGCCCGATGCCGAGGTCATCCAGAAACATCTGCTTTTCCTCGGCGTCCATCTGGCCGATCTCTTCCTCAATGCGCGCGGAGATGGTGAACACTTCCGCGCCCTCGGCCCTGGCGATGGCCTCCACATTTTGCACGAGCGGCAGCTCGTCGACCGGTTTGCCGATATCGTCCTCGGCGATGTTGGCGGCGTAGATCACGGGCTTGTCCGTGAGCAAAAACCAGCCGTCGATAACCGCCTGTTCGTCCCCGTCCGCCGCAAAGGTGCGCACGGGGCGGCCCGCCTCCAGATGTGCTGTCAGCCGCCTGCCGAGCCCGGCTTCGGCGGCGTATTTCTTGTCGCCGGTTTTGATCAGTTTTTCGGCCTTGTCGGTGCGCTTCTGCACGGTCTCCAGATCGGCGAAGATCAGCTCCAGATTGATTTCCTCGATATCGCGCGCGCTGTCCACCGTGCCGTCCACGTGGATGACGTTCTGGTCTTCAAAACAGCGCACCACGTGCACGATCGCGTCCACCTCGCGGATGTGGGAGAGGAACTTGTTCCCCAGTCCCTCGCCGCGGCTCGCGCCCTTCACAAGCCCCGCGATGTCCACAAACGTGACGGAGGCGGGGATTCTCTTTTTGGGGTTGTACATTTTGGTCAGCACATCAAGCCGCTTGTCGGGCACGGGTACAATGCCGGTGTTGGGCTCGATGGTGCAAAACGGGTAGTTTGCCGCCTGCGCGCCCGCCCTGGTGATGGCGTTGAACAGCGTCGATTTTCCGACGTTCGGCAATCCCACGATCCCCAGCTTCATGCGGACACTTCCTTATGCGCATTCGGTTTACCGGTTTCAAATTATACTGGATTTGCGGTTGTTTTGCAATTGCCGGGACTTATTGCTTTTTTGCGTATCCGCCGAAAAATCCTGACAAAACGGCGGCAAAGGGATATAATATTGCCAACGCGTTAACAAAGGAGCTATTTATGAAACCGCTGATCGACATGACGCTTTCCGAACTCATCGCCCCGGAGGGGCACGCCTGCGCCTGCGGGCATCACCATAAGGCGGGGCTTGCCTATTTGAAAATCGGCGGCGGCGCCGTGCGCAGCCTGCCGGAGGCGCTGCAAAAAACCGGATGCAGGCACCCCTTTGTATTTTGTGACCAAAACACGTACAAGGCCGCGGCGCCGCAGGTGGAAGAAGCGCTCAAAGGCGCGGGGATTCCGTATACGCTGTTCATGTTCCCTCAGGATTTTGTGGAGCCGGACGAGCACGCCGTCAGCCAGTTGAAGAAAGCGTTCGATCCGGCCTGCGATGGGATCGTATCCGTCGGCTCCGGCGTGATTACGGACTGCGGAAAGGTGGCCGCGTTCGATCTGGGCCTGCCGCACGCGGTGGTCGCCACCGCGCCGTCGATGGACGCGTACGCCTCCAATTCCTCCTCGATGATCCGGCAGAAGGTTAAGGTTACGCTGTACAACGCCTGTCCCAAGGCCATCCTCGCCGATACCGATATTTTAAAAGCCGCGCCCGAGCGTCTGCTGCAGGCGGGGCTGGGGGATATGCTGGCGAAATCCATCGCGATGTTCGAATGGCGCATGTCGCACCTTGTGACGGGCGAATACTACTGCGATACGGTCGCCGCGCTGATGCGCCGCTCGCTTGCAAAAATCGTTTCCGCCGCACCCGGGCTTCTGGAGCGCGACCCGGAAACCATCGAAGCGGTGACCGAAGGCTTGATCATCTCCGGCATCGCGATGTCGTTTGCGGAGGTCTCGCGCCCCGCGTCGGGGACGGAACACTATTTTTCGCACTTATGGGAGATGTTCGCGCTGCAGGAGGACAGGCGGTCCGAGCTGCACGGCATCCAGGTGGGAATCGGCACGGCGCTGACGCTTAAAATTCTCCGCCGCGTGCGCGGCCTTACGCCAGACGAGCGGACCATGCTCAAGGCCACGGACGTTTTCGACGAAAAGGTGTGGGAAAAGGAGATGCGCCGCGTGTTCGGCAGCACGGCGCAGACGCTGATCGACAGGGAACATATAACGTGGCATAAAAACGATTCCGGAGCCCGCATGGCGCGCTTTGCGCGCATCCGCGATCATTGGGGAGATATCCTTACAATCATGGACGAGGAGCTGCCCGACGCCGATGAAACCATCGCGCTTATGCGCTCGCTGCGCCTGCCCGTCAACCCGGGCGAAATCGGCGTAACCGACCGGCAAACGCGCGACGCGTTCGTCCACTCCCGCGATATCCGCGACAAGTATCTCACCAGTTCCATGCTGTGGGATATGGGGTTGCTGGACAGTTTCCCACTGGAAATTTAGCGCAAAAAAATAGGGAGTTCCTCCCTATTTTTTTGATTTGTCAGTCTAAAGGCACAAACAGCAGCAAATCAAAGCACGGGTACGATTCGCCGTCCGTGGCCTCGCCCTCGGCGGTCTGCTCCCCGGTGGATACGGACATGCCCACCGAGGTGCCGTACATCATCAGGCGCGTGCCGATATCGTAGCCTGGTTCCTCCTGCGCGATCACGAGGATGAAGTTGGAATAGGTATCGCCGCTCTTGTTGAGCGCCATTTTGTAAATCCAGTCGTCGCCCGACTGCGTCACATCCACGAGGTACGCCCGGTAGTTGATCGTGCGGCCGTCGTAGCGCGCGATATTGTCCGTCAGGGTGGCGTAGTTCGGGCTTACGGAATCGCCCTTGATCCGGTCCACCATATCTTCGGTGGACCAGGAGCGCGAGAAGGTCAGGTTGATGCGCCGGTCAGCCAAATCCTGCTTGGAGAACGCGAGCACGACGTTGTAGGCGCCCTCGTCGGAGGTATCGAGTTCAAGGGTGAACCGGCCCTCCGTGCTTACGCGATCGGTGCCGTACAGCTCGTCGTTGACGAAAATCTGGATCTCCGCCCTGGGCTCGGCGGTGCCCTGAATGGTGACCGAATCGGTCGAGACCACATCGGGGATATCGCTTTGGATGTTCACGGACAGCAGCGTGCGCGAGTAGGTGATGGGGTAGGCAAGCTCCGTGATGTTTTCCCCGCCGTATACGGCGGTCACGGTAATCATGAACACGCCTTCCCTGGGGATCGAGATCGGGATGGAGAACTTGCCGTCCCGCCCGACCTCCACCTCGCTCACGATGGGCGTGGGGTAGTTAAGCCCCATCACCACGGCGGTAAATTTCACGCCCTCTGCGGCAGTGCCGGTGATATCGAAATCGGCGACGTTGGTCTCCTGCGGAGGCACGGACGTGATGTTGATCTGCGCCTTGGCGGTCGCGGGCAGGTCCAGAACCTCGACGAACTTGAAGCTGTCCCAGATTTTGTTCAGCGCCGTATTGTCCTTGGTGGCCGTCCGGCGGCCGTACACCTGCATATCCAGCGTGATCTCGTATCCGTTCCGGATGGTGCGGCGCATGAAGCCGCGGTGGTCGATCTCGCCGTATTTGCGCATGATGTATTCCAGGATCAAAAACCGCCCGTTGTCCGCGTTCTTCCAGTTGGACGTGGAGAACGTGTATCCCTCGGAGGTATACTCGTTTTTGGGATAAAAGCTCGTGCGGTAGCTGCGGCGGTAATCCTCGGTCTGCTCGTTGACGTCGAAAACCAGCGCGGTCTGTTCGTCCTGGGTCGCGGTCAGCTCAAAACGGCGGGCCGTATCCTCCTGGTCCCAGGCCTGCAGCAGAACGCCGCGCTTAAGCATATCGTTTACAGTTTCCTCGGAGGTCGTGCCCTGCTCCGCCAGCCAGTCGGCGCGGGTGGCGATGTTGTCCGGGGTAACGACGATATAGGTATCGGGGATATCCACCGTCGCCATCAGCGGATCCAGCACATAGGTTTCCGCCTGCGCGGCGAGGGAAATGAAGATCAACGACATCATCAACACCATGCCGATAAGCCACTTTCGCATAGTACACCTTCCTTTGGACGCGGTGAAAAGACTGTTTCAATATGCCCTATCTTACCATAGAATACCGCTAAGGCGCAACAGAGGAACGGCCGGTTTGGGTTGATGGTCGGCCGCCGGATATGGTATACTGGGCGCACAGGAGAAGCGAAGGAGGGCGGGACATGGCGCTGTTTGATTCGGACAAAGCCGGCGTGCTCTGGGACAGCGTCGCCATACCCAACGCCTTCATTATCGAGTATATGCCCACCGCGCCCGAAAACTATGTAAAGGTTTATATTTCCGGACTCTTGTACGCGCGTTTTTCCTGCGCCGACGACGGGCTTACCGTCGCGTCGCTGGCTAAGGAGCTGGGCATGGAAGAAACGGATGTGCTCTCCGCCTTCCAGTATTGGGAGCGCGCGCGCCTGGTTTCGCGCACGCAGGATAAGCCGCCCCGCTTTACCTATTTAAGCGTGCAGCAGGCGATGATGGGCCGCCAGGCCGCGCCCGCGGATGAGAAGTACATGGAGTTCGCGCAGGCGCTGTACGCGATCTTCGGCGATAGGCGAAAGCTCCACGGCGGCGAAACGCAGCTTTGCTACGAGTGGGTGGAGCAGCTGGGCCTGCCCGGCGAGGTGGTGCTGATGCTGGTGCAGCACCTGTCTGCCACGCGCGGGGTGAGCTTCTCCTTCAAGGCCGCGCAGAAGGTCGCGCTGGAGATGAAGGAGCGGGGCATCGTAAAGCTGGAGGACGCGGAGCAGTTTTTCGCCCGCAGCCAGGCCGCCTGGGACGGCACGCGCAAGGTGCTGCGCCGCATGAGCAAATACCGCCCGCCCACGACGGACGAAATCGACCTGTACCTGAAATGGACGCAGGAGTGGGGCTTCGCGCCCAAGGCCGTCGAGGCCGCCTGCGCGGAGATGACGGGCGGGGACCCGAGCTTCAAGTATCTGGATTCCATCCTGCGCGGCGTCCACGAGCGGTCCGGCCGCGGCGAGACCTCGGAGGCGCAGCTGGAAAAGCAGTTGAACCGCGAGAGGGAAGAGGGCGCGGATATCCGCGAGGTGCTCCAGGCCGCGGGGCTGAAGCTCGGCGCAAACCACCCCGCCGTACGGGAAAGCTACCTGCAGATGGCGGGAAAGATCAGCCACGAGGCCATCGTGCTCGCGGCCAGGGAGATCAGCCGCTCCAAGAAAAACCAGTCGCTGCAAAAGCTCGAAGAGCTGGTGAACAAGTGGCATGAAAAGGGCTTAAAGAGTACCGCGGACGTGCAGAAGTACCTTGCGCTGGTCAAAAAGCAGAACGCGTTTCTTCAAAAGCTCTTCACCGAGATGGGCGCGGAGTTCAGCCCCTCGCCGGCGGACCGGGAAACGCTGCAGACCTGGCGGGAGACATGGGCGTTTTCCGACGAGGTGCTCATCGAGGTCGCCGGGTATTCGCGCGGTAAAACCTCGCCCATGGCGTTTATGAACAAGGTGCTGGAATGCTTCCACAAAAAGGGCGTCCAAACGCTCGCGGCGGTGCGCGCCGCGCACGAGGAGCACACGAAAAGCTACCAGGCCGCCCCGCAGGCAAAGCGCGGCAAGACCGTGATCGAACAGCAGTATACGCAGCGGGAGTACGATCCCGCCGAGTACGCGGGCCTGACGCCCGAGGAGATCGAGGAGGCGCTCAAGTATGACTCGTGACCGGATGATCCTCGTGCTGCAGGAGGAATACGCGCAGCGCCGCGACCGGAACCTTACCGCCTACGACGCGCGCGTGGACGAAATCTGCAGACAGTGCAAGGGGCTTCGGGAGCTGATCGACAGACGCCGCGTGATGATGATGTCCGGCATCCGCAACGCCTTTTACGCCGATCAAAAGGACGAAAGCGCCAACGCGGGCATGACGAACGCGCTGCACGAGATCAACGAAAAGATCAACGCTTTGCTCAAGCAGAACGGGCTGAAAGCCGACGTTCTCAACCCGATCTACACCTGCGCCGTCTGCCGCGACGAGGGCTACGTGTACGATCCCTCCCGCCGCATGTGCGAATGCTTCGAAACGGAGCTCAACCGCCGGATGCTGAGGGAACTGGGGCTGGACGCCGGGCACACCTTTGAGAACTTCGATCCCGACACCTTTTCCAAGGAATCGCCCGCGCCCGTGAGCCAGCGGCAGATGATGCTCAGGAACCGCGACGTGTGCGAACGCTACGCCGACGCGTATCCCGAAACCGAGGTCAGCGACCTGCTGTTTACGGGGCAGAGCGGGCTTGGGAAAACGTACCTGATGCACGCCGTCGCCCACCGGGTGACCGCGCGCGGGTTCGCCGTGGAATACCTGAGCGCGTTCAAGCTGCTGGAGATCATGCGCAGGGCGTATTTTGAAAACAACGCCGGTATGCTGGACGCGCTGATCGCCGTGCCGCTTCTGCTGATCGACGACCTGGGCACCGAACCGCTGATGGAAAACATCACCGTGACCCAGCTCTTCAACCTCCTCAACGAGCGGCAGAACCAAAAACGCCACACCGTGATTTCCACCAATTTGACCATCCCCGAGCTCAAGGCCCGCTACACCGAGCGCATCGCCTCGCGGCTTCTGGACGAGAGCCGCTGCAAGACGCTCAAGTTTATCGGCGACGACGTCCGCCCAACGCTGAAAAAGAAGAACGCATGAACATCCAGATTTACGTGACGAAATCCAATCCCGACGTGCTCAAGGCCGAGCGCTTTTTCAAGGAGCGCAAGATCAAGGCGCAGATCGTGGACGTGAAAAAGCACAAACCGGGCCCGCGGGAGCTGGAGCTTTTCGCCCGCGCGGCGGGCGGCGCCCGCCACCTGGTGGACCGCCGCGGCATGAAGGCCCTCGAGCGGCCCGTGGCCCACATGACCGATGAAAACCTTGTCCTCTCTGAGCTCCAGAACGACCCGATTGCATTAGTAAGCCCCATCGTCCGCAACGGGCAAAAGGTAACCGTGGGGGTGGATGTGGAGGAGTGGACGAGGTGGCTGCAGGACCAGTCCGCTGAAAAAGCCTAATCTGCGTTGTCAGCCGCATCGTCAAGTCGCATCACGTACAAGTGAGTAAGCTCAGCTCCTTGCCGATTTGCTTCCTAGCATCTCAGGCTTTTTGAGCGGGCTGGAATTAAAGAACATCAAGATACAATTTATGTTTGATATCCTGACAAAGACCAACACCTATGGTGCAAGTTACCCAAATGGGGCCGTGAAGCCAATGGCGTTCGCGGTTGCGTTGAGAGAGTGCGGCAGATTTGCGTGCAGAAATTCGCAGGAATAGCAGCGCTATTTCAAGAATTGATAAGCGAAAAGGTGCCGTGCAATATCAGCGCAAACGGGAACGACTAATTGGCTTCACGGCCCCATAAATAATGTTGGAGGAGATCCCAATGAAAAAATTCTCTCACTTTACTGTCAGAGACCTTACTGTCGCCGCCGTGATCGCCGCGCTGTACGCCGCGCTTACGGTGGCGTTTGCGCCCATCAGCTACGGCGCGGTGCAGTTCCGGATCGCCGAGGCGTTCACGCTGCTGCCGGTGCTCATGCCGCAGGCCATTCCGGGGCTTGCGATCGGCTGCCTTGTGAGCAACCTGATCGGCGGGTACGGCGTGTGGGACGTGGTTTTCGGTACGCTGGCGACGCTGATCGCCGCCATCCTCACCTATAGCCTGCGCAAAAACATTTGGCTCGCAGCCCTGCCGCCCGTGCTGGTGAACGCTGCGGTTATCGGCCTGCTGCTGCACTTCGTGCTCGAGCTGCCGCTCGTCCCCACGATGGCCACGGTGGGGCTTGGGCAGCTGGCTGTGGTTTTTGCGCTGGGCATTCCGCTGATTCTCGCGCTGCAAAAAATACCGATATTCAAAAAGTTTATCGGCCAGTATACGGATTAAATACGAATAGGACGTTGGGGTTATGCACCCCAAACCCTGCAGTTAAGGACCTCGTCCTTAACAATCCATCATTGGCCGCGCATTGCGCAGCCAAAGGTGGGATTGTAAAGGGCATAGCCCTTTACTGGGAATGCCCCTAGCATATCGTTCAGTCTTCGCCGTCGCCGCCCAAGCGCTTTTCCATCGCGTCGACCACGGTCCGGAGCACCTTGATGCGTGCGTATTCCTTATCGTTGGCCTCGACCACCGTCCACGGCGCGAAGGCGGTGTGGGTGCGCTGCAGCATTTCGTTGAGGGCCTGCTCGTACGCGGGCCATTTTTCTCGGTTGCGCCAGTCCTCGTCGGTGATCTTCCACTGCTTTTCGGGATCGTCTTTGCGCGCCTCGAAACGTTCCAGCTGCGTGTCCGGATCGATCTGCAGCCAGAACTTGCACAGGATCGCGCCGTCGTCCGTGAGCAGCTTTTCAAAGCGGTTGATCTCCTCGTAGGCGCGCTGCCACTGCGGCACGGTGCACAGGCTTTCCACGCGCTCCACCATCACGCGTCCGTACCAGGTACGGTCGAAAATCGCGATATGGCCCTTGGGCGGCAGCGCCGTCCAGAACCGCCACATATAATGGTGGTCGAGCTCCGTGAGCGTAGGCGCGCTGACGGGCACCACGGTGAACCCCCGCGCGTCCATCGCAGCGGTCAGCCGGCGGATGGCGCCGCCTTTGCCGGCGGCGTCCCAGCCCTCAAAGCAGACCAGCATCGGGATGCCGCGCCGGTACAGCATGACCTGCAGCTTATTCAGGCGCTTCTTCAGATCCCTGAGCGCGTCGGTGTAGGGAACGTCCAGGTGCTTTTGGAGGTCCATAGAGGAAAGCGGCGGGAAGCCCAGCGGCGGGATGGGGGAGAGGTTGGGCAGCGCGGGCACATCCCACGGCCTGAGGTTATGCCGCCGCTCGGCGAGCGCGTCCTCAAACGCCCGGATGACGGTTTGCATCATCTGCTGCGCGCAGGCCTTCGTGTTCCCCGCGTCCAGCACATGCCACGGCGCGCCGCTTAAGTTGGTGATGGACATCAGGTCGTCCATCCCCTTCATATACTCGTCGTACCGCTTGTTCTGCTCATGGTCGCGGTCGGTGACAAGCCAGGCGGTCGATTTCTTTTTTTCCCTCTTTTTCAGGCGGTCGTACTGCTCCTGCTGCGTGACGTGCAAAAAGAACTTGAGAATCAGCGTGCCGTCGCAGACAAGCTGGCTTTCCATGCTGATGATCTCGTTGAGGCGCTTGGGGAGAAACTCCGCGATCTCGCCCTCGCACGCGAAGCAGGCGCTGTTCAGCTCGCTGTACCAGCTGGAGCAAAACAGCGCGATGTTGCCCTTTTGCGGCATCTGCGTCCAGTAGCGCCACATGGCGGGGTAGGTTTCCTCCACGCAGTTGGGCTTGCGCACGGGGTGCGTTTTATATCCGCGCGAATCCAGCCCCTCGATCAGCCGGGACATCGTCATGCCCTTGCCCGAGGCGCTCAGGCCCTCGATCACAATCACCACGGGGATTCCGACTTCGCGGATTTTCTGCTGCAGCGCGATCAGGACCTTGCGCAGATCGTCCGCTTCCGCCGGGTTTTGGACAGGGGCGGCCTGGGGCGGCTGCTGGGCGGAGAGGGTGGGGCCGAGCGCTTTTTCAAAGAGCTTCTTCATCAGCTCCATCATGTGCATCTGCTCGTCCGTGGGACGGTAGGAGGTTACGCGGCGGGACGCCGGACCATCGGCGGCCGGCGCTTCTTCCTCTTCGTCACTGCCCGAATCATAAGCGGATCGCGGCGCGGGGGAACGCAGGGGCGCGAAATCGTCGTCCTCGTCCTCGTCGTCTTCCTCCTCGTCGCCGTCGTCGTAATCAAACGCCCCGGGAGCGGCGGGCGGCGTTTTTTCGGCCCGTTCGCCGGACCGCAAAGGCGTACTATCGCTGTCATCGTCGTCTTCTTCGTCGTCGTACGCGGGCGCCTGGGGAGCGGCGTGTGATATTTTGACAACCGGCGGATTTGGAACCGCGGGCGGCTCGGCGTCGGGAGCGGGCTTTATTTGCGCGGGAAACACGCCTGCACCTGCCCGGTCCGGCGCCTTGCGCAGTGGTTTTAGGAGCGCGGCATTATCCAGCGGCTTGAGGTGCATATCGGGCGGCAGACCCGAGGCGCTGCCCTGAACGCTCATGGGAACACTCCCTTCGTGTTTCTGTTATGCCTATTCTGTATGGAACAGGCTTACTCCTGCTTATGGCAAACTCCGAATAAATTCCCCTGACACGCTGATGGGCATATTTCCATCATCTTGCGCCTGCCAATCCTTGACGTAGCTCTGCTACTACATTTTACGGCCTCGCTCCACACTTCGCTTGCGCGAGGCTACGCGCTTCATTGCCTTCGGCAATCTCCGGCGCTAGTCGGGCGTTTCCCTCCCTTTCGGACTGTGCAGGCGCAACCTGAAAGAAAATCTGCCTCGTCAGCATGCGGGTTCTTTATTCATCGCTTGCCTTGTTTTCAAATGACCGTCATGCTACAATTTACCTGGAAAGTAACCGGAGGAGGACAACGATGAGAGCGTTATTGATCGGCGGCACGGGCACCATTTCCTCGGCGATTTCCGCGCTGTGCGTGCAGCAGGGATGGGAACTCTACCTATTGAACCGGGGCAACCGCGGCGGGTTTGTGCCCGAGGGCGCGCAGGTGATTGCCGCGGATATCAACGATACGGACGCGGTGGAAGAAAAACTTTCGGACATGACGTTTGACGTGGTGGCGGATTTCATCGCCTTTACCCCGGAGCAGGTGAAACGCGATATCAAACTGTTCCAGGGCCGGTGCGCCCAGTATATCTTTATTTCGTCGGCGTCGGCGTACCAAAAGCCGCCGGGCAGCCCGTGGATCAAAGAATCGACCCCGCTTTACAACCCCTATTGGCAGTACAGCCGCGAGAAGATTGCCTGCGAGCTCAAGCTCATGAAGGCGTACCGGAAATCGGGCTTCCCCGTAACCATCGTGCGCCCCAGCCACACCTACGGCGATCTGTCCGTGCCGCTGGGCGTGCATGGGAAGAACGGCAGCTTTTCGGTGGTCGAGCGCATCCGCCAGGGCAAACCGGTGATTATCCACGGGGACGGAGCCTCGCTATGGACGATGACGCATAATACGGATTTCGCCAAGGGGTTCTGCGGGCTGATGGGCAATATCCACGCAATCGGCGAAGCCTACCACATCACCAGCGACGAAAGCCTGACCTGGAACCAGATTTACGGGGCCATCGCGGCGGCGCTGGATGTGAAACTGTATCCCGTGCACGTCGCCACCGATGTGCTCGCGGCCTGCTACGAGCCGTTCGGCGGCAGCCTGACAGGCGACAAGGCCAACTCCGTGATCTTTGACAATACCAAGATCAAGCGCGCCGTGCCCGGCTTCACCGCCACCATGCGCTTTGACCAGGGCGTGCGCCGGACGCTTAATTACATCTACAGCCACCCCGAATGCCAGAAGCCGGACCCCGAATTTGACGCCTGGATGGACGCGGTCATCAGCCTGCGGGAAAAGATGCTCACAAAACTTCTGGATTTGAACGATTAACCGATATTTACCATTTGCATTTTCAGGCGGTTCTATGCTATAATTCGTAAGCCAATTGAAACGATTGGCTTATTGTATGGGGCATTAGCACAGCTGGTAGCGCGCTGTCTTCGCATGGCAGAGGTCAGGGGTTCGAATCCCCTATGCTCCACCACATCGAAACACGAGATTGATACAATTCTCGTGTTTTTTGTTTGCAACCATATAGCACCTAAAGCCTATATGATATAAGCATTTCGTGAATTGTTCCGTTTGCAGTGTACGTTATGAAATACCCGTTTGCTTAGTATATGGTCGATTTTCAATACATACTACGCAAACGGAAGCCTTGGCGGTTTCACCCTGCAAACGGAAAATGAAACCATGCAAACGGGAAGAAAAATTGATTGACCAGATTTGACATGTTTAGCTTCCCATATCTCCATGCAGAGTCGCCTCCGTGTCTAATTTGTGCTCGAGAAATTGTCGAGATCTCTTTAGGACTCTCAAGATGTTTTGAGTGTTCCCAGACACTATTCTCCTACTATGGCTTCAGCAAATCTTCGTTAAGCTCTTTCTCGTTTTTGCCGATGAATTTGCTGACAACATTCCGCATATTGTCGTATTCGATCTCCCCGTAGGCTCCGCCCATCATCTCGAAAAACTGGACATGGCTGTCCATGAAGACCGCTTTCTTCTGGTTGGTGTACAGATACAGCCAGCGAAATCCGCCGCCCGGCGAACTCAGCACTGCCATGTGATAGGCTTTTATCCCTTCGCCGCAGTCCAGAAATACCTCGCCAAAGTCATACTCAAGACGGTCTCCCAGCTCGTACTGCTGTCGGATGAACACCTCTCGTTGCAGCTTCCGTATTCCCGCCAGAGCGATATTGATGCTGCAGGCACTAATATCGAAGCCCTCATATGCCAGCTTCCGGTGAATCTGAATATTGGTCAGGTGTTACTTGTGAGTGGAACCAAACAGCCGATCCTTCCGAGTCTCTTCCTTTAAAATCTCCACCAGTCGTTTGTCCACTTCTTTGGTGTATTTGTTCCGCTTCCGATTGCCGGCGTTATACTTTGGCTGGGCCAGCAGGCTTTCCTGTATCGCCCTCACTTCCACTCCGGGGTCTTCCAGTTGCTCTAACCGCTGCTTGTACTCGCTCCAGTACTTTGACACCGTTTTTTGTCCACACCCGTCTTACGCGCTACCTCCCGGTTCGACAGGCCCTGCTCCTTGAGCATGATGATTTTCTTCTTGTCCATGAATTGCATCATCCTTTCTTTGCCTCCGTTTGTGTTTTCCGCCCTTTGAGGCGGTTTGTTATCCTAACACACACGGTTTTCTTTCTCTATGAATGGATGATTTTTCAACTATAATCTCATGCTCTTTTGGACCATTTTTAAATTAACATACACAGATCACATGTGGTACTCGACTCAGGGTCTTGCGTGGTGAGTGGGGTGATTCCACTTCTCCGGCAGCAGGATTTCACAGTGTTCTCAGATAGTCCAAGCTTGTCGGCAACCCTAGAGTAGCTTTCACCCTGTGAATGTAGAAGTGCTATCCGATCTTTTTGCTGTGTGCTCATTAGTCCATCCTCCATTCCGAAGGGATACCCCTCTACCCTCTACAGACAGAAAGAAGGTGTTTACGTACCAAGACAATAAAAAAACCTCACCATCCACAGGACAGAAAAAGGCTGGTTGGCAACCAAATTGTGAAAATAATGGTTGGCTTATTCTCAAATCAGCGAAAATTGTGTTTGACTACAGCTCGTTGTCAGAACGACTTTGAAAATTGTCCGTGTATTCATCCAATGTTCTTCCCAATCTGTGCCAAGCACTGTGATAAGACGGCTAAGATCTTTACCGTGAACAAGCTCTTCTAGCAGTGGAACGACATCGTTAGCTAATAATATATGTTGGCAATTGCGGTATAACTTTCACCCCGGCTCCGCAAGTATACGATTTGTTCCATTTGCGTGTTTGTCATAAAAATCCCTTTTCGACATATAGCCGCTTAAGAACGAAAAGTTAACGGGTATAATAAAAAAAGACAAGTTATTAATGCGGCTTGCCTTAGAAAATGCATATTCCTATTGCCTCCAGGACAGGATGACGAGTCGAATGGAATATTGAATATTCTCAAAGTATACACTTCGCTTAAGTCATCAAAAGCTGCATTGTGGATTGGTTACACTAAATCGGACAGAAAAAATAAGGTCATGGTAGAATAACGGGAAAGATTTAGGAGGGAAATACCATGACACAAAGGCGGGCCAAGCGGACCTACAGCGAGGAGCAGAAAAGGCAGCTGGTTGAACTGTTCAACCACGGGAAACCCAGGAGCGAGATCATCCGGGAATACGACCTGACAGCATCGGCGTTTGACAAATGGGTTAAGCGGATCAATGCAACCGGTTCCAGCCACGAGAAGGATAACCGAACGCCTGAAGAACTGGAGCTGCTGAAGCTTCGCAAAGAGAACCAACAGCTGCGGATGGAGAATGACGTCCTAAAGCAAGCGGCGCTGATATACGCACGAAAGTAGTTGTGATCCGAGCCAATGCCCACAAATACTCAATATCAGCGCTGTGCCGGTGCTTAGGCATTGCACGCAGCACCTATTACTACGAATGCCGGGGCCGGCCGGACGAGCGGGATTTGGAAGAGGTTGTTCAGAACGCATACGATGAGAATCGTCGTGTTTACGGTCAACGCAAACTCAAGCATGTACTGCTGCGGAAGGGCTGGATTGTATCCAGGCGGAAGATCGGGCGGATCATGAAGAAGCGGGGACTGGTATCCGCCTACACACGCAAGAAGTATCGGGTTCATGCATCCAGGGTGAATGAAGCCCCGGTGCCCAACCTGATTGACCGGCAATTCAGCGACAGGCTCCCGGGAGCCTGTGTTGTCAGCGATCTGACCTACGTTCGTGTAGGCACCCAGTGGGCCTATATCTGCATGCTGCTGGATCTGGGAGCCAGGGAGATCATCGGCTACAGCGCCGGTGCACACAAAGACGCTGAACTGGTCCATCAAGCTTTTGCATCCGTGAAAGGAAACCTGTTCGAGATCCAGATCTTTCACACAGACCGTGGCAGTGAGTTTGACAATATGCTTGTGGATGAAATACTGGAAAGCTTTCAGATCCAGCGATCCCTGAGCATGAAGGGCTGTCCCTATGACAACGCGGTAGCAGAATCAACCTTCAGGCTGATCAAGAAGGAGTTCGTTTCGAGCAGGCGGTTTGGTACCCTCGAGCAGCTGCGATTGGAACTGGCGGATTACATACACTGGTTCAACAACATCCGCCTGCACGGTACCCTCGGGTACCTGTCTCCGGTTGAGTTCAGGAATGCATGTACCTTATAATTTCTGTCTGACCAACTGTTGACAATCCAATGACATTCCTGGTTGCCATTGGTTCGTAACGCGCTCTCCCGTGAATACTTTTACACCATTTGACAAGGCGCAACATTGACAAACCTCGAATATAAGTTTACAGTACAGGTATAACCTTTATGTTCAATCTTTAGGTTTAAGATTGTCATATCAAGCAGACCTCTCGCGAGACAGTGCGTTTTGTTTCGCTTCATCCGGTGAAATGCAGCACTTTATGTGATTCACCAGTATAAATAACTCCATATTACCGACAATGCCATGCAGAAACAGATGTTTCTGTTCTTTGGTGCTTGTTTGAAATTTTACCTTCACAATCGACGGCTCATCAATCGAGCCTGTGTTTTTTGAACGTAAAATGCCGATCAGTATAGTATTCAGTGTAAATCATTGGCCGGGTAAAAACGTAGACAAATCCAGTGGCAACCATAACGTAAAGGAGATCGTGTTATGACAAATATCAAGCGCACCGCGTTGGTCGTGCTGAGTGTTGTATCCCTAATGGCGGGAGTATTGGGCATCGCCGGTGTGCAGTTCTTTGCTTCCAACTTTTTGCTTGAGTTGGTGGAAATCTTGCTGGGTATTGGCGGGCTGTATATTGCTATCCGTTAATTCGGGGCGGTTATAAAAACGAAAACGCCCACGAACAGACCGAAACGCAAACATACCGACGGGCATTTGAGGGAGACATCTTGGAAAGGCTTGGCCTTGCATACATCCGCATCAGTTCACCCACAGGGACAGGATATCCGGAATTCATTTGAAAGAGGTGCATCGTATGGATAAAGGGAGATTGAAGCAAACCGCACTGATTATACTGAGTCTATGGACGCTTGTCGTTGGCGCACTCGGGCTTGCTGACGTTAGCTTTTTTACATCCAACAACGGGTTGGGACTGCTTCAAATCATGATGGGTGCCGGCGGGCTTGTACTCGCGGTACAGCAAGATTAATGCAAGTATACACAGGATTGACAGTAACCTACGCAGCATGGCAGGAGCATCTGGTTGCTACTGAAGCAACTGCTCTTCCTATCAACAAAGTCATTGCGGCTGAACAGTAGAACAACGAAAGGAGTGGATTATTTTGGGTAAAAAAAAGGATCGTAAAAAGGCTAAAAAGGAAAACAAAGCCATGAAACATGACGCCAAATCAAAGGCAAAGGAAGCAAAGAAAATTGCTGCAAACGCAATAGATAAAGTAGAAGATGCCAAATAGGTTGCTTCTAAATAAGCTGAGGTAGCAAAGGATGCAGCGATGCAATCCCTACAAACAGCTAAAGCAGAAATGGCCGATCATATCCACTAGGATATCACGATGAGGGTTGGCAAAGTCGATAGGTATGGCAAGCGCACGTCGCCGTCCCTCCAACACCCGTGATGCAACAAAAGTAACTTTGCGAGGAGGAACCAGTATGTTATGGACAATTGCGTCCACACTAACCATTCTATGGATTTTGGGCATGATTACGTCCACCACTCTTGGTGGCCTCATCCATATTTTGATTGTGATTGCTATCATTGTAATTTTGATACAGTTTTACAAACGGAAAAGATAAACCGCGGCATCTGCGGCGCAACCGTAGTCTATGCCGCAGATGCATGAAAAACTCCACGCCGTATGGATATTCGAAAGTAACGGAGAGACTGATAGGCCATAACACTGCCTTTCAGGGCAAAATGCAATGCGCTACCGGATGGCAAAGAAAAGTGAGCTGGTTTGAATGCGTAACGATCCGAAAAATAAGATCAAAAAAGATACGGGAGCCGATATGGTGCTTTCGGTTAAGAAAGCTGTCGGAAAAATTTCGTCACGGGTGCGGCAAAAATATAGTTTCATCAAACCTGAAACGATCCCCGATCATGTGAACTATGCCAAGATCGAAAAATACCTGCGCTCCGTGAACGTCGAGGTTACACGCAGAATGTTTGTATCTTACATTAAAAAGCATCTTTTACCGGATGAGCATGATGTCAAGAACAGTAATTTTTCACTTTATACACATGACCAGATCCTCTATTACATCCTGGTCGATATGTTTAGGCCCATTTTACCGCTTGAAAAAATCAAAGTTCTGTTTCACGACGTGCTGCGGCCTATGATCTATCTTATAGGGCTGGACGCGACATATTTACGCCTGTGCAAAAACATCCTCTCCAAAATGAATGGCTTTGAAAACACTGTTTCGTTAGCTGTTCAGGACGATATGCAATCGGCTCAGCGCCCCGACAAACCCAATAACGCAGGAGATGCTGTGGTTCAGTCCATAGGCAGCATCGCTTATTACACCGAGGTTGAGTCACTTTGCCTGGTAAAGGGAGCACAGGAATTTTATAAACTGACCCCCGACAGCCCGTCGACCTGACTGTGACCGTTTCCTGTTATTAGGTTCAAGCAAGCATTCGCTGTTTGCGTTTCGCGAATGCTTTGATGACAAATGCCTGAACATCGGTATTAGCTCCCCAACAAACACAGACGATCCTCCTGCGGCCCTTATTTAACCCGGAAATGAGTACACGCCTGAATAGAAATTGGAGGTACTATTATGAGGAAATTCTTATCCCTTCTTCTGGCAGCGTGCTTCTGCATCGCATGTTTCATACCCGCAGCCTCGGCTGAACAAGCGATACTGCCATCCAGTGCCTTGAACAGCCTTACCAACAATTGTCCAAACACGGGAATCATGATCCCTGAGGAATTCGACCCCTTTGTCTTTACGTACCTGCTCACCGTAGCCAGCTGGGTAAGCCGGGTGACTTTCACGCCTGTAAGCGTTGATCCGCAGTCGACGATTGACGTTAACGGCTCACGGATATCCTCAGGTCAAACATCCCAGATTATTCCTATGACTGACGAGCCTCAGGTTGTAACAATTTCTATTACAAGCACGAATATGGATACATACGTTTATAACGTCTTTCTACAACGCCGCCCGAGCACCGAACGCACCAGGGTTTCAGCCGGGTATTTGAGCGAAATACACGTGGAAAACGGAAAAACATACCTGGTGATGGATCTGGTGACGATAGCATATACCGATGGCAATGCGGTTGGTTTTTCCAACGATGCCATCATCGACCATTTTAGCTACCCTGTAACCGACGAATGCATATTTTACTATGGACCCGCGGAAAATCCAATACGGGCAAATGATTTGGCCGACTTCGAGGCGCATGTGACGCCGGGCGGAACTGAAATGTATCAAATAGTGTACATAGAGGATGAGATTGTCATTGTGTTGCCGTTTGCATATGGGCTTGCACCGACTCCTTAAAGAAATAACAGATTCTGCAATCCTTTGTGTGAGCAGGATTCAGTATCTCCCAATGCGATAACAGGCAATCGGTGAGCGCTACAAACGTTACATCAATATTCCAAGATTCATTTATCGGAAATATCACGAAATTGCTTGATGGCCTGTACTCTTTTTAGAAGGATTCGGCAGGGCAATCAATGAAAAGGAGTTGCATATGCATGAATCAAAAAAGGTGAATCCACATAATTATGGAAAGATCAGCGCTGTCCGCGGCAGTATTGTGGACGCACAGTTTGAGAATCATTTGCCGCCGGTATATTCCCTGCTGCGCTCAGGAGTTGATGGGCAGATTATTATTGAAGTCTTGACGCAGCTTGATGCGCATCACGTGCGTGGGATTGCGTTAACCCCTACGCAAGGGCTCGCCCGCGGCATGGAAGCTGAGGATACCGACGAACCGCTCAAAGCGCCGGTAGGCGGTGCGGTGCTTTCTCGAATGCTGGATGTTTTTGGCAATACTCTGGACCACGGACCGGCATTGACTGATGTCCAGTGGCGGTCTGTACATCAGCCGCCCCCGCCATTGTCACGGCGTTCGACCAAAACGGAGATTATGGAAACAGGCATTAAGATAATCGATGTTCTAGTGCCGCTGGAGCGTGGCGGGAAAGCGGGGCTTTTTGGTGGAGCAGGTGTGGGGAAGACGGTTTTGCTTACCGAAATGATCCATAACATGATCGGGCACCAGCAAGGTATCAGCATTTTTTGCGGTATTGGTGAACGCTGCCGCGAAGCAGAGGAACTGTACCGGGATATGAAAGAAAGCGGCGTGTTGCCGAATATGGCCATGATCTTTAGTCAGATGAATGAGCCGCCAGGCAGTCGGTTCCGCGTGGGGCATGCCGCACTGACGATGGCCGAATATTTCCGTGATGACGAGCACCGTGATGTGCTGTTGCTCATCGATAACATTTTTCGCTTTATCCAGGCTGGTATGGAGGTGTCCAGTATGATGGGGCAGATTCCCTCTCGTTTGGGGTATCAACCCACAATGGGAACGGAGTTGTCACAGTTGGAGGAACGCATCGCCAATACTGATAGCGGCGCCATTACCTCCATTCAAGCAGTATATGTGCCAGCGGACGATTTGACAGATCCCGCTGCTGTGCACACGTTTTCACATCTCTCCGCATCCATCGTGCTTTCACGGAAGCGGGCGGGCGAAGGTTTGTATCCGGCCATTGATCCGCTCCAATCCAGTTCAAAAATGGCAACCCCGGGGATCATCGGCGACAGGCATTATGCCTTGTCACAGAAAATACGGCAAACTTTCGCGAAATATGCGGAGCTTAAAGACATCATTGCGATGCTCGGCTTGGAACAACTGTCACCGGAGGACCGTAATGTTGTTGCCCGTGCCAGACGGCTGGAACGTTTTCTCACCCAACCCTTTTTTACAACAGAGCAGTTTACCGGTCTAAAGGGAAAGTTTGTTAGCCTAAAGGATGCTCTGGATGGCTGCGAACAGATACTCAATGATCAATATAAAGACTATCCGGAGAGTGCGCTGTATATGATCGGGACAATTGATGAAGCGCTCAAAAAGTTAAAACTGACAATCCCGTAGATCAACAAGCAGTGGAAACGAAAGCGTAGGAATCAGCCGATCCCAACGCGATAACCAATTCTAAACCGGAACACCTAGTAGACTCTGGATAGGAGGCCGAACATGCAGCAAGCGTTTCGTATGAATCTTAAGATTTCTATACCCTTTAAGATCCATACTCAGAAAGCTGATGTTTTGCGCATTGTCGCAGAGACACACGACGGTTCCTTCGGACTCTTACCGCACAGGCTGGATTGTGTCGCTGCGCTCATTCCCGGGATTTTAATGTATGAAACTAAATCAGAGGGAGAGGTATTTCTGGCTATTGATCAAGGCGTGCTCATTAAGACGGGTCCGGACGTACTGATATCCGTACGCAGGGCAATTGCAGGAGAAGACCTTACAAAGCTGCGAGAAGCAGTGGAAAGGGAATTTCTAGATCTGAATGAACAAGAGCGGATTGTGAACACGGTGATGGAGAAAATGGAGAGTAGTTTCATCCATCATCTCAAGGAGCTTCATCATGAGTGAAAAACCAGAGATCAAGAGCGAGAAAGACCCAACTGACCTCATTGGTAAAGTTGGAGCGAAGGCGGAGCGCAAGCTCAAAGCAAAGAAAAATCCTGCGCCAGGTGTCTGGTTCGGCTTGGGTATGATGGGGCTTATCGGTTGGTCTGTGGTCGTTCCTACGCTGCTCGGCGCAGCGTTAGGGTTCTGGATAGACCAGAACATTACGGGAAGCTATTCATGGACGCTGATGCTACTCGTCCTTGGGCTCATCCTGGGCTGTTTCAATGCGTGGCATTGGGTGGCCAAGGAAAATAAAGAAATGCAGGATGAACAGAAGGACCAGGAGGATCAGGAGGATAAAGATGAATGAGATTTTGGGTCTTGCATTGGCCATTGTAACAGGTATCTCGCTCGGGGTGATATTTTTTGGCGGCCTTTGGTGGACTGTGAAGAAAACCAATCAATTCAAACGACCGGCACTATGGTTTATAGGCAGTTTTTTACTGCGGACGGGTGTGGTGCTGCTTGGCTTTTATTGTATCGGTAATGGGCACTGGGAGCGGATGATGTTGTGTTTGCTTGGATTTATTTCGGGACGCATCATTGAGAAGCGGCTGATACAACGAAGCGGGGGAAAGCACACTTACCCGGTACAGGAGGGAAATCATGAGTCTCAGTCCTGATCAGACCATATTCTGGCAGTATGGGTTTTTCAAATTAAACGCCACCATTGTGTTTACCTGGGGATTGATTCTTGTGCTGGTTATAGGGTCTGTATTGATTACACGTAAGCTTTCAACGGACCAGAAGCGTTCCCGTTGGCAGAATCTGCTTGAAATCATCGTCATCAGCATAGATAAACAAATGGTAGACATAGGCTTACATCAGCCACAGAAATATATAGGGTATCTGGGAACATTGTTTCTATTTGTTGCAACAGCCAGTCTCTGCACTGTGATTCCAGGCTATGTTTCGCCAACAAGCTCACTTTCCACAACGACGGCCCTTGCTCTTAGTGTGTTTGTTGCCGTACCGTTCTTCGGCATCAGGGATACAGGGTTGGGCAGCTACCTTAAGTCCTATTTAAAACCGACGTTTATTATGCTTCCGTTTAACATCATCAGCGAACTTTCCCGAACGCTGGCACTGGCTGTCCGGTTATTCGGCAACATGATGAGTGGGGGGATGATTATCGCAATTCTGCTAACACTGACGCCCTTCATCATTCCGATCATCATGTCGGTGCTTGGCCTTCTTACCGGCATGGTACAAGCGTATATTTTCAGTATTTTGGCGGCAGTATATATCGCGGCAGCCACAAGGGTCAGCAAGCCAAAGCATCCGGCAAAGGCAAAACACGGAAAATAAAACCACAGAAAAGGAGATATTATGGATAGCATGACTATTGTTGCGGTGGCATCAATTATCATCGGAGGCATCACCACCGCTATTGGCACAATGGTACCCGCACTGGCTGAAGGAAAGGCGGTTGCGATGGCACTGAAGTCACTGGCTCAGCAGCCTGATGCCTCGGCAACCATCACCCGAACCCTGTTCGTAGGTCTTGCGATGATTGAATCCACGGCCATCTACTGTTTTGTGGTCACAATGATTCTCGTCTTCGCAAACCCATTCTGGAACTACATCATCGCCCAAGTGGCAGGGAAGTAACATATGAGTATTGATTGGTTCACGGTTGGCGCGCAAATATTGAATTTCTTCATTCTTGTATGGCTGCTGAAGCGCTTTCTGTATAAACCGATACGAAACGCGATTGACACACGGGAGAAGCGGATCGAAGCGGAGCTTGCAGATGCCGACGCAAAAAAAGCGGAAGCGAAAGCGGAACGGGATACGTTTATAAAAAAGAACGAGGATTTCGATCGCCAGCATGCTGAGCAACTGAACAAAGTAAGAGATGAAGTGAAAGCCGAACGTGAGCGGCTCCTCAACGAGGCTCGAACGCAAGCAGATGATATGAGTGCCAAGCGACAGGAATTGTTGAAAAAGGAAGCGCAGAACCTCGATAAAGACATTAGCCTTCGCACCCAGCATGAAGTGTTTGCTATTGCGCGAAAGACCCTTGCAGATCTCGGAACGGCGAGCTTGGAAAAACGCTTGTGTGAAGTGTTTGTTCTCCGCTTGAGAGGGCTTAAAGGCAAGGCAAAAGAAGACATCGCCAACGCCCTTAAGACAGCGGAAGAGCCTACGCTCTTGCGCACTGCGTTTGATTTGCCTACGGAGCAGCGCGACATCATACAAAGTGCTATTAACGAAACCTTTGAGGATGATATACACTTGGTGTTCGTAACTGCGTCCGACCTGATCGGTGGTATTGAATTGACCGCGAACGGATATAAGATCGCGTGGAACATTGCGGATTATCTGGTGTCGATGGAAAATGGGCTGGATGAAATTTTACCAAAAAAGGACGAAACAAAGACCCGATCGAAAGACACCGCAGCGGCAGAAAAGAGTCAATGATCATGGAGTATGAGAGCCTCAAATTTGTTATTGATAGCGCGTTTGATAGGATAGGCCATGGTCGCGAAGCGTTCACACCGCAGCTGATACCCAGGGAGGTAGGCAAGGTCATCAGTGTCGCAACCGGCATTGCCAAGGTTTCGGGGCTTCCTAACGTTGGCTACGATGAATTGGTAGCGTTTTCCACAGATGAACTCGGTATTGTGTTCAACTTGGACGCAGATGAAATAGGCGTTGTTCTGCTTGAAGAACACTCGCATCTCAATGCAGGGAATGAAGTGCAACGGACGGGCCGGGTGATGGATGTTGCCGTGGGCAATGGATTGTTGGGACGTGTTATCGATCCGCTTGGCCGACCGTTGGATAACAACGGGCCAATAGATGTAGATACCAGGCTGCCCATTGAGCGATCTGTTACGCCTATCATCGACCGTGCGCCTGTTTCCGTTCCTCTGCACACCGGGATTAAAGTGATTGATGCGCTCATTCCCATCGGACGCGGACAGCGTGAATTGATTCTCGGTGACCGGCAAACTGGGAAGACCGCGATTGCGATCAATACCATACTGAATCAACACGATCAAAATGTGATGTGTGTGTATTGTGCCATTGGTCAGCGTGCGTCCGCTGTTGCAAAGGTTGTGGCAACCTTGCGGGAAAATGGAGCGATGGATTACACCGTTGTAGTTGTAACGGAGGGCAACAATCCCCCGGGCCTTATCTATATCGCGCCGTATGCTGCGACCAGTATCGCGGAGTATTTTATGCAAGCGGGTAAGGATGTGCTGATTATTTATGATGACCTTACGCAGCACGCCCGCGCATACCGTGAATTATCGCTTCTGCTCCGTCGGCCGCCCGGCCGGGAAGCCTTTCCCGGAGACATTTTCTATATTCATTCGCGAATGCTGGAGAGGGCAACGCATTTGTCAAAAGAACTCGGGGGTGGTTCTCTTACAGCACTGCCCATCATCGAGACTGAAGCGCAGGATATTTCCGCTTACATACCGACAAACCTTATTTCCATTACAGATGGGCAGATATATCTCTCGCCGTCGCTGTTTGAATTAGGTGTACTCCCTGCAATCGATGTCGGGAAATCCGTTTCACGCGTTGGCGGCAAGGCGCAGTGGGCGGCTTACCGCGGCGTGGCTGGCGACCTCAAGCTTGCCTATGCGCAGTTTGAAGAACTGGAGACGTTTTCCAGATTTGGAACGCGCATAGACGAAGATACGCGGGAAATTATTGAACATGGACGGCGGATTCGCGCTTGCTTCAAACAGCCGGAATTCGCTCCGGTGTCCGTACCCGAACAGATTGCGATCCTTCTGGCGCTGTCTGCTGCACTATTTGACTCTATATCGATGGAGAAACTGCCGGAAGCTGAGCAGGCTTTGCGTAAGGCGGCAGCGGCCATCCCTTCAGATGTCTGTTCACGCTTTGAAACGGCAAAAAAATTGAGCAATGAAGATCGCAAGATCATCATTGATATAGCTCGCAATGCTCTTGCTCCTTTCCAACCAAAGCCTTTAGATGAGTCGGAACCCGAGCCCAATATAACAACAAAATCCGTGACAGACGGTGCACAAAAGGAGAAGCAATGAGTGACAGCACCACCAGTCTGCGCCGAAAAATCAGCAGTGCCGGGCAGCTTCAATCCGTCGTCCGAACGATGAAAGCCCTGGCCGCCTCAAATATCGGACAATACGAGGAATCCGTGCAAGCGTTAGCAGACTATTATCGCACTGTCGAACTGGGCTTGGGTTTTTGTTTGCGGGAAAGCGGATCGTTGTCCTTGATAGCAGAGAAGGAAAACCAGACGTCTTCAGAGGGTATCGGTGCCGTCGTATTCGGTTCAGATCAAGGATTGGTAGGCAGATTTAATGATAAAGTGGCTGATTATGCTATTGCGGTGCTTGCAACACTGCCCGGCAAACCCAAAATCTGGGCTGTTGGCGAGCGTGTTCATGTGCGCCTTGCAGATTCAGGACTAACACCGGCAGGGCTCTTTGCCGTGCCATACTCTATTAAAGCCGTTACGCCGCTCGTTGGTCAAATTCTTGTGGAAAGTGAAACGCCCACCAAAAAGGGTACGGTCACCAAGCTTTACCTTTTTTACAATCGTCCCACATCAGAGGCGGGTTATACGCCTGTCAGCCAACAACTGTTGCCGCTAGACGATGATTGGCGATACCGTCTGACTCAAATTCAGTGGCCGGCAGTGAATTTACCTGAAATTATTGGCAACAGCACGGAAACCCTGAGGGCTCACATACACGAATATCTTTTTGTCTCGCTGTTTCGAGCATGCGCTGCTTCCCTGGCGAGCGAGAACGCGAGTCGGCTGGCGGCAATGCAGCGGGCAGATAAAAATATCGACGAATTGCTGGAAGAACTCAACAGCACATTTCATCGTTTGCGCCAGAGCAGTATTGATGAGGAACTATTCGACGTCATTGCAGGCTTCGAGGCGCTAAAAACAAAGTAGCACAGACAATGAATTATAATTGGAGGTTATTATGAGCAAAAAAAGTAAAATATCAAAAAGTGATTATAAAGGTGAATTAGCACGCCTTCGAGTGGAACTTATCAAGCTGCAGGGATGGATAAAGGCTAAAAAACTCAAAGTGATTGTGATATTTGAAGGCAGAGACGCCGCCGGTAAAAGTGGCACAATCAAGCGAATAACAAAAAGACTAAATTCGCGAGTCTGCAAGGTGGTGGCATTGCCAGTTCCTAACGAACGTGAAATGGCACAATGGTATTTTCAAAGGTATGTTGCACAGTTTCCGGCAGAAGGTGAAATCGCGTTGTTTGACAGAAGCTGGTATAACAGGGCAGGGGTAGAAAAGGTGATGGGGTTTTGCAGTGAAGATCAATATGAAAGATTTTTGAGAGACTGTCCTGCTTTTGAGAAATTATTGATTGACTCCGGCATTATTTTGATCAAATACTGGTTTTCAATCAGCCGGAGTGAACAGGAAAAACGTCTCAATGAAAGAAATGAAGACCCGACAAAAAGATGGAAACTTGGTGCAATTGATATTGCAGCAAGGGATAAATGGGATGAATATTCAATAGCGCGGGATAAAATGTTTGAATGCAGTGATCCTGAATATTCGCCTTGGCATATCGTTGAAGCGGATATTAAGAAGCATGCCAGAATAAACTGTATAAGCCATTTGCTTTCTATGTTTGACTATCAGGATTTAACGCCAGAGAAAAAAGATTTGACAGAGTTTCCGAACATGAAGGATTCTGAAATAACATATAAGCATGGTAAGTTTCTGCCTGATGTTGCGGCTTCGTTTGTAAAAGATAAATAGATGGTTTGATTTTGTAAATGGCTTTGGATTGGGTACAGTAAATCGGGCAGAAATGACAAGGCACAGGCATTCCAAAATTCGACCGGTAACCTGAAACCAAGAATGTTATGCAGATTGATGTGGGTGGGATAATGAAAAAGTTACTTATTGTATTGAGGAGCAAGTACTATTTGGTGCCCGCCGTATATGCGGTTTTGTTCGCTATTCTCGCAGGTGTATTCATCGTGATTGACTACTACAGCGATGCGTTGAATACATTACCGGCGTTCATGTTCATGCACAGCGCTTCAGGCAGCAATGTGCTTATCATCATCATAAGCGGGTTGATTGTGTTTGTGACGGTTGCCTATACAATCATAATGATTGTCCTCACCATATATGGCAATCAGTTTTCCCCGAGAACCCTGCAGGATTTTCTTGAGAATAAAACAACGAAAAGAATAATTGGATATTTTATTGGTGTGCTGATATTTTCTATTATAAGCCTGTTTGGAATAAAGCAATACGATGGACAAACCTACATTCTCTCTCCGACAGCTGGCATCCTGTTCTTTATTGCCGCGATCGTAGTATTTATATATTTTATGCACCTAATAGCCAAATCGCTGCAAATCACCATCTATATTCAGAAAATGGTCGAGGAGGCTAGCATATTTATTGATCAAAAGCAGCACGACATAAAGATGGATCCCAATATATCCATTGAGAATATTGATGAGCACAAGAAAATGCTTGAAAAAAAGGCTCGGGAACTGATTCCTGAAAAATCAGGATTCATCCAGAATTACGACGAAAAGAAACTATTTGAGTTCGCTTGTGAAAATAACATCATCATTTACTGCAGCGGGAAGCTGGGCGAGCACATCATGGAGGATGCCGCATATATCTATCTATATTCGTCTTCAAATAAAACAATCAATAGCGATATGGACGAGGACATTAGAAAATTGGCCATTATAGGGGAAGATCCCAACTTAAGGGGAGATATTTACAACAAAACCAGAATTTTAGTGGAAATAGCCGTCAGGGCTTTATCGCCCGGGGTAAACGATCCTGCCACCGCCATATTCTGTATAGATAAAATCGGATTTTTGCTGCACAAGACGATTTCCAATTCAGGGGCCAAGGTCTACAGGGACAGTGATAAAAAGGTCAGGCTGATATTGGAGGGACTTACATACAGAAAAATGCTTTTTGATCACTTTTATCAAATAATGCATTACGGTATGAAAGATCTGAAAGTTTTTAGCGCTATTCTTTCTGCGCTCATTAATATAACGGAAAATGGGACAGCAGCCATAAAGCTGCAGGTATGGGAATTCTGCGGGTATCTATTTTCCGAGGTTAGATTGAAGGAATACGCCGATCTTGAGAAAGATTTTCTATATGAGCGATTCTACCAAATTGCAAAAGCCACAGACCACACGAAAGATATAAAAGGTTTATTTGAAGGCTTAAGCTGATATTCCAAGACAGTGTTTATATAATAACTGACATTGCTAATGCTGACAATCCCGAAAAAGGAGGAACTCTCACATGAAAATAAAAACGTCTCCATTTCTACGCAAAACCTTTTGGCTTTTGCTTACGGTATTCCTTGTGTTTGCGCAGCTTGCATATGCTGCTGAACTGACCGAAGAAGAGCTGCAAGCCATGCCGACTGTCAGCATTACCTACTATATCGCCGAGGGTGGCGAAGCTATGGTGCTGGACGCGGTCGCGACTTTGAACTCGCTGGGCAAGGTATATTGGGCGATGCTCCCCAGCGAGGCCTTTTCGTTCCCGATGACACTCAATATCACCGCCAGCGAAACCGCACCTTATACCTTTTCCCCCGCAAATGGTGAAACGCTGATCACCGATGTGACCACCGTCGATTACGAAGGCACATCCACATTAATTACCGCTTATCAAAACGACGTGATGGTAGATACCTATTGGCTGTATATCTCCACAGTAGAGATGCCCCTGATCGTCGAGCCTACCGTAGAGCCTACAATAGAGCCGACAGTAGAGCCGACTGCAGAGCCTACCGTAGAGCCGACACCAGAGCCGACACCAGAGCCGACACCAGAGCCGACACCAGAGCCGACACCAGAGCCGACACCAGAACCAACACCAACACCTACGCTTGAACCGTCACCAGAGCCGACACCAACGCCCACGCCTTCACCAACACCTACGCTTGAGCCGACACCAGAACCGACACCAACGCCCACGCTTTCACCGACACCTACGCCTACACCAACGCCCACTGCAGTACCGACCGTAGAACCGACAGCTGAACCGACGGATACGCCTGTCGTAACACCAACCCCAACGCTCGGCTTGCCTGTAGATATTTCTGCAATGTATCCCGATTACACCGTGATCGATGCGTCCGCTATGACCAACACAACCGGCGTGCGCTTCCGCTCCGTTCCGAGTACCTCCTCCAGTGATACCATCCTGTATCAAGTGGACCCGGGGACCGCTGTCTGGGTGCACGGCATGTTCACAGCAGAGGATACGCAATGGGCGTACATCCGCTACAGTAACACGGATTGCTTTGTATGGCTCAGCCTGATTACGCTGGACGAGCCGCTTGCCACGCCCACACCGACACCGACCTCTACCCCAACGCCTACACCAACACCCTCACTTACGCCAATACACACGCCCACAAGCTCACCCACACCGACCTCTACCCCAACGCCAACACCTACGCCAACACCCACGCCCACAAGCTCACCCACGCCAGCACCGACCCCAACATATACACCTACTCCATCTCCATCCATTAGTCCGAGTGAATCGCCCACTGTAACCATCCCTGCCGTCGATTTGTATGTCGGCTTTGCGGTTACCACAACACAGGTCGCCCTGCGCAATGATGCCACTTTTGTTGACAGCGCCATCCTTAGAACCCTTGCCGCCGATACCTTGCTGTATCTGAATGGGCAAGTGGATGTTTCCGGCACAGTGTGGACTGGCGCGCAAACATATCTAGGCGAATCGATTATCGGTCTTCTGCCTTATGCCTCTGTGCGCGCGATTACGCCGGGTGAGGCGCAAACGTACATTGACGCCTATAACGCGGCGCATGCGCCTACGCCTATACCCACACTTTGGCTCACCCCCACCCCTGCGCAGCAATCAGGCTATTTCCTGACCCTGGGCAACAATGTGCCCCTGCACAACGTTCCCGGTTCACAATCCTCAATCTCCGCATGGATTGCCGAGGGCCAAGTGGTGTATGTCAACGGACAGGTGTACTACGAGGGCTTCGGCTGGGATGTGAGCAATTATAACAGCCTCTCCGGCTATATCCGTGAGGACCAGCTGCGGCCGATGACAGCACAGGAGATCAGCCTCTACCTGTCGCAGACCGCCCCCACTCCCACCCCCGCGCAGACCGCCGCGCCCTACGACCCGTATGCCGTGTCCAGCTATGGCTATGTCACGTCGAGCACGGTCAATTTCCGGCAAACGCCGGGCGGTACACGCATCGGAGTGCTCAACCAGTACGCCTTCGGGCTGGTGCTCAGTTCCCAGTACGTCGACGGCTCGCTATGGTATAACGTCAACCAGGCAGGCACGGTCGGCTGGGTCAGCGGAAATTTCTTCAAGGTGCTGAACCTCACCGAGCTTTCCACGTTTCTCAATTCCAGTGAGTACCTACAGGGCATTATGAATCCCAGCTCGAGCACGTTCAGTTCCAGCACTTTAAGCAGCCTTACCCACAATTGCCCAAATACGGGTATCATGCTTCCCGAAGAATTCAGCCCCGATGTCTATACCTATCTGCTCACCATGGCCAGTTGGGTAAGCCAGGTAACATTCATTCCTGTCAGCGTAGACCCTTATGCAACAATTGAAGTGAATGGCGTGCAGACATCATCAGGTCAAACATCCCAGATTTTTGATATGACGGACGAACCCCAGGCAGTAACAATTTCTGTTACCTCTACCAGCTTGGAAGAAACCGTCTACCACATCTTTCTGCAACGCCGCCCGAGTGCTGAACATACAAAGGTGTTCGCTGGGTATTTGAGAGAAATACGTGTGGATAACGGAATAACATACCTGGTGATGGATCTGGTCACGGTGCCTTACACCAATGGTAATGGGGTTGGTTTTCCCAACGATGCCATCATCGACCATTTTACATACCCTGTAACCGACGAAGGTATATTCTACTACGGTCCCAGAGAAAACCTTATTCGGGCAAATGATTTGGCCGACTTCATAACGCATGTGACGCCGGGCAGCAATGCACAGTATCAAATCGTGTACATCGAGGATGAGATTGTTATTGTACTGGCGTTTGTATATGAAGGCACTGCGTATGAGGATGCAGCTGCGTTATACAGCCTTGGGCTCAATTATTATTTCGGTGAAGGTATAACGCAGGATTATATTCAAGCGTTGGCATGCTTTATACAAGCATCGCAGAGGGGATTTGCTCAAGCTCAATATAGTCTTGGTCAGATGTATCGCAAAGGACTGGGCGTGACGCAAGATGATGAACAAGCCGCCATATGGTATCAAAAAGCAGCAGATCAGGGACTTGCAAATGCCCAGAATAGCCTTGCGGAAATGTACCTTTACGGCAATGGCGTAGCACAGGATAATGAACAAGCATTTACATGGTTACAAAAGGCGGCCGAGCAGGGATTAGCCGACGCACA
This sequence comes from Candidatus Limiplasma sp., assembly GCA_963674895.2. GTDB lineage: Bacteria > Bacillota > Clostridia > Christensenellales > Aristaeellaceae > CAXXOK01. The sequence goes on from CAXXCY010000002.1 coordinate 48,411, forward strand.
ATACAATCTCGGCGTGATGTACGAGAACGGTCTGGGCATTGCGCAGAATTACGGGCAAGCAATCGCATCGTATCAAAAAGCAGCGGAGCAAGGATATGTTGACGCGCAGTACAACCTTGGTGTGATGTATCAAAACGGCATTGGCGTTGTGCAGGATTACGGACAAGCTGTCGCTTGGTATCAGAAAGCTGCGGAGCAGGGGTATGCAAGCGCTCAAAACAATCTTGGCGTGATGTATGATAACGGCCAAGGCGTTGCGCAGGATTATGGGCAAGCTTTCGCATGGTATCAGAAAGCTGCAGAGCAGGGCTATGCAGGCGCCCAGCAAAACCTGGCCATCCAATATTACAATGGATGGGGGGTAACCCAGGATTATCAACAAGCGGTTGCATGGGTTCGGAAAGCGGCAGAGCAGGGATTTGCGCAATCTCAATACTTTCTTGGAGAACTATATGAGAACGGTTTTGGGGTTGAAAAAGATATGAACCAGGCTATCGCATGGTATAAGTTGGCTGCGCAACAGGGCGATGAAATGGCGCTGGAAAGGCTGGAAAGCATGGAATAGAAAGTGGGTCAAGCGATCGGCAGCATACACAGAGTGTGATGAAATCACCTGTTACCCCAAAATTCGACTCAGCTTGAAAGTGAAATATTCAGTTGGCTTATGGTCCAAAGCCATATGATTCCAGGCAAATGCTGGAGATCAGAGAAAACGACGAATTTCATTTTTAGGTATACGTAAATCTTCAGGAAAGGAGATAAGGAATATGAAACTAAACAAAACTCTCGGAATGATCTTATTGGGCATTTGGTTGACTGTGACCGGCCTCATCTATTTTATACCAGCCATTGGGATTTCAATTGTCACGATCATTCTGGCAATCATCGCGATTGCCGCTGGTCTGTTAATTCTGTTTGGAAAAGGCTGAGAAGCTGTGGTATCCAGTCTGAAAGAGACGAAGAAAGACACTCACCTGGAAGCTGAAGACAGCGCGAAAACACGAAGGAATCACTGAATTCCTGAAAATGGAAGAGAAAGGAGCATGGGATTATGCTGTGGATCATTGCGGCGGTTATTGTTGCCTTATGGCTTTTGGGTGTAATGACTTCAACGACATTTGGAGGTTTCATTCACGTTCTTCTTGTAATTGCGGTCATCGCCATTGTGGCGAATCTATTCGTCGGAAAGAACAAAGGTTCTAAATCATAATCTTGTCAATATTATGAAGTCCTTTGTGTTGTTGCTACTTCAATAGTTGGGAAACAACCAATCTTAGGGAGAGATGAACTATGCAGGCAATCGTAAATCCATTTCGAAGTAACGTCTACAGGAAAATGTATTTGAATAAACTGATTCAAGCTATTCGCCTCGATATCGCCGGAGAGCTTGATGCCATCGACGTAAATGACGCAAATGTGCAGACAACCGATATCGACATCGCAAAGAAAGTCATCGCAGACAGCCATGACGAGGGAAAAGCGACCGTGAGTAAGTTGATGACACTTCTATGTGAACTCGACCTCACCGAGGCTGAGCTTTGCCTTCGGCAAGGAGTAAATTAAAAAATGCTCCGGGAGACCGGGATTGTCAATGCCAGATTAACAACCCAAAAATACAGGGCAGGACACGGTAGCTGGTTACCACGCGCAAAAGGATCACAATCTCTTGGTACCATCATGAAGCGGCGATTCTGTAACCCAGGCGAATTGTGGCGATCATTATCTTTGAATAAATCGGACAAATGGAAAGGAGTCAAAATATGGCTATGGAATTTTATCGTTGTGAGGTATGCGGAAACATGGTAGCGCTTATCAAAAATGGCGGCGGAACCCTCGTATGCTGCGGGCAGGACATGATTAAACTCGAGGCGAACACCACTGACGCGGCGCTTGAAAAGCACGTACCGGTCGTCACGAAAGTCGGTGGTACTATCAAAGTCGCGGTTGGATCCACGCTGCATCCAATGCTGCCCGAGCACCACATTGAGTGGATTGCACTTGTGGCGGATGGAAAGGTCGAGTTCAAATTCCTGAAGCTCAGCGAAGAACCCAAGGCGGAGTTTAAGGCAGTTTCGTCAGGCGAAATCTACGAGTACTGTAACCTGCACGGCCTCTGGAAAGCGAAGTTCTGACAAACAGAGAAAGAGATCCGATCCAGGCGGATCTCTGTCTTTCTACCTAAGAAGAATTTTTGATGATTAATTTTTAGCCTGAAATGGAGTAGTTCTATGATTCTAAAGCTAGCTGATGCACTACAGACCATTGTTGACTATACGAAAGATATGGATATACATATCTGTAGTGTAGTATTTGGGATTGATGAAAACGTTGTAGATCAGTTATATGTTCTTGGTTACATCAAATGTGACATGTGCCGGAATGTTTGGATGACTCCACAGGGAATTTCAGCACTGGAAAACCACAAAAATGTCAAGGAGGATCTGCAATATGATGTATCAGATTATTAAAAAGTTCCCTGATGATATTCTTTTTGAACAGGAAGGCCCGCTTGTATCACTGTATTTGCCTACCCATCGGCACGCACCGGAGAATAAGCAAGACCCTATTGTCTATAAAAATTTGCTTAAGACAATAGAAACTTCGCTTTTACATACGTATGCTTCCAAGGATGTAAGCAATCGCATGAGCGCTTTACACGAGATTGGCGAAGACAAAGAGCTCTGGAACAACACGCTCAACGGACTTGCCATACTCAGCAGTCCGAATCAGTGTGTGGTATATAAGCTACATGATGCCGTGGAACCACTGGCGATTGTGGCGGACAGTTTTCATACAAAACCGCTGATTAAGGCCTATCAGTCAATAGACAACTATCTGTTGCTTGGGTTGAATAGCAATATGTTTGATCTTTTCCAGGGCAATCAGAATGGTATAGTTAAGGTCGAACTCGAACCGGGGACTGCGCGTGACATTGAAGCGGTGCTGGGATATCAGCTGACCGAATCATACCTGACACAGGGATCCTTCAACGGGGTTGGGCATAGCCCTATGTATCACGGTCACGGCGGCGCAAAACCGGAGATCGAAAAGGATACCGAGAAATTCTTCCGGTATGTGGATCGGTTTGTCGATGAAAATTATTCCAAGTCATTGAAACTACCGTTGATACTTGTAGCGCTTCAGGAGCATCATTCCACATTTGCCAAAATCAGCAACAATCCTTACCTGGTAAAGGATGGGATAAAAGGAGAATATTCATCTTTTAGCCTTGAACAACTCAGGGAGAAAACCTGGGCATTACTGGAACCTATCTATCTGGCTCAAATGCAGGAGCATTTGCATCACTTTGAACAAGCCAAGGCAAGCGGGTTAGGGTCGGATAGCCTTGCCGGGATTAGCAAAGCCGTCTTTGAAAATAGAGTGGATACGCTGTTTGTTGACGTGAACCGGATCATTCCCGGGAAAATCGAACCCGAAACCGGGAAAATCTTTGACCGCGATATCGATGAACCCAATGTCGGTGATGTGTTGGACGCTTTGGCGCAGCTTGCACTAAAGAGCAAAAGCGACGTGGTCGTTCTGCCACCAGAAACAATACCGGGCAAAGCGGGAATAGCCGCTATCTTCAGATATTAGCATGATGACAAAAACTAATGAACCATATTTTATTCCCGAAGATGTCATGAAAATTCGTATAAATACGGCATAGAGATTTCTCTATGCCGTATTCGAATAATCGCATTATATCACTCTCGTCATATATGCTATGCTTCGTCATTCGATACTGCCATGACTTAAAAGTGCGTGCATGAGGCGGCATTGACAAACTGCAAATATAAGTTTACAGTGCAAGTATAACCTTTATGTTCAATCTTTAGGTTTAAGATTGTAATACTAAAGCAGACCTCTCGCGAGCATTGCATGATGTTTCGCTTCATCCGGTGAAATGCAGCACTTTATGTGATTCACCAGCATAAATAACTCCATATTACCGACAATGCTATGCAGAAACAGATGTTTCTGTTCTTTGGTGCTTGTTTAAAAATTGACCTTTACAATCGATGGCTCATCCATTGAGCCTGCGTTTTTTGAATGTAAAAAGTTGATTGGTTTGCGATTGTGTGTAAACCAACTGCTCTTACTATCACCAGAGCGATATACGTTGAACGGTACAATACGGTAGAAGGTGGATCCATTTAAACATGAAAAAGATTCGCGATCAAGTTCGTAAGGAGAACAAAGCCATGAAAAGTAACGTAAAGGAAAAGGCTAAGGCAATAAAGAAAATCACTGCAAACGCTGTAGATAACGTGATGAATACCACGAATGGCCTCTCTGGGAAAGCTGCACAAGCAAAGAGTTCGGTCATACACTCCGCACAAATAGTCAAAGCGTATGCAAAAGGGATTCTCAAAAAGCCAGGCAAAATCTATCGGGAATTCTCTTTGGGAGTTAGTAAAGGTGTCACCGAGGGCAAACACACCGATCATGACGCAGTGAGAAAAGTAAAACATGATAGAAGATGATTGAGAACTTGATATCCATGATATTCAAAATTCGTTTTACCCTTTTTAATAAAAAGGGAGACATCGACAGCCGCAGCATTATCAGCTGCAAGGAGGAACAAAATGGGAAAAACAGTAGGAATTGACCTGGGGACAACGAACTCCGTTATTTCAGTCATGGAAGGCGGATTTCCGGTTGTTATAGTAAACTCAGAGGGCGGCAGAACAACACCGTCCGTCGTGGCATTTAAGGCAAGCGGCGAGCGCCTGGTCGGACAGATAGCCCGGCGCCAGGCCGCGCTCAACCCCGAAAAGACACTGTATTCAGTTAAACGATTTATGGGAAGACGCTATTCTGAAGTCGTTGATGAAAGGAAACTCGTGCCCTATAAAGTCGTCGAAGGGCCTAATGACTCCGTCAGGTTTGATGTCGACGGCAAACTGTATTCGCCCGAAGAAATCTCAGCCACTATTCTGGTACGGCTGGTGGAAGACGCTTCCAAGTACCTGGGCGAGAAGGTGACGGATGCCATTATCACCGTACCGGCCTACTTTAATGACGCCCAGCGGCAGGCAACCAAAGACGCGGGCAAGATCGCGAAACTGAATGTCTTACGCATCATCAACGAGCCGACAGCAGCGGCGCTGGCCTACGGCTTGGATAAAAAGAAGAATGAAACCATCCTGGTCTTTGACCTAGGCGGCGGAACCTTTGACGTTTCGATTCTTGATGTCGGAGACGGCCTGTTTGAAGTAAAGGCCACCAACGGCGATACGCACCTGGGCGGTGACAATTTTGACAAAACTGTCGTTGACTGGCTGGCGGAGGAATTCAGGAAAGACAACGGCATCGATTTGCGCAAAGACAAGCAGTCACTGCAAAGGCTGACCGAAGCCGCTGAAAAGGCCAAGATCGACCTGTCTGGCGTCATGGAGACGCAAATCAACCTGCCCTTTATAACCGCCGACGCCAATGGGCCTAAACATATGGATATCAAGCTGACGCGCGCGAAATTTGACGACCTGACCCACCACCTGTTGGAACGTTTGCGTCAGCCGGTTTTATTGGCCCTCAAGGACGCGCAGCTAACGGAGGCCGATCTGGATGAAATCATTCTGGTGGGCGGTGCATCCCGTACGCCGGCAGTCCATAAACTGGTAGCCGAGCTGACGGGAGGCCGGGAACCAAACCAAAGCGTCAACCCCGATGAAGTGGTGGCCATCGGCGCGTCCATTCAGGCGGGGGTATTGGCAGGCGATGTAAAAGATGTGCTGCTGCTTGATGTGACCCCGCTGTCTCTTGGGGTTGAAACCTTGGGCGGCGTGATGTCAAGACTGATTGACCGCAATACAACCATCCCTGTGCGCAACAGCCAGGTCTTTTCAACCGCTGCGGACAACCAACCGGCGGTCGACATTCATGTGCTGCAGGGTGAGCGCGAACTGGCCAAAGACAACCGATCCCTTGGGCAATTTAACCTGGAAGGCATCCCGGCGAGTCCCCGAGGAACGCCGCAGATTGAGGTAACCTTTGACATTGACGTCAACGGGATCCTGACAGTCAGTGCCAGGGATAAAGCAAGCAATAAAGAACAGAAAATTACAATTTCCGGCTCCACCAGTCTTGATAAATCTGAAATCGACCGGATGGTGAGAGAATCAGAGGCCAACGCGGTCGAAGACAAAAAACGCAGAGAACTGGTGGAAGTGCGAAACAATGCTGACGCTGCTGTCTACAGGGTGGAGCGCCAGATACTGGAAGGCGGAAATACGCTTCCTGTCCATGAAAAAGCGCGCTTGGAGCAATTGGTGCAGGACGCCAGGAAAGCTTTGTCTGAAAATGCGCCGATGGACCGCATCAGAAGCCTGACAAGTGACCTTGATCAGGCGTCCACCGCCTTTGGCGCCAGGACGCAAGCCGATAACGTGCAGCAAAGAGGCAGCGCGCAGCCGCCACCTACTAATGAGGACGACGACGTGATTGACGCGGACTTTACTGAACAATCATAGTGAACCATTATCCACAGGCTTCGGGAAGCTCGCAAAACACTTTCCCGGGCCTACTGCGAGGCAGAGATGGCAGAAGCGTTTAAAGATTATTACAAGATTCTGGGTGTCGATAAGACGGCAAGCCAGAAGGACATCAAAACCGCTTACCGCAAAGCGGCCCGTCAACATCACCCCGATCTGCATACCAAGGGGGAGAAAGCGGCCGCCGAAGAAAAATTTAAGGAAATCAACGAAGCGTATACCGCTTTGGGCAGTGAAGACAAGCGCGTGCAGTACGACCAAATGGTGGAAGACATCAAAAGCGGCCGCGCTTACAGAACTACCCGCAGCACAGGCGGCGGCAGGGTCTACTCAAGCCCCGGCGGAAGCAACGCCTCATACGAGGGGGAGGGTATGGGTGGCGGCTCCTTCAGCGATTTTTTTGAAAGCATTTTCGGACGTGGCGGCTTTGGCGCCCCACAGGCAGGCTCTGTGGGGCGAGCTCACGTCAGGGGTCAGGATCTGGAGAGCGACCTTTCCCTGACGATGGCGGAAGCCTACCGCGGCGGCAGCAAAACCATGCAGTTTACTTTGCGCGCCACTTGCCCGTCTTGCGGCGGTACCGGTGTTCTGGGCCAGGGGCTTTGTCCCGACTGCCAGGGCACGGGCAGCAAAACAAGCCTGAAGACTCTGGATGTACAGATCCCGCCCTTTGCCAGAGAGGGCAGCAAAATCAGGTTAAGAGGTCAGGGCGCGCAAGGAACGGGCGGCGCAGGTCAGGGCGACCTCTTGCTGACTGTCCGGATACTGCCTGACGCTCGTTTTGCCATCAAGGGCAACAACCTGGAGACGACTGTCAGAATCACACCCCCTCAGGCGGTGCTGGGGGGCAAGGCATCTGTTGCCACCCTGGAGGGAGAAGTCATGGTGACTGTCCCCCCCATGACGAAAAGCGGACGGAAACTGCGCCTGATATCAAAAGGATGGAAAAGCAAAGAAGGCGTGCGGGGTGATCTGTACGTTTCGGTGATCATCGATATCCCCTCGGCCCTTGACGATGAGCAGTTAAAACTATATAAGCGTCTGGCAGAGCTTGGGAAGGAGACGTAATAGGACATGAGATACGCCATAGAGATTTATAACAAGAGCCGCGGCTATGTATATGAAGAAGGCTGGACCCGGCAGGAGGATTTGCCTTATCATCCCTTACTTATGCAAAGACTGGCTGATGTCGGCGCGATTGAACCCAGAACAGGTATGCTATCACAGGCTGACGCCTTCAAAGTTGATAAGATATTGCGCCTGCGCCGCTGCCTGGGCGTCAACTTATCGGGTGCTGTTATTATCGCGGAGTTGATGGACCGGCTTGATGATATTGAAACGGAGATCGACAGACAGGGTAAGAAAGAGACGCTTTTTTAAAGAAGGGGATATTTTCTGGTTTTTGGGGTGCTTTATTCAGGTCATATTATGTTGAGAGAATCACCAAAAAGACAGTTTATATTCGCTATAAATGTTTTGATTTAGTAAATGACAATTCTCTGTATACGTTGTTCTTTCAATTCTGCATGTGATGACATAAGGAAAACAATTTATCTAAAGGAGAGATAAATTATGCCGGCTTTTGCAAATCCATTTCAAGGCAACGTTGACAGGAAAATGAACAAGGAAGAACTAATTCAAGCTATTCGCCTAGACATCGCGGGGGAGCTTGAGGCCATCTATGTGTATGACGCACATGTGCAGGCAACCAATATCGAAATCGCCAAGAAGGTCATTGCAGACATTCGCGACGAGGAGAGGGCGCATGTGGGTGAGTTGATGACACTCCTGCGCGAGCTCGACCCCACTGAGGCGGAGCATTTTACCTCTGGTGAGGAGGAAGTTAAGAAAATGCTCAAAGAGCTTGGGATTATCAACGTCAAGATAAAATGACCGAAAACACCGGTCAGGACATGACAACTAGCTACCACGTACAAGTATATCAATCACACCGAGGGTGAAACCCTTAGTCTGGCAAAGAGCGCCAGTGACTTTTATGAATTGAACCCCGACAACCCGCCAACCTAACAGTATACCGTTATTGGGTTCAAGCAAGCATTCGCAGTTAGCGTTTCGCGAACGCTTTGATGAAAAATACCTGAACACCAGCCTTAGGCGCACCAACAAGCACTATTTTTACTCCCGAAACCCTGGTCCAACCCGGAAATGAGTACACACCCTGCATAGAAATTGGAGGAAACCATCATGAGGAAATTTTTATCCCTGCTTCTGGCAGCATGCTTCTGCCTCGCATGTTTCGTTCCCGCAGCCTCGGCCGAACAAGCGACGCTGCCGTCCAGCGCACTCAGCAGCCTTACTAACAATTGCCCAAACACGGGCATCATGATCCCGGAAGAGTTTGACCCCTTTGTCTATACTTACCTGCTCACAGTCGCCAGCTGGGTAAGTCGTGTAACCTTCACGCCTGTCAGCGTTGACCCCCAGGCGACGATTGATGTGAACGGCTCGAAGATCTCCTCAGCCCAAACATCCCAGGATTTTGACATGACGGATGAGCCGCAGGTTGTAACGATTGCTGTTACTGACGTGAATATGGGAACATACGTTTATACCGTCTTTCTGCAGCGCCGCCCGAGCACTGAACGTACCAGGGTGTCCGCTGGGTATTTAAGCGAAATACGTGTGGAAGACGGAATCACCTATCTGGTGATGGATCTGGTAACGGTGTCCTATACCGATGGCAATGCGGTCGGTTTCACCAACGATGCCATCATCGACCACTTTAAATATCCTGTAGCCACCGAATGTGTTTTCTACTATGGCCTGGAGACCAATCCTTATCGTGCGAATGATTTGGCTGACTTCATAGCGCATGTGACGCCGGGCAGCAATGAACTGTATCAAATAATCTACATTGGGGATGAGATTGTAGCAGTACTTCCATTTGCATACGATGGCCAGGCGCATGAGGAAGCGGCTGCGTTATACAGCCTTGGGCTCAGGTATTATTTCGGCGACGGTATAGTGCAGGACTATATTCAGGCAGCAGCTTGTTTTGAGCAAGCAGCGCAGCAGGGATTTGCGCAAGCTCAATATAGTCTTGGTCAGATGTATCGCGAAGGACGGGGCGTGACGCAAGATGATGAACAAGCCGCCGCATGGTGCCAGAAAGCAGCAGATCAAGGACTTGCAAATGCTCAGAACAGTCTTGCCAATATGTACCTATACGGCGAAGGTGTAGCACAGGATGTTGAACAAGCATTTGCATGGCTACAAAAAGCGGCGGAGCAGGGATTAGCCGACGCACAATACAATCTCGGCGTGATGTATGAAAACGGTCTGGGCATGGCGCAGAATTACGGGCAAGCAATCGCATCGTATCAGAAAGCGGCGGAACAAGGATATGTTCACGCGCAATACAACTTGGGCGTGATGTATCAAAACGGTACTGGCGTTGCACAGGATTACGGGCAAGCTATCGCTTGGTATCAGAAAGCGGCGGAGCAGGGGTATGTAAGCGCTCAAAACAATCTCGGTGTGATGTATGATAACGGCCTAGGCGTTGCACAGGATTATGGGCAAGCATTCTCATGGTATCAGAAAGCGGCAGAGCAGGGTTATGCAGGCGCCCAGCAAAACCTTGCTATCATGTACTATCAGGGATTAGGTGTAACCCAAGATTATGAACAAGCGGTTGCATGGGTTCGGAAAGCGGCGGAGCAGGGATTCGCGCAATCTCAATACATTCTTGGAGAATTATATGAGAATGGTTTTGGGGTTGAAAAGGATATCAATCAGGCTATGGCATGGTACGAGCTGGCCGCACAGCAGGGGGATGAAATGGCTCTGGAAAGGCTGGAAAGCATGGAATAGAAGTGGATCAGCCGATTGGAAGTAAACATAATGCGATGAAATTACCTGCTAAACCTGATGAATCTCCATACTTGGAGTATCTGGAGAAACAGAATTGATTACAGAAAACTGTCCGGAAAAATGATCGTGATAGAAGTAGTACTCGGGTCAATGAGTTATATTCAAAAGTTCAGCATTTCCTGACTTTCCTTTTTCGCGCAGCAATCGGGGCAGACAAAAAATAAACATAACACGAAAGGACATAGGACGTTATGGAAGCGACATGGCTGCGGTTGGACAATGCGGCTAAGTTATATCCCGCTAAGATGAGTGCGGACGATACTTGTGTTTTTCGTGTATATGCGATTCTCAAGGAAGAGGTTCAGCCATCCCTACTACAGGAGAGTGTTCTCGATCTGAAAATGCGTTTTCCGACTTTATATGTTAAACTGCGTAACGGCTTTTTTTGGAATTATTATGAGCAAAATGAAAAAAATCCAAGTGTGAATCCGGAGAGCGGATATATTTCCAGTCTCATGGATGGGTATAATAATAATGGGTATCTATTTTCAGTGCAGTTCTTCCGTTGCCGTATCTCAATAGAAGTATTTCATGCTTTAGGTGACGGTACGACTGCGATAACATACCTCAATGCGTTGCTATACCGCTATCTGACCTTGCTTGGGCATCAGATTGATCCAATGGGACGGGTCGCAACATGCGATCAGCAACCATGCGATACAGAGAAAGAAGACAGTTATTCAAAATATTACACCGGTAAGCAGAAGCGGGACTCAGAAAGCAGCATTGCATTGCGGATCAAAGGTACGCCTTTCCCTTCACCTAGGGTATACGGCGTAATGCATGGCGTTATGAATTCTGCAGAGATTGTTAATGCAGCCCATCGTTTTCACACCACAGTCACTCAATATCTCACCGCTCTGTTCATACAGAGTATCTGGTTAGCATGCACTGGAGATGGCGACCGCTACAAATGCCCAATATGCATTAACGTGCCTGTGAATATGCGTAATCTACTGCCCTCCAAGACCTTGCGGAATTTTTCCTTATTCATTACCGTGCATATGGAAGCAATGGAATCACTCATTCCTTTTGACGAGATCCTGGCGTGCGTTGAACGGGAATTCTCTCAAAAAGTGAGAGTTCCTATATTACAAAAGCTCATGAACGCAAATGTATCTGTTGAAAAAAGCAAACTGATTGCCTGCTTTCCCCTTACCTTTAAGCGCATAGGAATTGATACTGTGGCACGTTTCATATGTAAAAATCATCTTACTAGCAGCCTTAGTAATTTGGGGCAAATTCAATTGCCTGACGAAATGATACCGTTTGTGGAACACTATGGTATGATCCCACCTTTGGGTGCGGATATGCCGCTTGATATGTCCGTCGTTTCAACATGCGGGAAAACGGAGATTACTTTCATGAGGAGCATTCAAGAAGCGAATGTGGAACGGCATTTTTTCAGTGCACTTGTTCGAGATAGCATTATGGTGACACTGACATCGAACTTACTGTAATGAGTAGAGGGGAGGAAATGAAGTGTATCGTTGCGTAAACTGTGGAGTGACTGTGAAAACCATGACAACTTGTTGCCCACTTTGCCATATGTCGCTTGAGGGCGATGAGACGGGAACAGAACAGACCTATCCTTTCATCTGTGCGAAAAAGAGCTGTCGGGTGATCATTGAAAGCGGTACCTCGCTCACAATCATGGCCATACAAGTGTTGATCAACTTACTTGTGTCGCCAGGCATCCTTTGGTGTATCCCTGCATGCGCAACAGTTTTATATTCATGGCTGATTGTCATTTTGGCTCGGACAGGCAGGATGCGTAATGGCGTTACATGGTATTATCATCTGCTTCCAGTCTCACTTCTTATGATTTTGTATAACTTGTATGTGATTGAAGCTGGGCCTGTGCTTTCATGGTTTCCAACATATGGGCTTGCTTTCTGTATCGCGCTGTTTCTGCTGATCAATAATGGATGGATGCTCTATTCCCGCCGTTCTGTCTTCAACATATTGCCGTCCCAGCTGTTTATTTGTATTCTTGGGTTGATTCCGATCTATCTGGTACTGTTGAAGGTGATTGCTTTTTCATGGGCAAATATGGGAACTGCTGCACTGAGTCTTGGCACAGTTATTACGGTCCTGATTATATACCGCACTCGAACCAGAATGATGCTGCGAAGATATTTTTATACATGATTGCGCAGCCACTCAAGCACACTAAGTTATTTTCAGAAATTAAATGATGTTTACCTTGAGTCTAATCCCGAGCAAGAAGGAGAGTTTCACCCCGCAAACGGCGGTTGCACTAAGCAAACGGGAACCAATATGTGGTTGCATTTTGTATCAAACTGTTGTTTCGTGTCACATCGAAACACGAGATTGATACAATTCTCGTGTTTTTTGTTTGCAACCATATGGACCCTATAGCCTATATGATATAAGCATTTCATAAATCATTCCGTTTGCGAAGTATGGCATAAAATACCCGTTTGCATAGTGCGCGGTCGATTTTCAGTACCTACTACGCAAACGGGAGCATTGGTGGTTTCACCCTGCAAACGGAAAACGAAACCACGCAAACGGGGAGAAAAATAGATAGACCAGATTTGACATGTTTGTTATCATCAAAAGTATTTCGGACAACTTGTTAAGCAACATTGTGCATTCTTTGTCAGCCAGCGATCTAAGAATTGTGTAAGAAATTTTTCATCTGATTATCCCGATATAGCTAGAACTGGATTTTAAAAAGATATAAATTCGGTTTATGTTAGTCAATTCATATTCTGTACGCTGCCCCTGAGTATTAGCATGGGTTCATGCATATGCTGTGTACGGTCCTTGCTGCCTGGGTTTTCAATGCAAGCCACAAGGTTTTTAGCCATTTCACGTCCCATCTCTATCGTTGGCACATGGATCGTGGAAAGAGGTACCTCTAGTATGTTTGAAAACGGAACATCGTCACACCCGATAATGCTGATGTCATTTGGGATACGCAATCCGTACTGGTGCGCGCTTCGATATACGGCAAAAGCCATCTCATCATTAAAAGCGAAAATGGCCGACGCATTTTGTCCCAGCAGATAGCTCAGCGCTGGTTCGGCTCCGTTCGTGGAATAGTCACCATAAAACACAAGCTTGGGATGAAATGGCAATCCATGAGCTTCCAGCGCATCGCGATATCCCCGCAGGCGCTGCTCGCTCACTCTCATATTCTTGGGCCCGCTGATACAGCCGATCACCCTGTGCCCGTTTGCTATCAGGTGTTCCGTTGCCAGGTATCCAGCGCGGTAAAAATCAAAGGTTACATCCACACCCGGGCAGTTCAAATCCAAATCATCATTGCAGATAATGGGAACCCCTGCTCCGTTAAGAAAATCACGTATACTTTGAAATTGCTCTTTATGATCCAGATAGATGGGTTGCGCGTAAAGAATACCTTCTACGCCCATCCCGATCAAATCACCGGACACTCGTCCGATATCGACATGATTGCGGTCTTCCAGCACATGGCAAATCAGCGAAAAGCCATTATTCTGTAATACCTCTTGAATTGCCATGAATAATTCTGCAATATGTGTGTTGCGCAGATCACTGACCAGAACACCAACCAGTTTTGTCCGTTTTGTTGCCAGTCTGATGGCCGCGCGGTTGGGTGTATACCGCAAACGGTGAGCGGTTTCAAAAATACGCGCCGACGTTTGTGCGGACACCCGCCCCTTCTTACCGGCCAATGCCAAAGAAACGGTTGCGGTTGAAACGCTGCAGGCCTCGGCAATATCTTTGATTGTTGTTTTCATAGCGTCAACCACTTCCGTTCTTTATGGGCATTGCTGTACTGCGAGGAATTATGCGTACAGAAACCGAGTATATAATTAGGTTAATGGCTTAACTCATTGATAGCGTACAATGTAGGAGCTGTTTTGTCAAATATTCTTTTATACTCTTGCGGTCGACAGGGAATACGATTATACCGCACAGGTCTGTGCTATCGGCATGCTTGTTGTGGGTTGCTAAAAACCTGCGGGCTTTCCGGCCATCCGTAAGTTTTTCCTGCGATTGGCACATCGTGATTATACTTATTTTAGCATACCAGTTTAAAACATTCGCTACGAAGCAAGAGGCAATAAATGGAAGATAAAATGATAATGCATACCATAATGTACATATTGATGGTATAGGTCCAATGAAAAATAAGGACGCAACAAGCCTGAAAAATGCGTACACTGTCTGCGCTGTAAAATGTTACTGCAGTATGCAGGATGTGCAACTGCAGGGCTTTCTATTAAAGGTTAACAAATTAACTGTTGCGCTGTATATAATCTGGTGCTACAATTTCCATAAATCAAATGAATATGCGAAACAAGGCAAATTTTTAAAAATGGCAAGTTAAGCGCATAACTCTAGAACTCGATGATTATCAAAATTCCGGGGGAGATTGGACAGACATGTTCGAAACGGATACCGTAGTTGAACTGAAAAATATACGCAAGGAATTCCCTGGCGTTGTGGCACTGAATAATGTCAATTTCAAACTGCGCACAGGACGTGTGCACGCTTTGGTGGGCGAGAACGGGGCCGGAAAATCCACACTGATGAAAATATTATCCGGGTCATATGCTAATTATGACGGTGAAGTATTTATTGACGGAAAGCTGGTTCATTTCCGAAGCGAGCATGATGCGCTGAACCACGGCATTGCAATTGTCGCACAGGAACTCAATCCGATTCCCGAAATGTCTATTGCAGAGAATTTATATCTGGGACGAGAGCCGCTTAAATACGCCAATATTGTCGATCGCCGGGAGCGAACGCGGCTTACACAGGAATGGCTGTCTCATTTGGGATTGAATTATAGTCCCAACACGAAGATGAGGAATTTAAGTGTCGCACAACGCCAAATGGTGGAGATTGTAAAAGCTATTTCACGTAACAGCCGTGTGATTATTTTAGACGAACCCACATCAGCGCTGACCGGAGCAGAAATTGTCCATTTGTTTGATCAGATAAGGCAGCTAAAGCAAAAGGATATCGCGATCGTTTTCATTTCTCATAAACTGGATGAGGTCTATGCCATTGGAGACGATGTGACAGTGCTGAGAGACGGTGAGATGATCTCCACCGACCTGCTGTTAAATATCACGCAGAACCACCTCATCGCTATGATGGTTGGGCGCGAAGTAAAAGACATATACCCGATTCTGCATGAGGCGGGCACGCAGCCACTGCTTCAAGTAAAGAATCTGTCGAGTAAAGGCTTGTTTACAGACGTAAGCTTCTCCATCCACAAAGGTGAGATCGTCGGATTTGCCGGTATGATGGGTGCAGGGAGAAGCGAGATTGCTCGTGCGATTTTTGGTTTGGATGGGCATGATTCGGGTGAGATTCAAATGGAGGGAACGCCTGTACGCATACGACACCCAATGGATGCCATCCGAAGCGGTATCGCGATGGTATCTGAGGATCGCGCCGCGTATGGCTTTGTAAGTGTGCGAAGCATCAAAGACAATATTGTGCTTCCCAGCAGCGATCTGTTTGCCAATAAGGGCATACTAAAGTTCCGCAAGATCAAGAAATTGGTTACAGAGATATGCCAACGGCTATCGGTGAAAGCGCCTTCTATTGAAACGCTTGTGGCTACGCTTTCCGGTGGTAATCAGCAAAAGGTGGTCCTCAGCAAATGGCTGGTGCGCCATGTGAAACTGCTGATTCTTGACGAACCTACACGAGGAATTGATGTTGGCGCCAAACAAGAAATCTACCGTTTAATCGTTGAACTCGCTCAAAACGGTATCGGTGTTTTGCTGATTGCCTCTGAAATGCCCGAGGTGCTCTCGATGAGCCATCGAGTGGAAGTGGTGGCTGAAGGCCGAATCATCGGCGAATTTACGAAGGACGAAGTAACGCAGGACAAGGTCATGAAACTCATTGTGGAAAGCAGGAGGCACCATGAAGCATAACCGAAGACAGATCAGTATCGCGATGATTTACCGGAAATATGGCATATTCCTTATCTTGGTTTTGCTGTTCGTTATATCGGCGGTTATTAATCGAAATTTCCTCAAGCCGCAAAATCTGATTAATATTCTAAAGCAAATCAGCGTGGTTACGATCATCGCTTGCGGAGAGACGATGCTGATTGTATCGGGGATGATCGACCTGTCGGCCGGACTGGTATGCACGATGTCAGCTTGTTTCTCGGCAGGTGTACTCGCCGCTACAGGAAGTATTACACTTGCGTTTATGGTCGGTATTAGTCTTGGTATGTCGGCAGGATGGATCAATGGTTTCCTGATTACTCATTACAAGCTTCAGTCGTTCATTGCTACGCTGGCCATGATGAATATTGCAAAAGGTATTACACAGATTTATACGAACGGCCAGGCCGTCAGTGGTGTAGAGAAGATCCGTTTCCTAGGGCAGGGCAGCCTTGTTGGCATTCCTATGCCTGTGATCGTTATGCTGTTGGTTGTAATCGTAATTGCCATTTTAATGAAGTACACAACGTTGGGTGTTCGTATCTATGCGATTGGAGGAAACGAGAAAGCGACCATAGCCAGCGGTATCAATACCCGCAGAACCAAACGACTGATATTTACGATTAGCGGCGCGCTTGTAGGCCTGGCAGGCGTCGTGCTTATGGCGCGCCTGATGAGCGGACAACCGAGTGTTGGCGCCGGTTATGAATTCGATGCAATCACAGCTGTAATTGTAGGCGGTACAAGCTTTTTAGGTGGTATTGGGACAGTAACAGGTACATTTATCGGATCCATCATTGTCGGCCTAATCAACAATATTCTGAATCTGCTCCATGTTTCAACGCAGTACCAACTGATCGTCAAGGGGCTGCTGATTGCCGGCGCTGTGATTGTCGATGTGAAAACCAAGGAAAATAAAAAGGCAGCATGATACGAAAGCGTGATTTCCTCTCGAAAACATTCAATTGATTCAAAGGTTTCCTTCGTTCCATGAGCTTACCAGTACAGATGTACTGAAGCTAATATTTTAGGAGGTGTATTTCCATGAAAAAAGGTACTAAGTTGTTTGCTGTTGTTGTCGTCCTTAGTTTGCTGATTAGTGTCGCGTCTGTGGCGATAGCTGAGGATGCATATCTTGTCGGTTTCGCAAACAACAATGACGTGTACGATTATTGCGCCAAGTTCCGTGATTACTTGAAAGCTGAGTGTGAAGCACTTGGTATCCAAGTGATCGTTACGGATGCCGGCGGCGATACAAACGTACAAAACGGCCAGATCGACGATATGATTGTGCAGGACTGTAAAATCATTTCTGCCATCAGCAATGATCTGGATGGCTCTGTACCCGCTTTGGAAGCAGCGCGTGCAGCCGGGCTGCCATATATTAGCTTTCTGACCACTATTCGTAATGCTGACGATTATGATAAATTTATCTATATCGGCAGCCAGAACTATGATGCAGGCGCCATTCAGGGTGAGTTCCTCGTAAGCGCTTTGCCCGAAAACGCACAGATCATTTACTTTACCGGTGCTCCTAATGACCAGCAATACATCGACCGTAAAGCCGGACTGATGGACAAGCTCACAACTGCTCGGCCCGACGTGACAATTTTAGCCGAGTATAATGTGGATAACAAAAAGGATCTTGGCATGAGTACGGCTGAGGATTGCATGCAAGCGTTTGAACACTTTGATGCCATTGTATGCCAGAACGACGACTCCGCTCTAGGCGTTGTGGAAGCATTGAAGTCGGCCGGAATGCTCGAAGGGATTATTACCGTCGGTTTGGATGGCTCCGCCGCCGCCTTGGAAAGTATCCAGGCCGGCGAATTGACTATGAGCGTACTGCAGGATGCCCATGCGCAAGCGAAGGCCGGCGCGGAAGTGTTTGCGCAGATTCGCGATGGCGTCGATCCCGCAACCATCGAAGATATCTTTGTGCCATTCGCCATTATTGTCAAAGATAACGTCGAAGAGTACATGAACTAACCAACCGAAAATCCCTGCCCGAAGAATGCAAGTCCGTATGCTTCGGGCAGGGCCTTTAATAACCTTGGAAACACAGCGTTTGATATCCGGCATCAAGAGGAAACCACTATGCGAAAAGCGGTTGTCATCGACAGTGATACATATAATGAGATCGACGACCAGTTTGCAATCGCTTATGCGCTTTGCAACCCGCGTGTGTTGGCAGTGCAGGCGCTCTTGGCTGCACCGTTTATGAATGAAAAAGCGGGTACGCCACGCGAAGGTATGGAAAAAAGCTTGCAGGAAATGCAGCGTATCAGGGCGCTTTGCCGCAGCAACGTGCCTGCTTATGCTGGGTCGCCTAGGTATATGGGCGAAGATGGAAGCTTCGTGCAAAGCGCTGCGTGCGACGCTCTGATCCGACTGGCTCTGTCGATGAACAAGGGCCACAAGTTGTATGTGCTGGCCATTGCGGCGCTAACAAACGTTGCGTCTGCCCTGCTGCAAGAGCCTACGATCAAGGATCGCATTGTGGTTTACTGGCTCGGAGCTCATGCCAAAGAGTTTCCAGATCAGGATGAGTTTAATCTGCGGCAGGATAGACGCGCTGCGCAGGTGGTTTTTGACAGCGGCGTGCCGGTCGTCTGGTTTCCGTGCCAGGGTGTATGCAGCCATCTCAGCATAACCCTTTGGGAGGCCCAACGGTGGCTGGCGGGTCGCAACGCCTTGGCTGATGCATTACTTATCCTGCTTAAACAAAGCGATACAGCGGGTATGGGGCAGTCCCGCGTGCTGTGGGATATTGCGCCTGTTGCCGCTTTGTGCAATCCTTCGTGCATACAAACCACGGCTGTCTCAAGCCCGATTGTAACAGAAGGCCCTCTCCGGCTGCCTTCGGGACGCCATCGCGTGCAATACGTGCAGATGATCAAGAGGGACCTGGTATTTGCGGATTTCTTTGCAGCCGTTACTAGCCTCGCACAGTGAAACATTAAGGCATCGATCGAGCTTCGGTATACGGCTGCACCACTTGATATTGAAAACGAACCTGGCCTTGGAATTCACATTATCGACCACTCTATGCTATCCATTTCAAGTGCATTCTCATTGAAAACTATATAGTGGTCTAATTCCGATTGAACGGAAAAGAGGAACAGCAAATGATCTATAAGGACCCTTCGGCAAGCGTATCGACACGCGTTGACGATCTGCTTTCGCGATTGAGCTTCAGGCAGAAGATTGATCAGATTACCTGTCTTGTGACGATAACTCCCGAGATCCCCGATTTTAAAAGGTATATACCTGACGGGATCGGTAATGTAGGCGCTTTTTCTGTTGCCAATAACACCAGGGAGATTGCGGAATATGCCTATCGTTTGCAGAAGTTCCTTGTAGAAGAAACGGAATGGGGTATCCCGGCTTTTATTCATTGCGAAGCTGCCGCAGGTGCGCAGTTTACGGAGGCGGACGTATTTCCATCCGCCATCGCGCAAGCTTCGACATTTGATACAGATAAGATCGGCCATATGGCCGAGACGATCAGGAAACAGATGTACGCCGTCGGGTTTCGGCAAGCGTTAAGCCCGGTGCTCGACATCTCTCGCGATCCGCGCTGGGGCCGTGTGACGGAGACATACGGTGAAGACCCGACACTCACATCCGCGATGGGCAGCGCGTTTGTTCGCGGGCTTCAGGGTATGTCCGACCGCAGAAACGGAATCGCTTGCACGGCGAAACATTTTGTGGGGCATGGAATGACGGAAGGCGGCCTTAATATGGCGCGCAGTGTGATAGGCCAGCGGGAACTGGAGGAGGTGCACTGCAAACCTTTCCAGGCAGCGATCGCCGAAGGCGGGCTTATGAGCGTGATGAACAGCTACTGCTCATTCAACGGTGAGCCGGTTGCGTGCTCCAAAGCGCTGCTAACCGATCTGCTGCGTACACGCATGGGGTTTACGGGCTTTGTGGTATCAGATTATATCTCCATCGACCGCCTCGTGGATCCTTTCTGTGTGGCCGAAACATACACGCAAGCCGGGTCGCTGGCCCTGAATGCAGGGCTTGATGTGGAATACCCGAGACCGAAAGGGTTTACCTATGAACTATCCGAAGCGGTGGATCGCGGAGAGATCGATATGGAAACGATAGATCTGGCCGTCAGACGCGTACTAACCGCGAAATTTGAGCTGGGCTTATTCGAGCAGCCGTATCCTGATTTCGACATGTTGGCAAAGGTATTCCATACGCCGGAAACCGATGCGCTGAATCAAAGCATCGCGGCCGAAGCGGTGACGCTTTTAAAAAATAATAACGGGTTGCTTCCACTGCCCGAAACAATAAAGAAAGTTGCTGTGGTGGGCCCGCATGGCGACAGTGTCCGCAGTTATTTTGGGCCGTTCAGTTACCCCGCTGTACTGGATATGACCATGAGCCGCGAAGAAGACGGCCAGGGCTGGGAAGAACCCGGTTTGATTGTCTATGATATTTGTCAGCAGCATACGGGGCAAGTACGAAACACAAGCCCGAGGATTGAAAAAAAGATCCGAGATAACTTTCAAAGAAGCCTGCCGTTGTTCCAGGCTATTGCGAAGCGCCTGCCGCATGCGCAGGTTACGTGCTCGCCTGGAATCAACTATGCCGGCAGCGATCTGGGCGGAATGGAAGAAGCGCTGGATGCAGCCGCCGAGGCGGATGCGGTCATCCTGACACTGGGCGGGAAGAACGGATGGGGCATTACATCCACGGTAGGCGAAGGGGTGGATGCAACGGATATCAGTTTGCCTGGGCGGCAGGAGGAGTTTGCCAGAGCCGTCTATAACCTGCATAAGCCCACCGTCGTGGTGCATTTTGACGGCCGGCCGCTTTCCAGCGTCTATGTAGCTACGCATTTTGATGCAATAATAGAAGCCTGGCAATTGGGAGAATTTGGCGGGCAAGCGCTTGCGTCAATCCTGTTTGGGGATACCAATCCATCCGGGCGGCTTCCTGTTACTGCGGCACGAAATGTGGGCCAGCTGCCGGTGTATTATGCTCTGCCGCGCGGTAGCGGCTATGTATCTGCGGGTCATCCGGGTATGATACGGAATGCAAACGGATATATCAACGATACCGCAAAGCCTTTGTTTTCATTTGGGCATGGGTTAAGCTATACGCAATTTGCGTATCGTTCCCTAGCGGTTTCCGCATCGGATATTCCAGCCGACGGGCAGTTGACGGCCACGGTAGAAGTGAGCAACACCGGAACGCGTGACGGCGATGAGGTGGTACAGCTTTATGCAACGGATACACTTGCATCCATGGTACGGCCAACGATAGAGCTGTTGGGATTTGCGCGTGTATCGCTCAAAGTTGGAGAGACAAAAAAAGTATCGTTTACGCTTCGTGCGAGTCAGCTTGCGTTTCTGGATCACGATATGAAATGGCGTGTGGAAGCTGGAGAATTTATTTTGAAGGCAGGCGGAGCTTCCGATAACCTTTATTGCAGCACAGTGTTTTCTGTAACCGAGACGAAAGTCATTGATGGCCGGAAGCGCGCGTTTTATGCAGAGGGTCAATTTGTATAAAAAATGCAATTTGGTAACATTGAACCTTTCCCCGCCAATAAATGCGAATTCGATATGCCCATCTTGGTGCACCGTCTCCTGTGCCATCAACAGCGCCTAGGGCTGCCCGTCCCAAGCACTTAGGGCAAGGGGGCTGTTCTGGAGCGACGCTATAAACCCCCGTAATTTCCGCCTTCTGTTTGCCGATCTGCTTTCTCGGAATTCTGCTTTTCCAACTGCCCTGCAGCTCTTTGATACCGCTGAACCGGACTATCCTCATATTGATAGGGGATCATCGTGCTGCGAACGACTTGTGTATAGCGGCCAAAGAAACCGCCTTTTGTCTTAAAATGTTTAAATCCATCGGTCATTTTGTTCACCCTCTATATCATAGGGATTGATTGTCTGCTCTGACTTTGTATTTCGCTCCCGATACTCCGACGGGCTGAGCCCGTAACGTCTTTTAAACGCTTTACCGAAATAGTTCGCGCTGCTGTAGCCGAGTTTGTTGGCGATCTCCTGTACGCTCAAAAAGGGATCCAGTAGATATTTGCATGCGGCGTTCATGCGCAAATTTAAAACATATTCATAAATGGGGCATCCGTATTGACTGCGAAAGAGACGTGCAAGATACTCCTTGCTGAAGAAATATGTATCTGCCAATGCATCCATACTGATTTCTGTGTCGTAATGCCGGTCCAGATAATCGCGAATCGAGGTGATCACTTCCGTCGGCGTTTCGTCTTCCGGTGCAAATCTATGCTCAGGCAGCTTCAGGATTGCTTTCCTGAGAGCTTTTTCCAGCTCTATACGATCAATGGGTTTCAGCAGGTAATCTATTGCGCTTGCGGTTAGCGCAGCCTTCGCATACCTGAATTCGTCATAACCGCTGACTACGATATATTGACAATAAGGATGATTGCGGCTTGCTATGGAGAGGAAATCAACTCCGTTCATGAGGGGCATGTTCATGTCCACAAATGCAATGTCCGGATGCAGGCACTCCATATAATGAAGTCCCTCTTGCCCGTTATATGCCGACACCGGTTCACGCAGGCATAGCGCAGGCCAATCGATCAAAGATCGGATAGCTTGATGAACGGGTTCTTCATCATCAATCAATAACACTTTGTACACGTTCCAATACCTCCAGGGGGATCACCAGGCATACTGTGGTTTTTCGCGGTTGTGCAGTCATGCTTTCAATCGTAATCTGTGCACGATCGTTATATAGAAGCCTGAGGCGGCTTGCCAGGTTCATCAATCCGATTTTCTGCGTGCTGGATACATTTGGATTTTCCAGAGAACTTAGCAGCTCACGGAGCTTGTCATCCCGAATACCGCAGCCATCGTCTTCTACGCATAGCAGCATGTTTTCACCTGTGATTCTTGCCTCGATGGCGATGTGAATTTGTGTAACGGTATCTTTCAAACCGTGGTTGATGGAATTTTCAGCGAGCGAAAGGACACCCTGTTTCGGTATGTTATAGTGCTTTAGCGCTTCGTCATAATGGCATTCATACGTCAAACGGGCGCCAAACCGCGCTTTTTGCAAAGTCAGGTATTTTTCGACATAGCTGAACTCGGTTTCCAGGGTTGCCAGATTTCCGCCTTTGACGGAATAGCGCAGTAAAGCGGCAAGGGCTGTAACCATAGAATAGATCGCTTCCTGTTTGTTGACAATTGCCTGCGTTGAGATCGCCTGCAGGGTATTGAATAGGAAATGCGGATTGGTTTGTGCTTCCAGCGCTATCAGTTGGGCTGTTTTTTCATTGAGCTGCGCGACATAGGTCGTATTGATCAGCTCACGGATACTGTCCATCATCTGGTTGACGTCCTCGGAAAGACCTCGTATTTCATAACTGCCTTCCAGCGCGGCTTTTGTTGTGAAATTTCCGGTGCCTACACGCCTGAGACGATGGGCCAATTGGGACAATGGTGTTGTAATGAATTTGATGGAGTAGATTAATATCAATATGGCTGCTGTTAACGCAAGAATTCCCAAAAGAACTGAACCGTTGCGGGTGGCGATGAGCGATGCGTTTACGACCGACATGGCTTTTAGCCCAACCAGCGAAAACCCATACTCGCTGTCACTTGCCACGACACAAAGCGTATCGTGCCCAGCTATAGTCAGGATAGCGCTTTCGACGCCGCCTGCAAATAGCGACTGAAGCGCGACCAGATCCTCGTTTACAATGTTATGGGGCAGCAAGTATACTCCATCGGAGTTGAAAATGCACAATTGCTCCTCTTCAATGGCGTGGCTTTGTTCCAGGGTTCGGGTAAAGCTCGTATCCACAGTAAACCTGACGATAGCCAATGGCGTATCATAAGGAGAATCAATGATTGTCCGGGTTACTTCCAGAAAACCGTCTTCAGTTGCGGTAACGCTGCAGAAATCCGGTTTAGCCGTGAAAGCCGCATACCCGGGAATGTTCTCCAGTTCGGCAATTTCTGTCATGGCGATTTTTCGCTCGGGTTGGGTGAGAGAGAGCTTTTGCCCTTGCCGGATCAAATAGAGATCCATCTGAATCAAATCGCTGCGGGAGTAAAAGTAGGATTTGAAGATTGTGTCGATGGTATCACGCCGCGTATAATCAAATGGTACTGAAGTTGTGATCAGGTTCATAAAAGCGTTCTGGTTGCGAAGTTGCAGGGAGAACGAACGAAGTTCAGAGACATATTTATCGATACTGGCGATTTCCATTTTCAGAACGCGGCGAAGCATGGAGGTCTGTTGAACGATATTTGTATCTGTTTGGCTCAGATAATTGAACATGATAATCAGAACCATTGCCATAGTGACCAATAATCCCAGAACCAAACTCAGCTGCTTGCGGATGGATGTACGATTCCGCCACTTCAATATAGGTTTCTTCAGGCTTGCCAAGGTTATCACCACCATTCGTATGACTATCATATCATATGGATATTTGGAATGAAATAAACTGTACCGTATATTACCCATGTCTATTCTGGATATTACCTTTCCATTTACAACAAGCACCCATACAATAATAGTCAGAAGCAGGAATTGTCCTGCAAATAGAAAATAAGAAATTTGGAGGTAGCATCACGATGAAGAAACTTGTAAGTCTAGCACTGGCGATTGCAATGATTCTGTCCCTGGTAACGATTGCATCAGCCGCTGACCAGGTGACCATCAACATGTTCATCAGTCAGCCGGAATACGCTGACGCCGTACGAGCGTTGATCGACGCCTACAAGGAGGTTGCCCCTGACGTAACCATCAACTACGAAACGACGCAGAATGACTATCCGACCTTGCTGAAAACCAAGATCAACGCAGGCGAGTGTCCGGATATCTTCTCCACGACGTCCGGCAAAGAAATCGGCGTGTATCTGGAATACTCCTATAACTTTGCCGATGAACCCGCAGCTGCGGCCATGCAGGATTCTGTCAAAGCCGTCATGATGAGCGGCGACGAAGTCCATGGTTTTGCACTGAAGAGCAACTACTTCGGTATTGTTTACAACAAGGCAATTTTCGATGAGGCTGGCATTACCGAATTCCCGACGACAACGGATGCGATGATAGTAGCCTGTGAAAAGATCGCGGCAGCGGGCTATCAGCCCTTCTCAACCGGGTTTGCCGAGTGGTGGGTGTATAAGCACGTCTTCCAGCATTTCCTGAACGCAGCCAGTGATAATTCCGCGGAACTCGTAAGCAAGTTCATTGCCGGAGAGGCGAAATTCAAGGATTATCCCATTCTCTATGATAATTTCTTCAACTTCCTCGATCTCGCGGTGCAGTACGGCGATTCGAAACCTCTGGAGACGGATCTGGCTGGGGAAGAGTCTGCCATTGGTATCGGAAAGGCTGCGATGATCCTCGGTCAAGGCGCATGGGTTGAAGCCGATATTATGAATATCGATCCTGAGTTCCAATTGGGCTTCAACGGATATCCTGTGTCAGAAGATCCGGCCGATTGTAAGGTGATCTCCGGCAGCGACCAGGCACTCCGCATCTACAAGGATTCGAAGGTTCTCAGCAGCGTTCTGGATTTCGTCAACTGGTGGTATACCAGCGATTACGGCAAGAACTGGTTCTGCGATGTGGCTGGCGTAATCCCCCCGCTCAAGGACGTGAAAGCGCCTGACATGGAAGTCATTAAACAGGGCGACGCGCTGTCTGCTACGGTTGGCGCTGGCCCGGTATCGGTTTCCTACTCCACCGACAGTTTCCATCAAGCGTTTGGTGAAATCCTGCAGGCGTATGTCGGCGGCACCCTCACCAAGGATGAAGCGTGTGAGCAGATTGAACAAAAATGGGTAGAACTCGAAGGCGGCAACTAATCTGACCGATCATCTCGAGCCGCGCTGTATCCCGGGGATATGGCGCGGCTCCTTACATGGAGGGTCTGCTCGTGCAAAAGATCAGCAAAGGAAAACTTCGAGCCGTTGCAAGCCGGGAAACGATACTCTATACGTTACCCGCGCTTGTTCTTGTCGCACTGACCATTTATATTCCGTTTCTACTGAGCGGGTACTATTCGCTGACAGAGTGGAATGGGATTGCGAAGGAACCGGTATTTATCGGGCTGGAGAATTTTAAAACCATCTTTGCCGGCAATCCCGCGTTTCTAAGCGCCCTGTGGTTCACCGTGAAATATGCGTTCTTTTTCATTATTCTGAGCAATATTGGAGCACTGGCTCTGGCTGTGGCTCTAACACGGAAATATCGATTGGCTAATACGCTGCGGGGCATGTTTTTTGTACCCTATATCATGAGCATGACGATCGTAGGCTTTATTTGGAAGTTTATCTTTTCCCAGGGATTTGCGAAACTTGCGGAATTCACTGGCTGGGGAATTTGGAACTTAAGCTGGCTTGGAGATGCGAATATTGCGTTCTGGTCCGTTGTGATCGTCGGTGTGTGGCAATCACTGGGATTTTACATAGTTCTGTACATCGCAGGTCTGCAGGCGGTTCCTCCGGATGTTCTGGAAGCGGCGCAGATTGACGGAGCCAATGGCAGACAGCGGTTCTTTAAAGTGATTTTGCCGCTTCTAGGCCCGTCTGTTACTACTTGTATTTTTATGTCTCTGACAAATTCGCTGAAGGTGTTTGATATCATACTGGCACTGACAAAAGGCGGGCCGGGGGGCGCAACCTATAGCGCCACCCTGGAAATTTATCGGGAAGCGTTTCAAAATAATAACTATGGTCTGGGATCAGCAAAGGCGATCCTGTTCTTTGTCATCGTATTGATCATCACCCAGATGGTCTTGCGGTTCTTTGAGAGACGGGAGGTGGATTTATGAGCCTCTATAGGTTGACAAAGAAGAAAAAAGCCAGTATTGAGCATTGGACGCTTGTCGCCGGGATGCTGTTTGTAGCGCTTATTTATATCTATCCCGTATTGCTCATGATCATGAATTCGCTGAAATCTTTTAGAGAAGTGCTCCTCAACGTGCTTGCGCTGCCCAGTGCTTTGGTATTGGAAAACTATACCTATGTGATCGAAAAAATGGAGTATTTCCGGTTATTCCTCAACAATTTTGTGATCACGATGATTGGCATTGCCGGGATCGTGGCAATATCCTCAATTGCGGCGTATATTCTGGATCGACGAAAGACCCGATATACGAAATGGCTGTATGTCCTGATTATTACGCCGATGTTGATTCCTTTTCAGACGATCATGATCACATTGCTCAAGACCATGAGTACGATCGGTCTGTCAGGCAGTACATGGGGTTTAGGAGTACAGTACTGGGGCTTTGGCGTGCCGATGGCTGTGTTTATCTATTATAATTTTATGAAAACTGTTCCGCATGAGATTGATGAAAGCGCGTTGATCGATGGCGCACCCACATTCAGAGCGTTTCGAAGCATTATTTTCCCTCTGCTCCAGCCCGTTACGGCTACGGTCATTGTACTGGATGTCATGTGGATTTGGAATGACTTCTTACTGCCCTTGCTCATGGTCAATGGTACGCCGGTAACACGAACGCTTGTATTGGCTGCCTACAACTTTGTTGGCCAGCTTAATACCAAGTGGCACTATGCGCTGGCAGCCATGGTGCTGGCGATCCTCCCATCGGTCCTATTCTTTATCCTCTTGCAGAAATATATCATTGAAGGCGTTGTAGCCGGTTCGATTAAAGGATAATTTGACGAGATGAGGTGCGGGTATGAAATTTACTGATGGTTTTTGGGTGGCCAAAGCAGGGATGCAACTGTTCAACTGCCGGGAGGTGCAGGACGCCCGCTGGGAAGGCGATTGCTTCGTGGTGTTCTGCTCCCATATACCGGTTACCGACCGGGGCAACGTACTGAACGTACCGTTGTTAACGCTGCAGTTCCGTGCACCGAGACCAGGTATTTTATCTCTTGCGCTGGAGCATTTTCAAGGCATTGCCGATGCGGAACCGAAGTTCGAGCTATTCCAGCAGCCAGCGGATATGCGGGTTGTTGAGGATGAGAAGACTATCATAATTACTTCGGGCTCGCTGTCGCTTGTGATCGGGCGAAAACCATTCAGCCTGGACTATTATGAAAACGGCGTTCGGTTGACCGGTTTAGGCGAACGGCATATGGGATTTGTGAAAACTCCGGATGGTACGCATATGCGCGTGAAACTCGATGTCGGCGTCGGAGAAAAGATATACGGTCTGGGTGAGCGTTTTACGCCGTTTGTTAAGAATGGACAGGTTGTGGACATCTGGAATGAAGACGGCGGAACCGCGTCGGAACTGGCATATAAGAACATCCCCCTTTATATTACAAACAGGGGTTACGGTGTGTTTGTGAACAGTTCCGGCAAGGTGAGTTTCGAACTGTGCAGTGAAGCTGTGGAAAGCGCACAGCTGTCGCTGCCTGGCGAGAAATTGGAGTTCATGGTCATTGGCGGCGGATCGATGAAAAAGGTTATCGAGAACTACACCGCGCTGACCGGCCGTGCGACTCTTCTTCCTGCCTGGTCCTTCGGGCTTTGGCTGACGACGTCATTTACAACAGATTATAATGAAGATACGATTCTGTCCTTTGTGGACGGCATGGCAGAGCGAAGCATCCCGCTGCATACTTTTCATTTTGATTGTTTCTGGATGAAGGTGTATGAGCTTTGTAGTCTTGAGTGGGATACGACCATGTTTCCGGATCCGGAAGGCTTGCTCAGCAAGTTGAAAAAGCGAGGCCTGCACTCGTGCTTGTGGATCAACCCGTATATCGCACAGAAATCGCCTTTATTCAAAGAGGCCAAAGCTGCGGGGTATATGCTGAAAAAACCCAACGGGGATGTTTGGCAATGGGATATGTGGCAGGCTGGCATGGGGATCGTAGATTTTACCAATCCTGATGCATGTCTCTGGTTTCAAAGCAAGCTGAAAGTTTTGCTGGATATGGGCGTAGACTGTTTCAAAACAGATTTTGGCGAACGTATCCCAACAGATTGTGTCTATTTTAACGGCAGCGATCCCGTGCTGATGCACAACTACTATACATTGCTGTATAACCGTTGCGTGTTTGAACTGCTGGAGCGGGAACGCGGCAAGAATGAGGCAATTGTATTTGCACGCAGCGCTACCGTTGGAAGCCAACAGTATCCGCTTCATTGGGGAGGAGACAGTACCAGTACGTTCCCGTCCATGGCAGAATCGCTGCGTGCCGGGCTTTCGTTGGGCATGAGCGGGTTTGCGTTCTGGAGTCATGATATTTCCGGATTTGAAGACACTGCTTCGCCGGAGGTGTATATGCGCTGGGCGCAGTTTGGGCTCCTGGGCAGCCACTCACGACTCCATGGTTCCGGCAGTTACCGCGTACCGTGGCTATTTGGCGACAGGGCTGTCGAAGTGGTAAGACAGTTTGTGAATCTCAAATGCCGGCTGATGCCTTACCTGTATGCCGCTGCCGTGGAAGCGCATGCAACAGGGATTCCCATGATGCGGGCGATGGTCATGGAGTTTCCGGATGATCGGACTTGCGAGGAACTGGACCGCCAATATATGCTTGGAGAAAGACTATTGGTCGCGCCTGTCTTCCGGGAAGATAGCACAGTCGAGTATTATCTGCCAAAGGGGAGGTGGACGCATCTCCTGTCAGGGGAAGTGGCCGATGGCGGTTCTTGGCGGACGGAGCAATACGATTTTGACAGCTTGCCGCTGTTTGCTCGTGAAAACAGCCTGATCGCCTTTGGTGCAAGCGGAATACAGACGGATTATGATTATCTGGACGGATTGGAAGTACGGTTGTATCAACCTGATGAAAATCCTGCCAAAACAGTTATTGTGAACAACCGCAATCAAGAGTTTTTAACCATCACAGCACGAACAAATGGCAATGAAGTTCATATCGATGTGCAGGGCGCACATAAAGGGATTGATTTTACTGTGTTTGATGGAACATCGTTAAGAAAGGGACGGCTTGAAACAGGGTATTATTCTTTGAGCGTATAAGTAATGCCTGCTGAACAAACAGCAAAATCAATAAACACAGGACATTGGCGGCGCAATTTTGTATAATTGGCGCAGGGAAAATCGCTATATTGCGCAAAAACCTTGCACCAAGGAGCCGACGAAATGTATCGATACGACAGCGGGCAGAGCAGTTCTATCTTCGATTTTCATTCGTCTTCAGTACAGACTTCTCTTTTCCTCTGTGTAAAAAAGACTACCTTTCACAACAGGTCCTCCATTTGACAGGACATAACAACGGACAACGCTGTCTCCGATTTATGGATCCGCCAACACCTTGCTAAGGCGCGTCAAGGTAGCGGTCAATTCGCTTTTAGGCATTCCGATCTGCAGGCGCATAAAGCCCTCGCCGGGCGCGCCGTATTTGCTGCCCAGATCCGGCTGGATCCCCGCCCTCCAGAACTGCGCGGCAACCTTCTCTTCCGTTCCAACAGCCCGGAAATCAACCCACAGCAGCGAGCCCGCTCCATGACGGGAGATTTTCGCTTTAGGGCAATGTTCCTTCAGAAAGCTGCCGAATATCCGCTCGTTATCCTTAATCAGCTGTAGCAACGCATCAATCCATGCTTTGCCGTCGGGTGAATATGCCGCAAGCGTTGCCGTACGCATAAAGGGCGACAGGCTGCCGTAATGGTCGCTGTCACGTTGGCTGATGTAACGCGAACGGATATCGTTATTCGGAATGATTATATTGGCATGGCTGGTCCCCGTGAAGTTAAACGCCTTGCCAAGACTTGTACAAATCACACAGTGGTCCTGTGCGGCTTCGATGCTTCCATAGGGTGTCATGTCTTCCGGCGTTATGGCATGTTCGGCAAAAATCTCATCGGTCACAACCAGCACATTGTGCTGTTTCGCAAGCTCTGCAACCCGCACAAGGCTCTGCTTGTTCCATACATCCATGATCGGATTATGGGGATTGCAGAGTATCATGATTTTATTCTTAGGGTCACGCATCTTCACATCAAGATCTTCAAAATCCATCGTATAGTGCCCGTCTTCATAATGAAGCGTGTTGTCCACAAGCATCCTTTCGCAATTGTTGATTGCCCGGGCATATAGCAAATAGACCGGCTGCTGCACAATGATACCATCGCCAGGTTTCGTAAACGCTCGGATACAGGCGCAAATTCCCTGTAGGATCCCGTACGACGGCACGATCCACTCCTGTTGAATTTCCCAACCGCGTATGGTACGCATCCATCTCTCGATTGCGTCCAAATACTGTGGATCGCTTGATGTCGTCCACCCGAAAAGCCCCTTCTGCGCAAGCCCCGTTAATGCATTGATAATGCAAGGCGCCGTTTTTACATGCAGTTGCGCACCTGCCATCATAGTAAATCCTTCCCGGTATTCTGTTCCAAATCCGTAATCAATGCTGTCGGCTATGGTATCAAAATCAAAAAGCATTCTATACTCTCTTTCCTATGCAATAATGTTCCCGCTGCGTACATGCGTATGCGTGCCGCTTTGTACGGCGATCGTTCCGTTTACGATCACATAATCCATGCCTTTCGCACCGTGACGAGGATCCCACAAACATTCGTCTGGATCAAACGATTCCGGATCAATGACCAGCACATCGGCATGCATACCTTCGCGCAAAAAGCCTCTGTCGGTTAAGCCGATGCAATCTGCCGCGTTTCCTGAAAGTTTCCGAATGATTTCCTCTATGGGATAATTGCGGTTCTCATTGAGAAACACTGTCATACCGCTATAGGTAGACGGCGATCCGCACTCTAGCGGCATTCCGTTTTCATTCAGGCAGGCATCATAGTCAAACGTCCAGGTATCCAGCCCGATGCAGGCCTCTGCCTGCGCCACAAAGGCATCCCTGTCCGGCGAATAATCCGGCCGTCTGCTTAAGGGAATGACGCTCACAGCAGGATCCTCCGCTAAAAGTTCTAGCATAAAGTCGATACTGTCCTTGCCATTTGCCGCCTCCCGAATCGTTTTCCCGACAATTGCAGTAGCTGCCGCTTTTGTAAAGCGCTGCCCGGTATCCCATGCCGGATTGGTTTTGGGATTAAATCCGGTAAACACGCCGCGCGACGCATGATTGCCGCTACGGATCTCCGCCGACACAATATCGCGGTAATTTCCGGTCTGCAGCATGTTTGCAAAGCGCTCTACACCGCCGCACTGCTCTACGTAAGGCTGAAACATGGACGCCGCCATCGGGTAATGAAACGGACCGAACGCATGAGACGGGATAACATCCCATGTAACCCGCACACTGTGTTTGCGATATTCTTCCATAATCGCAAGCGTTTGCATAGCCGCTTCTGCTTGCAGAACACTGTTGTCAGGCGATACTGAAAACGCGTTCTGGATATGGCAGACATGCACATGTGCTCCCGTATCAAGCCCCAGCTTCAAAAACTCGGTCAGCCCGTCATGGTACCCAACTTCCTTAGCATAGTAAGGATGGTTCCGGCTGCGCACGTGGGCGGTTACAAGGCCACCGTGTGCCTGCACCAGTTTCATCAGGTGCAGAAGCTCTTCCCTCGAAGCATACAACCCCGGCTGATAGTCAAGCCCAAGCCCTAAACCCAACGCTCCCGCATCCATGGCTTCCGTCAGGCTGTCTTCCATGGCACGGATCTCCGGCTCGGTTGCGCCGCGTTTAAAGTCCCGCCCCATTGCCTGAAGCCGAATATTCGCCTGGCCCGCGACCAGCGCAAGGTTCGCGCCGGTGCCGCATCCACGCAGATGTGCGATGTATTCCCCGTAAGTCGACCAGTCCAGCGCTTGGCCGTAGGCTTCCTCAAACGCCGGTCGTAGCACATCGGTTTCTAACGCGTAAAAATGATAGGGATTAATCCCGCCGATCGGTTCGGGCATCACGCGTGTGAACGCCTTTTTCTCAGGAAACATATAGATCCAGTGATTTTGCACAGGCGCAACGCTCAATCCGCAGTGCCCGGCAAATTCCGTGGTAATGCCCTGCCCCAGCGCACTTTCCATATTCGGGTATATGGGCACGGAGCAGTCCGCATGAGAATGCATATTGATAAAGCCGGGCGTCACCCATTTGCCGGCTGCGTCAATCACTCGCGCACCTTCGCTGCGGGGAATTGCGCCAATCTTTGCAATGTTCCCGTTCCGGATCAGCACATCGGCCGGATAGGGCGCAGCTCCGCTGCCGTCAATCACGGTTCCGTTTTGAATCAGGATGGATTGCACCTTGCCGCCTCCTTATACCATACCACCGATCCGGGTGGTTTCAATCCCGCCAACGCGCTCCCATTCATCTAAAATCATATTCATGCCGATGGAATCGGACGCGATATGCCCGCACACAATCACATTGCACCGGTTATCCTCCTGCAATGCTTTGACCTTCGCAGCATCCATAGCCATGCAGATAAAGGTACCCACGCCGGCGTTGATATTGGCTTTCAGCTCGTTCATCTCCGCGTTCAAACCGCCGGCAAACTCCACCGATGCCTTACCAGCATAACTGTCCCTGTCTCCCACCCAAATCACAGGGCGCTGACCGTCCGGCGCTTCGCTGAACTCCCGGATCGTCATGATCGCGTCCATCAGATCCCCAACGGTCGGCGTATCTTTCGCGTCATATACCGCTTGCACCTTCGTCTGCACCGTACGCTCGCCCAGCAAATCAGCCGGCGTGTGCAATCCGATAAACGGCATTCCGATCAGTTTGGCACACTGCCCGACCGCCGCGAAGTTTGCGCTGTGAAACATCATCTCCACCTCGCGCCTGCGCTCCGCCATTACCTTTTGGGCAATGTTAACCGGCACGCCGTTTCTCACCATCATTTTAAAATGATCTTCAGCTACCAGTTCGCCAAGGTGACCCAATTTGGGAACCAGATTATGATGACGGAATACACAATCGTATCCAAGCTGTTTTGCGAGAATCAGCTCCGCCGTCCCCATATCGATACCCGCTAGAACACGCTTTATTTTTTCACCCGGCACAGTCAGCTCCGAATCGATGGGAAGTTCGCTGTATCCCGCCATATCTAGGGCAATGGTAACCATTTCCCGCGTAGTGAGCATGGTGATATCCTCCTATATAAGATGGCAGGCAGTCATATGCCCCCCGCCGATATCGCGCAATTCCGGCGTTTCCGTTTGGCAGCGCTTGGTCGCTTTGCGGCACCGTCCACAGAAGCGGCAGCCGGGGCCGGGGTTGATGGGGCTTTTCACTTCCCCGTCCATGGGAATGCGTTCATGCGCCCGCTCATAATCCGGATCTGCGACCGGAACTGCGGAC
This sequence comes from Candidatus Limiplasma sp., assembly GCA_963674895.2. Classification (GTDB taxonomy): domain Bacteria; phylum Bacillota; class Clostridia; order Christensenellales; family Aristaeellaceae; genus CAXXOK01. The sequence continues at coordinate 82,929 of CAXXCY010000002.1, forward strand.
AGCAGCCCTTGCGTATACGGATGCTGCGGATGCTCGTAAACCTCGTGTGTAGCACCGTATTCCACCAATTTCCCAAGGTACATCACGGCGGTTTGGTCGGCGATATGGCGTACCATGCTCAAATCGTGCGCAATAAACAGATAGGTCAGCCCGAGCTCCCGCTGGAAGCGCATCAACATATTGACAACCTGTGCTTGGATGGATACATCCAGTGCGGAGATTGCTTCGTCGCATACAATAAACTCCGGATCCAGCGCCAAAGCGCGGGCGATGCCGACACGCTGCCGCTGCCCGCCGGAAAATTCATGTGGGAATCGGTTTGCATGATCTTTGCTCAGTCCCACCATGTTCAAAAGCTTATATACGCGTTCTTTCTTCTCCGCGGCGGTCTTGTATACCTTGTGTATTTCCAGTCCTTCGGCGATGATCTCCGCCACGGTAAAAAACGGATTAAGCGAGGCATAAGGATCCTGAAAGATCATCTGCATCCTACGTGCCAGTGCCATGGACTGCGCCTTGGAAACGCTGCTGATATCCTGCCCGTCGAATTCGATTATCCCCCCGTCAGGTTTGTATACACGTAACAACGTACGGCCTACGGTCGTTTTTCCGCAGCCCGATTCACCCACCAGCCCGAGCGTTTTCCCTTTTTCAATGGTAAATGATACGTCGTCTACTGCCTTGAGCAGCTGCCGTCTTCCGACATGAAAATAGGTTTTCAGTCCGCTGACCTTCAAAAGCTGTTCAGACATTAACGACGCTTCCCTTCGTTCTGTCCCGGATTGCGGCTGGCGGTGAAATTTCCGGCGCACGCTCATCCATCAGCCAGCAACGGCAGGTGTGCCCCGGAGCATTTTCCATCACCGGGGGCTCCGCCTTGAGGCAGCATTCCATCGCATATGTGCAGCGGGCGGCAAAAGGACATCCTTCCGGCGGAGCATAGAGATCCGGCGGTGTTCCCGGAATTGTGTATAGATCCGTTCCTGTATCCGTCAGCATATTCGGCATCGAACCCAGAAGCCCCCAGGTATACGGATGTGCAGGCTCGTAAAACACCTGCCGCGCATCTCCGGCTTCCATTATTTCTCCCGCGTACATCACTGCTATACGGTCTGCCATTTTGGCCACAACGCCCAAATCATGCGTGATCAGGATGATCGCGGTATGGTGTGTTTTCTGCAGCCGCTTCATAATATCCAGCATCTGCGCCTGCAAGGTTACGTCCAACGCGGTGGTCGGTTCGTCGGCGATCAATATTTTCGGGTTGCAGGCCAGCGCGATTGCGATCATCACGCGCTGCCGCTGCCCGCCGGACATGGTGTGCGGATAACGGGTATATGCTTTATCCGCATCCGGCAGACCGACCTGGCTCAGCATATCGACGGCAATCTTTTTCGCCTGTGCTTTGCTTACCTTCTGATGGCGGATGATACCCTCGCACATCTGCTTGCCCACGCGCATGGTCGGGTTCAGGCTTGTCATCGAATCCTGAAAAATCATCGCCAGCTCGCTGCCGCGCAGGCGTTCCATTTGTTTGTCCGTCCAGGCGGCAATGTTCAGCCCGCGCCACAGGATCTCGCCGTTTTTCAGCCGCACCGGCGGCGAGGGCAGCAGCTGCATCAGCGTTTGCATGCAAACGCTTTTTCCGCAGCCTGATTCCCCGACAATGGCAAGCGTTTCGCCTTCATCCAAGTGGAAACTCACGCCGCGTACCGCTTGCACCTCACCCGCATGGGTGTCAAACGATACCCGCAAATCACGGACATCCAGCAAATGTTCTTTCAAAGTTTGTGTCTCCTAGTCTCGTAGGTGTGGGTCCAGCGCGTCCCGCAGGCAGTTGCCGAACAGATAGAACGCCAAAATCGTAACGCTGATGAAAAGGCCGGGAATAAACATCTGATAGGGATACAGGCGGTAAAATGAAGATCCGGTCTGGCACAGTTGCCCCCAGGATGTCATCGGGGACTGAATGCCCAGGCCGATAAAGGACAGATACGCTTCCAGAAAAATCGCGCCGGGAATGGAAGCGGAGATGCTGACCACCTGCTGCCCCAGTATATTGGGTAAAATGTGACGGAAAATCACACGCAACGGTTTGGCGCCTTGCACGCGCGCGGCCAGCACAAACTCGCGGTTTTTAAACTGCAGCATTCTGCCGCGGACCACGCGGGCGGAACCCATCCAGCCGGTCATGGCTATCGCAATGATAATTGCAACCGGTCCCGAGCCCATTAAAAGCATGATCAGCGTGATATAAATCAGCGACGGGATACAGACGCCCACGTCGATAATGCGCATGATTGCCATATCCACCCAGCCGCCGAAGTATCCCGAAATGCCGCCCATGAAGATGCCGATCAGCTGCGGCACAATCGCGCCGAATACGCCGATCAGCAGCGATACGCGTGCGCCGACCCAAATGCGGGCCCACAAATCGCGCCCAACGGAATCAGTGCCGAACCAGTGTTCTGCGCTGGGGGCTTGGTTCATGGCCAGCATATTCGTTGTTTCATAACTGTATTTAGAGAATACCGGGGAGAACACCGCCAGCAGCGTAATGAGGATAATCACCGCAAAGCTGGAAATCGCCACTTTATCCGCAAGAATCCGGCGGGAAACATCCTTCCAGTAGCTGACGGACGGACGGACGATGATATCAGCCAGCGCCAAGTCCTGTTGGATGGATTTAAAATCCTGATTTGTAATGGTTTCCATGCTGATCTCCCCCTTCCCTCCGTGTCATTTCGCAATACGGATCCGAGGATCCGCTAGCCCGTAAACCAGGTCGATGATGAAATTGGCGCTCACCACAAATACACCGAAAAATACTGTGAGTCCCAGCGTCATGGTATAGTCCAGACTTTGTACGGAAGTTACAAAAAACGCGCCGATTCCCGGAATGGCATAAATCTGCTCAACAACGAACGACCCCATTAGGATTGCAACAATTTCCATGCCCATCGTTGGGATCATGGGGATAATCGCATTTCGCACTTGATGGCTCAAAATGATACGCCACATCGGCAATCCCTTAGCCTTCGCGGTTTTCACATAATCTTCGGTCATAACCTCCAGCATCAGCGTACGCATCATACGCGTTTTGATGGCAACGGAACCAGTGGCCAGCGTGATGGTGGGCAGTATGGTATGCGCGAAGCTTGACCAGCGTGCAACCGGAAAGATGCCCATTTTGATGGCAAACACATATTGCAGCAGCGACGCCAGAATGAATACTGGCACTGATACGCCCAGCACCGAAAACGCAACCAGTGAATAATCGATTGCACGGCCGCGGAATCGTGCCGCGACGATGCCAAACAACACACCCACCGGAAACGAAAGCAGGTACGCCTGCAAGCCAAGCTGTGCCGAGGTGGGAAATTTACTGGCAATAATCCCGTTTACCGACTGCCCGACATATTTGAGGGAATACCCAAAATCACCGCGGATCAGGTTTTTCATAAAGGTGATATACTGCTCACCCAGCGGCCGGTCCAGTCCGTAATATGCCATCATGCGCTTCTGCATTTCCATGCTGAGCAATTCGGTGGTACCAAACGGATTTCCGGGCAATGTGCGCAGCAGGAAAAAGCTGCATGTCGCAATCAGCCAGATGGTGATGATCGAAATCACGATGCGTCTGAGGGTGTATTTCTTCAAGGGGGGGCCTCCGCGAGCGAAAAGGAACGGAAAGCATGAAAACTTTCCGTTCCTTTGTTAGGAGCATGGCTTACTTATATACTACCATGTGGTTGAACTCAAATCCGTCGGCAGCGGAAATCTGGAACCCTTCCACATAGTCCTTCACGGCGTTTATATCGCCTTTCAGGTATACTGGGATAATACCGGCGTCGTCCATAAAGATCTGTTCCGCCTGCTGGGTCAACTCAGCCTTTTTGACGGGATCAAGTTCCAGAACCGCCTCTTCGACCAGTGTGTCGAACGCAGGATCGGACCAAATGCCAACATTGCATTCGCCGCCGGTCATCATGCTTTCCATGATATCCGTCGGCAGAACGTCAGATTCCCACGTAATCAGGAAAATGTCATACGTAAGGTCGAAGAACGTGCCGATTGTGGTGCCGATCACATATTGATTGAGCTGGATAGACGTGATCCCCAAGTTCTGTTTCCATTGGTCAATGATCGTTTCGCCCAAAAGCTTCTGTTCTGTGGATTCCCAAGTCACAAGTTTCATCTCCGGCAACTCGGAGGCAGCGGCATATCCCAGTTCCTCAAGCGCTGTGGCTAGATAGGTTTTGGCCATTTCCACATCGCCGGTCGCCGGTACGGAATTAATGGGGTATTCTTCTACAAAGGTTCCGCCGCCAGGGCCCGCAAAGCTGGGATCGACCAGCCGCGTCGCCGCTGCGGTTGCGGGGTTGACCGCGTTGCAGGTCGCCTCGCGGTTGAAGCCGTAGCTCAGCGCCTGCCGGAAATTGACATTCGACAAGATCCTGCCGGTTTCCTCGGTGTTCCCGTTCTGGTTCATCCACAGGAACATAAAGCCGCCGCCTTCGGTCTTGTACTGATAATCGCTCAGATAATCGTAATACTGGCTGGAGATAATCTCAATGGCATCCACTTCGCCATTTTCAAACATCGCAACCTCGGTATTGGGGTCTTCGATTTCCAGGAAATGCAGGTACTTGGTCGGGAAGCTGTTTGCAGCATCCCAGTACAGGTCGTTCTTTTCAAGATCCATGGAGCTTTCCAGCACCCAGTCCGTCATCACGTACGCGCCGGAATACAGCATGTTGTCCACTGATGAACCCAGTGTTTCCGTGCCGACGCTTTCCACAAAGTCCTGACGGAGGGGGTAGATGTGCTTACGGGCAATCGTCGCATCAAACGTTGCCAGCGGATATTCCAACGTGAACTGGAGCGTTTTGTCGTCCAGCGCCTTCACGCCGACGTCTTCCCAGCTTAAGCCTTCGCCGCTGGAATACGCTTCGGCGTTTTTAATGGCATACCAGCTGCCTGCCGCTGGAGAACCCGCCGTGGGATCCAGGATGCACTTCATGGTATATTCAAAGTCGTATGCCGTAAGATCCATACCATCAGACCACTTCAGACCGTCGCGCAGATTGAACGTATACTGTGTCGCGTCATCGCTGACATCATAACTTTCCGCGCCATCCATTTGGATATTGCTGCCGTAATAACGGATCAGCTGCAGCTGTGTGAGGTAAAAAATGTTGTGGTCGTTGGAGGATTGGCTCATGATCGGATTGAGCGTTACAATGCCGTTGTAGGCAATTGTAAAGTCATTGCCTGTTTCCGCGGCCTGCGCGCTTACGCCAAATATCATGATCAAAGTCATGAGTAGTACCAAGATTTTCTTCATACCGGTTCCCTCTCTCATATTTATTCTATATCAGTGCACAAGTACTTCGCGCACATAATATCCTCCACGGCAAGCCCCAGCGCGTCAAACAGCGTAATAACACCGTCGCTTTGCCGGCCGGGCGCCTGCCCCAATAAAAGCTGGCCGACAGAACCCACGATATGGGTTTCATCAATCAGCCCTTCCCGAAGCGGAATCAAATATTCTCCGCATTCGCTTTGCATCGACGGGATATAATCCGCATACAGCTGGGACGCCGCCACCAGTTCACCCGTCACTTCGCGGGTAACGGGGCTGAAGGCGCCTACCGCATTTATATGCGTTCCGGGGGCAACCCAATCTTTTTGCAAATAGGGGTCTTTGCTGGGTGTAAGCGTACAAATGATATCCGCGTTCCGCACGCATGTCTCGGCGCTGTCTGCCGCCGTAACCGGGATACTGTGCTTGCGCGTCATTTCCCCAGCAAAGCGATGGGAGGCATCTGGATTGATATCAAACACTGTAACGCTTGTAATATCCCGTACGCAGGCAATGGCAGCCAGGTGGCTTTGCGCCTGCGTGCCCGCACCGATCAGCGCCAGTTTGCCGGCATTCTTTCGCGCCAGCAGATCCGTTGCCAGCGCGGATACGGCGCCGGTACGCATCTCTGTAATCACCGAAGCGTCCGCCATACCGATAAAACTGCCGTGCAGTGATTCAAACAGCATCACATACCCCATATGCGAGGGATATTCCGTGCCGATGTTTTTGTGAAACGCGGTGATGACCTTCACGCCGAAGTAATCGTTCGCCCCCAGAGAGGCGGGCATAAAGCCGAAGAATTCGCCATCGGAAAGCTTGACTATCGTGCGCAGCGGCTGGGCGGCCGCGCCGGATTCCAGATCCGTGAATGCTTGCTTCATTAGCCGCAGACAAACCTGCGGCGTCAATCTCTTTCTGGCTTCCGCTTCTTCCACAATCCGCATAAGCTTTCCTTTCCGCTTTAGCTCAGCTCATTGAGATAGTTATATATCGTAAATTTGGATACGCCCAGGCGTTCCGCAACATACGGAACGCTCCGCTGCACACGGAACACGCCCTTTTCCTTGAGCAGCTGCACCAGACGAAGCCTGTCCGCCTTCTTCAGCTTGTCCATGGGCCGGTTGATCAGCTCCATACAGCCGTCAAACAGCTCGCCGATCGCAGGCTGTGCGTCGCTGTTGAGGCGATCCATCAAATCGCCCTCATGCGCCGTCAGGTTGTCAAGAATCGCACGCATTTGGGTGAGGACTGTTACATCGAAATTAATACCCAGCGCGTAGTGGTAATCGTCTCCTCGCATATGGACGGTTGAGGATTTGATCTGCTTTCCGGAAACCACAACCTGCTGGTTGATGTAATCCAATTCCAGATTTTGCCCGCTGTCCGTGTCATACGCCGTTTCATTGCCGTAGATACTTAATGTGGAGCCTGCTTTCCGGCCCGTAACATGGCTGTTAAAAAACGCAAGGTTCTTCACATGCTGCCCGTTCATTTCGTGGATCACGGTTTCACAATTCGCACCGAACATAACAGCAATGCCTTCTGCCAGCTTATATAGGAATTCATATGCCGCTTCTTTATCCACTTTCACCCTCTGGCTTTCTCAATCGTGGCTGAACACGAATTGTATCATCATCAACATATACTGATTTCTACGAATTGTCAATATAAATACAACGAAAGTTTTAATTATTCTGATTTCTTGGCGACATCGCGTAACGCTTCTGATAAAGCCCTGTAGCTGCGTGTCAAGGATCTCAAGTCAGCAATAAAAAACGTCAAGCGAAACCATACGGCGTCTTCGCAGGGAATGAGTTTCATTACCTCCGCATCTGCCGTACGCTGAATATAAATTGATCGCGGAATCGTATTTGTTTTTCACTTTTTCCTGTTATGTTCAAGTAGGGAGCTATAGTTCAATCCAGTATACCTGGACCGTTTTCCCATCTGTGTGAATAAATTCGTGGTCCAGCTTGCCGCCGTTTTTCAGGATGGTTCGCCAGGAGGCCTCGTTATCTCGATAACAGGCGACCATTACCCGATTAAGGCCCACAGACTGCTTTGCATATTGAAGCGCAAGGCGTAGAATTTCCTTTGCATAGCCCTTTTGGCGTTCGCTGGGACGTACGCCATAACCGATGTGCCCGCCATAGGCGGCAAGAAAAGCGTTAAGTGTATGGCGGATATCCACCATGCCGATGATCCGCTGATCCGCCGCCCGTATAGCAAAGAAGGTATCCGCAACGACCCACCCGGTATGTACCGTATCTGGATTGCTGTTTTCTTCGATTTGACAAAGCCACGCAGAATAGTCCATCTGTTCCAGAAGCGCACCGCCGTGCAGCTGCATTTCGCCGTAACGCTCATGCTCATTTTTATAATCCATTGCCATTTCAAATAATGCAGCACATGGCTTTTCCAATCGTAAAACATCCACTGATTTCAATCCTTTTCGACGGATGGCATTATTTGGGCACCTCGAAAAACGTAGTGATTATAGGCTCACATACACCAATGCGGAGACTTACGCTCCAAGATACAACAGCGGCAGAGGGTATAAATCAGGTTGGTCAAACCAATATGAAACCTTGACATATGCAATCCAATACTCCAAACGGCAGTGCGGAGAATTCTGTGTAAACGCAAATACCAGATGATAACAAATCGACTCATAGGGACAAGTTGTATCCTGGCCCTGTGCTGCTACCATAACACGGCAATTCTGAACCGTCAAGGCGAAAGCGGAGCGGGTCCTGTCAAATGGAGGGCCTGTTGAAAAAGCGGAGGAAAGCCAGCTGAAATAGTAAAATATTATCATTGAGGCGAAGCAAATGACGGGACGTAGAAGCGGTCAAATTGAGGTGCTGACATTCGATCCTGTGGACGGTATCCTGGACAATCATCTGCTTCGGTAAATTGATCTGATCGTGTCTTTCGTATCGATTTACAATCTGATGAAGCCGGCATATTCAGAAATTGGTCGTCCTTCAATAGACCCTGCGAGTCTTGTGAAGATGCTCTTGTTCGGTTACTTGTATGGGACCAGGAGCAAGCGCCGGCTGGATGATGGCGTTTCTCTGAATATTGCTTATCGATGGGTTTGCGGATTCAGAATTAACGATATAATTCCCGACCGTTGCACTCTTTCAAAGAATATAATGAAGCGTTTGAACGACAACCGCCTTTTTGTAAAATGCCTTTTCAGTGGAAGTTTCATACTCATGACGGAATTTGTGTTATGCGATGAGAAAACGCTTGACTTCCCTCGCCTGATGAGCAACTAATCGTAGTACTATGAAACGAAAGGTGTGCTATGATGCTTGATTTACAAGGCTTTCAGCTATACCTGATGCGTATGGAACGAAGCAGAATATGGTATGCCACCCGAAAATTGGACCAGTTTGAAAGTTAGTAAATGGATGATAAACTAACGAAAAGGAGCTGGGAAAGATGGGAAAGAAGAACTACACGGTAGAGCAGATCATCGTAAAGCTGCGAGAGATCGAGGTGCTTTGCAGCTAGGGAAAAACGATCGGAGAAGCAGTCAGGCAAGCGGACATATCCGAACAGACGTATTACCGCTGGAGGAAAACGTACGGTGGAATGGATACGGCTGACGCCAAACGCTTGAAGATGATGGAGAAAGAAAACGCCAGGCTCAAGAAGCTGGTCGCTGAATTGAGCCTGGATAATGCGATCTTACGGGATGTCAACTCAAAAAACTTCTGAGCCCGATTAAGCGAAAGGCAGCCGTTGTATATGTGATGGAAGAGCATTCCGTTACAGAGCGGCGGGCTTGTCGGGTATTAAGTGTCAATCGAACTGACTATCGATACGAAGCCGTAAGATTTCCGGACGAGGACGAGGTGAGAGCCGACATCATCGAGTTAGCCTGTAATTTCGGACGGTTCGGCTATCGTATGGTCACAAACATGATGCGCAACAACGGAACCAGGATCAACCACAAGCGTGTGGAACGGATCTGGCGGGAAGAAGGCTTAAAGCTCCCTAAAAAGCAAGTCAAAAAGCGCAGGATATGGATGAATGACGGAAGCTGTGTACGATTGAGACCGGAATACAGGAACCATGTCTGGAGCTATGATTTCGTCGAGGATAAAACGTATGACAAGAAAATGCGGTTCCTCAACATCATCGACGAGTATTCCAAAGAGTGTTTAGCTTCCATCCCCAAACGCAGCTGGCGCAACAATGATGTGATTGAGGTACTGTCCGGATTGATGGTTATCAAGGGATGCCTCGCCTATCTGCTCAGTGACAACGGCACGGAGTTTACGGCAAAGAAACTGCTGCAATGGCTTTCCAATGTAGGTGTCATTACCGCATACATCGAACCGGGAAGCCCGTGGGAAAACGATACTGCGAGAGCTACAATGCCAGAATGAGAGACGAATTCCTCAATCAGGAACTGTTTGGGAACCTGTATGAGGCGCAGGTTTTGACAAGACACTGGATGGCATACTACAATACGGTCAGACCACACAGCAGTTTAGGTGGCAGGCCGCCCGCGCCACAGACGATCGTCTGTACTGCTTAAACCCAGGTTTTACTAATTTCGTTTTAGGACCAATTTTTAGGGGCACTCCATGTATAGAAGATATATAGGAACCAAGATTATTGACGAAATGTGTAATGGATGATATCATCAAGAAAGTTACATGAAAAAGTCATGTGTTTCAAACGAGATGAGGTTGTAATATGAATCGTGACTCAGTCACTTTGCGCAGCATTGCACAAAAAGCAGGCGTTTCAGTCGCGACTGTTTCGAGAGTCCTCAATAATTACGAGGGCGTGAGTGAGGAACGCAAAGAAGCTGTAAAAAATGCGATTGCCGAGATGCATTATGTTTATAAACCTAAAAGCTCCTATACACCGAAAAAGAGAATCGGCGTACTGGTTGCCGACATCTGTAATGACGCATACGGCCCTTTACTACGGGGCATACTGGAAGTGGCCGGCAATAACGACGCTGAGATTTTGCTGTACGACTATCAGCGGAATAAACACATGGAGAACGCTTACATACGTGAGATGACGGCCAGCCATGTGGATGGGCTGATCGCCGTTCCGAGCGGCGGCAAGCTCGGCAGTGAGTACGAGAAGCTGATCACGGATCAGTTTCCGCTGGTGCTGCTGATGAATTCGAGAGAACAGCTGGAGAGGCAGGATATTTTTTCGATAGCGTTGGATACCTGCGCGGGAGCGTATACAGGTACGAAATATATGCTGGATCTTGGGCATAAAGACATTTTGATCCTGGGCGTACCCGGAGAGCAGGAAGTTTACGCCTCCAAGTTATCGGGATATATTCAGGCGTTTGAGTCCGTTGGCGTGCCGGTGCGGAAAACCTTAATCGTGAACTGCTTCGATTCGTTTGAGGATGCCTATCGCATTGTGCAGCAGCGCTGCCAGAATCGTGATTTTTCCGCTATTTTTGCCGTATCGGGCAACCTGACGATGGGCGCATGGAAAGCGCTCAAGGACAACGGCCTGAAAGTCCCGCAGGATATTTCGATTGTGGGGTACGGCACCCAGAAACTCACGGATTATTTATCCCTGACGGTACTGACCGAACCCATGCAGGAAATTGGAAAAAACGCGGTTCATACGGTATTGCAATGGCTGAAAGGATCCCGTACGCTGCCCAAGACAACGATCCTCCGAGACAGCCTCACCATCGGGAACTCCTGCCAGAAGATATAACGAGAAACGCTCGTTTCTTTTTGCCTGTTTGCTGCCGGCAGACGGCGCTTCCCCGCTTTGTAGCGGGGTTTTTGGCATATACGATCACACGTAGAATGTAATTAAATGTAACGTTACAAAATAGAATATGAAAATTTCAGAAACACCATTGACAAAAGCAAAGTGGTCCTGCTATAATCAGAGCATACGGAACAATAGACGCCGAACAAAAACGTTCGCCGGTTACGGCTATTGTTTTTGCAGTACGCATGCCGTACACGATAAACCTGATGGAGGCGCACCATGGCACAATACATTGCTGAACCTTTTCGTATTAAGATGGTAGAAACAATCAAAATGCTGACGCGGCAGGAGCGCGAGCAGAAAATCGCCGAAGCAAACTACAACGTATTTAATCTGAAGGGCGAGGACGTTTACATCGACTGCCTGACGGACAGCGGCACAAATGCGATGAGTGCGGAACAGTGGTCGGCCCTGATGCGCGGAGACGAAGCGTACGCGGGCGCCAAAAGCTATTTCCGGCTTATGGAGGCCGCCAAGGATATTTTCGGCTACGGCTTCTTCCTGCCGGTGCACCAGGGCCGCGCGGCGGAGAAGGTGCTTTTCCCTACGCTTTTATGCAAGGGGAAATACGCCATCTCCAATATGTTCTTTGATACGACGCGCGCGCATGTGGAAATCGCGGGCGCGCGGGCGATCGACTGCGTGGTTCCCGAGGCCGCGGACACAACGCTGCGTGCGCCGTTTAAAGGCAATATGGACGTGGAAAAGCTGGAGGAGCTCATCGCGGAGCTTGGCGCGCAGAACGTCGGGCTGATTGTCATGACCGTAACGAACAACTCGGCGGGCGGGCAGCCAGTATCGCTGCAGAATTTGCGGGACGTTTCCCGTATCTGTAGAAAATACGGGATTCCGCTCGATATCGACGCCGCCCGCTACGGGGAAAACGCCCAGTTCATCAAGCTGCGCGAGGAAGCCTGCCGGTCGATGTCCATCCGCGAGATCGTACGGGAGATGTTCGCCTGCGCGGATATGTTCAGCATGTCGGCCAAGAAGGACGGAATCGTTAACATGGGCGGCATGATCGGCATCAAGGACCCGGAATCTCCGCTGATTCTCAAAGTGCGCGCCAACTGCATCTCCTATGAGGGCTTTTACACCTATGGCGGCCTGAACGGGCGCGATCTGGAATGCCTGGCGGTCGGCCTGTATGAAGGGCTGGACGAGGATTATCTGCAATACCGCCTCGGTACGATGCAGTATATTGCCGACCGGCTGGACGAATACGGCGTTCCCTATCAGGCGCCGATCGGCGGCCACGGGCTGTTCCTTGACGCGAAAAAGTTTTATCCGCACATTCCTTACTATGAGTTCCCGGGCCAGGTGCTTGCCATTGAATTGTATAAGGAAGCAGGCATCAGGGCGTGTGATATCGGTTCCTATATGATGGGCAACGATCCCGATACGGGCGAACAGATTGAATCGATCAACGAGTTTACGCGGCTGGCCATTCCAAGGCGGGTGTACACGCAGTCGCACATTGACGTCGCCATCGAGGCAATCAGGAACGTATGGGAGAACCGCACATCCATTCACAACGGATACAAAATAACCTGGGAACCGCCGATCCTCAGGCATTTCCAAGCGAGCCTGGAGCCCATCGAAGAGGATGCCGGCAGCGGGAGTGGAACGCCCGCTGCTTTGCGGAAACTACAGGAACACATGAGTAAAGGAGCATGATTATGAGCGAAACGAAGAACTTTATTGCAACCTGGCCCGAACTGGGCAAAAGCGTGGAATGCATGCCCAACGAAGACGGCAGCAACCGCTGGATCTATGATTGGTATCTGGCACACATGCCAATCCGTTCGGTGCAGCTGCACGCCATGTGTACTGGCGGCGTTATGTACACCTGGTGCCGTGTCAGCGAGGATCTGCCGGTCAAGGGTGACAACGAAGTTGTCAACACCCGGATCGACCTGGCGGAGCTGGGCACCGGCCATATGTCCTACAATATTCCCAACGGCCTGGCCGGCGGAAAAAACGCGCACTTTGCGTTTAACTGGGGCGAAGCCTACGAAAAAATGCCCGGCTATTTCTGCTTCAAGGTGATCCCCGAAGACATTCCCACGCTGATTGAAGTCGGTAAAGCGGTAGCTGATTCCATCTGGCGCTCCAAACAGCCGATCACTTGCATTCTGACCGTAAAAGAACAGGATTGAGGAGGGAGAACGTGATGAACGCGAAAGTACAGAATATTATTGATCAACTCATGAAGCACGGTGAAAAGTGCGAACTGGTTCCGGCCTATGAAGTCATCCGGCTTTATAAGCACAACATCGTGCCCAGCAAGATGGGCGGCTTGTGGGATTCGGCCTTTACCGTTATGACGTTTGCGGAAGGCGACCTGCGCCAGCTGTCGGCCTATATGCTCTTCTCCCAGATTCGCATGTGTGAAAACGAGATGTTTACACTGGAGCACTTGAAAGCCATGTTTTTGGACAGCGTGCCCCTGTCTGCCAATTTTCTGGCGACGTGCGGCTTTGAACAGCTCTGGGACGACGTCCGGGAAGTTATGGGCGTGCTGGACCTGATTGAAACCAAGGCGGAGTACCGTGAAGTGCTGGACGCGCTGTGCTTCTACGCGACCAACCTGCACAACTGGGTGCATTTCTATTTCCCGTGGTATGTGGGCGATATGTTCAAACAGTGCAAACCGGCTGCGGTAAACGAAGCGATGGAAATGCTGAATGCCGCCGGAATGACGGAATAGTATAATAACGTAATCACATTTCGCTTTGCCCGCCTGGTTTGCGCACAGGGCGCGCCGGGCGGCGAACGGAGGCTGTACAGGCACAAGAGAGAAGGGAAGAGAATGCTGGAGGTACAATCGATCATCGCGGGATACGGCGGAAAAAGTGTTCTCAACGAAGTATCCCTGTCGGTCGGAAAATCCGAAATTGTGGGACTAGTCGGGCCTAACGGTTCGGGTAAGTCCACGGTGCTGAAAACCATCTTCGGCCTAGTAAAAACCAGCGGCGGAGAGGTGATGTTCAACGGCGGCGCGATCCAGAACAGAAAGTCCTCCCTCAACGTAACGCAGGGGATCTGCTATATTCCGCAGGGCGACAAGGTGTTCTCCAAACTGACTGTGCAGGAGAACCTGGAACTGGGCGGCGCGCTTTTAAAAGACCGTAAAGTACTCCAGCAGCGCGTGGTCCGGATGTATGAGAAATTCCCGGAGCTCACCGCTTACCGTCATACGCCCGCGGGGCGGCTCAGCGGCGGCGAGAAGCAGATGGTGGGACTGTGCATCGGGCTGATTATGAATCCTTCTTTTCTTTTGATTGATGAACCGTCCATCGGGCTGGCGCCCGTGCTGGTGCAGCATACGATGGACCTGATCTCGGATATTCGGGCTAAGTTTGGCACTTCCGTTTTGATTGTAGAGCAGAATGTCCGCGCGATGCTTACGATTGTGGATCGCGTATATCTGCTGCGGCTGGGAAAGATCGTATATGAAGAACCGTCCGTGAACGATCGGACCGAGGACAGGCTCCGGGAATTGTTTTTGCAGTAAAGCTTGGAAAGCGGTGTGGGTATGATAGCGCAAACCATTGTCAATTCGCTCATTGCGGGCAGCGTGTATTCCCTGATTGCTTTCGGGTTTACGCTGATTTACGGCGCAATGAATTTCTTCAATATGGCATATGGGATTAACGTGCTGGTCGGGGCATATTCGTTTTATGTCGCGTACCGGCTGCTGATGCTGCCGCTGCTGGCGAGCGCCCTGTTTGCGGTCCTCGTGACCGCCGTGCTTATGCTGGTGATCGACAGGCTTTGCTATTACGGATTCCGCCAAAAACGTGTGCCGCGGTGGACGAACGTCGTCGTATCCATGGCGGTTGCCACGCTGTTTCAGGCGTTTATCACCATAGCGTTTGGCAGTTCCAAACACATCGTGTATTACGGCTTTCCCAAGAGCATCCACATTCTGGGTATTCATATCACGACGGTGCAGATCGCTATACTCGCGTGCACGCTGGTGCTGGTAGTCGGCATGAGCCTCTATTTGCGCAAAACCAAAACCGGCAAATTGATCCGGGCGATTTCCAACAATAAAGAGATGGCAAAAATCGTGGGGATTGACGTGGAACGCGTTTATATTGCCATTATTATTATCGGATCCTTCCTGGCGACGATCGCGGGCATTATGATCGCGCTCAACTCCGACGTGCAGCCCATGATCAACGGGTCGTCGCTGCTCAAGGCCATCATCGCGTCCATCATCGGCGGTGTGGGCAACGTAACGGGGGCGATGGTCGCGGGCATGCTGATCGGATTTATCGAAAACTTTACGGTGCTGTTTATCGGCAGCGGCTGGAAAGTAGCCATACCGTTGGTGCTGATTGTCGTCATGATGCTGATGAAGCCTTCGACGTTCGGCATTGAAGAAAAGCAATAGAGGGGAGGGCTGTTTATGAATTACCTGCTTAATATCGCAATTCTGGTCGTAATCTACAGCATACTCAGCGCGAGCCTGAACCTGATTTTGGGATACGGCGGCATGTTTCACATGGGCCACGGCGCGTTCTTTGCCATCGGCTCCTATGTAAGCGCGCTGATTGCCGTACGGACGCATTTGCCGTTTCTTCTAGAATTGCTGCTTGCGGGCCTGATCGCAAGCGTCTTCGGGCTGGTGATCGGGCTTCCTTCCATTCGCCTGAAGGGCGATTATCTGTCGTTTTGCAGCTTTGGTTTTGCGGTGGTGATCTATACGATTGCCCAAAATTGGATGGATGTGACGAACGGGCCCATCGGAATCGCGGGTGTTCTGCGGCCGACTATTCTGGGGATAAGCTTCAGCAAGATGTGGGCGTACCTTTTGCTGTGCATACTGGTGTGCGCGGCGTGCCTGTTTATCATCCGGCGCATCACCAATTCCCCTTACGGCAAATCGATTGAGGCAATCCGGGAGGATGAAACAGCCGTTTATGCCTGCGGCCGCAATACGGCGGCCATACGCGTGCAGATTTTCTGTACGGGCGCGTTCTTTGCGGGTATCGCCGGCGTACTGTATGTTCACTTTATCAATATAGCCGATCCTACGAGCTTTACGACGAACACGTCGTTCTTGCTTGTGTCCATGGTTATTATCGGCGGCATGGGATCGCTGGCCGGATCGGTTGCCGGGGCCGCTCTGATCATCGTGGTGCCGCAGCTTTTACGGCTGCTGGGGTTGCCTGGATTTTACACCGAGCAGCTGCAAAGCATCATTTATAGTTTACTGCTCATTTTGATCGTCATCAGACGCCCGCAGGGCCTGTTTGGCAAGCTGAAATTCTGACGGAAGGGAGGATTGCTATGGCAATGCTGGAAATCAGGGAGCTGGTAAAGCACTTCGGTGGGCTTTGTGTTACAAACCATGTAACATGTGATTTTCCGGAAGGTAAAATCACGAGCGTGATCGGGCCCAACGGCGCCGGAAAAAACGACGCTGTTCAATCTGGTTACCGGATTTTTAAAGCCGGACGAAGGGAAAATATTCCTGGACGGACGCGATATTACTGCTATGCCGCCGCATAAAATTGTTGCGCAGGGTTTATCACGGACTTTTCAGCTTGTGCGTATCTTTCCTCGCTTGTCGTTGCTGGATAATGTGTTGATGGGATATCTGGATCTGCCCGGCAACTCGCTGATGTCAGCCATTTTCGCCACGAAGAAAGACAAGAAGAGCTTTGGGGAGAAGAAGGAAGAGGCGCGCGCGATGCTTGCGTATGTAGGGCTTTCGGAATACGAGAATGCCATGGCGAACGATCTATCCTATGGGCAGCAGAAACTGGTGGAAATTGCCCGCGCTCTGGCTTCGAAACCCAAGGTATTGCTTGTGGATGAACCGCTTGCAGGTCTTAACGTCGTCATGATCGACAAAATGCTGAAATTGATCTACGACATGAAGAGCCAGGGGAAAACCATCATCATTATCGAGCACAACATTGACGTTGTGAAGGAAATATCGGATCAGCTTACCGTATTGAATTTTGGAAACGTCATCGCTTCCGACGTGCCGGAAGAAGTTTTTCACAACCAGCCAGTGATTGACTCCTATCTGGGCGTTGCCAGGGCGACCGACGTTTCTAATAATAATTAGGAGGAAATCGCGATGAAAAAACGTGTAAAGTCCGGATTGGGTCTCTTGTTAACTCTCACGATTTGTGTAACCTTATTTGCCGGTTACACGGGTTCCGCTCTGGCAGAGGGCACAGATGTAATAAAAGTCGGTGTTATCTGCCCCACAACGGGCGACGTAGCCTTCCTTGGCGAAGCGATTAAGAAGCTTGTGGAAATTTGTTCAGGTGGAGCTGGACAATGCCGGCGGCATTAACGGCACGCCGGTAACGCTTTTGGTGGAAGACGACGCGGGAACGTCGGCAGGGGCTGTGACTGCCGCCAACAAACTGATTGACGTCGATCATGTGAACGCTTTGGTCGGCCCCCTGTTTACCAGCAACATCATTGCCGTAAAGCCTGTGGCGACCGAAGCGGAAGTGCCAGTAATGATCGCGACCTCCGCGGACGAGCATATTTTTGCCCAGGATGGATATGTGTTCAGCATTGACGCGGCGAACGAAGTAAGCATTAAACTGCTGTCCCAGTACCTGTATTATGAAAAGGGCTTCAGAAATCTGTCAATCCTCGGCAATTACAACGACCAGACGCTGAGCATGATCGATTACTTCAACAGCTTTTGGAGCGGATACGGCGGCACCGTGGTATCCAGCGCAACGTTTTTATCCGGGTCCGACGACTTCCGCACGGAGCTGACAAAGATCAACGACGCGCAGCCGGATGTAGTCTGGATCAGCGCGGACACGCAGGAATTCCAAACCATCATCCGGCAGATGGCTGAGCTTGGTATGGACAATGTTTTCCTCGCAACCGACTATCAGGCGATCCAGGCGGATTTCTTTGAAGCAGTTGGCGCGTATGTTGATGGACGCCTGTGCTATACGCAGAACGGCGTGGCAAGCGATATACCTACGCAGGAGAAGTACGACGCGTTCATCACGGGGTATTCCGATATGTTTGGCGAAGAACCCGAAGCGTTCGTATCACTTCTGTATGATTGCTTCGAGTTGTTGTTTACAGGCTTGGAAAACAGCGCAACCTATAAAGGAGCGGACATCCGTGCCTCCATTGCAGGCATCGAGGACTTCATTGGTGTCAGCGGTCATATCACCTTTGATGACTGGGGACGTTCACAGGGTTCTTCGACTATTTTGTCCTATGAAAACGGTTTGACTGCTGTTGTAGATTATTCCCTGACGGATTGATGGCGAGATTGATCATTTTCATGTTCTGAAAGTTATTTTATCTGCTTAAGGTTGGAATAAGCCAATCCCAGCATCCTATTGGCTGAAGGCTGTTGCGCAAAGAGCGACAGCCTTTTTTCTCGGTGAGCAACTGGTCAATCCCTGATTGTGCACAATATTGGGGTTGACCAAACGGACGGGGATATCGTTACCCTGGCTGAGCATGTGCCCGACTCTGCCATCATCCGTATAGAGGCTGAGGATTTGCCGGACACAGAGGCCTTTGTGTGGCATATAGAGCACAAGAGCGCGCAAATCGCCGTTGAGGGTATAGAAGCATACCGCACCACGGTAGCCGCTGTATTGTGTAATAATTACATGCTTTGTCCAGAAAGCATTTTCGCGCTAAATGTGAAAACCGGCGAAAAGCTGCGTTTGGATGAGGCGCTGGACATTCAAACAAGAGCGAAGGAACAAAAGACACTATATTGAATTGGGATGACACTATAGAATTTATACAGAAAAAATTATGGAATCGAGGGTCTTATGAGATGGTTTCACCCTGCAAACGGCGGTTGCACTCAGCAAACGGGAACCGATAGTTGGTTGCATTTTGTATCAAACTGTTGTTTCGTGCCACAACAGTAACCATCTATTGATAAAGTCAGATTGATCGGTAGATGGTTTTTGGTATGACGCTAAAAGCTCGTATTTATAATGGTTTCATGCGACTTGGGTTGTGCTGTATCGAGTCGTTTTGAAGGTTTGAGAGTAGATTTATTCAGCAAAAATGCTTGAGAATTGAAAATCTGAACCCAATCGTTGAAAAGACATCGTTGAATTTGAAACCCTCAGGGCATAAATTCAACGATTTGAAAATACAATCCTTTCCTTATGGTCGATTTATACTTTGGACCTTGTGTTTCTGTCATGTCTGGGGCGACGACCTGAAGATATCCAGTGCCATTGAAAAGTGGAGTTTTACAGTTTTCTCCAACGATTTTCCCGCGTTATGGCAGTTCCATGCCCAGTTCGCGACGCAGCCGAAAAATATAGCTAAGAAATATGCACTGAGTGCCTCGGCACTCGACGATACATTCGTATGCGTATCTAAACCGGCTGCTTTGATAAAGCGTATAAGCTGGGCCTGATAATGCGAAAACAGCCGATTGTTTTCAGGACGCAAAGCGTCTTCCTCCCGCAGCACGCGTGCATGCTGGACGATATCAATTCCAATATTATCACTATGAAAACGGGCAAGTGAACAGAACGCGGCAAGAATGGTTCCGCAAGGGTCCTGAAGATTTGTTTCATTGACCAATAATTTTTTTTCGTTGGTATTCATAGCTTCTATGAAAAGGTTGCGCATGATACCGGCTTTATTGCCGAAATAGTGATAGATAGAGCCTACGGAGAGGCCTGATTCGCGGCTGATATCCTGAAGCGTTGTATCGGTGTATCCGTTCTCGCGCATAAGCCGCAGCGCGGTATTATAGATAAGCTTCCGCTTTTGTTCCGAGAGTGCTGACTGTCGGGTCGGCTTTTTTTTCATGATGGCTCACCTCGATATAAAATGAATGGCCAAAGGGAAAAAAGCACGAATATTCTCTGTAAGTGATTGATACATGCCCATTTGCTGCCATGTCCAGTTAATAATGCATCCATGAAGAACGGAAAGGATATAGTCGGCGATATCTTCGGGCGGCTGATCCGTGGAAACGGTCCCTTTTTCTTTTGCGGCACGGATAAAGTCAGCCAGACATGCAGATATATTTGACCACATATGCCTCTCCGGCGGAAGAATGTAATCCTCTTCGCGCACGTCACGGAAATGCTTGGTAATATCGCGTGTAAGATTGGTATCGATATTGCATCCGATATTGCAAAAAGCATCGGTAATGGTCTGAACTGGGTTTTGCAGATTCTCAGGCGTGGGCGTCAGCAGGGCGGGAACGCCCACTGCGGTCTCTTCGCTGATCCGCTGTACGATACCGATTTTGCTCCTGTAATAGTTGTAAATGGAGCCGACGGACATATTGGACGCTTCGCTGATGTCAAGTATGCTGACATTGTTATAACCATATTCCATGAACAGTGACAATGCCGTCTGATAAATATGATTCTTCTTTCTCTGAGATTCTATATACTGTTTTGTCGGCTTTTTCCTCATATCTTACCTCTAGTCAAATCGTAGTCGGTCATTCATATTCTAACATACAATTTTGTGCTTGTGTAAGGCTTTTCCTTTGTTTCCAAAAGCCTGAGATATAATAAAGAAAGCCTGGCAGGGACGTTGCGTTCGCCGCAAGCGCATAGCCGAGAAAATATCCATATATTCCCATTCCGTTGACGGTTCCCAAAAGATAGCTCAATCCTATCCGCACGACAAATCCGTCAAACAGCGCGATCGCAAGACTGAGTTTCGCATTCCCTACACCCTGAATAAGGCCGTTTGTCCCGCGCATCATGACCATGGCGGGAAACTCCCACAGCAGTGCCGCCATAAAGACAGGAGCGGTGGCGATAATAACCACGTCTTTCGTAAAGACAGAAAACAGCGCTTCCGGGAACAGGACACACAGCGAGCCGAAGATCAGATAAAATATACCCGCATACAGCCAGCCGCACCATATCGTTTGATGGATGCGTTTGATTTTTCCTGCCGCAAAATTCTGTCCTATCATAACGGCACAGGAGCCGGTAATCGCGGTATTGATCTTGTTCCCGATATCCTCGATCCGAATCCCGGTTCCGAAAACAGCAGAGGCCACTACTCCCGCCCGATTCACAAGCGCGTTGACGAAGACCATGGATATATTGATCGCCGTATACTCAATGGCAAACGGCATGCCCAGCGAGAGAAGCGCCTTGAGTATTTTCCTGCCCGGAATAAAGCTTAGCAATTTGAAATCGAAATGAAATTGCCGTTTTCTTTGATAAAGAAATACGACGGCACAAACCAAAGATATTGCCTGTCCCAAAATCGTCGCCAGCGCCGCACCTGTCGTTTTCCAGCCGAAAATCACGATGAATACTACGTCAAGGACAAGGTTGATGATCGACGCGAGCAAAATAAAAATAAACGGATGCCTTGAATCGCCCAGGCCGCGGAGAACGGCCGCGACTACGTTATAGCCGTAGGTAAAGAGCAAGCCATAGCAGCAAATCATCAGGTAATCCATGGCCAGATCAAATGATTCTACGGGTGTATTGAGTAAAAGCAGAAGCGATCTGCACGACAGAATACCGGCGATCGATATGACGAGACCCAAAAGAAGCTCAACCGAGAAGAAAGTTCCGATCGTTTTGTTGAGCTGCGATAGTTCGCCCTTTCCCACGAGCTGCGAGATGTATACCTGACCGCCGATGGAGAATCCGATACAGAGCGTTAACAGCACTGCGTATACCTGGCTCGCCGTGGATACGGCGCTGATTCCGGCGCTTCCCATCACTTGCCCGACAATAATCATATCGACTACGGAATACAGGACCTGCAACGCATAGGAAAGCGCCGAGAGAAGAGCAAAGCCAAGCAGCTGTTTGGGAATGTTTCCCTCTGTAAAATCAGATATCAGCGCCCTGTGGGGGCGACCTTCGTCCGTCATGCGGTTGACCTCCGATACATGTTGAACAAAAACACGGGTCGGCATGCCTGGAATATCCATATGGAATACCGTCAAAAGAGCAGCCTCGTAACACTGTGCGGGACTGCTCTCTTATCCGGCATACAGGAAGGCGTACTGCTTACTCTACGACGATCCTGTTCTGGGTTGCCAAGAATTTCTCGTTCAGATCGATACCGAGACCGGGAGCGTCCGGCGCAACCATTTGCCCGTTGACCGGCTGATAATCCTGAACACAAATCTCACGATTGTATTGCTTCAGATTGATGGTGTGATGTTCATGAATCTGGAAATTGGGAATAGCGGCTTCGATCTGCAGAGCGGCCGCCGCGGAAACCGGACTGCCGCAGACATGCATTTGGACGGTTACATCGTACATATATGCATAGTCGCATACCTTTTTTGCTTCTGTGATTCCGCCCACAAGACACGGATCCGGCTGAATCAAACGCAGCGACTGTTGCTCAAAGTACTGGCGGTACCCCCATCTGGTATAGAGCCGCTCGCCGGCGGCCATTGGGATTTTCACGTTGTCGCTTACGGCCTTCTGCAGGGCGGCGTTCAGATAGTGGACCGGTTCCTCCATATACATGCAGTTGAACTCCTCGCAGACATTGCCGATTTGAATGGCTGAAGCTACGCTGGGGCTGCAATGAAGCTCGATAATGATATCGATGTCATCTCCAACGGCATTGCGTATCGATGCAATGCGGTCGTGCACCATCCTGATTACTTCGGCCTTCTGAATGCCTACAAGCGTTTTAAATGCTCCCGTCGAAAGCTCTGTTGAGTTGTCGGGCGGGCACATAACAGGATCGACTTTAATCGCATCATAGCCCTCTTCCACGGCAAGGGCAGCCTCCTTGCCGTAGTCCTCGGCTTTTGCAATTGCGCCCCACTTATCCGGTCCCCAGCCGAATTGAATCTGGCTTGCATAGGCTCGCAGCGATTCGTTGGTCTTGCCTCCGAGAAGCTGGTAGATGGGTAAGCCAAAAGACTTGCCGCGAATATCCCAGCAGGCGATATCAATGGCGCTCATCGCCCCGAACACCACGGGACCTCCGCCCTGCCCCCAGAAAGTATCTCTGAACATTCTATCCCAAAGTGATTCCACCTTCAGAGGATCGGCGCCGATAAGATACCGTTCGGCAAGGTTTTTAACAAAACCGGCGCCCCCGCTGTGCCCCGCGCCGTAGGCGAGGCCAACCTCCCCAACGCCGCTGATGCCTTCATCCGTGTTGATCCGTATCAAAACGGGATGCCACGGCATAGGCGATTGACAATTCGTGTCCCAGATCTCGACATTCCTGATTTTCATTATTCCTGCTCCCTTTCCGAACCGTTCGCTTTTTCCTCTGCTATTTCGTCAACAATCATACGTCCGGAGTTTATTGCAAATGAGAGCGTGCTGCCTGAAAGGATAACGTTGTAGGTGAAATCCTCCCACCCTCCGGTGTCGTTTCCGCCGGCATAGAGGTGCGGTATTGGCTCTTCCTCCTTGTCGAGCACATGCAGATACTCATCGATCCTAATGCCTCCAACCGTAGCCAAAAACGCCGTATGACATTCAATCGCGTAGAACGGGCCCTTCCGTACCGGCCGGAGATAATAGGGGTCCTTTGCCATCTCGACATCATGGCCGTGGTCGCAGCTGACGTTATAAGTGTCGATTGTCTTGCACAGCACCGCAGGATCCGTTCCGATCCATTCGGCCAGTTCCTCTATCGTTTCGGCACGCTTGACGAGAGGCTTGGCTTTGTATACCGGTGCTTTTTCAATCGCCTTCTCCGGACAGCTTGTCTCACAGTTGCGGCAGCGCGCGCACTCGGTGGAGAAGTTGATGGTCGCCAAACTGCCGCATGTCATACAACGGTGTACCTCTGCGGTGATTTGCTCCTCGTCGAGTCCCTGGTTTACGATTGCGAAGTCGCCCGCTATGCTGTCGGGTTCGCGCATGGAGGCGTTATTGCGGGACGCCAAAGGAATATTATCGTGCGGAGGATTTTCAACCTTTCGATAGGCATTACGCCCCTGCGCAATGTCCGCGCCGGTCAAATAACGCTCGATGGAGACAGCGCTCTCTTTCCCCGCGGCTATCGCATCGACGACATATTTCTGTCCATGGCAGGCGTCGCCGCCGGCAAATATATCCTTGTGCGCCGTCTGCAGCGTAATGGGTTCGGCTTTCACGGTACCATTGGGATTGAGCTCTACTTTGCTGCCCGCCAGCAGCTCGCCCCACTCGGCCTTTTGTCCGATACAGTAAAGGACGTGATCACACCGCACTTCGTCGGTAACGCATGCATCAAACGACGGCGCGAATTTGCCTTCGGCATCCTGTACCGATACGCACTTTCGGAAACGAACGCCGGAACAGTGTCCATTCTGATTCAAAATCTCGACCGGTCCCCATCCGGCATGGATGACAACGCCGTCTTTTTCGCATTCTGCCCTGTCCGTCTCACCCATCGGCATATCCGTATCACACTCAAGGCAGTAGAGATCAACCCTGTCGGCGCCGCAGCGCACAGCCATGCGAGCCACGTCTGCCGCGATATTGCCGCCTCCGATAACAACGGTATTCCCCTTGATTGCCGTCTTGCCATCAAGGTTAACCTGCTTGGCAAAGTCGAATCCGGAGGCAACGCCGGCAGCATCTTCGCCGGGTATATTGAGTTTGCCCCCATGCTGAAGCCCGACGGCAATGAAGAAGCTTCGATAGCCCTGCTTGCGAAGGTCTTCGATACTGATGTCCTTGCCGACAGTCACACCGCAGCGCATCTCGATACCCAGGGATTTGTAATAGGCAATTTGCTTTCTGACCACATCTTTGGGAAGGCGGAAAGACGGTATACTGGACAGCAGCATTCCGCCAGCTTCGTCCGACGCCTCGAAAACTGTGACAGGATACCCGGCTTGTTTCAGAAAATACGCACAGGACAGACCTGCGGGGCCTGCGCCGATGACCGCAATCTTCTCTTCGTGTGTGTTCGGAACCATCGCCGGCGCTGTTTTCAGGATCTCATCGCCCAAAAAGCGTTCGATCTGATTGATATTCACGGCTTCGTCAACATCGCAGCGGGCGCACTCATCTTCACAGAAGTGCGGGCAAACGCGGCCGGTGACGGCCGGCATGGGGTGATGCTCGGAAAGCTTTGCCATCGCGTCTTTTTTCCGTCCCATACGGAGTAAATGATTGTAGCTGCGAATATCGACATGAGCGGGACACGCAAAACGGCAGGGGGACATCTCGTTTTTTTCCTCGACGATGGTATCCAACGTGATCGTCGACGCGGGACAATTGACGACGCAGATGCCGCATCCTTTGCACTTCTCTTCGTCCACATGTTCAATGTACATATACCCTTCGGTCAGGTTATCCATCTGATCACGAAGGCCATGGAGGCCGCTGCGTTCATAAAGCCCCGACTCGTCAAAGGTCAAGCCCTTAACGAGACCATGGTTTTCCATGTAGTCCACCGTGTCGTCATCGAAAACGCTGAAGATGGTCTGGTCTTTTTGAATCACCACGGCGTTGATTCCCTCATGCCCGATGAGGCCGACCTTTTCATCGGCGAACCGCTTGCCGTGTTTGTTGACCCAAACCATATACGGCTCGCGTGCGAGGGCCGATACTTTTGTGAACAAATCGCCTTCCGGGATTTTAACTTTAATTCCGCAGGCGTCCGGCACATGAGGGCCGGAAAGCTGCAGAATGCCGAGGCCGACATTATCCGCGCCAGCTTCAGTCACCATGCGAATGCCGTCGCCGTTATGGGCCAATCCCCAGAGAATCATGTCGTCAACATAGTAGGCGTAGTATTTTTTCAGCATCTCTTTGTTGCCGGAATAGCCGCCGGTGGCAATCATAACGTTCCTGCCGAAATAATCCACGTCATTATCCATATGCTCGGCTCTGACTCCGCAGATGGCGCCGTTCTCGTCCTTGAGAATTTCCTTGGCGGGCGTATTCGTCATAATGGGAATGTTTGCTTCCTTGATTTCTTCCATCAGCGTCTTCATCAGGATTGCCGCCTGATTGCCGACAGGCTTGTGGTAAGTCCAGAGCTTCTGACCGGGGATGTAGTTATCCACATAAAGCGGGACGCCTTTGTCTTCCAGCCACTTGATCGTATCCGGGGTGCGATCAATAAAGCGCCGCAAAATCCGGGCATTGGTCAGCCAGTGCGCATAGCTCATAGCTGCCTGGAAGACTTCATCCTTTCGGACATCATGCATCTGCCGTTTCTGCACATGCGTTTCAGCGCCCAGAAGGCCACCCGCGAACATCCCATTGCCGCCCAGGGCGCTTCTCTTTTCCAGAATGATGACGTCAAGACCCTTTTCTGACGCTTCTGCGGCTGCCGCCAAGCCGCAGGCGCCGCCCCCGACGATAATGAGGTCATATATTTTTTTGCCTGTATCCACTTTATGTTCCTTCCGATCTTCCCTATCAAAGGGAGCAGTTTTTTAAGCGCTTTACCCCGCAAGAAAGGTCGCTATAGTTGGGAAAGCAATGAGAAGCGCGACGACTACGATCATTGCAATGGCGAACGGAATTACGCCCTTGAATATCGTGTACATGGGTACGTCTTTTACCATACCGCTGACCGCAAAGACGTTGATCCCAATAGGAGGTGTTATGCTGCCCAACTGAGTCATAATAACGACCATGATGCCAAACCAGACAAGATTATATCCAAGCATTGTTACGATGGGATAAAAAATTGGAACTGTAAGCAGCGTCATGCTGAGAGTATCCATAAGACAACCAAGTATAATATATACGCTGAGCATGCAGATTATGATCACCAGATTAGGCACAGCAAGAGATCCGACCCATGTCGCGACCTCGGCCGGAAGATGGGTCGCTCCAATGAATGTTGTGAAAACGGAACAACCGATCATCAGGGTAAACACCATTCCCGTGATCTTCGTTGTGTGCATCAGGCTGTCTAGGAAATTCTTCCACGACAGTCGACGGCGCAAGAGTGTGATGAGAAGTGCGCCTGCAGAGCCAATAGCGGCGGCTTCTACCGGGGTAAAGAAGCCTCCCCAGAGGCCACCCAGGACGATAATAATCAAAAGAAGCATCATCCAAACGCCTTTGAGTGATTCAATACGTTCTTTCCAGTTAAACCTTTTGCCAGCCGGAGCCAAATCTGGTTGAAATGCGCTTACGATTGTAATAGCAAGCACAAATAACGCTGTCATCAGTAAACCTGGAACCACGCCTGCAACGAATAGCTTGCCAACGCTTACTCCCGTTATAGACCCATATACAATCATGGGCGTGCTTGGCGGTATCAGAATACCGATTGTGCCGCCAGCTGCTATACTGCCGAGGGCAAGGGACGCTTTGTAGCGGCGAGATTTCATTTCAGGCCACGCTACCTGCGTTAAAAGGGTGGAACCGGCAAGACTGGATCCTGTGGTTGCGGCAAATCCCGCACAGGCTACGACAGTCGCATGACAAAGACCGCCCTTACGATGCCCTATCCACTTGTATATGGCATCGTAGAGATCGGCGATAATGCCAGACTGGTATGCAAATTCACCCATAAGTGTAAATAGGGGAACCACACACAAGTTGTAATTCATGGCTGTCGAAAATGGCTGTAAAGCAAGGGTGCCCAAGGCAGCTTTAAAGCTGGAGATAAGGCCATAGCCAACGAAGCCGACGCTCAGCATGGCAAAAGCGATTGGAAGACCAACGATGAGTATAATGAGCATTGCTGCAAATCCAATTAAACCTGCGGTCATTCTGCTTTGCCCTCCTTTAATGCAAACACTCTCTTACAATTGTTTATCAAGTCAATCAAAAACTGTATACAAAGTAAAAAAACGCCAACTGCTGCAATCGTTAAAAATGGAGCTAAATCTATTTGAAGAGTCATAGTGGCAAAATTGTGTTTTTGGAATGTTGTAATAGCACGTAACATTAATCGATAACCGAGAATCGCGCTGATCGCAAATCCAATAACGCTGTTGAAAATATTACATGCAGCTTTGATACGGGGAGAGAAATGGCTGATAAGTATTTCTACCTTTGAGTTTCCATCCTGGGATTGTATAAAGCCAAGCACAGGGAATATGGCTAACACCATCAGAATTTGGACCAAGTCGGTGGCTCCCATAAGCGGATGCTTAAAGAAACGACCAATGACGTCCACCAGACAGACAAGCATCATCACAAATACTGACCAGCCGGAAAGCTGGCAACATACCTTGTAAATGCCATTGATAAGCTTTTTCACTCGAACCACACCCTTTTTTCCATGAGTATACATAACTTCGCCCTTGCCGAACGTGTTCCGCTCGGCAAGGGCCTTTTTGAATGATCGTTTACTTGTCGATAATAGAACGGGCGATGTCAATGATCTCCTGAGCCGGAATGCCTTGCGGAGTCATAGCGGCTACCCACTCATCTACGCAGGGAACAACAGCCTCTTTCCAGCGCGCGACTTCTTCCGGAGCTACTTCATAGATTTCAATTCCAGCGTCCTGAAGGATGGTTCTATCTTCTTTATAGTATGCGAGGGTGGATTGTCAACAGTTGGTCAGACAGAAATTATAAGGTACATGCATTCCTGAACTCAACCGGAGACAGGTACCCGAGGGTACCGTGCAGGCGGATGTTGTTGAACCAGTGTATGTAATCCGCCAGTTCCAATCGCAGCTGCTCGAGGGTACCAAACCGCCTGCTCGAAACGAACTCCTTCTTGATCAGCCTGAAGGTTGATTCTGCTACCGCGTTGTCATAGGGACAGCCCTTCATGCTCAGGGATCGCTGGATCTGAAAGCTTTCCAGTATTTCATCCACAAGCATATTGTCAAACTCACTGCCACGGTCTGTGTGAAAGATCTGGATCTCGAACAGGTTTCCTTTCACGGATGCAAAAGCTTGATGGACCAGTTCAGCGTCTTTGTGTGCACCGGCGCTGTAGCCGATGATCTCCCTGGCTCCCAGATCCAGCAGCATGCAGATATAGGCCCACTGGGTGCCTACACGAACGTAGGTCAGATCGCTGACAACACAGGCTCCCGGGAGCCTGTCGCTGAATTGCCGGTCAATCAGGTTGGGCACCGGGGCTTCATTCACCCTGGATGCATGAACCCGATACTTCTTGCGTGTGTAGGCGGATACCAGTCCCCGCTTCTTCATGATCCGCCCGATCTTCCGCCTGGATACAATCCAGCCCTTCCGCAGCAGTACATGCTTGAGTTTGCGTTGACCGTAAACACGACGATTCTCATCGTATGCGTTCTGAACAACCTCTTCCAAATCCCGCTCGTCCGGCCGGCCCCGGCATTCGTAGTAATAGGTGCTGCGTGCAATGCCTAAGCACCGGCACAGCGCTGATATTGAGTATTTGTGGGCATTGGCTCGGATCACAACTACTTTCGTGCGTATATCAGCGCCGCTTGCTTTAGGACGTCATTCTCCATCCGCAGCTGTTGGTTCTCTTTGCGAAGCTTCAGCAGCTCCAGTTCTTCAGGCGTTCGGTTATCCTTCTCGTGGCTGGAACCGGTTGCATTGATCCGCTTAACCCATTTGTCAAACGCCGATGCTGTCAGGTCGTATTCCCGGATGATCTCGCTCCTGGGTTTCCCGTGGTTGAACAGTTCAACCAGCTGCCTTTTCTGCTCCTCGCTGTAGGTCCGCTTGGCCCGCCTTTGTGTCATGGTATTTCCCTCCTAAATCTTTCCCGTTATTCTACCATGACCTTATTTTTTCTGTCCGATTTAGTGTAACCAATCCAGGGCGGGAGCGTAGTATGCTTGCTGGCACTCTACAAAGCACTCTTCAAGTACTTCCTGCAAATCGGCCGGAAGGCTGTCCCAGAAGCTTTGGCTTATGAAAACAGAATTGCAGCCACCATAGCTCGTGACGGTAAGGGGAAGGTACTCGACTGCGTCAAGGAAACCAAGAGTGCAGATGGCCTGTGGCGCCAGGACAACACCATCGATAACACCGGTCGTCAAAGACATGTAGAAATCGGTGAAATTCAATCCGGTTGCAACTGCGCCAAGCTTATCAAGCATTAGTTTTGTGTAAGGGCCGCCGGGATAGGCGATTTTCAATCCCTTTAGGTCTTCGAGAGTCTCGACTCTGTGTCCTTTAAAGAAGATGTAGGCGGATTCATTTGTCTGCCACCAGGCAAGACGTATTCCGTTTTCTTCGAACATCTTGTCAAAATAACCGGCATCCTGAAGGGCGTTCAGTACTTCGAGTGAAGTCTCGGCGTCAGGCACAAGAGGCAAAGAGATGTAGGACAGCTCTTTCAGCCTGGCAGAATTGGATGTGATAGAAGTTACAGCCATATCACAGATGTCATTGTTCAACATGTCAATTTCAGTGCCTTGCGCGCCAAGAACACCGTTGTACTGCAGATCAACTTTTAAACGCCCGCCGCTGCGTTCTTCGATGATCTCGGCAAGATGGTTGGTACCTCCTGTTCCAAAATCGGCCGCAGGTACCTGTGCGGAAACTACGATGGTGTAGGTTTGATCCGCAGTGGCACTAAGGGAAAAAGAAACAAGCAACGTAATCAGCGCGAGGACCAGAGTCATGGACTTCTTCATAGGTTTACCCCCCCTATTTATTTTTGTTATACCATTTACATGTAGCATGTAACATTAGAGTAACATTCGTTGAACGGCAAACAGCAGCCTCCACCACAAATGCAACATTCTATATGTTACTGTACCAAAAGATACAACCATTTACATCATAATCGTAAAAATATAGTTTGTCAATAGTTTTAGAATAAATTTTATAATGTACAATAAAATTAATTCTAATTATCTAACGCCCGATCATTCTGGGTACCTGCGGAAGCGTTTTTTGGTTGATGGCGGCAAGGATGATCTATTTATGATCGTCCTATACGAAAGAGGCTGGTTCACCTATAATGCAGCGGCCTTTTTTTCTACTAGAAACCAAGATTACAGATCGCACGCTTATACGAATATTCGGTTGCAGTGTTTGTCCAGACGGCTCTTGAGCATCGTAAAGTCGTCCGGGTGCCAGGTTGTGACCTCGTCGCCGTAACAGTACTTGATAACGCTGCCGCGAAGGCGGTTGACGTGCCGAACGTTATCCGCGCCAAGGCAGTAGCAGGATTCCCCGAACAGCTCCGCCGTGCTGTCGCTGTGGATGTCGCTGATAAGGGTCGTTCCGTACAGATCCTGCAGGGGTGAAATGATGTTGCGTTGCAGGGTACTGCGCGTGTTCCCGATCATGACGTTCAGTCCCTGCAGATTATGCCCGGCCAGGATCCGTTTGGAAGGAGCAGGCAATCGCCATAGGTCTTGCCGCTGCGGGCGGCGCCGGTTTTATCATTCCACCGCCGGGTGGCAACGCGGCGATCTTCACGTTGCTTCTCACTCGGCAGTGCCATCCGATGCTTCCTTGTTCAGGGTGTGTTTTCATACTCATGACGGAATGAGTGTTATGTCATAAGATGTATCCTGACTTCCGCCGTTTGTCGAGCGAGTAATCGTGGTGCCTAGAAACGAAAGGTGTACTACGATGCATGATTTACGAGGCTTTCAGCTTTACCTGATGCGCATGGAACGCAGCGAGAATACAATCATCAGCTATCTGCAGGGCATTGCGAATTATCTGATGGAGCATAATATTCCAAGCCCAACCGGAAACGGGTTACAATGCTTGGCACGGCTACGGATGAACGTGATGAGCAGATTATTTTTCGGTTCAAAGACGGGGCTTCGTACGTTATTTAATTGCGGTGCAATTCATTTGATGAATAATTGTGAATTGAGCGCTCACATTTGATTATAGAGTGATGTGGCGTATTATTACGATCCTATTTTTTTATCTATTCTTATCGTTTTCATTTTCCATCGCAGAATACGTTGTATCTTTGAGGACGAACCAAGATGATTACCGCACTATCGTGTTACTAAAACGAAAGGGCATAATACTTTTATAGAGTATTATGCCCTTCGTTTGTGCTGATTAATGATGCTTTATAGCGAATTGATCAGTTGCCAACGATAGCCCAGGCTGCGGTTGCGTCATCGATTATAGCCTGAAGCCCCTGTTTCTTGAGCTGTTCGTACTGCACATTGTAGTCTTCAATGGTCATACGTCCGGCGATGACATTGGCAGCCATTTCGCGTAACGCCGGGAAGATGTCTGCCGAATATTCGGTAAAGGCATCCGTAACCAGCGTCGGTGCAACCGGCTGGAAGTAGGGCTCCTGCATAAACAGGCCGTCATAGAAATTCTTCGTGAGATCGTCCAGTTCATCATAGGTTTTGCCGGTCAGCAGGATCTGCATATAGTTATCTTCCAGCCAGAGGAACGGGAAGGGCTGGAAAATAAGACCCGCGCCTCTGGCGTTCACAAAGGAATCCACATAGGGGGATATGAGTTTCGGCTTGCCGTCAACAACCTCGTGGTGAATTCCTTCCACGCCATAGTTCATCAGGTATGCGCCTTCATCCGAGTACAGCCAGTTGAAGAAACGAACGATATCGGCCACTTTGTCCTCGGCGGCGATGGTAACAACGCCTCTGGCGCTCACTTTGTTGCGGGCAGGCACAATCTGATCGCCCAAAGGACCTTTGGGGGGCGGACAGCAAACGGCCGTCGCATTCGGATCGGTCTGGCGCAAAACCTGGCTTGTAAGCTTGCACTGCTCCGCGGCTATCCAGCAGCTGCCGCCAAGGTTGCTATCCATAACCTTATACCATCCGGCCATGTCTCTGGTAGCAAATTCACGGTCTAAAAGGCCTTCTTCATACAATTCATTCATTGCGGTCAGATAGGCTGCATAGTTTGGGTGCTCTTGAATCAGGCCGTAGCTTCCGTCCGGCATGTAGCAGAAGTAATTATTGGAGGCGTTTAGACCATCCACAACGATCCCGAAGCTCATCATCATCTGGTCTACGCTGCCTGCAATCGGAATTTCATTCGAGGGATCGCCGTCGCCGTTCATATCGTTGTCGCGAACAGCGCGCCAATAGGTAAGCCAGCCGTCCCAGTCTGAAGGAATGTCCATACCCAATTGATCCAGCCAATCCTGCCGCACCATGAAGGCAAAAATCGACGGGAAATCAAAAGTGTATGCAAAGGTGTAGATCTCCCCGTCATTCACATTGCGCAAACTGACAAAGTCTTTGTTGTTGAGCGCATTGAGAATGTCAGGGGCATATTCTTCCGTGTAGTAGTCTGTCAGCGGTAAGATAGCGCCTTGTTCAATCAGCTTCACGGTATCCGCGCCGATAATCACATCGGGCAGGTCTCCGGTGGCCAGCAGGGCATTGACTCTGGTGTCGAAATCCTGCCTGGGCGCCCATTCAATGGTGATCTTTGTGTTGGTTGCTTTCTCAATTTCAGGGATGAGTGTCGTTTCGGTCGAGTAAGGAGACCATGTCTGCGCCAGAATGGAAATCTCAAGCGTCTCTTCAAACAGAGGCGCTTCTTCTCCGGCTGCGGCAGATGCCATACCAAGCAGCAATGACATCGCGAGGAACAGAACCAGTAAACGTTTTAACATAGGGGCACTCTCCTTTTTTAATATAATATTTCATACTGGGACTTCACTCTTTGACAGAACCCAGCAGAATACCCGAAACAAAATACTTCTGTGCGAAAGGATAGATAGCCAGTACCGGAACCATGGCAACAACGATTGCCGCATGCTTAAGCTGCTCAGGCAGTGCCGTTCGGTTGCCTTCGATAAGCTCCACGAGAGAACTGGATTCGCTGGTCAGAACCATTTCCCGCAGCACAAGCTGAAGCGTATATTTGTTCACGCTCCTCAGATATAGCAGCGGATTCATGTAATCGTTCCAATGCGCTACAAAAACCCACAATCCGATAGTCGCCAGGCCTGCCTTAGACAACGGCATGATGATGCTGAACAGCACCCGGAAGTCGCTTGCGCCGTCCAATCGCGCGCTTTCCACCAAGGAAATGGATATGCTGGAGAAGAAGGTCCGCAAAATTAAAATGTTATACGCGCTCATCAGTGAGGAAAAAATCAGGGCGAACAGGGAGTCAACCAATTTCAACTTGCTCATCACAATGAACGAGGGGATCATCCCGCCGGCAAACCACATGGTGATCATGATAATCGCATTGTAAATTCCCTTCCCCGCGAAATCTCCATATGCCAGGGGATAGGATGCCATTGAGGATAGCAATAGGCTGGCCGCACAACCGAATACCGCGACTATAATGGTGTTCAAATATGCCGTTAGGATCGTTTGTGTTTGAAAAACCTTTAAATACGATTGGAAGGAAAACCCGACCGGCCAGATGGTAACCTTTCCGCCCATGATCGCGAGCTCATCGCTGACGGAAATCGATAACAGGTTCATAAACGGAAAGATAATCAAAAGGGAGAACACCACAAGTATGATTAGTACGGAGGCATCAAACGCATTCTCTCCGCGGGATTTTATCTTGCCCAATTGCATGGAATTCTCTCCTTCCTAAAAAATTGCTTTGGTGTCGCTGGATAGCTTTTTGGAGGCGTAATTGGCAACCAGCACAAGCATCAGGCTGACAACGGCATTGAATAGACCAACAGCGGACGAAAAGCTGTATTTGCCTTGTACCATTCCGACTTTATATATATAGGTAGGCAGGAGTTCGGATACGGATAGGTTGAGGTCATTCTGCAGAAGCAGTACTTTTTCAAAGTTCGCGCCCAGCAGATCACCAATCCTGAGAATCAGAAGGATAATGATCGTTTGCTTGATGCCCGGGAGTGTAATATGCCAGATTCGGCGGAAGCGCCCCGCGCCGTCTACTTTGGCCGCTTCGTAAAGGGTGGGATCGATGGCCGTAATTGCGGAGAGATACACCACTGAGTTCCATCCGGCGGTTTGCCATATCCCGCTGACGACATTGATGCCCCGAAACATAGTGGGATCACCAAGCAGATATGGCGGCGATAGCCCAATGGACCGGTAGATGACTCCCAGCAATCCCAAAGAAGGCGAAAGGATGGAGTTGATCATCCCGACGAATACCACTGTCGAAATAAAATACGGCATATACGTGATCGTCTGTATTGTTCGCTTTACCTTGGAGCTGCCAACCTCATTGAGCAGCAGCGCTAAGAGTATGGCTGATGGAAATACAAAGAGTATGCTCAGCAAATTCAGCGCGATGGTGTTCCAGATGGTTCTTGTAAAATTCATGCCGTTGATGAAGGCGGCAAAGTGTTTGAAGCCCACAAAAGTACTGCCTGCAAAGCCTTTCAGCAATTTGTAGTCAAAAAACGCCATGGAGAGATAGCCCATAGGGAGGTATTTGAAAATGATGAAATATACAAGCACCGGCAAAATCATCAGGTAGATATAGCGGTTTCGCCATGCGCGTTTCCGCCAGCGTGCCCTGTTGAGCGTCTTCTGATGTTTGATGATATTTCGCGCTTCAATCATTGGCAGTTCCCTTTCTTTCTTTGATAAGCAGCCTGGCGTATAAGTTCGTGGGCTCACCCTGCAGGGAAGTCTCTGCAAGTTCCGCAGCTCGGGATATATCGCCTTGCGCCCAATAACTCATTGCAAGCTGCCAATTGCAAAACGCATCGCGAAGCTTATCGGCGGGTTCCTGATAGCTGATAAAGAAAGGTGTCGTTTTAAAATATCCTGCGTCGCGCTTTTGTTGCGCGGCTTTGTATTTGCACAGGTGATCTGCAGTCAGCTTGGCGGCCATGGCGGGTCTGTCGGTTTGCATGTAAACCATTGCCTGCCAGCATTCCAATTCCGGCAGATACATGTCGGAGAAATAATCTTCACGCAGCACCAGTATATGCTTGAAAATCACATCGGCCTTGCCGGATTCGTTAAGCCGCAGGAAACACAGGGCTTCGTAAAACTGGTGGGGAACCAATAGCACCTCATTCCAGAGACCGGCTCCCAGAGAATCCGGAAGCGCCTGCGCTTTTTGAAAACATTCGAGCGCTCTTGCCCAATGGCCTTGCTGAAACAGCACACGCCCTACTGCGTGTTGGGCAAACATATATTGCTCGGCCACCGCGTGCTCCCCGCCCTCACAGGGTGTGAATTGCCTGGATTGCAGAAGCGTTAACGACTCCTCATACTTCCCGGCAAGATTCAATGCGCGGGCATGTTCAATCGTGATATCTTCACGGGCTTCTGTTTCCCCGTACTCAGAATTGATCAAAGCCAGTACGTCTTTAGGGGGAACATTTTGCCGCATCATCAAGTACGTGAGCTCCCAGATCAGTTGCTGGTCATGGGGATGACGCTCAAGTGCGAGACGGAGCAACGCAAGTGCTTCCGGCTGCCGGTGGAGGCTGCTGTAGTAGGCGACCGCCAAATTCCGGTAAGGCGAGTATAGGGCGGAATCGTCCCGGATTGCTTTTTCCCATAACCTCGCCGCTTCCTTTACTTGGCCCAGATTGTAAAGCGCACACGCGAGTAAATCTTCAGCAACGGCATCGGCAGGGTTTTTCATGAGAACCATTTCCAGTATTCGGATTTCGAATAGGCGCGAGGGGTAGGCAATACCCACGGGAAGCTTAGAAGGATTTTGCACAGCTGAGGAATCCGGTGCGAGAACGGAAAGCATATAACCGGTCATTGCGCATTGCGAAGGCAAACCGCATAGGATATCATACGCAAGCTGCGTTTCTCCTATACCGCACAGATCACCGGCGAGATCCAGCGCCGTTTGGCACGCGTCGCTTTGGAAACGCCGGAAAAGGCCTTCCGTACGATACCTGAGGGCATAGGCCAGATGGTTTTCGGGATCGTCTTGCAGGAGCCTGTCCAACAGCCCGTAAGCATCGTCAGGTTTGCCGCGGTTAAGCATGGCTGCGGACAGCAAGGCAATCGCCAGCGTATTCCCCGGATTTGCTTGCAGTGCCGCTTGGGCGTGGTTTTCCATTGCCCTGTAGTTGTTGTTCCGGCCGTCTATCCTGGCGATCCGCGTCATGGCTCTGCTTCTTGCATCCTGGTTCCAGCTGGCTTTCTGATACCAGTCCTGCGCCTCATCCTCATTTGCCAGCGCTTCCGATGCCAGCCCCAGGATATATGCGGGCTCGCCACTTTCGGGGTGGTAGTTGCGCGCCGTTAGAACGGCGTATCCTTTCTTCGCTAGCTCGTAAGCCTCCGGAAACCTTGCGTGGGTGTATTCATACCGCGCCAAAGCAACCAGAGCCGGTGCATACGCAGGGTCTTTTGCCAAAGCTTCCCTGTAATATGCGGCGGATTCTATCGCCGGGTCACGGTATTGCTCAACATGAACTCCGGCCAAATAACACTCCTGTGCAGTCTTCAGGCTGTCCAGCGTCGGATTATCGGGCAATGTTTCCGGCATGGCATGAAGATGCTGCGGGTCCTTTACATATTCCAGCAATTCCTCTCCGCTTTCGCTGATCAGCAAGAGCGTTTCTATCTCGTCTTGAAACTCCTCAGTCTCGGGCTTGCCCGGGACCAAATCAATCGTGCGCTTTTGTCCGTTAATCACCAACGCCGCATTGGAGAATACGGCGGTCGCCTGTATGCGGACCCCGTCTTTGCACAACGCGGCGGCGGCGCCGCGTGTTGCACAGATTGGGATGCCGGTATCGCCAATAGGATACCAGGACTGTGAAAATTCCTTGCTTTCATATCCTTCAAGCCATGCAAAATCCGGCTGATTCCCCGAGTAGCTGCTCGCCATCATTTCGGCATAAGCGCCGTCCGTATCCGTCAACGCATGCTCCCAGCTCCGGCCAAGCTGCCCGTAAGCCCAGGTAAACATTTTTTTGCCGATGGACGTATGGTGATTCGCGGCATGCACTACGCCGCATTGCCGCCCTTCGTCGTAACCGCCGAAGAAGTCATATTTGGTTTCTCCGCAAAAGTAAGACGTCGGCTGCCGGGTGTTTTTATGATAGCTGATATCGGTTCCTTCTCCCATACGGATACCGTTGTAAACGCCGGACGCAACCGGGTATGACGTCACGTTTTTGCGATAATGGAATTGAACGTAATGTACGTCCGGGGGGAAGAACAGGCGATATTGCTCGTTCACCGGTACGGCGGCGTTTTCCCACCATAAAAAGGAATTGCGCACAGGGGTGCGGTTATACACTTTCATCAGCGTATCAAAAACAGCCTCGCCGGGCTTCAGCCGGATTCCCACCATACCCTTCATACGGGATAATGGCTCATGCTCGCTGAGCCAAACGGTAACGGAACCGTCCTTGCCGTGGGAGATGAAGTAATCAACGGGCATATAGGTTGAGGGGCGGTGATGGCAGGGCCAGTTAAATTCACAGCCGCCCGAGATCCACGATCCGAGCATGCCGATTAATGCCGGTTTGATTACGTGCTGTTTGTAAAAGAAATCATATCCTGTGGTTTTATCCAGCGCTGAATAGATACGCCCGCCCAGCTGCGGGAGAATTTCGATCCGCAGGTAACGGTTTTCCAAACGAATAACCGTATATTCTTTCTCTTCCTTAAGCGTTCTGTCAACGCTCATCACGACTTTATTGGGATACGGATTGCCGCTGGAACGCTGGTGGACACGGTGCTTGGCAAACATAGGCAGCTGTTCGCTGTCCGGTTCGGGATAAGTGGGTATTATCAGGATTTCTTCCACTGCGGTTACATGGTCAATCATGGGATCACACTTTCGTTCGTATTATACGCGGATGGTCTGACCGCCAAGCCGCTTCCCGCGACCGTGGACGATGTCATAGATGGCGGAATTCGTTGCTTTCACTTGCTCTACAAAGGGCTGGTAGGGCATATTGCAAATATCCACAAAGCCAAATTGATAATTCTCCCCGTCATATCGTCCCCACAGAGGCTGGTCATTATAGGCAAAGTAGTGAACGCCCACAGCGTTGGGATGGGATGCGGCGCTCTGTACATACCGTGCATACGCTTCACCGCGTTCCTGTTGCCCTGCGACTTGGAAAAGGCTTGGGGACGGCAATCCGGCATCCAAAGCACCAAAGTGGAATTCCTCAACAAGCATGGGCATATCCAAGGTTTCCGCAAGCTTGTTCAGGACGGATTCCGGCGATGCCTGATAACAATTGAAGGAAAAAACGTCAAAGTGGCGGCTGCTTTCCAAAAGCGCTTTGTTATTCATCGCTGCAAATCGCATTCCCAAATTCAAGTGATTCGGAGCCGATTGCCTGGCATATTGCGCCGGGAGGGAAGCATACCTGTCGATCATCACCCCCGTGAAATCCCGCAGGTCCTGTGCGGCGGATGCGCTGTATGCTGACACGTTTCTCAGCGGAGCCCTCAGGTCCTCGAAACTTTTCAATGAAAGCCGCCAGGCATC
Source organism: Candidatus Limiplasma sp. (assembly GCA_963674895.2). GTDB lineage: Bacteria > Bacillota > Clostridia > Christensenellales > Aristaeellaceae > CAXXOK01. The sequence continues at coordinate 122,253 of CAXXCY010000002.1, forward strand.
GTTGAGATGCTGTATCGTGGGGTAACGTTCCCGCAGGAAGCGGATCAATGCGTCTTTGGAATAGGTTTGTTCTCCCGTTTCCAGCAGCTTTTCTGCCAGGTTCAGATCCTGGATAAATCCCCAGGTCGGTTCGTTATTGAGAAAATACCCGATGAGCATCGGATCTTGGGCATGTCGGGCTAGCTGAACGCCAAAGGCCTCGCATAGTGCCGTATACTCGGGTGAAAAAACATCGGGGAACTCTCTGAAAACTCGTTTTGAAGTTACCGGATACCCCCCAAGCATAATAACATAAGGGATTTTCGAGTATGTGATAAATGCAGGATCGGAAAACATCGAAAGCGTGTTCACGGCCCATGAATGCAGCCTTGCGTTCGTCAGCGATGCCCATTGCGTATACCAACGATCTCCAAAAGCGCGAATCAGATTGGCAACGGCAGGGGAGAATAGCAGGGTGTCGTCCGGGAACATCCCGCCGAATTTCCGGCGGAAAAGCTCCAGATCTTTCGCTTTGCTGTATGCCGGAGCATAGGCGCCCGCCGGATCCGGCAGCCATGTGAATTGGTTTTCGACACCGCGGATCCAGCCAGGTTCGCCGGGATATACGCCAAAAACACCAAGACTGAAAAACTCATGCCCGCCCGGATCCACAAGGTGCCATCTGCCGTCTCGTTTTTCGGTTCTGAAAAATCCGCTCGGTTCAAACTGTTTGTCTTTCGCTCCTCCAAGCGCATTCATGCTGTTTGGATACATGCCTGAATGTTCCGTGATTTCTTCTTGAAGTCTGTTCCTCAGCGCCGCGGGGCTTTTTGTTTTTCCGGGCCATTCCTTTTGTTTCCACTGCCCGAGGATATCGACTGTAACGCCGTCGGCTGCCGGTATCTCAACCGCCTCGTCGGTGAAGTACGCCTGCCGGATGACAAAAGAGCGATTCTGCGCATATCCTTTTCTCAGGCCGATTTGCATCGCGTCAACATCTTCAGGCCGCATTCCATCACCGATAACGTGTCGTTTAAGGGTTCCTGGCGCCAGAGGAGGGAAAAACAGCTGTCCGTCCAGTAATGAAAGGGCAAACGCTGCCCTGGCGTTAAGATTTGGGAACAGAACAGCATCCAGCTCCATGGTTTTTGCCGCACCCTTGGCGGTAAACCGTACAAACAGAATTTCGTTGGTTTTCTGCGGATTAAACACATCCAAAACGAGGGTCAGATTCTTGGTCAGGCCGGATCCGGCAATGCTGCTTTGCATGTTGGGAAACGACAAAGACAGCTCTTCCTTCCCCCCAGAAAGAGTAAAGCGGCTATCTCCGGTTTCGTTCAAAGCGACATTGTTGTCAAGAGCCGTTTGTGCGGCATCCTGAAGATCGATCTTCAAAGTATATTCCCCCGTAAACATTGATTGTAATTATAAAATAGCAGAACTGTCATGTGCTTTCCAGTTCATTTTTATGGTATTATTCTGAAATATCTTGACGTGTTTTATACAAACCGCTACTATTTAGCCAGAAGAGGATTGGAAGGAGGCGTGCCGGAAGTGAAAGTTCCGATTGTCATTGAACCATATTATCTCAGCTCGATTTGGTGTGAACGAACAATGCAGGGAATCAATGCGGAGTTACAGAGAAAAAAATATGATCTTGTGCTGATAGACGGCGACAAGTACAAATTGTTCGATTACGAAGACATGTTTTTTGATACGGAACGGCTGATCATCGTCATCGGTACTTCGGTTTCGTGGATCCCCGAAACTCTTGCGTTTTTTGAGAGCAAACAGATCCAAGTGATATTGGTCAGTTATCAGCCGCCGGAATATACCTATCTGCGCGGGGTGGTGCGGATGGACTACGTTTCCGCGATGCATATGCTGATTACCTATTTACACGCATGCCGGCGGTTTCGCATTGCTTTGTACGGATTCAATCCCAATTCCTCTGCCGATCGTATTAAGCTGCACTATTTCTGCTCCTTTTCCCAGAAGGAAGGCGAAACGACACCTGAATCCCATGTGTATTACAATTATGCGTCTCTTGCCCAGTGCTATGAGCATTTCCGCCCGAACGTATCTCAATACGATGCGGTGATTTGTGCGAATGATATTGTATCCGTATCTCTTGTCAAGCGCCTGCAGCGCTCGAATATACAAGTGCCCGAGTCGTTATTCGTTACTTGCTTTGGCGATTCAATGCTGTCCCAATTCGTGATACCCGGAATCACCACCGCTTCATTGAATCATCTGGAGATGGGTCATCAGGCGATAGCATTGTATTCCTACCTGCATCGTCAGCCTGAGGCCGTATCCTCTTCCATTCGTGTTAAGAGCACATTGCAGGTCCGCGAATCTACGATGATGATTCCTCCGCCGGACGAGCATGCATATGTTGCAAATGTAAGCGAGCCAACCGATGCCGTGGATTTCTACAGTGATGAAGAGGTACAGCACCTTTGTGTTATTGAAAGCCTGATATCGCATAGCGATGAACTGGACAGAGACATCCTTTTGGGGATCCTGGACGGCACTCCATACGAGGATCTGGCGGAAAAACTGAATACAACCACCTCTACGCTTCGGTACAGACTGCGGCGTATGCTCAACGCTGTGGGGCTTGAATCGCGCGAGGTGATGGTAAACTTGTTCCAGAAGTATTTCCCGGGCTTTTCGAAATGAAATTTGCCGTGCTGTTTAGCCTGAACACCGGCGTGTGAAGTTTTTTCGGAATACTACGGCGGATTTGGTTTTGTGTTGCACTCTCCGGGTTGTTATACTGCATATATCGCAACATGGAGGTATTGTTATATGCGCATAAAGTATGACTCGGATCGGCATATATTTGCGTTGCACACAAATAGCATGACCTATGCGTTTGCCATCAACCGGGAGGGTTTACCCGTGCATCTTTATTGGGGGAATAAACTGGAAGAGCCTGATTCCCTTGATCTGCTTCTGGAAGGTATCGACAAGCAGTATGCTTTTGGCGTGCATCAGACATCGCTTTTACAGACAGAATTCAGGACACAGGAACCCTTTGATTATGGCGAGCCGGCATTGCTGTGCCGGTTTGCTGACGGGGTCCGCAGTGTACGCCTTCGCTATTCCGCCCATTCGATTCAGGATGACCGGCTCTGTGTAACGCTGCAGGATGAGGCATATCCTCTTTTTGTAGACTTGCACTACCGGGGATATGGCACAAATGATCTTGTAAGCCGTTCTGCTTTGATTCGCAACGAAGGAGACCTTCCTGTTGTTTTATACGAAACGCTTAGCGCCTGCTGTTACCTGCCGGTTGGTGAGCAATACCGCCTGACCCACATGGCTGGAAGCTGGGGGGCCGAATATCAAAAAATGCAGCTGCCTCTGACGCAGTCGAAAATCATACTGGAAAACCGCCGCGGCACATGCGGGGCTTGCCAGCAGGTGCCGTTTTTTGCTTTGGATATGCTGGGAGAATCAACCGAGACATCCGGAGAGGTGTATTATGGTGTGCTTCACTGGAGCGGCAACTTCAAAATAGCAGTTGAAAAAAATAATCTGGGACAGGTATCGATTGCCGGGGGGATTAACGATTTCGACACAGAGTATACCTTAGCTGCCGGAAAAAGTTTTGAAACGCCCGCCTTTACGCTTGGCTTTAGTCACCGGGGCTTTCAACAGATGTCCATGACTCTGTATGATCTGCAATACGATTATTTATGCCCCCGGAACAAAGCCTATGATCAGCGCCCAATTATATATAATTCCTGGTATCCCTATGAGTTTGATGTTCGGCAAGACAATATGCTGGCGCTTGTGAACAAAGCCGCTGATATCGGTGCGGAATTATTTGTGATCGATGACGGTTGGATGCCGGGCCGGACGAATGATAAAACCGGATTGGGTGACTGGACGGTCGACAGGCGCCGTTTTCCGATGGGGCTCCAACCGATTGCCGATGCCTGCCATGAAAAAGGAATGCTTTTCGGGCTTTGGGTAGAACCCGAAATGGTAAATCCGAACAGCGAACTTTACAGACAGCATCCGGATTGGGTGCTGCGTGACCCTACGCGCAAGCAAAGCCTGTGCAGGAACCAACTGATTTTAAACCTTGCGCGAGATGACATTCGGGATTGGGCGATTGACTGGCTGGATCAGGCGATCAAAAGCTACCGGCTGGATTACCTGAAATGGGATATGAACCGTTATTTTACAGAGTATGGATGGCCTGAAGCCCCCATGGATGAAAAGCGCAGCGTCTCGGTGCGATATATTCAGAATTTGTATTCGATCTGGAAGCATCTCAACGAGAACCACCCGCAGGTATTGTTTGAAAACTGCGCAAGCGGCGGAGGCAGAGCGGATTTTGGGATGGTACCGTATGCGGACCGGATCAACCGTTCCGATAATGCCGATCCTGTGGATGTCATGCTTCTCCATGAAGGCTTTACTACGCTTTTCATTCCAAAAACAGCAGGCGGAGCGGGCAATATCGCATCCTCTCCAAACGGCATCAACGGCAGAATCACACCGCTTTCCTTTCGGATTCATACCGGCATGACGGGATCAATGAGTATCGGGATAAACCTGCTTACGTCATCTGAAACGGAATTGGGAACACTCAAAGAATCGATCGCCGCATTTAAAAAATTGCGGCCGGATCTTCAGGATTCCTATGTCTTCCGTATCGCGTCCGCTCAAGAGCATCCATACAGCGTACTGGAGTATCTGAGACGTGATGGAGACGCATTCAGCGTGTTTGCCTTTGCGCATGGAATGCGGCATTGGGATAAAATCTTGCCGAGGTTCAGAATGAGGGGGCTCAAACCGGATGGGATATACGTGAGTGACGAAGGCATGCGCATGAGTGGTGCGGCGTTAATGCATATCGGAGTCGCCATACCGCTGAAGGGTGATTACTGCAGCGCTTTTATTCATTTCAAGAAAGAGAATCTTGCGAAATAGTATTCTGCCAGGCAGCGTATCGGATGAATAGCCTGAATTTGCGAAAAGTGAATGGAATAAGATGGGTACAATTCAAACAGCTAAATACCGTGAGCAGCCTGCAGTTGTACTGGAAAATGACATACTGCGCGTGACGGTGCTGCCTGGACGAGGCGGGAAAACCGCATCAATTTATCACAAAGCCTTGGATTTTGAGCTGTTGTACCAGAGCCCGCCAGAACGTAACTATCCGCCGCTTATACCCGGAATGCCTTTTGCGCATGGAGACGCAAGCGGTTTTGACGATTGCTTTCCGAATATAGTGCCTGAATTGACTACGATTGACGACCAACAGATCCATTATCCTGACCATGGTGAGGTATGGACACTGCCTTTTTCATATGATATTCAATCTGATGCTTTGATCCTCAGTACTCACAGCCGGCTCCTTTCATATCAGTATCAAAAGACGATTCATCTGTTTGGCAGCTCTGTGCAGTATCGATATCATATTCACAACACGGGCAATCAAAGCATTCCCTGCCTTTGGACATGCCATTGCTTAGTGGTTCAGCAACCGGAGATGCTTTTTATATATCCTATGGGCAGTGATGAAATTGAAAACGTCCTTGAAGGGGCGTTGGGAGATCGAGGATTGAAGCTAAAGATGGTCTCGGCTCCGTATGATCTTGCTGCCTTGCCGCCGGAGCAGGAGCCGGGCATGACGAAATTTTATTTCAGCAAGGCATGCAGCCGTGGATACTGCGGCTATACCTATCCAAAGCAGAACGCTTCCGTTGCGCTTCGTTTTGATGAGAAAAAGCTGCCTTATTTAGGCGTATGGCAGACCCAAGGCGGGTATCGCGGGGATTATAACTGTGCCCTGGAACCTTCGAGCGGGTATTATGACAGCATCAGCATGGCGGAAAAACATGACACAGTTAAGCGGATTAACCAAGGGGAAAGCTGGGATTTTTATATCTATCTCGAATTATCAAAGATCAGGGAATAATGATTATTCTTTATGCATATAATCAAAAGCCGGTTAAATAACTAAAAGGGCGAATCGATATCATAGTGATGCAATTTCGTTATATACAACAAATCAGAACCATATTAACCGAATGAAAATAAAACTCCACAGTAAGTCCAGGAAGACAATTTTGAAGGAGTATTGACATTGGCAAGGATCACGTTCATGGGAGCAGGCTCTACCGTATTTGCAAAGAACGTATTGGGCGACTGCATGAGTACTCCGGTACTGTCGGATGCTGAAATCAATTTGTATGATATCGATCCCGTCAGGCTAAAGGAATCCGAGTTGATGCTGACGGCGATCCGTGACAATGTTGGCAGCAGGGCGATGATCAAAAGCTTCTGCAATGAAGAAAACCGAAGGGATGCGCTGCGTGGCGCGGACTATGTGGTCAATGCTATCCAGGTAGGTGGTTATGACCCATGTACGATTACGGATTTTGAGATACCGAAAAAATATGGTTTGCGGCAGACGATTGCCGATACGCTGGGCGTGGGCGGCGTGTTCCGTGCTTTACGAACGATCCCCGTCATGCTGGATTTTGCCCGCGACATGGAAGAAGTATGCCCTAACGCCTGGTTTCTGAACTATACAAACCCCATGGCGATGCTGACGGGCGCCATGCTGACGATGTCGTCCGTCAAAACGATCGGCTTGTGCCACGGCGTGCAGGTGTGCTGCAGCACGTTGCTGAAAGAAGTGGGTATGGAAGACCGGTACGACGATGTATTGCAGTGGAAGATCGCCGGGATCAATCACCAGGCATGGCTGCTGGAAGTGCGCAGGAACGGGGAAGATTTATACCCGGAAATCAAGAGGCGCGCCTTTGCCATGATCGAGAAACACAATGATATGGTCCGTTTTGAGGTGATGAAGCGGTTTGGGTATTACGTTACGGAATCATCGGAGCACAATGCGGAGTATATGCCGTATTTCATCAAAGACAAGTACCCCGAGTTGATAGACCGCTTCAATATACCGCTGGACGAGTATCCGCGCCGCTGTATGGAGCAGATTAACAAGTGGAACAAGCAGCGTGATACCCTTACGAAGGATCCTGATCTGAGCCATTCGCGCACTCACGAGTATGCAAGTTATATCCTGGAAGCGATGGAGACCAATATCCCTTACAAGATTGGCGGCAATGTGCTGAATACCGGTTTGATTACCAACTTGCCGCAAAATGCCGTTGTCGAGGTCCCGTGCCTGGTGGATGCGAGCGGTATTGCACCGACCTTTGCCGGCGAGCTGCCCGAACAATGTGCCGCGCTTAATCGTACGAACATCAACGTGCAGCTGCTGACGCTGGAGGCTGCAAAAACACTGAAGAAGGAGGATGTCTACCGAGCCGTGATGATGGATCCGCATTCGCAAAGCGAGCTGTCCATCGATGACATCGTAGCAATGTGCGATAACCTGATTGAGGCACATGGCGACCGGCTGCCTAGATTCGTATAAGGAACTAGGACAATATCGCACAAAGAAACGATAGCATACTGTAGCTGTGGATAATATAATAGAAATTAAACAGCTAGTTTACATCAATATTCTGAATGATGGTAATGGGGGTAATGCATAATGGGTATCATGGATATGTTTTCATTGAAAAACAAGGCAGCGATCGTGACAGGGGGAGCAACGGGATTGGGGTATGCCATGGCTCAAGCGATGGCGCAAGCCGGAGCTGATATTCTGATCGCTGATATTGACCTGGCTGGGGCGAGCAGGGCCGCAGAGGAATTATGCGCTTTCGGTACGAGGTGCTCGGCGGTTTTATGCGATGTTGCTGATGAGAAATCCGCGGATAACGCGGTTGAAACCGTTTGCAAGCAGTTTGGCAGGCTGGATATTCTTTTAAACAATGCCGGTATTTGTTTGCATGTGGATAGCCAAGATATGCTTTTATCCGATTGGCAAAAAATCATGCGTGTGAATCTGGACGGAGTCTTCATTATGTCCAAGGCTGCCGCGAGGGTGATGATCGAGAACCGCTGCGGGTCCATCGTCAACATATCCTCGATGAGCGGAATGATTGTGAATACCCCTCAAAACCAAAGCGCCTATAACGCATCCAAAGCAGGTGTAATCCATCTGACAAAATCACTGGCTACAGAATGGGCTCCTTACAACATCCGGGTGAACACGATTGCTCCCGGTTACATGATGACGAGGATGACACGACCAATCTTTGATGAAAATGGGGAAATGGTGAGACGATGGATGGAAATGTCGCCAATGAAACGGCCCGGGCAGCCAGAGGAACTCGGAGGGGCTATCATCTATCTCGCCAGTGATGCTTCGTCGTTCACAACCGGGGTTGTTCTGCCGATAGATGGTGGATATATGTGTTGGTAAAATTACCAAACTGCGGTTCTAAAATTTGGATATGAATATGGAAGCTTCATCCTGCAAATGGGAAACAACAAGTGGAGATCGTAACTGGAAATGCAGGATACAGCATGAGATTGTTGTGGCAAGGTTGTCTATTCGCGGGCAAACGTATCATGCCGTGCGGAGCGAAAAAGGTGCATAAAATGGACGCTCACCATACGAAAACATGAAGACGGAGGGTACACAATGGAGCAAAAGTATTTCAAACCAACGTGGGATAGTATAGCAGCACACAAGTTACCAAAATGGTTTAGTGACAACAAGCTGGGCATCTTCATTCACTGGGGATTGTATTCTGTGCCGGCATGGGCGGAGGTCACTTGGGAATTGGGAGCAGAACCCTCAGCCGAAGAATGGTTTACGCATAACCCATATGCCGAATGGTACCTCAACACAATCCGCATCGAAGGATCGCCGGCGCTGAAGCATCACGAGACTACATACGGGAAGGGCTTTCAGTATGAGAGTTTTGCAGACATGTTCACCTGCCACAATTGGCAGCCGGTGGAATGGGCGAAACTGTTTAAGCAAGCGGGCGCAGGGTATGTGGTGCTGACCACCAAGCACCATGATGGATTCTGTTTGTATCCTTCAAAATATACCAATTACAACAGCATGAATTACGGACCCAGACGCGACTTAACAGGAGATCTGGCCCGGGCGGTTCGGGACCAAGGTATGAAAATGGGGACATACTACTCAGGTTTATTTGACTGGACGACACATCCATACCCGAAACTCAGGCATGATTCTTATAATTCCTATAACCGGACATATGCATTTGCGGACTATTCCTATAATCAAGCAATGGAACTGATCGATAGGTACTGGCCTTCATTGCTTTGGAACGATATTGGTTGGCCAGAGAAAGGACACGGGGATCTCCCAAGCCTGTTCGCACACTATTACAATACTGTGCAAGAAGGGCTGATCAATGACCGCTGGGACTGTGAATGGTGCGATTATACCACAGCGGAATACCTGACGGGGCGGCGCTCATTGGACAAAAAGTGGGAAATGTGCCGGGGGTTGGGGTTATCGTTCGGGTACAATCAAAATGAAGGCGAGGAGACTGTGATCAGCGGGCAGAAACTGGTGCGACTGCTCGCAGACTATGTTTCGCACAATGGAAACCTGCTCATCAATATTGGACCCAGGGCGGATGGTATGATCCCTGATATTCAAGTTGATCGTTTACGGAAACTTGGAGCATGGATGAGCCGGCATGGCGAGGCGATTAACGGTACTCGCGCATGGCAAGAGAAGCAGCAAGACGAATTGGCGCCTGGCGTTACCGGATTCTATACCGTGAAGGGTAAGGATCTGTATGTTATTGTCGACGGCCTGCCGGCAGGAACCCATGATCTCACGCTGCCCATCCAAAACGGCCGTACCATAATCGAGGTTCCTGATGAATATCCTGTGCACGTGAAAATGGTAGATTACTTCGCCTAAACCGCTGAGAGTCTGGCTTTCAAAAGACAAGGAGGAGGTAGCGGATATAAATGTTGAACTTTGTCCACAGAGAAATGAAAAACAAAATTTCCATGGAGTAAAAAATGTTTTTAGGAATGGTGGAAATAAGCAAAATCGTCTGTGAGAATCCCGAGAATGAACCAACAAGCTTATCAGCACAATGATCGATTTCGGAATATTGGTTACGACCGGGGCACACTTTCATGATCTCGGTTTCTTGGCAAAGCAGTCGCTATAAACGGTTTGGTCATGTTATATTCGACAAACACCGTATGACCTTTACAATTTGATAAAAGGATTTTACCCGGCAAACGGCAGTTGCACCCAGCAAACGGGAACCGGTAAAGGGCGATGCGCTTAACAATGGGCATGCGCGAAGCTTGTAAAAAGCGGGGTTTTAGAATACAATTTGCTTAACCGCAGTTTATGGACACATCTGCGAAAAACGGGATTTCTTCCTTCTGTAGCAGCGGGAGAGGGGAGCGCATCCTTTTAAATACAGTACGGCTGAAATTTGGATTCCGGCTCATGCCTGTTTCCCCTGAAACGGCAATAACCGGATAGCTGCGTTCAATATTCAGGCATTTTCGTACAAGCCAAGGAGTGATACGGCAGGTGCACCGCGAAGCAATGCAAAAATCAAAATGGAAAATACTGGAAGTTGTTGAGCTGTATTATATCAAGCAGCGAACTCCCAAAGAAATTGCGGAAATCATGAACGTATCGCCGACGACGATTTCACGGATTCTAAGCTACGCAAAATCGGAAAACATCGTCCGCACGTATATCGAGCATCCGTTCATGCGCTCATTGCAGCTGGCGCAAACGCTAAAGGAAAAATACCGCCTAGAAAAGTGCATTATCAGCTCCGCTGCCTTTTTCGGCAGCAATCCCGAAGAAAAGGCAATCAATAACGACGTCGCATTGGAAAGTGCCCGTTATCTCCAAAGCATCCTTACCATGACGGATATTGTCGGTTTTGGTTGGGGGAATACTACGTATCAGATCGTCTACCGATTAAATCCCTGCGTGCACCGAGCGACGCAATTCGTCCTGATGAACGGCGGCGGCCTGGGACAAACCCTGCCGAATCTTCGCAAGAATCTGCCTTTGGAACGTATGCATATGTCCTTTAAAGGCTCATTGCATGTCATGAGGGACAAAGTGCTGTATGAAACGGAAGAGGCTTTGATCCAAGCCCTCCAAAAGAGCGAGAACAAAAGATGCTTTGCTTTATTCCCCAAAATAACAGTCTCGATTTGCGGTGTCGGTTCGTTTATCGAGGATTATTCCGCGGAGTTTACGAACAAGGATTTCTTCCCCAAAGCGGACGACCTGCAAAAGCTTATAGAAAAGGGCACCTGCGCCAACTTCCTGTTCCGGTTTTTCGATTCAAACGGCAAGGAAGTTGATACGGATCTCAAACGGCGGACGCTGGCTATATCGATTGACCAGTATAAGCAAATTCCCCATAAAATCATTGCGGCTTCCGGCATACATAAAGCCGACGCCGTCCGCGCCGTACTCAACAGCGGGTATGCGGATGTTTTGATTGTCGACGAGTTTCTCGGAGAAAAGCTGGCTGCACCGCCGGACCGGGCATAAAACAGAACGAAATGCAGCACGCCGTTCCGGCGTGTTTTTTATTTGCGTGGCTTTCTCGTATTATATTGAAAAAACTTGCAATATTGCATTGGTATTTTGCTTACTATAGAATACTAACCGGCTCACGATAACAAAAATAGGGTTCGTCGTCGGCGATCTTGTACCTAGTGGAGTGAAGACCACGGAGAGTACAAATCTTTGCCGATCGATATAAGATATGGAGGATATGCGAATGGCCGGTTCATTTATTGTAGGCGTCGATGTAGGCGGAACTTTTACAGACGGTGTTGCCGTTGACGGTCAGGGCAGAATCACTATCGCAAAAGCCAGTTCGACCAAACCGGATCCGGCTGTAGGCGTTATGAACACACTGACCAAGCTGGCGGAGAAGGAGAAAATGTTTGTCGAAGACTTCATACCCTGCATTTCGCGCTTTGTGTACGGTACCACCGTGGCAACCAACGCGCTGTTGGAAAGGCAGGGAATGGAGATTGCGCTGATTACGACGAAGGGGTTCAGGGATCAGCTGAACCTGAGAAGAATCAGGCGCGACAACGGATATGATCTCCGTGCGCCCCATCCCGAGCCGTTCGTGGCAAGGCACCGCACATATGAGGTGTCCGAACGGATAGATTTTACTGGAAAAGTACTCACGCCGCTGGATGAAGAGGATGTAATTGCTGCAGCCGCGGTAATTAAAGCGGCGAAGATACAGTCTGTTGCGGTGTCGTTGATTTTTGCCTTTCTCAATCCGGAACATGAAAAACGCATCCGGGAGATCCTATACCGGGAGATTCCCGGCATTCAGGTCAGTATATCTTCCGATGTGTGCCCCGAAATACGGGAATATGAACGGACAAGCACCGTTGCCATCAACGCGTATTTAACCCAAACGGTGCAGAAGCATTTGGAAGGGTTTGAACACCGCCTGGCGGAGCTCGGCATGAAAGCCAAACTGCAGATTATGCAGTCCAGCGGAGGTGTTACGGCAAGCCGGTATATTACAGACCGCCCGGTTAATATTTTCCTGTCAGGCCCTGCCGGCGGGGCCGTTGCGGCGGCTAATATCGGCAGCCTTGCCGCCGACGGCAAGAAACCGAACATTATTGCCGTGGATATGGGCGGAACCAGTTTTGATATTACGGTGCTGACGGGCAATACCATTCCGCTTTCCTTGCGCAGCATGATACACGGATGGGATATTATCGTTCCGTCCATTGATATCCAAACCATCGGATCGGGCGGCGGTTCGATCGCTTGGGTTGACGAAGGCAACGGCCTGCACGTCGGCCCGCAGTCCGCCGGATCCTTTCCCGGGCCGGTCAGCTATATGCGCGGGGGAACCCAGCCCACGGTAACGGACGCGGACCTGGTGCTGGGCTATATCGATCCCGATTACTTCCTCGGCGGCGAAATGCAACTCAGCCTTGAAAAGGCGCAGGAAGCAATCAGCAGTCTAGCGGACAGAATTGGCTTATCGATGATTGAAACCGCGTCGGGAATTTACAGCATCGTCAATGAGAACATGCTCGGCGGTATGAAGGTCTCCACGCTGCAAAGCGGGCATGATCCCAGGGATTATAAGCTGGTTGTGTTCGGCGGGGCGGGTTCCATTCATGTGCCGGATTTTGCCGCGGAAATCGGTCTGGGACATATTATTATTCCCAGAGACGCCTCCGTGCTTTCGGCTCTCGGGCTGACGATTTCCGAGATCCGGTTTGACTTTATCCGGAACATAAACCGCAACACGGCGGATTTGCAGTTTAAAGACCTGATGGCGGCTTATGGTGCCCTAAAAGCCAACGGCGACGCAAAGCTTGCCGATATTTTCGTCGGTGAGAAAAAGCGGTATTACCATTATCGCGCGGATATGAAGTATCCCGGCGAGTTTAACGAATTTGTCGTCGATATCCCGTCCGATGTCAAAAGCCTGGACGAGATCGTCGCATGCTTCGCGAAATATCACAAGAACAAGTATGGTTACGTTGAAGACACGGCCCCGGATATTATCAATATCCGCGTCAGCGCTTTCGGCAGAACCAAAAAGCCGGAGTTTACGCATTACGAAGACCGCGGAGCAGACAGCGCGCATGCGCTTAAGGGCACGCGTAAAGCCTATTTCCATGAATGTAAGGGCATGGCGGATACCAATGTGTACGACGGGCAGCTGATGGAAACAGGGAATACGATATCCGGGCCGGCGATCATCGAGCTGCCGACCACGACGATTGTCGTCAGGCCGGGACAAAAAAGCTATGTAGACAGCTATTTGAACTTTAACGTGCTTTGCGAAAAGCAGGAGGATTGACGATGGCTAACGTAAAACTGAATCCGATAACGGTTGAAGTTATCCGTAACAGCCTGGAATCGGCTGTGGCTGAAACGGGCGCAACCATAACAAAGCTTGCGCATTCACTGCTTTTCGCCGAATGCAAGGATTTTTCAGTCGGCATCCTGACTTCCGACGCCGAACTGCTGGCGCTTGCGCAGTATATCCCCGCGCACCAAGGCGGAATGAAGACGAATGCCGACGCGATACTCAGGGTTGTGGGAAAAGAAAACCTCTTTCCCGGCGACGTTGTGATGACGAACGATCCCTATCTCGGCGGATTGCATTCCCAGGACCTGCTGCTAATGAAGCCGCTGTTTTACGAGAACGAGATGATCGGCTTTGCCGGCTGTGTGGCGCACCGCACCGATATGGGCGGTATGGTTCCCGGCAGCCTTTGCCTGGGGGCAACGGAGATCTATCAGGAAGCGGTCCGCTTCCCCTGCATCAAGCTGATCAGCAAAGGGAAAATCAACGACGATATCATGCGCCTGTATCTAACAAACGTACGTATGCCGGAAGACCAAAAAGCGGATACGATCGCCCAACTGGCGGCGCTTGACCAGTGTGAGCAAGCCGTGGAGAGCATTGTGAATAAGTACGGCCTTGAAACATACAAGATCAGCGTGCGGGAGATATTGGATATCAGCGAGCGCAGAGCTAGGCTGGAAGTTGAAAAAATCCCCGACGGCGTGTATTCGTTTTGCGATTATACGGAGCACGACGCCATCGAGGACAGGGACTGGGCCGTTCGCGGCACCGTGACCATTGAAGGCTCCGATATCTCGGTGGATTTCACCGGTACAGACGAGCAGGCACAGGGAATTATCAATTGCGCGCCATATATGTTTATACCGAAGGTATGGCAGTCGCTGATGTACTGGGCCGACCCGTCCATCCCCAAAAACCAGGGTTTATACCGTCCGTTCAAATCCATTACGGCACCGAAGGGAACGATTGTCAGGCCGAATTTTCCCGCTCCCGTCGGCGGCAGCCCGACCGATACCGCCGCGGTGATACTCGACGCTGTTTTAACTGCGTTTACAAAAGCCCAGCCTGAGCGCGGCTGGGCGACCTGGAGCAATTGCAACAGCACCACGACCTTTTTCGGCAAAAAAGCAGACGGTTCGCAATTTGTGTACACCGCGCTTGACGGCCTTGCCATCGGCGGCGGCGGCCGTGCGAATACGGACGGCTGGCCGGCGTCGCAGGTCGAAGCGAGCGCTATGATGATCCCAAGTATAGAGGTCACTGAACAAAACACACCGATACGGTATATCAAGCGCGAATTTGTGCAGGATAACGCCGGTGACGGCAAGTTCCGCGGCGGTACAGGAGTGATCGTGGAATACGAGGTGCTGGAACCGATGACCGTGTCCTATATTTCTCTGCGCAACAGGCACCCCTCGCCGGGGGCTGAAGGAGGCAGCGACGGAGGCTCCCAGTGGGCAAAAGCCATTATCAGCGGGAAAGAAACCGTGCTTGCCCAGAAAACGGTAGGGTTCAAGGTGAGCGCGGGGGACCGCATCATTGTCTGCAATGCGGGCGGCGGAGGCTTTGGAAATCCGAAGGACCGCGATCCCAGGCTGGTGAAACGGGACCTGGATGACGGTTTCATCAGCACCGAAAAAGCACGCGACGTTTACGGATACCGGGACTAGACAGGAAGGAGTACTCATGACTGCATTTCAGGATTATTGCGCTTATATGGGTAAGATGCCCTCTGTGCATAAGAACATCCCGCAGCCCTCGCTTCGTGAACGCGACAGGCGATGGAGTGCTGTACGTGAGGCGATGGGCGAATGGGGGCTTGACTGCCTGATGGTTTGGGGCAGCGATGCGCAGTTCGGCCTGTGCGAGGTGAATTTCAGATATCTCACGGCAATTCCGTCGCAGGGGCGGTCGATGGTGCTTTTCCCGTATCGGGAAGACCCTATCGCATTCGTCGGCACCGCGCACGATACCTTCGAAAGTATATGTTACAACTGGGTAAACGACGTCCGCACAATTCCAACCGTCGAAGACGCGGTTGCGGTGGTCAAGGAGATCGGCTGGGAGAACGGCCGCATCGGTATCGTGGGAAACGTGCAGAATTACTGGCCGTTTATTCAGCAATATCCCATATTTCCGGATGTGCAGAAACAATTGCCGGGGGCTTCGTTTGTCGATGCGTCCGCTTTGCTTTGGTCCGTTCAGTTGATTAAGAGCGAAGAAGAAATCAGCATTCTGTATAAAGCCGGGGGAATTGCACGCCACGTTTACAACGCGCTGCTTGCCGCGGCCAAGCCGGGCGTGAAGGAATGCGAACTATACGCGGAAATGCTGCGCGCGCTTGTCGCAAACGGCGGCGAACCTAACAGCATGCTGCTAATGGATTCGGGGAATCCGGTCTTTGCGCATCCCAAGCACCCGCCCGTGTCCACCAGAAAGCTGGAATACGGCGATATGATCGTCGTGGAGTATCACGTGAAGCACGCGGGAATGACCACGCACACGGAAAGAACGGTGTGTATCGGCGAACCCGGCAAGAATATCAGAACGATTCACGACGTATGCGTTGAGGCATATCGGGCGTCGCTGAACAGCATGATGCCCGGCGCGACGCTGAAAGACGCTGTTATAGCGCTGCGGGAGCCCGTCAGGCGGGAAGGCATGGCGTATCTTGAGTGCGGCTATCATTCTCACGGCTGTACTTCCGGGGGCTTTCCTTCTTACAACGACATCGATGAAAACGTAGACAGCGTTGAAAACGTAATCATCAACCGCAATATGGTGTTTACGCAGGAAGTGGATTTGTACAATCCCAAGGTGAAGCGCAGCGGCGGCGTCGTATTGGCGGATTCCTTTGTAGTGCAAGAAAGCGGCGCCGAAGTGCTTGCCGATATTCCTGTCGGGCTTGCCATCGTCTGAGTTTAGCGCAACCCCGCAACCGGATTTCATACGAAAAGCCGAAGCCCGTTCTCAGGAACGGGCTTCGGCTTTATGGTTCAGGCGATTGTTATTTATATGGTAAGTTTCCGCTTTTTCCACATACCGGACCAGAAATAAACGCCGCCGATGATGAAGGGCGATAAGCCCGCCAGCGCATTGCCGTACCACAGGCCTTCATAACCCATACCGATAGCAAAGCAGAGCAAGGCGGAGCCGCCTACCCGCGCCACGACGCTGTCCAGGATTCCGATAATCAGCGAAAGCCTGCCGTTGCCGAGGCCGTATATGAGTGCGAGCATGGGCGCGCGCAAACCGAAAGCCACGAAATTAATGACAAGGATCGGGATGTAGGAGTCGGACAACGCAAGCACGGCGGCATCCGTAGTGAACAATCCGTATACCTGTTTTGGAAAAATCAAGACAACGGCTGACAGGAAAACACTGAAGATTAGCCCCCATATGAAGATCATATAGATGGCTTTTGCCATCCGGTCGTGTTTCCCTGCGCTGAAATTCTGCCCCATGAACGATGCGCCGCTCATCTGCAGAGCGCCGCAAACAACGGAGGCCACCATGCCGATCTTCATGCCGACGCCTGTCAGCGCCGAAATGATAACGCCATAGGAATTGATCCAGGTATTGATAAATACTTTGGAGATGGACAATGTGCTGAGCTGCAATGCGATAGGCAATCCTTGCCTGAAAAGGAATTCTACGACAACGCGGTCCATTGCGAAACTGGCCGGTTTGAAATCAAAGCCGAAGGCTTCGCGCTTACGGTACAAATACCCCAGCGCGCCGATAAAGCCGACGCCCTGGCTGATAACGGTGGCTATAGCCGCGCCCATGACGCCCAGCCCCAATCCCGCGACAAAGACAAGGTCAAGGCCGAGGTTGAGCGTAGCGGAAAACGCGATGATGATCAGCGGCCGCTTGGAATCGCCCATGCCGCGCAGGATAGCGGATACCATATTGTACCCAAAGATAAAGAACAATCCCCAGTATGCGACCACGCAGTATTTTCGGGCTTCTTCATAGGCTGCGGCAGGTACGTTGATCACTTTCAGCGTCCAACCGACCGCTAAAAGTCCCGCCGTCATCATAACGACGGAGGCAATGAACATAAAGCTAAAGATGGTGCCGATGGTTTTACGGATCCCGTCGGGGTCTTTCAGGCCTACATACTGTGCGACTAAAACCTGGCCAGCAGAGGAAAAACCCATACAGATGGAGGTGAACAGAAATATGATATCGCCCGCGTTGGAAACCGCGGAAAGGCCGACGCTGCCGACATAATTGCCTACAACCGCCATATCAACGAGATTGTACAGCGTTTGCAGTACGTTTGCCAGCACAAGGGGAATGGAGAAGAGGAGCAGCTTTTTGGAAATCTTCCCCTTTGTGAAATCCTTTATGAGCGTATTCCTTGCAGGGTTCAATCCGGCCGTCTCCTTACCTTCTGTATTTGAAGAATGACTGATAATTTTCCCTCTCCTTCGCAATGGCATGGATTTTCTGGGGCCGGCGGGGAGAAAGAACCGTACGGTTCCTCTCCCCGGCAGCTGCAAATGGTTTTGTGCCCGGGACTTCGTCTACCAGAATGAAGCGGGAATGGTAATATCGATGGCCCGTTTCGGGCAATCCATCCAGCATATCCCGCAGTGCCAGCACTCTTCTTCATAGGCTACTTTCGGTTTTCCCTCATTGTCTTGGTCGAGGGTGAAGACGTCCATCGGGCAAATTTCATAGCAGATTTTGCATCCAATGCACTTTTTTGGATCAATCTTCACTGACATATTAATTCCCCCTCTGGGCAAATAGTTCAAGATTCAGCCTTGGCGCCTCTTTCAGCTCGACGACTGTTTTGCCGTTTTCGAGCCGCTGGTACGTCAGCTGGCCATCCCTGGCAGGGTCTTTTTCCGTATAATCTGCCCTGTTGTAAAGACCTCTGCTCTCCTTGCGCGCCAGGCTTGCAAGCATAAACAGTTCCGCGATCAGAACGATATTTCTGTCCTCAAGGCACCGCATCAGGTAATGCGGGTTTTCGGCCATCAGTTTGGGCATAAACTCGTTTTTCAGCGATTCCAGCCGGAACAGGCCTTCGTTGAGCTTGCCGTCCGCTTTGAATACGCCGACGTATTTCTCGACCATGACCCGAACGGCGCTTTCAAACTCGATCGGATCCTGCCCGTCTTCCACATGAAGCGGAGCAGTGGCAATTTCAAGCTGCCGGGAGACTTGAGCGTCATCCAAGGCAACCTCGCCGGTTTGATGAATATACTCGCCGACAGTGTCACCGACATAGAAGCCGGAAAGCGTGCCCGACATAATGGCGCCGCAGCCAGAAACGATATCGCCGACGCCGTAGAGGCCGGGGACTGTGGTCATGAAGTTCTCGTCCGTTGCCAGACCCGGCATATCCAGGGCTGTACCGCAGACGATGTAGAGCTTATCCCGCGATACGGAAAGCCAATGGTTTCTGGGGCTGAAGCCGCGGTCCCCGGCCAGTTTCAGGTTCAGGAAACCTTCGTCGGTGAAGTTGACCTCGTGCCGCTTTGCGAAATTCTCGGGAAGATGGTCAAGGGCGCGGTATAAAGGGGTTCTGCCGGCCCGGTCCAGCTCCGCGAACTCTTTCTTCGTTACGTTACGGGGGAGAAGCTCTCCATCCGCCGTATACTCTCTGTTGGTCACCGGACGCACGCCGATCAGGCAGCCTCTAGTGATGCAGGTGTAGTCGTCATGCGGAACGCTGCCTTCGCAAAGCTCCATATTCACGACCTCGGCGCCGGCGCGGTATGCCGCCGCCAGCCCGTCTCCGGACAAAGCGGACGGACAGTGGTGATATTTGTACTTGTACTTGGACGTGGGCATTTCAGGCTCTGTGTGGCGGCACCAGTAGCCTGTCGCCATTACGACGGCGGGCGCCTGAATTACACAGGGTTCGCCGGTACGGGTGTTGACGGCCGTTACGCCGGCGGTTTTCCCATTGTTTGTGAGCACGTCGACCAGCATCGTGCGGGCTAAAGTGGTTATCTTCGCCTTTTTCAGCGCGGCGGCCAGCTGCGGCTTGAGGTCCAAGCCGGGGAAGCGGATGCTGGTTCTTCCGTCGCCCGTCTGCCTGGATTCCACCGAGCTTTCATACAGGTAATCACCGTCATACCATTTCAGGTTAACGTATTTTTCCAGCTCCTTGATGGCCCAGCTTTCTTTTTCCCAGCACCTGTACAGCATGTTTTCATTTGCGAAGTGGGGTTCGTCGTACCATTTGGGCCACAGCGCGTCTTTGATCGCCTTTTGGCCGGTGGAGATTTTCCCGACCAGGTGCAGCAGGTCGATTCCACGTCCCGCGCTTCCGCTCCATTTGGGGTCAGCCTTGTCAAGCAAAATGACGTTCAGGCCATTTTCCTTGGCTTTGAGCGCCGCGCAGCAGCCTGCCGGACCGGCGCCGGCCACTACCACGTCGCATTTGAGCTTTTTTACATTTTCGCACTCACTCAAGGTTAAGCACCTCCCTGCTTTCCAGCGGCGGCTTCCTGCTCCGCTTTATAGGCTTCCATGATAGCCGCGCGAGCGTCTATTTCGGCCAGCCTCATCTTCTCACTGTACTCATCATCGCGCCAGCCCAAAGGCGCGGCATATTCGGGGATAACGATCTTCGCAGCCGCAAGATAGCTGATATCCAGTTGTTCGGCTCGCTCCCTGATGAGCTTCATCAGCGGGTATTCAAATTTTTCTTCATGATGCAGTATTTTCATGATTACCGCCATTCCTTTCTGTGATATTTATTGGAGCTTAAACAGCCGCTGAGCGTTTCCGCCCATGACCAGCGCCCGCTCCTCGTCGGTAATGTCCAGTTTATTCATGAAGTCAACGCCGCCGAAGAACCACGGAGGATTGATGGGATAGCTGCTGCCGTACAGCACATGATCCGCGCCCATTGCCTTGATGGCAAACTCCAGAAACTCCTTGCCCCATGGCAGCGCGTGGCACATATCAAAATAGATATTGTTCTTGAACCATCCCGCGACCTCGCTCTTGGTGAACCGTTCGGTGGAGCGCTTCAGGCCTTCCTGATATTCGATGGGTACGTCTACGTGAGGTTCCGTGGTATCGATTGCGGATACGCCAAGGAAACCGTTAAACGCAAAGAAGCCGCCGGCAAGATAGCTGTGGATCACCGTTAAATTCGGGACCTCCGCAAACAGGCCGTTGTATACGTTGCGTAAAAGGCAGGTGAGCTGGGCAAAGCATCTTCCCAGCAAGCGCCTCATCTGGTCGTTGTCATAGATGGATTCATAGGCCGCCGGCAACGGCGTGTGGTGAATAACGATGGGAACGCCGAGTTCCGCAATCTTCTTGAGGTGCGGGCGGAATTCTTCATCATCCATGTGCAGGTTTCCGTAATGGGCCGCCATTTCAACGCCGACGCAGCCGAGCTCTTTAACGCATCTTTCCAGCTCATATAAGCTGTCCTTATCGCCCCACGGGGGCACGATCGCCATCTGATGGAGACGGTCTGGGTTTTTCTGCACGGTCTCGTACATCATGTTGTTAAACTTCCGGCACATCTCCAGGCTGGCCCATTCCTCCAGACAGGGAACCCTGAGGATTCCCTTGTCAACGCCGCCGATATCCAGCGCTTTGATGCGCTTTTCCGCGTTGACGTCCAATTCGGTGTAGTTCAGATTTTTGTAGCCTTTTGGCTGTTCGATGGTAAACTGCATCCTGTCCGTTCCGGGTATCGGTACCATTTCAGCGTACAAACCGGCGCTTTTCGGCGGTATCCGCAGCACTTCATTCAGCAAAGCCTGATCGCTGAACAGGGTTTCCGGCAGCCAGTGCACATTATTGTCGATAATCATAGAAACACTTCCTCTCATCTTCTCATCGTATGATTGATTTTCATACTAGGGTAGCGAAAAGCATCATGCAATATAGAAATTATTTTCAATATTGTGAAGGAGCAAACAAGATACTACCATTGATAATACCAAAGCAAAACGTATCAATTTCGCCCTTACTCTGTTATGATCGGGGTATTGAATTGGGCATATTAAGGAGGAAATACCCATGCCGAAGTTATGGACAAAACCCTATGTACTTACCCTATGTTCCGTTTTCACCCTGAGTATCACGATGACGATCTTCATGCCGCTAATTCCCATCTATATCAAGCAGATTGGAGCGGACGCGACCCTTACTGGGCTGATCGTAAGCGTATATACGTTTTCGGCGCTTCTGTTCCGGCCGTTGTTTGCTGTGCTGATTGACAAATATGACCGCAAACCGTTTTTGGTTTTCGGGCTTGTGCTTATTTTAGCCGCCTGCTTCAGCTACCGCTTTGCCGTCGCTATCGGTGTGCTGATTATGCTTCGCGTAGTGCACGGCGTCGGATACGGTGCGGCCTCCAACAGCGCAAGCACCATCATCGCCGATATTGTGCCTCCGCAGCGGCGCGGCCAGGGCATCGGTTATTTCGGATTTGTCACTGCCGCATCGCTGGCGCTCGGGCCAGCCATCGGCCTGCTGATCACACACGCCTTTGATATCAAAACCGCGTTCCTTTGCGCAGCCGTGATTGCCGCAATGGGGCTTATCGCTTCAGGTTTTATTTCGTATTCCAAGCCCGCGGCGCCCGCCGGGCAAATGAAGCCCAGGCAGCACGGAGGGTATGAAAAATCCGCCCTGCCCGCTGCGTTGGTCATGCTGTTGGTGGCGTTTGCTTACAGCAGCGTAATGACCTACTTGCCAGCCTATGCCGCCAGTATAGGGATTGAATCCATCAGTTCCTTCTTTGTGGTGTATGCCGTTGTGCTGCTGCTGACACGGCTTTGCGTGGACCGCATCACCAAGAACCGGGAGATCTCCGTGGTGCTTATTCCCGGAATTATCATGATGGCCGGAACCTATATAATGCTGGGAACGGTGAGAACCATGCCCTCGTTTTTGCTTGCCGCGGTGCTGTTCGCCATCGGCTTCGGAGCGGTGCAGCCTACGCTCAACGCCGTTGTGATTTCTGCCTGCCCCGTGTATAAACGCGGCGCGGCAAACTCCACCTTTTTCTCGGCGATGGACGTGGGGATTGGTTTGGGCGCACTTATCTGGGGATTGGTCGCAAACAAAATCAGCTATCCCGCCGTCTACTTCGGCTGCCTTGCTTTTATGGCGCTGGCTGTCGCCGCCGTTGTTTATATGCGAAAGAAAACGCCCCGGCAGGCGATACAGGAGTAATGTGAAAAGCGCTGGCGTCAGCGCTTTTTTACGTATTATTCTACAATCGCTTTCACTGATAATAGTTATCGGCCCGGCTGCAACGTTGCGGCCGTATTACTTTGAGTCGGACTGTGATTTGACATAATTGAGGAAATCGGCGGTCGCGTAATGCCGTTTATTCTTTTTCAGGTATAATACATAGATATTGAACGGCGACGGAGGATCGATCCGTACCATGGTAATGCCGGGATAGTTTTCATCGGACAGCTGCATGCGGTTCAATACGCAGATGCCGATCCCCTGGCTTACCAAACGCGTAATGGTTGTGCTGAAGCTGATGGTCATAATGACTTTCGGCTCAAAGCCGGCTTTCGCGCATAGCTGGCGCACATGCTCGGCTTCCATCGGCGCGCTGCTGTGCATGATGAAATTCAGATCGCGAAGCTGGCTGAACGTTACGCTTTCCCGGTTTGCCATCGGGTGATCTTTTGGAAACAGTACGACCAGATCATCTGTTTTATACAGCAGTTTGCAGGAGTTCGGATCGTTTTTTATGTATTGCGCGGTAAAAATAGCCTCGCATTTTTCTGAACTTAGTTGTTCCATCAGATCCGATGTGTTTTTCTGTTCTACCATGTTCAGGTTGACGTTGGGATGTTCTTTTGCATAGATGGCCAATAACTCGACAATACCATAATGCCCGACCATAGGCATAAATCCGACGGAGAGGTTGTTTTCCTTGTGCGAGCGAATGTTTGTTACAGACTTGCCGAACTCATCATACAGCTTGATGATCCGCTGCGCATAATCGTTGAACGAATCGCCGTACTCGCTCAGCCGGACGCTTCTTGTCGTGCGCTCAAACAGAGGCACGCCGATCTCCGCTTCCAGATGATGAATATGTTTGGAAAGCGAGGACTGCGAAATAAAAAGCAGCTCTGCGGCCTCCTGGTAATTACACGTACGGGCAAGAACGATGAACTCCCGAAGCAGTTTTAAATCCATATGCGTCTTCACCAGAAAAAGTCGTCCGTTATAAAATGGGATTTATTCTTCCGTAGAATAAATCATATAACAAATGGAATTGAACGTCAATAATTATTTTGATATAAATGAATCGAGAAGAAGATGGCGAGTATGGCAATAATAATCCCATAATGCTACTGCTGAGGCGGATTCTTTTGGGTGCCATTTGATATTCCCGGCTGATATTTCGTTACCATGCTTGAGATGCTGTAGGTTTTTGCTTTTGAAAATCTGTTCCATCCAAAATGGATATTGTACCGGTCCTTATGACAAACACGAAAATAAAGAAGGAGAGAAACAATGGATTATTACAAACTCCCCGAACTCTCGCCGGAAGAGAAAAAAATGCCTCTTGCCAAGTATTATACGGATTACCCGCTGTATTGCCCTCCACCGCTGCAGCAACAGCTGCTTGACGCGGGTCCCATGGATCCGGCGGATGCGCTGCCCGTTGAGAACTTTTTGGATTTGCTTTCGCCGACAGGCTATCGAAAAGTACAGTTCGGGTATTGCATGCTTCCTGACGGTGCGGCATATTACTCTGAGTATACCGTTATTCCGAATATTCCGGGCGATATGAAACGCTGGTTCATGAATTTTATCAACCATCGCTCCAGGAGTATGGTGCCCGGACAGGGAAACCTGCGCTATAAGCTCTGGTGCCCGGTTGATCATTGGGACCGCGCCCCGGTGGACGGCGTGGATCCGAAAAACGGGATGTATACCATCGGCGCACTGGACCAGGGGGAAACGAATCCCTGGGACCATATTAAAGAATTCGTACACAGGGTTGACCTCAGCGAGTTTGGCATGACGGAAGAACGCGAAGAAGCGCTTCGGGCAGCCGGTTGCAGATGGAGCTCAGGCTGGGAAGATTTTGACGGCCCCGGACACCACATGTGGGTGCATATCGACCGCCCAAATCCGCTCGGCGGCATTGAAATGCTTGGGATCGAATGGCTTGGCTATTATCCCAAAAACGGAAAAATCATCCGCGACGAAACCACACCGGTATCGGAGGAGCTGGCGAAGAAAATCCTGATTCACAATGTGATTGAGCACCTGCATCTGCCGCAAATTCTGCCCGATCTGTATGCTGAATACAAGGAGCAGCCTATTGACGCCGACTGATCATGATACCGCATCATAGATAAGGGAGAAGATAGAATTGAAATTTTCTGAAAGACCGGACCTTTGCCAGGAAGAAAGGGCTTACGAAACCGCGGCTTATTATGATATCGAACCGATAAAGCCAGGCGTTCTCGAACAGATGATATTGGACCAGGCGTGCCCGATGGACCCAAAAGACGCAATTCCAGCTGAGAGCTTTACAGACCTCGTTGCCAATATTGAACAGTATTCCAAAGGCGAATTCGGCTATTGCATGTTCGATAACAAGCGCGGCTATTTGGCCAACTACCTGTACTGGAAGAAAATCCGGCCGGAAATGACCCGCTGGTGGTACCGCTGGATCAACATAAAACCGCAGGGCGTTCCCGATGGATGCGGAAGCCTGCACTACAAAATCTGGTATCCGGGCGAACATATAGACCACGGATATATCAATGGAAAAGACCGTTTCGGCGGTTACTTCGCAGATGATTACGACTCGGAAGGCAATATTATCAGAACATACCGTTATCCGCTGAATATTCTGGATTTTGGGATTTCGCAAGGTCGCCTGGACGAGCTTCGGAACGCAGGCTACGGTATTGATTGCGCATGGGAAACCGGCGAAGGCGGCATGCATTTGAGCTTGAACGTTACCCGCAGCCTTCCCAACGGCGACGTTGAAAAACGTACCCGCACATGGATCGGCTACGGCGTTCGCGACGGTAAGGTTGTTGCCGATGAAAACGCCTGCTGCACGGAAGAAATGCTGCGCAATATCTTGAGCCACCAGTCGATCGAAGGGAATTATCTCGAAAGCCTCTTACCCGAACTTTACAAAAAATTCTCCGGCAGGCCCGAGGATACCGTTTAAGGCATAAACCGACGCCGGCCAAAGAACATGCCGGCATTGAAATTTGATTGTTTTGATTGATGCGGGAACGAAAAATGCGTCATTCAAAAAAATAAAAGAAAGGTGAAAGGTGACTAATGATGAAAAAGGTAACTAATATGCTGGTTGTGGTCATTATGTTGGTCTCGCTGCTTGCCGGGGGAATTGCCCAGGCGGCGGCGGACGAACCGGTCACGCTGACCGCGGTCGTAACTTCTGATCCCGGATCGCTTACCCCATACGGTACAAACCGTGGCGGTAAGCAGGCTGTACGAAGCGCCGTGTTCGAGCCTCTGTTCTGGCTGGACGCGGACAAGAACCTCCGCCCTATTCTGGCGAAGAGCTATGAATACAAGGGTGGCGGCGTTTATGATGTGGAGATCTTCGACTATATCTATGACAGCGCCGGCAATCACTTAACCGCATCGGATGTCGCATATTCCATAGACCTGATGATCGCGGATGGGCACATGAACGGGTTTATCGGCTCTTTGACCGACCATAAAGCGGTCGGCGAGTATACCGTGGAACTTACGTTCGGCAACGAAAATAAGGGTAACTTCGAAACCCTTGTGACGTACTGCTATTGTGTTACGCAAGCTGCCTGGGAAGCAAGCCCCGACGCGATGGTGACCGATCCGATCGGCACAGGTTTATATCTCTACACCGGCGGCACAGCCGGTTCCGAGTATGACTTTGAAGCGAGAGACGGCTACTGGCAGACAGACGCAGACTATATCTGCGCCAAAAACACATTGAACGTTGATAAGCTGATCCTGAAAATCATCACCGATCCCTCGACCATCGCGATCGCGCTGGAAAACGGTGAAATCGATTATACCCAGAACATCGAGGAAGCCGACCGCGCGAACTTCATCAACGAGGACGGAACCGCAAAGGCGGGCTACAGCAGGGAAGAGCTCACGAACGCCGCTTTGATCCGTCTTTCGTTCAACTGCAGCGATAAAAGCATTTGCTCGGATATCAATCTGCGCAAGGCAATCGCAACCTGTATCGACGATTACGCCTGTGCTTTCCTGACCCAGGGTTCCTTCGGCCATGTCTGCACATCCCTGATGAACCCGATATGGCTGGATTCGGATGAGGCGCTGAACAACACAGGCAGCTACTACGATTATGACGAGCAGACCGCCAGGGATTATCTGGCCAAGTCGAACTACAATGGCGAAACGCTTCGTGTCCTGGTACAGCCCAACACCAACACCAGCAGGTCCGCGGTTTTGATGCAGGCGTATGCAAAGGCGATCGGCATCGACATGGAACTGCTGCAGTACGAAAGCGCGCTGTACACCGACGCGAACAACGACGAGACCGGGGACCTTTGGGATATCTGTATATTCGGCCTGGGATCCACCAACTCCTATACCTGGAAACAGATGACGGAACTGGATATCAACCAGTACAAGACCGGCGTAAACCACCTGATTATTGCGGATGAGACGCTGCAGGATTTGTACGACAAAGCCGCGAACGTCAATACCTCAAGCCCCGAAACAGCCAACGACCTGATCCAATACGTAACCGATCAGTGCTACGAGTATGCACTGTTCTATTACAACATTTGCTACATCGGTACTGACCATATTCAGGAGATCGTCACCGGCGCCGGAAACTCCGAGAGTATATACAATGCTTTCGTAATCGTTCCATAACGGCGGGCCAGAATGAACGAGTGGGAAAGGCAGGTATATTGCCTTTCCCTCGTTCAATCTTTACAAGCTTTCACATGCGCTCCGCGGTCTGATTTACGCGGAATGCGGAAAAAATCTGCGCCGTACGAAGATTCCGATTGAAAGGAAAAGATACAATGGTCAGATACGTGGTAAGAAGACTGCTGCTCATGATACCGATCGCTTTAGGTGTGGCGTTTATTATTTTCACGATCCTGTATTTTACGCCCGGTGATCCTGTGGCTATCAATCTTGAGGCAGGCTACACGCAAGAACAGTATGCCGTGCAGGCTGCGAAAATGGGCCTGGATCAACCCTATATTATTCAACTCGGCACCTTCCTGAAAAAACTGTTCATCAACTTCGACATGGGGAATTCCTATATAACCGGCAAGAGCGTTTCATCTGAGATCACGGCGCGCCTTCCGAGAACGGCACTGATCGCCATTATGTGTATCATCATCCAAACGGTGATCGCAATACCTCTGGGGATTACTGCGGCCGTTCACAGAAATGGCTTTATGGACCGGTTTTGCATGTTTATCGCAATGTTTTCAATATCGTTGCCCAACTTCTGGCTGGCGATGATGCTGATTGTCGTATTTTCGCTGACGCTTGGATGGCTGCCGAGCTTTGGAATAGATCACTGGTACAGCTATATTCTGCCCTGTTTTGCCAACAGTATGCTGGGTTTAGGCGGCATGGCAAGACAGACGCGTTCGCAGATGCTCGAGGTCATCCGCTCCGATTATGTGGTCACAGCAAGAGCGAAAGGCGCGTCTGAACGCAGAATCCTGTATACCCACGCGCTGCCAAACGCATTAATACCCGTTATCACCTCCATCGGCGTGCATTTCGGCGCGGCCCTGGGAGGCACTGTGATTATTGAAACCTTGTTCTCCATCCCCGGGATCGGATACTATATGGTGCAGGCCATCAAAGACCGCGACTACCCGATTATCCAAAGCGTAACCGTGCTGCTTGCGCTGCTGTTTTGCCTGTGCATGTTGCTGACTGATCTCGCATACGCGTTTATTGATCCCCGTATCAAAGCGCAGTATGAAGGCAAAAACAAAAAAAGGCTGAACAAGCTTTATAAGAAGGAGAGGAGGCAGGAGCAATATGGCTAAGAAAACGAAAACAATCAAGCCGACGACACAGGAAGAACTTCTTTATCAGAAACAATGGAAAGATTCTGGATTTATAGCTTTCGCAAGGCGATATTCACAGAATAAAGTAGCTGTTGCCGGTGTCATTGTTATTATTCTGATGATTCTGATGGCGATTTTTGCTCCGCTTCTGATGCCATATGATTATTCCAAAGTTGATCCCATTCACGCGAACCAAACACCCAGCGCGGCGCATTGGTTCGGCACAGATTCCTTCGGGCGCGATATACTGTCCCGCATTATATACGGATCAAGGTTTTCGCTGACGATCGGCCTGTCGGCGAGTTTGCTTGGCTCTATGCTGGGTGTGGTCTTTGGCCTCATCGCTGGCTTCTTTGGAAAGTGGATTGAAACGGGGATTATGCGGTTTTTCGATATACTGCAGTCTATTCCGAATATTCTGTTATGTATCGTTATTTCCGTTGCGATGGGACCGGGTGTATTGCCGACAATTGTCGCACTTTCCATCGGCAGCATTCCGATGATCGGGCGCCTGCTGCGCGCGACGATGCTGTCTGTCCGGGAGTTGGAGTTTATTGAAGCGGCGAAGGCGATCAACTGCAGCAAAACCCGAATTATGGTTCGTCACATTCTGCCGAATTGTCTTGCGCCGCTGATCGTTACATTTACGACAAGCACAGGCTTTAAAATCATGTCTCTGGCAGGCTTGAGTTTTATCGGACTTGGCATTCAAGAACCGTCACCGGAATGGGGTGCTATGATCAGCGGCGGCAGAGCATTTCTGCGCTATTATCCGCACCTGGTTTTTTTCCCGGGCATCTTCATCGTATTGCTGGTGCTTTCCTTCAATATGGCCGGCGATGGTTTGCGCGACACGCTGGATCCAAAATTGAGAAGATAGCAGAAGGAGGCAAGAACGATGGAAATCAACACAGAAAAAAAGAGCGGAAATCTGTTATCGGTCAAAAACCTGGAAGTCCGGTATGTAACGAAGCATGAAATCGTAAAAGCTGTCAATAGGGTCTCGTTTGATCTGGATTACGGCGATACGCTGGGACTGGTTGGTGAAACCGGCGCTGGGAAAACGACGATTGCCAGGTCCATCTTGCGCATTTTGCCGGATCCGCCGGCGGAAGTGGTCGGTGGCGAGATTTTACTGGACGGTAAAGACGTATTCAAATTGTCAAAGGAAGAAATGCTGCATATCCGCGGGAACAGGATAGCTATGGTGTTTCAGGACCCGATGACAGCATTGAATCCTGTGAAACGCGTCGGCTGGCAAATTGCTGAGGGCATTTGGCTGCATGAGAAAACGAACTGGCGCAAAGCACTGATCCGGGCGGTGGATATGCTGGAACTGGTGGGAATTTCCAGAGACAGGTTCCGTGAGTACCCGCACCAGTTTTCGGGAGGTATGAAACAGCGCGTAGTGATCGCTATCGCTCTGGCATGCAATCCCGACCTGCTGATTGCCGACGAGCCGACTTCCGCGCTCGACGTAACTATTCAGGCGCAGGTGCTTGAGATTATCGGAAATCTTCAAAAGCAAAAGAACACAGCGATGATCATGATCACGCATGATTTCGGCGTCGCCGCAAAATCCTGCAATAAAATCGGGGTCGTATATGCGGGAGAGATTATTGAATTCGGTCTGATCGCACAGGTGTTTGAGGAGCCGAAACATCCGTATACCAAAGGATTGTTTGAGGCGGTTCCCAGCATCTCACTGGATACGGACAGGCTCAGTTCGATCAAAGGCGCGCCTCCGGATCCGACGAATCTTCCCAAAGGCTGTAAATTTGTACCCAGATGCCCGTATGCTTTCGACAAATGCAATGAGCCGGTAGAAGATGCTGTATTCGAAGACGGCCATAGATGCAAATGCTGGCTGTATGCGGAGGGCGGCAAGAAGGATTTAGCCTAATATGGAAACAGAAGGTGATGGAAGGCATGACACCGTTAATTGAAGTAAAACACTTAAAAAAATACTTTCCTACGACAAGGGGCGCTTTGCACGCGGTGGACGACGTATCCTTCGGCATTGAAGAAGGAAGCACGATCGGGGTCGTCGGCGAATCGGGCTGCGGGAAATCCACTCTCGGCAGAACGATCATTCATTTGATCGATAGTACCGACGGGCAGATATTCTATCAGGGCAAGGATGTTACGCATGTCAATAACGCTGAACTCATCAAGCTTCGGCACGATATGCAGATTATCTTCCAGGACCCGAACTCGTCGCTGAATCCCAGAATGACCGTGGAAACAACCATCCGCGAGCCTATGAAGCTGTCCAGGCGTTTCAGCAAAAACGAAATCAATGATAAAGTTGATGAGCTGATGAATCTGGTCGGCGTGGACAAGCGTATGCGGCGCGCGTACCCGCATGAGCTTGACGGCGGCCGCAGGCAAAGGGTTGGCATCGCACGGGCGCTGGCGATGGACCCGAAGTTCATCGTATGCGACGAACCCGTATCGGCGCTCGACGTTTCCATTCAGGCGCAGATTCTAAACCTGCTGCAGGACTTGCAGCAATCGCACGGCCTGACGTATATGTTCGTGACGCACGATATGTCCGTCGTGCGACACTTATCCGACAGGATTATTGTCATGTACCTTGGGCAAATTGTTGAAATCAGCCCTGCGAAGGAACTGTTCAATCGTCCGATGCACCCGTATACAAAGGTGTTGCTTTCCGCGATACCGTCCATTGATCTGCACGACCAGAAGAAACGCATAGTCACGAAGGGTGAGGTCGTATCGCCGATCAATCCCAAACCAGGATGCCGTTTTGCGGCCAGGTGCGCGTATGCAACGGAACTGTGCGAGCAGCCCCAGCACCTTGAAGAGGTTTCTCCCAATCATTCCGTTGCGTGCTGCAGGATGATGGAACTGGTCTGAGCAGCACCGCATAAACTGCGGCGGTTATCACTCCGCTGATGATCAAACGGGAGTATAAAAAGATAAGGAATTCCCGAATGGGATTCCTTTTCTGTTGCCTCGGGTTTTAATTTTCTAGGATTCGTTCATGTCCAGCACGTGCTGAAATTGGGTTGTGTACAATTTCCCGTACAATCCGCCCTCTGCAAGCAGGGATTGATGCGTACCGTGCTGTACGATCCGCCCATTCTCCAGCACGATGATTTCATCCGCGGCCATAATGGTAGACAGGCGGTGTGCGATGACAATGCTG
This sequence comes from Candidatus Limiplasma sp., assembly GCA_963674895.2. Classification (GTDB taxonomy): domain Bacteria; phylum Bacillota; class Clostridia; order Christensenellales; family Aristaeellaceae; genus CAXXOK01. Next base: position 154,187 of record CAXXCY010000002.1, read on the forward strand.
GTGCGCTGCCGCAGCAGAGGAACCATCGCCTGCTGTATCAGGCTTTCGGAAATCGAATCCAGCGATGATGTTGCTTCGTCCATGATCAGAACGCTCGGGCTCTTCAGGATGGCTCTAGCGATAGCGACGCGCTGTTTCTCTCCTCCTGAAAGCTTGACGCCGCGGTTTCCCACAAGACTATCGTATCCTTGGGGAAGTCCGGTGATAAAATCATGGATATTCGCTTCTTTACAGGCCGCTTCCAGTTCCTGCATTGTTGCGTCCGGTTTGGCGTACAGCAGGTTGTCGCGGATTGTGCCGTTAAAGAGGTAGCTTTCCTGCGTAATGGTTCCGATTGACTGGCGCAGGGTATCCAGATCCCAATCGCGGACATCGATACCGTCCAGTAATATTCGGCCTTTCACCACATCGTACAAGCGTGGAATCAGATGCGAAATGGTGGATTTGCCGGCGCCCGAAGGGCCGACAAGCGCAAGGGTCCGGCCGGCGTCCACGGTAAATGAGATATCCTGAAGAACTGGCTGGTCGCTGTTATAGAAGAAGTCGACGTGTTCAAATTGCACGCGCCCGCTGACGGCCTTGGGTGTTAGCGCGTCGGGTTTGCTCTGGATTTCAATGGGCAGGTCCAAATACTCAAAGATTCGGCTGAACAGCGCCAGACCGCGGATAAAATCAACCTGGATGCTGAGCAGCGAGCTGACGGGACGGTACATACGGCTGAGCAACGCGACCATTACGGTAATATCGCCGACTGTTAAATTCACATAGCCTGCCTTGAGCATCAGTATGCCGCCTACGAAATAAATCAACAGCGGTCCAAGGCTGGTCAGCGCGTTGATCGTCATGCGGAACCATCGGCCGGCCATGCTTTCCTTGATATTCAGCCGGAACATTTCATAGTTGGTTGCCGCATACTTCTGGTATTCCTGGTTTTCTTTTGTATAGAGCTTCACCAGCTGCTGCCCGCTTACGCTCAGCGTTTCGTTGAGGATTTGGTTGATTTCATCCTGTTTGCGCTGTGACTGGTCGGTCAGCGCCCACCGTTTTTTCCCAACGGATTTTGTCGGTAAAATCAGCAGCGGAACAATGATGATGCCTGCCGTGGCGAGAATCCAGTTTTTCTGGTACATCGCCACCATAGAGGTGATCAGGATCGCCAGATTGGATAATGTGCTGGTCAATGTGCTGGAGATGACCGTATCGACGCCGCCGATATCACTGGTCATCCGCGTGATCGCCTCGCCCTGCCTGGCGTTGGTGAAAAACCGGTGCGAAAGTTTTTGCAGATGGCCGTACATTTGGTTGCGCATGTCCTGCGTGATCCGCTGGGATACAAAGGTGTTCAGGTAACTTTGGAATACGCCCATCAGGCTGGAGATAAGCAATACGCCGAACGAAGCGCCGATTAACAGCGCCAATAACTTGAAATCACCGCCGATGAAGCCCAGATCGATAATTTTGCCGGTCAGGATGGCCGGCATCATATCCAGGACGGCCGCAATCAGTATTGTCAGCGATACGCCGGCCAAGTAATGCCAATAAGGCCGCAAATAGCTGAAGATGCGCAGCAGCAGGTTTTTCGTGATGCGCGGGGCGTCGCGTTGTTCTTCTTCGGTCAATGGCTTAGGCACTGCGCCCCTCCCAAGGCCTCCTCTCGGCGGGCTCATTGTTTGCCTCCTTTGCCGCAATGACAATGGTGACGGTGTTCCTGTTCCTGTCCGTACTCGCGATTGACGAAGTCATACAGCTTATCGCAGGTATCGCAAAACGCCTGCGCTTCTTCCTCTGTCAGGCAGGAGGACAGCTTGCCGTAGTATTCTTTGTTCTCCAGTTCGATCCGTTCAAAATCCTTGCGGGTTTTCTCAGTTGCGTGCACATGCACTATGCGCATATCCTCCTCGTTCTTCCGCCGTTCCACATAGCCGTCCGCCTCCAGCTTGTCCAGCCCTTCGCTAAGCGATGAAGGACGGATATCCAGCATTTCTGCGAGTTCGGATGTTCGAATGCCGTCGGTCTCCGTCACGGTTTTCAGCATGGCGAAACCAGAGCGCGACACTTTGATATTCGGACGGCGCCGTACGATACGCGTCAGCTTGGCGATATGTTCAATCAAGTCAAATTCGTTCATGGCAATTAGCTCCTTTCATAATAATTCGGTACCGAATAATATACCTGAACTCATTATATTTCGGTACCGAATGAATGTCAAGAGATAATGAAAATAATCCCGATGGGAATTCGCTATAAAAACAAGTAGTTGACAAAATAAAACACTTTTGCTATATTGATTGCGAGGCGCAACAGTTGATAATCGCAACTATATAGATAAAGGAGATTTCCCACTTGACTGAAGGACAGGATATTCGCCGCGATGCCAGGCGAAAAATGATGCTTGAGGAACCCTTAATCAAGGTGATTCCTGTATTGGCGGTTCCGATGATCATCGCGATGCTGATCGATTCGATTTATAATATTACGGATACCTATTTTGTCAGCCAGATAGGCATATCGGCAACGGCCGCAGTCGGAGTCAACGATTCGCTGATGACTCTGATGCGGGCTGTTGCGATGTGCTTTGGCATCGGTGCGTCAAGCTACGTGTCGCGGTTGCTTGGTGCAAAGGACTATGACAGGGCAAACCGCGTAGGCATAACGGCTCTGTTGACCGCTTTGCTTATTGTATCGCTGCTTGCGCTGGCTGGCTATATTTTTATCGATCCGCTGATCGAATTACTGGGCGCAACTCCGACGGTCAAGCCGTATTCGGTACAATACGCAAGCTGGATTTTGTTTGCGTCGCCATTCACGGTTGGCACCGTTGTGCTCAGCCAGCTGATGCGTGCGGAAGGGAACACGCGGTACTCCATGGTCGGTATGGTATCCGGCTGCATCATCAATATCGGCCTTGATCCATTGTTTATCAACGTGTTCGGGCTTGGTATCGCAGGCGCGGCAATCGCAACCGGAATCTCAAAACTGATCAGCTTCACCATTCTTCTGCTCCCGTACATTCGGGGGAAAGCGCTGGTTGAGCTGAAGCTAAAACTATTTACCCCGATAAAGAGCATATATGCAGAAATCCTCAAAATGGGGATTCCCACGTTTCTCAGAACCAGCCTGATGGCGTTGTCAATTATTGTACTCAATAGCTTTGCTGGCTCGTTTGGAGATATGCCGCTTGCCGCGGTATCAGTCGCGAACAAATGCACAAGGCTCGTCGGCGCGGCTATTCTCGGCCTGGGGCTTGGCTTTCAGCCGATTGCGGGCTACTGCTGGGGCGCGAAGGCGTATGCCAGGGTCAGGAAAGCGTTCTGGACTTGTAGTGCGATGGGTGCCGCAGGCGGATTGGTACTCGGTGCAATACTTGCGCTGTTCGCTCCGCAGTTGATTCATATGTTTTCTTCCGCGGACAATGTGGAAATGATCAGCCTCGGATCGTTTATCATCATTTCGCAATGCATCACGATGGTTATGCATGTCTGGGGCATGATTATAAACGGCCTGTACCAAGCGCTTGGGAAGCCGGTGGGGGCAACGTTCCTTGGGCTTTCTCGCCAATTGATTTTCCTGATTCCAAGTATTGTGGTACTGTCAAACCTATTCGGCGTTTACGGCCTGGCGGCGTCGCAGGCCGTAGCGGATGTGCTGACTGTCGTTGTGGCGCTGCCGATGGTGATGATACTGATCAAACAGATAAAGGCATTGGAGAGCGGGAACGAAGTTTCGATAAAATCAAAGCGCGCTCATCTGACTTTCGGCGAGGCAGAATAACTACAAAATGACTGGTGGGAGGATCACAATGAACGGCGGACAGCATACCTTTTCCAGAGATATCGTGCGGCATATAGGCCGTCTTGAAAAACTCAGAAGGCAATACATGGACGACCGTTTGAAACAATACGGCCTGAAAGGCGCGATGTTTATGATGCTGCTTTTTCTCGACCGGCACCCGCAGTCTTCACAAGACGACATGGGCGTATTTATTGGCATCGATAAAAGCGGGATTGCAAGGAAATGCAGCATACTTGAAGAGCTGGGATATATTCAGCGCAAACAATCGGCAGAAAACAAACGCCAGTATGAGCTTACGCTTACAAAGCGCGGGCTGGGCATTGTGCCGTTTATCAGAGAAGCGCTGACCGATTGGAGCAGCAGTATCACAAACGGCATGGAGCAAGACGAGCAGATGCAATTGATCGGGTTTCTGGAGATGATGGTAGGCAACGCGACTGAAAAATGCGGATAGCCAATACAGGGAACTGATGTGATATATTCTTTTCTGTAAAAAATCAGAATACAAATCGAATTGATTGCCGGGTAAGGATACGTTAGCATAACAATAGCGTAATAGCATGTTTGCTGAGAGGCAATAAGCGTAGCTATGCAAAAAATAGACTGAACGCCGGAACGTTTAAACAAAAAAGGGAAAATGAAAGAGGTGTTGGTATTTGAGAATTGCTGCTGGTACGGAAATGGCAGACCAAAACGGGCAGACTACGATATGGAACCGGTCTTTTATTAGCCTGATGTTTGCTAGCATGGTCATGAATATCGGTTTGGCGATGAGCAATTCCCTGCTGGCAAAGTATGCGGATTCTATCGGTGCCCCCGCGGACCAAATCGGGATTTTAATGAGCACTTTTGCAATCTCGGCGCTGGTGTTTAAAATCATCGCGGCTCCGTCAATCGATACGTTTAACAAGAAATGGCTTTCCGTTTTCTCGGCGGCTGTTTTCGCGACTGCTTTTGTCGGATTTGCATTGGTATCGGACATCCGTCTGTTAATGGTATTCAGGTTGATCCAGGGGATCGGTATGGCATTTGGAACCGCGGTATTTTTAACGCTCGCTTCCGAAATGCTGCCGAGGGACAAATACAGCACCGGCTTGGGGTATTTCACACTTGGCCAGGTAATTGCCAGGGCGATCGGGCCGTCTATCGGTCTGTATTTTCAGAAGCTGTTCAGCTTTCAGGCAACGTTCCTGTTCAGCGCAGGCATCGTGCTGCTTTCCGCGATATTTATAGTATCGGTTAAGTACCAGTTCAAGCGGACGAAGAAACTGAAAATTGCCCTGCACACGATCATTGCCAGGGAAGCGTTCCTGCCGGCGGTCGTGATTGCGTTGCTGACGGTCGGCAATGCCGTAATCAACTCGTTTTTGATTGTATTTGCCGGCAAGCAGGGTGTGAATGAAAGCATCGGTTTGTACTTCACCGTTACTGCGATCACAATGCTGGCTACCCGCCCGATCGCAGGGAAACTGACGGACAAGTTTGGCTCTGTGAAGGTTTTTGTACCGTCCTTGTGCTTTACAATACTTTCTTTTGTTCTTATCAGCATTTCCAATCAGCTGTGGATGTTTATTGTGGCAGCTTTTATATCCGCGCTTGGATATGGGGCGTGCCAGCCCGCGATCATGGCGCTGGCGATGAAAAGCGTATCCAAAGACCGGAGAGGCGCCGCCAGCAGCACGAACTACTTCGGAATGGATTTCGGCAATCTGATTGGACCGACTATCGCCGGATACGTTATTCTTAATTTCGGGTATGGAGCGATGTGGCGTATCATGACCATACCGATTATCATGGCCGTTATCACCGTCGTTGTATTCCGCCGCAGAATCGACCAGATTGAACAGGATTTCGTCAGCAATACGGAAACGAATTGAATGGTTCCGAGGGGTAACAGTGAAACGCAGCGGTTTTTACAACCGCTGCTTTTTTGTTTTGCGTCTTTGCAGACTTGCAGGGGGACGAAGGGTAGAATCCTCGCTATATAATTACCTTATAATTCTGCAGAAAACCGATAAACTTGTCTTTGGCATCGGAAGAGGTTTTTTGGGCGAGGCTATACGCATAGATTTCAAAAGGAAGCGTAGGCTCGAATTGGACAATCTGTATATCTTTTGTGGATAGCAGATTCTGTACGTAGACGAGACTCATGATGGTTAGTCCGATATTTTGCTTGACTAATCTGATAATCGTAGAGCTGTAGCTGATGTTCATAACATTATTGGGCTCGAAATGATAGTCTTTGCAGAATTTTTGGAAAACCCGGGCTTCTATGGGTGAATCGTGGTTGATAAAATGCTGATCTTGAAGCTGCTCGAACGAAACGCGCTTCAATTTCGCAAGCGGGTGGTCTTTGGGCATGATAACGACGAAATGATCGTGACAGTATAAAGTTTTTTGATAGATGCTGTTGTCCAGGAAGCATTCCGCGGCGATGACAATATCGCATTTTCCGGAATCCAGCATAGGGCCGATCTGATCGTCGTGGATCTCCTGTATACTGACGGAAATATCAGGATGGAGACGGGAGAACTCCGCTACTGTTTCCACAACCCCGTAATGACCGATCATATTTGGAAAGCCGAGAGTCAGCGTCTTTTGGTTTTCGGTGTGTTTCTCCTTGATGGCATAGCTGCATTCGTCGAACAGAACGGTGATTTTTTTAGCATAATCGAGAAAAATAACGCCGTAATCGTTGAGCTGGACGGAACGCGTCGTACGGTCGAAAAGCTGAACGCCGAGTTCCTCTTCAAGCTTTGATATATGTTTGGATAATGAGGATATGGAGATAAACAAAGAATCGGCTGTTTCCTGATAACTATTTGTCTTTGTGAGCTGGATAAATTCACGCATATAGTCGGGATTCATACTGCATAAAGCACCCCTCTCATCCAGTATGATTTTTTCTCTTGTGGAAAATATTATAAGGCAGAAAGAATTGATTGTCAACGAGCCATAAGGTAGGCTTACCGTAGAACAACGAATGGTTTCTATGATAATTCCAAGGGAAATTACCTTGCCGGTTTGGAAAAAATGTCTTCAACAGCAGGAATTGACCGGATTGCATAACTGTCATAGACCGGTACAAAAAACCTGTTAATCATCGTATCAAGATTTGATCCGAGTGTGCAGCATCGGCACACTGGAAAAGTAGGCGGATAGCAAGACATGAGATTCTACATGTACAGGGAACTATCACCGGAAGAAAAAAAACTACCGCTGGCTAAATATTACGATAATTATCCGCTCTACCCACTGCCGCCCCTCCAGCGCCAGATTTTGAACGGGGGTCCGATGAATCCGGCTGACGTGATACCGGCCGAGAATTGGCTTGACGCATTAATGCCGACCGGGTATCCAAAAATCATATTCGGTTACTGCGTTATGCCCGACGGATCAGGGTTTTGTACGGAGTATTACACGACCTCCGCCTCAATTACAGACGAGATGATGGAATGGTATATGGAGTTCATTAACCGGCGCTCTAAAAATATGCCGCCGAACCAGGGAAACCTCCGCTATAAAATTTGGTGTCCGGTTGATAACTGGGATCACGGGTATGTAAACGGCGTGAACAGCGAAGACGGCTGCTGGTCAATAGGGGCGCAGGATTTGGGCAAGAGTAATCCATGGACACATAGAATGGAGTTTAAAAACAGAGTCAACCTGAGGGAATACGGCTTGACAAAGAAGCGAGAAGCAGCGCTGAGAAAAGCAGGATGCAAATGGTCGGCAACCTGGGAGGATTTTGATGATCCGGGCCATCACCTGTGGATCAAGCTGACAAGGCCGCTTCCGCAGGGGGGTACTGAGATTTTACGCTATGAATGGATAGGATATTATGCCGGCAACGGCATGATTATACGCGACAGGGATACGGAGGTCAGTGAAACGTATCTAAAGGATCTCCTGGCGCATAACACGGTTATGCACCTGCATTTACAGCAGTTTTTGCCTGATCTGTACGCAGAATACAGCGGCAAACCCATGGACGCCGATTAATCGGACAAAGGATGCATTGAAGCGACGATACATCAACTGTGACCCATGAACCGTTGCGCAGCTACAAACAAGTCTGTCTGAAACGAATTATGTCCGGTAATGAGTTACACGGGCTACAGACAGCAAACACATAAAAATGTGAGGAGTATCGCGGTAGAACGAAGGGAATTCAATGCGGCGGAAAACGCATTTGACGAAAACGCTCGGGAAACCGCTTCTTTGGGAAAGGGGGAGTATCGGCACAAACAACTCAGGAAGACCATTGCGATGATGGCGAAACATGTAGCTCAGGCACAAGGGACAAGATCCACACAAAAGAAGAGAGAAGAAAGAGGAAAGAAAATGAAAAAAACATCTGCCTTCATACTGTCAGCTATGCTGCTGCTGTCAATGGTTGCGGGAATATCTACCGCAGCCGCCGCGACGTCCGCGGATGCGATTGTATTCACTGCCGCAACGACGTCTGACTTGGGATCGCTTTACCCGTATGGCATCAATAAAGGCACCAAGCAAGCCGTGAGGGGCGTGCTGTACGAGCCGCTGTTCTGGAAAGACTATGACGGTGAACTTCATGGTGTGCTTGCAAAGAGCTACACAAGCCTTGGAAACGGCGTATATTCCATCGAGCTGTTCGATTATATCTACGACAGCGCAGGCAACCACATGACCGCGGCCGACGTTATCTATTCCATTGACCTTTGGAGAGCGGACGGCAAAGGTTCCGCGAATTATGCGTCGCTTACGAAGTGGGAAGCTACAGGCGACTATACGCTGGAGTTAACGTTTGAGAATGAAAGGCTTGGGGCCTTTGATAAATGCGTCTGCTATTGCTATTGCGTCACGCAGGCGGCATGGGAAGCAAGCCCCGATGGAATGACCGAAGATCCCTGCGGAACCGGCCGGTATAAGCTGACTGATTACCTGCCCGATTCCTGGTATAATTTCGAGAAGCGGGACGACTATTGGCAGACCGATGAAAACTACATCACAGCGAAAAACTCCGGATTGGTAGATTACTTCAACGTTCAAATCGTCGCCGATTATTCCACGCTGGCCATCGCGCTTGAAAACAGGGAAATTGACTATGCTACGAAAGAAATCGTAGAAGCGGACCGCGCAAACTTTATGAACGAAGACGGTACGGCGAAGGAAGGATATTACGTCGAGGTCTTCCCGACGACCGCCGACGCGCACATTACCTTCAACTGCAGCGAAAACAGTCTGTGCCATGACATTTATCTGCGCAAAGCGATTGCTACCTGTATCGATGCCGCGGCGATTGCGAAAAACGTGCAGGGAAGCTACGGCTATCCGGCGACGTCGAGCCTGGTTCCGACAGTCGGGGACGCCGATGAATCTTTGAACGCATCCGGCAGCTATTATGCATACGATCTGCAGGCGGCAAAGGATTTGCTGGCGCAAAGCAGCTACAATGGCGAAACCTTGAAACTGCTGGTAAAACCAAATTCCAACACCTGGGATACCGCCATTCTCGTGCAGGCCTACTGCGACAAAGCGGGCATCAAAGTTGAACTGCTTCAGTACGAAAACGCGTTGTACAACTCCACAAGGGAAGATCAAACCGGTACATTGTATGATATGGACCTTGGAGGAATGAGCACAAGCAATGAATACGCATGGAAAGCGTATGTCGACCTTGATCTTGCCGCGCGCATCAATGTCAGCCAAATCATGATTGTGGACGATACCATGACTGATCTGTTTAATAAAGCGGCAAGTGTAGAAACAGGCGGTGTTGAGGCTGCCAACGCACTGGTGCAGTATGTTGACGAACAGTGCTACATATACAATATCTTCTATTACGGTATTCAGTTTATCGGCACCGACCGTATTCAGAGCATGGTGATTGACGCCAATCTGGAGAGCATCTTCACCGCGTTTACCGTAACGCCGTAAGGTTAGCAGTTTTCGCCTATTGCAAGGGGAAAGGAAACCTCCTTTCCTTTCCCCTTGCTGAATGCCAGACATTGCTCATTATCATTGCCACAGCCAACATGCTGGTAATGCCCGCTATAACAAGAGGAGACTGCTTATGATCAAATACATCATCAAAAGGCTGCTGACGTATATCCCGGTAATTATCGGCGTGGCGGTTGTGATATTTACCATCATGCATTTTACCCCGGGAGATCCGGTTGCCATTATTCTTGGAGAGCATTACACCGCCGAGCAGCACGCCGAAAAGACGGCTGAACTTGGCTTTGATCAACCATATATCATTCAGCTGCTGAGCTTTCTGAAAAAAACATTTATTGATTTGGATTTCGGGAAATCCTATATGAATAATGTAAGCGTCACCAAACTGCTGATGCAGCGATTGCCCAGAACCGCGACGATTGCCGCGCTGTGCATGCTGATGCAAATTGTCGTGGCGATTCCACTGGGGGTAACCGCCGCCGTTCATCAGGGCGGATTTTTGGATAATCTGTGTATTGTTCTTGCAATGCTCGCGATATCGGTGCCGAGTTTCTGGATCGCGATGATTTTGGTGCTGATTTTCGCAAATTATTTGGGGTGGCTTCCAAGCTTCGGCATTACGCATTGGTATAGCTATATACTGCCTGTCGCGGCCAACAGCCTGATGGGAATAGGCGGCATCGCCAGGCAGACACGCTCTATGATGCTGGAGGTTATCCGCTCCGACTATATGGTAACCGCAAAATCGAAAGGCATTTCCAGGAGGAAACTCTTTTACTCCCACGCGCTTCCCAACGCGCTGATCCCCGTGATTACGGATATCGGATCACATTTCGGAAGAGCGATCGGCGGCACGGTCGTGATTGAAACCGTGTTTTCAATACCCGGCGTCGGGCTGCTGATGAAAGACGCGATCAGCAACCGCGACTATCCAATTGTACTTGGCGGCGTAACGCTGCTTGCCGTTATTTTCTGTCTTGTGATTTTGATCATGGATATTGTCTATGCTTTCGTGGATCCCCGTATCAAGGCAAGATATGAAAACCAGCAGAAGAAAAGGATGCATAAGACGAAAAGGGAGGTTGCCGTAAATGCCTGAAGCGAGAGTGGCGAATCGACGCAATCATGGGCATGGCGCCCATGACGATGATGCGGCTTATCGCAAAAACTGGAAAAATTCGAATTTTGCCAGTATTGTGAAGCGCTTTGCGAAAAGGAAGATTTCCATTATAGGCCTTGTCATTATTTTGTTTTTACTCCTTGCGGCAATCCTTGCACCGTATATCGCGCCCTACGATTACAAGGAAATCGATCCCATCAACGCCAACCTGACGCCGAACGCCGAACATTGGTTTGGAACCGACAGTCAGGGGCGGGATATTTTCTCCAGAATTCTTTTCGGCGCCCGGTATTCGCTGACCATTGGCTTTGCTTCCAGTCTATTTGGTGTTGGAATGGGCATAATATTCGGGGCAATCGCCGGATTTTTCGGAGGCAAGGTGGAAGGGACTATTCTGCGGGTATGCGACGTGATTCAATCGATACCGAACATTCTACTCTGTATTGTCATTTCGCAGGCATTGGGGGCAGGCATATTTGCCACGGCCTTTGCCCTGTCGTTTTACAGTATCCCCGGCATTGCCAGGCTGCTGCGCGCCACCATGATGAGCGTGCGCGACCTTGAGTTTGTGGAAGCGGCAAAGGCGATTGATTGCAGCAAGAGCCGTATCATGATGAAACATATCCTTCCCAACTGTCTTGCGCCGATTATTGTTTCGTTTTCGTTAAGCATCGGCATGAAGATTATGGCGTCAGCGGGTTTGAGCTTTATCGGCCTTGGGATTCAGGAGCCGATTCCGGAATGGGGCGCTATGATTTCCGCAGGGCGGAGATTCCTTCGTTACTATCCGCATCTTGTTATATTCCCGGGAATTTTCGTTGCGCTTGTAGTGTTGTCTTTCAATCTTGTGGGCGACGGATTAAGGGACGCCCTTGATCCGAAGCTGAAGTAAGGAGGCCGGAGGTTTTCGATGGAAGAAAAGTTTAAACCAAAAACTGAATCCCGTCTTTTATCCGTTAGAGATTTAGCAGTGGAATATAAAACGGAGGAAGATACCGTAAAGGCTGTCAACAAAATCTCGTTCGATTTGGACTATGGCGATTCCTTAGGCCTGGTCGGCGAGACAGGCGCCGGGAAAACGACGATTGCAAAAGCAATTCTGCAATTACTTCCCGACCGCCAGGCAAAGATCACAAACGGCGAAATCCTTCTTGACGGAAATGATCTGCTGAAATTATCCGAGCACGATATGCAGAATGTGCGCGGGAAACGCATATCCATGGTGTTTCAGGATCCGATGACGTCGCTCAATCCGGTGAAGCGCGTTTGCTGGCAGATTGAAGAAAGCATGCGCGAACAATTGGGCCTGAGCAAACAGGAAGCTGAAAAAAAGGCCAGGGAGATATTTGAAATGGTCGGAATTACCAGCGACCGTTTCCGCGAATACCCTCACCAGTTCTCCGGCGGAATGAAACAGCGCGTGGTGATTGCGATTGCGCTTGCCTGCAATCCGGATTTACTGATAGCCGATGAGCCGACAACCGCGTTGGATGTTACCATCCAGGCGCAAGTTCTTGAAGTGATCAAGGATCTGCAAACGAAAAACAACATGTCCTTGATTATGATCACACACGATTTTGGAGTTGTCGCCAATTCGTGCAATAAAGTCGGGGTCGTCTATGCGGGCGAAATCATTGAGTTTGGTACGATCAGGCAGGTGCTGGAACAGCCCAAGCACCCGTATACCAAGGGCTTGTTTGAGGCGATACCGACCATTTCCTTTGATATCGACAGGCTGAAATCTATCCATGGAGCGCCCCCGGATCCCACCAAGCTTGTGGAAGGCTGTAAATTCTATCCGCGCTGCGAATATGCCTTTGACGCGTGCAAGGAACAGGTGCAGGACATGGAATTCGGCGACGGGCACAGGTGCAAGTGCTGTTTATATGCAAACGGAAAAGAAATGCGTCCGGAGTATGTGACGAGAACCCACTCGCACAGGCACGTCAGCGAAACCAGCAAAAAGCTAAACGCGCGAAGGGAAGTCAAATCTACCGAGACGCTGATCGAACTGAGGAACCTGAAAAAGTATTTCGCTACGTCCAGAGGCGCGTTGCATGCCGTGGATGATGTTTCCCTGACGATACTCAAGGGGAAAACAATGGGCGTTGTGGGGGAATCCGGCTGCGGCAAATCGACGCTGGGACGCACGATTATTCACCTGCTGGACAGCACGGGAGGGCAAATCCTGTATCAGGGGAAGGACATCACCTACCTGAAAGGCCCTGAACAGAGCGAATATCGGCACAAGATGCAGATTATCTTCCAGGACCCGAATTCATCCCTGAATCCGCGAATGACGGTGGAAGATACCATTACGGAGCCGATGCTTATTTCCAAGCGCTTCAGCAAAAACGAAATGAGAGAAAAAGCCAACGAGCTGATGAACCTGGTTGGCGTGGACAAGCGCATGCGCCGGTCGTACCCGCATGAGCTTGACGGCGGACGCAGGCAGAGGGTCGGTATTGCGCGGGCGCTTGCGATGAATCCGGAATTTATCGTATGCGACGAGCCCGTATCGGCGCTGGATGTTTCTATCCAGGCGCAAATCCTCAACTTGCTGCAGGACCTTCAGATATCCCAGCAGCTGACATATATGTTTGTTACGCACGATATGTCCGTTGTCAGGCACTTGTCCGATGATATCTGCGTGATGTATTTGGGCCAGGTTGTTGAAATCAGCCCGGCGAAGGAGATGTTCAAAAATCCGATGCATCCGTACACCAAGGTGCTGCTGTCGGCTATTCCGTCGATTGATCTGAACGATCACAGAAAGCGGATTATCACGCACGGCGAGCTCTCGTCGCCGATTGAACCGGCACCCGGCTGCCGTTTTGCCAACCGCTGCCCGTATGCGAAAGAAGAATGCAGCCAGCCGCAGACACATGAGGAAGTGTCTGCAAACCATTTCGTATCCTGCTGCAGGGTAAGGGAAATCAACGCGTAACCTGAATGGCGGAGGGTAAAACAAATAAAAATCAGGAGGATAAAAATGAGCTATTCAACGAAGCAGAAACTTTTCCCGGAAGAAGAGAAAATGCCATGTGTAAAGTATTTTCATGAGTATCCGATGCATGACCTCGGACCCTTGGAGTGGCAGGCTATCGATCAATGCAACCCGATGAATCCGGAGGATGCGATCAAGCCTGAAAACTTTTTGGATCTGCTCAAAGCGAACGGCTACGACAAGGTGGAACTCGGATATTGCATGTTTCCCGACGGTTCAGGCTATGTGGCTACGTATCGCGTCGTACCGCCGCATGTAACGCCGGAAATGCTCCGTTGGTACAGTTCCTGGATGAATATCCACTCTCAAGGCATGGTGAAAGGACATGGCAATCTGCGTTACAAGATCTGGAATCCGGCGGATCACTACGACCATTATTATGTAAACTGGACGAACGGAAACGACGGAATCTATACAACGGAAAGCCTCGATCTGGGGGAAGGGGAAAGGCAGTATGACACAATCCGCCACTCGTTTGCCCTTGCCGATTTCGGCTTCACTGAGGAACGCCGCAAAGCGCTGGTAGATGCGGGATGTATTCTGCGGCCAAACGGAAGCTGGGAATCGTTCGATCATCCCGGTTCGCACCTTTGCCTGAGCTACGGCCGGCCGTTGCCGACGGGCGGCATCGAGTACAGAAGCCGCGAATGGATCGGCTGGAGGCCGCAAAACGGCAAGCTGATCCGGGATGAGAAGACCGAGTGCAGCAACGAATATCTGCGCAAGGTTGTTATCCATACGCTGATTGAATGGAACCACCTGTATACGTTTCTTCCCGCTCTGTACAACGAATACAAGGACAAGCCGTTTGAGGAAGACTGAGTGCTGCGTTCCGGTATATTACGCCGCATGCTCAGGAGAGAACGGAACACACGGATGGTTTCCGTTCCGGGAACTGTCAAAAGGAGGATGCATTGGGAAATATCAAAAAGCAGAAGCTGTTTGCCGAGGAAGAAACCATGCCTCTTGCCAAATACTTTCACGAGTATCCGATGCAGGCATTCGATGACGATGCGTTGCAACTGCTGGTTTCGCCAATCGACCTAAGCGACGCGATCAAACCGGAAAGTTTTCTGGATTTGCTCAGCGCAAGCGGCTACGAAAACACAAAAACGGGATACTGTATGTTTCCGGACGGATCGGGATACGTGGCCGTTAACCGGGTAACCCCCGCCGATATCACAGGCAGGATGATCGGCTGGTATATGAACTGGATGAACCATTACTCAAAAAGCATGGTGCCGGGGCATGGCAATCTGCGGTTTAAAATCTGGAATCCCGCTTCGCACTATGACCATTTCAATGTCAACTGGAACGACGGGAAAGACGGCGTACTGTCGGTGGAATGCCCGGATCTTGGCGAAGGCGACAGAATGCACATCACCATCAGACATCCTTGCGACTTATTTGAATACGGGCTCACACAGGAACGTTTGGACGCGCTGAGCGCGGCAGGCTGCAAGGTGAACCGCTATTCCGCATGGGAAAGCTTTGATTTTCCGGGAGCGCATATGACGCTTGGCATCACAAGGCCTTTGCCAAACGGCTTAACAGAAAGCGTGACCAGAGAATGGATCGGCTGGAGGCCCTGCTGCGGAAAGCTGGTCAGGGAAGCACGCACGCCCTGCGACGAGGCTTACCTGAAAAAAACGGTAACGCACGCTCTAACAGAGTGGAACCATCTGTATTCCATTCTTCCGTCGCTGTATGCGGAGTATCACGGTCAACCTATGGACGCGGATTGAAGAAAAGCTCCGAGCAACGAACGCAAACACAAGATTGAGGAGAAAATTATGGCATATAACACACGCAGAAAACTTTTCCCGGAAGAAGAAAAAATGCCGCTGGCAAAGTATTTCTATGAGTATCCGATGCATGACCTTCCCGACGATGTGAAAGAAAAAATCTTCGGGCCGCCCATGGATCCCAAGGACGCCATCAGGGTGCAGAATCTGACGGACTGGCTGCTTCCGATCGGGGAATATACAAACCACGAAAACGGATACTGCATGTTTGAGGACGGCTCCGGGTATATCGCAACCTATATGGTAATCCCAGAAAACGTGGATACCAAGAAGATGTTCTGGTATATGCGCTGGCTGAACATACATTCCAAAAGCATGGTTCTCGGGCATGGGAACCTGCGCTACAAGATTTGGAATCCTGCCGACCACTTTGACCATTACTTCATCAACTGGACGGACGGAAGCGACGGAATCTTCACCACCGAGAGCCTCGATTTAGGCGAAGGCGATCCGCTGTACAATACGATACGGCACCGCTATAAGCTCAGAGAATTCGGCCTGACGGATGAGAAAGTCGCGGCGCTGGAAGCGTCCGGACTGAAGGTGAACGAAGAAGCCGGATGGGAATCGTTCGACGAACCCGGCGCGCACACGACCCTTGCGCAGATCCGTCCGCGCCCCGAGGGCGGGCACGAGAGAAGGTCGGTCGAATGGATTGGCTGGCGGCCTGCGAAAGACGGCAAACTGGTCCGTGAGCCGCGTACGTATTGCGATGAAGATTATCTGCGCAAGGTTGCCCAGCATACGCTGATCGAGTGGTACCATATGATGACGTTCATCAACGACCTGTATGACGAATATCACGACCAGCCAATCGACGCAGACTGACAAACCGGATCATCCGGGCAGGCCAGCGCTGCTCCACTGACGGTTCTATTCAACCCGCCCATTGGTTTGCAGGATTATTTGTGATTCGTGTATAATCAATGGGTGAGGTTTTTAGCGTCGGTTGTGCATAGACTATATACGTCAGTGCCGGCATATTTTGCCAAGCCGGGCCTGAGAAGCCGGAGTTTTTGAGGTGAAGCGTAGTGACATGTGAATTGCCGGAAAAGAAACGGACAATGACCAAGAGGCTCAATATACTTGCGTTGATTGCCATTGTTATTATCGGTGGCTTTATGATGCTTCAAAACAACGATATTCTATTTCAACTGAGCGATAATGAGGTGATTGTCAGCGGCCCCGGGGGCAGCGGCTTCAGCATTGCCGTGAAAGATATCGTTTTTATATCGAAGGGCGCAGTTGCAGATATCGGCACCCTGACAGACGGAAAGATAGAGAAAGATATCGCATATGGCTTATGGCGCAATGATCTATGGGGCGAATATAAGCTATGTATCAATCCCAAACTGACGTCAGTCATTATCATTGAAACTGCAGAATCAGCTTATGCTTTTAACTATACCAATGACGAAGTGACAGAAGCGCTTTATCAAGAGCTGGCAAGCAAGTTCAATACAGGGTCTCAGGGCGGCTGAATGGATGGCCTTTGGATTTTAAATGTACGAACGGTTTTCCTTTGCCTGTGAACGAACCAGTACACCTGTAGCCGGCGGTTGCTATCCAGCGTTTCATCGCGGATATGAACGGATTGGTTTGGAAGAATATCATGCCATGATGCGAAAACGAAAGATATGGAACGAAGGTGGTTTTTCAGTATTGAAACGAAAACACCGGATGTCAAAAATCCGAAAACGAGGTTGGTTGTGTGCCACAGAGGAATGCCTCCTGGCGGCAACGGCACTGAATCTCAAGAGAATGGCAAAAGCCGTCCCAGCTTTGATTTCATCTCGCATTCGATGCAGACTTTGCTTCTGCCCCATGTAAAAAACTGCCTTTTCATCGGGTCTTTTTTTTATACTCTACCAGTGTTAATTTCCGAAATAATAACATTCGTGTTTCACTATACCGGTGATGAAGAAACAAAGAAACTTTATCAGGAATAAGCAGACACTTTCAATGCAGCAGCCAGGGACAACTTATGGTATAATATTTAAAAGTCAAGTTATGCTTAAGCGTACAGCATAATGCGTCTGTCACTAAGTTTTAGCGAATGGTCAATGATGATAAAATTCATCATTCGGTGAATGGGCGGCAACCGTCGGATTCATCGCAAAACTAAGGACATGGGTGCCCGTTGATTCTTGGTTTTTTGTTAATAATTTCGGGATGGCGCAAGTGATGCAAGAACGCGGCAGGCGCGCCGTTTTCTGGCCTAAGCATAGCAATACCCGAAAGGAATGGCATCATGGAAATTGGCTTCATCAAAGAATTCAAGGTATTATCGGAGTTGTGTAATTACAGCAGAGCGGCAGACGCGCTGTTTATTTCTCAATCGACGCTGTTTAGCCATATAAAGTCTCTGGAAAACGAGCTGGGCGTTCCACTATTCGAACGCGACGGAAAAAAAATCATCGTCAGCAATTTCGGACAGATATTTCTGACATATGCGGATAGGATTATTGATGCCGAAGATCGGTATAGAAAGGAAATTGCCGACAAAGAAAAGCGATCGAATCAGATCATACACATTGGCACGCAGTACCGTATCACGGAGCTCGTCAAAGAGTTCAGCGGCAAGTATAAAAATTACACAGTGTATACCAATGATATTCTTGACTATCTGAATGACCTCGAAAACGGTACCTGCGAGCTCGCTTTTGTTCGGGGCTTTCCGAAACAGGAAGACAAATACAACGCGATTCTGTATATAGAGGATCGCCTTGTTGTGGCCGTCTACCCTTCGCACCCGCTGGCCGGAAGGAGTTCCGTATCAATCGATGAATTGAATAATGAAAGCTTTGTGATGATTTCCAAGCCGCACCAAAAAGAGTCCTTTGGCATGAAGTTATGCAAAGAGGCGGGCTTTATTCCTAAAGTCGCCATTACTGCTGTGAATGGAATTGAGGCAGTCAGACTGGTGGCCGAAGGCGCGGGCATATCCATATTTTTGAAGGAAATTCTGGCGTCGGAAAAAATAGACCCAATCGTACTTATAAATCTGGTGCCCGACATGCTCTGTACGATTTATCTTTGCTGGCTCAAAGACACAGAGCTTTCGGACGGCGCAAAGGCTTTCGTGGAGTTCGTCAAGGAGAAATCCAAGAAGATCCTTGAAACATAAGCGCCTTTGATATACCATCGCTGAAAACGAAGTGCGCAAAGACAAGGTCATTCAAAAAACCCGAATAAACTTCGCTCGCTTTGATATATTCGTATTGAATATTCGGGATATTAGGAATATGCTTTCATCAGGTTTCGTCGGGTTGTATATGTTTTATTTGCTGATTGTGTCCGCGATCTTGGCGGGAACGTTATCGACAGCGCCAGGATTTATTCCGATTGGATTCCCCCCGAAACCGGCCGAAGCGAGCGCATGATCGGCGATTGGATTCGCAGGTGTAAACGCCGGAAAGAAGTCATACTTATGACCAAAGGAGGACACCCGAAGTTCGCCCGCCCTGAGGACGGCCTGCACATTCCCCGGATGGCGCCCGAAGATATGCGCTATGATATTGGGCTTTCGCTCAAGACCCTCGGCGCTGACTGCATCGACATGGTTTTTTCCACGAAGGAAACCTGCCCGAGGGTTTTCCATGATCTTGACTTCTGCGAAGGTCATATCGATTTCATCAAAGGGTTGAAAGCGGTATGCCCGGAAGGGGTCGGGATGCTTGTCACTGAACTTTTGGACGACCACCGCGAAGAGTGGACAAACCTTTTACGGGTGTTTCGGCGTTCGTTCGTAATATAGTAAATAAAAGCGTATAATATAGTCGCGTGCCGAATCCATATCCGCCCGAGGACAATGATAAATGAACTGGATACCGAAAAGGAGCAGACATGGATAGATTGATACGGAATGACAAGGAAGCCGATGATCTCAACGAATATAAAAAGCAGAATAAAAAACGTATGCTTTCATCGCTTATAGTATTTGCCGTGATTGTTATTTTTGTTACGATCAGCGGTTTGTTCAACAATAATGCGAGTATTGTATCTCAGGTAGGGGACGAATTAATCGGAATTTCGGGATCGGAAGAATCTTTTTTTATCTATTTTGACGATATCTCCGCGGTTGAGATGATCGACAACCTTGATCCGGGAACATTACTGACCGGAAAATCGACAAACACAGTGTATACCGGGACATATCGGAACGACACGTATGGTGAATATCAATTATATGCTTATAAAACGCCGGGGGTTTTTATCGTGATTCATTACACGGACGGTGTTTTCGTATTCAACGGTTATTCGGAAGGAACCACGGAAGATATTTATCAGAACCTTATGACGGCTATTGAGGAATATACAAAAACGAAGTCTTAGAATATGTAATGCCCGTCGGGTGATGTTTACGTTGAGCATAGCGGTAAAATAGAACTTCAGATATCATCATTCTGTAAATCCGAATGACTCGGTATCGTTTTAGAATATTCGAATTGAAAAAAAGTATATAAAAGGTATGATTTTATTGGGTGTTTCTAGACGAACAAAACCGCATTTCTTATTTTTGTGTGCCTGTAATGCAATAAACCCCCATGACAGAAAGGGAGGAACGAATATGCGGACGTGGCTGCCAATCCTTCGTTACGACCCTGTTACACATAAGCGAATCCCCGATCCCTCGGAAGAGGAAGAGCTTCCTTATGACGAAAAGGGGTTTGCCAATTCCGAAATCGGAATCCGCCATGCGGAGATGCTTTCGCTGTATAAGACGTATCCCAACGACCCGATGAACCCGGCCGTCCTGCAATACTGGGCGGAACGCGGGCTTAAAAAAGAGCTGTTCGACGCGGACCGGGACGACGGCATGTTCTCATACAGTGTTTTTACGCCGTTCGGTATCAAACCGGGTAAGAAGTACGCGCTGATCTATTTCAGCCACGGCGGCGGCGTGTTCAACAACCAGGCGGAAACCTACGGATTCAACACGTTGGCCGCGGTGGAGAAATATATTATCATCTATCCCAATAACGGCGGGCGTTCCAACAACAACGTGGATACAGAATTCCCCCGTATAATGGAAGAAATCAAGCGGATGGGCTATCCGGTGGACTGGGAGCGCGTGTATTGCGCCGGGTTTTCCTCGGGCAGCGACGCTTCCGCCGTCGGCGCGTGCACTTGTCCCGAACTGTCTGCTGCGGTTGCCATTCTGCCCGGCGGACAGCCGTTTAAGGATTTGAAGTTCTATACCGGGCCGGACTATTATGCCTCAACAAAGGGGTATCGCATTCCCGGCATCTTTATCGGCGGCAGCGCGGATGTCGCATGCTATCCGGCGCCTTGGGTTTTGGACAATCCCCGTAAAAGCCACCGTGCGGAAAACCTGAATATCTGGATGCGGGATATAGCGCAAATCAGGGATTACAAGCCGATTACGCTGGAGGACATCGAAGCGCGCCTTCAGGATTCGGACGATACGTTTGAACGGGAGTTCGGATTGACGTTTGAAAAAACCTATACGCTTCATTGCCAGGGCGTTGATTGGCTGGGCGGGGATTTTTACGGTGCCGACGGCGCGCCTGTGATGCGCTTTGTACGCGCCATGGGACTGCCGCACGTTGTGTGGGAAAGCCAGGCCAATATTGCATGGCACTACCTGAAGCATTTCCGCAGAAATCCGCAAACTGGGGAGAGCGTTTATGATCCCGTTGCCTGCTGGGGTGAGAGATAGCAAAATGCGAAGCGCTGCGGAAAATACGGCGGCAGGGAAGGAAAGAATCTGGAATCCGCTGTTTACGATGATTTTCATAGCGAATTCTTGCATGAACCTTTCCCAGCAGATGATGAATTCGCTGATAGCCAAGTACGCGGTTCATTTGGGCGCGGCAGCGATAATGGTTGGTGTCGTTTCGAGCGTTTATGCTGTCACGGCGCTTGCTTTCAGGATCGTTTCCGGCCCGATGATCGATACGTATAACCGCCGTTTCGTCCTGGCTGGAGCCATGGTTTTTATGGCGGTCTCGTTTTTCGGGTATAGCGTATCGGGCAACGTCGGGACGTTGATCGGCTTCCGTCTGCTGCAAGGCATAGGTCAGGCGTTTACGTCCGCTTCTTGCCTGGCAATGGCAGCCGACACACTGCCTAAACACCGCTTTGGTTCCGGTATCGGCGTTTTTACTATGGCGCAGGCGGCAAGCCAGGCAATCGGGCCGACGATCGCTTTGCTGCTGGTCGGCCGTGTAGGTTTTCAGAATACTTACCTTATCGGCGGCGGCATTATGATACTCGCTGCCATCCTCGCGGCACGCGTCAAGGTTCCTTATCGAAAAACGAAGAAGCTCAAAATCTCGTTATCCAATATTGTGGCGAAAGAGGCGATTCTGCCAACGGTCATAATGTTTTTGATGGCGCTGACGTTTTTTGTGATCAACTCCTTCCTGATCGTATACGCAGAGGCTGAAAATGTGGAGAATATCGGCTATTATTTTACGGTTTTTGCGGTTACTCTGTTGGCGACCAGACCGATTGTCGGCAGGCTGACGGATCGTTTCGGGCTTATAAAAATCCTGATCCCTTCCATGGTGTTCTTTGCAGGATCCTTTATCATGATTAGTTTCAGCCGATCGCTGCCCATGTTTCTTCTGGCCGCGTTTGTCGCGTCGTTCGGCTTCGGGGCAAGCCAGCCTGCGATCCAGACCTTGTGTATGAAATGCGTTCCTATGGAGCGCCGCGGTTCGGCGAGCAGCACGACCTACATTGGTGTCGATCTGGGGAGTTTCTTTGGGCCTGTAATTGCCGGAGCGCTGGTGGAGGCCTTTGGGTACGGTTCCATGTGGCGTCTTATGATTATTCCTGTTCTGATGGCTATGGCAATCGCTATTCTATTCAGGCGAAAGATCAAACGGACCGAAGAGGAATTCCAGCGTTCACTCGAGGTGGAATAGGACTGTCGGGAGGCATATACGTGGCTATTAAACTCTTAGCGGTCGATTTGGACGGAACGCTTCTCAACGACGAAGGGCGTGCGTCGGATCAGGATATTACCGCGCTCAGAACCGCCATAGAAAATGGTATCGTCGTCGTACCCGTGACAGGCAGACATGTTCAAGGCGCAGGCAAGGCGTTGGGCGCACTGTTTCCTTTAATTGGGTATATTATCGCGGTGAACGGCGCGCGTGCTTACGATCTTCAGAAAAACGAGACGCTATACCGTGCCGATATCTCTCCCGAAGAGGCCGAAGCGGTTTTTGATTACCTTGACAGCCTTCCGGTGATTTATGAGGCGTTTTTGGATGATCAGGTCATGATGCCGTCGGAACACCTGGAGCGGATGGACATGTTTTCACTGAATCCGGGCAGGATGAACGGGTTTAGAGCCTCCATTCGGCCGATAGAGCATTTTCGAATAGCGATGAAAGCGCAGCGCATGCCGCTGGTCAAGATTCAGGTTCTGTTCAATAACCCGCAATTTCGGCTGGAACAGCTTCAAGCCATTCCAAAACGATTTCCGCAACTCAATGTAACCTCGGCACATTCAAACAACGCGGAGATCAGCGGCAAAGACGCGAGCAAAGGTAAAGCCCTGCAAGTCTTGTGTTCCCATTTGGGCTTCGGATTGGATGAAACGATGGCGATAGGCGACAACATAAACGACATTTCGATGCTGAAGATTGCGGGAATCAGCGTAGCGATGGGGAATGCCTCCCGGGAAATTTGCCGCGGTGTGAGCTATGTGACCGGCAGCAACAATGAAAGCGGCGTTGCCAAAGCGATAGCCAGGTTTCTGGGCGATCGCCGGGACAGATAACCCCCGGGATACTTTTTACCGGGATATCCCTAAAAAACCGCAAAGCTGCGGCACGGTTACCGGCTGAGCACCGCGATTGAAAGAAGATAGCGAATGAACCATAGAAAAGGACAGGCGGAAGAGATATCCGGAAACACCAGCAGGATATGGAACGGCATTTTTGTCAAGATGCTTTTCATCAATCTGATGATCAGCTTTGCTACCAACATGATGAATCAGCTGGCTCCTATGTATTCCTATGATCTGAGCGGTTCGAACGTTCTGGCCGGAACAACCGCCAGTATCTTCGCGCTCACCTGCCTGATATTCAAGTTTGTTTCGGCGCCGGCGCTGGATTCGCTGAACAAGAAGCTCATTCTGCTGGGAGCGTCGGCTGTCATGGCGTGCGCTTTCGTGGGCTACGCCTTTTCGTATACTGTATCCATGCTGATCGCTTTCCGGCTGGTGCAAGGCGCCGGGCAGGCTTTCGTAACCACCGGATGCCTGATTATAGCCACGAACTCGCTGCCGAATAAGAAAATGGCCACCGGTATTGCCTATTTCTCCATGACTACGGCGGTTTGCGGTGCGATCGCGCCTGCTTTGAGCCTAAAGCTAATCGATCTGATCGGATACCATTACACCTTCGGAATCCTGGCTGCTATGATGTTTTTAGTCATACTGTCCTTTGCGTTTTTGAAACTTGAACACAAACCTGTTCGAAAATTCCGAATAACGCTGCATTCGGTCATCGCCAAGGAGGCCGTTTTACCAGCTGCGATCCTGCTGATCATTTCGCTTGCGAGCTCGATGCCCAGGGCGTTTCTTGCGATTTCCACCAGGGACACGATAGGCTCGGATATCGGATACTTCTTCACGGTATCCGCAATCGTGATGATATTCTCAAGACCCATAACCGGCAGGATAACGGATAAAATCGGCATCGTGAAGGTCATGATTCCAATGATTATTCTGACTGCGGCGTCATTTGTCATGATCGGGTTTGCAGCTACGCTGCCGATGTATCTGGCTGCGGCCGTTGTACAGGCGATCGGTATGGGGAGCATCATGCCTTCCATACAGGCGACGATTATGAAAAGCGTGCCGCCGGACCGCCGCGGAAGCGCAAGTTCCACAACCTATATCGCTGCGGACATCGGCACGCTGATCGGCCCGGCGGCCGGCGGATATATAATCGACCGCGCAGGCTACAGTCTGACCTGGTATTATACCGTTATCCCGCTTATCGTCGGGCTTGCCGCGGTAATCCTATTCCGCAGGCGGTTGCAAAGGCTGGATGCAAACGAGGAAACGCGGGTACCGGGAATTTTGCAGGAGCTTTCCGATTAGCGGCGCTTTCTGATGAAAGAATGTCAAGGGTGCAGATAGCTTTTTGTATATGAACGCGGCCATACCCTTGGGATGAATTTCCGTACGGCAGCGGCGCGCGCGGCACGCGCCAAGCCGGTGGAATTGGCGGATCGTGGATCCGCTTGCTTGTGCTGCCGGTCCCATCGTTTGGGATATGCATGTCGAATCCGGTTTCATTTTGAAATATCGAATGACGGCAATTTATATTTAAGAATTGACTATTGATCAAACTGACAATAAAAAATATGATTTATTTGTAAAAACGGACAATAAGAAATATATCAGGGGGGCGCTGACATGTTTTTAAGATTATTTAATCACCGGAAAAAATATGGGATGCATTGTTCCGTGCGATAGAATATAGGAAAGCGTGGCAAAGTATGAAAAATTATGTACCCGAAATGAAATACGAAACGGTAACGATCCAGTCGTCCGTAACCAAAAGGGTGATGCCCCCGGGATTCCAGCTGGAGATCGTTGCGTACGACGAAGAAGAATTCTTCAAACGTACGGAGATTGGCCGCAGGTACTGGGAGCTCGTGGCGATCCATGACGTTTATCACGATAAGCCGATGCACCAGAACGTGCTGCGTTACTGGGCTGAACTGGGCCTGAAAAAAGAGCTGTTTGACGCGGACCACGACAACGCGAAATATTCCTACAGCGTTTTCACGCCGCTGGATCTGGACCCTGAGAAAAAGTATGCGGTGATTTATTTCAGCCACGGCGGCGGCAACACGATCCAGATGGCGGAGACTTACGGTTTCAATACGCTGGCGGCCGTAGAAAAATACATCATCGTTTACGCGGAAAACGGCGGCCGTTCCAATGACCAGGTGATTCCCGAATTCGCAAGGATCATGGGCGAGCTTCGCGAAAAAGGGTATCCCGTAGACTGGGAAAGGGTATACAGCGTTGGATTTTCCTCCGGCGGCATGGCTTGCTCCTGCACGGCGTGCACCTATACCGATCGGATTGCGGCCGTCGCAGTGCTGCCGGGCGCGAATTTCCTCAAAGAGTTTCCTTTCTATACCGGGCCTGAATATTATGCCTCAACCAAAGGGTACCGCATGCCGGCCATTTTCTTGAGCGGCGATAACGACCATGGCAACTTTCCCGCTCCATGGGTCGCGAAGCATCCCGAGGAGCTGTATAAGCCCGGGTATAACGGCGTGCCCAAAATGGAATATGCGATTGAAAACCTCAATATATGGATGCGGGACATTGCCAAAATCAAGAATTATACGCCGCTTACGGTGGAAAGCGTCAGCGATCTGCTGCTCCATTCGACCGATCCCGTGGAGCTGGAATACGGACTGAAGTTTGACCGGGGATATGCCTTCCGCGCGCAGGGCACGGATTGGCTCGGCGGCGATTATTACGGCACGGATGGCGCGCCGGTGATACGCTACGCACGCGCGGCAGGGATGATTCATATAACCTGGGAGAGCGAAGCGAATCTCGTTTGGGATTATCTGAAACACTTCCGCAGGGATTTGAAAACTGGTGAAAGCCTGTACGACCCCGTCGTTTGCTGGGGCGAGAGATAAGAGAAAGCGAGCAGATTATGGAACATAAAAAACCAGAACTGATATATGAAACAATCACGCGTGAAACGGTTATCAAAATTCTGGATAAACCACAGGGGCTGGAATCCATCCCTTACGATGAAGAGGCGTTTAATCTTACGGATATCGGGCGTAGGCGCAGGGAGCTTGTGACGCTGTACGACGTGTACGACGATATGCCGATGCATCCCAACGTGCTCCGGTATTGGGCGAGGCTGGGCCTGAAAAAAGAGCTGTTCGACGCGGACCGCGACGACGGGAAGTACGCTTACAGCGTATTCACGCCCATTGATATGTACCCTGATAAAAAATACGCCCTGATTTATTACAGCCATGGCGGCGGCGAATCCATCGGGATGGCGGAAACCAACGGTTTTAACACGATTGCCGGAGTTGAGAAATATATCGTCGTATACGCGCAAAACGGCGGCCGTTCCAACGAGGAAGTGGATACGGAATTCGGCAGGATTATGGGCGAAATTCGCAAGATGGGTTACCCTGTGGATTGGGAACGGGTATACGCGGCCGGCTTTGGCTCCGGCGGCAGCGCCAGCGTTTGCGCGGCCTGCACCTATCCCGATATGGTCGCGGCCGTCGCCGTGATGCCGGGCGGGGATCCTTTCAAGGAACTCTTGTTCTGTTCCGGACCGGAGTATTACGCTTCGACAAAGGGCTACCGCATTCCCGGGATTTTCATCGGCGGAACGGTAGACAAGGGCAATTTCCCCGCACCGTGGATTACCGAATATGCGGGTTCGGAATTGGGCGCGGGCAGTGTGGACGACGCCATGGAGAACCTGAACATCTGGATGCGGGAGATCGCCAAGGTCGATCATTTTACGCCGCTTACCGTTCAGGCCGTCAACGACCGGCTGCTCCATTCGGCCGATCCCTATGAGAAGGAGTTCGGGCTGAAGTTTAACCAGGCGTATGCGTTCCGCGCGCAAGGCACGGACTGGCTCGGTGGTGATTTTTTTGGTGCCGACGGCACGCCGGTGATGCGATTTGTCAGGGCGGAAGGGGTTCCGCACAGGATGATGACATACTCGATGATGTTCCGCGGAAACGGTTCGCGCTGCAAGCACCACTATATTTCCGCCGCGTGGGAGAGCCAGGCGAATATCGTATGGGACTATCTCAAGCGCTTCCGCAGGGATTTAAAGACTGGCGAAAGTCTCTATGATCCTGTTGTATGCTGGGGCGAGAGATAACAAAAGAGGAAACGGACGGGGAGTGAGTCAATGAAACGTATGCAGGCTACCATTAAAATTCCGCAGCGGCTAACGCAGGAAATGACGGAGAAGCTCAAGGGGCTGGGCGTGCGCGAAATTCGCACCAACATGGTCGCGTACGAGAACTTCAGGCGCGCCAGCCGGATGGACTACGATTTCGTATACCGCGAAATGGAAACGGACAAAAAGGATGTCGTCTATCTGGACTTCTTTTTCGACGATACTCCCGAGGGTCGGGACGCAAGCTACGAGCTGGAGCTAAACCTGTATCAAATTCCCCTGAACCTGAGATATGTGGATTAAGGGAGATCGGTTTTTGGACGACGCATAATGCGGAAAGAGGAAAGCAAGCATGATAGATAAGGAATACAACGCAAAAATCGCAAGGATGATCGTATCCTCGCCGTTTTGGCGGCCGGAGTATTTTCCGGAATATTTTACCGATGAGTTCACGATGGTCAACAACGCGCCGCCGCCCGGCATGCCGAATTACTTTGATTTTTGGGAAGCGGAGCGTTGCCTGGAATGGCTGAACCGCACCGTCAGGACATGGGAAACGGAAGTGGAGGAGTTTTATACGACACCGGACCCGGAGAAGTTCTGGGCGGTCGGGAACTGCGGGGGAGACGTACGGTGGGGAGAGCACGACGGAAGCTACCGGTCGAACTTCGTCTGCAGGATAGAGATGAAGGACGGCAAGGTCAATCACATCAAGTTCATTGTTGAGCCGATCCGCATGCTGAAGGCGGCCGGATTGCACGTTGAGCCCTTGCGCAAGGGACTGAACGATCCCCGGGTGGATGCCTGGCTGGAATCGCACCCCGATATCCGGAAAAATCCCATCAATAAAATCGTGGCCGACCAGAACCAGGGCAAACAGGACCTGGACATGAGCGAAGAGGCGATCCAGACGCGGCGCAAGTACAATCTGGAGCAGCTGATCTGCGGCGTGGAGCGGGAGAAGTATCGCAGGCTTACGACGGCAGGCGAAAGGAATTCGGCGGGGGGCGCATGGTTTATACCCGACGCCGTGCCGTGGAACGAGAACCCGGACGAGCCGGAAATGGTGAGTCGCGGACGGCATAATTTGTCTTTGGACGAGCAGGTTCGGGCTCAGGCATGGATGAAAGCCAGCAGCCCCTGGCAATACCGGGATACCCGGGGGCGGATTTACCCGACGGACGACAAGAACGTCTGGTTTCTGGAAGTGTACTGGCACGGGCCGGCCCGGTGGATCGGCAGCGGGGACGATCACGGCCATTACCATGAGAACTATATGTTTATCGTCAAGTTTGACGATGCCGGAAGGATTATCCAGCAGACGGAAATATTGAATCCCATCTATAAATATAACGCGGTAAACGTAAGCCTGCCGAGTTTTCCGTACTACTACTGATCTTACGGCTGGATGGCGGGCTTGGTGCCCGGGAACAGCGGCTGGCAAACCGGGCCGGTGTTTCAAGATTACAAGCCTGCCGATGCGGTTGACGATCCAAACCAGAGGTTTAACCTGTTTTCTCAACGTGACGCATTGTGGATGCGTACGCTGCCATAGTAATCATTGCTTTGATCGACCAGTGATGAAAGTGACTCAAGCGACGACAATAACGGGAGGGGGAAACTATCGGACTGTAGAACGCGCAGACCCGGCATACCAATACCTGGAAGTCAGAAAAGAGATTTGAAAAGGAGCGTGACATGGAATGAAAAACAAGAAATTCTGGGCAATACTACTGACGGTGGCTATGATTATATCGATGTTTGCATACTCGGCCAGCGCCACAGAAACCAAATATATCGCGCCGAAGGTTTCTGTGTCGAATTTCGACCCCGTTTCGCTGACATGCCTTAGGGGCACGGGAAACGGCAAAAATGTCCTGAATGAAATCTACGAGACCCTGCTCGACCGCAATGGCTTCGGAACCGACGTGTACGGTGTTCTCGCCAAAGACTGGTACTGGGAAGGGA
The DNA here is from genome assembly GCA_963674895.2 of Candidatus Limiplasma sp. GTDB lineage: Bacteria > Bacillota > Clostridia > Christensenellales > Aristaeellaceae > CAXXOK01. The sequence goes on from CAXXCY010000002.1 coordinate 183,728, forward strand.
ACGACCTCTATCTTGATTTGTACGATTACATTCATGATCAGGCTGGCAACCCCATTACAGCTGCAGACGTAGCGTTCAGCTTTGTTACCCCCCAGGAGTTGGGATATACCAATAACAGGCTCGCGCTGTATACTACGTACGCTCCGGACGTCGAAAACTCGGGCGTGGAAGCGGTAAGCGATTATCAGGTCGTTTTCCACTTCAAAGCCGGTATGGAAGGCAGAGAGGTCATGGGTGGCTGGCTGGATATGATCTGCTCGCAGCCGATCTTCTCCAAGGCGGCATGGGAAGCAAGCACGGACCAAATGGCTGAAAAAGCTGTCGGCACCGGCATGTATACTGTGAAAGAGGTTGTCAGCGGCGCTTATTACGTTCTCGAGCGCTATGACGACTATTGGCAGACGGATGAGAGCCTGATTGGCCCCCAGCACCAGGCAAATGTGCAGGAGATAACCTTCAAGATCATCAATGATCCCCAGCAGGTTGTCAACGCACTCAAAACGGGTGAGATTGACTTCGCGAACAATATCCGTATTGAAGCGGTTCCCGAGTTCCAGAACGCGGATGAATTCACCGTAGCGTCCAGCCTGGACAACAACATCTTCGCCCTGTTGCCCAACTGCCTTGAAGGCCTGCCGCTGCACGACATGAATCTAAGGGCCGCCCTGTTCTATGCGATCAACGTGGATGACATCGTTGCCGCTATCGGCGGAGCGGATATTGCTAGAAAGGTGTTCTGCTTTGGCATTCCGAAGGCTGCAGGCTACAATCCCGATTGGGAAGCTGCGGACAACTACTATACTAAAGCCGGCACCGATATGGCCGTGGCTCAGGAGTACATGGCGAAATCGAATTACAACGGCGAGACGCTCAAGATTTGGTATGAAGCGGGCACCTATAAGGCTCCGTTTGAAATGGTAGCCCTTCTGATCGGCAAAGCGTGCGAGGACCTTGGCATCAAATACGAAATCCACACCAAGGACTCTCAGATTCAAGACGTTTACAGCACCACGAATTCCGACTGGGACCTGATTATCTACAATATCGGCGGCAACGGAACCATCCTTGACTACAGCAAACAGACGTTCAATTCGAACTTCTATGTGGGCGGTGCCGGCTGCTGGAACGATCCGACGCTTGATCAGATCTTTGCGGAAACATTCAGCGAAAGCGGAGCGACGCAGGAGAACATCAACACATTCATGAACTACATCACCGACAATTACTATATTTACGGTCTCTACCAGATCACCACATATGATGTCTTTAGGAAGAGCCTGATTGCCGACGCATCCGTGAAGACGTTCAGAACGTGGATTATCCCCGGATCCTTTGAATACGTTCAACCGTAACGCGTAGTTATTCAGCCTGATCCGCAAGGCTGAGAAGCAAGTAACGGCTGTCGTTCCCGGGTTACCCGCGATATCTCGGGAGCGACAGCTGTTACGGGCACCAGTTTGCTTTTTCGCAGAAGTATAAACGAAAGCGGGCAATTGTAATGGCGAGATATATAATCAAGCGTCTATTATGGATGATCTTTGTCCTAGTTGGAACTGCAGTTGTGATTTTCACGATCATGCATTTTATTCCAAATGATGTTACCAAAGCCATTTTGGGCGCAGAGGCAACGGAAGCTGAACGGGAAGTCTTAAGACAGCGGCTGGGTCTTAACGATCCGTATATCGTGCAGCTTTTTCGGTATCTTTTCAACGTGTTTATCAAGTTCGATTTGGGAACCTCGTTTATCTATAATAAGCCGGTTATGCAAGAGCTGGTATCGCGGATTCCGAGAACTTTATTCTTGGGATGTTCGATTATTATATTCAATACATTGCTGGGAATTCCGTTGGGAATTATTGCCGGGCTCCATCAGAATAAATGGCAGGATACGCTGTCCATGATTCTGGCGCTCATTTTTGTTTCCGTCCCGTCTTTCTGGCTTGCGCTGCAGCTTGTCAATATTTTCGCCGTGCAACTGAAATGGCTGCCCGCCTTCGGAATAGGAAGCTTTAAGCATTACATCATGCCGATATTTGCCGCGGCCATGATGGGTACGGCCGCAAACGCCAGGCAGATGCGATCGTCGCTGCTTGAGGTTATTCGTGCTGATTATATTGTTTCGGCACGGGCAAAAGGCGTTTCTAATAGGAATGTCGTGATCAAGCACATGTTGCCGAACGCGCTGATTCCAGTGGTTACCGGATTGGGCGTCGGGCTTGGGAAATCGATCGCGGGATCTGTGATCATCGAGAGCGTTTTCAGCATTCCGGGCGTTGGTATGTACCTCCTGACCGGTATCAATAACGCTGACTATCCGATTGTACAAAGCTCAATCGTTGTTTTGTCCTTCTTCTCCGCAATGGTTATGCTTTTGCTGGATCTCCTGTATGCACAGATTGACCCGAGAATCAAATCGCAATATTCCGGAGAGATGAGCGGGGTAAAAAAATGAGTAAGAATGCTTCCATCCGCACGCGGAAAAACTCCATGGCAATGATAACGCTCAAGAGACTTGCTGAAAGCAAGGCGGCCATGGTTGGGTTGGGAATCATCGTCATCATATTCATTGCCAGTTTTATTGGTCCGTTTTTCTGTAAATATGGAATGAATGAAATGGTTCTAAAAGATCGTGCAGTACCCCCATCCGCGGAACATTTGTTTGGCACCGATACGGTGGGGCGGGATATCTTTGTGCGTATTTTATACGGAGGAAGGTATTCGCTTCTGCTCGGCATTTGCGGGTCGCTTTTCGGACTTGCCATCGGTGTTGTGCTGGGCTTGATTGACGGCTATATCGGAGGCGCGTTCGATACTTTTTTCATGAGGATCATGGATATCTGGTCGGCAATCCCCGGCGTATTGCTGGCAATTATGATTTCCACAGTGCTCGGCCCGGGTTTCTTCAATACCGTAGTTGCGCTGTCGATCGGTTCGGTGCCGTTGCAGGTGCGGCTGCTCCGCGGGCGTATTCTGAGCATCAGAAACGAGGAGTATCTTGAAGCCGCAACTACGATTAACGCAACTCCATTGCGGATCATGTTCAAGCATATGCTGCCAAACGTAATCGCGCCAGTCATTGTCAGCACGACGATGAGCGTTGGCGCCGTAATCCTGGATGCCGCAGCCTTAAGCTATCTTGGGTTGGGTATCCAGCCGCCTAATCCGGAATGGGGCGCGATGCTATCCGGCGCAAAAACCTATGCCACATATTATCCATGGATGATCCTTTTCCCCGGCTGTGCAATTGCGTTAGTTGTTCTTTGCATCAACCTCATCGGCGACAGTCTTCGCGATGCAATTGACCCGAAACTAAGGAAATAACGGACAGAGCATTGTCAAATCTTGAGAGTATTGAGGGATAAACAATGAATCATCATGACGCATTCCTTTCAATCAGGGACCTTGTCGTTGAGTATACATCGAATAAGAAGATTATTCATGCCGTAAACGGTGTGTCTCTGGACCTTGATAAAGGGAAAACGCTTGGTCTTGTGGGGGAGACTGGCGCAGGAAAGACAACTATCGCCAGAAGCATACTTCGGATATTGCCGGATTCCGCCAGCATTAAAAGCGGCCAGTGCATCGTGGACGGAGAGGACATGATGCAGAAAACGGAAAAAGAGATGCTCAATATCCGCGGTAAAAAGATTGCGATGATATTTCAGGATCCCATGACGGCGCTCAACCCGATCATGACCGTCGGCGACCAGATAGCCGAAGTCCTGGCTCTGCATGACTGCAATATGCAGGAAGCGAAGGAAAAAGCAAAGGAAATGCTTGAGAGGGTTGGTATTAAAGCGGAGCGGCACGTAGAGTTTCCGTATCAGTTCTCCGGCGGAATGAAACAGCGCGTGGTAATTGCCATGGCGCTTGCCTGCAATCCCGAGCTGTTGCTTGCCGATGAGCCGACGACGGCATTGGATGTGACAATTCAAGCGCAGATACTCAATATCATCAAGGATCTGCAGGTTAAATTCCAAATATCCATGCTGTTGATTACGCATGATTTGGGCGTGGTAGCCGAGACCTGCGACGATGTCGCCGTGATTTATGCCGGCGAAATCGTGGAAACCGGCAGCAAAGAGGATATATTTGACCGCCCGACACATCCCTATACGCTTGGGCTTTTGGCTGCGCTGCCGAAATTGAATGAGGAGACGGAGCGGCTAAACCCGATCAAGGGGATGATGCCGGATCCATCCAATCTGCCGGAAGGCTGCAAATTCCGCCCCCGCTGCTCAATGATTTCAGAGCAATGCAAGCCCGGCCGGGTGCCGATGGTTGAAGTTTCACCCGGGCATTTCTGCCGCTGCTTCAAGTAGATGGATTGGAGAGTTTATCATGAAGCCAGTTATTGAAGTTAAGAACCTGTGTAAATATTTCAATGTGCCCGCAGGTAAAAATCTTGCGGTGGACGGCGTTTCCCTAAAGATCGAAAAAGGGCAGACCATGGGTATCGTCGGCGAATCCGGTTGCGGCAAATCGACGCTTGGGCGCACAATAATCAGACTCTATGAACCCACGGACGGGCAGATTCTCCTCAACGGAGAGGATATTACATATGCGCAAGGCAAGCATCTTAAAAAAGCGCGCGAGAATATGCAGATGATTTTTCAGGATCCGTATTCTTCGCTCAATCCCAGGTTGTCTGTTGAGGAGATCATTCGCGAGCCTCTGGTTATATCGAAGAAATTCCATTCGAAGAAAGATGTGGCGGACGCGGTAACGGAATTGTTCAATCGCGTGGGAATCGACGAACGATATCGGGCGGCATATCCGCATGAGATGGACGGCGGGCGCAGGCAGAGAGTCGGTATCGCCCGGGCGATCGCGCTCAATCCGGAATTTGTGATGTGCGACGAACCCGTTTCCGCGCTGGACGTATCCATTCAGGCGCAGGTGCTAAACCTGTTGATGGATCTGCAGCAGCAGTACGGGCTGACCTATATGTTCGTAACGCACGACCTCTCTGTTGTCAAGCATATCAGCAATCATATCAGCGTAATGTATCTTGGCCAGCTTGTTGAAACCTGCGCTTCCAAGGAGCTGTTCAGCAATCCGCGGCACCCGTACACCAAGGCGCTGCTGTCTGCCATTCCATCCGTCGACATTCATCATCCGATGAAAAGGCAGATACTCAAGGGCGAATTGTCTTCAGTGATTAATGTCAAGCCGGGGTGCAGGTTTGCGCCGAGGTGCGAACACGCAACTGAAATGTGCAAAACCCAGCAAGCGCTTGAAGAAATTTCGTCCGGCCACTTCGTATCCTGCTGCAGGGTGCGGGAGATATAAGGTTACGCGGAAAGGACAGCATGGCGTATGAAGCTGAAACACCTTTTGGAAACCCGGAAATTCACCCTGGAAGTCACCGGTGCGCATACGGTTGAATGTGTTCAGGCAGTGCTTAAGGGGGGAGCGGAAGTACTTAAGATGCGCTGCAACGTGACGCATACAGACGAACTTTCCGGCGTTCTGAACGGCCCGTTCCAGGAACGGAAAGGGTTCCTGCGGGAAGTGATCCGGATGGCCGGCAGCGTCCCCGTGGGCCTGGTGCCGGGAGGGAAAGACGCCTTTATCACCGAAGCCGAACGATTCGAAATGGAAGAAATGGGATTTGATTTTTTCAATATACATTATAAGTTCGTGCCGGGCTTTATGTTTGAAAGCAAGGTCCTCGATAGCGTAATAGCCATTGATTACGACAATTATGACAGCATGATTCTCAACGGTATCGACTGTAGCCGGAAGGTGGACGTGATCGAGGCCAGCTTTGTACCCAGGGCAGATTTCGGAACCAGGCTTGTTTATGAAGATATCCTGCGGTACACGTCCATCGTGAAAAAACTCCGGCAGCCGATTATCGCCACGGGGCAGAGACGCATCCTACCCAGTGAGGTAAGGCATTTTTATGAAGCCGGATGTAAGGCTTTGATGATCGGCAACGTCGCGTTCATCGCCGACAGCCCGGATGGCAAGCCGACTCCCGATACATATCTCCGAACCACCGCTGCATTCCGCGAGGCAATAGATAAACTGTAGGCTCTATTCATGAAGCGGGAAGCTGCCTGCTCATGGGACTAAAAGAAAGGAAATGCTATAGCGGACACAGGAGATGGAGTGGATGTGAACTTTTTTGTGAGACGCACACAGGCAGTGCGCCATGCAAAAAAGCGTCCGTAACGGGAAAATTCAGACGTTTCGGCGCTGCTGCAGCAAACGTGCGACATGAAAACGTCTGAGAAAGGAAAGAACCGCGATGAAATTCAAATCCCTTTTGGAAACCCGAAAACTCACTTTGGTAGTTACCTTGCCGCAAACAATGGAGTGTGTCCAAGCAGTGCTCAAAGGAGGAGCGGAAGCACTTAAGATGCGCTGTAATTATTCCAGCATGAACGCACTTTCAACCGGTTTTCCAAATGGCCCCTTCCGGGAAATGAAAGAATTTTTTAAAAACGTGATCGAAATGGCGGGCGAAGTTCCCGTTGGACTTGTGCCGGGCGATAAAGGCTCTTTTATTACCGAGGCTGAACGCGTTGAAGTGGAAGAAATGGGCTTTGACTATTTCAATATTCATTACCGATACGTGCCGAGCTTTATGTTTGAAAGCAAAGTGCTGACAAGCGTAGTCGCAATTACCCACGATGCTTATGACAGCATTATACTCGACGGTATCAACCATAGCCCGAAAGTTGACATTGTAGAGGCTAACTTTGTGCCCAGGGAAGAAATGGGAACAAAGCTTGTTTACGGGGATATCCTGCGATACACATCCATCACGAAAAGACTTCAAAAGCCGATTATAGCCACGGCGCAAAGATATATCCGGCCCGGCGAGGTAAAACATTTCTATGAAGCCGGATGTAAAGCTTTGATGATCGGGCTGGTGAATTTCATTGCCGAAAGCCCTAACCATGTGCCGACCCCTGAAGTATGCCTGCGAACCATCGCCGAATTCCGTGAAGCGATAGATAAATTGTAAGCCCTTTTTATTGGATAGGAGAGCCGCTACTCAGAAAGCAAGACGAAAAAGGAGAAAAAAATGGAAAGAATCATTTATCCGGAAATGTACAGAAAGCTCACCAGGGACAACATCGTGGAACGGACAAAGGTCGCGGATTGGCTGTATATATTAGATGAAGTGAACACAGTCAGAATGTATCTGATCGTCGGCAAGGACAAGGCGCTGCTTTTTGACGCGGGCTTTGGGTTTACCGATTTCCGGCCTCTGATCACGGAAGTTACGGACCTGCCGGTTACGGTTGTCTGTTCCCACGGGCATGACGATCATGTGCTGGGGTGCGTTCTGTTTGACAGCGCCTATATCGCAAAGGAAGATTACGAGCTCTTAATGAGCAACGACAACGACGAGCAAAGGGGAAAGCAAATCGCGGCCATTCGCCGGAAAACGCCGGATATCGACAGTATTCTGGATAAAGAGAAGTACCTGAGCGGGTCGTTTGAAAACTGCGAATTCAAGTATGTCAAAGACGGCGACATATTCGATCTCGGCGGAATCACCCTGCAGGCTTATCCCGTTCCGGGACACACGCGCGGCTCGGTTGCGCTGTACTGCAAAGAACACAAAGCCCTATTTGCCGGCGATGTGATGAGCAAAAACCACTTGCTGCACTATGGGTTTGCAGCGGACATATCCGCGGAGCCCCAGTATTTCATACGCGCGCTGAGCCGTTTGCTGACACTGGACATCGATACCTTATGGCCGGCGCATGGAGAGGTTCCGGCGGGGAAAGAACTGATCGCGGAAACCCGGGAAATGCTGACTGACTGGGCGAAAAACGCCGATCCCGAACGCGATAAGGTGGTTACTCCGCTGGATGCGGTGTTTGGGGTTCCCGGCCGCGTCAGCGGCAGATACAAGTATAAGGATATGTCGATGAGCTATAACTTCAGCCATCTTGAGGATATTCGGGAATATATGAGAACGCACGATGGCGCAATGGAATAGAAACATGAAAGCGAGGAGAAAACGATGAAGTATTATGACACGCCGGAGCTGACCCCGGAAGAAAAAAAGATGCCGCTTGCAAGGTATTTTGAAAAATACCGACTGCTGCAGCTGCCGCCGCTTCAGCAGCAGCTGATTGATTTAGGGCCGATAGATCCCGCCGACGCTATCCCGGCGGAGAATTGGTTGGACTCTCTGCAGATCGAAGACTATTTTAAAGCGAACTTCGGGTATTGCATGATGCCGGACGGGTCCGGATATTATGTGGAGTATTACGTCACCTGCCCGGGCGGCGCGACCCCCGAAATGTCGGCCTGGTATATCAACTGGCTGAACTTTAAGTCAAAAAGCATGGTCGAGGGGCAGGGCAATCTCCGGTATAAGCTGTGGTGCCCGCCGGACCACTGGGATCATGCGTATGTCAACGGGAAAGATAAAACCGACGGCGTATGGTCTTTGGGAACGCTTGATCTGGGTAAAGCAGGCGCTAAAAACGGCGGCGAGGAAATCGCATATGAAGTGAACCTCCGGGAGTATGGCTTGACCGAGGAACGCGAAAAGGAATTGAAAGCCGCGGGGTGCAGATTCAGAGGATCATACGAAGACGTGAAACCCGGCGGCCATTTGTCGCTGTCGCTGACCAGGCCCTGCCCGTACGGCGGAACGGAACATTTCAGACGCGAATGGATTGGCTATACCGCGAAAAACGGGAAAATCGTACGCGCGAAAGAAACGCCGTGCAGCGAGGAATATCTGAAAAATGTTTTGATTCACAACCTGGTTGAGCATATGCATACGCTGCGGTTTTTACCCGAGCTTTATGCGGAATATCACGATAAGCCGATGGACGCTGATTAAGGACTACGCTTCAAAGTAACCCGACCGCGCACACCTGGATGCACTCCTTAGGATTCAGGGTTTGGCACAAGCAGCGACGATTGTGAAACAAAGGCCTTCCTACTCGCGATCTGATGACCTCAAAAGCGCCAAAGATCCGGAGATTGACTATGACGCTGACATCGCAGGCTCCCCTGCAGGCTCCGTGCCGAAGGGGAGCGTGCCAGCAATAGTTTGGTTGAAGGCATTCCTTCGGAAGATCCGACGGTTCAAGAATGATCTGTATGATGGTTCAGGCAGACGCACGCCGCGTGTGCGACCATGCAATACGGAAAGGAACGGAAATGGGAAAAGAATTATTGTTGGCAATCGATATCGGGACAACAAACCTGAAAGCCGCATTGTTTTCGCTCGACGGGAAGGTTGTGGCCCACGCTTCGCGCAGGCATCAGGCGTCCAGGCGCTATGACGGTTGGGCGGAACATGACGCGGAGAAGGTTTGGTGGAAGGAATTTTTGGAAATCTGCGCGGAGTTTCTGAAAATGGAAGGAATATCGGCAAAAGATATCATTTCCGTGGCGTTCAGTTCCCTGTCCCCGGCTTTGCTCCCGGTGGACGCCGGGGGAAAAGCGCTTTACCCTGCAATGCTGCACGGATTGGACCGGCGGGCGACGCAGGAGATATCCGATTTGAATAAAACGCTGAAAGACCATGTTGCGGGTCAGATGAACGGTTCCGCTACTTTGCTGAGCACAGGGCCGAAGATTCTATGGCTAAAGCGCCACGAGCCTGAGATATTCGAAAAGACGGCCTATTTTGTCGGAGCCCCAAGCTTTATGGTATACAGGCTTACGGGAAATATGGTCGCCGATTACGGCTGTTATCGAATCGGCGGCGTTCCGTTCAATAATGCAACCTTTGACTGGGATGATGCAATGTGCGGCGCATGCGGGATTACGCGGGGGCAGTTGCCCAGACTGATGTTTGCGACAGAAAAGGCGGGAACGATAACGCAGGAGGCCGCGGCGCTTACGGGCCTGGCAGCAGGCACGCCGGTTGCCGCCGGGACAGGGGATTATCTTGCGGAAAAGCTCAGTTTCGGCGCGCAGTTCCGTATGGCAATACAGTTTACTTTCGGTACGACCGTGGGTATCGACTTTGGAAAGGATTTCTGCACGATTCTGTTTCCGGACTATGATCCGAACAATCAGCCGGTAGCGCCCAGGGGAGGAGCGATGGCAAACGGCTGCTCCACAATCGACTGGGTTATTTCGATGATCTCCGGGATTGACGCCGGGAAACCGGTGGATGACGACCGGCTCTACGAAATGGCCAACAGTGTTCCTGCGGGTGCCAACGGAATCACGATCCTGCCGTATCTGAACGGCGAGAAAACACCCTTTCTGGATCCCAGCGCAAAAGGGATGATCTTCGGACTGCAGGCAAGGCATACGCAAGCGGATCTTTATAAGGCATCCCTGGAAAGCTTGGCGTATTCGATGCGCCATATTGTGGCGGATCGCGCACCCAACGTAAAAAAAGAGGCCGTGGTAATGGGCGGCGGCATCAAGATCCCGATGCTGCTGCAAACGGTAAGCGATGTGACCGGCTTCCAGTTGACGCGGTTGGAAACCACTTCCGGTACGCTGGTCGGCGGGGCGTTTATCGCCGGCATGGCTTGCGGAGTTTTCACCAAGCGCGAAGATATCGATTCGTGGGTGAAAATCGCGGAGTATATCAAGCCTCGCGCTGAACTCAGCGCAATCTATGACCGGGGCTTCCAGACCTATTTAGATTTGTATCAAGCGACTGAAGACATTATGCACAGGCCGGCGCTTTGCTGAAAAGCGCCCGAAAGGGTTACGCCTGAATGCCGGATCGCAGGAATGCGATCAGTGTCGCCGTTTCCCTTGTTCCAACCTGAGGCGCTGGTGTAGAAAATCCTAAATTAGTGGAGGTAAGCATGCAGATGAAGGAAAATGTGAGCGGGAATCCAAACAGCGCGGCGGAACCGACTAAAATTTGGAACGCTGTGTTTGTAAGCGTGTTCCTGACAAATCTGCTGTATTCGTTCGGGCTGCAGATGTGCAATTCTATGGTCCCCAAGTACGCGGATTATTTAGGCGCCGCGCCGACGATCGTAGGAACGGTCGCAAGCATTTTTTCGGTATCCGCGTTGATATTCAAATTATTCGCGGCGCCTGCGATCGATACCTATAACAGGAAATATATCCTGATCGGCGCTATGGTTGTAATGTGCATCGCTGCTACCGGCTACAGCGTTTCCTATTCGGTACCGATGCTCATGGGCTCGCGCCTGCTTTCGGGCGTCGGTATGGCGTTTATGGGAACTTGCTGCCTTGCGATGGCCGCCGACGCCCTGCCAGCCGGAAAGCTGGCAACGGGAATCGGTTACTTCGCCATTGCGCAGGCGGTGGCGCAGGCGATAGCGCCGACGATCGCGCTGAAACTTTTGGACACGATCGGTTATAACCTGACCTTCGCCGTTGCGGCGGGCTTCATGTTTGCGGGTGTTTTCGTCGCCTCGCGGGTAAAAGTTTCGTTTACGCGCGTCAAAAAGTTCAAAATTTCGCTAAGCAGCGTTATTGCGAAAGAAGCCTTGATCCCCGCAGGCATCCTGCTGTTTCTGGGTATGGCGTCGTATGTCGTTATGTCGTTCCTCGTGATATACGGCGGCAAACAGGGTGTTGGCAGCAACATCGGCTATTATTTTACGGTATATGCGGCGACCATGCTCATCTCGCGCCCGCTGGTGGGAAAGCTCACCGATAAGTTCGGGCATATCAAGGTGCTTTTACCGGCGATGCTGTGTTTTGCGGGCTCGTTTATCGTAATCAGCTACGCCACGACGCTTTGGATGTTCCTGGTTGCCGCGTTTATAGCGGCGTTCGGCTATGGCGCGGCGCAGCCGGCGGTGCAGGCGTTGGCAATGAAGATGGTGCCCAAGGCGCGGCGCGGCGCTGGCAGCTGTACCAGCTATATCGGGATGGACGGCGGAAACCTGATCGGACCGGTTGTCGCCGGTTTTGTGATCCAGAATTTCGGCTATGCGGACATGTGGAGGATCATGGTGTTTCCGATCATCTTGGCGGCCGCCTTCGTCATTATTTTCAGGCGCCAGATTATAAGCGCCGGCGCAAAGGAACAGCAGCCTGCAGTTTGCATTGACGAGGAATGCGTCGATCCGGGCAAATGATCAGTCGGCCCGGGGTTGATAGAAATCGCCAGGCGCGCCTCCGGGCATCAATCGAAGGCATACAAGCGGTGGCGGAGAAAGCATGGCCTTTCCGCGCAGAGGCGGGACATGCAAAGTATTCGGACGGCATAGAAAGGATGAAAGAATAAATGAAATTCAAATCGATTTTGGAGACAAAAAAACTTGCCTTAGTCGTTACGATGCCGCATACGATCGAATGTGTGGATGCAGTGCTAAAAGGGGGAGCGGACGTGCTGAAGATGCGCTGCAACGTAACGCACGTAAGCCCGCTGAACGCCGGTATTCACAACGGCCCATTCCCGGAGCGGAAGGATTTCTTCAAAGAAGTAATCCAAATGGCAGGAGATGCAGCCGTGGGCCTTGTGCCGGGCGGCAAGGACGCTTTTATCACCGAGGCCGAGCGCTTTGAAATGGAAGAGATGGGCTTTGATTACTTTAATATCCATTACAAATTCGCACCGAGTTTTATGTTTGAAAGCGAAATTCTCACCAGTGTGGTAGCCATAACACATGAAGACTACGACAGCATTATCCTTGACGGCATTAACTGCAGCCCGAAAGTTGACATTGTCGAAGCGGGCTTTGTGCCCAGGGAAGAGTTTGGAACAAAACTCGTCTATGAGGATATCCTGCGGTATACGTCCATCACGAAAAGACTGCACCAACCGATTATCGCCACTGCGGAAAAGAAACTGCGGCCTAAAGATGTGAAGCATTTCTACGAAGCCGGGTGCAAAGCTTTGATGATCGGCAATGTCGCGTTCATCGCTGAAAGCCCGGACGGTAAGCCGACCCCCGACGTATGTCTGCGGGTAACCACCGCGTTCCGCGAGGCGATAGACAAGCTGTAGCTGCTTTATTGGCTTTTACGATTCCTGTTTTATGGAGCAAACAAAAAAGGAGAAAAACATGGAAAGCATCATTTATCCGGGAATGTACAGAAAACTGACCAGGGACAATATCGTAGAGCGGACCAAGGCCGCGGACTGGCTGTATGTTTTAGACGAGGCGAACACCGTCAGAATGTACCTGATCATCGGCAAGGAGAAGGCGCTGCTGTTTGATGCTGGCTTCGGATTTACCGACTTTCGCCCGCTGATCAATGCCGTGACGGACCTGCCGGTTACGGTGGTCTGCTCGCACGGGCATGACGACCATGTGCTGGGCTGCGCCCTGTTTGACAGCGCGTATATCGCCCCGGCGGACTATGATCTCCTGATGAGCAATAATAACCGTGCGCAGCGGGAAAAGCAGATCGCGGCCATCCGGCAGAAGGCGCCGGATTTCGATGAGCTTCTGGAAAAGGAGAAATACCTGAGCAGCTCGTTTGACAGCTGCGAAATAAAAATCGCCAAAGACGGCGATATATTCGATCTCGGCGGGATCACGCTGCAGGTCTATCCCGTGCCGGGGCATACGCGCGGTTCGATCGCGCTGTACTGCAAAGAGCACAAGGCCCTGTTTGCCGGCGATGTGATGGGGAAAAACCACCTGCTGCATTACGGGTTTGTGGATGATATATCCGCCGTGCCGCAGAAATTCATTGCCGCGTTAAGCCGCCTGTTAACCCTGGATATCGAAACCGTATGGCCCGCGCACGGGGAAGTGCCTGCGGGGAAAGAGCTGATCTCGGATACCCGGGAGATGCTCATCGACTGGGCCAAGAACGCCGATCCCGAACGGGATAAATTCGCAACGCCGATGAACTCGGTCTTCGGGATACCGGGCCGTGTCAGCGGCAGGTACACCTACAAGGGCATGAAGATGAGCTATAACTTCAGCCATCTGGCCGCCATTCGTGAGTTTATGCAGCTGCACGACGGCGCGGTAGAATAAGCGGTAAAGGAGACGGTTATGCTGATCAGGGAGTTGGATTTACGGCTGGCGCATATCGGCGTGAATAACGAAAATGCGGACAGTGCCGCAGACGTATCGGAGAAATTCGGACGAATCACTGGTTTGCCGCTGAAGGAAGGCAGGAACTCTATTTTCGTTGGGTCCGACGTCGAGGTGATGAAGCACCCGAATATCGGCACGCACGGGCATATCGCTTTTCAGACGGACGACCTGGAAAAAGCCATTCAGGTGTTTGAAGAAAACGGCTTTTCGTTTGATATGGACTCGGTCAAGTTCAATAGCGCGGGCGAAAAGCAGGTCATCTACCTGCAAGGCGAAATCGCCGGATTTGCGATTCATATCTCGAAGGCTTAACCCGATGCAGGGGGATGCGGCGCGGGACGCCTGTCGTATCGCCGGGGGACATTCGCGAAAGGAGACGCCGAAGTGAAGACCGGAAAAATCAAGAGCCGCGACGGGTATGTTGAGCTGTCGCGCATGATATTCGGCGCATCGCATCTGGGCTCGCTGCAGACCAGGGAGGAGTCTTTCAGGCTTTTGGATAGGCTCTATGATGCCGGCGGGCGGACGCTGGAAACGGCGCGCAGTTCCTTTGAACGGGCTCCTTTCGGCGCGTCCCAGAGCGAGAGAACCATCCGCGACTGGATGAAGGCGAGGGGAACCGCACCGGAAATGACGATTGTCACCAAGGGCGGACATCCGGACATGCGCGACACGCGCATGTCACGCCTGGACCGTAAAAACCTTGAGCATGATATGATGACAAGCCTTGCCGTTCTTGACGTGGAAAAAGTCGCAGGTTTCATCCTCCATCGTGACGACGAGCGTATTCCGGTTGCGGAAATCATGGACGTACTGGACGATATTGTGAAGCGGGGATATGCGGATTTTATCGGTGCATCAAACTGGACTGTCGCGAGGATAAATGAAGCCAACGCCTACGCGGCAAAAAAGGGGCAGGTCCGGTTCACGGCCTCCTCTATATGGTGGAATGCCGGCAAGAGGGAGCCGGAAACACGCATGGACACGACGCAGATCTACATGGACGATGAGCAGTACGCCGGATACTTGGAGAACAAAATCCCGGTCCTCCCGTATTCGTCCCAGGCGGCCGGATTCTTTTCAAAGGTCCTTGCCGGGCAGGAGCTGGTCGGCGCCCGTCTCAAGATGATGGATACGGAGGAGAACAGGAGGCGGGCCGGCCGTATACGGCAGGTTTGCGCACAGTACAACGTAAGCCCAAGCGCGATATGCCTTGCGTATATCGCCTGCAATCGGGTGGATGGGTTTCCGATCTTCGGCTGCAGCACCGAGAAGCAGTTCGAAGAGGCAAAACAAGCCTTTGATCTGGATATCACACAAAACGACATCGACTTTATTGTGAACGGATAAAAAGATGCCGGTACCGGGATCGGGGCATGCCGTAAACAACAAAAAGCTTTGCGTTTGCACACCGCCGTGCGGCGAAAGACAGAACGTAGCCATGGGATATAAGCGAATGAAGTGCGGAAACAAGAGGAGGTATATCATGAACGAGGTAATGAAGCTGATTGCAAACCATAGGTCTATCCGGAAATATACGGACAGGCAGATCGATGACGAAACGGTCAGGGAAATGCTGATCTGCGCCCAAAGCGCTTCAACAGCCAGTTTTATGCAGGCGTATTCGATCATCCGGGTGAACTCACCCGAAAAAAGAATGAAGATTTCCGCCCTCGCCGGCAACCAGAAGGACATCGTGGAGTGTCCGTTGTTTCTGGTTTTTTGCGCGGACCTTAACCGTGCGTGCATCACATGCGATATGCACGACATACCCATGAACGGCGGATTTACGGAATCATTTCTCGTCGGGGTTGTGGATACCGCGCTGGCGGCTCAGAATATGATGATTGCGGCGGAGTCTCTCGGATTGGGCGGTGTTTATATCGGCGGCATACGCAACGACCTTGGCGGCGTATGCGAGATACTGGGCATTCCTTCGAATGTATTCCCCTTATTTGGCATGTGCCTTGGATATCCTGCCGAAAGCTCGGCCAAGAAGGAAAGGCTTCCTATCGACGCTATTTTCATGACGGATACATACTGCAGCACAAACCGGGATTTGTTGTGCCAATATGACGCGCGCATCAACGAGTATTATCGGAGCAGGGACAGTTCGCGGCGCGACGACACCTGGACCAAACAAATATCCGAGCGGATGAGCAGGCCGCAGCGGCCGAAAACGAAGGCTTTCCTGGAACAGCAGGGATTGACGAATAAGTAAACGGTATGCGGCTGGCCCTGGTTTTGTCCATGCTGTATAAAGGGCTTCATGGATTGCGGGCACGCGGGGACTTGCCGACGGGCGAGAGATAACAAAAGAGGAAACGGACGGGGAGTGAGTCAATGAAACGTATGCAGGCTACCATTAAAATTCCGCAGCGGCTAACGCAGGAAATGACGGAGAAACTCAAGGGGCTGGGCGTGCGCGAAATTCGTACCAACATGGTCGCGTACGAGAACTTCAGGCGCGCCAGCCGGATGGACTACGATTTCGTATACCGCGAAATGGAAACGGACAAAAAGGATGTCGTCTATCTGGACTTCTTTTTCGACGATACTCCCGAGGGTCGGGACGCAAGCTACGAGCTGGAGCTAAACCTGTATCAAATTCCCCTGAACCTGAGGTATGTGGATTAAGGGAGATCGGTTTTTGGACGACGCATAATGCGGAAAGAGGAAAGCAAGCATGATAGATAAGGAATACAACGCAAAAATCGCAAGGATGATCGTATCCTCGCCGTTTTGGCGGCCGGAGTATTTTCCGGAATATTTTACCGATGAGTTCACGATGGTCAACAACGCGCAGCCGCCCGGCATGCCGAATTACTTTGATTTTTGGGAAGCGGAGCGTTGCCTGGAATGGCTGAACCGCACCGTCAGGACATGGGAAACGGAAGTGGAGGAGTTTTATACGACACCGGACCCGGAGAAGTTCTGGGCGGTCGGGAACTGCGGGGGAGACGTACGGTGGGGAGAGCACGACGGAAGCTACCGGTCGAACTTCGTCTGCAGGATAGAGATGAAGGACGGCAAGGTCAATCACATCAAGTTCATTGTTGAGCCGATCCGCATGCTGAAGGCGGCTGGATTGCACGTTGAGCCTCTCCATAAGGGATTTGAGGATCCCCGGGTGGACGAATGGCTGAGCGCGCATCCCGAGGGAAGGAAGAACCCCAACAATAAAATCGTGGCCGACCAGAACCAGGGCAAACAGGACCTGGACATGAGCGAAGAGGCGATCCAGACGCGGCGCAAGTACAATCTGGAGCAGCTGATCTGCGGCGTGGAGCGGGAGAAGTATCGCAGGCTTACGACGGCAGGTGAAAGGAACGCTGCGGGGGGTACATGGTTTATTCCTGACGATCTTCCATGGGATGAAAATCCCAATGAACCGGCAATGGTCGGGTACGACGGACGGAATCCCTCGTCGTTTGAAATGCAGGTACGCATTCATGGATGGATGAAAGCCAGCAGCCCCTGGCAATACCGGGATACCCGGGGGCGGATTTACCCGACGGACGACAAGAACGTCTGGTTTCTGGAAGTGTACTGGCACGGGCCGGCCCGGTGGATCGGCAGCGGGGACGATCACGGCCATTACCATGAGAACTATATGTTTATCGTCAAGTTTGACGATGCCGGAAGGATTATCCAGCAGACGGAAATATTGAATCCCATCTATAAATATAACGCGGTAAACGTAAGCCTGCCGAGTTTTCCGTACTACTATTGATCGTTCGTGCCTGCGCTTTTGCAGGCGCCGGAATCACGCGGAAAGGAAAGATGATTGATGAAACTCAAATCACTTTTAGAAACGAAAAAATTCTCGTTGGTGGTTACCATGCCGCATACGCTGGAGCACGTGGAAGCGGTGCTCAAAGGCGGCGCGGACGTGCTGAAGATGCGCTGCAATATAATGCGCAAGGGCCCGCTGCAGGCCGGCATCGTCAACGGCCCTTTTCAGGAAAGAAAGGGTTTCCTCAAACAGGTTATCGATATGGCGGGCGATATTCCCGTGGGCCTTGTGCCTGGCCTTGACGACGCCTATATCACCGAAGCCGAACGCTTTGAAATGGAAGAGATGGGCTTTGACTATTTCAACTCGCATTTCAGATTCGCACCGAGCTTTATGTTCGAGAGCAAAGTGCTGACCAGCGTAGTAGCCATGACGCCCGGTGATTACGACACCGTTTTGGTTAACGGCGTAAACGCCAGCCCCAAAGTGGATGTTGTGGAAGCGAACTTTGTTGCCAGGGAAGACATGGGAACCAAGTTTGTGTACGAGGACGTCCTTCGCTACACGGCCATTACAAAAATGCTTCATCAGCCGATTATTGCCACCGGCCAGCGGATTATGCAGCCGAAGGACGTAAGGCACTTGTATGAAGCCGGTTGCAAGGCTTTTATGGTCGGCAATATCGCGTTTATCGGCGGAGGCCAGGACAGCGTTCCCACGCCCGAAACCTGCCTGCGGGTAACGGCGGCGTTCCGCGAGGAGATAGAAAAGCTGTAGCTTGGGAGGACTGCGCCTGCCGACGGAAGCAAGCGTGAAATGGGAGCAGAACAATGAATAAGATCATATATCCGGAAATGTACCGGGAAATCACGAAGGATAACATCATTGAACGTATAAAGATCACCGAATGGCTGTATCTCTTCAATGAGGTGAACTCCGCCGATATGTATTTGATGATCGGCGAGAAGAAAGCGCTGCTATTTGATACCGGATTTGGGTTTTCCGGGTGGAAGCGCCTGATTGCGGAGGTAACGGCCCTTCCCCTTACGGTCGTTTGTTCTCATGGGCACGACGATCATGTACTGGGATGCTTTCAATTTGACAGCGCCTATATCGCAGAGGATGACTACGAACTTTGCATGAGCAACGATACGGTTTCGCAGCGGGAAAAGCAAATCGCATCAAGGCGCAAGAAAACACCGAATATCGACAGCGTCGTGGACCGGGAAACGTATCTGCGCACAACGCTTAAAAACTGCGAATTCAGGTTTGTCAGCGACGGCGACGTGTTCGACCTGGGCGGAATTACTTTGCGGGTATTTCCGGTGCCGGGGCATTCACGCGGCTCGATCGCCCTGTACTGCAAGGAACATAAAGCTCTCTTCGCCGGGGACGCCGTAATGAAAAACGAAGACCTGGTGTATTCCCATAGGCTGGAAATTTCCGCGCCGCCGCAGCAGTATATCCGCGCATTGAGCCGGTTGATGAACTTGGATATCAAAACCGTATGGCCGGCGCATGGAGAAGTGCCTGCGGGAAAGGAGCTGATTGCGGACACGCGTGAGATGTTGATCGATTGGACGAAGCATGCCGATCTTGAACGCGATCGATTCGTCGTTCCGCAGGACGCGGTATTTGGCACGCCGGGCGAGGTTCGAGGCAGATTTACATACAAAGGCATGACGATGAGATACAACATCAAACATCTGGATGAGATCCGGGAATATATGAGAATGCACGGCGGCGAAGTGGAATAACAGCAGCCCTGTGATTTGAAATACCCATCCGGAGTGGGCAAGGAGGAAAGAAGTAACATATGGGCAAGTATGCGAATAACTGTTTGGAGATGTTCCTCAGGGAAGATGAACGGCCCCGGGCGCATAGGCCCGGCACATGGATTTTTGGCCAGGAATACAGATATCAGACGGAGTATTTCCAGGGAACTCCCTGCCTGGTGGAGTATCTTCCGATACTGGCGGGGGGCCCCAAAGGCGCGAAAAGCGATTGGGCGCCAAAAGAGGTATTCGTCAAGCCAAACGTTGAGCGTGACGGCCATAAAGGCGGGCCTTTTCAGCAGACAAGGCACGAAGCGGATTTGATGACGTTCTTTTTAGGAACCGACCCGGAGCATCCGGATGACCTGGGCGGTCATATCGAGTATCATATTGGCACAGGCGAGGACGAAGAAGTGTATGAATTCGATGAGCCGACCTGTATTTTTATTCCGAAAGGCGTTCCCAACTGTCCGGTTGTGATTACGGATGTACGCCGTTGGTTCATGCAGATTAATATTTTGACGCAGCCGTCCAAAGAGGCATGCTTCATCGAACACCTGTATCATCAGCTTCCACCCAAGTGAATTAATGCAGTAGAAAACGCCTGATCAGGCAGGCGCATTCAATTGGTGTTATTGTTTAGACGCAAGGAGGAAAAGGCAAATGGCTAAGTACGACCAATTCATCATAAAGTCACTGGCGAAAGACGATAGTTTCGCGATGCCCGGTACGTGGCCGTCCTTTATTTTTGGCAAGGAAAGTTTTCCGCAAGCACCGTATCATGTTGAGATTACGACGATTGACGCCGACTGCACCATGATGGAAGGCACGGATAAAGGCGCAGAAAAAATCGTTTGGGAAGATCCCGATTATGTTTACGGATATAACGGACCCTATCCGTGGTATAGCATGGAAGCAGACAGGTACATTCTGTTTTTCGGCAGCAACGACAAAGATCTGCGCGACCTTGGCGCGCACGTGGTATTTCATTTGGGAGATGACGTGCGGGACGAAGAGGAGACTTTCGAGTTTGAGGAACCCAGGTGTGTTTACATTCCCAAGGGCGTTCGGTTCGGCCCGATAAAGATATCGGGGTTGAAAAGAAATGTTGTAATGGTCGATATATTGGCGGCCCCGTCTTTGAAGGAAGGGAAAGTGATCGTCGATTTCACCTATTATTCTGAGTATCACGATCAACTGAAACTGAAAAACCGGCAGATGAAGTAAAGGCGGATGTGCATGGGAAAAGGCTGGCCGCATGCACATCGCGCAATCGGAGGGAGCTTTCCATGAATAAGTATTTTGAATATCCGAATATAGATTTATGGGATATCGAAAACTGGAAAGTAAAGATCAATCCGCTGTTTGGCTTGATCCGAAAAATTGGCGAACTGCCGGAAAAAAGCGGAAGCGAGGACACGAATCCAGCATATCGGGAAAACTGGGACGAAATCAAATCGCGTCCGGACTATCAATATAAGAGCGGAAGTTACGATGATCCTAAGGTTGCGCAATACTGGCATGAACGCGGAATGCGGTTCCTTTCAAGGGAAGGCGGCACGATGCGGTCCGTAACGCTGATGCCGATCTCCGCGCCCGGCGCCAAAGTTCCGCTGCTGGTCGTGTATCACAAGGAGGACTATGCCAACCCGTTCTGGGCGCTCAGAACGCTGGAACATTTCAGCGGCTATTGCCAAAAAGCCGTCGAAAAAAGAGCGTACGGCATATGGTTCATCGTTACAAACAATATGCCCGACTTGCAGCGGCAGTATTGCGGGATGCTGCACTACGACATGACCCCCGATGTGGATACGGATAAGATCTATCTGGTGCTGGATTCGCTGTACGGGCAGGGAATCCGGCTGCGTGATTTAACGGATTTCACCTATTTGGATGATCGCGGAACGCCGGCGGACGATCCGGATGCTTTTACCGAAGAATTTGATGGTCATACCGTCCTCAATATCGCTCACCGCTTTGACGAGCATATCACGCCGACGTTCACCAGCGTAACGAAAGACGGGCAGCACGACGGGACGGTTGATTTCCAGCGTATTTATCACTCCATGACCGGTAAAATGCTTATGGAGGGCATTTCGCTGGAGTTCCGAAACGACGCCCCGGATACGCCGGAGGCAAAGCAAGCGTTTCTGCAATTGGGGCTGCAGCTGGAATCGTTTGTCTCTAACGGTTCACGCTGGTCCACGTTCAAGCCGTTGAGCCTGATTGACGAACCTTCGAAGCGCGTACCGCTGCTTGCTGTTTTCTGCGGGGAACAGCCGCTGATGACGTCCGTAAGCTTTTATTACCGTTACCTGCAGATTGCGGCGCAAGGCGAATGCGTCGTGCTTTTTCTGTCGGGGAAATCGCTGGTTGCGGATGAAACGCCGAAGAACATTATCGAACTTGCCATGCAATATCATCAGATTGACAAAAGCAGGCTCTACATAACCGGCCATTCCCATTGGGGCCACATTGCGCAGCTGTTTATGCGGAAATATCCTCTGCTGGTCGCCGCGGTTGCAGCGCTCGGAAACGCGCCGGGTATACCGCTTCCGACCGGCAGCGGAGAAGTGATTATCGTATTGGATGAAGACATAGATCGTATCAGCGCTATAGATATGCCGACCGTAATTATCTCGGGATGCGCTGAGGCCGGTTGCATGTTTCCGATCAATAAGGCGGTTCGAGGTTTCGATCCCGGAATTAACGTCGAGGGATACGCGGCAACCGTCGAGGGCCGGGCGGAAGCCTGGAACAGGCGGCTGAAGGCGTCGGGGTGCACGCAGCAGCCGCTGCAGGCTATCATCTCGGCAGTTGACAGCAACAATCAGGCAAACCGCGCGCTGGGTATACCAAGCGATAAAGCGGATACGCTGTATCTCGACGGCTTCGAACATTACATTGCGGATTTTAAGAATATTGACGGCAAGTATCACCTGAGGATTATCGGGGAAGAGAATATGCCCCATGTGGCAACCCCTTCACAACTGGATCTCGCATGGAGCTTTATGAGACAATTCGCCCGCGATCAGGAAACGGGCCGAATTATCGAGATCTGGGATCGGGAATAGAATGATTGTATTCTGTCCCCAAGGATTTTCAGCGTTGCCTGCGGGCTAATTGGTGATGCTGGTTTTGATAGCTTTGCACGCACAGATCAATGTGGAAATTGGGAGCGCCAGTGCGGGCTAACCGCTGGGATAAAGGGAAAAGGGAGTTTTGCCTTGCAGCGTGTCCCGGATGTGACCCTAACGACAGGAAAGGGATTTTCGAACGATGAGAATAAAGGGATTTTATCATGTTGCGGTCGATTCACTGGATACGGAACGCAGCCGTGCTTTTTATGAGGCGCTGGGCGGCAAGGTGATTCTAAGCCTGCCGCGTACGGAAGATGGGGGGATGAATTACCACCTTGAAATTGCTCCGGGTGCGGTCATTGAAATACAGCCTCCGAGATCCGGCGTGCCAGGCGAGCCTGCCGGATGGGGGCACGTGGCGCTGGAAACCGATAATTGCAGGGAAGCCTGCGAGATTGCCGAAGCCGCGGGCGGGGTCGTATCGAAGTGGCCGATGGATAAGGTGATGGTACATACAGGCGGCCAAATTCCGTTTCGAAACGCAATTGTATTCGGACCGGACGGAGAGAAAATCGAATTGATCGAGATTCTTCCCTCTCCGCCCACGGGCATAGAGCAATAACGCTGCCAATTCAGCCCTTCGTTTCATCGATGATCCGGGGCATTGCGCATCGGACTTCGCAGCCGTGTTATGTTACAGAGGCGAGGGTGTCCTTCAGCAGCAGCAGATCCTGATAACGCCCCGATCATTATCAATTGTCGTCAAATAAAGGGGCTGCCGGAACTCCCTCACGCATGATCGCGTCGGAAATATCAAATTACTTCGTGCCGTTGTTTTGATAAAAATCCTTCGCGAATTCAATAAACATCTTTACCTCTTCGGACAATGCGGCGTCTTTCTTCCAATGCAGCGAAATCTCTGATTGAATTGGCGGATCCAGGTCAACCAGGACCAGATTGTCGAGATTTTCCGCCTTAACCATACCCTTGTAAAACAATGAGATGCCGTGCCTGTCATTAACGAACAACGCCGCTTCTCTTCGGGTTGAGGCGACGATCGATATTTTCGGCATAAATCCCGCAGTTTTACACAGGGGCAGCACTAGGTCGAAAGTGGTGGGGGGCTGCTCGCAGATGATAAACTTTTCGTTCTTCAGCTCATTGAGCGATATCGATTTCCGGTTTACCAGCGGGTGCGTGTCATATAGAACGGCGACCACGTGATCCGTGAAAAAATGGATATGATCGCATTGCTCATTAGGCTGGGAAAAATCGCGGATAAAGGACAAATCGCATTTTCCATCAATCAGGGTGTCCAGTAGGTTGTAGTTGGAAAAAAGCTGAATCTTGCAGTTGTTATGGGCATACTTGAATTGCTGCACCAGATCGATGACCTGATAATGCGTCCCAATTCTGATGGTTGTGCTTTTTTCGTCCAAGGTGCTTTGTATCGTCTGATCATAATCGTTGAGCGAATCGATTATGGTTTTTGCGTAGGGGATGAATATGCTGCCATAATCACTGAGCATGATTTTATTGCCGCTTCGTTCAAAAAGGGAAACTCCAAGTTCTCTTTCCAGCGATTTTATATGGCTAAATAAGGTGGATTGTGTAGTAAACAACGTATTGGCGGCTTGACCGTAATTGGTGATTTTCGCCAAAACCAAAAATTCTTCCAGGTATCTCGTTTCCATGCCGTCTTCCTCTTCGTTTTGCAACATCGGACATTTGTTCAGCTGTGGGAGTTGGACATTCTGCTCCTTAATGCGACATCTTCTGGCACAAACGGTAATGAGAACAGAAAAATGCCATAATCCGGAACACCACGGTAACCAGAAGAGTTACTTGTCTGCAGTCCGATATTCCGAAAGCTTTTACAGTAAAGTCAGTATATTAATTCAAACAGTTGTTGTCAAGGCTGCGGATATATCGTGCCTAATCACAGTCCCGTTCCGCGCGTTTTATGACGAAGGCCGGAGCAAACGCATGGCTTTGTGGTAACGCAGTTTATTATCCATCGCACCGATATTGACAATTGAATGTGGTTATTATAGGCTTCGATTATAAATAAATTCTCCCGAGGTGTGCAATGAGTTTCTTTTTCAATAGATTCGCCGACCGCGACAAGGCGAAAAAAAGATCCGGATACCATAGCTCCACATATCATCGCTTTTTCGAAGATTACGTGGAAACCAGGGTGCCCAAGGCAAACGGAAAAGGCACGAAAATCCTGCGGGTATACAGGGGGTTTTATTATCAGCAAGACATTGCGGACATGCATCGGGTCCGTAACCGCGTTCTGCTGGCGCTGCTGTATATGATTGCCGTGGCGTTCTTTTTGCTTAGCTCTTTACATGCAACATCCGGAAGTATCGCATGGTTGCTGAATATTTCTTTGTTTCTGTCCTTTATAGGATTGTTTTGGATGCTGTATATCTTGATCTACTACATGATAACGCCGCGTAAAATGACGGTCGGCTGTTATCGCGCAACCTCCAAACCGCTTGTACGATCAGGCAGACTCACCGCGGCCGCTCTTGGGGTATCAGCCCTTTTGCAACTTCTGGATTCATTTCTGCAAACGGAAAAAAGTTTGGTTGCAGGATTGCTCTGTTCTGCCGGTTTCATTGTCTCAGGAACTGCGGTTTTCATCCTTGCCATGCTGGAATACCGTATACCGTATAAAAAGATACGCAGCGAGAACGGAATGGTGGACGGCGGAGTCGAAATCAGAAGATAAACTTATGCCACAAGTAACCTATTTTGATTACTCCAATAATGCCTCCTTTTTATTTGTACCTTACCAAGATGGCACAAAATCAGCACCAATGCGACGAGGAATTCTAACTTTGCCAAGCATCAGAGCTGAAGACAATCAGCAAATACCAATTCATAGAACAGCAAAAAGACCACGCCAAGGTAAAGTGGGCGCTCACTCTGGGGACATCCTGGTCAGGATACTATGCGTGGCTGGCAATTCGCGGGGCGCGCGCCAAACGATACGCTGATCGGGAAACGGAGGTTGTGGATGTGTTCCAGGAAGGCGAAGTCCATTACGGTGCAGAGCATATTTGCGGCATCATACGCCAAAACGGAGGGCATGCGTCCTTCGGAGTTGTCAATCGCATCATGGATGCCCACAACCTGAAATCCAGTCACTGCAAGCGGCGGCAGCGTTCGTTGACGGACAGTCGAAAATCCAGGGATGACCGGTATCAGAACCTGACAAAGAACCCGATCATCGACCGGCCCTTTCAGGTGCTGTCCAGCGATATCACCTAGATACGGACCGGGGAAGGGTTTGACTATCTGTGCCAAATTCGTGATGTGTATACCAATACGGTGCTTTCCAAATGCCAACAGGAACGGATGACGAAGGATCGTGCGCTCAATGCCATACGCGCTGCGAAGCGCCGTTGGGATACCCTGAAGGCGCTATCCTGCATTCTGATCGTGGCAGCCAATACACCGCCAGTGCCGTGATGAAACTGGCAGCAGACTGCGGGTGGAATCGGAGTTTCTCGCGTGTCGAAAAACCCGGTGACAGCGCCTGGAGCGAGAGCTTCTTCTCCATCCTGAAGAAAGAGATCGTTCATTGGCGCCACTATTCAACACGAGAACTGGCCAGGCAGAAGGTTTCGAGTGCGTTGAGCTCTTCTACAATCGGAAACGCAAACAGAAGGGATTGGGCTACCTTAGCCCGATACAATTCCTGGATCGCTGGTTGGCTCAAAATGCACTTCGTGTTGCTTGGCAGGTTGTCCGAAATACTGTTGACGATCCAACGACTGGACAATTTTTCACTTGATAAAAACAGAAGTATTAACTGTGTTATACTTGCAGCAGAAAAACCAGCAAAGGTGATCAGGATGCGAAAGATTTATGTAATCGGTGATTCTACGGTAGAAAACGGCAACGATCCCTATTATGGCTGGGGCGGACAGCTTGAGGGATTAGTATCCGGTGCCCAAGTGGATAATCATGCGTTCTCGGGGCGTTCCTCAAAGAGTTTTTGGGATGAAAAACGCTTCGAACCTGTTGTGGCCGGTATGCGGAAGGGAGATATTCTGCTGGTGTGTTTTGGGCATAATGATGAAAAGGACGATGCGGAACGGCACACCGACCCCGAATCAACATTTCCAGAAATGCTGATGAAATATGTAAACGCTGCCCGCGCCGTAGGGGCGGTGCCGGTGCTTTGTACCAGCGTCAGCCGTAATTATATCGGTGAAAATGGTTTTGTGATGTACACACATGGTGCATACCCGCATGCAGTACGCGAGCTCTGTGCCAAAGAGAATATCCTGTTGATTGACTTGGAGAGGATGACGCGCGATCTGCTCAGAAAGCTGGGCCAGCAGAATGCAAGCGACCTGTATGTAAATATACCGCCGGGAGCTGACAAGCGCTTCCCTGACGGCATAGCCGATAAAACACATTTCAACTTATACGGCGCGAAGATTGTGGCAGAAATGGTCGCTGGCAAACTCATGGATTTCGGGTTTGATCATTTGTGAAAAAATCCCTGATCCGCGTACACAGTTCCCGCTTCTTCGCAAACGAATATAGCCATGATCCATTATATTGAGCTGGCATTTTCACTGCACTTATATACGTTTAGTGGTAATGTCTCGCCATATGTCCCATAATGAGCTTGATCATGGGGGAGTAAAACCTCATAACGTAATGCTTGATTCCCAGCTTCTTTTTCGTTGCTTGCAGGAATTCTTCAAATGAATGATTCTGGTATTGCAACAATTCCTGACTTTTTTCGGTGTCCAACCAGTCGGCATAATAAGGGTTTGTGCCGAAAGCAGATTCAGCGGGCAAGCCGAAACCTATAGCGCCGAACACGCCCTTGTACAATTCCCGAACAGTCAGCTGCCAACCAAGCCGCTGGCCGCCGCCAAGGAAAAATGTTTGATGGTTGACTTCCGCATTCCTTGCCGCCAGTTTTTCCGCTGCAGATATCAGGGCTGTTGCCGCGTCGATATTCCAGATACCTTCAATCCGGTTATCCAGAGACATTGAAAAGACTTCGCCAAGGATGAGGTTCAAAGATCCTCCGCCGATTGATAACTCCGTGTTGATCACGGCGCCCAGCCTTGTGATCACCCACGGTATATCCGTTTGCTTGAGTAAGGATTCACATTCGATTTTCTGCCGTGTGTAGTTGGAACTGACAAACGTCGGATCGTTTACCTTGAGCGGCGGTTTCCGGTTTTTATCCGCGCCCATGATACTCATAGACGATGTGAAGACCAGCCCGGGAGCCGGTGTTAATTGCTCGATAGCATGGATAAGGTTTTGGGTGCCGCCAATATTCACCGCATCGGACAGCATCGGATTATGCTCACTAAAAGGTGTAACGATAGCTCCCAGGTGAATGACGGCATCCTGGTTTTGCACGGCTTGACGAACATCCTGCTGATTCCGGAGATCCCCCCAAAACGTATTGCGGACATGTTTCCGCAAGCCGGCAGCTTTCTTCCGGTTTGTCTTGTTGTCCAGATCAAAAGCGCTCATATGATGCCCCTTCGCGTATCCTGAGCGCAATACCTCTACGCCGATGCCGCCAAAAGCGCCTGTAACCAGGATATTCATAACAGCCTCCCATTAGTGCCATGTGCCTTCCTGTGATTGCGCCCTGATGACCTTTGAATGATCTGGATCTATGTATACTTGATTCTACAGTGTGGCGGCTCTTCCTGCCATATGAAATAGGGTCAGCCTGCTTCGTGGGGGTTCCGGTATGAGCGACTAGCGACAAACAAAACGGAAAACAGACGAAATGATGGATCGCTTCGTTCCAACCGCAATCCAGGCAGGGTATAAACATGTTTCTGAGACGATTGGAAGCGTTCTTCATATGTATAGGGCGGTCACGGTACTGCCGCAGGTCGCGATCCAGGCAGAGCTCGCATCGACGGACAGGCTGCAGTAGCCGCCGCCGTTGCGGGCGTGGGTTTCATCGTCAATCACCGCGCTTGCTGGCGTTGCCGGTACACTGCAGGAAGAAATTGTTATTTTCCGAGGGGGTGATCTCCACGCCCGATAAAAAAACTCGTTTTCCATGCTGGTGGCGCGGGGCAGTATCGGCCATTGCGAGAGTCGATGCCAGGGTGAGAAGTAATACGATATAGAGCTTGAAAACAATACAAATCCTTGTTATGATGCAAGTATGAACCGCAGCCATTCAATACGTATTACATAACAAGGGAAAAGGAGAAATGTATGATGGTAAAAAAACTGACGGCACTGTTGATTGCCCTTCTCATGTTCTGTACTTTTGCTTCGGCAGACACATTTGATTATTCAGGCGTTTGGTATCTGGTCTCCTATGAAGCGCAAGGGATGGTCATCAACCCCGCTGACATGGGTATGGAGATGTCCTTTACTCTGAATGCTGACGGCACCGGGTTGATCGTGATACCCGATCAGGAAGACCTGGTTGCGACTTGGACAGCGGACGGCGAAACCATAACGGTCACAGCTGAAGATACTCCGCTGACCTTTATGCTGACGGAAGACGGAATGCTGATCGCTGAACAGGATAACGCAACCATGACATATGGACGTGAAGCGCCCGCCGCGAGCTTTGTTCC
The DNA here is from genome assembly GCA_963674895.2 of Candidatus Limiplasma sp. Classification (GTDB taxonomy): domain Bacteria; phylum Bacillota; class Clostridia; order Christensenellales; family Aristaeellaceae; genus CAXXOK01. The sequence goes on from CAXXCY010000002.1 coordinate 212,864, forward strand.
AGCCTCCGAAATTGCTGCCGCGGATATCACGGAATTTGATGGCACATGGAGCATCACCATGGTCAATGCGTTTGGTATGGTATTGCCTTTCTCTGCAATGGCTGAGACGGGTATGATGGACGGAACCGTCCTGATACAAAACGGTAGCGTTACTTCATTCGGCAGTCCAGCGGCGGAAGCCGGCACCCTGACGGACGGTAAATTGGTTATCCCTTCTCCTCTGGAAGACGGAGGCTTGGGGAAAACCATCAGTTTGCTCGAGGATGGTTCTTTATCTCTGGTGTTTATGGATATGGTTTTTTACTGTCAGAAGGCAGAGGCAGCGGAATAATCGTCAACCGTCACCGGATTTCATATTAATATTTGCATTTTGTTATGGCGACGACATTGTTTCGCCTGCTGTACTACTTACCGTATTCTCAGATAGGCTGGGCATGTCAGCAATCCCCGCGCAGCTTTCACCCTGCGAGCGTAAAAGTGCAATATGCTCTTTTTGTGGTGCAGCAAAAATCTCATCTTCCATTCCGAACGGATACCCCTCTACCCTTTACAGACAGGAAGGAAGCGTTTGCGTACCGAGTAAAATGAAATTCCTCGCCATCCTCGGGACAGGGAGGGGCTGTTTGGGTACGGAATTGTTTGCCACTGCATTCTGACCTATCGGTAATTAGTCAAGACTGTGTTTGTGCACGCCCTGATTACTATATTGCATCGGTGTGCTTCCCATGTATTTCTTGAAAACGCGAAAGAAATAGGTATAATTTTCAAACCCGCAGCGCTCGGCTGCGTCCTTAACGGAAATATGCTCAATGAGCAGCAGGTCGGCCGCATGCTGCACGCGGTGGCGGTTGATGTATTCGGTAATGCCGATATTCATCTCGCTGTTGAACACCCTTGATAGGTACGAGGGATTGATATGCAGCTTTGTTGCGATTAGCGACAGGGACATTGTGGTCAAATGCAGCTGATCTTGTATTAGCCTCAGTGCATTTTGCACATGCGCCGACAGCGAGTTTGCGTTTTGCTGGTATAAGTGGTTGAAAAGCGTTTCAAACAGAGAAAGGCAGTAATTTTCCATCTCGGCAGAGCTGCGAAAATTGATAAGCTTAATAAAATCCGGCTGCGGCATGCCGGCTGCCTGAAAATAGGTGCAGCACTCCCGGTAAATGCGGCCCAGCATCACGGTGATGCCGACAAAATCGGTCAGCGGCGCTTCGGCATCCTGGGCGCCCTGGTACACGCTGGCGATATACCGGCGCAGATGGCGGGACTCCCAATAGGTCATATAGCGTTTGATGGCGTAAAGGGAATGCTCGTACAGGGCTTGGTTGTCCGTACCCTGCATCAGCCATGGCTGCGCTTTTTCGTTGGCTACGCGAAGGGAGTTTAATTTTGCGTAGGTAAAATGAATATCCTGTATGCTTTTGCAAAGGGGAGAGATTGTAATCTCGCTGCCGACGTTGAAATAGCGCTGCAGCGAGTTTTGCCCCTGCTGCTGGAACAGATCCTTGGTGTAGGCGTAAAACTGATCGTCCGTAAAGCGGTCGTCGCTCATCACCGTGTAAAAGCACTGGTCGTCGGGGTGATAAAAGACAACGCCCACGGTATGGCGGTCTGTGATGTTCTGCAATATCGAGCAGATGGAACGGATGATAAACGGCAGCTTGTTCATGCCCAGATACTTTTTGCAAAAGCTGTTGTACTGCGAAATCACGGTTTTCGCCAGCAGGATATTGCTGGCGATATGCGGGATGCCGATGGAATCGGGCAGGAGGAAATCGTTGTCGACTTGTATATATTTCCCAAGAAACAGCGCGCTGAAATAGCGGCAGGTAGCGGTGGGAAACATATCCATGGACAGCGATGCCATACTGCCGCTTTTTTTCGACAGCCCTTTCTTTTCCCGGAAGGCGGTCAGGATGCGCATAATCTCCACGCGGTTCAGGCAGTGCTTGAGGATATAATCGATAGCGCCGGCGCGGAAGCTTTCCTTGACAAAGTCAAAATCATCGTAGCTGCTCAGCGCCACACATGCGACATGGGGAAACTCCGAGGCGATATAGGCGATCAGCTCCGCGCCGTTCATGCCGGGCATGCACATGTCGACAAACGCCAGGTCGATGGGGTACTGGTGCAGCTGGTCAATGGCCCGCTGGCCGTTTTCAGCATGGCAGGCAATGGCAAAGCCCTCCTCCTCCCAGTCAAATCCGTTGCGGAAAATGGAGGCAAAGAACGAATCGTCATCAACCAGCATGATCTGATACATGATATCAGCCCTCCCCCTCCATCGTTTGCGGCTCTGGCAGCCCGGCCGGCAGGGATATGGTCACCTTGGTGCCTTTGCCGATTGCCGATGTAATGGTCAGCCCGTACTCCGCGCCATAGAGCAGGCGGATGCGCCTGTCGATGTTATACAGGCCGATGCTGGTGGAGCGCCGCTTTTCATCCTTTTCATGGAAACCGTCGGTCTGCATCTGCTTAAGCCGGGCTGGCTCGATGCCCATGCCGTCGTCGCAGACTTCAAGAATCAGCTTCTCCTGCTGCCTGTAAATGCGGATGGAGATGGTGATGAACGGCTCGGTGTCAGACAGCCCGTGCAGAAGCGCGTTTTCCACCATTGGCTGCAGAATGGTTTTGGGAATCTCGGTGCTGTGGCTGTCCACAGAGATTTCATAATTAATTTTAAACCGGTCAAAGTAGTGGTACTGCATGATCAGTTCATAGTCTTTCAGCAGCGAAAGCTCCTGATCAATCGGCGCGGTCAGTTGCTGGTTTTCCAGCATATCGCGCAGCAGGCGGCTTAAGGCGCGGCCGAAGGCCTTGATGTTATCGGCGCCCTGCAGATCGGCCAGCAATATCATGGAGTTGATGGTGTTCATCAAAAAGTGCGGGTTCATCTGCGCCTGCAGCGCCTGCAGCTGCAAAAGATATTTGTTGCGCTCATCCTTTTTGGTTTGCTCAAACAGCTGGCCCAGCAGCGTGATGGTATAGTTGAGGGAGTTGTGCGCGGTGGCCAGCTCGTCTTTAAATGCCTGCATGCTGTCGGGGGTAAAATCGCCCTTTTCCACACGCGCCAGTGCCTTCAATATTTGCTGAATCGGCACATCCATACTGTGAGCGATGGACGAGGAGAGAAACGCCTGTGTGAGGGCGATGATCACAATCAGCCCCAGCGTGATCAAGACGATCACCCACACATTGCTTAAAAACACCGAATAGGGAATAGCCGAAACGATATACCAGCTGGGCAGCTGCATCAGGTAATAGGCGCACAGGGAGGGCACGCGGTTTGATTTGAACCGGCTGGAAACAAACGACCCCGTATCGCCCTGCAGGTTTTTGGCAAGATCGTCTCTGAAGAGCTGGGTATCGATGGCCGTATAGGGGGTCAGGCTGCTGAAAACAACGGCGTTGTCCGCGCCGATAATGAAATAATCCTTGTTTCCGCTGTCGCTGATGCTGAAAAACGTTTCCTTGTCGATATACGCCAGGATATAGCCGATGTAGATGGAGTTGTTTTCCATATCCGTTACGCGCTTGACATATAAAAAGCCGTTCATATTCTGGCCGGAGGACAGCAGCCTGTAATTTGCGGCATCGTCCAGAAAGGTGTTGCTCTGGTGCAAAAAGGATTCCTTGACGAAGGATACATAATCCAGCTCATCCGGAGCAAAGTCGCCGTGCGGGCCGTTGAACACCTGTAAAAGCTCATAGCTGTTGGTTACCAGCGCCACATCGGTTACATACTCCAGCATGTGCAGCTGTTCCATAATGTGGCCGGTCAGCTCGTCGATCGCCCGGTATTTTTCATAGTCGGACATCACGATGTATTCGCTGAGCAAATGCTGCGTACGGTCGTCCTGGGAAATGCCGACGATGGCGGTGTCAAAATGATACAGCTCGTTGGAGATATTGCCGGAATAGTTTTTCAACGTTTCCAGCTCCTGGTCGCCAAACCAGCGGGCGGAAGCGGACACATAAAAAACAATCAGCAGCGCGGCAAGCAGCACCAGCGGGATAACCGCAAGCATGAGATTGGTTCTAAACAGCCGCGCATATATTTTCCGGTTGCGCAGGTAGGTGTACAGCTTCTGATTCATGTTCGGGCGGCGGCTCGCTTTCTGACCGTTTTGGCATATTATAACACAAACGGCCGGCCTGCGGCACCGCGCCGCCTGTTCGACGGCGCCGGCAAACGCCCGGGTCCTGGCGAAACGCGCCGGGAACAACGGGCCAAAAACCGCGCTGACGCCGGTTCGGCAAATTTATCCGCCCGCTTGAAAGAATACGCCGCCAACCCTATAATGGGTGGCATGGGGGGGAATCAATATGCGCAAACTTCGGCTTGTTTTGGTTATGGCTCTGGTGGCGGGCAGTGCTTTGGCCGCCTGTTCGTGGCCGGGCCGCAGCGCGGCAGACGCCGACACGCAGCTGCCCTTTGCCGTGAAATACTGGACGGCCAGTAAAAGCCGCAGCCAGTATATGCAGCAGATGGCTCTGGCGTGGAACCGGCTGTATCCGCAGCGGGCGCTGAACCTGCAGGTATCGGTGTTTGAAGACGACCGCATCGACTCCATGACCTGGACGTCGCTGCACAGCGGCATCCTGCTGCCGGGGCTGGAAGCGCCGGACCTGGTGGATGTCGATTTTCAATACTTTCCCAAATACGCCAACCAGCGGTATTGCCTGCTCAACCCGCTGAATGAAATTGTCACCCGCTATTTGCAGGAACAGGGAAACAGCGGCGTATTGTATGCCTATACCTACCGCGAGATGTGTTTTGGCATCCCCTTTGGCGCCGACGACATGATCCTGGTCTATCAAAACGACATCCTGACCGCCGCGGGGATTGATATGCAAACCGTGGAAACCTGGGATGATTTTATCCAGGCGGGCGTCCGCCTGCGCGAGGCCGGAGACGCGCGGATGATCGGGATGGATATGGACGATTATCTTGTGTTTCTCATGGTATTGCAGCAGCTTTGCCAGCAAAGCGGCGAAACGGCGCCAAACGAGGCCCTTTACACCCAAACCCTTACGATGCTTCGCAGTCTGTACGAAAGCGGCGTGGCGGTGCTGATGCCGGGCGGGCGAATACACAGCAAGTTATTTTTGGAATCGTTTCTGGCGGGGGACATCGCCTGTGTGCTGATGCGCCGCGCCGACTATCTGGAGATGCTGCCAAAGCTTTCGGACATCGCGCAGAGCCTTGGCACCATGACGCCGCCGGGGTTCGGCGGGTCGCAGCCGGCGCGGGTGCCGGGTGATGCCACAGCCATCACCACCGCCTGTACCCAAATGCGGCTGCTGATGGATTTTCTGACGTTCGCAAGGCTGGACCCGCAGGCGCAAACGGAGATGGCGGAATGGTTCGGCTACACCCTGACCGAGCAGGAAACGCTGCGGGGCGACGAATGCTTGCTCAACGCGGACGACGTTCTTGCATATCTGGAAACCTATGAAATGGATCTGGCCGCTTTGATTTATACACCGTGACACGGTGCATGGTATACCCTTCGGCTTTTTAAAAAGTAAAAATAGTGCAGTGATGTCTGAAAGTTTTAGTGTTTTTGGGCTGTTTCTCACCATATAATCAATCCAGCAAATCGAAAAACTGAAGGAGGTCTCCCTATGAAAAAGTTACTGGCACTTCTCTTTTCCCTATGCCTGCTGGCAGGCGTTACCTCGACCGCTTTTGCCGATGACCTGAACTATGATTTTAAAATCGGCTATACGGTGCTGGGGAATGCAACCAACTTTTTTGTCAGCGTGAACAGCAGCCTGGAAGCAGCCTGCGCTGAAAAAGGCGTGGAGCTGGCTTGGACCATCAACGACCGCGACGCTTCCAAGATGAGAACGGCTATCGATACCTATGTGATGCAGGATGCGGACATTATCGTCGATTTTACCGTGCTTGCGGAAACCGGCACCGCCATCGCGACCGAACTTGCTAACCAGGGCATACCGCTGCTGAGCATCGACTGCGTGTATGAAAACGCGTATTTCTTCGGCGTCAATAATGAGATGGCCGGGATTACCGCGGGCGAATATGTGCAGGAGTGGGTTGGCTCGCACTGGGACGACCAGATTGACGCCGTCCAGGTGCTTTACAACGAGGCCAACGGCGCCACCGTGAAACTGCGTGTCTCCGCTGCGGCCGACGTGCTGACCGGCGCAGGGCTGGTGGACGCGGACAAGGTGACCTACACAAACATCAACTCCTCCGGCGCGTCCACCACCGACGTTTCCTATGTCCGCAGCCTTGTTGTGGACTACCTCACCGCGCACCCCAACGATAAACACATTGTGATTGTCGCCCAGACTGATGAACAGGCCAATGCCGCCAACGCTGCGGCGATGTCCTCCGGCCGTGAGGGTGAAGTGGCTATTATCTCGCACAACTGCGACCTGAGCGTGGTCGCAACCCTTCAGCAAAAAGCCGGTGCGATCATCGGCACTGTGAACTACAACTCCAGCGGATACGGTGCCCAGATTGTGGATGCATGCGCGCAGATTCTGGCGGCGCAGGCAGCCGGAGAGAAGCTGGATTGGTTCTTCTACAACAAGGTCTTCGTGGTCAACCAGGACAATGTCTGGGATTACTTCCCTGACGCGATTCAGCAATAGACAAACCGCACGCTGGGAGGGAATCGGGCCAAGAGCCCGGTTCTCTCCCGTTATTGAGGTGATGGACATGCCAATGACCCTGATCATGGAGGATATATACAAAGAGTTTCCGGGTGTGGTTGCCGTAAACCATGTAGATCTAGAGGCTAATGGTGGAAAGGTGCTGGCCTTGATCGGCGAGAACGGGGCCGGTAAATCCACGCTGATGAAAATCCTTTCCGGCGCGTATCAGCCGGATGGCGGCACGATTTATCTGGAAGGCGAAAAGCTTGATAAATACAACCCCAGGCAGGCGATTGATTGCGGAATATCGGTCATTTATCAGGAACTCAATTACATAAACTATATGACGGTCGCCGAAAACATTATGCTGGGCAATTTCCCACTGCGCGGAAAGCTTGTGGACAAAAAAGCGATGCGCAAAAGAAGCCTGGAAATACAAAAGCAGGTCGGTATCGAGTATATTCATCCCGATACGCCGTTGGCCAACCTGACGGTGGGTGAAAAGCAGCTGGTGGAAATCGCCAAAGCATACGCGCGTAATCTGAAAATACTTGTGATGGACGAGCCGACCTCCGCGCTTAACGACAGAGAGTGTGAAAAGCTGTTCTCCTTAATCAAAAAACTGCGTAATGAAGGCAAAGCGATTATATATATCTCGCATAAGCTTGACGAAATTCTGGAGGTTTCCGATCAAGTCATGGTCATGCGCGACGGCAAGCGCGTAGGCTATATGGATATTGCCGAGGCAACCAAAGACCGTATGATCTCGCTGATGGTGGGCCGCAGCATTGAGGATATGTATCCCATTCACGCCCGCAAGATCGGCGATGTTTTGCTGACCGTGGAAAACATGACCGGCGAATTTGTCAGTGACGTTTCCTTTTCGCTGCGAAGCGGCGAAATCGTCGGCTTTTTCGGACTGATGGGCGGCGGCTGCACGGAGATTGTGCAAAGCCTGTTCGGCGCGCTGCGCGCCGCCAAGAAGATAACGGTTGCGGGCAAACCGGTGCGCATCAACAGCACGAAAGACGCCATCCGCTGCGGCATGGCCTATGTGCCCAGCGAGCGGAAAACCGAGGGCCTGGTGCTGATGGCGACCGTCAAGCGAAACGCGACGCTGCTGCGCCTGAACTCGCTGATGAAGCGGTTTTGGTTTGATAAAAAGGAAGAGGAACGCCTGACCCGGGAATGGATCAAGCTGCTGAACATCAAAACGCCGGGTACGGAAACGGTGGTGGAATCCTTATCCGGCGGGAACCAGCAAAAGGTTGTGCTGGCAAAATGGATGATGAACAAGCCCCGCATCCTGATCCTCAACGAGCCGACGCGCGGGATTGACGTCGGGGCGAAAACCGAGATTTACCGGCTGATTGAGCGGTTCTGCAATCAGGGCCTCGGGGTGATTATCGTATCCAGCGAGATGGCGGAAGTCATCTCCGTATCCGACCGGGTATATGCGGTGTACAACGGAGAAATCCGCGGGGAGTTCGCCAAGGAAGACATCACCCAGGAGAAAATCATGCGGAAAGCGATAGGTGAATAATATGATGGGTATAGCCAAAGGCGCACGAAAACACGAGCTGGGGCTTTTTTTCAACAAACACGCTTCGGAGTTCAGCATCGGCGCGGCGCTGCTGATTATCTGCATCATACTGTCCTTCAGTTCCCCGTATTTTCTGGATATCCGGAATTTTAAGAACATTCTTTCCTATGTGTCCATCGCAGGCGTCATGTCCGCGGGGCTGACGGTGATTATGCTGATGGGTTGCATGGATTTATCGCAGTATGCATCCATGGCGATGATCGGTATGTTCATCGGGCTGATGCTGAAATCCGGCATGAACCCGTATCTGGCAATGGGGCTTGCGCTTTGCATTGGCGCGGGTGTGGGCTGTGTAAACGCGCTGGTGGTAACCAAAATGCGCGTGGTGCCCATCATCGCCACCATCGGCACCCAGCTGATCGCGCGCTCGGTGGCCTATCTTTCCACCGGCGGCGTGTATCTGACGATCAGCAACAAGGTATTCTATACCATCGGGTATAAGGAAATTCTGGGGCTGCCGTATCTGGTCTGGCTGCTTTTGATCGTCAACATCGTGCTGGCGTTTGTGCTGAGCAATACATCGTTCGGCCGCAAGGTATTCGCGGTAGGCGGCAACGCGCAGGCATGCTCGCTGTCGGGCATCAATGTCAACCTGATGCGCACGGCCGGCTATGTGATCAGCGGCGTAACCACGGCCATCGCAGGTATCATCTGCACGGCGCAGGTTTCGGCAAGCTACCCCACAGCGGGCAACGGACAGGAGATGGACTGCGTGGCGGCAGTGTTCCTGGGCGGGCTGAGCGTGGGCGGCGGCAAGGGCAGCATAGTGGGCACGTTCATCGGCGTGCTGGTCATCGCGGTGCTGCTCAACGGCATGACGCTCTTATCCGTCAATCCGTATTACCAGATGCTGCTCAAAGGCCTGGTACTGCTCATTGCCGTATATCTGGACCAGGTGCGGCAGATGCGCAAACATAAGAAAGTGAAGGCGGCATAAGCCATGGCAAGCATCACAAGTGAAATGATCCATGATATCGCCCTGTCCGCGGGGGCGGACCTGTGCGGCATCGGCAGCATGGACCGGTTTGAGGGCGCTCCGGCCCAGATGGATCCCCGGTACCTGTTTCCGGAAGCCAAAAGCTGCATCGCGCTGGGATTTCGCATTCCGCGCGGCGTGCAGCGGGGCATCGAGCAGGGAACCCAGTTTTACCAGTATCCCTCCATGGCGTACGGCGGCATTAACGAAATTTTTGCGCCGGCCGTGATGTACCACATCGGCAAAGCCATTGAAGATGCGGGATACGAGGCGTTTATCTACCGCAATACCGGGGCGCGCGGCGCGGTGTCGGATATGGACGGGGCGCAGGGCAATACCCTGTCGCCCGAGGAGCAGATTAACGACAACGACCACGATAAGGTACGAACCCCACACCACCGCACCGTACAGTATACCCGCGCTGTTCGGGAAGATACTGTGGAGCCGGATATTCAGTTTTCCTTCCGCTTTGCCGCGGTGGCCTGCGGGCTGGGCGAGATCAGCTGGAGCAAAATGCTGCTGACCCCGCAGTTTGGGCCCTTGCAGCGCGTGGCGTTCATCTTTACCGATGCGCCGCTGGACCCCGACCCCGTGTACGACGGGGAGCCGCTGTGCAAACGCTGTATGGCGTGCGTGCGCGAATGCCCCGGCAACTGCATCCCCATGCCGAACGAACCGGGCAAAACCATCAGCATTACCATCGGCGGAAAGAAATGCGAGTGGGGCGATATCGATATGTGGCGCTGCTATGCGTTTTATACGCATGCGGGCCGCTACTACAATCCCTTTGTGCCCAAGGAAACCTGGGACGAGAACAAGGACGGCAATCTGGACCTGATGGAGGGCGTAACCGACATAGCGGATGAGAACGAGGTGCGTAAGATCTACACCGCACTGGAGGAGTTCTTCCCCACCTGGGTCGGGTACAACATGGCCAAATGCGGCGGGTGCATCCGCGCCTGTGTCAGCAGGCTGGAAAAAAAGGGCGGCTGCCTGGAAGGCCGCTTCGAGCATAAGCTGCGGGATGGCAAGGCGTGGCGGCTGGACCGCTGATGCGTTTGTGCGCCGCGCTTCACAGCGTGTGTTGCGGCTTTTAAAGAAACAGGAGGAAATGGAATGCTGACCGTTGAGCAAATCAAACGACAGGCGGCTCTGCTGGGCGCAGATCTGTGCGGCATCGGCGATATTGCGCACTTTGCGGGCTGTGATCCGCAGCGCGATCCCGTGCAGGTGCTGCCAACGGCAACCTGCGTTATCGGGCTGGGGTTTCGCGTGCCCAAAGCGCTGTATGACTGTATGGAGCGGGGGATGCAATATTATAACTACACGTCGCTGGGTGTGAAATACATCGACGAGGAATTCTCGGAGATGACGCTTTTACGCATGGCGGCCCTGATTGAAAACAACGGGTACGACGCCTGCGTGCAGCGCAATACCTCCAACCTGCGCATCAAGGGAGACAAAACGCAGAACCCCGAACTGTACGACACCTATGAGCTGAAGGATGTTACGGCCGTAGCGCCGGATAAGCCCGTGCCCGATGTGATACTGGATTTTGCGCAGGCTGCGCGGATCTGCGGGCTGGGCAGCGTCAGCGTGAAGGGCAATGTGCTCACGCCGCAGTTCGGGCCGTATGTCCGCTTCGTGTTTATCATCACGGATGCGCCGCTTGCGTGTGACGAGCCGTTTCAGGGCAATCTGTGCGACGGCTGCATGGAGTGCGCCAAAGCCTGCCCGGGCCATGCGATTGACGAAGGCGGGCTGGACAGCTGGCAGTGCTCTGTATATTACCGGGGCGCGCACCGCTCAAACCCTTACATCAACGGCAATTTCTTAAAAGACTGGCCAAACCGGGAGAGCATCCTGAGCGGCGATTGCCGCTTTAACAGCGTAACCGCAAGGGAAATATACCCCAAGCTGGACTTTTTCCCGAGCCATCTCAACGGCTATGTGGGCTGCCTTTGCGCCAAAGCATGCGATACCGCCTGCTACCGGCATTTGGAAAGGAGTGGTGTGCTGTGCCGTCCATGACATTGGAAGAGAAAATCCGTGATTGCGCCCTGGCGTTTGATGCCGATCTGGTGGGCTTTGGCAGCCGCGAAAGGTTTGAGGGCATGCGGGCGCTGACCATTGCGCCCGGCACGCAAACGGTGATCTGCCTGGCGTTTCGGGTGCTCAGGGGCGTGTACCGCGGTATTGAGGAAGGCACCACCTTCTACCAGTACAGCACCAACGGCGTAGAAGTGCTGGAGGAGGTCATCATGCCGCGTACGCTGCTCAAGGTCTGTGGGATTTTGGAGGACGCGGGGTACACAGCCTTTCCGCAGCGCCGCCATCTGTGTATAATGGAAGCGCAGCAAGGCCACAATTTTGAAGTGGATTATGAGGAAATTTATCACAGCCGCCACACAGAGCTGCAAATGGAATGGGAAGAATCCGCCGTGCGGTGCGGCATGGGCGAAATCGGCTTCCACGGCGCGCTGCTGACCGAGGCGTTCGGCCCGATGCAGCGGGTTTGCTTTATCCTCACCGACGCGCCGCTGGAGGCGACGGCGCTTTCGCAGCCCCATCTGTGCGACCGGTGCCGGGCCTGCGCCAAAGCCTGCCCCGGCCATGCGATTGACGGCGGGGGTGTGCGGGATATGTGGCAGTGCGGCGCGTATTACCGCGGGGCAAACCGCAGCCGCAACCCGTTTATGCCGGCGGACGCCTTTGCGGAGTTTGCAGACCGTGAAAGCATTCTGCGAGGCGACAAAAAGCTGACGGATCAGCAGTCGATCCAGGTGATGGAGCACTGCATTTATTATCCTCCCATCAAACAGGGATACGCGTCCTCCATCTGCGGCAAGGCTTGCGAGGTGGCGTGCTATGAGCATCTGGAGGAAAACAACAAGCTTGCGCGCGGCTTTGCGCAGCAGTTTCGGAGGCGTTCAAAATGGAGGCTTTCCACAGAGGAATAAAAATACGCCGGTGGGCGGTTTATATGCTCATCCTGTGCGTCACGCTGGCGGGCTTGCCCGCCGCCGGGCTTTCGCAGAGCACCGATGCGCTGCGCATCGGGTTTACGGCGGGCAATTTGGAAAACCCGTATTTTGTGGAGTTTGTTGGCCATATTGAGGCCATGTGCGAGGAGCTGGGCATTGCGCTGTCGGTGTACGACGGCAAAAACGACGTGGCGCGGCAGATTGCCATCATCCAGCAATGGACGAGCGAAGCCTACGACGCCGTCATCTGCTCGCCGATCGATCCCACGACGCTGCAAACGGCCATCAGCGACTGCATGCAGGCGGGAATCCCCTTTATCAATATCGATTCGGAGTGCGTGAGCAAAACCACGTTTATCGGGGCAGAGCAATTTGCATATGGCTATGCGGCGGGGAAGATCGCCGCCGACTGGCTGAATGCAAACATCGCGGAGGATATGACCATCCCCTGCGTGATTTTGACCAAGCCGCAGTCCCTGGCGATTATCGAGCGCGGAAACGGCATTATGAACGGGCTTTTGGAAAACTGCGACAGAGCGCGCATTGTGTCTACCCTGCGGTATATGGATCGGGAATCCGCGGAAACGGAAGTGCGCCAGGTGCTTACGGAGATACCCGATGTGCTTTGCATCGTCGGTGTGGCGGATGTCAGCGTGCTGGGCGCCTACGATGCGCTGACGGAGCAGCAGCGCGAAAACCCCGGGCTTTGCCTGGTGGGGCTGGATGCCACGGCGGAAATGCTGGAGATGATCGCCGCGGGTACGGTGATCCGGGGCACCGTATCGCAGGATTTGAAGGTGTATGCCCAAACCTGTGTCCAGGCAGCGCTGGACGCCATTGACGGCCACCCCAGCGACCATATTTTTATGGACATTACGCCTGTAACCATTGAGAACGTACAGGATTATATTTAACCGGCAGCGGCGGGTGACGGCATGAAATTCAGCGTTGGATATTTTGCACAGGATGAATATGACCGAACCTTTGCACAGGCGCTGCCAACCTACGGCGATGCGGTGGCCGAGGTGTATTTTCCCTGGCCGGGCATCCGCACCTGCCGCAGCGAGCTTCGGGGCGAAGAGGCGCAGGCGCAGCTGCTTAACGGCCTTCGGGCGGCAAGCCGGAAAAACATGAATCTGAACCTGTTGCTCAACGCCAACTGCTACGGGGGAGATGCGCTGTCTGAAACGCTGCACCGGCAGATCGAAACGGCAATGGATACCATTACGGCTGCGGCGGGCCGGATTTCTTCGGTAACGACCACATCGCTGTTTGCGGCGCATGCGGTGCGCAAAATGGATCCGTCCATCCATATCCGCGCGTCCGTGAACATGCGGCTGAAAACCTGGGCACAGATGTGCCAGCTATTGGACTTGTTCGACGGATTCTATCTGGCGCGGGAGATGAATTATGAGCTTTCAGCGATCGCGGTGCTGAAAAAGCGTTTGCAGGAAGCGGGGAAATCGCTGCATCTGCTGGCGAATTCCGGCTGCACGGCGGATTGTCCCGGCCAGATATTTCACGACAATCTGGTGGCGCACGAGGAGGAAATCGCAGCCTGCAGCAACGAAACGGATTTCAACCCCTATGTATGCTGGCGCTTTTATGAAAAGAAGGGAAACCACCACCGTTTATTATCCAATACATGGATCCGGCCGGAGGATCTGCATCATTACGAAGCGCTGTTTCCAGTGGTCAAGCTTGCCACGCGTATTCATTCACATCCGAGCCGCGTGATCAGTGCGTACAGCAAAGGAAGGTATGCCGGTAATATTCTGGACTTGATGGAACCCTCCCATGCATCAGTGCTATATCCTGCTATGCTCCGTAATGATCTTTTTCCTGATGAATGGTTTGAAAGGCGCAAAACCTGCCATAGAAATTGTGAGCTGTGCAGTTACTGCGCTAGCGTGTTTGAGAAAATAAAGCAATAGTCTATAGGATGTTGGTGAGGATTGATACGAAATGCCATTGCGAGCTTTTCCGGTGTGGTCTCGCCTTTGGTGAAGGCATCCGGGTGCCGGGTTGCGAACTCGTCGCCGAAGCAGTATTTGATGCCGCTGCCGCGCAAACGATTCATATGGCGCACAGTATCCGCTCCGAGGCAGTAACAGGATTCCCCGAACAGCTCCGCGATGATGCCGCGACTCTGATCGCACGGAAGCGGGGGAGTTGCTTTTCGAAATCCGCCATGCTATAATCCGAACCGAGAGATGATGTATGTGCCCGGAGCGGCGCAGGTATATGCTGCAGCCTTACATGTGCTGCGGGTTTGCTTGTGTGCGTCCGTGGCTTGCGGTATCTGCAAAATGATGTCACGACTACGGTGTAACGGCTCATTCGAAAGGAGTACCGCATGAAAAAGTACAAAATGGCAGTGATTGCAGGCGACGGCATCGGTCCCGAGGTTATCGCCGAGGGCGTAAAGGTGCTGGATGCCGTAGCCGCGCTGGACGGCGGCTTTGGGTTTCAATGGACATATTTCCCCTGGGGATGCGAATACTATCTGGAGAACGGGAAGATGATGGCCGACGGCGGAATCGACATCCTCCGCGGTTTCGACGCGATCTATCTGGGCGCGGTCGGCGCACCGAGCGTACCCGATCATATCTCGCTGTGGGATCTGCTGCTTGTCATCCGCAAAAGCTTCGACCAGTATGTGAACCTTCGGCCCGTCAAGCTGCTGCAAGGCGCGCCGTGCCCGCTGAAGGACGTGAAACGCGAGGAGATCGACATGGTCTTCATCCGTGAAAACAGCGAGGGCGAGTACGCCGGCAGCGGCAGCTGGCTTTATAAAGACAAACCCAACGAGGTCGTCATCCAAAACGGCGTATTTTCACGCGTGGGATGTGAGAGGATTATCCGCTACGCGTTTGAGCTGGCCAGGAAGGAACGCAAAACGCTGACCTCCATCAGCAAGGGCAACGCGCTGAACTACTCCATGGTTTTCTGGGATCAGATTTTCAAGGAAGTCGCCCGGGATTATCCCGAAGTGAAAACCTATTCCCTGCTGGTGGACGCCGCCAGCATGTTCATGGTGAAGGACCCCAAGCGGTTTCAAATCGTGGTGGCGTCCAACCTGTTCGGCGATATTCTCACCGATCTGGGCGCAGCCATCGCGGGCGGCATGGGGCTGGCGGCCGGCGCGAACCTGAACCCGGAGCGCAAATACCCCTCGATGTTCGAGCCCATCCACGGCTCCGCTCCGGATATCGCCGGCAAGGGGATCGCCAATCCGCTTGCCTCTGTCTGGGCCGCGAGCCAGATTCTGGATTTCTTCGGCCATGAGGAGTGGGGCCGGGCGTTGCTTCTGGCCATTGAAAAACTGCTGGTGGATAAAACCGTTTTAACTCCGGACGTCGGCGGGAACGCGACGACCGCGCAGGTCGGCGACGCCGTAGTATCCCTCCTGCAGTCGATGGACCGGTAAATAAAGCGGCGCGCTACGCGGCTGAAGGCGCCGCGGGCGCGCTTTCTTATGATCTCCCGCCCCGCGCATAGGAGCACGGAATCCTCAGGGCTTCCCGATGTTTGGTTACCGCGCGCCGGGAGATGGCAATGCCCTCCGCTTGCAGCATCTGCGCAAGACGCCGGTCGCTCAGCGGCGCAGCGGGCGGCTCGCCACGAACCATGTCGGCAATCCTGCCGCGCACGTATGCGATGGATTTGCCTCCCCCGTCGCTTGGATACAAAACCCGTGTGAAGAAGTACGATAGGGGAAACACGCCGAGGGCGCAGCGCAGCGATTTGTTTTTCAGCGTGCGCGTGGCGGTGGAGGCATGGAGGCCCATCTGTTCCGCCAGCGTTTGCATGCGGATGGGGTGCGGGTAGGGCAGCTCGCCACGGAAAAACTCCCGCTGCATGGCGGCAATGGCCTCGCCGCACGCAAGCAGCGTGCTCTCCCGTTTGCGCAAACTCGCTCCGATGCGCCGGGCCGAAGCCAGCCGTTCGCCGATATAGGCGGTATTGCGCGCATCGCGCCCGCCGTCTTGCCGGATATGCCGGGCGCCGTCCGCGTCCACCAGAAACCGGGAACAAAGGTCGGGATTCAGCCTTACGGTGAGGGAGCCGTCCTCCTTCGCGTCCACCAGCAGATCGGGCGGCGCAAACGGCGTGTCGTGCGCGGAGGCAAAGCCGTTGCCCGGCTTGGGATTGAGCGAAAGGATCGCCTGCCGCGCGCGCGCGACGTCTGCTTCCGTAACGCCGCACAGCGCCGCCAGCTTTTGTATGCGATGCCTGGCCAGCAGCTCCAGATGATCTTGCACGATCGTGATCGCCAGCGGATCCGCCGATGGATCGCGTTTGAGCTGCAGAAGCAGGCACTCCCGCAGGGACCGGGCCCCGACGCCCGCCGGAGAAAAGGACTGCAGGCACCGCACCGCCGCCCGGGCCGCCTCCACGGAAATGGAAAGGGCTGCTGCGATCTCCCGGGAACGCGCGGCCAGATACCCGTTTTCATCCACCTGTGCGATCAGGGATACCACGTGCCTGCGCAAATCCTGCGGAAGCTCTAAAAGCTTCGCCTGCTCCGTCAGGTGCTCGCGTATGGTGACGCGGTCGTGGGCGTCGGTGCGCAGGTTCAAGTATGCGTCCGCGTCCTCCTCCCCGTATGCGCCGCCGGCAGGCGGTGATAATCCCGCAAGGCCGGGCATGCCCTCGTACTGGATAAATGGATTCTCCAGCGCCTGTTTGCTTAAAAAGGCATGCAGCTCAAGAGCGTTCATCTCCAGAATATGGAGCGACTGAATCTGCTGCTGGGAAAGAAGCGGCTTTTGCTCCTGCGTGATACCAAGCTGCACCCGGTTCACTTCCTTTTCACCGCGACGCCGCAAAATTTACGTTCCTTGCGGCACCAGTATAGCAACGCGCTATCCAAAAAACAAGGCTCGCGCTTTTGCCCTTTCTGCTTCAGAGACTGCCGGCGGCGGCAGAATCCGGCGCGCAGGCAGGCGCGGTTCAAGGA
This sequence comes from Candidatus Limiplasma sp., assembly GCA_963674895.2. Classification (GTDB taxonomy): domain Bacteria; phylum Bacillota; class Clostridia; order Christensenellales; family Aristaeellaceae; genus CAXXOK01. The sequence goes on from CAXXCY010000002.1 coordinate 230,020, forward strand.
GGATATCCTATGGAAGCAAACCCACAGAAACCCCATATCGGAATCGTTTTGGGGGACCCGGCGGGAATTGGACCGGAAATCGTGTTGAAGCTTTTAATGCGGCCGAGCACGTATACGTATGCCAAGCCGGTTCTGATCGGCAGCTACGGCCTGCTGTGCCGGACCGCCAGGCGGATTGGCTGCGAGCTGTTTTTTTCCAGGGCCACGGTCGAATCGCTGTCGGAGGATACCGATCCGGCCTATCTGCGCGGCATCCCCGTCGTGGATATCCAAGGGAATACCGATGCGGTCGTTCTCGGCGAGGTCGGCGCGGCTGCTGGGATGATCGCCTATCAATCCATCGTCTGCGGCTACGGAATGCTGGAAAGGAAGCTGATCCATGCGATGATCATGGCGCCCATCAGCAAGCAGGCGCTTGCGATCTCCGGCTGCGGATATCATTCCGAATATGAGCTGTTCGCCCATCTGGCGGGGGTAGCGGAAGTGCAGAGCGTCGTCAAGGGCGGGTCGCTGTTCCGCTCCTCGGTGATAGGCCATGTGCCGTTTCGCAAAATTCTCGAACTGCTGACCATAGAGCGAATCGTGGACACGGGCTTGGGCCTGCACCGCGTGCTGTGCGACCTCCTGGGCCTGCAGGCGCACATATGCATTGCCGCGCTCAATCCGCATGGCGGCGAAGGCGGCATCCTGGGCGAGGAGGAAGCGGAAATCATCATACCCGCCGTGGAAGAATTGCAGAGGCGCGGCATCAATATCAGCGGCCCCTATCCGAGCGATACGATTTACCAGCGGGCCGTGAACAACGGGTATGAAGGGATTATTTACCTCTACCACGATCAGGGCAATATCGCCATGAAGGCCAAGATGTTTGAAACAACCGCGCTGATCTATACCAACTTGCCGTACTCCATCCTGTCCACCGGGCACGGAAGCGCGATGGATATCGCGCCGCTGGGGATTGCCAACGCGACCAACCTTTGCTACGTAATGTCCACCCTGACGGCAATCCTGCAGAAGAAATCCGAACCGGCGGAAAAAAGCCGCTGAAGGGTTAGGAGGTGTAACCTTGGCAAAGGAACTGCAATGGATCCGGCCGGAAGTCCTGCTGTCGCTCATCCATACGGCGTTTCGCATCACAAACGCGCAGGGGAAAGAGCTCTATCGCAATGCCGGCTGGGACGCGCTGTTTGCGCAGCTTGAAGGCATCGACGCGGACAAACTGGCCGCCGAAGCGCTCGCCGGCGGTACAGCCCAGGAGCGCAGCGGGATCCTGATCCTGCAAAGCACGGTGATGGCGGAGCCGGACTTCACCTATGTGGTCACGGAAATTTATCCGGCCAACCTGGACGAGCTGGCGCAGGAGCAATCCTATACCGGCGCGGATATCAGCGCCCGCTTGAACCGGTTGAAGCTGCGCGACTGTATCGCCAACTCCACCAGCATGATCAGCGTGTTTGAAAAAGCCCAGCAGGTGGCCAACTATCCCACCACCGTCCTGCTGATGGGCGAAACCGGCGTGGGCAAAGAAGTGGTGGCCTCTTTTATCCACCGGAACAGCCGACGGATCGACAAGGCGTTTATCAAGATCAATTGCAGCGCTATCCCCGAGCAGCTGCTGGAGAGCGAGCTGTTTGGCTATGAAACCGGCGCGTTTACCGGCGCAAAGGCCAAGGGTAAGCCGGGGCTGTTCGAGCTCGCCAATCATGGTACGCTGCTGCTGGACGAGATCGGCGATATGGCGCTTTCGCTCCAGGCCAAACTGCTGCGCGTTTTGCAGGAAAATGAAATCATGCGCCTGGGCGGCCAGAAGGCGATTCCGCTGAACGTACGCATTATTTCCTCCACCAACCGCAACTTGCGGGATTTGATGGAGAAGGGCCTGTTTTCCGAAGCGCTGTATTACAGGCTGAACGTGGTGGAAATCTGGATTCCTCCGCTCAGGGAACGCCGGGAGGATATCCTGCCGCTTTGCGGGTTTTTCCTGAGCCAGTTTTGTGAGAAATACAAACTGGAAAAGACGTTTTCGCAGGAAGTGAAGGAATATTTCGCGCGGTACGACTGGCCCGGCAACGTGCGCGAGCTGTGCAATATGGTGGAGAATACCATCGTGTCGTCCGATTGCAGCGTGATCGGGCTGGAGGATGTGCCCCAGCGCATGATTGCCGCCAGGCTGCCGCACACGCCCCCGGCGCCGGACGCCACCAGCATGCAGGACGCCGTGGAGAGCATGCAGAAGGACGTGATCAAGGCGGCGCTGGAGAAGAACGGAAGCCTGCGCAAGGCCGCTAAAGCGCTGGACATGGATCCCGCCACGCTGCACAGGCTTGCGAAAAAGCTGGGCATTCCGACCGTCTGAATGCATCAAAGCGTTTTAATATTGAAACATGTTCATTTTGAGTTACGGCAAAATGAACATGTTTCATGTAGGGAACAGAATATTCCCGAACATTTTTTTACATCCGTAACGAATGTCGCTGCAACGGTTTGCTGCATTGATAAAACATCGGTTGGAAAACATTGTGCGTAAAACGCACAAGTTGGCACGTTAATTGCTACGTATAGGGATGTAGATACCAATTGCATCATCTCTTACGTATCCATCACTTTCATAAGCGTGAAGGAGGACCCTATGGAAAGAGTACCTGTGCTCGGGATTATCCTTGGCGATCATGCCGGCAGCAGCCCCGAGCTCGCGGCGAAAACGGTGTTGGCGAACGATGGACGATATACGCCCGTGTTCATCGGAAACCGGGATCGTTTCGAAATTTCCAGGAAAGTGGTTCCAGGTGCGGAAAAGCTGGAAATCAGGCCGCTGCAGGGCAGGCCGGCGTTTGCGGGCGCGCAGACCGTGTTTTTCATGGATATTCCGGCGGGACCGGATATCGAATTCAGCAAGGTGACTGCGGACAGCGGCCGTCTGATGTATGATTCGATCGCCAAAGCCGTCGAGCTTGAACAAAGCGGCGTCATCGACGGCATCGCGATGGCGCCGATTACCAAGCAGGCGCTGCACGACGCGGGCTATACGGAATGTACGGAATTCGATATCTTTGGCAAACTGTTCCATACCGGGGGGGTACGGGCCGTAATCCAGGGCGGGCACATCTTCCGCTCCACGGTGGTCGGGCACTGCGCCTTCGCGGATATTCCAACCAAACTGACGACGAATGGAATCGTCGATACCGCCGGAGAGCTGCTGCGTGTGATGCGCATGTTTGATCCAAGCAAGGAACCCATTATCGCCGTGGCGGCACTCAACCCGCACGCGGGCGAAAACGGCCTCTACGGCAACGAAGAGAAGATCAAAATACAGCCCGCGATCGATATTCTCAAAGCCAGGGGCGAGAACGTGATCGGCCCAAGCCCCGCCGATACCGTTTTTCTCAAGGCGATGAGCGGACAGGTTGGCGGCGTAGTGTTTATGTACCACGACCAGGGCAACATTGCCATGAAGAGTGTGTACTTCGGCGACGGCGTGCTGATTTATACCAATATCCCCGCGCATATCGTATCCGTAGGCCACGGCCCCGCATACGGCAAGGCGGGCAAGGGCACGGCGGATCCCGCCAACATGATCGCCAGCATCGAAACTCTGCTCAAGATCGTCGGCAGCGCGCGGAAGGAGCCGGCCCGATAAGGTGCACGACGTTATTCGCTTCCGGTATCCGTACCTGGGTATCTACGTCAACAGCTTCGGAGTGGACGCGGGCGGGAAAACCCTGCTGATTGACAGCGGACTTGCTTCCGGACGGCCGATGCTCGCACCCTATGCCGACGCCCACACCGCAGTTCTTGGCACGCACGGGCATTGGGACCACATCGGCAACCACCGCTTTCTCCAGTCCCGCGGCGCGGCCGTCTATGCCCACGCGGGGGACGCAGCGTACTGCTCCCAGCTGGATTGGCAATGGAATATACAGTTCGGCCAATTTGCCAATGATTTCGGCCTGCCGCCCGCCCGGCGCGCAGCCTACCTGGCCGGGGTCGGCGAGCCCGTACTGCCCGACGTGTACCTGAAGGATGGGGATGTCCTGCAAATCGGCGATTGCCGCATCGATGTGCTGGCGACGCCCGGGCACTCCGACGGCAGCGTGTGCTACCTGTTCCCGGAAGACGGCATTCTATTCACGGGCGATACGCTGATGGGCGATGGCTTTTTCACCGGCGTGCCGCAGTGCACCGCTCCTGAGGCCTACCGGAAATCCATGGAAAAGTTATCCGGCCTGAAGGTGAAAACGGTGTACTGCGACCACAATGATCCCATCCCCGGAGACCGCCTCTTGGAAAAAGCCGAAGCCGGTATCGCCTGTATGGAACGAATCGGCGCGCGGGTACAAGCGTTTCTGGACGAATACAAGGGTGCAGGGGAAACATTGCTGCGCGATACCGTGCGCGACGTATGCGCATCCGAGGGGAAAAACGCGGGCGGCGGCGCCTGCATCACGGTGCTGGCGCATCTGCGCAGGTACCCGGATCATCCGGCCGTGAAGGCTTGCCTGGCCAAGCATACCCCCCTGTAATCCATGGAACCTGATCGGGCGAGGTCCCGATACGATAATAAAGGAGGATCACCATGAAAAAACTACTCAGTACCCTTTTGTGTCTGGCACTGGTCCTAACGGCGTGCTCGGCTTTGGCCGATACGGTCACCATGAAGTTCGCCGGCACAACCCCCGTCAATGAGGAACTTGGCGAATACCAGGCGATGGTCAAGTTCGCAGAAATGGTCGGGACGTATTCAAACGGCACGATCACCGTGGAAGTGTATCCCGCAAGCCAGCTGGGCGGCTCCGTGGAGTTCACGGAAGGAACCGCGCTGGGAACCGTGGAGGCGTGCGTTGTCGGATTTGACGGCATCGGCAACCTGGCTCCCGAGTGTTACGCGCTGGCAATGCCCTACCTGTACGACAATATCGCCCAGATGCGGCCTGTGCTGGAGGGCGACACCCAGGCACGCGCGGCCATCGACGCGGTCCTCTCCGAAATCAACCTGAAACTGGTCGGCATCCTGTACCGCCCCATGCGCGTGACCGCCAATATTAAAAAGCCCGTCACGTCTCCTGCGGACATGGTTGGCTTGCAGGTCCGTTCCCCCTCGTCCGAGGCGAACCAGGCCATCATCACCGCAATGGGCGCCATTCCAACCACGATTGCCTGGAGCGAGGTGTTCACCGCGCTGCAGTCCGGCGCCTGCGATGGCGTGGAGAACGCCATCACCGAATTGGCTTCCATCAATGTGCAGGAAGTTGTCAAATACGTGTCCGAAACCAACCACATGGCGTCTCCCATCGCCATCATCGTGGGGGAGGCCTGGTTCAACGGCCTGACCGCCGAACAGCAGGATGCTATCCTGAAAGCCGGTACGGAGATTACGGAATGGCGCGCGCAGAACGTGGCGGAGGAAACCGCCGCGGCGTGGCAGAAGTTTGAGGCGGCCGGCGTGGAAGTGCTGTATGCCGACCAGATCGACTTTACCGCCTTCAAGGCTGCCTGTGCGGATGTGTACAAACAATTCGTGGATAAGGGATACTTCACCGAGGAGTTCTTCGCCGCGTTGAAGAACTGATCCATCATAAGCCGGGAGCGGCACGGGCTCCCCAAAACCTGCAACGGCAGACGGAGAATTCCTTTCTCCGTCTGCCCATTCCCCGTAGGAGGTGAACGATGGTGAAATGGAAACGCGGAATCGACAGGTTCTTTGACGGCGTCGTCTTCGTACAGAAGAAGATCACGGGCGCGTTGCTGCTGCTGATGATTATCACCGTAAGCTGGCAGATCGTCGGCCGTGTAGTATTCAAGTTAAGCACGCCCTGGACCGAAGAACTGGCGAAGCTGTCGCTGATCTGGTTTACGTTTTTGGGCAGCATCGGCGTGCTCCGCAACAAAGAGCATTTGACCGTAGACCTGCTTCTGGCGCGGTATAAGGATGCCACGCGCAGGCGCACGCGTGTTTTGATCGATTTGGTCGTCGCCGCTTTTTGCGTGATGATGTTTGTTTTCGGAATTACCTTATGTAAAAATCCGATTATTATACGGGGCATAACCACAGGGCTGAATATTTCCCGTTTGTACCTGTATTTAAGCCTGCCCATATGCATGTTCTTTTCATCGCTGATTGCGATCTATGATCTGATACTGGGTGTGATCGACTGGATTCGCCCGAACCTGCTTGAGAAACCCAAGGGTGGTGAAGCTGTATGATCGGAGCGATTATCTGGATCTGCCTGATCGGCTTTATGCTGATCGGCGTACCGATCGCCTTTTCCATGGGCTTGTCCGCCACGGTGATGCTGCTGGTCAACAACACGGCAAGCAGCATCGTGATCGCGCAGAAAGCGGTCAACGCGCTGGATTCCTTTACCATCATGGCGATACCGTTCTTTATGATGGCTTCCTCTATCCTGACCGGCGCCGATATCGGCAAAAAAATATTTCGCTTCGCGGGTACGCTGGTGCAGCATTTCCCGGGCGGGCTCGGCCATGTGAACATCCTGACCAGCATGATCATGGCGGGTATGTCCGGCTCCTCGGTGTCCGACGTTTCCGGCATAGGCAGAATGGAAATGGATGCCATGTCGGATGCCGGATACGACCGCGATTTCAGCGCGGCGGTTACGGCGGCCTCCTCTACGGTGGCGCCGATCATCCCGCCGAGTACCAGCATGATCCTGTACGGGTCCATCACCGGCGTTTCCATCGGCAAACTGCTGATCGGCGGGCTGCTGCCGGGCTTGCTGATGGGGCTCGCCATGTGCGTGCTGACCTATATCGTCAGCGTACGGCGGAAATATCCGCTGATGAAGAAGGCGACCGGCCGGGAGATCTGGGTTTCCCTCAAGGACAGCTTCGCCGCGCTGTTAATGCCGCTGATCCTCATCTTCGGCATCGTCAGCGGCGTATTTACCGCCACCGAGGCCGCCTGTGTGGCTACGGTGTATTCCATCCTGATCTCGTTGTTTTGGTACAAGAAGATCAACTTCAAAGCGCTGTTTAAAATCCTGGAGAATACCTCCGTGTTTGCCAGTTCCACGCTGTTCGTGCTGGCGATGGCGGGCGTGTTCGGCCTGGTGCTGACGCACAACCAGGTCCCCACCAAAATCAGCGCCTTCTTTATGTCGCTGTCGGACAATAAATACGTGCTGCTGTTCCTGATCAACATCATGCTGCTTATCCTGGGCTGCCTGATGGAGGGCAACTCGATCTACATGATTCTCGGCCCGGTGCTGGGCGTGCTGGCTATCCAACTGGGCTGCGATCCCGTGGCCTTCGGCGTAATGGTCGTGTTCAACCTCACCCTCGGCTTGATTACCCCGCCCGTGGGGCTGTGCCTGTTCCTGACGCAGAAGGTGGCCAATATCACCTCGGCGCAGATGATCCGGGCGATCATGCCGTTCGTTGCCATTCTGTTTGTCGCCCTGCTGATCGTAACCTATTTCCCGCAGATCAGTTCCCTGCTGCCCAATCTGCTGATGTAGGAGAATACGCTATGTTTGATTACACCCAGAAAATTGTCGCGGTCACCGGCGCGTCCAGCGGTATCGGTAAGGCGATCGCCAAAGCGTTTTACCAGGCCGGCGCCAGCCTGGCCCTGTGCAGCCGTTCGGCTGAACGCGTGACGGACGCCGTACGGGAGTTTGCCGACCCCGCCGATCCCCGCATTCGGATCTTTACCGCCGATACCAGCCGCGTGGCGGAACTCCGGGCCTTCCGCGACGGCGCGGTGGAAGCCTTCGGCCGCATCGATGTGTGGGTAAACAACGCTGGGATCGAGCATCCGCTGCCGACGGTTGATATGACCGAGGAGATCTTCAACCAGGTGGTGCACACCAATTTCCGGGGTTACTACTTCGGCTGCCAGTGCGCCGCGCAGGACATGCTGCGCCGCAGCGCGCCGGGCTGTATTGTGAACATCGGCTCGGTAAACGCCGTTACGGTGGTGGTCGGGCAGGCGGTATACTCCGCCACGAAGGCGGCCATCTCGCAGATGACCAAAAGCTTTGCCCGCGAATGGGGCAAGGACGGTATTCGGGTCAACTGCATCGCTCCGGGCAGCATTCCCACCAAGATCAACGAAGAGAAATACCGCGATCCCGAGGCTCACCGCGCGATGTGCGATAAAATCCCCATGGGAAGGCGCGGCGAGACGGCGGAGGTGGCGGACGCCGTACTCTATATCGCGTCGGACGAGGCCGGTTATATTACGGGTCAAACGCTGTTTGTGGACGGCGGCCTCACGCTGGTGCACGGGTAACGGCGGGGACCGTGTTTTTTAAGGAGGAAACGCAGATGGAAATGATCAGGGTTGGCGTCGTGCATACGTTCCTGTACTCCGTGGAAGACCTGAAGGCGATGTTTAAAAAGTATCTGCCCGGGGTGGAGATGATCAACATCATCGACGATTCCCTGCTGCAGGAAGCCCTGCGCAACAAGGGGATCACGCCGGGCATTATCAGCCGTATGTGCGATTACTATACCAACATGCAGGAACTCGGGTGCAGCTGTGTGCTCAACCAGTGCTCGTCCGTAGGCGAAGCCGCGGATATCGCCGCGAAGCTGATCGGCATTCCGGTCGTGAAAATCGACGGGCCCATGGCCAGGCAGGCCGTGGAGCTCGGAAGCCGCGTTGCGGTGATCGCCACGGCCATTTCCACCGTGGAACCTTCCAGCCGGCTGGTGGAATACTATGCAGCGCTGGCCGGGAAGGACGTTACCGTGGACCGCTGCTATGTGGACGGCGCATACGATTTTCTGCTCAAGACCGGCGATAAACAAAAGCACAATGAAATGGTCTGCGGCAAAGTGCGTGCGGCGGCTGCCGATCATGACGTCATCGTGCTGGCGCAGGGCAGCATGTACCATTTAGTCCCGCTGCTGCAGGACGTGAAGGTGCCTGTGCTGACCAGCCTGGAAAGCGGTGTGGAACAGATCCGCGGGGTTTTGGGCATATAGTGCGGAAAGGGGAACCATCATGGGAAAAACGATCGGATTTATCGGCCTTGGGATTATGGGCAAGCCCATGGCGAAAAACCTGCTCAAGGCGGGGTATAGCCTGACGGTATACGACATCAGGCGGGAGAGCGTTCAGGAATTGGCCGCCGCGGGCGCCCGGCCCGCCGCCTCCGTGGGGGATGTCGCCAAAGGCTGCGGCATCATCATCACCATGCTGCCCAATAGCCCCCACGTTAGGGAAGTCGTATTGGGGAAAGGCGGCATTTTGGAAAATGCCGCACCCGGCACGCTGGTGATCGATATGAGCTCCATCGCGCCTGCGGCCAGCAAGGAGATGTATGCCGCCCTGAAAGCAAAGGGCATGCGCATGATCGACGCGCCGGTATCCGGCGGAGAGCCCAAGGCGATCGACGGCACCGTCGCCATTATGGCCGGGGGCGACGCGGAGGATTTTGAGGAAGCGCTCCCTCTGCTGAAGGTGATGGGCGCAAGCTATACGCTGATCGGCGATATCGGAAGCGGCAATACCTGCAAGCTTGCCAATCAGGTGATCGTGGCGCTGAATATCGCGGCGCTGGCGGAGGGAATGATGCTGGCTAAAATGGCCGGTACGGATCCCGCGAAGGTATTTGAAGGCATCAAGGCCGGGCTGGCCGGCTCCACCGTGATGAACGCGAAAGCGCCCATGATGCTGAAGGATTTCTACGCGCCCGGCTTCCGCATCGAACTGCATATCAAGGACCTGAAAAACGCCCTGGAAACCGGGGAGCTTTCCCACGCGCCGCTGCCGATGACCAAAGAAGTACTGGAAATCATGGAAGAGCTTGCCGGAAGCGGAGACGCGGCGAGCGACCACAGCGCGATTGCCAAGCACTACGAGGCGCTGGCAGGCGTCAGGTTCAGCGAATAATCGAGGAGGAACGGAACATGAAAAAAATCAGGGTTGGCGTAGCGGGTTACGGTACCATCGGTCAGCGTCTGGCTGACGGCGTGGCGCTTCAGGGAGACATGGAACTGGTCGGCGTCGCGGATATCGCGCCTACGCTGGGGATTCGCGCATTGCATGAAAAGGGCATGCCCTATGATCTGTATCTGGTGGCGGGGGCGGACAAGGCGGCGTTTGACGCGCTGGGCATTCCCGTGGCCGGCTCTTTTGACGATCTGCTGAACAAGGTGGATATTATGCTGGATTCCGCACCCGGTGGTACCGGAGCAAAAAACAAGGAACTGTACCAGAAAAAGGGCGTCAAGGCGATCTTCCAGGGCGGCGAAAAGAATTCCGTGGCCGACGTGTTTTTCCACGGCTATGCCAACTACGAAAAAGGCATCGGCGCCGATTACCTGAAGCTGACCAGCTGCAATACCACCGGCCTGATCCGCGCCGTAGACGCGCTGGACCGCGCCTTCGGGCTGGACCGGGTGGCGATCACCATTATCCGGCGCGTGGCCGATCCCGGTGATTACCACCGCGGGCTGACCAACGCGCTGCAGATGGAGAAGGCGCCCAGCCACCAGGCGGTGGACCTGATGACCATCATGCCGCACGTGGAGGCTACGGGGATTCTGGTCCACACGCCGGTGACGCACGGACATATCATCACCGTGCTCGCTACCGGCAAGGACGGCCGCAAGATCACCCGCGACGAGGCGCTGGCATGCTTCAGGAAGCACCCCCGAATCCGCGTGGTCACCATGGCGGAAGGGTTTTTGGGAAACGCGAGCTTCTTTAAATACGGGCGCGACCTGGGCCGCCCGCGCGGAGACCTGTACGAGATCGGCCTGTGGGCGGACAGCATTGTGGAGTCCGGCAACAACATCATGTTCGCCATCCACATCCCGCAGGAATCCGTCACCATACCCGAAACGATCGACGGCATCCGGGCGGCAATGCGCATGCAGCCCAACGGGGCGAACGGCACGGCCGCAACCAACGGATACCTTGGAATGAAAGCGCGGGGATAAACCGCTGAAACCATCACAGGCGGGCCGCGGCAGCGCCCGCCTGTTGCTGAAAGGATGATATTTCTATGCGGTTTGGTATACATACACTGGATGATTTTACGGTGCGTGGCAAAATCGTGCTGTGCCGTGTGGATATCAACCAGCCTGTGGACCGGGAGAAAAAATCACTGAAAAGCGTTGCGCGCATCAAAGCCTGCGTGCCGACCGTGAAGGAACTGGCGGACAAGGGAGCCAGGGTGGTGCTGCTTGCGCATCAGGGATCGGATATCGAATACAAGAATTTCTTCACCACCGCGCCGCACGCCGAAGTGCTTTCCGATCTGCTTGGGAAACCCGTGCGGTTTATCGACGACGTCACCGGTCCCGCTGCGCGGGAGGCAATCCAATCGTTAAGGGACGGGGACATTTTGCTGCTGGACAACGTACGCTTCTGTTCGGAGGAGCAGACCCTGTTTGAAACCAACCTGAAGCTCACCCACGAACAGCAGGCCAAAACCCAGGTTGTGGAAAAGCTTGCGCCGCTTGCGGAGCTTTACGTGTGCGATGCGTTTGCCGCGTCGCACCGCGACCAACCGTCGCTGTGCGGATTTGAGCAGGTGCTGCCCTCCGCGATGGGCCGTCTGTTTGAACGGGAATACTACGTGGTGTCCGAGCTGATGGAGGCGCCGGAGCGTCCTTGCACGTTCGTGCTGGGCGGCGCGAAAATCGCGGACGCGTTTATGATGATGGATACCGTGCTGGAAAGCGGCTCGGCCGACCTTGTGCTGACGGGCGGCCTGGTAGGCGAAATCCTGCTGGCATCCCAGGGCGTAGAGATCGGCAGGGAAACGCTGGAGTTCATCCTGCAATCCGGCTACGGCGAGTTCATCAAACAGGCGGCGGACACATACCGCCGGTACGGGGATAAAATCATCCTGCCCGCGGATCTCGCGCAGGTCAGGGATGGACGCCGAGAAGAAGTAAAATGCGGTGAAATTCCGGCGGATTTCAACGCCGTAGACATAGGCATTCAAACGGCGGCCCGCTACCGCGACCTGATTCTTTCGTCTAAAACCGTATTTGCCAACGGTCCTGTCGGCGTATTTGAAAAACCGGAAAGCGAAGCCGGCAGCAAGGCGGTGTTCGAGGCGCTTGCGGAAACTGACGCCTATACCGTGGTCGGCGGCGGCGACAGCGTAACCGCGGCGGCCAAGTACGGCGTCACGGACAAGATCGGTTATATTTGCACGGGTGGCGGCGCGCTGATCCGGTTCCTGACCGGGGAGGAATTGCCCGTCGTGAAAGCGCTTCGGCATGCGGCGGCAATATTCCGGGAAGAGGCGTGATCCGCGAACACGCGCCCGCTGCGTTGAGGACTAATCATACAATATCGGAATATCGGCATGTTTGTCGCATGTCTCTTTTCGGCTGGGCGTATATGCCGGAGAATAAGGATACTGGGCCGGCCGTTCAGCAGAAACCGCGTCACTGCGATGGGCTGTGCCGTCCTGGTAACGGCGGGCATCGCTGGCGGTAAGGAAAGGAATATTAATGTATCGAATCCAGAAAAAGAGTATGCTCAACCCGACGGTCGCACAGATCGTCGTCAGTGCCCCATTGATCGCCAAGAAAGCCGAAGCGGGGCAATTCGTCATTCTGCGTGCTAAAGAGGAGAGCGAGCGGATACCGCTGACCGTCGCGGCGTATGACCGTAGTGCCGGTACCATCACGCTGATCTTTCAGATTGTCGGCGCGGGAACCACGGAACTGAACTCGCTTAACCAGGGCGACGCCTTGCGGGATTGCGTCGGACCGCTCGGTGAGCCTACGCATACCGAAGGACTGCAAAAGGTCTGCATCGTCGGCGGCGGGGTAGGCTGCGCGATCGCGCTGCCGGTGGCGCGCAAGCTCCATCAGCAGGGCGCGGTCGTGCACAGCGTCATCGGCTTCCGGTCCAAGGACCTGGTGATACTGGAGGACGAGTTCCAAGCCGTCAGCGAAGAAACCCGCGTGATGACAGACGACGGAAGCTATGGAGAAAAGGGACTGGTGACGGCTGCTTTGGAGTCGTTCATTCTGGAAGGAAACCGATACGATACGGTATTCGCCATCGGGCCTCTGGTGATGATGAAGTTCGTCAGCCTCCTGACCAAAAAATACGGAATCAAGACCGTGGTCAGCATGAACCCCGTGATGGTGGACGGCACGGGCATGTGCGGAGGCTGCCGTATCACCGTCGGCGGCGAAACGAAGTTTGCCTGCGTGGACGGCCCGGATTTCGACGGTCATCTGGTGGATTTCGACGAAGCCATCAGCCGCAGCAAGATGTATTCCGAATTCGAATGCCATGCCCGGGACGAGGCCTGCCGACTGTTCAATAAGGAGATACAGTAAATATGCCCGACAGGAACATGAGCCGGACACAAACCCCGATGCCGGTACAGGAACCGGAGGTACGCAACAAGAATTTCAGCGAGGTAGCCCTTGGCTATACCCAGGAGATGGCAATCAGCGAAGCGAAGCGCTGCCTTCAATGCAAGAACAAACCCTGCGTTTCGCAATGCCCCGTGGCGATCGATATCCCCGCGTTCATCGGGAAGGTAGCGCAGGGCGAACTGGAGGCCGCGTTTGAAATCCTGAGCGCGGATACCGCGCTGCCCGCCGTCTGCGGGCGCGTATGCCCGCAGGAAACGCAGTGCGAAGCGGTCTGCGTCCGCAAAAACAAAGGCGACAGCGTCGCCATCGGCCGACTGGAACGCTTCGTAGCCGATTGGCACCGGGAGCATCGGCAATCCAAACCCGGGAAGCCCGAGCCCAACGGGCACAAGGTCGCGGTGGTCGGCGCGGGGCCCGCGGGGCTGACCTGCGCGGGCGACCTGGCAAAGCTCGGGTACGACACCACCATCTTTGAAGCGCTGCATATGCCGGGCGGCGTGCTGGTGTACGGCATTCCCGAGTTCCGCCTGCCCAAGGCCATCGTGGAATACGAAATCAGCAATCTGAAAGCGCTGGGCGTGAACATCCAAACCAACGTGATCATCGGCAAGACGCTGACGATCGACGAGCTGCTTGACGATGGGTTCGAGGCCGTGTTCATCGGCAGCGGCGCGGGGCTTCCGAGCTTTATGCGCATCCCCGGCGAAAATCTCAAAGGCGTGTACAGCGCCAACGAATACCTGACCCGGATCAACCTGATGAAGGCGTTTGACAAAAACAGCCGTACTCCCATAGTAAGGAGCAAGACTGTGGCCGTGGTCGGGGGCGGCAACGTGGCGATGGACGCCGCCCGCTGCGCCAGGCGGCTGGGCGCCGGGACCGTGTACATCGTCTACCGGCGCGGCCGCGCCGAGCTGCCCGCGCGGCTGGAAGAGGTGGAGCACGCGGAGGAGGAAGGCATCATCTTCAAACTCCTGAACAACCCGGTGGAGGTGCTGGGCGACGAGCATGGCTGGGTCAAGGGCCTGAAGTGCATCGAAATGGAACTGGGCGAGCCCGACGGCAGCGGACGCCGCCGCCCCATCCCCAAGGCGGGCAGCGAGTTTACGCTGGACGTGGACACGATGATCATGGCGATCGGCACCAGCCCGAACCCGCTTTTGCGCAAAAAAACCGAGGGCCTGGACGCCAACAAATGGGGCTGCCTGGTCACCCGTAGCGAAGACGGGCTGACCACCCGCGACCATGTGTACGCAGGCGGCGACGCCGTAACCGGCGCGGCGACGGTGATCCTTGCCATGGGCGCGGGCAAGAAAGCGGCCATGGCGATTCATCGGGACATTATGGCAGGTCCTATGGAATAGAATTGCGCCGCAGACTCACGCAAGGCAACCGGCCGCATTCCGTATCAATCCTTTGTTTCATGCCAAAAGCCCGGACGCCCGTTCGGGCGTCCGGGCTTTTTCCGGCATGGCATTGGTATTGTTCGGCTTACGGAAGATCAACCCTATGCACTACGGTCATATACTGCTCGCGGGTTTCGTGGTAGCCGTCGGCGATCAGCACAATGCGGTCGCTGAGCCGGGCAAGCTTGAAACCGAGGGGATTGGTGAGCGGGCCGAGGTCCGGAGCCCACTCCGCCAGCTGCCGGCCCTGCAAATCATACTGCACAAAGCGAAGCCCGTCGCCGGGCATCGTACCCTTGGTGGCGATCAGGTATCCGGTATCGGTCGGAACGATTTTCGGCATGTACGTGCCGTACTGCGTATCGGTCGCGTAATCGGTGCGCCAGACGAGCCCCTCGGCGTCGTATTGCGCGATCAGACAATCAATCGGCGAAGCCTCATATCCGGCGGATTGATCGTCGCCAACCAGCACCAGGGTGTTGCTGTCAACCACCGTACATTCGGTAAACATGGCATAGCCGTCCGATTCGTGCTGCCATACGATACTGCCGTCAAGTGACAGCTTCATCACCACGCCGCGTGGCCGCGCGTCCAAATTGCCGCCCTGGGGGACCATCCGCCGCCCTACGGCCAGAAAGCCGTCGTCCACGGCGTGGACGTCCAGCATGCGGATGGAGCCGTCGAAGGTTTTTTGCCAGATCTTGCCGCCGTCTTGATCAAGCATGGCGAACATGTAATGAAAGCCGTCGGGCTTGCCCTGGATCAGCATGCCGCCCTGCCCCTGCGTGACCGTAAATATCTGCATGGATTGGCCGTACCAGTCCGCAAGCTTCCCGCCCTGCACCACGTCGATCCCGAAATTATACGCGTCGCCGCCCGTAACGCTGCAAATCCAAATCTGGCCGTCGTCCGCCAGCGCCGTGTTATGAAACACGACGCGCCCCTGCACGTTGGTCAGCAGCTGCCCCGTAACCCGCCCCTCGGCGTCCAGGCAGTAGAGCGCGGCTGTGCTTTCCCCGTTTTGGCGGATACCGCCCGAGAGCAGCAGCTGATCCCCGGGCCCAACCGTAACCGTGGACAAGCGGAACCCCGCGGCGCAATCCGTAACCGCGGTTTCCGCCCATGCGCCGGCCGGGCCGGTGCAAAGCAAGGCGAGAAGCAGGATACAAACGAGGAAGCGTTTCATCGGGATTTGTCTCCTTCATCAAAAAATCTCAAGGCGGATGGCGTTATCGATACTCTGTTGCTACCATGCTACCAAAAACAGGTCCGCTCCACAAGGGCGGAGGGCCGGATTTACAGGAATGAACGATATCGTGGTAACCCGGCGTTCCCCTGTACCGAAAGGAGAATCGATGTCAACGCTGCCGGGCCGGCATGATGGCGTACCCCGCGCCAGGCGCCCGGCTGCCGGTGCTTGAACGCGCGTACGGAACAGGCGTTGTTCAGTATGTAAACATACCATATTGTCAGGCGTGCTGTTTTCTTCTATAATGCAGGCATAGAGTTGTTGGGGGATCGTATGAATATCAAGAAAAGCTCGACTCGAGGCCGTATTGTGTCATGCGCATGGAAACTGTTCTATGAACAGGGATACCTGCAGACGACCGTTGAGGACATCGTGCGGCTCAGCGCGACATCCAAGGGCACTTTCTATCACTATTTTGCGGGAAAGGATGCGCTGTTAAGCACGCTGAGCGACCTGTTTGATGAAAAATACGCAGAGCTTGCGCGACGTTTGCCCGAAAACATAAATTGCTTCGATATGCTGATGCTGCTCAACCGGGAGCTGTTTTCGATGATTGAAAACAGCGTCTCCCTGGAGCTGCTGACGCGGCTGTTTTCAACGCAGCTGGTTACGGAAGGGCGAAAGCATTTGCTGGACCACAACCGCGTATACTATCGGCTGCTCAGGCAGATTGTGCTGGCGGGCCAGGAAAAAGGGGAAATCAACACGTGCATGAGCAGCGCGGGGATCGTGAAGGCATATGCGCTGTGCGAGCGGGCGCTGCTCTACGATTGGTGCCTTTTGGGGGGCGAGTATTCGCTCAGCGCCTATGCCGCACAGATGATGCCGCTGTTTCTTGGCTGTCTTCGGGAAGAACAAAAGAAAAACAAATGCGTCGGTTCGGAATACCACATTCCGTCTACCCATAAAGATTAAGAATACAAAGGTTATACAATGATTGAAGGGAACGGAGTATAGACTATAGTCTTATACTCCGTTCTCTATACCGCAAAGGCACGAATCGTGATACATTGATAAAAAGGCGCGCATCGCTGTAAAAACGCATAGAATGGGAGTATGATCCATGTCTTCATCTGAAATCGGCATTACTGTTTCGATTGTGCTTTATCTGGTTGGAATGGTTCTGATTGGTCTGTGGATGACCGGGAAGAACAAAACCAGCGATGATTTTTATCTTGGGGGCCGGAAGCTCGGGCCGCTTGTGACCGCCATGAGCGCGGAAGCGTCCGATATGAGCAGCTGGCTTTTGATGGGATTGCCCGGCGTCGCGTATCTGACGGGGCTGGCGGAAGCCAGCTGGACGGCGATCGGCCTTGCGATCGGCACCTATTTGAACTGGCTCTTTGTGGCCAGGCGCATCCGCCGCTATACGGAGGTATGCGGCAACGCGATTACGCTTCCGGATTTTTTCAGCAAGCGCTACCGCTCCGAAAACAAAGTGCTGCTAAGCGTTTCGGCGCTGATTATCGTCGTTTTCTTTATCCCGTATACGGCGTCTGGTTTCGCGGCGTGCGGCAAGCTGTTTGGCAGCTTGTTCGGGATCAATTACCTGACCGCCATGATCATCAGTGCGATCATCATCATTGCCTACACGACCATGGGAGGCTTTCTGGCGGCGAGCACGACGGACTTTATTCAATCGATTGTGATGACGGCGGCGCTGCTGGTGGTGCTGGTATTCGGCACGGTCTCGGCCGGCGGCGTCGGCGCCGTGATCGAGAACGCCAAAGCGTTGCCGGGGTACCTGAGCCTGAGCGCTTCCTACAACGTAGGCAGCGGCGCCACGGGAAGCTACGGGTTCCTGACGATGATCTCGACGCTGGCATGGGGACTGGGGTATTTCGGCATGCCGCATATCCTGCTGCGCTTTATGGCGATCAGCGACGAGCATAAACTGGCGCTTTCGCGCCGGGTGGCGTCGGTGTGGGTGGTGTTTTCCCTGTTCGCGGCAACCTTCATCGGCGTGATCGGTTACGGCATGACCGGCGCGGGGAAGATCAGCCTGCTGGACGGCTCCGCGAGTGAAACGGTCATTATCAAAATCGCGCAATTGTTCAGCGGCTACGGTTTCTTCTTTGCCTTGGTCGCGGGCGTTGTGCTCGCGGGGATTTTGGCCAGCACCATGTCAACCTCCGATTCGCAGCTGCTGGCGGCGGCGTCCTCCGTATCGCGCAACCTGCTTGAGGAGGCGTTCGGTGTCAAGCTGAGTGCGAAAAAGAGCATGCTGGTTGCGCGCTGCACCGTACTTGCGATTGCCGTCATCGGCGTTGTGATTGCGCTCAACCCGGACAGTTCCGTGTTCCGCATCGTTTCGTTCGCCTGGGCGGGCTTCGGCGCGGCGTTCGGCCCGGTGGTACTGCTGGCGTTGTTTTGGAAACGCAGCAATCAATGGGGCGCGATCAGCGGAATGCTGGGCGGCACGGCGATGGTGTTCGTCTGGAAGTTCCTGCTCAAGCCCATGGGCGGCGTGTGGGGGATTTACGAACTGCTTCCCGCCTTCCTGTTTGCTATTCTGCTCAACGTCGTTGTCAGCCTGACGACCAAGGCGCCGTCCCAAGAGGTGCTGGACGAATACGATTTGGTCGCGTCCCGCCATCCGGTGCAAACGAACGGCTAGACGGGCAATTCGGATCAGCTTGCCCGATAACGAGCCGGAAGGAACCGGCCATACCGCAGCCTGTGCGGCAGGCGGTATATCCTCTTAGCGTATTGTAAAACAACTTCCGGCAGGCAGCTGCCTGCCGGAAGTTGTTTTTTGAAACAGACGCTATTGAACGGTGATAACGGAGGCGGGGTAGTCAGCCTCCGCTTCCAGCGCTTTTTCTTCCGCTTCTGCCGGAACGGGGTCCGTGTATACTTCGGCAAATTCGAAATGCCGCACTTTGTTCTCCGTACAGGTAATATATACCTTCCGCAGTTTCGGAATAAACCCTTATAATTACTACATTCCGGAAGCTAGTTCCACCCCGCAGATTCAATTGTTCGGGATTCGAATCCCCTATGCTCCACCCAATGACAAGAAAATACACTTACTTTTCCCAAATCGCATAAATTGACATAAGGTTCGCAAGGATCTTGAATTTACCGGGCCTGCCGCCGGTTCTATAATGAATGCATCCAAAAATCTATAAGGAGGCCTATGAAATGAACCGGAAGATCGTCAGCATTCTTATCAGCGTCGCGCTGATCGTTACCATGCTCGCGGGAGCCACTGCTTTGGCGGGCTCTACCCCCAAGGCCGGCGTATGCTGGTACCAGTTCTCCGATACCTTCATCTCCAACGC
Organism: Candidatus Limiplasma sp.; assembly: GCA_963674895.2. Taxonomy (GTDB): domain Bacteria; phylum Bacillota; class Clostridia; order Christensenellales; family Aristaeellaceae; genus CAXXOK01. Next base: position 249,285 of record CAXXCY010000002.1, read on the forward strand.
GCGCCAGACCTTGCTCAACATCGCGGACGCAGACAAGACCATTGCCATCACGGATGCGGACAGCACTAACGACCAGAGCGTGCAGGCCAACAACATGAGCAACTTCTTCACACAGAAGGTCAACTTTCTGGTGCTCAACAACATCAACATGGGCGGCATCACCCAGATCGTGAACCAGTGCAAGGAGAAGAATACCCCGGTGATCTTCGCCAACACCACCAGCCCCTCGGATGAGGATTTCGAACTGTACGACAGCTTATGGTACGTATCCTCCGATTCCCGCCAGTCCGGCGTGAACATGGGAGAAGCCTTGGCCGCGTACGTGGCCGCCAACCCGGATACCTGGGACCGCAACGGTAACGGCAAGCTGGATTACATCCTGCTGCAGGGCATTCCCACCTTCTCGGATACGATTAACCGCTCCTCCTACAGCCTGGCGGCCGTGGAAGCGGCCGGCATCACGCTGGGCAGCTGCATCGGCGGCACGGATGTGAACGGCGTTGTGGGCGGCGACACGGTGAACGGCGTCATCTGCGGGTTCTCCCGTGCCAAGGCGCAGGAGAACGTGGAAGCGCTGCTGGCCAACTTCAGCAAGGATATCGAATGCGTCATCGCCGATAACGACGACGAGGCGCTGGGCGCCATCGCCGCCCTGAAGGCCCACGGCTTCTTCGGCAGCGGAACGTATATTCCGGTGGTCGGCGTGGACGCCACCTCCGCCGGCTGCGAAGCCCTCAAGGACGGTACCATGCTGGAAACCAGCCTCAACAACCCCGTAACGCTGGCCAAGTGTATCTATAAGGTCATGAAGCTCCTCAACGCGGGCGCAGAAGTGACAACGGAAACCATGGGCTTTGACGGCGTTGTGGTGGAAGGCCACCGCGTGTGGATCAGCTACACCTCCATTACCAAGGACAACCTGGAAGACGCCGCCTATAACATCAACGATACCGTGATCGATTAACGCATCCGGGGTGGCCGGACATACGAACTATGGCCGGCCATCCCGTTTCCAAAAAGGCGGCTGTTACGGTCCCGCGACGCAACGAAGGAGATTTCCGGCAAATGAACGAGCCTGCATATATACTGGAAGCGCGCGACGTCAGCAAATCCTTTCCGGGGGTCAAGGCGCTCAACCACGTGTCTCTCAAGGTCCGGCCCGGAACGGTGCACGCGCTGATGGGGGAAAACGGCGCGGGAAAATCCACGCTGATGAAATGCATTTACGGCATTTATTCCATGGATGAAGGTCAGCTTTCCATCAACGGGCAAGAGGTGCACGCCAACAAGCCGAGGGACGTTATGGATCTGGGGATTACCATGATCCATCAGGAGCTGCACTCCATCCGCCCACAGAACGTGATGGAAAACATCTGGGTGGGCAAAATTCCCTACCGTCGGGCGCTGGGCGTAAAATGGGTGCAGGAAAAGAAAATGTACAGGGACACGAAGGCCATTTTTGAGAAGCTGAATATCGCCATCGATCCCAGGGCCAAGGTATCCACGCTGTCCACCTCCTACTGTCAGCTCCTGGAGATCGCGCGCGCGGTTTCCTTCGACGCCAAAGTGATCATCATGGACGAGCCTACCTCTTCGCTTACGGAAAACGAGGCGGAGATCCTGTTTCGTATCATCAGACAGCTGAAAAGCGAGAATATCGCCATTATATACATTTCTCACAAGATCGACGAGATACTGGAAATTTCCGACGTGGTGACCATCATGCGGGACGGAAACGTGGTAGGTACCTGGCAGGCCGGGGAGCTGACCACGGACCTGATCGTAAGCCGCATGGTGGGCCGGGAGATGACCCACCGCTTCCCGCCGCGGACGCATACGCCCGGCGAGGACTGGCTTTCGGTTTCCCACTTAACCAGCGCTAATTCCCATTCCTTTACGGACGTCAGCTTTACCGTGCGCAAGGGCGAAATCTTCGGCATCGGCGGACTGGTAGGCGCGCAGAGAACAGAGCTGGTGGAATCCGTTTTCGGCCTGCGGCCGGTTTCGGCGGGCGAAATCAAAATCGACGGAACCATAGTGAAGATCACCCGCCCGGAGGATGCCATACACCACGGTATGGCACTGCTGACCGAGGAACGGCGCGAGAAAGGCGTTTTCGGCGTTTTATCGGTAACGGACAACGTCGTGGTGGCGCAGCAAAACCTGCATCCCGCGGTCTACCACGGCAAAACGGGGGTCCTTCTGGACGCCAGGAAGAGGGACCGGGACGCGCGCCGGTACACCGAAGCCCTGTCCATTAAAACCCCGTCGCTTAAAACGCGCATCCAGAGCCTGTCCGGCGGCAACCAGCAAAAGGTTCTGGTGGGCCGGTGGCTGCTCACCACGCCCGTGATTTTGATACTGGACGAGCCCACACGCGGCATCGACGTGGGCGCCAAGTATGAGATCTACGAATTGATGGAGGCGCTGGCTAAAGAGGGCAAATGCGTGATCATGGTCAGCTCCGAAATGCCGGAACTGATCGGCATGAGCGACCGGGTACTGGTGATGTGCGAGGGCCACATGTCAGGCATCCTGGAACGGGACGAGGTTACGGAAAGCAGAATCATGGCGCTGGCCAGTACATATAAAAAGAAGCAAGAGGTGTAGGAACGTGGAAAATGGAAAAAAACTGGATTTCCGCAGCCTGATCACGGACAACGTGCTGTATATATGCCTGATCTCGCTGATCGTGGTCATCGCGGTCATTTCGCCCTCCTTCCTGTCGCTGGGCGTGGTGACCGATATCCTGACCCAGAGCGCACCCCGCATCGTGCTGGCCATGGGGCTTTTGGTGGTCATCATCTCCTGCGGCATCGATATGACGGTAGGCCGTTTGGCGGGTCTCAGCGCCATCGTGTCCGGCTCGCTGGCGCAGTCCATGACGTATAACCTCAAGTTTTGGCCCGGTCTGCCGGAGTTCCCAATCTTGGTACCCATCATCATGGCGATGCTGGTGGGGCTGGCGGTGGGGTGCATCACGGGGATAATCGTATCCAAGCTCAGCGTGCCCGCGTTTCTGGCTACGCTGGGTATGCAGATGGTGATCTACGGAACCAGCCTGATCCTGATCAACAAGAAGCCCAACCATTCCCAGCCGCTGGCAGGGTATCTGGATGCGTTTAACCGGTTTGGTACAGGCACCATCGGCGGCATATCCTATCTGGCCATCATCGCCATCGCCGTGATGATCCTTATTCACATCATGCTCACCAAAACCACGCTGGGTAAAAATATCTTTGCGATCGGCGGCAACCGGGAAGCCGCACTCGTTTCCGGCATCAACGTAAGGCGTATTGAGATTTTCACCTACGCGCTGTGCGGCCTGCTGGCCGGACTGGCGGGCGTTATGCTGGCGGCGCGCACGGGCAGCGCCACACCCTCCTACGGCGAGGGGTACGAGCTGGACGCCATCGCCAGCTGCATCATCGGCGGCGCTTCGTTTACCGGGGGCATCGGCTCGGTGCCGGGGGCTTTCCTCGGCGTGATCATCTTCAACGTCATCAACTACGGCCTTACGTTTATCGGCCTGAGCTCCTATTACCAGTATGTGGTCAAGGGCCTGATCATCGTGTTCGCCGTGGCGCTGGACATGAGGAAATACGCGCGAAAGGCATGATCAAAACCCGCGGCCCGAGAAAAACGCATTTCTGCCATCCCCTGCGTCTGGTATAATAGAACGGATGGGAGGGGGAGCGCCATGAGCGACAACGGGGTCAGGAAACGAAGCGGAAGGGCGGCCTTGCTGGCAGTGGCGGCCTGCCTGCTGGTGCTGGGCATTGGGGTGTGGTCCGCTGCCCTGGGCAAGGCGAACATCGAGGACAAGGTGCGCATCTCCGTGATCATGCCGCACCGGGACGACGGGTACTGGACCTACGTGGTGGAAGGCGTGGAGGCCGGAGCGGAGCAGTATGCCGACCGGGTGGACGTCAAGGTATATTACTCGCAGCTCAACTACAACGTAGAGCAGATGACTTCCATCATCAAGCGGCAGATCGCCGCCCGGGTGGACGTGATCATCGCGCAGGGCAACGAGTTTGAGGATTACCAGAACATCCTGCGGGAAGCCTGGAGCAAGGGTATACAGATCGTACTGGTGGATACGGACATTGAGAATTTCATTCCGCACGTGTATATCGGCACGGATAACTACAGCGCCGGGCAGGAGCTGGGGCGGCGCCTGGCGGAGCTGACCGGTGGGCAGGCGACGGTGGCGGTGCTCTCCGGGCAGCCAAAATACAAAAATCTGGAAGACCGCTACACCGGGCTTACGGAAATTTCGCAAACCTATCCGGGTATCCGGTTTGTGCGGCTGGAGTACGATAATTTCGATTCGCTCACGGTGCTCAACAAGGTGGAGCAGATCAAAGCCGAGGACCCGGAGATCGACACGCTGGTGTGCATCGAAGGCACGGGCGGGCAGACGATCGGCATTTACAACGCCGAAAGCCTGAAGAAATATAAGTACATTCTGGTGTTCGATTACATGCAGGAAACGCTCAACGGGCTGGAAAACGAAACGATCAACGGGGTGATGGCGCAGGAACCCTACCAGATGGGTTACATGGCCGTGCAGAATATCGCCGAAAGCACGGAGGACGGCAACAACGCAAGTTATTCCACCTTCACCAGCATCCGGTGGATTACCAAAGAGAATCTGGACGAGCAGGTGCCCGGCTATGAAGAGTGAACGAAGGCCGAGGCTCAATACCGTAAGCAAAAAATACAGCTTCGGCTACGCGCTGCTGGCCGGCGTGGCGGCCATCCTGCTGGTGCTGACCTTTGTGTGCGACCATTACCTGCTCACCCAGCATGTGGCCATGATCGACGAGCTGCTGGAATTAAACAACCTGTATATCGATATGGAAACCGTCAACAACACGGTCAACGCCGGGTACCTGTTTTTAAAAAACGAGAGTTTCATCGAATATGAGGACGAAACCGCCAGCGTGGGTGACGTGATCGAAAGGCTGAGGAGCAACGGAAGCCTGTCCCGGGAAGAGCTGGACATCATCAACACAGCGCAGACCTATCTGGAGCAGTCCGACCAGCTGTTTGCGCTGCTGCAGGACTATGTGGTGGCGGCGGACAAAACGGATGCCCAATACAACGAGATTACCGAGCTGTACAACGGCGTGCAGGAAACCATGACCTACATCAACCTCGGCTTTCAGGACGCGTATTCCTTCAAACTGGACCAGGTGCGGGAAACGCTGAATAACCTGAGCATGCTGCAAAAGAAAGTGGTCACCGCGCAGTTGGTGCTGCTGGGGTTCGGCGTCGCCCTGTGCCTTTTATACATCGCGAAGGTGATCAAGGGAATCACCCGGTCCATCAGCATACTCACAGGGCGGGTCAGGGAAATCGAGAGGGACGTGTATTCCACCGGGGCCATTACCATCAACAGCAACGACGAGTTTGACGATTTTGCCAACGCGCTGAACCGCATGATCGACGTGATCCAGGTCCAGCTGTATACCATCCGGGAGAACGCGGACATCCACGAGAAGCTGTGCTCGGCGGAGGTGGAAAACCTGAAGATGTTCAGCGAGCTGCAAAAAAGCCGGCTGAAGCTGCTGCAGTCCCGCATCAACCCGCATTTCCTGTTTAACATCCTCAACATCATCTCCTCCGAGGCCCGGTTGGAGAACGCGGAAAAATCGGCTGAGATGATGGAGACCACGGCCGCCTATCTGCGCTACAACCTGGACAATCTGGACAAGAAGGTGACCCTCCGAAAGGAAATCGCCGGGCTGAAAAACTACGTCGACATCCAGCGCTACCGCTTTGAGGACCGCTATACCTACACCTTTGAGATCGACGAACGTTGCAACGACTTCATCATGCCGCCTATGATTTTGCAGCCCCTGGTGGAAAACGCCATCAAGCACGGTCTGGGCATGGTGACGGCGGGAGGGCGCATATGGATTCGCGTAGCGCGTGTGGACGGGCGCGTGGAAATGAGGGTGGAGGACAACGGCGCGGGCATGAATCAGACAAAGATCAACTACCTGATGCGGCACATCAATCGGGTGAACACGGAAAGCGAGCACATGGGCCTTCGGAACATCTATATGCGGCTTACGTATTTTTATGACGACGATATCGGCTTTGATATCGCCTGTGCGGACCATTTGACGACGGTACGCTTTTCGCTTCCCTGTAAGGAGCAGGCATAAACGATGTATACGATGATTATCGCCGACGACGAGGCCCTGTCCATCAAAAGCCTGGGGCTGTTCATGCGCCGGGATTTTCCGGAGATCGAGATCGTCGGCGAAGCAAGCAACGGCGTGGAGATGGTGGCGCAGATCGAGAAGCTGAGGCCGGATATCGCCATCGTGGACATCAACATGCCGGGCATCGACGGCATCAGCGCTATCCGCATGCTGCTCAGCAAGGGCATCAAAACGCATTTCATTATCAATACGGCATACAGCGATTTCGACTACGTGAAAAGCGCGCTGAAAATGAAGGTGGACGGCTACCTGCTCAAACCCAGCGTACGGGAGGAGAGCATCGTGACCATACGCCAGGTGTGCGACAACATCAGCCGGGAGAAGGACGAGAGCCTGAAAAGCGACCGCTTGCACTCCTTTTTCCGCACGGTTTCGCCTATGCTGGAAAACGAAATCCTGCTTTCTGTGTGCTCCGGCATGCCCGCCGAAAAGGAATTCCGCTCCTTTTGCGAGGTCAACGACATCCGGTACAGCGGCGGGTGCATCGTAACGTACGTCAATACCGGGGAGGCTGTAACGGACGCCAGAACGGTGCGCGCCCTCGTGGAGGACGCCCTTCGCAATACCTGCGACCATATGCTGCTGGCGGTGAAAAACACGGTGACTCTGTTTTTGCTCCTGCCGGAAGCCATCGACGTTTCCGAAAGCGACAACTGGGCTTTCGACGTTGCGGAGCTGGTGGAGGAAAGCCTTTACAGGAGCGTGGGCATCCGGTACCGGGTTGGGCGCGGCGGCTTCTACGAGGCCTTCGCCCGGCTGGCGGATTCCTACCGGGAGAGTTTGGAGATTTTGAAGAGGGACGGGCCTCCCGCCGGGGCGGAGCCCGCAGAGCGGGAGGAGAACGCCAAAACAGGCTATTACGTGGACTTTGCCCTCCGGTATATCGATACGCATTACCAGGAAGGCCTGTCCCTTGATCTGGTGGCGGCGCAGATCGGCATCAGCCCCTTTTACTTAAGCCGCCTCATCAAGCAGCTGCGGGGCGTGGCGTTCGTGGAGTATTTAACGGACGTGCGGGTGAACAGGGCGCGGGAAATGGCGCTGAAAACGGCGCTGCCCAGCGCGGAAATCGCAACCCGGTGCGGGTACCTGAACGTTTCGTATTTTTATAAGGTATTCAAAAAGGCCACCGGCATGACTATCGGGGAATACAGGCGCGCCGGCGGGAAGGACAGCCGGGCGTAAGCACCGTGCCTGCGCGCACGAATGGAAAGGGGATCGCTTTCATGGCGCTTTTACAGGTTAATTTTCTGGCCGAATCGCTGATGCGCACCATAACCGCGCAGGTTATCCTGCCGGTGGACCGAATTCCGATGCCGGGGAGCCCCAAGCCCCTGCAAACACCCTTCAAAACCCTGTACCTTCTGCACGGGATCTTCGGTAACTATACGGATTGGGTATCCGGCACCGGCATCCAGCGCTGGGCGGAGGACCGCAATCTGGCGGTGGTCATGCCCTCCGGGGACAACAGCTTTTATTTGGATCACGCTTCCGGCATGGACAATTACGGCGCGTTCGTGGGCGAGGAACTGCTGGACGTTACGCGGCGCATGTTTCGCCTGTCGGACAGGCGGGAGGACACCTTTATCGGCGGCCTGTCCATGGGCGGATACGGGGCCATACGAAACGGGCTAAAATATTGGCGGAATTACAGCCGCATCGTGGCGTTTTCCTCGGCGCTGGCATTCTGGGATATGGTCCGGGAAGGGGAGGACGACGGCTTCATCCTCACCGACAGGCAATATGCTAAAAGCCGCTTCGGCGCCCTTGACCAGGTCCGGGGCAGCGACATGGATCCTTACGCGCTGGTTAAAACGCTGCAGGCGGAAAACGCCGATATGCCCAAATTCTATCTATGCTGCGGTACGGAGGACGGCCTGCTTGCGGATAACGAAAAGTTTGCCGGATACCTGCGCGACCGAGGCGTGGACGTAACGTTTGAAACGTCGCCGGGCGCGCACGAGTGGCTCTATTGGCACAGGACGCTGGAACGCGCGCTGGACTGGCTGCCGCTGGACGCGGCGCAGGGCTTCATCAGCAGCGGAAACGTAAGGGCGGAATAAAAAGCGGAGCGCAGCCCGCCGCGAATCGATCGCAGCAGGGTTGGGCGGTAAAATCCTCCTTGTATGTTGAATACATCACTTCCGGCAGGCAGCTGCCTGCCGGAAGTTGTTTTTTGAAACAGACGCTATTGAACGGTGATAACGGAAGCAGGGCAGTCAGCCTCCGCTTCCAGCGCTTTTTCTTCCGCTTCTGCCGGAACGGGGTCCGTGTATACTTCGGCAAAACCGTCGTCCGCCATACGAAACACTTCGGGGCATGCTGCGACGCATACTTCGCACGAGATGCAGTTTGGCCTGTCAATCGATGCTTTCATGATTGATCCCCTTTCTTTCTATTCTTTGAATCCAGGCAGTAATGGCAAAAACTATACCGAGCGTTATACAGGAGCAACCCGTTGTCTTTCGGGTAGACTGGCGGCGCCGTATCGCCGCTTCCTATCCATAAACCCACAGAGGATACGTTTTATGCCTGTATCATATATTCATTGCTTTCATCAAATATCATTTGAATGAATATCGATACGATTTCCGGATCCAGCTGTGTGCCCGCGCTGTTTTTAATCTCCTCAACCGCCGCGCTTTTATTCAATGGAGTCCTGTATGTCCGTTCATTCGTGATAGCGTCATAGGTATCCGCTACGGCGATGATTCTGGCGCCTAACGGAATATCTTCCGCTTGAAGCTTTCCCGGATACCCCTGACCATCAAAACGTTCGTGATGAGACAGCACAATCTTTGAGATATCGCGATACTCAAGCGTTTTTTCCAGAATTCCAGCGCCCTTTGCCGGGTGAAGCTTGATCATTTCCCATTCTTTCATGTCAAGGGTGCCGGCTTTGTTCAGCACGGCTTCGTCAATCCCTATTTTCCCGATATCATGAAGAAATCCGGCCACCCTGATTTTATCGATCTCAGCATTGGATAAATGCATGGCCCGCGCAATGGCCGCCGCAAGCATGCCAACCCGCTCGGAATGTTTTTTCTCCCGTTCGCTCTTGGCAAACAGCGTTTCCATGATGGCGTCGACGGTTTTGCTCCTGGAGCTTTGGTAGCTGTAGAACTTCCGGTTGTACATGAACGCTTCGGCTTCGGCAATTATGATGTCCAGCGTATCTTCCTGTTTTCTTTGATACCCGTATCCCCACGATATGGTAGGATGCTCAATGATGGAGGAATCATTCATCGTGGCAATAAAATTCTGATTGAGCTTATCCAGGTACCGGCGTATTTCGGTTTTTTCCATGCCGGAGGTCAGAATCGCGAATTCATCTCCCCCTATGCGGGCAACGATGCCCTTGTCTCCAACGAAGGCCTTCAAATCGTCGGCAATATTTCTTAAGATGGCATCGCCTTCCGCGTGCCCGTACGTGTCGTTATATACTTTAAACCCGTCCACATCTCCTAAAAATACACCGATGGGGAATTCCTCTTTTCTGATACGCCGGCCGAACTCTTCCTCAAAAAATCTTCGGTTGTATAGGCTTGTGAGATAATCGTGATAGGCCATGAATTCAATTTGCTTCGCGATTTTTTCCCTGTCCGTCACATCGAAGATGATCGAAAACAGGACGGTTTGGTTATCATATACAATCGGATTGCTATAGATATCCACCAGCCGGATTTCGCCGCTTTTCAGGCGATGGGGGATTGTGTAATATCTTTGTCCCTTTTCCAGCACGCGCAGGCGCAATGAACGGACATTCTCCGGATCCATTGTATTGATATCCTGAATGGTCATTTGGAGAAGTTCATCCTTGGCGTAGCCATAAAAATCTGTTGCGGCTTTATTTGCCTCCAGGATATTGCCCGACCCGGGCTCGATCAGGAGCATGACTGCCTGATGGTTATTGATCATGGATTGCGAGCGTTTCAAAATGGACTTGATCTGTCTTTCGGCCTTCTTTCGATCGCTTATATCCAGGACGATACCTTCAAGCGCGATCACTTGCCCGTGCTCGTTAAATACTCCCTCTCCTAATTCCATCACCCATTTGTGCACGCCGCTTGCGGTAATGATTTCATATTCGGTCTTCAGGGACCTTTTTTTCTGCAGAACCCGGCCCCACTGTTTCCATAACCGTTCACGGTATTCGGGAGCAATGATATCGTTATAGGATATTGCCCTGTTATGCAGAAGCTGATCCTTGGAATACCCGGTTAATTTCAAACATCCATCGGAAACAAATTGCATGGTCCATTCCCGATCATAGCTGCACCGGTAGGCGAGACCGGGCAGATTGGACACGAGAACGGCTTTGCTGCGCTCGCTTTCCTTGAGCGAATCTTCCGCCGCTTTGCGGGCGGATATATCTTCCAGCAAACATAAGTGCATCGGCTGGTCGATGGGCAAGCCGGAGAGAGAGGAGATCTTCATATGTGTCCAAATATACGACCCATCTTTGCGAAGAAAGCGTTTTTCCATCGCATACCCTTTGATCGCACCTTTTTGGAACTGGTCAAACTGATCCAAATCCGCCTGAAGATCGTCCGGGTGGGTAATATCCGGCCATGGTATGTTCACCAGTTCCTGACTCGTCCTACCAAATATTTCCATGAACATCGGATTGATGGCGATATTGCCCAACGGTGAAACCTGAATAAAATTCTTATTGCTAACAATGGCTATTCCAACCGGCGCCTGTTCGAAAATACTGTGATAAAGCGCTTCATCCCATTCCAGCTTTTTGCTCAGGCTTTTATACTTCTGACGTTGAACCCAGATATAGATAACGGCGATATACAGTACTATTAAAATGACCATAATGATCATACTGGGTATCATCTTCTCCAATAATCTGGCGTGCCATAACGAAGCGCTGTAATCAACACCGAAAACGGCGATAATCTTGCCGTTTGAAGGGTTTTGAATTGGCACAAGCACGCTGATCCAGGTACCCCATCGATCTGTTGATGGTTCCGTCAGCGTTGTTTTTCCAGTCAGGAGCGGTTCCATATCCTCAGCGGTCGCTTCATCATTGATTTGGCCGGGGGGCGAGTAATATGAGGAATCTTCAGGCTCTGAATCCACCAGGAACACGATATCGCCGTTTTTTTCGCGGTAGATATACGCAAAGCGAATATCTGCCGCTGTTTTTACAAAACGCATTAAGCTGTATTTTGCGGAGTAATATTCGGGTTTCTCCATATCTTCAAGGTTTCCGGAAAGCAGCGCGATATGTTCGGGATGTACAAGCGCTTCAACGGATTGCGCAAGGTTTATCGCTTCCGATGATGCGGATTTTTGAAATTGTATCCACGTAAAATGTAAAAACAGTCCGCACAGCAATAAGACGACTGCGGATAACGCAATGATGGCCTTCTTCCGATTTCGAAATGCTTCTCCCTGCATGAATGGATGCACTTTTTGCCCGTCCTTTTCTCTGCGGATCATCCGTGTGACCGTCTCTATTGTGCGTATTGATAGCATCTTTTGGAATTATACCATAGGGAATGAATAGATGACAAACTGACGAACAGACGGCGTACGGAGATAAAATCATCCGCGGGTTGGGAGCTCGTTTCGCAATCCGAAACACATCCAGCAGATGCATGGGCGCTCGCTACGATGCGTTTATGAATAAGGAGCCAAACTCCATAACTTCATCGCCGCGCTCTCGCCGTCTCCTATGAACACTCCATGAAGAGAAAATTTCCGCCGCGGCATGCCCGTGCGAGGAGTTCATGCGGTCCAATGTAGAATATGATAACAGGAATACCGGCAGAGCGGGGTTTATGGAACCGATGAATCAGAACGGATTATTGAGCGGGATGCTGGATATCGGCGAGGAGATGCTGCGCTGCGGCGCCGAGATCAGCCGGGTGGAGGACACGGTGGAGCGCATCGGGCTGGCCTACGGGCTTATGCGGGTGGATGTGTTTACCATTACCTCCAGCATCGTGGTGACGGCGCGGTTCAGCGCGGGGGACACACTCACGCAGACGCGGCGCATCCGCACCCGGACCGTGGACCTGGAACGCCTGAACCGGCTCAACGCCCTGTCCCGCGAAATCTGCCAAACCAGGCCCGACGCGGAAACCATGAAAGCGCAGCTGCAGGCGATCATCGCCAGGCGCGCGTATCCGGCATGGCTTTTATACGCCGCGTCCGCGCTGATCGCAGGCGCGTTTACCGCCTTTTTCGGCGGCTCTCTGGCAGACGCTTGCGTTTCCGCCGTGATTGGCGTGGCGTTGAAAATCCTGATGACGATTTCCATCCGCTTCCGTCTGAACAGTGTCGTATCCAACGTCCTCCTCGCCTTCGCGGGCGGCGCCATGGCGCTGCTGGCCCTGCGGCTCGGGCTTTGCGACAGCTACGCAAAGACCGTCACCGGCGACATCATGCTGCTGATCCCGGGCATTACGCTGACCGACGCGCTGCGGGATATGTTCTACGGCGATTTGATTTCCAGCATCCAGCGGCTTTTCGAGGCACTGCTGTTTTCCTCGGCGATCGCGTTCGGGTTCGTGCTGGCCAGGAGGGTGATCGGATGAGCTTTATGCAAACGTGGGTCGTGCCCATCGGCTGCGCCGGGCTTGGCACGCTGGGGTTTTCGATCCTGTTCCATGTCGGGAAGAAACACCTCTTGTTTTCCATGCTGGGCGGCGTCATCGCGTGGGCGGGATACCTTGCCCTATTTGCCTGCATCGGGAACCTGTACGCCGCCTATACGCTGGCAGCGATCGCCGCGGCGGTGTACGCGCACGGAATGGCCCGGGTGCTGAAGGCGCCCGCGACGCTGTTCGCCCTGCCGGCCACCATCCCGATGATTCCCGGCGAGGCGTTTTTCCAGACGATGCAATTTGCGGTGCTGGGCGATTGGGCGAATTTCGCCTCCATGGGCGTGCGCACGCTGGGCATGGCTGCGGCCATTGCCATCGGGCTGACCGTGGGCGGGATGGCCGACCGGCTGTACGTTTTCCTGGTCGATTCCCGGCGCAGAAATGATAGCGGCGAATAGGCAAAAACGATCGCATCCGGCCGCCTGGGGCGAAGTTTTACATAAGCTTTGAAACCCTTGTAAACAAAGGGTTTCAAAGCATCCGCATTTACGGGTTTGGAACCGCAAAAAAAACTATTGACTTACGACCCCATGTGGGGTATATACTAATGCAGAAATCATTGGTTTTCTAAAAAAAACCGGGCCGGTGATTTTCATGATATTGACGCAAGAAAGCCGTGAAATCGATGGAAGAGATGAAGGATGATGTCCCCCTACCGCCGGGCGGTATCGTAGTCGGGATTATCTTCAACTGCAAGCGGGGAACCGATCATGAGGTCCCCGACGCGGAGGCGGAATACGACAGCATGGATACGGTCCATGCCATCCGCGACGTATTTGCCGCCGCGGGCATCCAAACGGTCCTGCTGGAGTGCGACGAAACACTTCCGCAGACAATGGCCAACACACGCATCGACATCGCTTTCAATATAGCGGAAGGTAAAAGAGGCAGGGGCAGGGAGGCCGAAGCACCCGCGCTTCTCAATCTGCTGGGGATCCCCTATACCGGGTCGGACGAGACGACCCTGTGCATCGCATTGGATAAGGCCCTGTGTAAAAAACTCCTTTCCGCCTACCGTGTCCGGACGCCGCGCTACCGGATCATCTCCTCGGAAAAGGATATCCGTTTGGGCGGGCTGCATACGCCCGTCATTGTAAAACCCAACGCCGAGGGTTCCAGCAAGGGAATCCCGGACGCCTGCGTCGCGTCCAGCGAAGCCGAGCTCAAGGAGCTGGTCCGGCAGGAGCTGCGGCTTTACGGCGGGCCTGTGCTTGTGGAGGAGTATATCCACGGCCGCGAATTCACCGTGGGGCTTCTGGGCAACGGCGATACCCTGCGCGTATTTCCGCCGATGGAGATCGTCTTCCGCGGGAATACGAACGGCGATTACCGGATCTACAGCTTCGGCGTGAAGCAGGATTATAAGAATTTCGTCAATTACGAGTGCCCGGCGAAGCTTGACCCGGGCGTTGAAAAAACCATGGTCCGCACGGCGCGCCGCATCTACGGGGCGCTGGGCTGCCGCGATTTCGCGCGAGTGGACTTCCGCCTGACTGCGGACGGCAAGCTCTATTTCATCGAGATCAACCCGCTGCCCGGCCTGGCGCCCGGTTACAGCGACTATCCGATGCTCGCGGAATTTGCGGGCGTTCCCTATCGGGACCTGGTGCTTTCCGTTCTGCGCGCGGGTCTGTGCCGGTATGGAATGGAGACGTTGGGATGAAACGCTGCAAAGATTACGCCGCCCGCTATCCGGGCTGGCACGACTGGAAATGGCAGTACGCAAACCGCATCACCACTGCGGACGAGATCGCCGCGTTTCTTTCCATGCCGCAGGCGGAAAAAGCGGACGTGGAAAACTGCCTGTCGGCGTTCCGCATGGCGATCACGCCGTATTACGCCTCGCTGATCGATCCGGAGGACCCGGAGGATCCCATTCGTAAAATCTGCGTGCCGCGCATCCAGGAGACCTACCCCTGTGAAAACGATATGGCCGACCCCCTCGGCGAGGAGAGCGGCAGCCCGGTGCCCAACATCGTTCACCGCTATCCGGACCGCGTTCTGTTTTTAACCACGCTTTGCTGCTCGACCTACTGCCGCTACTGCACCCGCCGCCGCGTCGTGGGCGAGGAAGACCGTGTGATCACCGAGCCGGCTTTGAAAAAGGCCGTCGGCTATATCCGCAGCCATACGGAAATCCGGGACGTGCTCATCTCCGGCGGCGACCCGCTGGTGATGAAAACGGAAAAGCTCGAGCACATTATCCGCGAGCTGCGCGCCATCCCGCACGTGGACATCATCCGCATCGGGACCCGCGTGCCGGTGGTGCTGCCCATGCGCATTACGGACGAGCTGCTTACTATGCTGCGCAAGTACCAGCCGATCTGGATCAACACGCATTTCGCCCATCCGCGGGAGATTACCCAGGACGCGGCGAAAGCCTGCGCCGCGATCGTGGACGCCGGGTTCCCGCTGGGCAACCAAACGGTGCTGCTGCGCGGCGTCAACGACAGCACAGAGACGCTCAAGGAGCTGTTTTTGAAGCTCGTGCACATGCGCGTGCGGCCGTATTACCTCTACCAGTGCGATCTCTCCCGCGGCATCGGGCATTTCCGCACGAGGGTGGAAGAGGGCATCGACATCATGCACGCCCTGACCGGCAATATCTCCGGCTACGCCGTCCCGAAGTTCGTGATCGACGCGCCGGGCGGCGGCGGGAAGATACCCGTCAACTACAATTACGTGATTTCACGGGACGACCGGGAGGTTGTGCTGGAAAACTTTCAGGGGAAGATTTACAGATATCCGCAGGCGGATACGTGGCCTTCGCGGTAGGCGAGGGAATGAAACAGGAAACAAAAATCTCCGGCACATTTCCATGCCGGAGATTTTTGATGACAAAACGATTGCCTAATAAAAACTATACGCTTTACCTGGGTTCCTGCCGCAATACGGGGTCATTTCCCGCCGCTGTTTTGTTTATGTGTGCTGATGCCAAGTAACGCGTACAGCGGGCAGAAGTTGAAAAGTGCGGTTGCCAGCGGAATGATACCGATGAGGCCCAGCCAGCGCAGGCCGCTTTGATTGAACGCGAGGAACAACACAAGAGCGATGCCGATCACGACCCGGATCCATTTGTCTGTCTGGCCGATATTTTTTTTCATTTAGAGGATCTCCTTCCCAGTTGACGCTCCGTTTCGGGGGCGCTCAGGTTCTTGTGGCGCGAAAATCTTTGGGGTGTTTCCCGGTTGACGACGATCCTGCCGCACGCGCCCCCGCGGTTTGCCGACTGGTTGCGGTACGCGCCAAACCTTACCTATAAAATGTGTCTCACTGCAGGCACTTCGAAACGGGTTTTTTAAAGCTGGTAATTTCCGGTAGTTCCAGGCGAAATGTGCTGCGAAAAACAGATGAAGTAACCATCGCGATATTGATTGCGCAGAACAAGCCGGTTATAATGGAATTGGTCCAAAAGTAGCATTCCATATCCGTTCAGCTTATGCAGCGATCTTTGATAAAGGGGAATATTGTGATGACAAAGTAGCAGAAAGGCGACAATAAACCAAACGCCCATGGTGAGGATAAAGATAGTTATCAATTTCTGCTCGAACAATATAAAGTATTGTCCGAACGGAGGATCAATCATAATTTTTTGCTCTGGCAAGCGCCTATCATGTTTTTTACCGCGCAGGCTTTTCTGTATATGATTGCTTTGGGCAGCGAAACCAATTATCCATGGTGGTCGCGGTTGATCGCGGCTTTTATTTCCTGTGTATTTAGTTTCTTGACCTATTTTCTGTTCAAGAACCATCGCGCAATGGAAATTATCGACGCAGAGCAGATGCTGGATATCGAAACACACATGAAAAAGCACTATGTAAACAAGGGACTGATTGTACACTCCAAGCAAAACAAACGGGAGTATATCGATGGCAGGCCGGTTTGGGAAAAACAGTTCGAGGAGCACAGGTTTACCGCCGGAAACAGGGTGCCGTCATTCCAGATTTGGACGTATGGGTTTCTCCTGACTGCGTGTATATCCGCTGTCCTCATCGCTTACAATATCGCCCTATGCTTTCCGAACGTTGCGCAAGGTATTCATTCGATGGATAGGCGTTTGAAGGCATTCATCTTCATCGCGTTTATGATGGCTTCCATGCTGATGTTCTTTTGGAAGGCAAGGCGCTCCTGGCGTAAAAAGGCGGAGTATGGGTCCCGGAAAAAACCTTCACGGAATTCCAAAACCTCTCCGGCTAAAAAATGACAGATCCGGACGTTAGGGGAAAGTTGACCGATTTCGCATCTAAAATCAGCCGTCCTCAAGACATCGGGAAAACCTTCAAAACCTGCTAAAAAGGAAACCAGGAGGGCCATTCGGACCGCTGCATCCCCAATACGTTTGGTATTTTTCCGATCTTAAGCGGCTATTTCAGCGGCTTCGTTTTCCTTGGTCAACCCCCGTCCGGTCGGCAAGCGCGGCTTACCGGCCGGACAGGGGTTTTCACATGGGACGACAGGTGGTTTGGCCGTGTGAAAATCGCCCCGTTATGGTTTGCTTTGCAGCGCTTGACAGAAGGATTGGGAAGGATTATGCTGAGCCCAGAAAATCGCAGATTGCTTCTCTATTCTCCGGCAGTCTGCGAAAACGCAGAAATATGAAAAATGAATATTGTTGGTGAGGAGGCTTGGCCCATGAAAAAGATCGCAATCGCTCTCGTCCTGTCGGGTTTGCTGCTGTGCTGCGCCGCTGCTTCAGCCGGCGTCTACGGTCACTTTGTCAACGATGAAGACGGCACCTATATCTTCATTCTGAAAAATGCCATCAACAACAGGCTCAGCGGGGTATACATCGGAAGCGGCAGTTACGTATTGGGTATAGAGCGGGACGATAAAGCGGACGGCTCTATCCGCGTATTCACTTCTCTGGATGAAAGCAGCGCCATCATCGATCTGCGCCTGAAGTATGAAGACGACAGCAAGCAGGCTGTCCTGGCAACGGGAAGCATCCAGCGTTTCGACAATAACGGAGCGCTTATCAAAGAGCAATGCGTGCCGGATATGCAGGATGTTCGCTATGCCCGCAAGGAGATAAAGGATGTTTCACAACTCAAGGGTACCCGGTGGAACAGGTACACGATGACCATCTCCGGCAGTGACAGGACGTATCCCTTCGACGGCTCGGTGATCGAGTTCTTTGATACGGAAGAGAACACAGGCCAGATTCCCGATAATGCGGTCAGAATCTGTCCTTTTACCTATGACGTAAAGGATGATATCCTGAATCTTAAAATCGAGGCGGGCGGCGAGGTTACCGAAGCTACCGCGAGAATCGAGAGCGACGTGATGATTGTGAAAATCGAAAACTCAGTCCTGTATTTCCTTCCCGCCGACCGTTAGCCCCCGCGGGATGCGCCCCTGCGAATAGCCTTTAAAATCAAACGGGTTGCCTTATCCACCGCGTTATATTTCGTATACCGATGTTGCGTGTTGATAACCGTTCCGGCTGTGAAACCGAATCAAGGACGGTTGCCGGGGATCGGCGATTGCAAAGTGTATTAAGCATGCATCCGGTGACTGATGAAAAGGCATATGCCGACGGGCTGTATCTATCCTGTTTTTCGGCAATGCGATGGTGATCGCAGCTTTGGTTATATGCACAGATGCGGACCTGAACGAAGATATCCCGCATGAAAGGCTTGCATGAGGATGCGCCGGCGCAATCCGAAGACGATCTATATCGGGATTGCCGCGGCGCCCTGCGCCGGCAGCCGGGCCACGGGCGCGCCGCCGGTTTCTTCCTGCGCCGGTTCCGGTTCATAAAACAGCTCGAAATACCATTTCATATAGCGCACCGGGCCGTATATGCCCTGGAAGGGGAGCTTGTCTTCCTTGAACACATAGGGCCGCACGCTCAGCCTTGTCACCGCGACCACGTCGCTGTCCGTCACGCGGATATATTCCTGCCGTTCGCTCATCTCCTGCCGGAAGGTCGGGGCCTCGCCGCTTAAAAGTGTTTTGGCCGCGCTTACGGAGGATGTGTTCATGATGGTGTTGGCAAATCCGCCGAAGGCAAGCACGATGACGCACACCAGCAGGTATACGGCGCTGAAGCGCTGGCCCAGGTTCTCCGTGGACTCCAGAAACAGCTTCGCGGCGCGGCTTTCCCGCTTTCTTTCCAGCAGCCGGATCAGCGCGCCCTGCGCATAGAGGATGCCGGAAAGCGCAAACAGAAGGAAGAACAGATAGACCGCGTTGAAATACCGGGGCGAATCATAGCCGAACGTCGTATAGATCCCCGGAACCAGCGTGGCGGCATAGGTACCGAACAGGATGACGAATACCAGCACGGGATGGCGGAATCGGTAGGGGCTTTTGCGCATCGGGTTCCACAGCACCGGCAGGATGAGCATCAGCATCGCCAGCAGGCGCAGGGAGAACCATTGGCCGGCAAAATCGCACGAATCCAGGATTGCTGTGAATACGGTAAAGGATACGTTGTGCGTTTCGCCGAACCATTCCTGCCGCAGCGCGTTGCCCGGCGCGGCGACGCTGACGGCAAACGCGGCGGCACAGAAGCAGAAAAGAACAAGGCTGTGCCATCGGAAACGGAGCTTTTGAATCAGCGCATAGAGGGTAATGAAGGAAAACAGCACCATCGCGCTCAGCGCCGTCGGAAAAACGCCGCCGCCTATATAGATTCCGCACAGCGCCAGGAGGATGGACCGGTAAACGGACTGCGCTCTGCTTTGCGGCATGCCGCACTTGACCAGCAATCCGAGCGCCAAAAGCACCATGCAACCTGAAAACACATAGGTCGCGCCCGAGTTCCAGTATACGGCCTCGGAGATGGAAGGGATAAACTGCAGCCCGAGCAGCAGGACGGCCGTATAGACGATCCAAAACGCCGGTCTGGACGCCTTGAATATCCCGACGACCAGGTTTTTGAGAACATAGCCGACGGACAGGCAGATGGTCGTCAGCACAAACCAGTTGCTCAGGAAATACAGCTTGATGTTAAAGATCATCGGATTCGCGGATATAAAAACGAAATGGGCGAAATACCCGTTCCATGTCAAATACATTTCCTTTACGTTTTCAGCGATGGCTTTGACGACAGCGGAAAGCGAATGGGTGCCGGTCCATGCGGCCGCGATGGGATAGATGAAGCAGAAATCGTCGTCCGCCGGATAATTGTACAACGCGACGATATACAGCGGGATCAGGGATACGATCAACAGAAGGATCAAAACGGCGGCCAGCCTGCGCTGGGATATACTCCTGTCCGCAAGCAGGGCGGACAGCGCTTTTCGGCTTTTGGTATGCATGCTATACTCCCGGTCACAATCACGTGTATATATAATAAACTGATAGCATTATATCAAATGCGCACATTTCTGTAAATAACAGGAATTTCGCGGTTGGGCGCGCCGCGGCGGGCGTTGCTGCGCTGGGTCCTTCGTTAAAAAAATCCGGCGCGTCAGCCCACAGCCTGCGCAGTTTTGATTATCTGTTCACGGGCGGTGATCAAGTGAGCGGCGCGGCGCGATTTATGAAGAATCGGGCGCATAATCTTGCGCAAACGCTGTAAATATTGTATCTTATTGAATAGCTTTTAGACCTTCGCAGTGCCGCCCGCGGAGCCGCGGGCTCTGACGAACGGACAGGCAAGCATCATGAGGAGGAACTTTGCATATGAACATTCAGGAAAAAACGATCAACACCATTCGCGTACTGTCCGCGGATATGGTGCAGCAGGCCAACAGCGGGCACCCCGGCGCGCCGATGGGCATGGCGCCGATGGCGTACGCGCTGTGGGCGGACGTGATGAACCACAATCCCGCCGATCCCGCGTGGGTCAACCGCGACCGCTTTGTACTCTCCTCCGGGCACGCGAGCGCGCTGATCTATTCTCTTTTGCATTTGTTCGGCTACGGCCTGCCGATGGACGAGCTCAAGCGCTTCCGCCAATGGGGCTCCAAAACCCCCGGCCATCCCGAGTACGGCCACACCGTAGGCGTGGAAACCACCACCGGCCCGCTGGGACAGGGTATTGCCAACGCCGTGGGCTTTGCGATTGCCGAAACCATGCTCGCCGCCAAGTTCAACCGCGACGGATTCCCGATGGTCGACCACTATACGTACGTGGTTTGCGGCGACGGCTGCATGATGGAAGGCATCTCGTCCGAGGCGTGCTCGCTGGCCGGAACGCTCAAGCTCGGCAAGCTGATTTTGCTGTACGACGACAATCAGATTTCCATCGAGGGCGATACCGATATCGCCTTCAAGGAGGACGTCGGCGCGCGGTACGCGGCTTACGGCTGGCATGTGCAGCACGTGGAGTGCGGCAACGACCCGGACCAGATCAAAAAAGCGCTCGACGCCGCCAGGGCGGACGACCGCCCCTCGCTGATCGTCGTTCCCACAACCATCGGCTACGGCTGCCCGGCGAAGGCCGGCAAGGCGAGCGCGCACGGCGAACCGCTGGGCGCGGACAACCTCGCGGCCGCGAAGGCCGAGCTCGGCATGCCCGCGGAAAGCTTTGCCGTGCTGCCGGAGGTTTACGACCACCTCAAGGAGATTGCCAAGCAGGGAGCGGACAAGGAAGCCGCCTGGAAGAAGCTCTTTGCCGCCTATCGGACCGAATACGCCGATCTGGCCAGGGAATGGGAGCGGTGGTTTAGCAAGGAGCTGCCCGCGGACGTCGCCTCCTCGCCGGAATTCTGGGATTTCCCGGAGAGCGCGGCGACCCGCAATACCTCCTATACCGTCATCAACCGGCTCGCGAAGCTTCTGCCCAACCTCGTCGGCGGCTCGGCGGACCTCGCGCCCTCCACCAAGACCTTGATCAAGGACGGCGGCGATTACAGCGCGGATAACCGCGCGGGGCGCAACCTGCACTTCGGCGTGCGCGAGCATGCCATGGGCGCGATCGCCAACGGCATCGCACTGCACGGCGGCCTCAGGGTATACTGCGCCACGTTCTTCGTGTTCTCCGATTACATGAAATACTCCATCCGCCTCTCCGCCATGATGGAACTGCCGGTCACCTACGTGCTCACGCACGATTCCATCGGCGTCGGCGAAGACGGCCCCACCCACCAGCCGGTGGAGCAGCTCGCGGGTCTGCGCGCCATCCCCGGCCTGACCGTGTTCCGCCCGGCGGACGGTCCCGAGACCGCCGCCGGATGGCTGACCTCCCTGACCGGCGGCAAGCCCGTATGCCTGGTGCTCACCCGCCAGAACCTCAAGCTGCAAAACGGCAGCGGCGAGATTGCCCAAAAGGGCGGCTACATCCTCTCCGACAGCAAGGCAAAAACGCCGCAGCTGCTCCTGATGGGCAGCGGCAGCGAGGTGGAACCGCTGATGGAAGCGCAGAAAACGCTTTGGGACAGCGGCATCGACGCGCGCGTCATCTCTATGCCCAGCATGGAGCTGTTCAGCGCCCAGTCCGCCGCCTACAGGGAATCGGTCATGCCCGACGCCGTCCGCGCCCGCGTGGCCATGGAGGCGGGCCGCACCCAGCCCTGGTACCAGTACATCGGCCTGGACGGCGCTTCCGTGTGCATCGACCACTACGGCGCCTCCGCCCCCGCCGAAACGCTGTTTACAGAATTCGGTATGACCGCGGAGCATGTGGCGGACGTGGCGAAGAACTTGATTGGTTAATAAATATATCAATACAAAAAAGCCGGAACAATATCTACCGGCTTTTTTGTTTATTTTTCGTATTGATTACTGAATTATATCTAATCTCTAAATCCTATATCGGCTTGTTTGGTTAATTAATAGGTTAAGATGTTTTGTTGTTTCTTTTCATTAATTGAGCGGTTCGCCTAAATCTTCGAGTAGTTTCATTCATAAAATCTGATAATGACTTATTCATATATGAGTAGAAGATAGGATTCCCATCGATATAGAATGTGTTTTCTTCTAACTGTATTTTTACCCAATTATCTAGACATAACATCGAACGGAGTGCAATATCAAAATATGGAACAGGAAAACTATACTCTTTTGGTCTATGAGCTACATAATTATTTCGAAAACTTCTCATGTCTTTCCAATATTGGAACCATGTGCTGAATGTTATCCCCAAAGTTTTTAGTAAACAAGATCTAAAATCTTCTTCACTCATCCCAAGTTTTTTCCAATGCGTTTCACTGGAGTTTGATCCGAATATCATCCACCAAGCAATGGTTGCCATTTCTATATGAGCATTTGCTGTATATTGCCAAAAGACCTTATTTCCGATTAATTTCTTATCTCCTCTTTGCAATTCTATATACGCACAGTAATGATTGATAAATTCCATCCATATAGGATATGATCTACAGAAGACATCTTCATTAAAACTCATCTTTACATGCCTTTCCACAATAGTGACGTATTGAAAGAATCATATATAAACTGTAGTATGAGTGTAAATATAGTATTCGCTTGTTTCTGGGGCTTTCCTTGTTGATCTTATGCTTGATTGAATTATTTGAACCTATTCTAACGTTCTAAACAGATATTATATTCCTTGCAGGAACCCAAACTTTTTTCTCGTATTCTTACATGTCACGGGATGGAGAAAACGGTCGGGAGTTTGACCAACACGCCTGATTGGCGGCGAACCGACCGGATATCACATGCCGCGGCAGAAAGAACGAGGAGATGTTCAAATGGAATTTGAGCTGCTGCACCCGGCGGACCAGCTGGTACTGATGATGGACCGCATCTACAAGGGCGGGCTGACCACCACGTCCGGAGGCAACCTGAGCATTCTGGACGACGACGGGGACATCTGGATTACGCCGTCGGGGATCGACAAGGGCACGCTGACCCGCAGCGATATGTGCCGCGTCAAGCCGGACGGCACGGTGCTCGGGCCGCACAAGCCCTCGGTGGAGCTTCCGTTCCATGCCACGGTCTACAAGCGGCGGCCCGATCTGCGCGCCGTGCTGCACGCGCACCCGCCCGCGCTGGTCGCGTTTTCGGTGGCGCGGGTGCTGCCGGACACGCGCCTGGTGGCCAACGCCTGGCGGACGCTTGGCAGCATCACGATGGCGCCGTACGCCCTGCCCGGCTCGCAGACACTGGGGGATAACATCGCCGCGAAGTTTGAAGAGGGCTTTGATATCGTGGTGATGGAAAACCACGGCGTGGTGATCGGCGCGAGTGACCTGTTCCAGGCGTTCATGAAGTTTGAAACGCTGGAAACCACCGCCGATCTGGAAATCTTCGCGCGGATGCTCGGTACGCCCAAGGGGCTCCGGGAGGACGAGGTCAACCTGACGCTGACGCGCGACCACCTCACGATGGACGAGTTCGTGCCCAACCTGCACAGCGCCGAGGAATGCGCCGCGCGGCGGGACATGATCACCCTCATCCACCGCTCGTACCGCCAGCACCTGTTCGTGAGCACGCAGGGCACCTATTCCGTGCGCCTGTCCGACGGCAGCTTCATCATCACGCCCTATGGGCTGGACCGGGCGTACATGGAGGAGGGCGACCTGGTGCTGATCAAAAACGGCATGCGGGAGCGGGGGAAGGTTCCCTCGCGCTCCGTGAAGCTGCACCAGAAGATCTATGAGCGCCACCCCGAAATCCGTTCCGTGCTCGGCGCCAACCCGCCGCACGCCATGGCCTTCGCCGTCACCGACGCGCCGTTTGACCCGCGCACCATCCCCGAGAGCTACATCATGCTGCGCCAGATCGAAAAGGTGCCGTTCAGCGCTATGTATTTGAAGCAGGACGAGCTTGCGGAAACCTTCTCGGCCAGAACCCCCGTGCTGATCTGCGAAAACAACCAGATACTGGCCACAGGCGACAGCCTGCTGGGCGCGTTTGACCGGCTGGAGGTCACCGAGGCCACCGCGCATTCCATCCTTGCCGCGAAAAGCATCGCCCCGGTGGTGCATATCACCCCCGAAGAGGTGGAGGATATCGACCGGGCGTTCCATTTATCGGATTGACCGGAGTAAGGATCAAAAACCGCCTTTTATAAGGTGGTTTTTCGATTCTATGCGGACCGCGGATGTTCATGCTTCTTTTACATTCTATCCATGCAAGCAACACACATTTCGTGTATACTGTTGCTTGATGTGAAAACTGCGGGAGCGCGCCTGCGCCCCGGCGAAAGGACCCACCGGATGAAAATCAAGACCGCGCACTGCGCTTTTTGCTTGCTGGCAATCCTGACGCTGATTTCAAGCCTACTGCCCGCCGCATCGGCGGAGGGAACCGAGTTCGAACTTCAAACCTACGCGCTGGTTATCCCGATTCAAACCGCGGCCGACGATCTGGAGGAACTGCTGTCCGACGGAACAGCGGATGCCGGAAGCCCGGATATCGAATTGGGGGTTGAATCTCCCGGGGACGGGGACGCCAGGGCGCAGATCGTGGGCCTGCGCTTTGCGGGCCTCCCGATCCTGCGGGGCGCGGCCGTGACCGAGGCCTATATTCAGTTTACGGTCGATGAGGTCAAATACCCGGCGGACCCGTTCGACGTGACCATCGCCGCCGAGGACACGGCAAACTCCGCTCCCTTCTACGACGGCGATACCGCCGCGCACTATGCGCTTTCCTCCAGAGCGCGGACGGCGCAAAGCGTCGGCTGGGCGGCCGGAGAGGGAAACAAGGTCGTCTGGAAATCGGCTGGACAGAGCGGCAAAGCGCAGCGGACGCCCGATCTCAGCGCGCTCGTGCAGGCGGTGATCGACAAGGAGGATTGGACATACGGCAACGCGGTTGCCTTCCTGATTACGGGCGCCGGCAACCGCACAGCCTACGCGTACGAACGGGAGTCCGATAAGGCCGCGGCGCTGCACATCTCCTTTACCGCCGCAAACGCCACTCAGCCCGCGCCGGAAGGGCTCATGGGCGTCATGCCGACCACGATCCTCAAGGACGACGGCATGATCACCGGGACGACGGAAGGGATGGAGTATCGCCCCGTATATAATGAAACCGCGCCGTGGACGCCCTGCGGCGGCGAAACCGTAACGGGGCTTGCGGCGGGCGACTACGAGGTGCGCTTTGCCGCGCGGATTTGCTATAACGCGGGAGAGGCCGCAACCGTGCATATCCCGCTGTACGCGGGGGACGTTACCCTGCAGCCCGGCGCGGACGAAACGGAAATGAACTTCGCATGGAGCCTGCGCGGCTTCAAGGCTACGGAAAGCATCGTGGAGATAGCGCCCGCGTCCGCCATGGCGGACGGCGTTTTTCCCGAAGCCGCGGCGCAGGCCTTTTCGGGGGAATCCGTATGGGTGGACGCCGGGTACAGGGCCTACGAGGTCACGGCCACCGGCCTGGCGGCAAACACGGAGTACGTATACCGCCTGGGCGACGGCGGGAACTGGAGCGCCGTTTTCCGCTTTGCCACGCGTGACGCCGCCAATTACTGCGCTATTTTGGTGGGCGATCCGCAGCTGGGCGCAAGCGGCGATACGGCGGCGGACGGCCTTGCGTGGCAGGAGACCGTCACGCGGGCGCTGACCGCCTTTCCCGAAGCGGGCTTCATCCTCTCCGCGGGGGATCACGTGCAGGCTAGCGGCAGCGAAACGCAGTACGAAACCTTCTTTGCCCCCGGGGAACTGCGCCGCATCCCTTTCGTGCCGACCGTCGGCAACCACGACGACAACCAGCTCTTCGCCAGGCATTTCAACGTGCCCAACGAATCCGCCTACGGGCGTACCGTTTCTGGCTACGATTACTGGTTCACTTACGGCAATACCCTGTATATGGTGCTCAATTCCAACAACCGGAACGCCGGGGAGCACGATGCGTTTATGGAAAAGGCCGTCGCCGCGGCCGGGGAGGGCGTCAAGTGGAAGATCGTCCTATTCCACCACGCCATCTACAGCTCGGCGGCGCATTCCGTGGAGCTCGGCATCCTCTCGCTGCGCCTGATGCTCTACCCGCTGATGGATAAGTACGATATCGACGTGGCGCTGTCGGGGCACGACCATTGCTATACGCGCACCTTCCAGATGCTTGGCAACGTGGCGCAAAACGGCCTGGAGAGCGTCGCGGTCAACCCGGAGGGGACGCTTTACGTCACCACCGGCTCCGCGAGCGGCAGCCTGATTTATCCGCTGCAAAAGACGGAGGATATTTTGTACCGCGCGGTGCGGTGGCCGGACAAGGAAGCGTCCTACTCGTTAGTTACGGTCGGCGATGCGGCGCTTTCCATCACCACGTACCGGACGAGCACCAACGAAGTGATCGACAGCTACACGATCATAAAAGATCCCTCGGCGCCCGCCGGTCTGCAGGGCGTCGCGCCCACGGCCGTGAACGGGGCCGACGGCATGATCACCGGCACATCCGCCGGCATGGAGTACCGGCGCGCGCCGGACGCCGGATGGACGGCATGCGGGGGCGAAGCGATCACGGGCCTCGCGCCCGGCACGTATGCCGTACGGTACCAGGCTGCGGGGCAGGACTCCGCAAGCGCGGCCGTAACGGTCACAGTGCCGGGGGTTCTACCGATCGACTGATACAATACCGAGGACCGGGGCCGTGCGGCCCCGGTCCTTTGTTTTTGTTAGAACTTATTTACTTTTTGACCGCCTTCAACGCCTCGCCCCATCGGCCGATCGTCTGGCCGGCCCAGGAGAAATAGGTGCGGCAGGTGGTGCGCACGGGCAGAATGCTTTCCAGGTGCTGCTGCGGGGTTTTTTGCTTGTCGGTCAATTCCTCGTTCACCAGCACGTTGCGGATCTTGCACAGCAGCACCTCGCCGCCGTCCAGCTCGATGGTTTTGGAGACCTCCAGCTCGAACGCCACGGGGCTGTCCTCCAGGATGGGAACGTTGAGAACGGCGCCCTTTGCGACCTTGACGGGGACGTTCATTTTATCCGCGGTATGGCCGTCCGTATTCCCGAAATAATCCGCGAGGGGCAGGAGCGGCTCTGTGACAAGGTTGGCGGAGAAAACGCCGGTCGCGTGGACGCGTTCCTTGGTCAGCTTGCTGCCGCCGATACAGGCCATTACGCCCATTTCCGAATCATAGTAATAGCTGATCCAGCAAAACAGCGCGAAATTCGGCGTTCCGTCCTCTTTGTAGGTGCCGTACAGGAACATCGTCTGCGGACAGAAATCGTTGGTGATGGGGATGGATTTTTTCATGGCTGCCTCCTGTTATAATTGGTTTGTTTCCAGGTTGTCCAGGATTCTCTGCAGGTAGGTTTCAAACGCGCGTATCTCGTCGTCGGTGAACCCGTCATAGAAGACCGCGTTCATCGCGGCGGAAATCCGCTCATACTGGCCGCTCAATGCCTGCGCCTGTTCGCTGAGCCTGATGCGTATCCGCCGCCGGTCGCTCGCGTCATATACGCGGGTTACCAGTCCGGCCTGCTCCATGCGGTCCAGCATGCTGGTCAGGGTGGTTTTCGCAAGCCCCGTTTTTTGGGATAGCTCCACGATCGGAATGCTGTCCCGCTGCCACAGCACGTGCAGTATCCGCCCCTGCGCGCCGTTGAACGCGTCTACGCCCGCTTCCGTGAGCATCCTTTCGAATATTCTCCCGCCGACCTGTTTGATTCGGGAGACCAAAAATCCCCCGTTTGTTCTGGCAATCACGACCGCACCTCCTTATATAGGATAATACTATATAGGACTAATATTGTCAACGGGAAAATCCGTCTGATCCCGGCGTTTTGCGGGATCAGACGCGGTATGGTATGATAACGGTAGCGCAGGGAATCCCCGTTTGATCGATTGTCTCCCGTCCAGGCAGACCTGTTTCCTTCATCAACCAGAGAGAAAGGAGTGTTTGTGCATGCAAAAAATCATGCGGACAATCGCGCTTATCACGGCGCTGGCGGCTTTGCTGGCTGCCTGCGGCGTGCAGGCGGCTTTGGCGGCGCACGCGGGGCAAACCGTGAACATCCTGCTGATGGACAGCGAAACGGAGGGCGACGGCTTCTTTATCGCGATCCCGGTCATCGTCTCGCTGGATCTGTCAAAGCATAGCATCCGGGCCGTCCATATCCACAACATGTCGCAGATCAGCGCGGTAACGAGGGAAAAAGGAGAGCTGACGATACCGGTCAACGCCCTGTCGCACTGCGAGTATTCGGAGATCGTAAAGGCGTTTGAAAACGCCTTCGGCGTCGCCATCGACCGATATATCAACTATCAGTTCGTATACGGAGATTTTGAGCCGACCCTGAAACTGATGGGCGCTTTCTGCCCGATTACGCTGGATATTCCCGAGGAGCTGACGGGGGACAAGAAATACGTGACCGTCAACGGATATATGAAGGAAATCACGGGGTATCTGGGCACGGACTTTCCGCCGGTGACGCAGGCGGGGCCGCAGGTGCTCGACGCGCTGCAGCTGACCGCGTATTTCGGCGCGATGCCCGAACGGCTGTGGAAGTCCGGCGATCAGTTCACCATGGTGATGGAGGAATATAAGTATAACGATTGGAAATACCGGTCGGTTGTTGAGGCGATGAAAACGAACATCGCGCGGATGGACCAGGCGGAGGTGCTTGCGTTCTGGCATGTTTTGACGGACGGCCAGGATACGGACGTCACCGCGGAGGATATCGCCGCATGGTCCGCGATCCCCTTCAATTTCACGGACGCGGAGCCCTATATCACCGTGCCCGGCTTCGAGGGCGTGGAAATGGTGAAGTCCGGCGCTGCGTCGCTGCCGGGCGTCGGCAGCAACCAGGCCCAGATGCTCGTATACGATACCGGCGCGGCGGCGCGGCGCGTGAAGGATTTCCTGTCGGGCCAATAGCGCGTCTTGATAAAAAACAGATCCGTTCCGGGCAATCCGCGGATTGTAATCTGGGCGTTTGTTCCCTATACTATCTGGTGGGAACGATACCGGAGCAACAAGTGAACGGATTGAGGTGCGCGATGGACTATATCAAGAGCAACAAGAAGGCCTGGGAAGAGGCGTTTGAACACCGGCACGAGGGCTGGTGCGGCGATATGGCGGAGCGCCTGAAACACGAAGAGCTGCCCTATCTGCACGAGTGCTTCCGGCAGGCGCTGCGCGCGCTTGACCTCAGGGGGAAAACCATCGCGCAGTTTTGCTGCAACAACGGCCGGGAGATTCTCTCGGCGATGCAGCTGGGGCCGCGGTCGGGCGTCGGGTTCGATATCGCGGAGAACATGGTGGAGCTGGCGCGGGAAACCGCCCGGCAGGCGGATATTCCCTGCGCGTTCGTCGCCCGGAACATACTGGAGATCGGCGCGGAGCATGCCGGCGCCTTCGACCTGGTTTTCTTTACCGTCGGGGCGATCACCTGGTTTGAGGATTTGGAGGCGCTGTTTGCCGTGGCCGCCCGCTGCCTGAAGCCGGGAGGTGCGCTGCTGATCCACGATTTCCACCCGCTTGTCAACATGCTGCCGCTGCCCGGCGAGGAAGCGTTCGATCCGGATTCGCCGGACCGCGTCGCGTACTCCTACTTCCGCACGGAGCCGTGGCTGGAGCAAAACAGCGGCGAGTATATGACGTCCCACAAAAACAGCCATACCTTCACCAGCTTTTCGCATACGATGGGCAGCATCGTAAGCGCCGCCGCGGCCGATGGCCTGCGCATCGTTTCCCTGCGGGAGTTTGATTTTGATATCGGCATGACGGACGCCTATAACGGCAAGGGGTTTCCGCTGTCGTTTATCCTGCGGGCGGACAAACCCGCCTAAATATACTGGCAGGCTGCCGGCGTCCGGCGGCTGTTGACAGCGCAAACCTTCGTTGGGTATACTACAACCATTCTCCCTGCGAACCCGGGAGCCATGAACCGTATAATCAGCTACCACCTATGCTTTAGGGGTTTTTGCATGAAGTATGATGTGATCGTCGTCGGCGGAGGAATCGCCGGGCTGACAGCCGCGGCGTTTTTGGCAAAGGGCGGACGCCGCGTGCTCGTATGTGAAAAGGAAGGCCGCCTGGGCGGGCTGGTCGGCTCGTTTGCTGCGGACGGATTTACGTTTGACGCGGGCATCCGCGCGATGGAAAACTCCGGCGTGCTGTTCCCCATGCTCAAAAGCCTGGGTCTGGATGCGGCGTTTTTACCCAACGAGGTTTCCATCGGGATCGGGGATACCGTCATACGGCTTACGCCGGAAAACAGCCTGCGGGACTATCGGGAACTGCTGGAAACATACTTCCCGGAGGACGCGGCGGATATCGGGAAGCTGATCGCCGCCGTACGGCGCACGATGGACTATATGGATGTGCTCTACGGAATCGACAACCCGCTGTTCATGAACCTCAGGGATACCGCGTATGTGTTCAAAACCCTGCTGCCGTGGGCGCTCCGGTATATGGCGAAGGTCGGGAAGATCAGGCGGCTGAACATGCCCGTGGAAGAATACCTGCGGGAAATACTCGGCAATCCGGCGCTGCGGGATATCGTCGCGCAGCATTTCTTCAAAGGCACGCCCGCGTTCTTCGCGCTTTCGTATCTCAGCCTGTATCTGGATTACAACTACCCCAGGGGCGGAACGGGCGCGCTGATCGAGGCGCTGGAAGCGTACATTCTCAAAAACGGCGGGGAGATCAAGACGAATGTTAAAATCCGGTCGCTCAACCCTGCCGTACAGACGGCGACGGATGAAAACGGCAGCGGGTACGCCTATCGAACCCTGGTCTGGGCGGCGGATATGAAGGCGCTGTACGCCGCGATAGAGGGTCTGGATTTGCTGCCCCCGTCCGTCCGGCGTGCGATCCGGGCACGGGAAGCGGGCCTCGCCGGGAAAACCGGCGGCGATTCGGTGCTTACGCTTTACCTGACGGCCGATCTGGCGCCGCCGTATTTTCGGGAACTCCACAGTCCGCATTTTTTCTATACGCCTGAAACGGCGGGACTGAGCGCGCTGCCGATAGACCGGATTCAAAATCAGGACGGCGCCTATTCGGCGGACCGGGGCAGACTCCGGCAATGGATACGGGAATTCCTGCGCCTGACCACCTACGAGATTTCCATCCCCGCCCTGCGCGACGCCAGCCTCGCCCCGCCGGGGAAAACGGGATTGATCATCAGCACGCTGATGGATTATACGCTGGCGGAACACATCGAAAAACAAGGCTGGTATGACGATTTCAAATCGCTGTGCGGGGATACGATGCGGGAAACGCTGGAAGCGTCCGTCTATCCGGCGCTGAAGGGGAAGGTAACCGGTAGTTTCGTGTCCACGCCGCTCACCATCGCGCGGCGCACCGGCAATACGGGCGGCGCGATCACCGGCTGGGCGTTTACCAACGCGGCCATACCCGCGGTTTCCAAAATGACGCAAATCGCCAAATCCGTACGGACCCCGGTCCCGCATGTGCTGCAGGCGGGGCAGTGGACGTACAGTCCGTCCGGCTTTCCCATCTCCATCCTCACGGGCAAGATGGCGGCGGACGCCGCGTTAAAGAACCTGCGTTAAGCCGGTCAGCTCTAAACTTTTTTTCCATATCTGCCCGCGCACGTCCTTATCCAGCGCGTGCGGCATCGGTTTTTCGTCGATCGTCAGGTTGAAATACCTGCCGGTCGTTTTTTGGAGTTCCGGCGCGGCGGCAAGGTAGTAGATTGCCTCCCCCGAGACCGCCGGATCCTTGAGGAACGGCCGGATCACGGCATTTGTCCACACGCGGTACAAAAACCCGTTGTTCTGCCCGATGTTCGTGCGCACGCCGCCGGGGTGCATGGCGTTCACGGTGACGTTCGTATCCCCGAGAAGCTGCGAAAGCGTGAAGACGGTCATCAGCTGCGCGGTTTTGGAAGCGCCGTAGGCGCGCAGCCCGATATAAAATCGTATGCGCCAATCCAGATCGCTCATATGCAAGCCTCCGAAGCGGTGGCCCTCGGAATTGACCTGTATCACGCGCCCCTGCGCGCTCTTGCTCAGGTTGCCGAGCAGGAGCATCGTTAACAGAAACGGCGACAGGTGGTTGACCTGGAAAACCAGTTCGTTGCCGTCGTCCGTAAGATGCCGGCGCGTACAGTGGACGCCCGCCGAGTTGATTAGCACGTCGATCACCGGATAGCGCTCCCGGATGGTTTCCCCGGCTTTTCGAACGCCGTCCAGACGGCTGAAATCAGCGGGGACGATATCCGCTTTAACCGAGTACGCCGCCTCCAGCTCCGCTTTCACGGCCTCTGCTTTTTGTTGATTCCGGGCGACCAGCACAAGGTTTGCACCGCCCTGCGCCAACCGCCGGGCGGCTGCCAGCCCCACGCCGGAGGTTGCGCCCGAAATTACGCACAGCTTGCCCGTCATCATCGTGTCGGTCGTATGCTGCCGCGCGCGTTTGTTTTTAAGAAACGCCAGGTCCTCCTTGGTGTACTTCATGAGGGGTCACCCGAACTTCCTGTGCATAAACCGCCGGTAGGATCTTTTGAACCACGGGATGCCGTTGAAGATATCGCCCCACAGGTCGTAATAATCGCGCTGGAACAGTATCCGTCCGTCTTCGTGCAGCGTGAGCTTCGTGCTGCCGTAAACGGGAGTGCTTGGGAAGCGCTTGAACATCATCGTCATAATCCAGTCGAACATGATTTCGTTGTCCTTTTGAAAAATGGAGACGATCTCCATGTGCAGCTGTTTGCAGCGGTCCGTCAGGCGGGCGCACAGCGCAATGAATTCAGCCTTGCCCTCGACGCGCTGGATGGAATCCTGAAACACGATATCGTCGTGATAGTATATAAACAGATGCGACCAATCGGGCTTGCCGTCGGTATTGTAGGTTTTGGACCACAGCGTTTGAACGGTTTCCGTGGTCAACGGCAGCCGCTCTTCGCGCAGTTCGCTTGTCTGCATGGCGTCCTCCCGCCGGATTGTCCGGTCCGTTGCTTCTTTATTTGATTATACCATACTTCCGCTCAAACGCATGCGGAGGAGACGGCCGCGGCTAGGAAAGCGTCCGCGCCGGTTCCGGAAGCCCCGTTAGCTCCAGGCTTTTTTTCCATACCTGCGCGCATATTGGATCGTCCAGTACGGCGGCCGCGGGTTTTTTTTCGGCCGTCAGGGAGAAATACAGGCCGGTCTTTTTTTGCAGTTCCGGCGCCGCGGCCAGGTAGTACAGCGCCTCGCCGGATACGACGGGGTCCTTCAGGAAGAAGCGCTTGAAATGCCGCATCAGCCAACGGAGCAGAAACCCGCTGTTTTGCACGATATTGCTGCCGACGATGCCGGGATGCATAGCGTTCACGGTGACGTTTGTCCTCCGGAGCAGCTCCGAAAGCGTGCGCACGGCCGCGATCTGCGCGAGCTTCGACGCTCCGTAGGCGCGCGGCCAGAGGTATGCGCGGCGGCGCCAATCCAAATCGCCGGTGTTGAGCCCCCCGAAGCGGTGGCCTACGGAGTTCACCTGCAGGATGCGCCCCTGCGGGCTTTTGATCAGGTTTTCAAGCAACAGCAGGGTCATCGTCAAGCTGGCCAGATGGTTGACCTGAAACGTCATCTCGTGTCCATCTTCTGTCTCCCTGCGCCGCGTGGAGAACAACCCCGCGCAGTTGATGAGCACGTCGATCACCGGGCAGGCCTGCGCAATCTCCGCGGCCGCCCTGCGCACGTCCGGCAGGCGGATGAAATCCGCGACAACGATATCCACGGCCGTGCCGTGGGCCGCTTCCAGTTCCGCTTTCACAGCTTCGGCTTTATCTCGATTCCGGGCGACCAGCACGAGGGCTGCGCCGCCTTCCGCCAGCCGCCGCGCGGCCGCCAGCCCCACGCCGGAGGTCGCGCCGGTGATCACGCACAGCTTGCCGTCCATCCGGGCGCCGGTTGTGCGCTGGCGCGTGAAGGTTTTTTTCCGAAACGCCGGGGCGTCCTTTGTATACGTCATCGTACACCTCATACGGAATGGATTGCCCGTAAACGGCAATGCTGCCCGCGCCGCAGCGCCCCCGCAACCGCGGGGCAGGCGGCGTTTGTCCTGTATTATATCATATTGCCGCGGGGAAAGGGCGAAAGAACGCCGATGCGCTCCACTGTGTTGTGCGGCGCGGCTTTTTTGGATATACTGGAAAGAGATGCGCCGGTAAAGGAGAATGCGGTATGAAACGGAAACGCCTGGTATCCATTTTGGTTTTGCTTACGGTTGCCCTGCTGCCGCTGTACGCGCTGGGCGGGGGCGCGCTGTACCAGGTATCGACCCTGCAGGCGCTGATGCAGGGCGATTATTACGGCGCGGTCGCCGTCGATGATCTGACCGGCTTCGGCGACACGGGGCTTGGCACCTTCGACGCCCTCGACGGCGAGATGGTCGTGCTGGACGGCGTGGCGTACAAGGCCGCCTACGACGGCAGCATAACGGCGGTGCCGGCGGAGGAGCTGAGCCCCTTCGCCAACGTCGCTTTTATCGGGGACGGAGAAGGCGCTGAAAGCTCTTTTACGGGCGGCTACGACGGCCTTTTGGCCGCGCTGTCGGCCCTTGTGCCGGATCAAAACCTGCCCGTGGTCTTCCGGATTGCGGGTCATTATACGGGTGTTACGGTGCGCAGCGTGCCCAAACAGCAGGAACCGTATCCGCCGCTGACGGACGTTGTGAAAAACCAGGCGGTGTTTACGCGCGATCAGGCACAGGGCGTTATCGTCGGGTTCCGGTTTCCCGAGTACATGGGCGATATCAACACTACGGGCTATCACCTGCACTTCCTGTCCGACGACCGGACCTTCGGCGGGCATCTGCTGGACGCCGCCTCCGGCGAGATCAGCGTGCGGTACCGCGAGCTCAGCGAATTCAATATGGCGCTGCCGGATTCCATCAGTCTGTACAATGTCGCCGAAACCCGGGACAGCGATATCGAGGCTGTGGAAAGCCGTTAAACCGGCCGCTTGTTCCGATTTTTAACATACCCCGCCGCGCACAAGAGTTCCTTCCGGCGCGGCGGGATGCTTTCGTTAAATCCCGATATGTTCACCAAATGTTCACATGTATGCCCCATATGCCGCAAATTGCTGTGTTACAATAGGTATGAGGGAGATGCGATCCCATGCGAAGGAATGCGGACAGCGTATCTGTATGATGGCCGTTATTGAAAACCCGCGGAAATAAGCAGAGGAATGCCGAAGCATTGCAGGATTATAATCAAGGAGAACGATACGATGTTTGGAAACAAGATGAACGCAGTCGAAAAGGCGGTTAAAAAGAGCAACGCGGGCGTGCTGGTCGGGCTTGCCGGCAACGGCGATTTGTCCGTCAGTCTGGCCGCGATCGAAGGGCTTGGAACCGTAGGGGGACAGGCAGCCTCCAATTATCTGGTCACGCGCCTTCAAAGCGAAGAGCCGGAGGTGCGGACCGCGGTCGCGAAGGCGCTGGGTAAGATAGCCAACGTGCACACCAAGGCGTTTTTAGCCGCGCAGATGAACAAGGAAACGGACCCGGAAATCAAGGAAATTATGCGGGAAGCCATGGTCAACATCAAGGAGTATTGACGGCCGGACGCGAAAAGCGATCGCGGAGGGGCGGCGTATATGCCGGCAATCCCCGGCGTAAGGCGGGCAGGGGAAGTTCCGGAGGCGGAACAGCCTCCTGTTTGGTTTATGTGTGATTGGCGCACGGGGTCCCATATTCGTTTTTGACGGGGTGAGGCAACGATGGAGATCAAACGGCTGCCCGGCGAGTTCGCGGTATGCAAACTGCAATCGGCTGATTCGGTGGATCTCGGCAGGGAATTCACGTTCCTTTCCGTCACGGATGAGGAAATCTCCCTCGTATGCGAAATTACTAACCTCCCCGGAAACGCGGCCGCCGTCGAGCGCGGATGGAACGGCTTGAAAATCTGCGGGGTTCTGGACTTCGGCATGGTCGGCGTCATCGCAGGGATTTCCGGCCTGCTGGCGGAGCGGGGCATCAGCCTGTTCGCCGTCTCGACGTTCAATACGGACTATATCTTCCTGAAATCCGAGAACTTACATGCCGCTGTTGGCGTGCTGCGGGACGGCGGATATACCGTGATCTGACCCGGCATACGCGGCTGCCCGGCGCATATTGCGCGCCGCGTGCTTTTCGACTATGATAAGCGTGCCGGGAGGAAACCCCCACAGAAAAACCGCCGCAGGGAGGCGCCATGTTTCACATTCTGGTCATCGACGACGATCGGAGCACCCGCAAGCTCATGCAGGCCGTGCTTTCGGCGGAGGGATACTCCGTACTGACCGCCGTAAACGGCGAGGACGCCTTGCGGGTGATGGATGAGGAGCACGTGGATTTGGCCGTGCTCGACCTGATGATGCCCCAAATGGACGGGTACGCCTTTACCCGCGCACTGCGCGAGGCGAACAACGCCCTGCCCATCCTGATGGTCAGCGCCAAACAGGCGCCGGCCAGCCGCAAGGAGGGCTTCGTCGCGGGCATCGACGACTATATGACAAAGCCCGTGGACGAAGAGGAGATGCTGCTGAGGATCAAGGCGCTTCTGCGCCGCGCCAAGATCGCCTCCGAACGCCGGATGGAAATCGGCGAGGTAACCCTTGATTACGATTCCCGCACGGTAACGCGCGGCGGGGAGAGCGTCACGCTCCCGCACAAGGAATTCCTGCTTTTGTATCAGCTCCTCTCTTACCCAGGCCGAGTATTCACCCGCATTCAGATCATGGACGAGGTCTGGGGCATTCAGAGCGAAACGGGATGGGAGACCATCACCGTGCACATCAACCGCCTGCGCAAGCGCTTTGCCGATTACCCGGAATTTGAGATCGTGTCGGTGCGCGGGCTGGGCTATAAGGCGGTGAAGCGCGTATGAGGCTCCACAGGTTCTGGGTTTTCCGCAAGGACCCGCGGGTTTCGCGGTCGAATTTTACGCGGCTGGTGTTTTTATTCACGCTGTTCTTCGCTGTGATACTCGCGCTGACGATGATCATTGTTACGGCGGGGATGCTGATTTTAAATGCGCTGGACGTGATCACCGTATCCGATTCCCCCAGCTTGGTGATGGGCGCGGCGATCTGGGCGCTGGCAAGCCTGTTTGTGGGGATACTGACCGCTTTGCTGGTCAGCCATGTCCCGATCCGTTCGTTCCACAATCTGGTCGAGGGTATGAACAGGCTGGCGAAGGGCGACTATGCCGCGCGCCTTACTATGCGCTACCATGAATCCATCGGCAAGCAGCTCGCGAGAAGCTTCAACGCCCTCGCAGCCGAGCTTGAAAACACCGAAATGCTGCGCTCCGATTTTGTGAACAACTTCTCCCACGAGTTCAAAACGCCGATCGTATCTATCCTGGGCTTTGCCAAGCTCTTGAAGCGCAAGGACCTTCCGCCCGAGAAGCGCGACGAGTATCTGGACATCATTTTGAGCGAAGCCACGCGCCTGACCGATATGGCGGACAACGTACTGAACCTCGCCAAAATCGAAAAGCAGTCGATCCTCACCGAGGTTGCGGAGTTTAATTTGAGCGAGCAGCTCCGCACCTGCGTGCTGCTTCTGACCAAGAAATGGGAGCAAAAGCGCCAGGAGATCGATTTTGACGAATACGAATACCACTGTGCGGGCAACGAGGAGCTTTTGAAGCAGGTCTGGATCAACCTGCTGGACAACGCGGTGAAGTTCGCCCCGGAGGGCGGCCGCATCAGAATCGGCATCCGGCGGGAGCCGGACGGGATTCAGGTTTCCTTTGCCAGCCCGGGCGAGATGATTGCCGAGGAAACGCGCAGGCGGATCTTCGAAAAATTCTTCCAGGGCGATCCCTCCCATGCCACGGAGGGCACGGGCCTGGGCCTCGCGATCGCGCGCAGGATCGTGGAGCTGCACAAGGGCGAAATCGCGGTGGATTATACGGACGGGTGCAACGTGTTTACCGTTGCACTTCCCCAGCCGCTGCCCGGTTCAAGGGCGGAAGATCGTTCAATAAGTCAGCAATAGTCAAAAAGTTTATCTTTCGTTTAGATTTCCATCGTATACTCAGCGCATTAACACGAAGGAAGGTTAACGTATGCTGAGTATTTTCAAGCACCTGCGGCGGAAGGAATGGGCGCTGGTACTGGTGAGTATCGCGTTCATCTGTGTGCAGGTGTGGCTGGACTTAAAGCTCCCGGATTACATGCGGGAGATTACCACGCTGGTGCAGACATCCGCGGATTCCATGAACGAAATATGGGCCGCGGGCGGCAAGATGCTGCTGTGCGCGTTCGGCAGCCTGGCGACGGCCGTGGTCGTGGGCCTTTTTGCGGCGCGGATCGCGGCCTCGGTTGCGTTCCGGGTGCGCGCGAGCCTCTACGCCAAGGTGGAGGATTTCTCCATGGAGGAAATCAACCGCTTTTCCACCTCCAGCCTGATCACGCGTTCCACCAACGACATCACCCAGGTGCAGATGATCATCGCCATGGGCCTGCAGGTATTGATCCGCGCGCCGATCATGGCGGGCTGGGCGATCGTCAAAATCGCGGGCAAGAACTGGAACTGGTCGCTGGCCACCGGCGGCGCCGTGCTGTTTATGATGATCCTGGTCACGGTGCTGGTGATCTTCGCGCTGCCCAAGTTCAAAATCATCCAATCCCTGACCGACCGGCTGAACATGGTCACCCGTGAAAACCTGACCGGCGTGCGTGTGGTGCGCGCCTATAACGCCGAGGATTATCAGGAAGGCAAGTTTGAGAAGGCCAACGAGGATTTGACCGGGACGTACCTGTACACCAGCCGCCTGATGGCCATTATGATGCCCGGCATGACGCTGGTGATGAACGGCCTGATGCTCTCCATCTACTGGATCGGCGCCTATCTGATCGACGCCGCGGGCTTCATGCAGCGCATCACGCTGTTTTCGGACATGGTGGTGTACATCGCCTACGCGATGCAGGTCGTGATGGCGTTTGTGATGCTGGTGATGATCTTTATTATGCTGCCGCGCGCCACCGTGGCCGCCCGCCGCATCAACGAGGTGCTCGGTACCGAAAGCCGCATCAAAGACGGCGATAAGGCCGCGCCCGCCTGGGGCACGGGACAGGTGGAATTCCGCGACGTGAGCTTCAAGTACCCGCAGGCGGACGAATATGTGCTCCGGAACGTGTCCTTTACCGCCAACGCCGGGGAAACCGTGGCGTTTATCGGCTCCACGGGCAGCGGCAAGAGTACGCTGATCAACCTGATTCCCCGTTTCTATGACCCCACCGAGGGCCAGGTTTTGATCGACGGGCAGGATATCCGCGAATACAGGCAGGAGGACCTGCACAACAAGATCGGCTATGTGCCCCAGCGCGCGGTGATCTTTTCGGGCACGGTCAAGTCCAACATCGCGTTCGGCGAAGGCGCCGGAGAGCCGCCGGATGATGACGACGTCAAGGCCGCCGCGGGCATCGCGCAGGCCGCGGAGTTTATCGACAAGCTCGAGGATACCTACGAGGCGCACGTATCGCAGGGCGGCACCAACCTGTCCGGCGGGCAGAAACAGCGCGTCGCCATCGCCCGGGCGGTCTGCCGCGAGGCGGAGATCCTGATCTTTGACGATTCGTTCTCGGCGCTGGACTTCAAAACCGACCGCGAGCTGCGCAAGCAGCTCAAGGAACAGACCATCGGCTCCACCACCTTTATCGTCACCCAGCGCATCGGCACCATCCGTCACGCGGACAAGATCGTCGTGCTGGACCAGGGGCGGGTCGTGGGCGTCGGCTCACACGATTCTCTGCTGAAGGACTGCAAGGTCTATCAGGAGATCGCATCCTCGCAGCTTTCCAAGGAGGAATTGAATTATGCATAGAGGACCGATGGGCGGGCCGCACGGCGGCATGGCGCCCAAAGAAAAATACGCTTTCTCCGCTACCTGGGGCAAGCTGATCAAATACTGCAGAAAGTACTGGCTGCCGATCCTCATCGCGCTGTGCGCGGCCGTCGGCGGAACGGTGTTCACCATCCTGGGCCCGGACAGGATTTCGGAGCTGACCGACGTCATCATGCGCGGCATGATGGGCCATATCGACCTGGACGCCGTTACGGTCATCGCAATGACGCTGGTCGTTTACTACGGCTCAAGCGTGCTCCTCAACTATGCGCAGGGCTTTATCATGGCCACGATCACCCAGCGCATCACCCGCGGCATGCGCACCGATCTCTCGCATAAAATCAACCGCCTGCCGCTGAAATACTTCGATTCCACCAGCTACGGCGATATCCTTTCGCGCGTGACCAACGACATCGACATGATCGGGCAAACCCTGAACCAGTCCCTCGGCGGCCTGGTATCGGCCGTCGCGCTGCTGGCGGGCTCCGTCATCATGATGTTCGTGACCGACTGGCGGCTGGCGGGCACGGCGATCGGCGCTTCTCTGGTCGGGTTTATGCTGATGTCGGTCATCCTGAAACGCTCGCAGAAATACTTCACCAAACAGCAGCAGCTGCTGGGCCAGATCAACGGCCATGTGGAAGAGGTATACGCCGGGCACAACGTGGTCAAGGTGTACAACGCCGAAAAACCCCTGAGCAAGACGTTTGAGGGCCTCAACAAAAAGCTTTTCACCTGCGCCTGGAAATCGCAGTTCATGTCCGGCATCATGATGCCGCTGATGCGCTTCGTGGGCAACCTCGGCTATGTGGCCGTGTGCGTGGTCGGCGCCGTGATGGCGATCAACGGGAGCATCACCTTCGGCGTGATCGTCGCGTTTATGATCTACATCCGCCTGTTCACCCAGCCGCTGTCGCAGATCGCGCAGTCCT
This sequence comes from Candidatus Limiplasma sp., assembly GCA_963674895.2. Taxonomy (GTDB): domain Bacteria; phylum Bacillota; class Clostridia; order Christensenellales; family Aristaeellaceae; genus CAXXOK01. The sequence goes on from CAXXCY010000002.1 coordinate 290,678, forward strand.
TCACCAGCCTGCAGGCGACCGCCGCGGCCAGCTTCCGCTTCTTTGAGTTCCTCGAGGAAAGCGAGATGCCAGACGAGAGCGAAAAACACGCGTCGATTGAGAACGTCAGGGGCGATATCGAGTTCCGCGACGTGCGCTTCGGGTATGATAAGGACAAGGCCATCATCCACGGCTTCTCCGCGAAGGTGAAGGCGGGGCAGAAGATCGCCATCGTCGGGCCAACGGGCGCGGGGAAAACCACCATGGTCAACCTCCTGATGCGCTTTTACGACGTGGACGGCGGCGAGATCCTGGTGGACGGCGTGCCCCTGCAGTCGATGCCGCGCGAGAGGGTGCGCGAGCTGTTCTGCATGGTGCTGCAGGATACCTGGATGTTCGAGGGCACCATCCGCCAGAACATCGCCTACAACAAGCCCGGCGTGACCGACGAGGAGATTATCAAGGTCTGCAAGTCCATCGGCGTGCACCACTTCATTTCAACGCTGTCGCAGGGCTACGATACCGTGCTCAACGAGGACGCCAATATCTCCGCCGGGCAGCGGCAGCTGCTGACCATCGCGCGCGCGGTCATCAAAAACGCGCCGATGCTCATCCTGGACGAGGCCACGAGCTCCGTTGACACGCGTACCGAGGTGCTCATTCAGGACGCGATGGACAAGCTGATGACCGGGCGCACGTCCATCATCATCGCGCACCGGCTGTCCACCATCCGCAACGCCGACCTGATTCTGGTCATGAACGAGGGCGATATCGTGGAGAGCGGCAAGCACGAAGAACTGCTGCAAAAAAACGGCTTCTATGCCGAGATGTACAACAGCCAGTTCGAGAAAGTCTCCTAGCCTGCCCAAAAAACCTGATCTGCGTTGTCAGCGGCGGGATGGCAAAGGGCATCACTTACAAACGAGTAAGCTCAACCCTTTGCCATCCTTGCTTCCTGGCATCTCAGGCTTTTTGAACAGGCTAGAAGCAATCTGTGAATAGCCCTCTTGTGCGCATTAGCAGACAGAGGGTTGACAATACCGGAAATCCATATTATAATAATCTTCCTTTGGTGACACAGATCGAATAAAGGCAAACTTATCGAAAGATAAGCACGCAAAGCCACGGGTCTAACTCCGGGAACGGATATGACAGCCGGTTGCCGAATTTGTTTCATTCCTGGTGTATTGAAGCTTTATTCAGCAATCTGAATAAAGCTTTTTTTGATCTGATGGTTCACCATGAGCAACAAGCGCTTCGATTTGGAAACACGCAGGATCGCGCGTACAATCCGACAAACACAACGGAGGGAACATTGTGATGAAAACCATCAGGAAAACAACGGCGCTTATCCTCGTATTGCTTCTCACGCTGGCGTTCTTTACAGCCGCGTTGGCCGGGAAGAACGGCGGCAATACGGACAGCGGGAATTCCCAGCAAGGCAGCGGCGCGGGGAATGACTCCGCCGGATCGTCGGGAGGCGGCAATTCGTCCAACGGCAACCAAAACGGCGGCGGTTCTGCCGGGAAAGAGGAATCAAAGTCAGGAGAGCAGGAGCAAGTACGGGAACAGGAACAGGTGAAAGAACAGGAACAGGTGAAAGAACAGGAGCAGGTGCGGGAACAGGTGCAGCTGCATGAGCAGATACAACTGCATGAACAGGTACAAACCCAGGACGGCGGGCAGGACCCGGTCGAAGGGCAGGAGGACACGCTGGAGGCATTGATCAAACAGCTTGAAGACGAGATCAAGGTCCTAGAGGATCAGTATTTGCAAGCGGAGGCGGACGGCGATACGAAGCTGATGGACAGCCTGAAAGAGCAAATCGGATTGCTGAACGACCAGCTGAACGCGCTGATCGGGGAACCGGATTCGGAGGAAGGCGATCCGGAAGAAGGCGATGACGGCGGGGTGGTGCTGTTGACGCCTTCCGTGATCATACGGTAGCGGCAATTGTCCGCGGACGGGTGCTCAACCCGCCCCGCGTTCGGCTTTTCGTAACCGCTGCCTTTTATATGCCGATATACCGTTACAAAACAGAGTTCATCTTCCCATTTTCTAAGCATAGTTTGGCAACGGCATAAGGGCCTGTGAGCAAAAGCTCACAGGCCTTTTTTCATGTGCAAAACAGGCGCTATTCCCCGGACAGGGCGTCAAAATCCACCGTGAAGGTGAAGGTGACGTCGGCCTCGTCGGCGTCGGTCAGATCCTCGCCGTTAAGCAGCGTCATATCGTCTGTGGTGCCGTCGGCGTTGAGCAGTTCCCCGCCCCGGTTGACCACAAGATATCCCTTGTCCTGCCAGGCCTGCACATCCATGTCTCCCTCCGGCGCGATGGTCACGCAACAGGCTTCCATCGCGGCAAGCATCGATTGCCGGTCGGTTTCGGCGGCGGCGTCCTGATACGGGTTGCGGATGTCCGCATCCACCACCGTGATGGGCCGGCGCGGGCGTTTTACCGTGAAGGATACGGACACATCCTGTGTGCTCTGTAAAAGGAAGTCCTTTGCGTTCGCTGAATCAAACCCGCCCATCAGACCGTTGATGGGATCGCCGGTGACAAACAGGCCGAAAACCCGCGGCCACCACTGCGAAATCGGGAAATCCGCGTCGGCGTCCACGGAAATCCCGCCGAGCCGCACGTTCGTATACAGCACCAAAGCCGGCTGCTCCGGCCGGAGGTTGTCGGTTTTCCAGCCGATCAGAAGGCGCTGCCCGTCGTAGTACAGCCCCTCCATGCACAGTTCCACGTCCAGCACGCGGACGCTCTGCCCGATCCTCGTCACATGCGATGAAACCGCGGGGTCCGACGGGTCCATTCCGCAGTCCGCCAGAAAATCGTCAAACGATTGCGTCGGGGCAGCGGAGGCGGCCGTAAGCGCGAACGCCGCCGCGATCATCAGCACAAGCCAAAGCGCCCGTTTGTGTTTCACTCCCATTTTCAATCACCGCCTGTCATCGTATTGCGTCCATGTTGTCTCATTCTATTTTGCCCGAAAGCGCAATAATTGCAAGCCGGTTTTATAAAGATTGCAACCCGCCGGACGGGGAAACAGGCGGCGCGTTGCTTGCGGACGGCGCGCAAACAGCCGAAATTGCGGGGTTTGCGACCACCGTGCTATAATGGCGGCAGGCAAGAGGGTTTACAAAGATGAAGAAAAATTTTAAATCGATGCAATAAACCGTTCCATTCTCCGTCTTACTGGTGTGAAAGGATTGAGGAGGAGCCCATGAAGAAGGACGAACGAAGCCGGCTGTTCGCGTTCTTTGCCGCCGAGAGCGACAGGCTCCAGCGCTATGTGCACGCCAAGGCGAGGCGCATCAGCGATATGGACGCCGAGGATATCGTGCGCGAGGTGATGCTCAGCCTCATCCTTCGGACGGATGCCGGGGGCCCGGTGGAAAACATCGCCGCCTATGCCTACCGCTCTGTCAGGAACAAGCTCGCCGATTACCAAACGCAGAAGGCGAGGACGGTTTCGCTGGACGGCTTCCGGGAGGAAGACCAGGCGTTCTCCCTGCGGGAGATACTCAGGGACGACGCGCAGGATATCCCCGCCAAGGTGGAGAGAAAAGAACTGCTGCGCGCCCTGGGCGCCGCCATCGACAAGCTGGAAGCAAAGCAGCGCGCGGTCGTGATCGCGACCGAGTTCAGCGGTAAAAGCTTCCGCGAGCTGTCCGAAGCCTGGCAAGAACCGGTGGGCACCCTGCTGTCCAGAAAATCCCGCGCCATTAAGGCTTTGCGGGAAATGCTCAAGGACCAATTGACGGAAACGAAATAAGAGGAGGAAATGACAATGTCATGTAAAGAAGGCTGGAACGAAGTACCCAAGCCGCTGAGAATCATGATCTATACCGTGCTGGGAACGATTGCAGCCATCGGCTTGGGCCTGTTGTTCGGCTGGATCATCGTATGGCTGTGGAATTGGCTGATGCCCATGATCTTCGGCCTGCCGACGATCACGTTCTGGCAGGGCGTCGGGATCTTTATCCTGGCGAAAATCCTGTTCGGCGGGTTCAGCTCCCACAGCGATTCATCCAAATCGTCCAAAAAGGACAAGGCGCACAGGGAACACTGGGATTCGGACGGGATGAAGCGGAAGTTCGAAAGCTGGAAGCACTACGACGAATGGTGGAAATCGGAAGGCAAGGCCGCGTTTGAATCGTTCGCGGAAAAGGCGAACGGAGACAGCGGGGCGGACGCCGGCGGCGAACCCGAGGAGCCGAAGGAGGACGAATAACCCCGCGATATTTAAAAAGCAGGGCCTCCCTTTATGGGGGCCCTGCTTTTTATGCGGCCGCTATTGGGTTAAGCGTAACAGCGTCCGGGCGAAATCGATGCAGAACCGCACGTCCTTTTCGCCCAGCGTTCCCTGATAATACTTGTGCGAAGCGTTAGCGGCCGCAATACGGGCGAGCATGGTTTTCGCGTCCGCGGCAGCGATATCCGCCGCCGAGCGGTAGCCCGCCTCGTAGAACATTTTGGCAGCGTTCGGGCCCACGCCGTTGATCCGGGTCAGATCGCACAGGCCGCACAGTTCCCCGTCCGGATCGCGTCCGCTTTCCAGGTAGTCTTTCGCGGTCATGATGCCTTGTTTCCGCAGGGTTTCCAGCAGCAGAGGATCGACGTCCGGAAAATCATGGAGCGGTATACGTTTCGGCTTCAGCGTGCCCGCCTCCCGATTCAGGACTTTGAGGTAGTCCGCGGGGATGCCGGCAGCCGCCGATACGCGCATGATTTTGCCGGGGGAAGAGAGAGCTTTGAACAGGTCCGAAACCGTGGCGATCCCATACGCCTGTAAGGCCGAAAACCGCGCCTCCAGGTCTTCCAGCAGCAGCCGTCTGGACGGCAGGAGGGTTTGGGATTTCAACAGTTCCCGGTAGTCGTTTAGCCTGATTTTTGAAAGATCGACAGCATATCGCACGGCCCGCTCCTTTACGCTTCAGAATCCCGTTCATGCTCTCCCCACCGGAATTTCCGGTGCTGTTTGAGATACTCCAGGTCGCAGGAGAGGCACAGGCCGTTGTGGCAGCAGACCGGGTGCTCGCCGCACTTGTCACAGGTCCACCGGTTTTCCTGGTCCCGGAGGAACGCCTCCATTCCCTGCTCCTTGATCATGCGCAGGTTTTGGATCATGCTCATGCGGTACTTCGTCCGGTACCGCTTGTCTAGCCTTTTCAGGCGCTCGCAGGGAAATTTCCCGCATTCAAAACAGAAGCGCACGAGTCCTTTGCCAACGGTGTCGCATACGTTTCGCATGTGCCGGCAATGCTCGCCGCGCGGAATGCAACCGGGGCAGTATTTCCGGTTGAACCCCTGTTTTTGCAGGTCGTATACCTGCGCCTGGTATGCCCAGCACAGCGCGCAGTTCATGCCGCAGGGCGCGATCAGGGCTTCCTGTTCCCGAATGTCCATAGGCGCTTCCTTCCGTTTCTACCGCTTCTTGATCGGCAGCCGCAGGATGGTTTTCATCTTCTCCGGCGCGACCTTCGTGGGGTTGCTCAGGTAGATTTCATGGTGCCTGCGGGCAGCCGTATACTCCGCGGCAAACCCCCGCTGGTCGCGGTAGCGTTCCATGAGTTTCACCGTCGCGGGCTCGGCGTCGTACGGGCCGATGTGCATCGCCTGCACGCACAGGCCCTCCGTAAAGGTTTCCAGCCGCGCAAGGCCGGCGTTGAGCTCCGGCTTCTTTTGCGAAAGCTTTGCCCTCGCGGCTGCAAGCACCTCCGGCGTTACGAAGCGCGGCTGGCGCATGACGGCGGTCCATACCAGCTGGTTTTTGTCCGCGACCGGCCCGCCGTTTGGGAAAACCGCGTGTTCAGCAAAATCCCAGAAGCCTTCCAGCGGCGGCACGACAAATTCAAAGTAGTCCTTCTCCGTCTTGTCCATGCGAATCGTATAACTCAGGCTGTACAGGATTTGGATCGCCTCGATGTATGCTTTGCTCGTGTTCGGGTCGCCCTGGCCGTCCACCATGAGGTAGAGCATCTCGGGCACGTCCACGATCGAAGGCGCGGTGGTGGGCTGGTACAGGTCCTTCCGGTCCTTTTTAAAATCGAATGCCGCCATATTGTTCACGCTCCTAATGCTTGATGTGCTTATGGTAGCATGGATAATATGACATCACCGCGTCATATTAACTTCGTTTCGATAAAGTGATTATATCACTTTATCGAGTGTACACCTCGACCTTGTTCGCTTTGCTCACGGCCAGGTCTCGGCGTAAGGAACTCTTACTGCGCAAGGGCTCCGAAACTATCGGAAGGGAGGACGCCAGTCCGACTAGCCTCAGAGTTTCCGAAGGAAACGAATGGCGTAGCCTCGCACAAGCGAAGCACAGGGCGAGGCCGCACAAGCATGTCGCGGGTTTCGGATTAAAAAGTCGAAGGGTTGCGACCCTTCGACGCATCCCAAGCTTTCCATCTTCAGATGCGAAATTATTCTGTCATTTATTCATACTTTGCGAGGATGTTTCTTGCGATGCCCGCCAGCCCTTCGCGAATCTCCTGCGGCTCCAGCACTTCCAGATCGGGGCCGAAGGTCAGCAGGTAATGAAACAGCCACTCCTCGTTGGGCATCGCCGTTCGTACGGTATAGGAACCGTCGTCCCGCGGGGTGATGCGCTCGTTGTCGAATTCGTCGTACACGCGGTGGGCCTGCCGCGGATGGATCAGCAGCGTCATGGGGACGGGCGGCGATGAACCCGCCGGGATTTCGGCAGGCGGCGCTTCCAGACCGAGGTTGCCGAAATACCGGTCGGCCAGCGCGGCGTTGCGGACGCGGCTCAATTTGAACATCCGGTAGTCCTCCCGCTGCGTGCAATAGGCGCTCACATACCAGGCCATGGATTTGAAGATCAGCTTGAGCGGATAGACCAGGCGCTCGGCGGTTTCGCCGCGGGCGTTGGAATAGGTAAAGCGCAGCGCCTGCTTATTCAGCAGCGCGGACTGGACGACCTCCAGCTTCGCTTTGTCCGCGGCACCGCTGCCCCAATGGGTAAAGTCCACCTCCAGCCAGTCGGCCGTCTGTTTGACGAAGATGCCCTTGAGCTTATGGATCACCGATTCCGTTTCCGGATACTGCGTCGCCGAAAGCTGCTGCAGCGCGGCCAGGATGCCGGTCTGCTCGCTCTCGGAAAAAAACGCCTTGCTTAAAACATATCCATCCAGCAGGGAGATGCCGCCGCCCTTGCCGCGCGTCGTATACAGCGGGATGCCCGCGCCCGAAAGCACGTCGATATCCCGCAGAATGGTCCGCGCGGACACCTCGAAGTGTTCCGCCAGCTGCCCGGCGGTCATGGTTTTGCGCTCGATGAGCAGATAGACGATTTCAAACAGGCGGTGAATCTGCATGGGGTGTCACCTCAAGAGTATCATACCATGAAAACATGACAAATGGATGTCATCATATGTATTCATGCAGCTATAAGATAAAAAATGGCGGGCAACCCAAGATATATCTTGAGCAGACTGCTTTTCCATATCATCTTTTTAACGTTTGCCTGATCTGTTCTGATTGGGAAATCGCTGATCGCTATGCTTGCATCGTGCCGTCATGGCGGATACGGTGACGCCTGGAAAGCGAGATCAGCAGGGTCGCCAGCAGGGCGGCGGTTACGAGGGACAGGGAAAGGTAAACGGCAGTCGGACATGCATCGCCTGTCTGCGGGATAACCGCCGGATATACGGTCGCTATTTGATGGCTTCCGAGATAAACCGTCGTGTCCTGCGGATAGGCCGTCCATTCGGCGGATGGAAGAAAGGCGTCCGTTGGATCGGTATCCCCGGTGGTAACGGTGGGTTTGCGGATCAACGTATGGTCCATGGTATTGGTTACGCCGTCTCCCCAATACAAACCCGGGTCTTCGCCGACCCTTCCGATGGAATCGACCACGGCGGTGCCTTTGAAGAGAACAACCGCGTCGTTTCCATTGTACCAGGAGCTGGATGCGCTGGTTTGATCTGCTTTCGCCAGAATTTCTGTGTTCGCACTGGGATGCGCGACGACATAGACGTCCCCCGGGGCCACGCTGCCCGTAAGGGGTATGATGGTCGTTGCGGCTGTACTGCCGTTGAAATACATACTGATACTGTATGAGGACGCCGCCAGGTCGACGGTGAACCCGGTCCCGTTGTAAATCTCTATCGCCTTATTGTTTCCGCTTCCCTCGATATACTCAGATATAAAAACGCCGTCCGGTCCCGCTTCGGCTGCCGTAAGATACAATGCGCCGCACACCAAAACAACCAGAATAACCGTATGCTTGAGACTGCTTTTTTTACGCGTGCTGCGCATACTCATTCTCCTATATAGTCATGGTTTCGTGCCCATACGTAGTATACGCATAATTGCGGCTGATAGTATCACGATTATATGAACATTTGAAAATAATGGAATACACAAATGTGAATATTTGGCAATGTTTGTACAAGCCGCACGCGGCATCGGACTCCGGGGCAGGTGGAAGCCGTTCGCAGGGATGAGAGCCGGTAGAAAAAAACAGCCGCTGCCCTGAAAACAGAGAGCGGGCAGGAACCCGGCCAGCGATTTGCGTTCATAGTTCGGCTGGCCGCCAAAAAGCCAGAATTGACTTTTAATTCTTGACTCACTATAATTAATCCATTATTATTCGGAGGTTGTATACGTTACTTTAACGGGAGGTTTTCTATGAGCTCGAAATTCCTGATGTATATATTGAAGCGTTTTGGTATGGCGATCCTCACGATTTTTCTGGTGATCGCGATTACTTTTTTTGTCATGCACGCGATTCCGGCAAGCCCGTTTTCCAGCGAAAAGGCCAAGAGCGACGCGGTCATTGCCGCGCTGGAAGCCAAGTACGGATTTGACAAGCCGGTTCCCATCCAGTTTCTGAACTATCTGGCGGGCGTGATTCAGCTGGATTTCGGCCTGTCCACCTCGCGGGTGGGCTTCACCGTAAGCTATCTGATCTTCAACGCTTTCGGCTATTCCGCGCGGATAGGGTTTTCCGCCGCCCTGATCGCCATCATCCTGGGGGTGGTTTTCGGCAGTATCGCCGCGCTCAAGAGGGGAAAGTGGCCCGATAAGATTATTCAGGTCGTCACAACGGCCCTGATCTCCGTTCCGGGGTTTGTTGTGGCGACTCTTTTGCTGCTGCTGTTTACCTACCGGCTGGCCTGGCTGCCGTCGCTTGGCAACCAGCCCGGCGGCATGATTTTGCCTGTGGTTTCGCTGAGCCTGTACCCCATGGCCTACATCACGAGGCTGCAGCGCTCCAGCATGCTGGACGTGCTGGGCGCGGACTATATCCGCACGGCCCGCTCCAAGGGCCTGACGTCCAACAAGGTGATCTTCAAGCATGCGCTGAAAAACGCGCTCAGCCCCGTAATCACCTACGCGGGCCCCATGATGGCGTACATCCTCACAGGCAGCATGGTCGTGGAGAACATCTTCTCCGTGCCCGGCCTGGGGCGATTGTTTACCAACAGCATGCTGACGACCGATTATATGATGATTATGGGCGTAACCATCTTCCTGGCGGGTATGATCGTATTGATGAATTTCATCAGCGACATTCTCTATAAGGTCATGGATCCCCGTATCAATTTTTCGTAGGAAGGATGGGGAAAATGGCCGATCAAAAAACTCCGTTTAAAAACCCGCTGAGCATGCAGATCGATCCGGCGCTGTTTGAGACTGCCACCGAAGAGGAAAAAGAGCAGCAGTCTCAGATGCGCGAGTCCGTTTCCTTCATGAAGGACGCGCTGCGCCGCCTGGGGCACAACCGCATGGCGATGGTCTGCCTGGTCGTGATCATTCTGGTGGGGCTGATCGCTTTTATTGTGCCGGAGGTTTACCCATACAGCTACACCAAGCAGGACGTGACGGGCAAATACCTGTCGCCGTTTGAATATTCCGCCAAGGAACAAGCCAAGATCGATAAGGGCGTCAGCGTATTCCCGCACATTATGGGAACAGACGCGCTGGGCCGGGATTACGCCATCCGCGTGATCTACGGCACGCGGATTTCCCTGCTGGTCGGTATTTTCAGTTCGCTGATCGTGGTGGTGATCGGCATCATCTACGGGTCCATATCCGGCTATGCGGGGGGCAGGACGGATATGATCATGATGCGCATCGTCGATATCATCTATTCCCTGCCGGACGTATTGATCATCATCCTGCTGTCCGTTGCCATCAAGGACGTCGTCAGCAGGTCCAACAACGAGATCATCACCAAGATGGGCGCGGGCATGGTGAGCATCTTCATCGTGTTCGGCCTTTTGTACTGGGTCGGCATGGCCAGGCAGGTGCGCGGGCGCATCCTTTCGCTGAAAGAAAAGGAATTCGTGCTGGCGTCGCGCTCCATCGGCGCCTCGCCCTCGCGTATCATCCGCAAGCATATGATCCCCAACAGCGTTTCCGTGATCATCATCATCGCGGCCATGCAAATACCCAGCGCCATTTTTACCGAAAGCTTTCTGTCCTTCCTGGGGCTGGGCGTGTCCATCCCGATGCCGTCGCTGGGCTCGTTGGCCGCCGACGCGCGCTCGGGCCTGAACAGCTATCCGTTTTTGCTGATCTTTCCCTCGATGTCCATTTTCCTGATCGTGCTGTCGTTCAACCTTTTGGGCAGCGGCCTGCGCGACGCGTTCGACCCGAAGCTTCGGTCGTAGGGAGGGCGGGAATTTGGAACATTTGCTTGAAGTGAGAGACCTCAGGACCTCGTTTTTTACGGCCTCCGGCGAGGTGAAAGCCGTCGGCGGAATCAACTTCTCATTGGATAAGGGCAAGGTACTGGGCATCGTGGGGGAGAGCGGCAGCGGGAAGAGCGTGACCGCCTATTCCATTTTACAGATTTTAACGCATCCCGGCCGGATTATCGGCGGGAGCGTGACACTCGAAGGGGAGGAGCTTGTAGGCGTTTCGGAGGAAAAGATGCGTACGGTGCGCGGCAACCGCATCAGCATTATCTTCCAGGACCCCATGACCAGCTTAAACCCCGTGTTCACCATCGGCAACCAGATGATGGAAGCCATCCTGCTGCATACCAAGCGCAATAAACACGAGGCGCAGGAGCGCGCCATCGAGATGCTCCGCCTCGTCGGGATCAACGAGCCGGAAAAGCGCATCCACCAGTATGCCTACGAGCTTTCGGGCGGTATGCGCCAGCGCGTGATGATCGCCATGGCGCTGGCCTGCGAGCCGGATATCCTGATCGCGGACGAGCCCACCACGGCGCTGGACGTCACCATCCAGGCGCAGATCCTCGAGCTGATGATGGATTTGCAAAAGAAGATGGGGCTCGCGATCATCATGATTACCCACGACCTGGGCGTAATCGCCAACATGTGCGACGAGGTTATCGTGATGTACGGCGGGCGCATCTGCGAGCGCGGCACGGCGCCGGAAATTTTCTATAACCCGGGGCACGAGTACACGCGCAACCTGCTGCGTTCCATCCCCAATATCGACGACGACGAGAAGCAGCGCCTCGTGCCGATTTCCGGCACGCCGGTCGATGTGCTGAACCTTCCCCTGGGCTGCCCGTTCGCGCCGCGCTGCGACCGCGCGATGAAGATTTGCCTCAGCCAGTTTCCGCCGGAATACTGGGTGGCGAAAGACCATATCGCCAGCTGCTGGGTCAACGTGCAGGAAAAACGCGGCTATCCCCTTTCCCAGGGCATGACGCCGGACGAGCCGACGGCTCCGGCAGGCGGGAAGGAGGCGGACCAATGAGCGGGACCGTCGCGTTTACACCCGATCCGGAGTACCTGGTGCAGGTCCGGAATCTCAAGGAGTATTTCCCCATCGTTACGGGCTTTGCGCGCACCACCATGCTCAAGGCCGTGGACGACGTAAGCTTTGATATCAGGAAGGGCGAAACGCTTGGCCTTGTGGGCGAAAGCGGCTGCGGCAAAACCACCGTGGGACGCACGATGCTGCACCTGTACAAGCCCACCGAGGGAGAGATCTGGTTTGACGGTAAGCGGATCGAGAAGGGCCCCGTGATGGACGAGTTCCGCAAAAGGGCGCAGCTCGTGTTTCAGGACCCGTACTCGTCGCTCAATCCGCGCATGACCGTGGGCGACATCGTGGCCGAGCCCATCGACGTGCACCGCCTGTGCGCTTCCCGCAAGGAACGCAATGAACGGATCAATTCCTTGCTGTCTACGGTCGGGCTTTCCAGCGAGCACGCGACCCGGTACGCGCACGAGTTCAGCGGCGGGCAGCGCCAGCGCATCGGCATCGCGCGCGCGCTGGCCAGCAATCCCGAATTTATCGTATGCGACGAGCCGGTATCCGCGCTTGACATGAGTATTCAGGCTCAGGTGCTCAACATGCTGGAGGACCTCCAGAATCAGCTGGGCCTGACGTACCTGTTCATCGCTCACGATTTGAGCGTTGTCAAGCATATTTCCAACCGCATCGCGGTCATGTACCTGGGGCATATCGTGGAACTGGCGTCCGCCAACGAGCTGCACCACCATCCGCTGCATCCCTATACCATCTCCCTGCTCAGCGCCATTCCGGCCCCCGATCCCGAGAAGGCGCGCAAGCAAAAACGCATCGTTTTGAAAGGCGACATCCCAAGCCCCCTCAACGCGCCCAGCGGCTGCCCGTTCCGCACCCGCTGCAGCCGCTGCACCGAGCGCTGCAAGGCGGAGATGCCCGAGTTTCTCGAAGTGTCGTCCGGCCATTTCGTCGCTTGCCATAATTTATAAGCCGTCTTTGTGCCGTCCGCCGTTTTGCCGCATGGCATGCTTTATAAGCTGTCTGCATATTTTATCGTTGACGTTCAAGGGTTTCCGTGTTAGGATTGAATCAAACCCGGAAAAAATTTATAAAGAGAGGTTGAAAAACGAATGAAAAAGCTCCTTGTTTGGATTATGACCATCACGATGCTCATGACCGCCACCCTGGCGATTGCGCCGATCGGTGCAAGCGCTGAGTCCGGAATGGTTGTCAGCACAATGTTTGGCGGCGGCACGCCGCTGACCATGGACCCCGCGCTCAACAGCGCGGCTACCAGCGGCAACTATATCCGCAATTCATTGGTTGGCTTGATGGGCCACTCCTATGATGCGGACGGCAATGTCGTGCTTTCGCCCGAACTGGCAGAGTCGTATACAATTTCTGCCGATGGTCTCGTTTATACCTTCACCCTGCGCAAGGGCCTGAAGTGGAGCGACGGCACGGACTTCCTGGCTTCCCAGGTTGCCTCCAGCTGGAACCGCGCGGCTTCCCCTGAACTGGGCGCCGATTATGGCTTCCTCTACGACTACATCGCCAGGAATGAAGACGGCGCCCTCGCCTTGGTTGCGGACGACGCGGCCGGCACGCTGGTCGTGACGCTGCCCAATCCGTGCGCGTACTTCCTCGAGCTGTGCGCCTTCACCACCTTCTATCCGATTCGCACAGACCTGGCTGACAACGAAGGCATCTGGGCCATCAGCCCCGAGACCTATGTCGGCACGGGCCCCTATGTGATGACCAAGTACTCTGTGGACGACGTGATTGTCTTCGAAAAGAACCCCAATTATTGGGATGCCGACAGTGTAAAGATCGAAAAGATCAGCTGCTACCTGTCCGAGGACAACGTGGCCATACTGACCGCGTATGAGAACGACACCGTTCAGTACATCCAGTCCGTTGACCCGACCGAGTTCGCCCGTCTCAACACGACGTATCCCGGCGAGCTGGAGTACTATCCGGTACAGGGCACTTACTATGTGCTGATCAACGTTTACAAGGATATGTCCCCCGCCGGCAAGCAGCTGACCGTGCAGGAGCAAAGCAAGGCCCGTTTCGCGCTTGGCCAGATGGTTGACCGCTATGAACTGGTGACCTACGTAACCCAGGGCGGACAACAGCCCGCAACCGGCTTCTATCCTTCGGGGCTATCGGATGCCCTCAACGCCGACGTGCGCGCCTCCGAGCTGTACGGCTCTTGGTACACGGCGACGGACGTGGTTTCCAGCGTTAACGAGAACTACACCGAGGACCAGGTGACCGCGGCACAGACTTTGATGGATCTGGGCTATGCCTACACCGGCTCTCTCGAGGGCGGCGACCTGATGTTCTCCGATGTGCCCGTGATTGAGTTCGCATTCAACAATGCCGGCGCCAACGCCCTGATCATCCAGTATGTGCAGGAGACCTGGAACAAGTTCGGCATTACGAGCACCATCAACACCGAAGCCTGGTCCACGCTGCAGACGAAGCTCAAGGCCGGCAACGGCGAAGCCGCCCGCATGGGCTGGATTGCCGACTTCAACGACGTGGTGAACTTCCTGGAGATCTTCATCAGCAACTCGGGCAACAACTATCCGCGCCTGGGCCGCGACCTTGGCGAATATGCCAAGGCCAGCGCTGTGACCATGGACGCCGGCTTGGGCGCCTACTGGGGCCTCAACGGCGACCAGACCTGGGCCGACGCGTTTGACGCCGTCGTAGACCAGATCAAGGCCGAAACCGACACGACCAAGCGCGCCGAGTATGCCGCGCAGGCTGAGAAGGTGCTCATGGCGACCGGCGGCGTGGCTCCGCTGTTCTACTACACCATTCCGCAGATGCTCAAGCCCAACGTCAAGAACCTGATCCGTCTGGCGACCGGCGACGTCATCTGGACGTACGCGACCGTCGAGTAATCAATCCCCCAAACACACAAGGGCCGGCCTTTCGGGGCCGGCTTTTTGTTTGCATAAAACCTCTCCGGATACCTTGACAATTTAAGCGGCTAGCCCGTATAATGAACAGGCGCAATTTTGGGGAATTGTGTAATGGTAGCACCTACGACTCTGACTCGTATTGTCTAGGTTCGAATCCTAGTTCCCCAGCCACGTCGTCGCGGACTGCATATCGTTCGCGGCGGCTTTTTCTTTTAGAAAAATCCACCTCTCATTCATTCCGTCGCTCCTCCTCTCGCCTCGAAACAGGTTTCTCGGCGTTTGGGACGGGGAACGGTATACGGACTTCGCTAAGTTCGCGGCGACGCTTTTTGCTTTACAAAAGCGTCGCCGTTCACAACGCTTCGTCGCGGCTCCGTTCCAAATTGAAGCAGGCTTCAATTTGAGTTACGAAGCAGGACGGGGAAACGGAGAAACGAAAAGGCGGGGTAACAAAAAGACGGAGGACGGAAACCGTTACCGCATGCTGATGCTTATACGGGCTTTTATACTGTTTGCCGGATATAGTATGACGATTGGAAGCGGATGGAGAAATCCAGGAAAAACCTATAGAACCAGCCCGTATATGCGCTGTACCTCCAGCAGGCCGTCCAGGACCTCCTGCCGGGAGAAACGGTGTTGCTCCAGTTCCTCGTCGCTCAGGGCGTTGAGGCGCTGATAAAAATCGAGGGCGAGGAGAAGCAGGGCCTGGTCGTCCGGATTCAGCGCTTCAAACAGCAGGTCCTCCGCGTCGCTGATGCTGCCTGTTTTCAGCAGCGCCAGCAGATGCAGGAACAGCTCGTCCGTTTCGGTTTTGTTTGCGGGATCGGTCACGGTATAACAGACGACGTCCTTGCCGAAGATGATCCTGGCGATGGCCGTGACCACCATCCGGATCTGCCGCATAAACCAATCCTCGTAGAAAGTTTGCATCCGGTCATACGCTCCTTGCCGGTCCGGCTCGGTTACAGCTCCTTGAGCGCCATGACGACCGGGTATACCAGCCCGCCGATCATCAGCAGCGCGATGAACGGGCGGTTGATGTTCTGCCATTTATAGTTATTGTGTTTGACCGCGTTCACGGCGTGATTGAGGCCGGAGAACAGGAAGAAGAAGCAAAACGCGAACAGGATGGTCAGCTCCGCAAGAATCCCCCAATTGACCAGCCAGACCAGCAGCGCGATAGCCGCGTAGGACAGCAGCGCGATGGCCGATTGCGTCTGGTAGGCGCTGCCGGTCTCATACCCTTTGGCCTGCGCAGCGTTTTTGGAAAACAGCAGGCCTTCCAGGCCGGAAATCCCGGCGACGGCGGCGATGATGACAGGCGTCATAAAGTGCAATTGCGCAACGGGGTCATAACCGTTCTGAAACCCGATTTGGTATCCGAAAAAGAAAGCCGCGCAGACCGCCAGGATTCGCAATACGTCCAGAATCGTCATCAGCATATGGTTTCCCCTCCGATTGATCAAATAATGCTTTTGTTTGCCCGCGGCGGATACGGTTTCTTCGTTGCTGGAAATGATATCATATGCGCCGGCATCTTTCAAGCGCGGACGAATACCGCCTTGCCGTTTGCGGAGCATTTGTCCGACTTTGCGTACGTGTTCCGTATGCCGAACCGGCCGCTTGGCCATAGGATGTGCTATAATGCAAGCGGCACGGACAATCAGAAGTGATGCGTATGATCGTTCCCTATCTTTCTTTTCAGGGCGATTGCGAGGAAGCCGTCAATCTCTATTGCAAGGTGCTGAGCGGCAAGATTGAAACCCTGTCCCGCTATACGGAGACTACCGGCGGCAAGGCGCTGGCGGGGAAGGTGATGCATGTGTACACGGCGGTTGGCGGCGGCGCGATCAGCGCGTCCGACCACCTGGAGCCCGTGAAGCATACCGACGCCGTCCGGCTGATGGTTCAATATGCCTCGCCGGCGGAAGCCGAACGGGTCATCGACGCATTCGGTGCGGAGGGCGAGGTGCTGAAGCGACTGCTGCCGCATCCGCCGCCCGACGACGGGGGCATGGGCGGACTAGTGCGCGATCCGTTTGGGTATACGTGGATCATATGCTCCCCCAACGACAGAAAATAACCTGGGCAGCGCGTCAGCCGGTGCCGCCGTTGGCCGCTTCGGCGCCGTTATGCCCCTGTGCGAATTGAAGCGGCGTCACATGGTGCGCTTTTTTGAAGACCTGAATAAAGTACGATTCGTCTTCAAACCCGCATTCGGGAAACACGTCTTTCACGGGCTTGCTGTTGCGCAGAAGCAGACACGCGTGCGCGATACGCACGCTGTTGAGATAGGCCATATACGTAATGCCCGTGAGCTGTTTGAACCGGTTGCAGAAGTAATGCTTGCTGTAGCCTACCTTGGCGGCGACTTCATCCAGGGTGATCTTGCGGGAAAAGTTTTCCTGGGTCCACGTAATCAGCTTATACAGGTCGGACCGGTTCAGCTGCAGCGGCAGGCGGGAGTGCGAGGACGCTTCGTCGGCATACTTGACCAGAATGCCGATCAGCCTGAGGATGGCCGTCAGGCATGCGACCAGGTTGCCGTCGTTTTCAATGATCGTGAAAAAAATATCCCGGACCGTATCGTACTCGGGGCATACGTGCGCGAATTGGCTCAGCTGGCAGCCCTGCTTGTCCAGAATGTTGGTCAGGTTCATATAGCGGTCCAGTTCCGATAGGCACAATTTCAGAACATATTCGGTGCCGCCGCATTTGAAGATGTGGTTGGAATGCACGGTGTTGGGGGGGATGACGAACAGCTGTTTTCCCATCAGCGGATAGGAGGTATTGTCGATCACAACCTTGCCTTCCAGGTGAGTGCACAGCAATATTTCGATAGTTTCCGCATAATGCATCGGCACGATATCTTCCAGGGGAAACGTCTTGATTCGCAGCGTATACGGCATGTTCTCGGAGAATACGAAATGCTCTTCAAATCCGTCCGGCTTTTTGGAATCGTAATGAACACAACGCATCATGCGGACCTCGTTTCTGTTTGCCGTGCGCCTGGAAAACCGGCATAATCAAGCGGGCTGGGATGCGGGATTTCGATTGCCCGGGGGTGCCATTATATAGCATCGATCGTAATATTACAACATTATCCCTTAAGATTCTACCTTGCTTTTCCAATGGATGCATCCCATACTGAGATCACAAACAGTGTTCGTTTGGCGAATGAACGAAACAAAATCAGAGGAGGATACTTCATGAAAAAGAACTTTTACCTGTTGTCGATCGTTCTGGTCGTATGCATGCTGCTGGGCGTTTGCGCTGCCGCGCAGGCGGATGAAACCGAGCAGATGTGCACCGTCAACAGCAATCCCCTGTCCGATGTCCGCGTGCGGCAGGCGATCGCCTATGCCATCGATATGGACACGATCGCGGAAACGTTTTTTGAGGGAATGGTAACGCCGGCCGACAGCCTGACCCCGGACAACGGGCTGGGCCTCAACGCGTACGCGTACGATCCCGACAAGGCGATGGAACTGCTGCGGCAGGCGGGCTGGGACGGCAGTTATACCCTGAAGGTCGTCTATACCTATACCGATCAGCAGACGGTGGACTTCCTGGCGATCATTCAGCAGTATTTGTCCATGGTGGGCATCAACATGGAAGCCAAGCTCCTGGAAGGCGATACCTCCGCCATGCTTTGGACCAAGCCCGCCGACGGCGTCAACGGCCCTTCCGCGGTGGACTGGGACATCTATTACGGCGCGATCGGCGCATCGAGCCAATATGCTTTTTACGGCAGGTTCCAAACCGGCGGCTCCAACAACTCGCATACCCCAGGCAATCCTGCGCTTGACACTTTGATCAGCCAGGTATATGCTACGGCCGACTCACAGCGGCAGATCGAGCTGTTTGACCAGATTCAGCAGTACATGAACGCGCAGCTTCCCGTTCTGCCCCTGTACCATATGGACGTGTATTCCATCGAGAGCGAGAGCCTCAACCGCAACGGCGCGCCCTACGGCAACGAGCAGTACAGCTACGACTGGAAGATCGAAACCTGGGATATTGCGCCCAACGCGGACGGCAAAAGGGTGCTCCGCACCAATACAGCGCCGAGCGAATTCTTCTGGGATCCGATGGCCAACGCCAACGGCAACGTGGCCAACAAGCTCCTGTACGACCATCTGGTTGTCGCCAACAGCGACTGCAGCGAGTTTACGGGCCAGCAGGCCCAGTCCTTCGCGATCAGCGAAGACGGCCTGTCCGTCACCTTCGTGCTCAAGGACGGCCTGAAGTGGCACGACGGGTCCGACCTGACCGCAAGCGACGTAAAGTTCACATGGGAGCTGGCGGCCCGCGTCGCCTCACTGAACAACCTGTATACCGACATGGTCAAGAAACTCGTCGGCTATTCGGAGTATGTGGCGGGCACGGCGGATGAGATCGCCGGCATCGTGATTGACGGCAATACCGTAACCTTCAACTTCACGGCGATCGCGCCGACCATGATGATGGGCTTCTCCCAGCTTCCCACGCTGCCCCAGGCTTACCTTGCCGACGTGGACCCGGCGGCCGTGCAGCAGGATTCGTTCTGGCAAAACCCCATCGGCTCGGGCCCCTTCAAGCTCACGGACGTCTCCATGAACAACTACTGTCTGTTTGAGGCATTCGACGACTACCAGGCGGGCCGCCCGCTGATCGACGCGATCTACATGTACCCCAGCACGGAAACCGACCCGAATCTCGTGAAAAACGTAAGCGCCGGCATCTACGACTACGCGTGGAGCAAATCCATCGCGGACGTGCAGGCGTGCATGGGCATCGAGGGCTATAAGGTGACGTCGTACCCCATGCTCTACACCCGGCTTTTGTACTTCAACAAGTTTGAACACGTAAACTGATCCCGAGTCCCGCTCTCTCATGAGAAAACCGCACAGTGTGCCGTTCCTCTGTGCGGTTTTCTCATCCGGTTTGACCATGACAAGGAGGGTTCGCCATGCTTGCCTATACGATCAGAAGGCTGCTCATCATGATCGTCATGCTGTTTATATCCTGCTTTTTGATATATTCGTGCTTGAATCTAATGCCGGGCGATCCGCTGTCGTACATGGTCGATCAGGAAACGTGGGGCGAAATGAACGACGCGCAGAAAGACGCGATGCGCGAAACGCTGGGCCTGAACGGGTCGATGCCGGAGCGCTTCTTCATCTGGCTCGGCGGCGTGCTGCACGGCGATTTCGGGTACAGCCTGAGCAGCGGCGTCCCGATAGTCGATATCGTGGCGGATACCTTGCCGGCCACGCTGGAGCTTTCCCTGGCGGCGCTGCTGCTTTCAAGCGTCCTGGGTACGCTGCTGGGCGTCGTCAGCGCGCTGCGCAAGGGCAGGCTGACGGACCACGTACTGACGCTGGGCGGCTTGCTGGGCATGTCCGTTCCCCAGTTCTTTTTAGGGCTGGTTTGCCTGCTCGTCTTCTCCATCCGCCTCGGCTGGCTGCCCGTGGGCGGCAGGGTTGTGGCCGGCCAGGAAGCGTTTTTCCAGCGCCTGCCCCATTTGCTTTTGCCGGCGCTGGTGCTCGGCGCTTTCCTTACAGCGGGCATCATGCGCTATGCGCGCGCGAGCATGCTGGACGCCGCCAATAAGGACTTCTTGCGCACGGCGCGCAGCAAGGGGCTTCCGGAGTGGAAGGTTAATTTTGTCCACGGGTTCCGCGTGGCGATGAACCCGGTCATCGTGCTGATCGGCATGCGCCTGCCGATGATGATCGGCGGATCGGTGGTGATCGAAACGGTGTTTCAATGGCCGGGGATCGGCAAGATGTTCGTTACGGCGGTGCGCGGGCAAAACTACCCGCTGGTCATGATGATCGCCCTTTTGATGATACTGGCCACGATGCTGTCGAGCTTTCTGATCGACCTGCTGACGGCCGCGATGGACCCGCGCGTACGCCTGGCGTAAGGAGGAGATATGAGCATTTCGCAACGGCGGCTGAACGCTTATATGGACCGGCTTTTGCTGCGCGAGGAATCCGGAAAGTTCGTCAAAAAGCGCGGAAGCCGCATCTCCCGGCGGTTCATGGCCAACAAGCTTGCGGTCCTGGGGGTCGTCCTGTTTTCTGCGATTGTGCTTATGTGCCTGTTGGCCCCGCTGTTCACATCGTATGATCCGATGCGGATGGATTTGCGCAACATCCTTGCGACGCCGTCGCTTACGCATCCCTTCGGTACGGATTCGATCGGGCGCGATCTGTTTTCGAGGGTGCTGTACGGAGGGCGCACCTCCATTATGATCGGGTTCGGCAGCGCCGTCGGGGCGACGGTGCTGGGCGTGGGGCTGGGCTGCTACTCCGGTTACCGCGGGGGAATTTTGGATACGCTGCTTTGCCGCGTGTCCGAGCTGTTCAGTTTTTTTCCGCAGATCGTATTAAACCTCCTGCTGATCGCCATGATCGGCCAGAGTACAAGCAATCTGCTGCTGGTGTTTATCTTTACGGGCTGGTGCAGCATATTCCGCATGATGCGCGCCTGCATGCTCTCGCTTCGGGAAGAGGAATATGTGGCGGCGCTGAAGGTGCTGGGGCTCAACGATCTGCGCATCTGCTACAAGCATATTCTGCCCAACGCGCTGGGACCGATCATGGTCAACATTACCATCAGCACGGCGACCTTTATCCTGCAGGAGGCGGCGCTGAGCTTTATGGGGCTTGGCGTGCCCATGACGACCCCGACCTGGGGGAACATCCTCAACGTGGCAAACGACCTGTCCATTCTGCAAAGCAATTGGTGGGTTTGGCTGCCGGTCGGCTGCTTTATCTCCCTGTTTGTGCTGAGCATCAACTTCATTGGCGACGGACTGCGGGATTCGACCGATCCGTCGCAGATGGGATAGGAGATACGGATGGATAATATAGTCCTGCGGGTGAAGGACTTACAGACCTTCTTCTATACCAACAAGCGCTGCAACAAGGTGCTGCGTGGCCTGTCGTTTGAAGCGCACCGGGGGAAAACGCTGTGTATCGTCGGGGAAAGCGGCTGCGGCAAAAGCGTGACGGCTTCGTCGATCATGCAGCTGCTGCCCGACCTGGCGCGTATCGAGGGCGGCGAAATCACCTTCTTTGACAGCGGCCGGGCGATCCGGCTGGACCAGCTTCCCAGAACGGGCAGGAAGATCAACGATATCCGCGGCAGCAAGATTGCCATGGTGTTTCAGGACCCCATGACCGCGCTCAACCCCGTATACCGCGTCGGCAGCCAGATCGCCGAGAACATCCGCCAGCATACCCGCCTGAACCGGCGGCAGGCGTGGGACAAGGCCGTCGCGCTGCTCGGGGAGATGGGCATCCCGGACGCCGCGCAGCGCGCCAGGGAGTATCCGCACCAGTTTTCCGGCGGCATGCGGCAGCGCGCCATGATCGCCATGGCGATGGCGTGCGAACCCAGGCTCCTGATTGCCGACGAGCCCACCACCGCCCTGGATGTGACCATTCAGGCGCAGATATTCGCGCTGATGGAAAACCTGAAGAAAACCCGCGAAACCGCCGTGATCATGATTACCCACGATATGGGGGTTGTAGCAGAGATGGCGGACGACGTTATCGTGATGTATATGGGCGGCATCGTGGAAAGCGGCACGGCGCGCGAGGTTTTCAACAATCCAAGCCACCCGTACACCGTTGCGCTGCTCAAGTCCATCCCAGTCGCGGGGCACGGGAAGAACCAGTCCATTCAGCCGATCCGCGGCTCGACCGCCGATCCGTACAACCGTCCCAGAGGCTGCCAGTTCGCGCCGCGCTGCGACGGATGCAAGGAACTCTGCATGGAAAAGGAGCCAGTGCTCAAGCGGCTGGAGGGCACGCATTACGTAAGCTGCCACCAGGGTTCCGGGGGAGGGATAGCGGATGCGGGATAAGGATACGATACTGGAAATCCAAAACCTGAAAACGTATTTCCCGATCAAAAAGGGGATCTTCAAGACCACGGTCGGGTATGTGCGGGCCGTCGACGACGTCAGCCTGTCCGTCCGCCGTGGGGAAACCTTCGGCCTGGTCGGCGAAAGCGGCTGCGGGAAAACCACGCTGTGCAAGTCGCTCGTCATGCTCAATAAGCCGCAGTCCGGCCGGATCGTATACCGCGACAAACTGGGGTCCTTCTCCCTCCCGTGCAGGGACGCCGCCGCGCTCAAGCGGATGCGCGACAACGTGCAGTATGTGTTTCAGGACCCCCAATCCTCATTGAACCCGTCCTTTTCCGTGTTCGGCGCGATGAACGACGCGTTGAAAATGCGCGGGGTCAGGACCGTGGAAGAACGGCGGAAAATCGTCGGGGACCTGCTGGAAGCCGTCAATATGCGGCGGGAGCAAATGGACCTGTACCCCAACGAATTCTCCGGCGGACAGCGCCAGCGCATCGGTATAGCCCGCGCCTTATGCGTCAACCCTTCGCTGGTTATTTGCGACGAAGCCGTCAGCGCGCTGGATGTGTCCATTCAGGCGCAGGTGCTGGCGCTTTTGCAAAAGCTCAAGGAGGATAGGGGGCTTACGTATATCTTCATCACGCATGACCTGTCGGTGGTCGAGTACATCAGCGACCGCATCGCGGTGATGTACCTGGGGCATATCGTGGAACTGGCGGATACGGACTCGCTGTTTCGCCGCACCTATCATCCGTACACGCGGGCGCTGCGCTCGGCCGTGCCCGTCGCCCGGGTGGGCGCAAAGAAGGAGCGCATCGTTCTTACGGGAGACGTGCCCAACCCGGCGAACCCGCCCCCCGGCTGTCCCTTCCATCCGCGGTGCGCCGAGCAGATGCCCCGCTGCACGCGGGAGATGCCTGCGCTCAGGACCTACCTTGTGGACGGCGGGCCGTACTGCGTCGCATGCCACAAGGCGCACGAGATTTTAAAAGACCAGGAGATAAAGGAGAAGGAATGACGATGGAAACAAGCAATATCCGCTTCACCGGTACAATGCCCGCGCTGATTACGCCATTTGACGAGAACGGGCGTGTCAGGCACAAGGCGGTGGAAGGGCTTATCGAATGGCACCTGAAGGCGGGCTCAACGGGCTTTTATGTCTGCGGATCGACCGGCGAAGGCCCCGCGCTGCGGGCTTCGACCCGCATGGAAATGCTGGAGACCGTTGTGGACGCTGTACGGGGCAGGGGCAGCGTGATTTGCCATACCGGCGCGCCGAATATCTGGGACGCCGTCGAGCTGACCGAGCATGCCACGCGCGCTGGCGCGGACGCCATTTCTTCGCTGGCGCCGACCTATTCGTTCAAGTATACGCAGGACGAGCTGGTCGACTATTACAAAACCCTCGCCGATCATACCGACAAGGCCATGCTGGTGTATGCGACCGCCGCGATCGGCGTGAGCAGCTTTGCGCCGCTGATGGCGCGGCTTTTGGAAATCGGGCCCGTGATCGGCGTTAAATTCACCATCCGGGACTATTTTGAGCTCCGCAAGACCAAGGAAGTCAACGGCGGCAATATCAACCTGATCAACGGGCCCGACGAAACGCTGATCTGCGGGCTGGTCATGGGCGCGGACGGCGGCATCGGCACCACGTACAACCTTATGCCGGACTGGTATGCCAAGCTCTACGACGCGTTTCAGGCGGGCGATATCGCCGCCGCGCAGAACTATCAGTTTATGGCCAACCGCGTCACGGAGGTCCTGATCCGTTTTTCCAAGTTCGGTGCGATCCGCGCCACCAAGGCCGCGCTGGAGCTCAAGGGGTTTGACGTGGGCCGGGCCGTGTACCCCGCGGGCGATTTGAGCAAGGATGAGCGCGCCGCGCTGCAAAAGGAACTTGAGAAATTAGGGATTGATTTTGCATGACGGACACACCCATCGTTGGGATCATCAGCGATATTCAGAAGTTTTCCCTGCATGACGGAGCAGGCATCCGCACGACCGTGTTTCTCAAAGGCTGCAATATGCGCTGCGTCTGGTGCCATAACCCGGAAACGTACGAATCGGTTCCCGACCTCCTGTTTTTCGCGAGCCGGTGCATCGGATGCGGCGCGTGCTACCGGGCGTGCCCAACCGGGGCGCTGGCGATGAAGGGCGGCCGGACATACGATAGGGATCTGTGCACCCGCTGCGGGGCGTGCGCCGGCGTTTGCGCGCCGGAGGCCCTGCAAATGGCGGGGACCGCCATGACGGTTGAACAGGTGATGCGAAGCATCCGGCTGGATGCGCCCTACTATGCCGCATCGGGCGGCGGGGTCACGCTGTCGGGCGGTGAGCCGCTGCTGCAGGCGGAGTTTTCCGCCGCGCTGCTTATGGCGTGCAGGCGGGACGGCATCCATACGGCGATGGAAACCAACCTCTCGCTGCCCTTTGAAAAGCTCGAACCGCTGCTGCCGTGGCTGGACGGGATCTTCTGCGATATCAAGCTGCTGGACGACGCCATGCACCGCAAGTTTACCGGCCTGTCCAACCACCAGACGCTGGATAACATCCGGGCGCTGCGGCAGGCCGGAATTCCCGTCACCGTGCGCACGCCGCTGATTCCGGGGATGACCGATTCGCCGGAGAATATCGCGGGAATCGCGCGGTGGCTGAAAGCAAACGCAGCCGTCGAGGCGTATGAACTGCTCAACTACAATCCGCTGGCCAAGGCGAAATTCGAGGAGATGGGCCTTGGCTATCCGCCGGGCGACCTGCGGCGGAAAACGCGCGCGCAGATGGACGGGATGGCGGAGCTGGCGGCGGCGGCCGGGATCCCGGTGCGAATCGGAGGCGAATGAGGTATGCAGGGAAGCCTGGAACAAAAGCGGGAGATGATCACGCGGCGCTTGCACCGGCTGCGCGAGGACAAGATCGCAGAAACGAAGAAGAAGCTGGAACGCTTCGGCTACAGCGACGAAGACGATTACCATTACCTGGTCCCCCCGGAGGACTACCATTGGACGCCCAGGGCCACGCACCCCAACGGCGATTTCCACGGGTACCGGGCCTGGGCGGACAACTATGCCGATATGGTCGCGTCCTTCCCGCCGGTGGTGGTGCCGTACTCTTCCATGTGCGGGAATTACTTCCGGATTCTGCACAAGTTCAGGCGTGTCCGCTGGAACCCGGACTTTGATTTCTCGGTATTCCAAAACGCGATCGAAACCTATGATATCGACCACGGCATCGGGCAGGTGCATCATTTCGCCGGGGACGTGGGCATGGGCCTGCGGTACGGGCTGGGCGCGCTGCTTAAGAAGGTGCGCCTGTACGCCGCGCAGAACGCGCGCGACGCGGAGACGGCCGATTTTTACTACGCCGAAGAAAAGCTGCTGCTGACGGTCATCGGATGGATCCGGCGCACCTCCGGGGAGATCGAACGCAGGCTCGCCCTGGAAACCGATCCGCTGCTCAGGGAAAACCTCCGGGAAATGCTTCTTGCCAACCGTGCGGTGGAGACGGGGGTCCCGCGTACGCTTCGGGAAGCGTGCCAGTTTATCTGCTGGTACAACATCGCGGGGCGCAGCTTCAACCGGGAGGGCTGCGGCGGGCAGCTGGACCAGCTTTTGTATCCCTACTATCAGATGGACATAGAAAAGGGTGTCATCGACGACGAGGACGCCGTGTATTATATCGCCGGAATCCTGATGTCCGATACCAAGTACTATCAGCTGGGCGGCCCGGACGACGGGGGCAGGGATATGGTCAATCCGGTGTCGTGGCTGATTTTGGAAGCGGCGGACCGCCTGGACGTAACGGCGAACCTGACCATCCGCGTACACCGGGGGATGGATCCGGCGTTTATCCGGCGCGGCGTAGAGCTGCTGTTCAAGCATAAGAACGCCTGGCCGCGCTTTTCCGGGGATGAATCGCTGGTGGACGGGTTTGTGAGCATGGGGTTCCCGGCCTCCCTGGCGCGCAAGCGCATTGCGGTGGGCTGCAACTGGATGGCGATCCCGGGTGTCGAGTACGGCCTCAACGACAGCATCAAGGTGAACATGGCCAAGGTGTTCGAGGTCGCGTTTTTCGACATGATGAGCCGGCCCGGTCCCTCCGTGGACAAGCTGTGGGCATGCTACCGAAAGCATATGGACGCCGCGCTGGACGCGGTGTTCCGCACGACCGATTTTCACCTGCGCACCAGCCGCTATAATTCGCCCGAGCTCTTTCTCAATCTGTTTTGCGAGGGCCCGATCGAGATGGGGCGCGACGCGTCCGACCACAGCCTGGCGTATTACAACATCGCCGTCGACGGCGCGGGCATCGCGGTGGCCGCCGATTCGTTCGCCGCGCTGGAACAGCGCGTGGAAATGGAGAAGAAGGTTACCTGGCTGCAGATCTGCAACGCCGTGAAGTGCAACTATGCAAGCGCTGCCGCCAAAAGGGTCCGCGCTTCGATGCGGACGGCGGAAAAATACGGGCAGGAAAACAGCCTGGGGCTCAAATGGGCCCAACAAATCTCCCGGCATTTTACCCAAAGCGTCTGCCGCGGGGAATCCCAAGAGGGCGCCCGGTTTATTCCCGGCCTGTTCTCGTGGTCCAAGACGATTTTGTTCGGCCAGACGGTCGGCGCCACGCCGGACGGCCGGCTGGCGGGCGCGGCGATCAACCACGGCGCCAATCCGCAGGTGGGCTCCGTGAAAAACGGAGAAATGACTACGATGTCCGAGGCCATTATCGCGGTGCAATGCCGCTGCGGCAATACCGCTCCGTTCCAGATGGAACTGGACCCCGGCGTGATCGCTTCGCCCGACGGGGTGGACAAGGTGGCGGCGCTGTTGAAAACGCATTTGGACCGGGGCGGCACGCTGATCAACGTCAATATCGTGGACGCCGATCAAATCCGGGCCGCGCATAAAAACCCGGAACTGTATCCGGACCTTGTGGTGCGTGTCACGGGCTTCACGGCGTACTTTGCCAGTCTGTCGCCGGAATTCAGGCAATTGGTGGTCGACCGGGTGATGGAGGCGCAGTGATGGACACGATGCAAGAAACGCTCACGACTCCGGTTCGCGGCGCGTACGACGTGATCGTCTGCGGCGGCGGTATCGGCGGAGCTGCTGCGGCCGTCGCGGCTGCGCGCGGCGGCGTGTCGGTGCTGCTGATTGAAAAAAGCATTCAATTGGGAGGGCTGGCCACCCGGGGCCTGATCGGGTGGTACGAGCCGATCTGCGACGGGCTCGGCCATAAGCTGATGTACGGCATGGCGGACGAGCTGCTGCGCCTGGCCATCCGCTACGGCAACGACACGCTGGACGGGCCCTGGCAATCCGATCCCGATGAATCAACAAGCAAAAAGCGGTATGCCACCTTTTTTTCCCCCGCCGCGTTTACGATGGCGCTGGACGGATTTGTGGCGGACTCGGGCGTGCAGGTGCTGCTGGATACGGTGATCACGCGCCCGGTGATGGAGGGCGGGCGCTGCTCCGGGATCGTGGTGGAAAACAAAACGGGACGCACCTGCTACCGGGCGGGCTTCGTGATCGACGCTACGGGCGACGCGGACGTAATGGCGCGGGCGGGCGCGCCTTGCGAAACCGGCGTGAACTATCTGACCTATATCGGCTATCTGGTAGATCGTGACAGCTGCCAAAACGCGGTGGGAAGCGGGAATCTGCTGGACGCAAGGCGCTGGGAAAGGGCCGGCTCGGATCTGTGGGGGAACGGGCATCCGGCGGATTTCCCGAAGCTCAGCGGCGTAACCGCCGAAGAGGTTACGGAATATGTGCTGCAAGGCCGGAGGCTGTTTTTGGACGCGTTCCGCAAACGGGGTCGCACGGCCGTCGACGCCGCCGTTTTGCCCGGTATGGCGCAGCTGCGCACGACGCGGCATATTCTGGGGGAGTATGTGCTCACCGAGGCGGACGAGGGCCGGGGCTTTGCCGATTCGGTCGCCGTCGCTGCGGACTTTGCCCATCGCGGCAAATGGTACGAGATCCCCTTGCGGACCTTATACTGTTCCCGATTGGATAACCTGATGACCGCCGGGCGGACCATCTCGTCCGCCGGATGGGCGTGGGACGTGACCCGCGTCATCCCCGTCGCGGCGGCGACCGGGCAGGCGGCGGGCACAGCCGCGGCGCTGTGCGTAAAAAACAACACCGCCGTCGGCAGGCTGCCCGCCGCGCTGCTGCAGCGCAGCCTGGCCAGTGCGGGCGCGCGTATATCGATACATTCCCAAAACAATACGAAGGCGTAAGCCCGGCGTCGTTGCCGCTATTGAAATGCTCCGTTTCGTTTCCGTGCGGTCAGCGGCCGGAGGGGGCTTGCGGGGACAGCTGCTTTTTGCGGAAATCGGCCGGCGAGCATCCCGCCCGTTTGCGGAACTGCTCGGCGAAGTAGCTGCCCGAGGAGAACCCGCAGGCATACGCGATTTCCGTGATGGACAGGGGCGTGGAGATTAAAAGCTCCATGCCCCTTTCCAACCGGCAGTTGATCAGAAACTGGACC
Source organism: Candidatus Limiplasma sp. (assembly GCA_963674895.2). Classification (GTDB taxonomy): domain Bacteria; phylum Bacillota; class Clostridia; order Christensenellales; family Aristaeellaceae; genus CAXXOK01. Next base: position 319,667 of record CAXXCY010000002.1, read on the forward strand.
GGCGAAACGTGCAGCATCCGCCGGAACGCGTTTTCGCAGGAGGTGCGGCTCAGCTTGCCCGCCCGCGCGATATCCGATAGCGTCAGCTTCCGGTCCGCATGCAGCCGTATGTAGCCGATCATATCCTTGATCTGCGAAAGGTTGCGGTCCGGCTCGGAGAGCGCCGCCTCGTCCCGCACGGACGCGCCCAGATCTGCGATCAGCTGATAGATCACACCCAGGCTCCGAAGCTCCGCGTCCCGCTCGTTGCCGTATACGATGCGCTCAAGGCGCTTAAGCCCCTGCAAAACCTCCCGGTGCTGGGGCACCGACGGCAGCAGGCGCAGGAAATGAGCGGCTTCGTGTACGGCCAGACTCGCCTGTATGACGTCCGTGATATGCCGTGAAGCGCTCAGCAGCGCGGCGGGGAAGACGGCGCACAGGTACTCGCAGTCCTCGCCGCCGACGGCTTCCATGCTGTGCACGTTTCGCGGCGCCACGTACAGGCCCTCGCCCGCGGAAACCGGTACCGGCACGCCGTTGACGCGGCAGACGAAACGGCCTTTCAGCGCCACGGCGAACTCGTAGTCGTCGTGCCAGTGGCTGACGCAGCTCATGCCGGGATACATGGACAAGGTGCATACGGACAGGTGCAGCGGAAACGCGCCGGATTGGTAGGGCACGCGCTCCGATCCGTCGCTGTGCAGCTTCAGTTCGATCATAGCAGGCCGCCTTTCCGCGTTAAATTGTACGAATGTTATCAAATCATGGCAGGTTATGATGGATTTCCGTACCTCCCTGATGATATCATGATACCATCACGTGCAGGCGTGCGCAAGGAGGAACGGGTATGTATACGGTGTTGCTGCTGATTATCTACGTCGCGTTTGTAAGCCTCGGGCTGCCGGATTCGCTGCTGGGCGCCGCGTGGCCCACGATGTACCCGGCGCTGCAGGTGCCGGTTTCCGGTGCGGGCGTGATTTCGATGATTATCGCGATGGGCACGATCGTCTCAAGCCTCATGAGCGGCCGTACGGTGCGCCGCCTGGGCACGGGCCCGGTTACGCTTGTAAGCGTCGGCATGACGGCCGTCGCGCTGCTGGGCTTCTCTTTCTCCGGCGCGTTTTGGATGCTCTGCCTGTGGGCGGTTCCCCTGGGCCTGGGCGCTGGCAGCGTGGACGCGGCGCTGAACAACTTCGTCGCGCTGCATTATCCGTCCCGGCATATGAACTGGCTGCACTGCTTCTGGGGCGTCGGCGCGACCGCGGGTCCGATGGTCATGGGGCTTTGCCTGTCCGGCGGGGGAAACTGGAGTGCGGGGTACCGGATCGTCGGGCTTGCGCAGATTGCGCTGGTGATCGCACTGGCGGTTTCTCTGCCGCTTTGGCAAAAGGCGCGCGCGGAGACGGCCGGCGTTTCGGACGAGGCAAAACCTGATATCGGCATCCGGCAGGCGCTGCGGCTGCCGGGCGCGAAGCTCCAGATGCCGGCGTTCTTTTGCTATTGCGGCGTGGAGACGACCATGGGGCTTTGGATCGCGAGCTATCTGGTGCTTCACCGCGGCGTAGCCGCGGACCAGGCGGCGCGGTTTGCGTCCATCTTTTATCTGGGCATCACGGCCGGGCGGTTTGCAAGCGGCCTGGTTTCCGACAGGTTCGGCAACCGCGCCATGGTGCGGGTAGGGGAAACGGTCATCCTCTGCGGCGTCGCCCTTATACTGCTGTTTTCCCAAACGGGGCTTGTCCTGGCGGGGATCATTCTGCTGGGCCTCGGCTGCGCGCCCATTTTTCCGGCGCTGCTGCACGAAACGCCCGTGAATTTCGGCAAGCAAAACTCGCAGGCGCTGATGGGCATACAGATGGCTAGCGCGTATATCGGCACCACGCTGATGCCGCCGCTGTTCGGGTGGATCGCGGGCGACGGGAACATCGGCCTGCTGCCTTTGTTTTTGCTGCTGCTCGCCGCGGGGATGCTCTTGCTTACAGAAGCGGCCAACCGCCGGATCCGCGCGCAGGGCTGACGAAGTGGCGGCTTATGTATCACAAAACCGTTTGCATGTACCGGTAGAAATACCCCAGCCCGAGCGTAAGCCCCGTGATGAGCAGTGTCCACCAAAAAACGCCCAGGCCCTTTCGGACCGAAAACCAGCCGTATGTGTCCAGGTCCAGAAAGAAATACGGGTAGCGGCTGCCGTTTTCAAAGGTGTGCGCCGGGCTGACGGCGGCATGGACGAGGGAGAAGACAAAATAAAACAGCGGCATGGCCGCGGACCATAGCGCTTCGAACCTGCCGATGGGCGCGATCCGGTCAAACAAAAAGAAATCCGCGATAAACAACAGCGGAACCAGCGTGTGTACCAGCAGGTTGTTGAGCGACAGCAGGTATTCCTTCTCCATCCGCGGCGCGAGCAGAATCCAAAAGATTAAAAACGTGAGCGTGATGCCCACCAGCACGGCAAACCGCGCGATCTCCAAAGCGCGGCCCGCGGGCAGTCCGGCCGCGGACAGCGCCAGGTAGGCCGCCGTGACCAGCAGGACCCAGAGGTTGCTCTGGATGGTGTAGTATAGGATGCCGCTGCCGCTCATAAACCCGCCTTCGCGGGGAAACAGGGCGCGGAAAACACCCGCGCCGCAGGCGCAGATCAGCGCAAATCGCAGCGCGATGGAATAGAGTACGGTCGCGGACAAACGGCATCGCTTCCTTTTTCGTTAATTTCGCCTCGATACGGCGCTGTTTCTCAATACACCATGTTCATTTCTTGCTTTCTTTCGTGTTTTCCTTTCGGCAAATAAGGAAACGCCCTCCGCATGGCCATCTGCGGAGGGCGTTTCGGTTGGCGGCGGCTTTATAAGCCCTCGCCCATGCGGATGGCGTCCATAATGCTTCCGCTTCGCAGCTTGGCCGCGGCGTACTGCGTGACGATCAGCGTAACGATAAACACACCGGCGGCCGCCTCCAGCAGCATAACCCAGGGATACACGAACTGGAAATCGTTTCTCATGGTGAGCGACACAAAGGCCAGGTACATCGCGGCGGAGCCGATCGGAAGCCCCCACAGCAGCGCCTTGAGCGCGGACATCACGCTTTCCAGAGCAAGCATCCGGCGGATGCCGCCCTGCGTCATGCCCACGGACTGGAGCACCGCAAATTCGCGGGCGCGCAGGCGCACGTTGGCGGAGATGGCGGAGATCACGCTGGTCAGCCCGATGATCGTCAGCATGGCGACAAACCCGTACAGGAAGATCGTGATCAGCTTGGTCAGGCTGCGGGTCATATCGGTGACGGAGGTCACGTCCAAAACGCTGTACGCATAGGCGTCGCTGCCCTCCGGAACCGGGAAATACGAGTTGAGCGTGCTTTCGGCATACGCGATAAACCCGGACAGATCCACGCTGCTGCCGAACCAGCAATAGGTTTTCGCCATGCCGTCCGGTACGACGACGATAATGTCGTCTCCGTCGGCGGCATAGAATACCTCCTGGGGCACCTGCGCGCCGGTCAGCTGCGCGTCAAGCGTTACGGATATCGCCGCGCCGTCCCTGTGCAGCGTCAGCGTTTGCCCGGAGAAGCGAAGCGGCTGAAACTCGGAGTCCTTGTTGCCGATCACCTTTCGCGCGGTGTTGATCAGAATGTTTGAGCCGATATCAACCCCCGCGGCTTCGCATATCTGCGCGTAGTGCTCCCGGTCGACCGTCACGAGCACGGCGGAGACGGCCGTTTGCTCCGGCTCCATGGATTTTTTCATCTTGTCCGTCAGATCGGCGGTTTGCGCCTCGACGGTATAGCCGAAATCTATGCCCGCGCCGTAGATTTGGGTTTCGGGATAGTCGCGCAGGGCGGCGGTAATCTGCTCCGCCGCGCCGGACATGAGCGGCTTGTTTTGATAGTCCGATCCAAGCCTCCCGGACGAAAAGGTTGTCAGGGTATTGGCGTCTACGTTGGCGTACGCCTGGTTCATCGCCATGGTCAGCTGCGTGTTCAGGCTGCCGCACGTAAGAAACAGGATGATGCTGATCGAAAGCGCGGCGACCATGGCGCGGTAGCTGCGGCGGCTCCGCTTGATGGCCTTGGCCGCCAGCGTTCCCTCAAAACCGAACAGGGTGCGCACAAGCCGTGAGGTGCGCAGCGTTTCCTTGCGCGTCGTAATTTCCTGCGTCATGCGGATGGCCTCGATCGCGGGAACGGAGGCCGCCCTGCGGGCGGGAAGCCACGCGGAGAGCAGCACCGTGAGCAGCGAAACCGTGACGGACAGCAGGAGGACCGGCCAGGAAAACTCAAACCGCATATGAACGGAGAGCCCTTCCTTCACCAGCTTGTTCATCGGGGCCAGCAGCGTGTCGCCGATGCTCGACCCAAGCCACTGGATGAGCAGCCCGACGATCAGCCCCGCGGGAACGGCGATGGCCGACAGGAACGCCGCCTCGAACAAAACGGTCTGCGTGATCTGCCGCTTGGTCGCGCCGACGCTTTTTAAGATGCCAAACTGCCGCATGCGCTCCGACGCGCTGATGCGGAAGGCATTGGAGATCACGACCACGGACGCCGCCATGATAATCGTGCCCAGAACCGCGGCAAAGGATACGAGCACCGAGCGGTAGCTCGCGATCTGATCGTCGCCCACGAGGCGGCGCATGGTTTCGATGCCGCTCACGGCGAAGCCGAATACGGCGGTCATCATTGCGACGGACAGCAGGGTACCGACGATGGTGATGACCGTGCGCTTGCGGTTTTTCTGAAGCTGGGACAGGGCAAGCCCGGCTGTGATCTGTTTCATGCGCGCACCGCCTCGTCGCGCAGGATGCGCCCGTCCTCCAAGGTGATAATGCGGTCGGCCTGCAAAGCGATCTTTTCGTCGTGCGTGATCACCAACAGCGTCTGGTTGAACTGACGGTTGGAAAGCTTTAAAAGCTCCATGATCGCGCGGCTCTTGTGGCTGTCGAGGTTGCCGGTCGGCTCGTCGGCCAAAATCACAGCGGGGTCGTTGATCAGCGCGCGCCCGATGGATACGCGCTGCTGCTGCCCGCCGGAGAGCTGGCCGGGCAAATGGTTCCTGCGGTCGGCAAGGCCGAGCAAGGCCAAAATCTCGTCGAGTTTCCTGCGGTCGGGCTTGCGCTTGTCCAGCAGGTAGGGCAGGCTGATGTTTTCCTCCGCCGTGAGGGTGGGGATGAGGTTATAGAACTGGTAGATCAGCCCGATGTTGCGGCGGCGGAAGATCGCCAGCTTGCTTTCGCCCAGGGTGAAGATGTCCATGCCGTCCACGAGCACCCTGCCGCCCGTGGGGCGCTCCACCCCGCCGATCAGGTGCATCATCGTGGATTTGCCCGATCCCGACGCGCCCACGACGGCCACGAACTCGCCCTTATCCACGGAAAAGGAGACGCCGCCAAGCGCCGTGACCGCGGCGTCGCCCTTTCCGTAAATTTTTGTCAGGTTTTCCACTTGCAGTATGCTCATGCTCTGCCTCCGTCACAATTTGGTACGGATCGATCATCGCATACCAGAGTGACAAGCGGGTGACGGACAGGGTGACAATTTTGTCACCTTGTCCGGAGGCGCGGTTTGCATACCTTGGATGCCGTGCCGCCCGTCAGTCTTTCTTATAAAAGGCGCTGATCTCGATCAGATTGCCGTCCGGATCGGCGACGTAGCAGGTGCGCTGGCCCCATGGCTCGTCGGTGGGCGGGTATACGGGCGTTGCCCCGGCGGCCACGGCGCGCGCGTATTCCGCGTCCACATGGCTAACCTCACCGACGTCGCAGGAAAGCTCCAGCGTACCGTTCAGGCCGTCAGGGTAGCCGTAGGTCCTCGCCGTCATTTGCTCGAAGTCCTTGCGGCCAAACAGCATCAGCGCCGTGTCCGCGTCCTGGGAATGCAGCGCCGCAAACGGGCCGCCGTCCCAGTCCGTCGTCATCCGCATCACGTCGCGGTAAAAGGCGACCATCGTGTCCATATCGTTGACAAAGAGACCGATTCCGTTGAGCTTTATCATCGTTGCCATCCCTTTCTGACATTTGGTTTCCGGGCGGAAGCCGCCCGGATTTCCGTTGTCATATCGATCATACGGAAAGGAACCGGACAGCTGTATGTCCGGTCACTCGTATTGTTTTTGCATACTATGCGCTTGCCTGCGGATTTCCGCCGCCACCCCGGGAGGCTCCAGTACCCGGACCTGATCCCCGAAGCTTAAAAGCCACTGCAGCAGATAGGCGCTGCTGGCGAACGGCCGCTCAAAGAGCAGGGTCCCGTTACCGGCTTCGGTATAGCACTGCGGGCCGTATTCCTCAATCAGCCGGTACTTGGCTTTTTTCTGGAACACCGCGGCCAGACGGATGTCCTCCGTCCCGATCTGATCCTTGAACGGCGGCCGTCCGTCCGGAAGCTCGCGCGGCTGAAAGGGCGTATGGGTGTTGATGAGCGACCACAGCCGGTTGAGCTTAAAGAGCCGGAAGCCATTTTGGGACGTGCAATAGCCGTAGACGTACCACGCGCTCCACTCGTACACGATCACATAGGGCTCGACGGTGCGCTCCGCTTCGCCCCGGCTGGAATAATAGGTGAAGGAAACCGTCTCCTGGCGGAGGATCGCCTGCTGCAGCAGCTCGATTTTTTCCGTCAGGCTTTCCTGATACCAGGACGCCAGGTCGATCACCATCGTATCATTTAATCGCAGCGCGTCTCTGCGGTTTTGCGTCAGCTTTTCGATCAGCGTCTGCCGGTAGGCGGTCCTGGATACGCTGTCCAGGCTCTTCACGCCGGTCAGCACCGCCTGCAGCTCGCCTTCCGTCAGCACGGTCCGGTCCAGATGATACCCGTCCGCAATCCACAGCCCGCCGCCGTACCCCTGTGCGGACACGATGGGGACGCCTGCCCGGCAGATGGCGTCGATATCGCGCTGGATGGTGCGGCTGGATACCTCGAAGCGTTCCGCCAATTGCGGAATGGTAATCTTCTGTTTTTGCATCAGGATGGTGATGATCCCGATCAGACGGTCCATTTTCATTCCCGTATCACCCCCCCGATCATCATAACACAGAAACACGACAAAATCATGTCGTGTTTCTTTAGTTCACCGCAGGGTGTAACGCGCAACCGGAACCAGCGGCCGGCTGCGGGAATCCTTGAGGGGTGCGTCCGGCAATGCGCGCTCGAAGGCCCGCCCGCCGTGTGTGAGCGAAAGCTCCAGAAAGCATAAAAAGATGCCCAGATCGATGGTGTTGTAATACGGGCGCTTCGGTATGGGCATGATCGCCGAGTGCACGTCCGTTGTGCGGAAGACGCGGATTTCGTTTCCGCCGCTTTGCACGCGCCAGGGCTGCATATTGCAGGCGCTGGGCGCGTATCGGACGGAGGAGACGATTTCTCCGTCGAAGTCTCCCTGCCAGATTGTTCCAAGGGGCTTGCGGCTCGCCTTGGCAACGTCTTTGCGGAAGTCCTCCGGGCGGCTTTTGCCAAACGCGAGCATAATAACGTAGGGCAGCCCCTCCCATTCCTTTGTATCCGGCCTGCCGATGCCGCGCCAGCAAACACCGATATCCATCGACGCCAGAAACAAATCCATCTGCTCCAGCAGGTAACCTGCGTTAAGCAGGCCGCGCTGCGTATGCTCCCCGTAAAACTCCAGGCAATACTCGCCCTGCTTGCAGGTCGTTTGTCCGCTTGGCACGATCCGGTACGCCGCGCGGATATCCGCGTCCAGCGGCGTGAGCCGCGTAAGCTGCCGCCGGATGGCCTGCATTTCGTCCTGGCCGATGGACAGCGCCGGATCGAAGCGCCGCACGGATTTCCGCTTGAAGATCATGCCGTAATAGGGTTCCATGAAAACCACCCCCTGCTTCAAGGCTAGCACGGTTTCCATTGTCTGAAAAGATGGGATTTTAAAAGACGTCAACTTGCACAAAAATCGGACTTTACCGGTACAGCTTCAGCGTGAAGGTCGCGCCCGTATACGGTTCGTCCGTCAGCGCGGCCACGTGTGGCGGCAGGCCGCCCCCTCCGTCCACCTCGAGATCGCCGTTCTGCCCGCGCAGGATGGTTTGCGAAAGCGGCAGCCCGATGCCGTATCCGCTGGCCGCGCCGCTGCCCTGGAAGCGGCGGAACAGCCGCGCGATCTGCGCAGGCCGGAGGCCCTCGCCGCTGTCGGTGACGCTGATCCACGTGCAGATCGGGTTTTCGCCGCAGGCGATGAGGATCGGCTTCCCGGCGGGGGAGTGCTCCGACGCGTTCTTGATCACGTTTAGAAGCGCCTCCGCCGTCCACCGCGCGTCGCAGGTAAGCTCCGCCTCGCCCGCCGTTATGATGTCCTGTTCCTTGATTTCCAATAAAATCCGCAGCGGCTCCAGCGCGCGGCTGATGATATCCCTGGCGTTCGCCCTACGGATGCTGAACTCCACGGCGTCGGCGTCGAGCTTGGCCATCTTCAAAAGCGAATCCACCAGCCACTGCGTGCGGGTGAGCCCCGTTTGGATGTTGCGTACGAGCTCCGGCTGCTTCTCCGGCGGCGCGGTTTCCAAAAGGTCCGCCATCACCATCATGGAGGTCAGCGGCGTTTTCAGCTGGTGGGAGATATCCGAAAGCGAATCCTTGAGCTTGTTTTTATCGCGCAGCAGCGCGTCGGCCTGCTCTTGCTTCAGGCGCACCAGCGTCTGGATGTCGTTGCGCAGGATGCTCAACCGGCCCTCGCGGTTGTCAAGCATCTCCGCGCTCTCCCCGTTCACGATCCGGCGGATGGCGGCGGAGAGCTCCTCCAAGACCTGCTTACGAATCCACACGGTAGCCGACCCCCCGTACGGTTTCGATGGCGGCGGCGGTGCCGAGCTTCTGCCTGAGCCGCTTGATGCAGACCGTCAGCGTGTTGTCCTCCACAAAATCGCCCGCGCCGTCCCACAGCCGGTCGAGTATCTGCGTGCGCGTGAGCGTTTGGCCGACATGCGTAGCGAACAATAGCAGCAGCCGGTATTCCAGCGCCGTGAGCTCCAGCGGCTTGCCGTGGACGGTCACCGCGTTTTTCGTGAGGTGGATGGTCACATCCCCGACGCTCAGCGTATCGCCCGCGCCGCCCGCGCGCCGCCGGAGCGCGGCCTTTACCCGCGCGATGAACTCCCGGAGGCGGAAGGGCTTGACGATATAATCGTCGGCGCCGCTTTCCAGCGACCGCACCATCGCGCCCTCGTCGTCCACGACGGTCAGGAACAGCACGGCGGTATCCGCGGGCCTGAGCGCTTCCTGCACGTCCCAGCCGGTGCCGTCCGGCAATTGCATGTCCAGCACCGCCAGGTCGAAAGCGCCTTCGGCTGCAAGCCGTTTCGCCCATGCGACGTCCTTCGCGTGCGAAACAGCGTACCCCTCGGCTTCCAGCGCGTACTGGAGGCCGGAGGCGATCAGCTTGTCGTCCTCCACGAGCAGGATTCGTATGGGATTCATGCGGCTTTGCCCTCCGTAAAATAGGCGGGCCCTATCGTTTGATCAGCAGCACGGTGAGGTCGTTCACGTTCGTGCCGGTGGGGCCGGTTACGATCAGCCCGCCGGCTTTATCCAGCGCGTGGTAGCTGTCGTTATCCTGAAGCATCGCCCGGATATCCGCGCCCTGTTCCCGAAGCGCCTGCGCGGTGCTGCCGTCCGCGAAGCCGCCCGCCGCTTCGGTGGGGCCGTCGGTGCCGTCCGAGCCCACGGAAAACACCGCGGTGTCCCGGAGGCCGTCAAGCCCGATGGCGGCGGCCAGCGCGAGCTCCTGGTTGCGCCCCCCAAGCCCCTTGCCCGTGAGCTTCACCACGGTTTCGCCGCCCGCGATATACGCCAGAGAGCGGCCCGAGTTTTGGTGCGTCTGCGCGATCGAGGCAAGGAAGCTGCCCGCGTCGCGCGCGGTGCAGCAAAGGCCGTCGGTGAGGAAAACCGGTTCGTATCCGAGCGCCCCGCACTCGTCCACGGCGGCCGCGCACAGGTGGCGCACGCTGCCCGCGACGAGGGTCTCCGCGTTGCCAAGCGTCTTGGGCGTCTCCTCCCCGAGCAGGCGCAGGGTGTCGCCATCCAGCTGCAGCCCGTATTGCCGTACGATGGCGAGCGCGTCCGCGCTGGTGGAGGAATCGGGGTATGCGGGGCCGGAGGCGATCACGGCGGGATCGTCCCCCAAAACGTCGGAGAGGGCGACGGTCACTACCCGCGCGGGCGCGCACAGCGCGGCAAAGCGCCCGCCCTTCACGGCAGACAGTCGCTTGCGGATGGTATTGACCTGCGCGATGTCCGCGCCGCTTGCCAACAGCTGGCGGGTCACGTCTTCCAGGGTTTTCAGCGAGACGAGCGGTTTTTCGAACAATGCCGATCCGCCGCCGGATACTAAAAACAGCACGGTGTCCCGTTCCGTTAGCGCCCCGACCATGCGGATCGCCTCTTCGGTGGCGGCGGCGCCGTTTTGGTCCGGTACGGGATGCGCGGCTTCAAAGATACGGGTATGGGGAAGATCACCTTTGCCGTGCTTGTATTTGGTGATGACGATGCCCTGGGAAAGCCTGTCGCCCAGCGCGTCGCAGGCGGCTTTGGCCATCTGCCAGCCCGCCTTGCCGACGGAAACCATAATAAGCTTGCCGTCCGGAAAATGCCTGCCCTCAAGCGCCCGGCGCACGGCGCTGTCCGGCATGGCGGCGGAAAGCGCGGCCCGGATGATCTGGTCCGCGTCCGTGCGCAGACCGTTTATGCGTATGTCCATCTTAAGAGAACGTCTTGGGATTGGTGTAGCCGGGCTTGACCAGCACGTTGTCCTTATCCTTCACAAACTCGTTGTACACGCCTTCCCACTCGCCGAAGGAATACTCCTCCACCGAAACGGAGATATACTTTTTCGGCTTCCCCATCGTCTGGTTGACGATATCGGCAATCTGCTCCGCAGCTTTCTGCAGCTGCGCCTGCGAGGGGCCGGCGATGGTTTTGATTACGATATGCGGCATAAAAACGACCTCCTTTGATTGTATCGGTATAGGATTTCGACGCGGGGGATATCAATACCCCCTCATCTGTGACATTTAAAAGAAGCTGGAACCTCCCGTTACGGCCCAGCAGCCCAGCAGCGACAGCAGGAAGGAGCCGATATATACAAACCCCGTCCGGCGGTAGCAGTAGGTCGCCAGGAAAAACAGGATGATGAACTGCGGGATGATCACGATCAGAAACGAGATCATCGGTCCGCCGAACGTGGAGGTAAACAGGAGGTTCATGCCGGGACCGGCACCCAGGAAGAACGGGACGTACTCGATCAGCGCGACGATCAATAGCCCGCCCAGCATCACCAGTGCGCTTTTCAGCCACCAGACGAGCTGCTCCGCAACCGGGTTTTGGATGCGCGGCTGGCGCAGCTGCCCGAACAGCTTCACCCCGCCGCTCAAGACGAAGAAGAACAGGTAAAACGGCAGGTACAGGGCGAACTGCCCGAGGCGCACGGCGCTGCCAAACGGGCGGAACAGCGGCCACACGTAGCGGAAATCGATATGCCAGAGCGCCTGGAAGAGCGCCGCGCAGCCGTACAGCCATAGAAACAGGATCACGGCGGCCAGCGCGGATTTGCCGATCACCGCCCACGGCAGGCGGCCCGGGTTCTCCGCCGTGGCCGCGCCCAGATCGTACAGCGCTACGCCCATGCGCTTGCCCTCGCCCTTGTTCATCCAGTGCCGAAGCATGAATAGCGCAATCAGCGCCAGCACGAAGAACCACAGGATGATTCCGTTGCCGACGGTCATGCGGAAGACGCTTTCCGGGTAGGGGAACAGCCCGTGGCCCAGCTGCGTAATGAACGGGTAAGTAATCGCGGAGATCAGGATGGACGTGAGCGTGGCGCGGTACCAGCGCTTTTTAGGCAGCAGCGCGCCCGGGTTCTCCGGCACGGGCTGCGCCGCGGTAGCGAAGAACGGAATCCTGAGAAGCATGAGCATCAGCGGAAGCGCGGAAAGCAAAGCCGCCAGCGTGCCGATTAACAGGAACAGCTCCTTGGTCTGCCCGATCTGGTTGTCCGGCGAAATCGCGGGCGAACTCCCGAACGCCTGCGCAAACCACGCAACCGTCGCGGCGATGCCCTCGTGGCTGACCGTGGTCAGGCGGTGGTTGACGTTTGCAAGCAACTGGATTCGCCGCGCCGTGCCGTCCGCAAAATCGCCGTAGGTCGTATCCCAGTCGATCGGCCCGTCCTGCAGCGCGAAATCATGGTAGCGCAGGGGCGTTTCCATCAGGCCGTCGGTGGAGAGCGTATAATCCATGAACATGTTGAACTCGTCGTACTTGGCCTGTAACAGCAAAACGTTGTTGAACTTCACCGTATCGCCGTCATAGTAGCTCTGCGGGAACAGCTCGCCGCACTGCAGGACGACCGCCTTGTGCCTGGGGTAGCTCGCCGCCGTGCTCCAGGACGACCATGTGCCCATGGAATGCCCCGTAAATCCGACGTTCTCCGCATCCACAAACGGCATCGCGAGCAGCGCCTGCAGCGCCAGTCGACCGCCCATCGAGGAATCGAGGCTGCTCTCCTTGACGCCCTCCAGCGTGAAGAAATCGTTGGTGGAAAAGCTCATCATCACCAGGAAGCGCTCGGGGCCGGAGACCGTCTTGTCCCAGCCGGGCAGCTTTCGCGTGGCGTAGCCGCGCGCCCTCAGCCCGACCGTCGTATCGCCATGGCCGTAGGAATCAAAGCACATCGCCACGATGCCGCGCCGCGCGAGCTCCAGCGCGTAGGTGGAGGAGGTGTCCTTGTCGTTTTGATAGCCGTGGAACAGCAGCACCGCAGGCGCGGGGGTATCCGCGGTCGCGGTTTGCGGAACGTAGAGCTTGTAGGCGCACGTGTCGCCGCCGTCCGTTTCAAAGTACCACGCGGATACGTCGATCCTGCCGAAGTCCGTCTGGTAGAGCGCGGCAAGGCCCATCGCGGCGGCCATGACGACCGTCAGGCAGAGGAAAGCCGCCAAAGGCTTGCGGATGCTTTTCACGAAGAATCCCTCCTGTGCATTGAGCTATTGCGGTTTTCAGCTTGTTTTGTACATTGTAACAGATGGCAGGGCGCGGCGCAATCGCAATTGCCGCCTTGCGCGCGCGCAGCGCATGGTGTAGGATAAACGCAACGCAAAGCGGGGAGGGACGTACGATGCAATATTATGTGGTGGACGCGTTTGCCAAGGAACCGTTCACAGGCAATCCCGCCGGGGTATGCCCGCTGGACGGGCCGGTGGACGCGGACTTGATGCAGAAAATTGCCTTTGAAAACAACCTGGCCGAGACCGCGTTTTTTTACCGGGACGGCGAGGATTACCGGCTGCGCTGGTTTACGCCGGTGGACGAGATCGACCTGTGCGGGCACGCGACGCTCGCCAGCGCGTACGTGGTGATGCAATTCGTGGACAAGGGCGCGTCCTCCGTGCGCTTTCACACCCAGAGCGGTTTGCTGACCGTGCAAAAGGATGGCGATTCGCTGCTGATGGATTTCCCCAGCCGCAAGCCCGGGCCCTGCGCGGTTCCCCCGGGGCTGGAGGACGCGCTGGGCGTGGCGGTACGGGAAACGTACCTGTTCCGGGATTTGCTGATCGTGCTGGATTCGGAGGATGCGGTGCTTGCCGTCAAGCCCGACTACGGCAAGCTGCTTAAAATCAAGGGCCCGATGGGCTTCGTCGTCACGGCGAAAGGCGACACCCATGACTTCGTGTCCCGCTTCTTCGCCCCGGGCACGGGCATCGACGAGGACCCGGTTACGGGCTCGACGCATTCGATGCTCATTCCGTTCTGGAGCGAACGGCTCGGGAAAAAGAGCATGACCGCGGCCCAGATTTCCCGGCGCGGCGGTGTACTGCGCTGCGAGGACCGGGGCGAGCGCGTGCTGATCGGCGGCCGTGCCGTGTGTTACCTGCGGGGTGAAATCCTGTTATAAAGGGCTTCGCAGGGAGGCGCGGACGATGCCTGGCTATCAATTGCAGGGCGCGCAGACGGAATATTTCAAAGAGATTTGCATGCAGGAACAGGCTTTCCTTAATGAAAAGCCGTACTTTGGTTTTGCCAGACGAAAAGAACAGGCAAACTCACCGGCAGGGGCGAATGCCGCGGCAGGAAATCCCCAACGCGGAGCCGGCCGTTATCCCCGGCGCGCACCCTATTTTAAATATCGATAGACCGGCGGCGTTCAACGAAGCCGTCGGGGCGTTTATCGGGTTGCGATACCAGTTCGTCGTTGAGAAGCACCATATGAACGTAGTCCTCCCAGACGCCGTTGATGTACAGGTATTGCGGCGAAACGCCTTCCTCCGTAAACCCGCATGCCTCCAGCACCTGGCGCGCGGAGATATTGCGGGGCATGATGTTGGCTTCAATCCTGTGCAGGTACAGGGTTTGGAAGGCGTATTGCACGACCGCCGACACCGCCTGCGTTATATACTCTTTGTTTGTATGCCCGGTATCCGCGTTGAAGCTTAAGGAGCAGGACAAGGAATAGCTCCATACGATATGGTTCAGGCCGATACTGGCGATGACGGTTTGCGCGTCCGCTTTGGTGAAGCAATAAAACCGGAAGGCCGATTTGTATTCCGCAGCCGTCATCGCCTGCTCAAGCAGCGTTTCCTGATGCGCGAGGGTATAGAAGGCTGCCTCCCGTTTCGGTTCATAGGTCTCCAGATAATCCTTGATTCGCAGGTAGTATTGCAGCAGGTTTTCCGCAAATCTCGAATCGGCGGACTTCAGGATCAGATCGGACGTCTCCAGCGTTATAAACATATGCATGCCTTTCTGTTGCCCGGGCAACCTTTGTTTTCATTCCTGTATGTGCGGCACCGCGCGTTGATTTCTTTGCATGTGCCATACTGTGGGCGGCGTTGTGTCCGTTGCATTTCCCAGGCGCCACGCCTCGGTCGCGCCTTTCACGGTCCGGTATATTTCTTTTGCACCGGTCATCCCCTCCCGCCGCGCATATCCGAATCTTCCGTTTTCAGGCCGGCACTCAAATTTCATAAAGAGCCGCGTAATCAATGATCATTATAGCATTGCGTCGCCGTTTTATCCAGTATCGACCGGTTTTGAAACGAAGAAGAATTATTGCACGGAAACTGCCGAAGCGCCGGGGTCTCCGGCACGGGGACCGGATCCGGAAAACAATCGCCGGGGGGCTTATGAGGCCAGCCGCCCGTTTTTGATTCTCCCTTTTAAAATTCCAGTTCCGGCGCCATGGCACCGCGCAATGCAAAACCGGTTTCGTTCCGGTTTTCATAATCTTCTAAAAAGGACACATATTTCTTTTCCACCCATCCGCGCACGGAACGGCCGCCGCCGTCGCCCTTTTGCCGGGCCGTATAGCTGGCGTAATAAATATAAGCCATCGTTCCGCTTTCATCCAGGCATTCGAAATGAACGGCCTGAAACGGCGTCACATGACCGATGACCGTGCTGCCGGCGGAGGGCCCGGAGCGCACGTACTGGAATGTATCGGCGTAGATGATATTGGACCCGACGATCGGGTATTGGTAACAGGCCGGCAAAATGTCCACGGACAGGGGCGTTCCGCCGGCCAGGGATGCGGACGCCAGGCATACCAGAGCAAGAACGATCAGGCAAGTGTGCTTGCGTATTGGGGTTTCCTCCCGCGTTGACAGTCTATGCACTTTAGCGGATCATAACCTGCCGTTCATCCATAAAAAGGAAACTACTTGGAAGAGTTTTTAGCGCCGAACAAAAAGTGCGGCATATCCACGCCCCGGTAATGCTTAACAAAGCGCTTGCGGACCGTCATCCCGTTGCGGATGGCGACGTTCATCGACGGGATGTTGGTATCGCGGATGATCGAAAAAATTTCCGCAAAGCCCAGCACGCCGAACGCGTAGCGCCTGCAGGCGGCCGCGGCTTCCGCCGCGTACCCGTGATGCCAATAGGCGCGGTTGAACAGGTATCCGATCTCCGGCACGCGCTCGCCATCCGCGGTTTGCCAGGTAATTCCCGCCTGCCCGATCATCTGTCCGCTTTCCTTGAGGACGACGGCCCACAGGCCGAAGCCATCCGCCTGGTAGCGGCACAGCTGCCGGTGGAGCCATTCCTCCGTTTCCATATCCGAAAACGCGCCCTCGTAAGCAACCATGGTTTGCTCGTCCTGCAAGATGGCTTTGAGCGCGCCGCTATCCGCCCCGGTCATCTCCCGGAGGAGCAGGCGTTCGGTTTCCAGGATTGCTTTCATGCGGTTCTCCTTATCCGCCGCGTTTCAAACCGCGGCGCGCAGTATAAATCGTGCCCCCGTTAGTATAGCATGTGCGGGGCAAACAAAAACGGGCCGGTCTGTTTCCGGCCCGTGTTAAATTGTGCCGCTGTTTGCGCTATACCATGCGTTTCTGGAACGCGAGCGCCGCCGCCGCGCCGTTGGCCGCGGCCAGACCGGCGGCAATCAGGACCGCCGGAACCATGGCGTTGGGCGCTATTGCGCCGGTGAGCAGCGCCATGCCGTCCGTCAGGTACAGCGGCAGATACGGGGCGAAACCGGGCAGCAGTCCCAGCAGATAGGCCGCCAGGATGGCGCCGCCGGTGCCCAGCAAAACGCCCGTATTTCCGGACGCCAGCGCCGAGCAAAGCACCATGGCGGAAATCACCCAGACGCCGAACAGCCAGTACAGGATCGCGGGGAAGGCCGGGTGCGCCGCGGCGCCGTTATCCCAGAAAAACGCCGTATAGCCGAAGGTGACGAAGAAGCACAGGAAATAGCAAACCGTCCAGAGCAAGCCCATCGTCAGCGCTTTCGCTGCGAGCACCTTGATTCTGGGGAGCCCTTTGGTCAGCACCTGCACCAGCGTTCCCTTCTGATATTCCGCCGTAAAGGCGGAGCTTGTGATCAGCACGAAGATCAGCAGCGCGATGGGCAGGTTTTTGTAAAACTGCGTCCACGAGGTAAGCGCGTTCACCTCGATGTTCGTGATGGTGATTCCGGTCTCGGCCAAAGAGCCGGAGAGGGTTTGAAGCATCCAGGGCGTCAGCTTCGCGATCGCGGGGTTCATGACGCCGAAGAGCGTAAAAACAATGACGAGCACCAGCAGCCGGCCGGTGCGCACCTGCTCCATCCGCTCTTTTTTCAGGAATGCGAGAAAGGGTTTCATTGCCCGGCCACCTCCATAAACAGCGATTCCAGCGTCGCTTCCCGCTTCTCCAGCCGCCGGACGGGGATGTGCAGCCCGATCAAAAGCTTCATCACGTCCTCCTCCTGATCGTCCCGCTCAAACAGCAGATGGGAGCGGGCCAGAAGCCTGGCCTCGGGGAACGCCTCGATCAGCCGCTGCGTATCCTCCGGGGTTTCCAGCTCCAGATCGAACCCTGCGTCCCGGCGGCGGCGCTTGACCTCGTCAAGCGTTCCCTGCAGTACGATGGACCCGTGATGCAGGAATGCGATCTCATCGCAGATGCGCTCGACGTCCGAAAGGATATGCGTGGAGAATACGACGGTCGTCTGCTGCGTCGCGTTCAGCAGGATGTCCAGGATGTCCTTGCGCCCGATGGGATCCAGCGCCGAGGTCGGCTCGTCGCAGATCAGCAGCTTCGGTTTGTTGAGCAGCGCCTGCGCGATTCCCAGGCGCTGCTTCATGCCCCGGGAAAAGCCGCGGATGCGCCGGTTATCCCTGGACAGGCCGACCAGTGAGAGCAGCTCGTCGGCCCGCGGCTTGATGTCCCTGGCGGGCATGCCCGAAATTTCCCCGCAAAAGCGCAGGTATTCGGCCGGAGTCATATAGGGGTAAAACTCCGGTACATCCGGCAGATAGCCGATCATGCGGCCTTTGGCCGTCTGCCCGTAGCGCACGGCCTCCCCGTTGACGAGGATCTCGCCGCCGTCCTTTTTAAGCAGGCCCAGGATCATCTTCATGGTGGTGGTTTTCCCCGCGCCGTTTTGCCCCACGAACCCGAACAGCCTGTGCTCGGATACGCTGAAGCTTACGTCTCGAAGCACCTCCAGATTGCCGAACCGCTTTTTCACGTGCCTGAGCTCCAGTACGTTCATTCAGTTGTCCTCTTTTCCCAGCAGGAAGTACAGGATGGGGCCGATAAACTGCATGCCGACGATGCTCACGACCAGCCAGAGCGCGCGGGTGCCCCGCTTATAGGTTTTGTGCGTGAGGATGTGGCGGATCGTGTACCAGAGCAGCGCCAGCTCGGCAAGAATGAGCGGAATGAGGAACGGCAGAATTTCTTTGAGATCAGGCATAACAGGTCACTCCTTTGCAAGCGTTTGTCGAATGGCTTTGAATTGTTCCGCGCCGTGCAGCGGCTCGAACGCCGGGTGGTCGAAGCTTTGCAGAACGCTCCGGCGGACGAGCGCCATATCCCGGGGCGGATTGGGGCCCAGCGCAAGCCGTTCAAACCAGGGCGAAAGCCGTGTGAAGTAGCCGTCGCCGTGCAGCATGGGCTGCTCTTCGCGCATCAGGCTGCGGATGGCTCCGGCATAAGCTTCCAGCCGTTCCAGCGCCTTGTCATGCTCACCGAACGCCATGAAAACAAGCGCGGCCTGGTACTCAAACTGAGCCGTCACGTTGGGGTGCAGCCGCTCCAGGCGGTATGCCCTGATGACGCCGTCCATCCTGCTGATGGTTTCCTCGCAGCCGGCTCGATCCCCGCCGTTGACGGACAGGTATAAAACGGAGGCGCCGACGAGGGCGAGCAGGTTCAGGTAGATGGAGATCTGGGTCTGGTCGATCGCCTGCTCCGTCTTTCCGGCCAGCCGGTAGGCTTGAATCAGGGTCGCGTCGTCCTGCCTGGAAAGCCGGAGAGGGTCCTGCATCGGTTCCAGCATCGCAATCACATCGTCCGCCTTGCCAAGCTGCAGATCGATGACCGCTTTCATGGACGCCGCGTCCGCGCAGATGCTGACGGACTTGCAGTTATTAAGGATATGCGCGCACAGCGCTTCCGCCTCCATGAGCAGAGCCTGCGCTTCGCCGGGCTCCTTGGCCATGGGGAAGTGGTTGAGGTACAAAACGCACATCTGCAGGAGGAACGGATAACAGGCGTAGTACCGGCGGACCGCCGCGCGGACCTCCGCAAGCACGTCCGCGAAGGGGCGTGCGGCAAAGGCGGCGGCGAAATCATGGTACAGGCGCTGAATCTGTTCCTTGCTGAGCTGCGGTTCGTACCCGAACAGCGCGTCGAGGGTTATGCCGAAGTACGTCGCCAGTTGGGGCAGCAGCAGAATATCCGGCATGCTCTGCCCGTTTTCCCATTTGGAAACGGACGCCTTGGTGACGCCGAGTATGTCCGCAAGCTCCTCCTGCGTCATTTTCTTTTCCTTGCGCAGGCTTGCGATATTTTCCGAAAGTCTGAGCCCGTTCATCCGTCATCCACCTCCCGCGCCCTTATTGTATGCGGGATTTGCGGAGAATACAATGGAGACGTACGATATTATGCGAAACAAAATCAACCGTTGGGAAACATTTCTGCGAAAAATAGACGCGCAGCCATTCTCCGGCACCTGCGGGCGTCGGCCGCTGCGGCGTATATCGGGAATGGTTACCACCAGCTTTGCAGCTCGATGATATTGCCCTCCGGGTCCCGCGCGTAAACGGCAACCAGCGTCCGCCCGTCGGGATACCCCTTTTTAATCCGCTTGCCCACCGCGCTTCCCCCGGCGGCGATGAGGGCGTCCAGAACGGCGTCCACATCGTCCGCCGCAAAAGCCAGGTGCGCGAGGCCGGGGCGGTTGATTGCACGGGGAAGGTCTTCGGCCGGCTCGTCGTACTGGAAAATCTCCAGCGTCGGATGGTCTTTGCCATAGCCGGGCAGCAGCAGGTGTTCGCCCGTGATGTGCGCGCCGTCAAGCCCCGTGAGCTCGTCCAGCCATTCCCCGCGCAGGTCGCGGACCTCCCCGATGCTTTCGCAGCGCAGCACGGATTTGTAAAACGCGATCAGCTTTTGGGCGTCTTTGGCGACGATATTCGTGTGGGCATAGCGGACCATGGAAACACCTCTTTTGCGTTTAGGGTCCGGACGGGGTATTCAGCAATTTGAGGATATTTTGCATCGTTTTCCGGTTGCGGGCGGTGAGCGTATCGTCCAGTCTCATCAGCGACGCCGCGAGCTTTGAATCCCGGACGCCTTGTATGCAAAGCAAATACAGCTCCCGCGCTCCGGCGGCAAAGCGGTCGTCCCCCGTGGCGGATGCGCGCAGCGCCTCCGCGGCGGCGGGGTCGATTTCGTTGTTGGACAGGTAAACGTATACATGCGCGACGTCCGGATTTGCCGCTTCGGCGCGCGCGATTTCGGCATCGGTAAACGGAAGCGCCGACATGATGGCGGCAATTTCCGCGCCGGACCGCACCGCGACCGGCGCTTGGAAGGCAAACCGCCGCGCGAAGGCCTGGGAAATGATGCCGGGGAGAGCGCGCGCGTCCCTGCCGGATTCGAAAATCACGTTCCCGCTTTGGATATAGGTTCTCACGCCGCAGAAACCGTTGTCCAGGAAAAGCTGCTTCAGGTCGGCCATTTTGACCGTATGCTTCCCGCCGACGTTGATTCCGCGGAAAAAGGCGACGTACCGCATTGCGCACACTCCCGTTAAGGTCTATCGGGGTTCCGCTGCCGGAAGCGGTCAGCGGGCCAGAAGCTTCTCCATGCACACGGATTCCAGCATGCAGCAGTATTGCCCGTAATTGGGAATGACCCGGTATCCAAGCTGTGTGTACAGGCGGACGGCGGGCGCAAGCATGCGGCCCGTTTCCAATATCAGCCGCGCGTAGCCTTGCGAACGCGCCCGTTCCTCCAGCGCCGCCATCACGGCGCGCGCGTATCCCCGGCCCCGGTACGCGGGTTTGGTAAACACGCGTTTGATCTCCGCCGTGCCCTCGCCATAGGGCTTGAAGCCGCCGCAGGCGACCGCCTGCCCGTCCTCCAGGAGGAGGACCACATCGGCTATTGTTTCCGTCGTATTGTACTGCGCATAGTGCTCGCGCTGCGTTTCACCGCCGACCATGCCGTTCAAATACCCGTCCAGCTCCAGGCAAAGCGCCGTGAAGCGCGTATCGAGGCCATCCGTGAAGACTGTTTCCATCGTCCTGTCCACTCCGCTGTTTTATGTGGGTTCGGCAACCGTATGCGCCGTTACAGGGTTTCGTTGAGGAGCACCATGTGCACGTGGTCCTCCCAGACCCCGTTGATTTTCAGGTATCGCGGAGAAAACCCCTCTTCCCGGAAGCCGCACTTTTCCAGAACCCTGCGCGAGGCCGGGTTGCGGGGCATGACGTTCGCTTCGATCCGGTGCAGGCGCAGCCCGTCAAACGCGAACCGCACCACGGAGCGGATGGCCTGCGTCATATAGCCCTTGTTCCGGTGCTCCTGATCCAGCGCATACCCCAGGAAGCAGGATAAAAAGCAGCCCCGGACGATATGGCTTACGGCGATGGAGCCGATCAGGACCTGCGGGTCCGATTTGGGAAAGATGTAGAATCGGAACGCGGTTTGGTTCTCCGCTTCCGCCTTCTCCCTGCGCAGTTGCTCCGTTTGGTAAGCGCGGGTGTAAAACGACTCCGGCCGTTTTGGCTCGAATTCCTCCAGAAAGGCTTCGTTTCTCCTGTAATACGTAAGCAAGCTTTGGGAAAACGAAAGCTGGGGCAGCCGCAGCACAATGTCCTTGGCCTCCGGCATATGCGCCGTCTTCATGTCTTTGCGCCGCCCCCGGCGCTCTCTTTCAGGAAGTCCATCGTCGCCCGCATGGCGGGTCTGAAACCGCTGAAGATAAACCCGTGGCCGGCTCCCGGGATGACGACAAGCTTTGCGTTGGGATATTCCCGTTCGGCCCGCTGCGCATAGGACAGCTTCACGATTTTGTCCGCGGAACCGTGACAAATGAACACCGGCTTTCCGTAGGCGCGGATTTCCCTGTACGGATCGAGCCGCTGCGCATCCAGCGCGTATTGGGCGCCCAGCTTGATCAACAGCATGGAGCGGAAGGTCGGCGGCACATGCTCGGGATCAAACCGGCTGCGCAGCATCCTGCCGCGGCGCGCGTCGTCCGGAATGCAAAACGCCGGGAAATATAGAACCAGACGCGCCACATCGGCCTCCCGTTTGGCCGCAAGCAGCGCGGAAACCAGGCCGCCCTGGCTGCAGCCCGCGAGGATGATTTCGGATGCGTCCACGAAAGGAAACGACCGGACCGTATCCAGGACCGCCGAAAGGTCCTCCGTTTCGGTCAGAATGCTCATATCCGTGGATCGTCCGTCGCTCTTGCTCCGCCCCGAGCCGCAGAAATCGAAATACACGGTCGCATAGCCGGCCTTCGCAAAACGGCGGGCGTATCGCCACGTATCGCGCGTGTTGCTGGCAAACCCATGGCTGACGATCACGGCGGGCAGCCTGCCGCTCCCCTCGGGCTTGAGCAGAAAGCCGCGTATGGCGAGTGAACCCCGTTTGCAGGTGAACGGCTGTTTGGTATATCGCATGCAATCATTCCTTTGCGTACGGATCAAGGACCTGGCGGTGTATACCATTCCCCGCCGGGCCGGCAATTCCTGCTGCCGGGCGTTCCCATCCTATGCCGCAGTAATAAGCTTCGCGAGATAAAAGCCGGCGAATACGAAGATCAGGCTCAGGCCGACGTTCAGCGCGATGTTCCCCGCGGCAAACAGATACCGGCCGGTTTCCAGATAGGCGACCGTTTCCAGGCTGAACGTGGAAAACGTACTCAGGCCGCCCAGAAGCCCCGTGGTCAGGAACAGTTTCCTAGTGGGAGAAAGCGACGGAATCTGCCGTTCGATCCCGATGATAAAGCCGATCAGCAGCGCGGCGATGACGTTGGATAAAAGCGTGCTCAGCGGAAAAGAATACGCAAACCGATCCAAAATTCTCGTAATCAGATAACGCCCGCACGAGCCCAATAGTCCCCCGATCCCCACGGCCAAAACACTGATCATAAACGTTCGCTCCCCATGATAATCAAAAGGCCGGCGCCTCTGCTCCAACAGAAGTCGTCAGCCGAATACGCGGTTCAACCCCATCGGGTTCGGGAGAACTTCATTTCCGGAAACGATCGTAGCATCTGACGGGAAAAAAGTCAAGAGAACACAGGCGGCCGTTGGCCGCCTGCCGCAAACCCGGTGATAAACGGCTCATGCCGTGCGCCGGATACGCTAATCTTGCGCGTACTCCGTCCAGACGATGCCGTCCTTTTTCCAAAGCTCCTCGTTAAGCGCCGTGAATTCGCTTTCGGATACTTCCGTATCGCCGATGAAATATACGATGCTTTCATCCAAATCGTCGTACTGCCAGCATACGTCGACGGTTTCCATCTGTTCGGCGCTGAAGTCTACCTTATACCAGCCGAAGTTTTCAGCGCCGTTGGAACCGTGGATCTCGCCTCCGGCGGTCACATACTCCATGGCGCGGGTGAAGAAGGGATAGCCGTATACCTGCCCGTCTTCGTAGCGCAGCAGTTCGTAACCGAAGTCGTCCGACAGCCGCAGCAGGATTTCCGGACTGCCGTCCATATCCAGGTCGGTCACGGAGTACGCCTCAAAGCGGAGCGGGGGATCAAACGCAAACCCGTACCACTGGGTGATCTCAGCCGGCATGACCGCTTCTTCATAGATCTCGTCGTAGCTGTTGCACTGGATGTAGCTTTGGCTGCCAAGCAGGACGTTTTGGTACGCCATCTGCATCTCCTCAAAAGACGCGGGCGTCTCCTGCCCGGCTGCGGCGCCTGTCCCGAGGCATACGAGGAGAAGTGCGGCCAGGATACAGGAAGCTGTAACGGAACGCTTGTTCACATGCTTCATCGCCTTTCCTTTGGTTTGTCCGGTTTTGTGCGGCCGGCTGACTGCGCCGGCGTGGTTCAGGCATGCTGTTTGTCATTCTGTTATAATCTTCAGCAGGAGCGCGTGCCGCTTCACGAGTACAGAAATCATACCAGAACGCCGTACCGCTGTCAATCCAACGGCCGGCCCGGCTCCGTATTGAAAAATACCGTCCGTTGCTGTATAATGTCCCAAACGAATGCAATCAAAACACGCGTCGCGTAACTGAACAAGTCCTATCATTCCGACCTTGTGAACGGAGGAAACAGTATGAAACTCAAGGCGCTGTGTATGGTGATGCTCATTGTATCCGCAGCGGGTTTTTCCTCGCTTGCCCTTGCGGAGACGGCGGAGACCATCGACCTGACCGTGTACTCCCCGCCGCTTCCGATGGACGAAAGCTGGGAGCTTGGGGATATGGAGGGCGAACCGGATGAAACCCTTCCGGAAGGCTATGTCGTAGCCGACCTGTGGCAGGGGAACATGCTGTATTTCGGCCTCTGCCGGCCCGATGGGAACGGCGGGAATGAAATCCTGTTCCTCATCGACGCCAACCATGACGACGCCGATAATCTGAACTATCTATCCGGCAGCTATGCGTTAAGCGGTGAGAAGTACCTGTACTTCATGATGATCGACGGGGAAACCTCCCACGGTCTTCTGTACTGCTATGATATGGCCGCGGGCAGCCTCCGCCAGGTTTTGCACGGGCCATGCAGCAACAACGCCGTCATGCTGGACGGCGGGGCCGCGGGCCAGTGCCTGCTTTTGAACGGCGATTCCATCCGTATCCTCGACCTGAAAACGGCGGAGGTTGTGCAAAGCGTATCCATCGCGGATCTGGGCGGCCTGCCGCAGATCGAAGGCAGCTTCTTTACCGGCGCCCTGCAACCAGGCGAACGCAAATACACCTATCTGGAAAAGGACGACGAGGGCCTGATCCTTTTGAACACGATCGTCGTGCAGTGGCACCCCGTGTCCGACATCCGCAAATGCCAGAACGTCTACGACTTGCAGCGCAAGCGGATCGTGGACACGGTGGAGACGGAAGGGGAATTTTAACCGGGGACCCGGACGGAAAGGGAGCGGCGGCCGCGCACGCTAAAACTCTCTTTTCAGGTAGACCATATCGACCAGCGGGATTCCGTCTTCAACCATCGGGTGATCGTAATGGTCCGTAAAGAAATTCTTGATGCGGTGTGATTCCACAAAGCCGCATTTTTGGTAAAAACGAAGCGCTGCCGGCACGTCGCCCGTTCCCACGAGCATGGTTTTGCCGTCGGGATATCGGGTGAACAGATAGTCGATCAGCGCTTTTCCGTATCCCCGGCGCTGCGCGTCCGGATATACCGCGATATTCTTGATCTCGTATACGCCGTCCGATTCCCGGGTGACCACGCATTCGGCCTTGACGCCGCCGTCGAGCAAAACGAACATCTCGCCGCGCTCCAGGTACCGGTCGATCATATCCTCCTGTTCGTCCGCCAGCAGGAGCAAATCGATATATCTTTTTTTATGTTCCGTCACATTGAGTATCCGCATAGGCTTCCTCTCCTGTTCCAGCTTCCATAATACAATAAAGGGGGAATGCCGGGAAGGGTTTTTCGTGTCAATCGCGAAACGGGCAGACAGGAAGAAATTGGATGCGCTTCCTGAAGGAGGTTCCTCATGAAATATCTTCGACTCCTCTGCCTGGTTCTGGCGCTGCTCTGCCCGGCGCTGGGCGCTCAGGCGGCGAAAAAACCCGAGTACACCCTCTCCAGGAAGAACAACACGGTGCTGCAAAGCGTGCCGGACCGGAGCATCGCCGTGCGGGCCGATACCGCCGTACGCCCCCTCATCCCCGGCGAAAGCCCGGTCACCGGCCTGCCGTGGGACGGCGAATACCTGCCGATGCTGGTGCAGATCGGCAACGACGTGGGCAATTCGCAAGCCAACGGCTACAAGGTGCAGTCCGCCGGAATCGGAAACCGCACGCCGTGGGGCATCCAGTATGCCGATATCCTCTACGAGGAACTGACGTCCGTCACAGGATCTACCAGGTTCATCGCGCTGTTCAGCGACAGCCTGGCGCAGGGCGAACCGGCGGCGGGCACGGGGCCCGTGCGCTCCTGCCGCATCGGGCCGGTGCTGCTGCGCGCGGAGTGGCAGTGCGGGCTGATCTACGCGGGCAATTTCGCGGGCGAGAACTGGGAGCGGCTCCTGTGGGAAACCGACGCCATGGAATCCGGCGCGATGCTGGATACGCATAAGGATTACGCGATGATGGGAAATGTGGTCAAGGGCGTGAAGACTCCCAATTACAATACGTACGTGGTGCAAAACCGCGCGCTGATCCCCGGTTCCTTTGTATCGACGCCGCACCCGTTCCTGTTTCAGGATGGCGGGGCCTATAGCGGCGGGTATCAGAAGGCCGGGACGGTCAACCTGGACTGGGGATACAAATACCAGATTTCCCATTTCGTGTATGACGAACAGGAAGGCGCGTATACCCGCTGGTGCGGCGCGGGGACCGACCCGAAAAAATGGGTGCTGTTCGCCGCCTTTCCCACCGCGGAGGAGCGGGAAGAGGCGGACAGGATTCCCATCGCCTACGCCAATGTGATCGTCCAGCGCGTGAACTATCTCTTTGAAAACGCGATCCGGCCCGTTGTGCAGGCCGTCGGGCAGGGGAACGCCGACATCTTTATCGACGGCAAATACATTCCCGGCACCTGGGCGCGGCCGGATCTTGAAAGTCATACCGTGTATTATGACGATCAGGGCAACGAGCTTCGGCTCAACCGCGGCAAAACCTTTATCGCGCTGTTTCCGAATGAGGCGCGCTGCACGTTTACGGCCGACTGAAGGCTTACCGGCCTGCCAGCTCCGTCAGGGAGTCGCCCGTGATTCTGTACACCGTCCAGTCGTCCATGGGTTTGGCGCCCATCGACAGATAAAACCCGATGCTGGGCTTGTTCCAATCAAGGCACCACCATTCCAGTCGTCCGCAGCCGCGCTCGACGGCGGTTTGCGCGAGCTTTTGAAACAGCGCCTTTCCGTATCCCAACCCCCGGTATTCGGGCCTCACGAACAGGTCCTCGATATACAGCCCGGCCTTCCCCAAAAACGTGGAGAAGTTATGGAAAAACAGGGCGAAGCCGACCTCGGTCCCGTCCGCGACGGCGAAGAGGACCTCCGCCTTCTTCCTGTCAAACAGCCAGTCCCGGAGAGTGTCTTCGGTGGCCGTCACTTGGTCCAGCATCTTTTCATAGTCCGCCAGCGCTCTGATGAACTCCAGAATCAGCGCGGCGTCCTGCTCCTGCGCGGTACGAAAGGTTAACGACATTCTTTTGACTCCATTTCCGTGTGTATGTGCATAAGCTGCACCCTCCAAGCGGCCGGCGCGCGCTTACAGCCCGTTGACGATGCAAACGGGGCGCCTTCCCTGCCGCACCGCTTCGATGTTGTTGAAAATATTCTGATAGCCGCGGATAAAGCAGCTTGCCGTAATGCCCGCCACGTGCGGGGAAAGGGCGACGCGGGATTTCAGGCCCACCGGCAAAGCGGTTAAAAACGGGTTACCGGGAAGCACGGGCTCGGGAGAGAGCGTATCCGCGCCGAAGCCGGAGAGCTTACCGGATTTGAGCGACTCGACCACGGCCAGGTGGTCCACGAGCTCGCCGCGGGCGGTGTTTAGGAGGATGGCCCCGTCCTTCATCTTCGACAGCGCCCGGGCGTCGATCATGCCGGCGGTTTCGGGCGTGACGGGGCAGTGCAGCGACACGATATCGCAGCCGGCGTAAAGCGTTTCAAGCGGCAGGTACTCGTAGCCGCAGCCCGGCTTCTCGGTGCGGCTGTAGTAGCAGACCTCGCATCCGAACGCCTGAAACAGCGCGGCTGTTGCGCGGCCGATGGCCCCCATGCCGACGACGCCGACCTTGTAAGTCGAAAGCTCGGGCAGCCCGCTTTGAAAGCATTCCGTTTTCGCCTCCATCTGGCGGCCCGCGTACACCATGTCCTCGTACTTGCGAAATCGCTTGATCAGGGCCAGCGCCAGCAGCAGCGTATGCTCGGCGACGGACTGGGCGTTCGCTCCGGCGTTATTGCAAACGTATACGCCCGCCTTGCTCGCGGCTGCAATGTCAATGCCGGCGAACCCTACGCCCTGCGAGTGGATAAGCTTGAGGCCGGGCAGCGCTTCAATGATCCCGCCGCCGATCTTCATCACGGCGTCCACGATCAGCACATCCGCATTTGTCGCGGCCACGGCGGCGGCGCCCGGCTCGCCGTTGCCCAGATACACGATGTCCCAGTCCCCGGGGACCGGCGGCGCGTAGGCTTCAAAGTTATCACGGTTCACCAGCAGTGCAATCTTCATGATCGTTTCCTCTTTCCGTCGTGCGGGTTTCGGCGCGGCGTTTGCGCGCAGTATGGTTATTGTACCGTTATTCATGTGAAAATGGCAACAGGGAAAGCGAACTGCTCGCGTACGGAACCCGCGCGGGCAGTTCGGGGATGATTCGGTCTATGGGAAGAACCTGCGCAATGGAGCTTTTCCCGATTACAGAAAATACTCGTTCTCACGCCGGTCCTTGAATTTCTCGGAAAAATTGGCCGCCCAATCCAGATAGCTTTCAGTATCTACGGTTTTCGCATGAACCGGGCAGAGGCGGATGCAGCGGAAACAAGAAATGCAATGATTGCCGATGGTTTTGCAGTCCGCTGCGATGGCCTGCACCGGGCAGCTTTGCACGCAGAGCCCGCAGGCGGTGCACGCCTGCGTGGTCAGCGGCCGGAAGCCGCCGCCGTTGCCGCCGTCCCGGTACGGCCTGTTGCCGGGAAGACTAATCGGTTTGCCCGCCGGGCTATGCGCGGCCTTACGTGCAAATGCCATATCCGCTGCCAGGTCGTCCGCGTTCGGCCTGTCCGCCTGGATATCCCCGAAGGTGTGACGGGCGATCACCGCCGCGCCGCCCTTGACGGCGAAGCCCTGCGCCTGCGCGATGTCTGCAAGCTCTAAAAGCGCGTCGCCCACGCGCACGTTGCCGTACACGGCCGCCACGATGCACGGCGTTTGGCTGCCCTGAAACCCTGCAATCCGGGCGGCCGCCACCCTGGGGACGCGGCTGCCGTACACCGGCATGCCGAAGATCACGAAATCGTCCGCGGCAAACGTGTGCGGCGCGGGGTTTAGGTCCGCCGTCACGTCGTACGCTACGGTTTGCGTTCCCAGGGCTGCCGCCATCGCGTCCACTGTTTTTTTCGTGCCGCCGGTCGGGGAGAAATAGATTTTTGCGATGCTGCCGCTCATGATGCCCTCCTGCATTTTCCATATTCTGCTAACCAATGTTCTGATTATATCACATTGGTTCTGAGCGCGCAGTAATCGGCGGATCCTTTGGCCTATCCTCCATACGATGGCCGGACGTGACCGCTCTATGGCAATATCCGCTTCTCTTTTTATTTGTTATGCCGATCCTTCCACGGCAGGACACTGCGGGGATTCCCCGGCGGCCCATTGCTTTCCATACGCGCGGCAGAGGCCGATGAACGCCCTCATCGCGGGGGAAAGCCATTTGTTCCGGTGGGTGACGATCTGCGTAAAGAACCGCAGCTCCGATTCCGGGAAGCGCACGCGCAGCAACCCCTGCTCCGCTTCCTCCCGCACGGCGTAGTAGGGCAGGTACGATACGCCGAGCCCGTTCATGATATATTGTTTGATCGCCTCGACGCTGGACGTTTCCAGCACGTTGGCCGGGGCAATCCGATGCGATTGCAGGATTCGTTCAAACTCCTGCCGGTAGGTGCATTCCTTTTCCACATGCAGCACCATCTGCGTTTCATCGGGCAGCAAATCATCCCGGCTGTGGCCGGCGGACGCGACGAGGCATATGGTTTCCTCCAGCAGCGCTTCAATGGTAAGGTTCGGATAATCGCAGACGGGCTGCAGCATGATGCTCAGGTCCAGCTGCCCGGAAAGCAGGTGCCCGCGCAGCAGCGCGCACGGGGCGTTGACGACCGAAACGCAGACCTGCGGATACGCGGCCTTGAACTCTTTGAGGATGGGGTACAGCCGGTACATCATCAGCGATTCCGGCGCGCCGATCCGGATGCTTTCCCGCTGAACCTCGTCGGTCTTCCCCAGGTTTTCAATCACCTCGTATTGGCGCAGCACCGTGTCCGCCTGCTCCAGCAGCTGCCTTCCGAAGGCGGTCAGCCGCTTGCGTTTTCCGGCCTTCTCAAATACCGGCTTTCCGTAATGGTCTTCGATTTCCCGGATATGAAACGTCAGCGTGGACTGCGCGTAGCCAAGCGCTTCCGCAGCTTTGGTAAAGCTGCCAAGCTCAGCGATTTTATGGAGGGTTTTCAGGTTTCGGATTTCCATATGCGTCACCCGGGCTTTCTTTTTTTGCAGTATATCATTCAGAAATAATGAAGTCAATATTTAGATATTTCAATTTTACTAATAGATCATTCCGCGATACAATCATCCTGCAAAGGAGTTGCGGGAATATGCAGAAAAAGCTGAACGCCGTCATGCTGAGCGGGTTGATGATCGGGCCGATTCTGGGTTCCGGGATTTTGTTCCTGCCGCCGCTCGCCTATGAGAAGCTGGGCGGCCATGCGGTCGCTGCCTGGATTATCACCATGGCGATGGGCGTGCTGTTCGCGTATGTGTTTTCGCGGATGAACGCCGCCGCGCCCGATAACAGGGGCGTCAGTGCCGTGATCGGCGGCACGCTTGGCAAATGGGCGGAAACGCTGGCGGCGAATTACCTGACGGCGGCCGTGTGCTTCGGTCCGGCGGCCGTTGCGCTGATCGCCGCCGACTTCATCGGCTCGGTATTTCCGAATACCGGCACCGGCCGGACGCTGATGGCGGGGGCGATTCTGACCGTATGCGCGCTGATCGTGCTTGCGGACGTCGGGTTTATCGGGAAACTCGTGCTGGCGCTGTCAACGCTTGCTGCGTGCCTGCTGCTCCTGGGCGGCGCCATCACGATTGTCCGGCATCCGGCTGTCACGCTCCCGCAAACCTTGCCGCAGCTGCGGCCGCTGGGCGGCACGCTGCTGCTGCTGTTTTGGGCCATCCTCGGCTGGGAGGTGCTCGGCAACTATTCGGAAGACGTCGCCGACCCGAAACATACCACGATGCGCGCGATGAAAATCAGCCTGACCGTCATCGTCGCCGTCTATCTGACCGTCGCGCTGGCCTTGCAGCAAAGCGGGAACGGCGATATGGCGGCGCTGCTTTCGCCGCTGTTCGGCCGGTACGGGGCCGCCGTTTTCGGCGTGCTGGCTGCGGGGTTATGCATTTGCACTGTGGTGATGTTTACCGGAGCGGTAACGCGGCAAACGTCGGCGCGGCTGCAAGCTCTCCGCGTTCCGCCGCCGATGAAAAAGAACAGGGCGTCCGTGTTTGCGCTGCTTTGCGTAAACCTGCTTGTGCTGCTTTGCTGTACGGCCGGCTGGCTGTCGTTTGAAAATATCGTCGAATCGACCAATTCGCTTTTTATCGGCAACGCCTTTCTGGGCCTGATCAGCGGGTTTCTGCTGATGCGGAATGTCTGGATCCGTGTCAGTATCTGCGTTTTGCTGCTCATGATGCTGACCATATTCCTGTTTTCGCCGCTTTATGCCATCCTATTTTTTTGTATCGTAACGCTGACCAGCCTGCTGTCCGGGCGGCGGGCGGCGCGCAGCAAAAAAGCCGTCGCAGACTGAGCGCGGCCCGCGGCGGCAACCGGTGAACGCATGTGCTTGACGGGGCGAGGCTGATGACGCCGAGCTTTTCAGGGGGTTTTGCCCGCGAAAAAACCTTGCGGCACGCAAAAACGAAATCCGGGTTGGCGGTCAGCGGGAAGCGAGCCCTGTGCCGATCGCGCAGATTTCCTGCAGGAGCGGAAACTGTTTTTTCCCGGTGGGGTTGTACTCCATCACGTCCAGGCCGACGATGCGGAATTCCGCATGCAAAGCGATTAAAAGGGTTTGCAGCGTTTCCATGCGCAGGCCGCCGGGCGAGGGAAGCGGAACATGGGGGAACTGGCCGGGGTCCAGCACGTCCAGATCGATATGGATATACAGGTTTCGGCGGCTGTCCGCGCGAAGATACGCGGGCAGGGCTTCCATATCCTCCTCCAGATCCGGCACGGAGAACGACCGAATGGAGCGGGTTTGGATATAGTCCCGCTCTTCCCCGTCAAGATCGCGTATTCCCAGCAGCACCGCCTGCGGGGGCCCGATCGTCGACGGCAGGCTTCTAAGGATCGTTTCATCCCCGTCGCCGAGCAGGGCGCGCAGCGGCATGCCGTAAAAATACCGGCTGGGCGAGGACTGGGGCGTGTTCAAGTCCCCGTGTGAATCAAACCACAGCACGGTAAGGTCGCCGTTATATTTCCGGTTCAGGTACGAAGCCGCGGGGAGGCCCGCGTCGCAGCCGCCGCCCAGCGTAAACAGGGTGTCCGGCGCTTCCTGCCGGATCAGGTAATGCGCACTGCGCAGCTGACTTTCGATGATCGTGTACCCGAAAATCGGATGGCCCGTATCGGCGGCCTCCCGTGTGTCCACCGCGATCTCCGAAACGGGAACCCGGCTTAGGTACAGCTCGCGGAATTCCTGCGCTCCGTAATAGGTCGACAGATCCGGCCCGCCGCCCTGCCACTGGGGGAAAATCAAATTCAAATGCTTCAAGCTTTGTGCGGCTCCTTGCTTTTTGTGTGAACGTATGCCCCGCGCAAGGCCGGGCGCTTTGCGGATCACACGTAATACACGCCTTCGATACGCACGGTCGCGCTGCCGCCGAACAGCACCGCGCCGTCGATGCCGGACAAGCGGACGCCGTTATACACGCGGTCGCTGCCGCCCTGCTCGATACGGCAGTCCGATCCGTCCCATAGTTTGTTTTTGAGCATGTAGTACCCGAACGCGCTGTTTCCCGAGCCGGTGGCCGGGTCTTCCAGATACCCGAACTTCGGGGCGAATACCCGCGTGTGCGCGATATGGCCGGGGTTCTGCGTTTCCTGCGTAAAGATCAGGAGGATATCCACGCCGTTTTCGAGGCAGAACGACTTCAGATTCCGCTCGTCGGGGAACGCCGAGACCTCCGTCGTAAGATCGCGCAGCGGGACGATCAGCGTGCGCAGCCCGGCGTCGATACAGTCGATCGGGAGCGCCGTGTCGAGGGCTTGTTCGGGAATGCCCAGGGTGCCTGCAGCCGCGCCGGCGGAAACCTGCGTTCCCACATACTCCGGCGCGGGCGCGGTGATGAACACGGCGTCCTGCTCCGGTATGCGGTTGTAAACGGTCAGCGCGCCTTTCCGGCGGGTCTGAATCCGGATTTCTTTCCGGGACATAAGCGCGGGGTTGCGCCGGATCAGGCCGTACAGGCAGGCGATGGTGCCGTGGCCGCAAAAATCCACCTCGCACTCCGAGGAATAATAGACGAGGCGGATTTCGCTTTCCCCGGCTGTGCAATACACGACCTCGGACACGAAGCCCTTGTGCTGCACGGCGACCGAGAGCATCTCCGCGTCGCTAAGGTGCTGGTCCGGTTTCAGATAGAGGCACGCGGCGGGGTTTCCCAGCGAATGGCCCGCCGTAAACGCGTCGATCTTGCTGTACGCATAGGAATGCTTCATGGCCTTTCATACCCTTTCGGAGATGATGATGCGATTATACAACGAATGCATAAAATGACGCTGAGATTATACCATAAAAAACAGGCCGTCAGGCCATGAATATTAATACAAAACTATGCAAACGAACCAGGGCCGGATCCAGATCCGGCCCCGGTCTTGGACAATGGACGTTCAGGGCTTCGGGACGACGGGAAGCCAGACCTCGAATTCCGAATCCTGCGGGTCCCCGGTCAGGTAGACCTCTATATCCGGCGCGTTGGCGTACTCGTAGCCGGAAGCGGGCAGCCATTCCGTGATGATGCGCTTTTCGAGCTCCTGAATGGCGCCGGGCATCGCGCCGCGTCCGGGGAATACCGCCCAGGTGCATGCCGGAACGGTATACGCCGCGAAGTCCGGGCGCTCCTGCGGCAGCGGCCGGTCGCTCGGGACGGCGATATAGTATTCCGCCTCCTCGCCAATATTGGCACTTACGCCCAGCAGCGCATTGGGCTCCCCGTTCATCAGCGGGAGCATCGCCGGTATGGAGTCTGCTTGGCTCACCTTCAGCCAGAACTCCGGCACGATCTGAAAGTTCTTTTCCATGTCGCCGTACAGTGCCGTTTTGACCCCGATAATCCGAAACGCGTCTTTCTTTTCAATCCGGTAATCCATTTTCACATCTCCCTTGATTGATATGTGAAAGATGATGCGCGGATAGGTATTTAGCGTTACGCCGGTTTTTCTGGCCGCCGACGGCGGCACGCCGTGTACGCTTTGGAACGCGCGGTTGAACGCGGTGGGCGAATCGTACCCCATACGCAGCGCGAGATCGACTACCTTCACGTTTTTTTGCTGCAGCTCGAAGGCCGCGACCGTCATCCGCCTGCGCCGGATGTATTCCGACAGGGGAACGCCCGCGATGTAGGAAAACATCCGCTGAAAATGAAACGTCGAGCAGCAGGTGATCCTGGCCGCCTCGTCGAAGCGGATCGTATCCTCGAGGTGGTCCTCAATATAGTCCATCGCCCGGTTGAGCCGTTCCAGCCATTCCACGCCGTCACCTCCCGTTGATCAAAGCATACCAAAGCCCAAAGACAGTTTCCTCTCCATATCTGCACCGTATTGCGAGCCGAACGCCGGGGAGTGATAGGCATTTGGCAAACGGCCCGTTCGCTGCCGGGCTGCGCGTACCGTTATCCTATCACAGGCGGCCGGAGTAAGCAAAACGGTAAGCGGCGGCGTGAAAATACACGATCAACGGCTGTTGCGTATGCGGACACAAACGTATACAATGAACCCATATAAGGCAAGGGAGGCGGCGGGCATGAAGCATCTGGCGAACGCCATCACGGCGTCACGCTTTGTGTTTGCGGCGGTGGTGCTGCTGTCGGAGCCGCTGTCGGCGCTCTTTTGGGCGGGATATGTGTGCGGCGGCCTCAGCGATCTGCTGGACGGCCCGGTGGCCAGGAGGCTTCATCAGCAGAGCGCGCTGGGGGCGAAGCTTGACAGCGCGGCGGATATCGTTTTTATCCTTTGCGCCTGTATCGCGGTGTTCCGCGGCGTCGCTTTTCCGGCATGGGTCCTGATCGGCGGCGGGGCGGTCGCGCTGGTGCGCTTTGTCTCCTACGGCGTAGGCTACCGGAAGTACCGTGCCTTCGCGGCGGTCCATACGTGGCTGAACAAGGCGACGGGCTTTCTGCTCTTCACGTTTCCCGTGCTGTTCGCCCTGCTTGGGATCGGCGCCGCGTGCGGCGTCATATGCGGCGTCGCGTTCATCGCCGCCGCGGAGGAACTTGTCATCACAATCCGGTCCCGGGAGCTGGACCGCGACCGGAAAAGCCTCTTTCACGCCGGGAAACCAGCCTGAGGAACCAAGCGGCGGCGCGCCCGAAGGGAGAACGGAACATGGAGTACAAGGACGCGGTACAGAACCTGTCCCCCTGCGGCCTGGACTGCGGGAGATGCGCCGATTACGAACACGGCGAAATCCGGCGGGCAAGCCGGACGCTGCTTGCGCTGCTGGGCGGTTATGAACGCCTGGCGAAGCTGAAGGCGGAGAAGAACCCGGCGTTTGAAAACTATGCGCAGTTTGCGGACGTCCTCAGTTCCTTTTCTCAGGCCGCGTGCAGCGGGTGCCGGGGCGGCCATGTGCTCTGCCCGCTGGACACATGCCGCGCCAGGGACTGCCAGCGGGAAAAGCAGATCGATTTTTGTTTCCAGTGCGATGAATACCCCTGCGACAGGCAGTTCTTCGGCCCGCTTCGGGACCGCTGGATCCGCATCAACGACCGCATAAAGGAGATCGGGGCCGTTGCCTATTATCAAGAGCAGCTGGGCAAACCCAGGTACTAGACGGGCTTGATCATGGCTTCGCTGAGAAGGGTTTCAAACGTGTTCACGGCGCCGCCGTGCTCGACGATTTTCCCGTCGGCGACCGTATCGATATCCACACCCGTGAAGGACAGCTTTTTGTTGGTGGGCCGTATCCCCAGCCATTCGCCGCGGTGCGTGCCCTCCATGATAAACTCGGAGACGACGGTATCCCCGTCCTCGTATTGCCGGAGGATTTTCATCGTGTAATCGGGGTAGGTTTTCCGTACGTCGATCAGATGCCGTATCATCCCCGAAAGCCCTACGGGAACCATATCCTCCCCGATGCGCAGCACGCAGTGCTTGGCTATGTACTCCGGCGCCTCTTCCAGCCGATGGTTGGACACAACGACTTCGTAGAAATGCTTTACGCGCTCTTTGTTATGCATACTCCATACCTCCCGTCCATTGGGCCAGCCTGAGAGTGATTGATTCGTGCGGGGCGCCGGTCAACGCTCGCCCGGCGGTTTTCGCATGAACCGGTCCGGCACCTTTTGAAAGCCGTACTGTTCATATAGCCCGTGCGCGTCCAGCGTTGCCAGAATACCGGCGCAGCCCGTAAGCTTTTCATGCCTGGCGACCATATCCATCAGCGCTTTCCCCAACCCCCGCCGCCGGTATTCGGGGTCGATGATGACGTCCGCAAGCCAGTACACGGTCGCAAAATCCGTGACGCAGCGGGCAAAGCCAACCTGCCGGCCGTCCGCGTAGACGCCGAAGCACAGGGAATTGGCGATGGATTTTGCAATCCTGTCCCTCGGCCTGTCCTTGGCCCAGTACGAATGTCCAAGCAGCTGGCAAACCCTGTCCAGCTGTATTTTCCCCGGGTCGTCCGAAATCAGAAATTCCTGAAACGTTGCATCCATCCCTTTGCGCACCACGCTTCCATTTGTCTGGATTGTCCGATACCGTTCCCCTAAAGATAACGCCTGACCCTGCGCATATATTCGATATAGTCCCCGCCGAACGTTTCCACGCACCACCGCTCCTCCGACAGGATGATCCAATGCGTCGACAGCTGAAAAACAAGGAGTATGGCGAACAGCAGCAGCGAGCGCGTCAGCAGCACGCAGCCCAGGAAATAGACGAAATAAGCCAAATACATCGGGTTGCGGGAAATCCGGTAAACCCCCGAAACGTTGACGCAGTTTTCCTTCGGTTTCGCGTAGCTGATCACGGACGCGATGCACAGCAGGATACCCAGCCCGTAGACCGCCGATCCCGCAACCAGCCAAACCGCATCGGTAGTAATCCTAAGAAAGCACGGATATAGGGTTAACGCAACGGTGGAAAGCTGGTAAAACCAGAACGCGGTTTTTTCTTTTCCAATCAGCGGGGCGAAGTGGGCGGCGCGCCTGAACGCCCTCCTGTCCAGCAACGCCAACAGCCCGTACCGGACCACGAGAAGCGGGATGATGACAAAGACTGCGTTCATTGTACCTGTGCTTTCATTTAGAGCTGTTATTCGTTCAATTAGATTATAGCAGACTGCAATGCGGATTAAAATATTGGAATATATGTATTCTACGGAGACACAACAGAGCGTTGGGACCGTGGTCGCTGTTCAACAGATCAATCGCTCTTTGAAGAATCACCGATATCTTTGATGATGCTTTTAATCTTTTCTATCAATGGTAAGAAATTAGAAAAATGAGTAGAATCATTATCCCGTTTAACTTGCTCAATAAACTTATTCCTATTGAATTCTTGGATTATTGTTGTAGCACCATATTCGTTAGTAGATTCCTTTGTGCTGTACATATCATCAGAAAATAATTCTTGCGGGTATAGATTTTCGATGCCCTTTTTTACCTTTTCATTGACGTCGTTTTTTTCAAATACAAATCTAAAGAACCATTCTGTTTCAGAAAGTGATTCACAACTATCTTTATGGTCACAATCCCAAACGAACAGACACTTTGCTCCAAGTTTTGTATAAATCATAGCATCATAGGCATGTTTGAGCTGTTCCTTGCCAGTTTTATCGCTATAGGGGAATTCTACTTCGTCCAATAACGACGGATTAAGTAGTTCGATTGCGCGTTTGATATGCTCAAGGTTCTTTCCTTCAGATATTATCTGGAGTTTGATACTTTGTTTTTGTAGAATGGTGTTATATAAGTCTTGAAAACGCTTGTTTTCTTCAACCATACAATCGTATGCTTCTTTAAAAACTAATGTGGATGTCAAAATCACTTTCATGCCTTTTTTGTCGAGATCTATTACTTCTAAACGACTCTTTGTAGCACTATCATTATATAATCCCATTGATATAAATGGTGAGTGTGAGCTTATTATAAATTGGACATTTGGAAATAAGCTAAATAGTCGAGGCAATATTTCAGTCTGCAATCGGATATGTAAATGCTTATCTACTTCATCAATTAGGACTATACCCTCGATTGCATTAAGTTGACTATTTGGCATAATTGTATCAAATTGACGTACGATTTCGCCAAACAAACATACTATTGCATTTTCACCAGATGACATATTAAATATTGACGGGTAAAAGGCTTTTTCCCATTTCCCATTTTGATGATTGTCCTTTCTCTCCCCAATCTGTATTCTTGTTGCTCCGTTGTAACGACGACCAATTCCTAAGAAGACATTCTTTCCGCATTTTAAACTAAGTGTTTGTCCGAAAACCGAATTGATATTATTAAATAGGCTTTTATCTACTCCATCATTCATTAATGACATATCAAGAACAATGTCCATCAACCAATTTGCTAAATCAGGGAGATTGGATATTACTTCAATAGGATTTTTTAAGTGACCTGAATAATAATTAGACAAATTGTAATCAAGTTTCATGTCAAATGGTTTGTTAAGATATCCTGGTCTTTCGTGGCGATATGCAGGGAAATATGTTATTACATATGATAAAAACAGATTACGAAGTTTTTCGCGGTGCTGTTCCGATATATATTTAACATTTTTTTCTTCGTTGAGAGCAGTTTGAATTGTGCTATATTGGATTTTGCTTTCTAGTTCAATTATACTATTATATTCTTCTTGGCTACATGGCATCCGAACATCGACATAATCTATATGCCTATCCTCAACAAGAAATCGAACATAGACAATAGATGCTTTTTCTTTGTCACAACTGAAGGTTGAAGATGAAGTACGATAGTATTTTCCCTCCTTACCCTCAAACTCATTTGGAAAAGCGATTCGGACTATCTCATACCAAGCGTCTACAATGTAAGATAAAAGTGTCGTTTTCCCACCACCATTCAGTGCACTTAGTAAAGAAAGACTTTTTTCCTTGAAGTTTATCCCTATATGGTCGAAAGGGGCGCGGTTATGCAGGATAATTTCACTAACAGAAAATGACATATCATTATCCTCCGTTTTGAGAGTACTTTTAGGCGGTCATAATATGAGCATATTCACTATACCATATAGCTATTTTTGCTACAATGAAAATTGATGTTTTCGCTTCTCGTTTTTTTCGTCAATTTCGTAACGTCACATCAGAACAAGTTCTGATGTGCAGGCGAGACGCGACGGAGCGGGTGAGAGAGGGGAAGCCGAAAAAATGAGGCTTCGCCGCGAACTGAGCGCAGCCCGCGGCGAAGCCATGGTGCCGGTGAAGGGACTTGAACCCCCACGTGATTGCTCACAAAAGATTTTGAGTCTTCCTCGTCTGCCATTCCGACACACCGGCACAGTCGGGATTATAGCAAAATCAGACCGCGATTTCAAGGGAAAGTTCGTTTCGAAGGCATATCGTAAGGGTATACCTTTATCAGAGCGCGGATAACGCAGGAAAGGAGTCATAAACATGGGTAAATGTCCGGTAACAGGCATGACGGGCGACCGCAGGCCGAAAGAGGCTACGACCAACAAGGATTGGTGGCCCAACCAGCTCAACCTGAAACTCTTGCACCAAAACCCCGTTCAGGGAAACCCGATGGGGAAGGACTTCAACTACGCCGAAGAATTCAAAAAGCTGGATTTGCAGGCGATCAAGCAAGACTTATATAATCTGATGACCGACTCGCAGGATTGGTGGCCGGCGGACTACGGGCACTACGGCCCGCTTTTCATCCGCATGGCGTGGCACAGCGCGGGTACCTACCGCATGGGCGACGGGCGCGGCGGCGCCGGCGACGGTACGCAGCGGTTTGCGCCGCTGAACAGCTGGCCCGACAACGTAAACCTCGACAAGGCGCGCCGCCTGCTGTGGCCGATCAAACAGAAGTACGGCAACAAAATTTCCTGGGCGGATTTGATGATCCTTGCGGGCAACTGCGCGCTAGAATCCATGGGCCTGAAAACCTTCGGCTTCGGCGGCGGCCGCGAAGACGTATGGGAGCCGCAGGAGGATGTAAACTGGGGTATGGAGCGCACGTGGCTGGGCGACGAACGCTACACGGGTGAGCGCGACCTGGATAATCCGCTGGCCGCGGTGCAGATGGGCCTGATCTACGTCAATCCCGAAGGCCCGGGCGGCAACCCCGACCCCGCGCTGTCGGCGATCGACGTGCGCGAGACCTTCGCCCGCATGGCGATGAACGACGAGGAGACCGTCGCGCTGGTCGCGGGCGGCCATACGTTCGGCAAGTGCCACGGCGCGGGCGACGCCAAGAACGTCGGCCCCGAGCCCGAAGCCGCGCCCATCGAAAATATGGGCCTTGGCTGGAAGAGCGCGTTTGGCTCCGGCAAGGGCGGCGATACGATTTCCAGCGGCATCGAGGGCGCGTGGACGCCCACCCCGACCACCTGGAACATGGGCTATTTCAACACGCTGCTCGACTATGAATGGAAGCTCGTTAAAAGCCCGGCGGGCGCGCACCAGTGGATTCCCACCGATCCCGAAGCCGCCAAACTCGTGCCCGACGCCCACGACCCCAACAAGACGCACGCGCCCATGATGACCACGGCGGATATGTCGCTTCGGACCGATCCCAGGTACCTGAAGATTTCCAGGCGTTTCCGCGATAACCCCAAGGAATTCGAGGACGCCTTTGCCCGCGCGTGGTTCAAGCTGACCCACCGCGATATGGGCCCGCGCTCCCGCTACCTCGGCCCGGAAGTACCCGGGGAAGATTTGATCTGGCAGGACCCCGTACCCAAACCGCACCACCCGCTGATGAACGATAAGGACGTTGCGGACCTGAAAGCAAAGCTTTTGCAAAGCGGGCTTTCGGTTTCCGAGCTCGTCTACCTCGCGTGGAGCTCCGCATCCACCTTCCGTTCGTCGGATAAGCGCGGCGGCGCCAACGGCGCGCGCATCCGTCTCGACCCGCAGAAAAACTGGGAGGTCAACCAGCCCAAACAGCTGCAAAAAGCCC
Organism: Candidatus Limiplasma sp.; assembly: GCA_963674895.2. Lineage (GTDB taxonomy): Bacteria > Bacillota > Clostridia > Christensenellales > Aristaeellaceae > CAXXOK01. The sequence goes on from CAXXCY010000002.1 coordinate 360,674, forward strand.
TGAAGGCGCTGGAAAAGGTGCAGGCCGCGTTTTACGCGGAGCAGACCGACGGCAAGCGCGTATCCCTGGCCGATTTGATCGTGCTGGGCGGCGCGGCGGCTGTGGAAAAGGCCGCGCAGAACGCGGGCTTCGACGTAACCGTGCCCTTCCTCCCCGGCAGGACCGACGCCTTGCAGGAGCAAACAGACGCGGCTTCCTTCTCGGTGCTTGAACCCAGGGTCGACGGCTTCCGCAATTACCTGGGCAAGAACGCGCCCAAGGCGCAGCCCGAAGAACTGCTGCTGGATAAGGCGCAGCTGCTGGGCCTTTCCGCGCCGGAGACGGCCGCGCTGATCGGCGGTCTGCGCGCGCTGCGCGCCAATTACGGCGGCACGGACTACGGCGTATTCACCACCCAAACCGATACGCTTTCCAACGATTTCTTCGTAAACCTTCTGGATATGTCCACCGAATGGAAACCCGCCAAGCAGGACGGCCTCTATGAGGGAACCTGCCGCAAGAGCAGCAAGCATAAGTGGACGGCGACCCGGGTCGACCTGGTATTCGGCTCCAACTCGCAGCTGCGCGCGCTCTCCGAAGTCTACGCGCAGTCCGACAACAAAGAGAAATTCGTCAACGACTTCATCGCCGCGTGGAACAAGGTGATGAACGCCGACCGCTTCGACCTCGCCTGAACGAACGGATCATGGGCGGCAGGGATACAACCCAGCCGCCCATGATCCCTCACGGAGAAACCAATGCTCAAAAAACATCTGCTGGCGGCCGGGGGAACGCTGTCGCTGGGGCTGGGAATCGCCGGGATGTTCCTGCCGGTGCTGCCGACGACGCCGTTTCTATTGCTGGCGGCGTACTGCTATCTGCGCAGCTCGAAGCGCCTGTATGACCGGCTGATGAGCAACCGGCTGTTGGGCGGCTATATCCGGAACTATCTCCAGTACCGCGCCGTTTCCCGGAACGCGAAGATCGCCTCGCTGGCGGCGCTGTGGGTGTCGCTCTCGGTTTCCTTCGCGGTAATCGGCAGCGCCGCCGTGCGCCTTGTGCTCGTGCTGGCGGGGATCGGCGTAACCGTCCATCTGCTGACGCTGAAAACCCTTCCCGTGGAAGCGGAGCGGGCCGGCAGCGGCGTGACCAACAGCCGGAAAAGCGTTCCGACGGACAGCCGCTGAAGCCGCGCCCGGCTGCATACCCGCCCCGGGAATGCAGGCGCGGCGCCTGCCGATTATTCTTGGAATATCCCAATCCCAAATTGACAAACGCATACGCAGCGCATAAAATAAAAGAGTGGGCAAAGGCGTCCCGCTGTTTTTTGTTTATATATGCATACGGAGGAAGAAATGCTTACGGCGCTGTTTTTGCTGTGGATCGCGTTCAACGGCCGGTTTACCATTGAGGTCGTCCTCATCGGGGCCTTGATTACGCTGGTCTTGTATTTTTTCTGCGCCAAATTTCTCGGATACCGGCTCAGGCACGAGTTCCTGACCCTGCGGATGCTTCCCCGGGCGGTTGCGTACGTCTTTACTCTGATGGTTGAGATCGTCAAGGCCAGCCTGCTGATGATCCGCATCGTCGTAAACCCGAAGCGCAAGGTGAAACCGCAGTTTGTGACGTTTGATACGCCGCTTGAAACGTCCGCGGCGCAAAGCGTTTTGGCCAACTCCATCACCCTGACCCCCGGAACGATCTCGGTGCATTGCGAGGGCAGCAAGCTGACCGTCCACTGCCTGGACCCCGTATTCGCCGAGGGCATTGAAAACCTGGTTTTCCAGCAAAAGCTTAAGCGGCTGGAACGTTTGGGGGCATAGTATGAGCGAAGCGTATCAAACCCTGTATACCGCGGTGCTGGTCGCGCTCAGCCTCATGACGCTTTTGTGCCTGGAGCGCGCGGTGCGCGGGCCGGGGATCGCCAACCGGATCATCGCCATCAACATGATCTGCACGCTGACGCTTTCGATGATCTGCGTGCTGGCCCTGATGCTCCACGAGGGCTATCTGGCCGACGTCGCCATCCTGTACGCGATGATCGGGTTTTTGGCCGTGGTGGTGCTGTGCAAGGTGTATATGGGCGTGGCGCTGGACAAACAGGAAAAGGAGGGGACGAAGGAATGATCGACGGCGTCCGCTTCGTTTTAACGGCGCTTTTCATGCTGGGGGGGTTATTCGTGCTGGCGGTCGGCGTGCTCGGTCAGTACCGCTTCCGCGCCGCCTTGAACCGCATCCACGCTTCCTCGATGTGCGATACGCTGGGGTTTCTGGCGCTGCTGATCGGCTTGAGCATCAGCGCGGACGACGGCTGGATTGTGCTTAAGTTTGCGCTGACGATGATCTTTTTGTGGATCGCGAGCCCTACCGCCAGCCACCTGATCGCCCGCCTGGAAGCGACCACGAACCCCCACCTCTATCAGGATGTGGAGGTGCTTAAGAAATGAACGTGCTTACAGTCGTTGTGCTTTCGTTCCTGCTGACCTGCGCCATCGCCACCTGCGTCGCCAAGGACCTGCTGGTGTCCGTGATTATCTTTATGGCGTACAGCCTGCTGATGAGCATCGTGTGGATATTGCTCCAATCGCCCGATCTGGCGATCACCGAGGCGGCGGTCGGCGCGGGCGTAACGGGTATCCTGTTCTTTATTGCCCTCAAGAAGATCCACGCGATCAAGGTGAAACATGATGAAGATCAAGAGCATTGAAGCGCTCCGCCAGCGGTTTTTAAGCGACGCAAGCCCGCTGGACGAGGATATGATCGAATCGCTGAACAGCCAGCCGGAGCTTACGCGCACCTCCAACGAAGCGTACGACGCGCTGGAGGGCGTGCGCGAGGTGCGGGTGCAGCAGGCGCTGCGGCAGGAAAGCGAGATGTACCAGCAGATTCACCAATGGTCGTATTCCTCGGGCGTGCGAATGATCAAGCGCGTGTACCGCACGCTCGCGGCGCTGACCTGCGGGGGAATCATCCTGTTTTTGCTGTGGACGGTCAACACCCTGCCGCCGTTCGGAAACCCCAACAACCCCGACAACAACGAGGTCGCCGCGCGCTACATCGAGCAGGGGCCGGAGGAGACGGGCGCCGTCAACATGGTGGCGGGTATGATTTTGGATTACCGCGCCTTTGATACCTTCGGCGAAACCACGGTGCTGTTCGTGGCCGCGTGCAGCGTGCTGTTTTTATTGAAGCTTAACGATCTCAAGGACGGCAAGCCCACCAGCGCGTGGTTGGAGGCGGAGTTTGACGACCGCCACCACGAGCCCAAGAACGACCAGATTCTCCAGTTTGCGGCAAGGCTGCTGGTGCCCATCATCCTGCTATTCGGGTTTTACGTGGTGATGAACGGGCACCTCTCGCCGGGCGGCGGGTTTTCCGGCGGCGCGATCATGGGCGCCGGGCTGATTCTGTACCTCAACGCCTTCGGCTTCCAGAAGACCGAGCGGTTCTTCACCTACCGGACCTTCAAGTGGATCACCTTCGCGTCGCTGATGACCTACGCGGGGCTCAAGAGCTACTCCTTCTACACGGGCGCCAACCATCTGGAAAGCGCCGTTTCCCCGGGCACGCCCGGCAACCTCCTGTCGGCGGGCTTCATCCTGCCGCTTAACATCTGCGTGGGGCTGGTCGTGATGTGCACGATGTACACGTTCTACACCCTGATCCGAAAGGGGGGAATATAATGGCCGGTATTGTGCAAATGATCTGGACGCACCTGGACGTGACCGTGGCCATTCTCCTGTTCGGCATCGGGTTTACCACGCTGCTTTTACACCAAAACCTCATCAAGAAGATCATCGGTCTGAATATCATGGATACTGCCGTGTTCCTGTTCCTCACCACCCAGGGCTATATCCGGGACCGGTCCGCACCCATCCTCGCGGAAGGCGCGGAGGCGGCGGCCGGCTATGTCAACCCCATCCCCAGCGGGCTGGTGCTGACGGGCATCGTGGTGTCCGTCAGTGTGACGGCCGTGATGCTTGCGCTCACCATCCGCCTGTACCGCCGCTACCATACCCTGGATATCGACAGCATCACGCTGATGATGAAAGGGGAAGAGCAGTAGAATGCGGCTTGTACAAAACGTACCGTTCTTCTCCATCATGCTGTCGATGATCGCGGCCTTCATCTCCCCGATGCTCCACCGGCGCGCGGCGAAATGGCTGTCCGTCGGGCTGGTGTCCGTGGTGGTCTGCCTGCACATCTGGTTCCTCACGTTTATGATCCCCTTTGGCGGCAGCTACAACTACATGATGGGGCATTTCCCCGCGCCGTGGGGCAACGAGCTCCGGGCGGGGCTTTTGGAGGCTGTGATTGCACTCGCTTTAAGTGCCGTGATGCTTCTTTCGGAGCTTTCGGGCATGCACAAGCTGCAGCGGCAGATCGACCCGCACAAGCAGGTGTTCTTCTATGTGATGTGCAACCTGGTGTTGGCGGGGATGCTCGCGCTTACATACACCAACGACCTGTTCACCGCCTATGTGTTTATCGAAATCCTGGCGCTTGCTTCCTGTGCGCTGATGATGGCGCGGCAGGTGGGGCACACGATGGTGGCCTCCATGCGCTATATGATCATGAGCCTGCTCGGTTCGGGCCTGATTTTGATCGCCATCTCGCTGACCTACAACCTCACGGGCCACCTGCTGATGGAAAACATCCACGACGTGATTGCGGTCTACGCGCAGGACGGCGAGTACGCACTGCCGATCACCGTGATCATCGGGCTTTTTATCGCGGGCATCGCGATCAAATGCGGCGTGTTCCCCTTCCATATGTGGCTGCCGGACGCCTACGGCTATTCCACCTCGGCCGCGAGCGCCGTGCTTTCCAGCGTCGTAAGCAAGGCGTATTTCTTTCTGTTGGTCAAGGTTTTTTACCGCGTGATCGGGATTAGCGTTATCATGTCCGACATGGCCTTGAACCTCATGCTGGTGCTGGGCGTCCTGTCCATGATTCTGGGCTCCGTCGGCGCGATCCGCTGCCTGGACATCCGGCGGATGGTGGCGTACAGCTCGGTGTCGCAGATGGGGTATCTGTTCGCGTGGGTCGCGCTGGGCTCGACCATCGGCGTGGCGGCCGCGATGTTCCACCTGGTGGTGCACGCGCTGTGCAAAAGCATGCTGTTTCTCTCCGTGTCGCCGCTTTGCGACGCATCGGGCGACTCCAAGCGCTTTGTGGACCTGCGGGGCGCGGGCTACCGCTATGTGATCCCGGGAATCGCCTTTTCGCTGGGCGCGCTGAGCATGGTGGGCGTTCCGATCCTCGGCGGGTTTTTCTCCAAGATCTTTTTCGCCGAGGCCGCGCTGTTCGGCGGCAACTGGATCCGCATCGTGCTGCTGGCCGCGCTGGCGCTATCAACGCTGTTAAACGCCTTCTATTTCATGCACACGGTGCTGACCCTCTATCGCAGGCCCAAGGACGGCTATGTGCCCGCGCCGTTCCAAAAGTCGCTGCTTACGAAGGTCACGCTCAGCGTGTTCGCGATCGTGAACACGACCATCGGGTTTTTTGCCAAGGACATCATCAACCTGATTACGATCGGGATTGAAAATCTGGCCTGAAGGAGAACCGCCCCGCCATGCAAAGCATCCTGTTTATCCTCACGCCGGTCCTCCCCCTTTTACTGGGGGTGTATTTCCTGTTCGCGCGCAGGCTCCGGGCGGCCGTGGCGGGAACGGGTCTGGCGATATGCTTTCTGACTGTTTTGGCGCTCGCGCTCACGGGCGACGGCACACGGACGCTGTTTTCCGTCGCGCCGAACGTGACGTTCGTTTTCAAAAGCGACGCGGCGGGCAGGCTGTTCGCGCTGCTGTTCTCAGGCATGTTCATGGCGGCGGGGTTCTTCTCGTTCGGGTATTTCAAACACCATCCCAACCCCGTCCGGTTCTACGCGTTTTATTTCTTTACTCTGTTCGCGCTGCTGTCGCTTTGCCTGGCGGGTTCCCTGCTCACGATGTACCTGTGCTTTGAAACCCTCACGCTGTGCTCGTTCCCCATGGTGCTGTTCGACAGGACGAAGGAAGCGGTGGCGGCGGGTATCAAGTACCTCCTGTATTCCATCTCCGGCGCGATGATGGGGCTGTTCGGCGTGATTTACCTGACCCTGCACACGACCAGCGCGACGTTCGTCGCGGGTGGATCGCTGGAGGCGGAGCTATTGAGCAGCCCGCCCGCCGTTTTCCTGATCGCGTTTTTTATCTGCATGATCGGGTTCGGCACGAAGGCGGGCCTGTTCCCGATGCACGGATGGCTGCCCACGGCGCACCCCATCGCGCCCTCGCCCGCGAGCGCGGTGCTTTCGGGCGTGGTGGTGAAGGCGGGCGTGCTGTGTGTATTCCGCGTGATCTACTTCGCGGTGGGGCCGGATGCGATCCGCGGCACCTGGGCGCAGACGGCGCTTTTGTCGCTTTCGCTCTTAACGGTGCTGATCGGCTCGGCGCAGGCGCTGCGCCAGAAGCATATTAAGCGCAGGCTCGCGTACTCCACGGTTTCCCAGATCAGCTATATCCTGTTCGGGCTGTTTATGCTGGAGGGTGCGGCGGCGGAGGGCGCGCTTTTGCACACGGTGTTCCACAGCGTGATGAAAACCTGCCTGTTCCTGTGCGCGGGCGCGGTGATGGCGTACGGCGGCACCGCGGACGTGGACGAGATGCGCGGGATCGGCAAGGCGATGCCGGTCACGATGTGGTGCTTCACCATCGCCGGCATCGGGCTGGTCGGCATTCCGCCGCTGAGCGGGTTTGTAAGCAAATGGGTGCTGGCGCGGGGCGCGGTGCAAAGCGGGATGCCCGTCTTTTCGTGGCTCGGCCCCGTGGTGCTGCTGATAAGCGCCTTGCTGACCGCCGGGTATATTTCCTCGGTCGTGCTGCCTGCGTTTTTCCCCGGCAAACGGGAAATCGCGCTCCGGGCGAAGGAAGCGCCCCTGGGCATGCAGGTTCCGCTGATGGCGCTGGCGGCGCTGACGCTTTTGTTCGGCCTGTATTCCGTGCCGCTGAGGAACTGGGTCCAATCGATCATCCAAACGCTTACGTAGGGGGCAGGCATGTTACTGATCGCATTTTTCATCCCGCTGCTGGGCAGCGCCCTGGTCTTCACCTGGGGCCGGAAGGGACGGAAGATCCGCCGCTGGATCAGCTTCCTGTTTACGTTTGCGACGTCCGTTTTCGTGTGCCTCGCGCTGTGCCTGGAGCCGGGGAGAAACTACATGCTGCTGGAGTTCACCCCGCGCATGACGATCGCTTTCTCGCTGGACGGGATGGGATCGGTGTTCGCGGGGCTGATCGCGTTTTTGTGGCCGCTGGCGATGCTGTACGCGTTTGAGTACATGGCGCACGAGACGGGCGAGAACGCATTTTTCGGCCAGTACCTGCTGTGCTACACGATGACGCTGTTCATCGCCTCGGCGGAAAACCTGTTCACGCTGTACTTCTTCTTTGAGGCGCTGACGCTGACCACGGTGTTCCTGGTGGCGCACGGCTACAGCCGCGCGAGCATGTACGCGGCCCGCAAATACCTGTATTACCTGCTGGGCGCGGTTTCGCTCGGGTTCCTCGCGATGATCGGCGTGCTCTCCTACAGCGATTCGACCACCTTCGTATACGGCGGCATCCGGGCGCTGCAGGAGGCTCCGCATACCATGATGCTTTTATTGTTCGTGCTGGGCTTTTTCGGGTTCGGCGTCAAGGCCGCGGTGTTCCCGCTGCACGGCTGGCTGCCGACGGCGTCCGTAGCGCCCACGCCCGTCACCTCCCTGCTGCACGCCGTGGCGGTGGTGAACGCGGGCGTGTTTTCGGTGGGCAGGCTCGCGTATTACGTGTACGGCCCCCAGCTGATTGCCGGCACCTGGGCGCAGACGCTGTGCCTGTCCATGGCGTCGTTCACCATCCTGTTCGCGAGCGCGCGGGCGATCCACGAGCAGCATCTGAAGCGCAGGCTCGCCTATTCCACCATTTCCAACCTGAGCTATATGCTCTTCGGGCTGATGCTTCTGACGCCGCTTGGGTTCCGGGCGGGGCTGATGCACATGATTTTCCACAGCCTGATCAAGCTGACGCTGTTCAGCTGCGCGGGCGCGATCATGATCAAAACGGGGCGCACGTACGTGCAGGAGCTCCGGGGGCTGTATAAACAGATGCCCGTCGTATCGGTTGTGTTCGCATTCTGCGCCGTGGAGCTGGTGGGCGTTCCGCCGTTCATCGTGTTTCAGAGCAAATGGGCGCTGGTGACCGCCGCGTTCCAGTCGGGCCACGCGGTGGGCGTGATCGGCGTCGTGGTGCTGCTGATCTCCGCGGGATGCACGGCGGCGTACCTGCTCAAGCCCGCGGTCACGGCCCTGGCGCTGCCGCTGGACGAGGGCAAGCCGGAGAAGAAGGACCCCGGCTGGCAGATGCTGGTCCCGTTTGGGGTTTTGGCTGCGGTAATGCTTGCGCTGATCCTCGCGGCCAGGCCGCTGACGGACTATCTGTCGCGAATAGCCGGGCTGTAAGGGGAAGGGGGAGCGGTTTTGCAGGGGAATCCGTGGCTGCCGATCGCGATCGCGCTGCCGATGCTGGGCGCGCCGGCCGCGTACCTGCTGGGACGCAGGCATCCCCGGTATGCCCTGATTTGCATGGCGGCCGTTTCGGCCGCGGTGTTTGCGGCGCTTTCCATGATCCTCTGGCGCGCCCTGCGCGGGGAAACGCTTGCCTTTGCGTGGGAGCATTTCTGCGTGGCCGGGCTTGCCCTGGCGGCGGACGGCTTCCGCGCGCTGTACGCATGGATCGCGGCGCTGATGTGGGCGGTCACCTCTGTGTTTTCCCTTTCGTACTTTCAAAACAAGCATCACGTGCCGCGGTACGCGTTTTTCACGCTGCTGACGCTGTCGGCGGTCGTCGGCGTCTTTGTGTCGGACCAGCTGCTGACGACGATCGTGTTTTTCGAGATCATGTCGCTGGCAAGCTATCCGTGGGTTGCGCACGAGGAAACGCCCGAGGCCGCGCGCGCCGCGCAGAGCTACCTGTGGATTGCGATCATCGGCGGCATGTGCCTGCTGCTGGGCTTGCTGCTGCTGCCGCCGGAGCTGCTTTCGGTCCGGTATTCGGCGGGGCACGGCGCCGCGGAGGGTATGCAATCCTCCCGCCTGCTGCTTCCCGCGCTGCTGATGCTCGTGGGCTTCGGCGCGAAGGCGGGGGCATTTCCGCTGCACGTGTGGCTGCCCAAAGCGCACCCCGTGGCCCCCGCGCCCGCCAGCGCGCTGCTTTCAGGGATGCTTTTAAAGACCGGCGTGTTCGGCATCCTGCTGCTCTCCGTTGCCTTCCTGCGGGGCGTCGCCGCCTGGCATACGCTGATCTTCTGGACCGGCGTCGTTACCATGGCCGCCGGCGCGGCGCTCGCGCTGCTCTCCGTGGAGATGAAGCGCATCCTGGCCTGCTCGAGCATGAGCCAGATCGGGTTCATTCTGCTCGGCGTGGGGCTGTACGGGCTGCTCGGGGACGAGGGCGGCGTCGCCGCGCAGGGGATTGTCGGGCATATGGTCAACCACTCGCTGTTCAAGCTCGTCCTGTTCCTGTGCGCGGGCGTTGTGGCGATGCGCTCGCACTCCCTCAGGCTCAACGACATCCGCGGCTTCGGGCGCGGCAAGCCGCTGTTCCATCTCATTTTCCTGTCGGCGATGCTGGGAATCGCGGGCGTGCCGCTGTGGTCGGGGTTTGTGAGCAAAACGCTTTTGCACGAGGGGCTGACAGCCTATATCCGCATGCTGCCTGAGGGCGCCTGGGCGTATACCGCCGCCGAATGGCTGTTCATCCTCTCGGGGGCGATGACGGTCTCGTATATGCTGAAGCTGTACGTCTGCCTGTTCTGGGAACGCGGGGAGGCGGGCGCGGGACAGGCCCGGACGCCGTATCTTACGAAGGGCTCCGCCGTGCTGCTCACCGCCTGCGCCGCCGCGATATGGGCCATCGGGCTGTTCCCGTCGTTCTTTCTGGACGGGATCGGGCGGCTGAGCGCGGGATTTCTGCAAGCGGAGTTTGAGCCGGTTCGCTACTTCACCGCCGAATCGCTGCGGGGGGCGGGCTTGTCTGTCGGGATCGGTCTTTTGATCTACTGGCTGGTCGTGCGCCGGCTGCTTGGCGACCGGGAGGCGGGCGGGCTGCGGTATATCGACCGCAAGCCCGTGTGGCTGGATCTGGAGGACAGGGTATACCGACCGCTGATGAAAGCGCTGGTGGCGGCCGTTTCCCTGTGCTTCTGGCTGATCGCGTCGCTGCCGGAGTGGATTGTCTCCGGCGGCCGCCGGATGCTTTTGCACGTGCGGGCCTGGCGCGTACCGATGCCCGGCGGCAACCGCTTCACCATGGCGCTGGGCGGGTTTCTCAACGGCGTGGTGGCGGTACTGAACCGGACCGTATGCAAACGCCGCCCCTGCGATATCGATTTTACCTGCGCGCTGGCGGCGGGCAACGAGGAGATCAACCATTCGATGCGGCGGCTGAAGCGCTCGATGAGCTACAGCCTGCTCCTGTTTTGCGTCGGGCTGTTCCTTCTGCTTTTTTATCTGGTCCTGTTTTAACGGCGGCCGCGCCGAGACGGAGGAGGATGGGGATTGCACAATAACCTGTGGCTTGTGGCGGTAATCGCGCTGCCCGCTTTGGGAGCCGTGTTTGCGTACGTTTCCGGGCGCAGGCGCGCGCAGTACGCGCTGTGGAGCATGCTGCTGACGTCCGCGGCGGTATTTGCCATCCTGTCTGTGCTGCTGTGGCGGGCCGCCCGCGGCCAAAGCGCGTCCTTTGCCGCGGCGAATGCCTGCGTGATGGGAATCGCCCTGCACGCGGACGGCTTCCGCGCGCTGTACGCATGGATCGCGGCGCTTTTGTGGTGCGTCGCTTCGGTGTTCTCCTTTTCGTATTTCCGCACGGATCGAAACCTTCCGCGCTACGCGTTTTTTACGCTGTTCACCCTGTCCGCGACCCTCGGCGTGTTTCTGTCGGACCAGCTTGTAACGACCGTCATGTTTTTTGAAGTGATGTCGCTTGCGAGCTACCCGTGGGTCGCGCATACCGAAACGCCCGTGGCGGTGCGCGCCGCGCAGAGCTACCTGTGGATCGCGATTATCGGAGGGATGTGCATGCTGATGGGGCTTTTGCTTCTGCCGCAAACCCTGCTGACGGCCAGATATTCGGCGGGGCAAAGCGCGGCGGAGGGGCTTGCTTTCGCGCGCCTTATGCTGCCGTCTGTCCTGATTCTGACGGGCTTCGCCGCCAAGGCGGGCGCGTTTCCGCTGCACGTCTGGCTGCCCAGGGCATATCCGGCCGCGCCCGCGCCCGCGAGCGCGCTGCTCTCGGCGGTGCTGTCCAAGGCGGGGGTGTTCGGCATACTTCTCCTTTCCGTGCAGATCATGCGGGAGTCCGTAGCATGGCACGCGCTGATCTTCTGGACCGGGGTCGCGACGATGGTGATCGGCGGGGTGCTCGCGCTGCTGTCCGTGGATATCAAGCGCATCCTGGCCTGCTCGAGCATGAGCCAGATCGGGTTCATTTTGGTCGGCGTGGGGCTGTACGGGCTGCTTGCCCATCACGGCGGCGTAGCCGCGCAGGGGATCGTTTCCCACATGGTCAACCATTCGCTGTTCAAGATGATCCTGTTCCTGTGCGCGGGTGTGGTGGTGATGAACCTGGGGCAATCGAGCCTCAACGACGTCCGGGGCTACGGGCGCGGGAAGCCGCTGCTGCACCTGGTTTTCCTCTCGGGGATGCTGGGGCTGGCGGGTATCCCGCTGTGGTCCGGGTTCGCGAGCAAATCGCTTTTGCACGAGAGCCTGCTGGAATACATCCGTATGCTTCCAAGCGGCGCGTGGATCTATACTGCCGCCGAGTGGCTGTTCGTCCTCTCGGGCGGGCTGACGCTTTCGTATATGCTGAAACTGTATGTCTGCCTGTTCTGGGAGCGACCGGCGCGGCCGGACATATCCAAAGCGCCGTATCTTTCGCGGGCTTCCGCCGCGGCGCTTGGCGGCCTCGCCGCCGCCGTATGGGTGTTCGGCCTGTTCCCCGAGGTGTTTTTGGGCGGCGCGGTAACCCTGAGCGCCGGCTTTCTGCAGGCGGGCGAGCTGTCGGCCGTTACGGTTTTCAGCGCGGGAAACCTACTGGGTGCGGGCAAATCCATCGCTTTCGGGATTTTGATTTACGCGCTTGTGGTACGCCGGATGCTCAGCGAGAAGGCGGGGGACGGGCGTTACTACATCAGCCCCGTACCCGAACGGTGGAACCTGGAGGACATGGTGTACCGGCCGCTGCTTAAGGCGATGACCGCCGTGGTGGCCGCCTTTTCCTGGGCGGTCTCCACGCTGCCGGAGCTGCTGCTTTCCGGTTTGCGGCGCGCCCTGCTGCGCGTGCGCTCCTGGCGCGTGCCGATGCCGGGCGGCAACCGGTTTACCTGCGCGGCGGGCGAATTCTTAAACAACGTTGAAGCAGTGCTCAATAAATCCGTCCTGCGGGATCGCCCCGCCAACATCGATTTTTCCTGCGCGCTGGCCGCCGGAAACGAGGAGCTGGGCCGCTCGATGAAGCGGCTCAAACGCTCGCTGAGCTACAGCCTGCTGCTGTTTTGCATCGGGCTGTTCGCGCTGCTGAGTTACCTTGTGTTCTCGTAAATAAGTCCGCCAGGCAAATGCTGATAAATGACTCCGTATCTTGCGGGGCTTTTGTTATCGTTACCCTGGCGTTTGAGAATGATAACCAAAAAGGCATCCGCGAATAAAGGTTTCGGCGGCCTGAGCGAGCAGGTTCATCAGTGAATTTTGTATGAAATATTCATAGACGATGCGCGGGGCTTGCGTTTTCGAATGACCCGTGCTATACTGATCCTACCGACCGGTAGGTAGGTTCGAGCGAAAGAAGACGAAGGAGCGCGTCCGTATGACGAAGCAGACGATCCTTGAAAAGGCGCTGGCGCTTTTTATGGAAAAGGGCTACGAGGGCGCCAGCATGCAGGATATTGCAGACGCCACGGGGATTCGCAAGGCGTCGGTCTATGCGCATTTCCAGGGAAAGGAAAGCATATTTTTTGCGGTATTTGAGGATATCCTGGCGGAGTATGTCCGCGTGATCGGGGAGACGACCGCGGCGCAGGGCGGCGAAAGCGCGCCCGCGCAGTTGGAGCGGATGTTTATGGAATTTATCCTGTATTGCTTCCGAAACCCGAAAATGTATTTCTGGGACCGCTATTTCTACTATCCGCCCGCGTTTATCGCCGGGTATATGCAGCAAAAAACGCAGGAAACGCAAGGGCAGTTTCTGGACGGCATTACCCGCTGTATAGAGCGCGGCATACGGAAAGGGGAAATCCGGCGGCAATCCGCGGCGGATGCGGCGCTGGCTTATTACTACCTGATGATCGGCGTCTCCATGTCCGTCAAGCTCTACGACAGGGAAACGCTTGCGCGCGATGCGAAGGCGGCATGGGACGGGCTGCGGCGGGGATTGATTGGAAGCACGGAAGAAGAACTGTAAAACGGCAGCGGACACGACGGCAGGGGGAATAGGCGTGGACAGGATGAAACTGCGTTTGGAAAACGGCGAAATCGAGATAAGCCCCATGGGCATGGGGTGCTGGGCGATCGGCGGGCTGTTCAAGCTGTTCGGGGAGCCGGACGGCTGGGGCGAGGTGGACGACGTACAATCTATCCGCGCCATCCGCCGCGCGGTGGAGCTCGGCGTCAACTTTTTCGACACGGCGGACGCCTATGGCACGGGGCACAGCGAAGAGGTGCTGGGCAAAGCGCTTACGGGTATGCGGGGGAGCGTTGTGATCGCCACCAAGGGCGGCTTTGTGCACGACCGCGAAAAGCGCGAGATTTACGGCGAGGATACCTCGCCCGCGTATATCCGCAAGGCGCTGGAGGCTTCGCTTAAGCGGCTTCAGACCGAGTATGTGGACGTGTATCAGGTGCACAACGGCGAGGTGCCCGAAGAACATATCGGGCCGCTGTTCCATGAGCTTGACAAGCTGCAGGCCGAGGGCAAGATCCGGATCTACGGATGGAGCACCTATACCAAAGCGAATGTCGAAACATTCGCTTTAAAAACCCGGGGGACGGTCATCCAGACCAAGGCCAATCTCTTCACCTACGACAGGGCGGTGCATACCGCCTGCGAAAAATACGGCTTTGCCTGTTTGTGCAACACGCCGCTGGGAATGGGGTTGCTCTCCGGTAAATTCACCGCGGACACGCGGTTCGGGCCGGACGACGTGCGCAGTTCGGCCTTCGGCTGGACGGAGTATTTTGAAAACGGCAGGCCCAAGATCGAATTCCTCCGGAGGATGAGCGCGATCCGCGAGGTCCTGCAAAGCGGCGGGCGCACGGCGGCGCAGGGCGCGCTTGCGTGGCTGTGGGCGAAAAGCCCGGCCAATATCCCGATCCCCGGCTTTAAAACCGTACGGCAGGCCGAGGAGAACGCGCGCGCCATGGCGTTCGGTCCGTTGGACAACGCGCAGATGGCGCAGATCGAAGCGCTGCTGCTTCCGCGTGCACGCTGAGCCGGGCGGATACGCCCGAAGTTATCTGGCGATGGAAGCGTGCCGGTAGACCAGCTCCTGCTCAATGAAGGTATACTGCACGTTCATCCGCGCGTCCATCAGCACAAGGTCCGCATCCATGCCTTCGGCGATGCGGCCTTTGCGTTGGTCAAGGCCCAGCAGCTTTGCGGGATTTTGGGCCAGCGGAATGACGGCCTGTTCCAGCTGCAGGCTTGTGAAATGCATCAGGTTGATCAGCGCCTTGCGCAGGGTCAGCGTGCTTCCGGCATGGGTGCCGTCCCGCAGCGTCGCTTCTCCGTCCTTGACATTGATTTTTTGGGAACCGAGCGCATAGGTGCCGTCGCCCATGCCCGCGGCCATGATCGAGTCGGATATCGCGACGAGCTTGTCGATCCCCTTGGTTTTTACAAGCAGCCGGACGTTTGCCGGGTGCAGGTGCAGGCCGTCGCAGATGAACTCGCAGTACGCGTCGCTCTCCAGCGCCGCGCCGAGGATACCGGGCTCGTGGCGGTCCAGCGGCCGCATGGCGTTCATCACGTGCGTGAAGCTGGTCGCGCCCTCGTTCAGGCAGTGCATCGCCTGCTCGTAGGTGGCCCCCGAATGCCCCAGCTTTACATGAATACCCTGGGAGGTGATATAGTGCATCAGCGCTTCGATTCCCTTGACCTCCGGGGATACCGTCATGCAAAGCCTGCAGCTTTTGGCGGCGTTTAAAAACCGGGAGATCAGCGCGGCGTCGCCCGGCTGCAAGTACCTGCGCGGGATCGCGCCTTTGTACTCCGGCGAGAGGAAAGGGCCCTCCAGATGGCAGCCTGCGATCCTGGCGCCGTGCACCTGTGTACGCATGTCCGATACCACCCGGACAAGCTCAAGCATGCGGCTTTCCGCATCGCTGACGATTGTGGGAACGAACGAGGTCACGCCTTCCGACGCGAAAAACCGGGAAAGCTTTTCAAAATCGCCGGCAGACGCGCCGTTGACGTCGATGCCTGCCGCGCCGTGCGTGTGTACGTCGATCATCCCGGGAATCGCGGTAAGCCCGAACGCGTCAAGCTGCGACTGATAGCCGTCCAGCGTTTCTCCGATACGGTCGATCTTTCCGCCCCGCATGCCGATATCCACGCGCCGCAAGCCGTCCGGCAACACAACGGCGGCATTGCGGATAACGGTCGGGGTCACGGCTGTATCAGACATGCTGCTCCTTGGCGCCTGGTTCGGGTGGCCGAACGGGTTCATCGCTATTCTTTTACCTTCAGGAATATGACAGATTTTTCCTTTCATGATATTTTCTGAACTTGATATCCAAAATCCTGCAATTCCTTTTATTATTGTAAAAAGGAGTGGTCGATAGGAGATTCCCGGATATCCGCAAAAATGAGCTTGAGAACAGGATGCCCGCTTTGCCCTACGGTTTCCCACGGCGCGCCGTATTTACTCATATCGTATTCTCCGGTTTTCAGTGGATATTCATGGATAACACAGACGCAGGATTTCCGGCGCTGCTTTGGATCGAATGGGAGGGCGTTGTGCTGTTTTAGGCTGTTTCTCGGGTGGATGATAACTCTTTCAGCCGGTGGCGGCTGCCTTCAGGAATGCGTCTTCAAACTCTCCGGCGGGTACGGGCTTGCCCAGGTAGTATCCCTGTATCTGGTCGCAGCCCAGTTTGTGAAGCAGGTCGAACTGCTCCCTGGTTTCCACGCCCTCGGAGATGGTCAGCAGATCGAGCGATTTTGCCAGCAGGATGATCGAGGCGACGATCTTCTGGCTGGACTCGTCTGTGGTGATGTGATCGATCAGCGGTTTGGCGATTTTCAGTCTGTCAAAGGCCAGAATGCTCAGGTAGCCCAAAGAGGAGTATCCCGTGCCGAAATCGTCAATGGAGATTGAAATACCCTTGTTTTGGAACTGCTCCATGATATTTCCTGGCCTTTCCTCGTTGCCCAGCGCGAGGCCCTCCGTGATTTCGATATCGATCCATTCCTCCGCGGCCTGATTGCGCTGGATGGCGGCGTCGAGCACCGTGTAGGTGCCGGGCTGGTCAAACTGCATCGGGGAGATATTGATTCCCATCCGGAGGTTTGCCTGATAGGCGTGGTTCCATACGGCAATTTGGCGGACGGCGTTTTCAATCACCCAATTGCCGATGGGAATGATCAGGTTTGCTTCTTCGGCGATCGGTATAAACTCGGCGGGGGAAACGGGGCCGATGCCCGGGCAGTTCCACCGGAGCAGCGCTTCCATCCCGATCAGCTTCCGGTCTGCCGTGCGGAACTGCGGCTGAAAGTGCAGCTGGAGGTCCCGGTCGTAGTCGGCCGCTTTCAGGTAATTTCCGATCCGGTATTTCCGCTGCATGGCTTTATCGATTTCGGAATACATGGATATATGGTTGTCCGGCTGCGTCTCTTTGGCGTTGTGCATTGCGGTATCCGCATGATTGAGCAGTGAGTATTTATCGGAAGAGCAGGTCGGATACTGGCATATCCCGACGCTCACCGAAACCTGAATGGTGTATTCGCCGATCCGGAACGGTTCCCTGCAGGACGCAACCACCTGTGCGGCGATAGATAGCGGATTTGTCTGGGGCTGATCGCTCCTGTGAAGCAGGGCGAATTCGTCGCCGCCGAGCCGGGCCAGCACGTCTTGTTCGTCAAACAGCTTCCGCACATTCTCCGCGTGCCAGATCAGCAGCTGATCGCCGGTATAATGCCCGTAAGTATCGTTAATGCCTTTCAGATTGTCTACGTTCCACATCATCAGCATTACTTTGTCATCCGAAGAGACCGTATTGATAAACTCGTCGAGCCGTTCCATGAAATAGGTGCGGTTGTACAGGCCGGTCAGCGAATCGTGAAGGGCGACGTATCGCAGGTCCTCGTTGCGCCTCCGCAGTTCTGCGTTTGCGGATTCCAAATCCCGGACCTTTTCCGATACAAGTTGCTCCAGTTTCCTGTTCATGATCATTTCCTGGTCCAGCAGCGCCTTATCGCGAAGCGCTTTCTGGATATAGGAACTGCTGGCTTCATGAAAGAGGAGCAAACCCCCGTATACGATCATATCGGTCAGATTGATCCTGGTGAACAGCATGATGATGATCGGGCACAAAACAATCATCAGGCCCTTTTGGCCATGGCCGATATTGGTATGGATGTTTTGGCTGTTATATGCGGTGGGATACCGGAGATAGTAAAGCTTGATGGAAACCGCAATCCCGAACAGCGAGAGCGTATACAGCACGTCGATCAGCGAGCCGGGATCATATAAACCCTGTGCGTAGATATAGTAGTATGTCAGGTCGATAAATGAAAAGCAGAATATGGAACCGGATAAAATTCGCTGGTGTAACGGAATCCGTCCTTTTCGGATGGACAGATACCAGACGCCGATGATGATAATCAAAAACACGTCCAAGACGATCGTGGCGGAGCCTATGACGGTGTCGCCTAAATACAGCTCGAGGTTTTCCGGTCTCCGGTTGAGCATCAGCACCCACGCTAGCCAAAGGATAACCGCGGAAAAGGTGACCGCGTCCAGGGTCAGCTGCACCCTGTCCCACTTGCGCATACGGAAAACGACGTACAGGACGGTCGCCGCGGCCAGGAAAGCATTCGTTCCGAAATACAGAACGGTGATATAGCCGACGCTGTCCGGATCGATATGGAGAACCTGATCGCAGATCAGCCAGAAAAGATCCGCGAGCGCCCAGGATACAACCCCGGCTCCCAGCAGGATGTAATGCGGCCGGAATTCCCGGTTATCGGACGTAAAAACCGCTTGGAAAATAAGGCTCGCGGCAATTACATCACAGGCCAGAGCGGCCAGATTCATCACAACGTCCGGCATCAGAAAGACGGATAGAACATACAGCGCGAATGCCGCTGAAACTAAAACGATGGATTTGCGTATGGACCTTGCCATTCCATAACATCCTTTGCTGGCGCCGCCGTTACTTTGCCTGGCTTCCTGCGCTACAAGGAAATGGGCAACCATGCGAAAGACAGGGAAGTTGTTTGTGCCGGGCGTTGCTGATGGCTTGAAAACTTTTTCGTCTGGATGGTTTCCTGTTATTGGTTTTTGGATTGGGCATATACAGTATACTATAATTTGGAAGAGGCAACAAGTGAAAAGCTTTATGCATGCGATTGCGTATGCCCGGGGAAACCGGCGCCGCCGTTCAACCGGATAACCCGCGGGCGCGTATCCCGCCGGATGCTGTATTCGAGCAAACATATGCGGCCGGATAACCTGCCGCTGAGGACCGGCCAGTGAAAGAATCCGGATTTTCTTGAATTTTAGACATATGGCTGTATACTGTATGTATAGACAAACAATTCAGCGATGACGAAAAACAAGCAAAGGTGACTCAGATGATAAAACAGATGATTCACAGAGAGAGAAGGAGTATTCAGTTCTATACGCTGGTGCTGTTCCTTGTGTTGTCTTTCGTTTTTCTTGTGATTACGTTTTTCATCCAAACCAATACGGAACAAATACGGAAAAAAGTGATTCAACTCGGGGAAGAAAGCCTGGTGGAGGTAGAAAAAGCATACGTCATCGGCGGTATCACCGAACGCGTTACGGATGTGCTCTATATTTCCGATGCCCGGGAGCTTGGCGCTTTGGCGCATGATGCATATGAGAAAACCAAGCTGGAGTGGATCGCGTTTTCCAACCGGAAAGCGGTTTATGACCAGATACGCTATATCAACCGCAACGGCGATGAGATTGTGCGTGTCAATTATTCGGCGGACGGAGCGTCGGCTACGCTAACGGAGGATTTACAGAATAAGAGCGACAGGTATTATTTTATCAACACGATGGCGCTGGAAAAAGATCAGGTGTACGTTTCGCCATTTGATTTGAACGTGGAAAACGGCCAAGTTGAACTGCCGATCAAGCCGATGCTGCGGCTGGCGGTGCCGATATTTGAAAGCTTTGAAAGAGCGGTCGGCATCGTGGTTTTGAACTATAACGCAAAGGACCTGCTGCGGCACATGGAACGTAACGCCACAGTAAGTTTGGGCGAGTTGTTTTTGCTGAACATGGACGGGTACTGGTTGTATAACAGCGAGGACAGCACCAAAGAATGGGCGTTCATGTATGAAGATCGTTTGCAGGAAAGCTTTGCCAATGCCTACCCGGAGGAATGGGGGATTATCCAAACTACGCCAAACGGTTTCCTGCATACGAAAAACGGGGTTTTCTGCTTCACGGGCATCAACTTGACTGCCGATATTGCACCAAACGACGACAGCTATTCGCTGAGCTGCGATACCGGGATTTATTATATCGTAACGTATATCAGCCCCCAGTCGGAGGAGAGCCGGGTATTTAACGACAGCTTTCCGGACCGGGCTGCGAAGGTGTTTGTAGAATATCTTTCGATCTATTTCCTTCTGTCCGGGCTGGCTTTCGTGCTGGCGGTGCTGATCGCCGTGAATAAGGCGCAAAAGAAGGAAATTAAATATTTCTCCGAGTTCGACGCACTGACCGGGGTTTACAACAGGCGGTCCGGGTACGCAAAACTCAACGCGATCAAAAAAGATTCGGCGAAGAAAAACTGCCGGATCGTGATATGCTATCTGGATATCAACGGCCTCAAGGAGGTCAACGACCAGCTGGGGCACGATGCGGGCGACGAGCTGATACAAAGCGTGGCGGACGTGATCCGCGCAAGCATCCGGGGCAACGATTTTTTGGCAAGGGTTGGCGGCGACGAGTTTCTGCTGGTCTTGGACGATATGGACGAAACAGGCGCCGAGATGGTCTGGGGCCGTATTTCGCAGAAATTTGAGCAGATAAACGCCGAGGAAAATAGGGTTTACCTGATCAGCGTCAGCCATGGGACAGCTGCGCACGTCTGCGGGACGAGCGACTCCGTTGATCACATCATCAATCAGGCGGACGAAAAAATGTATATGGAAAAACGAATGCTGAAAAAAGACCTGCACGTCATCCGGGGCAACGAATAGCAGCCCCAAAAACCGCATATCGGGCACCATGAGGAACCCGACCGGCAGACCCGGCGGCCTTTATGCTCGTGTGCTTGCATTACTGCGGGTGGTCAGCATCAGCTGCCGCAATCGATTCGGCTGCGGTCAGAACACGAATTGTATCAGCAGCATGTATACAACCGTGCCGCCCGCGATGGAGATGAGCATCTGCCGCTTCCAGAGATGCAGCGCAACGATGACGGCGGTCGCGATCAGCTCCGGAATTCCGTGCGAACCGCCGAGGATGCTGACGTTTTTATAGGAATAGATCACCAGTAGCCCCAGCGCGGCGGAGGGCAGCATCTTTCCCAGGTATTGGACGTATGTAGGCGTCGGCTTCTTGGATGAAAACAGCATAAACGGCAGATACCGGGTCGCGATCGTGCCCAGGATCACCATGCAGACGGTGATGATCTGCTGCGCAAGCGTCATCGTCATCGGCTTTCACCCGCCTTTTCCAGCGGCTTTTGAAAGATCGTCAGCACCGCCAGGATAACGCACATCGCCGGTAGGATGAAGCTTTCGCTGCCGAAGATAATAAGGCATACAAGCGTGGCGAAAAGCCCCAGCAGCGCGCTGTGGTGCGTTTTCTCCTTGAGCCACTGCTCCAGAAACAGCACGACGAACAGCCCGGTGAGCACGAACGAGAGGCCCTCGGTATCGACGTACACCACGGACCCGAGAATGGCGCCTACCGCGGTGCCGAAAAGCCAGTAGCAGTAGTTCAATATCGTGACGAACAGCATAAACCAGCCTTTGTCGACGTCCGGCGGGATATCCGCCGTGCAGTTGATGGAAAAGGTCTCGTCGGCCATGCCGTAGATCAATATGTTCTTTTTCCAGCCGGTCTGCCGGTATTTATCAAGCATCGATATACCGTAAAACAGATGCCGCGCGTTGATCATCAGCGTCAGGATCAGTACGCGGACTGGATCGAACGCGCCAAGCAGCAGCCCGACCGTTACAAACTCCATCGAGCCCGCGAATACGGTCGCGCTGATCACGATCGGATACACGGCGCCGAACCCCGCCGTGTTCATGTAATACCCGAAGGCGATTCCCAGAAATACAAACCCCGTCAGGATGGGGATCGTATTGGGGAACGCAGCATAGAACGCCCGGGTGAGTCTGTGTTTGGAGGACATACGCTTACTACCCTTTCCGTATTTCTGACCATTGTATCATCGATCACGGTGATACGCAAAGGGGTTGCGGTAAATCGCACGCTTTGTCCGCGCGTAAAGCGTGGTATACTGTAATCGTTGCTCAAAAAGCGGCGGATGCAAAGCGGGAAAGGGAATCAAAGCATGAAAAAGCAGGCGTTCAACCCCTATCTCCCGTCGTGGGAGTATATCCCGGACGGCGAGCCCTATGTGTTCGGGGACCGGGTATACGTATACGGGTCTCACGATTTCTATAACGGGTATGTGTTCTGCATGGGCGATTACGTCTGCTGGTCGGCTCCGGTTGACGATCTGGGCGACTGGCGTTACGAGGGCGTGATTTTCCCCAAAACAGCCGATCCGCTCAACAGCGGGGGGAAGATGAACCTCTACGCGCCGGACGTGACCCGGGGCCCGGACGGGCAGTATTACCTGTATTATGTATACGACAAGGCGAAGATCGTGTCCGTCGCCGTGTGCGATACGCCCGCCGGACGGTATCAGTTTCTCGGATACGTGCGGTACGCGGACGGCACGCGGCTGGGCGAGAGGGAAGGCGACGAGCCGCAGTTCGATCCCGGCGTGCTGACCGAGGGGGATACGACCTACCTGTACACCGGCTTTGCCGGGCGGGGGGACAAGTCCCGGCACGGTGCGACGGTCACGGTGCTTGCGCCGGACATGCTCACCATCCGGGAAGCGCCCGTATTGGTCGTGCCCGGGTGCGAGTACGCAGCGGGGACGGGCTTTGAAAAACACCCGTTCTTCGAGGCATCCTCCATCCGTAAGGTGAACGGTATGTACTACTTCGTGTATTCCTCCACCGTGATGCACGAGCTGTGCTACGCGGTGAGCGCCCGGCCGACCGGCGACTTCGCGTACGGCGGGGTGATCGTCAGCAACAATGACAGCCATATTGCGTCCTACAAGCGCGCGGACAAGCCCGCGGCGTACGGCGGCAACAACCACGGCAGCATCGTGGAGATCGCGGGGCAGCGGTACATCTTCTACCACCGCCAGACGAACGGCACATGGTTCAGCCGGCAGGGCTGCGCCGAGCCGGTTGAGATTCTACCGGACGGCTCCATTCCGCAGGTGGAGATCACCTCCTGCGGACTGAACGGCGGGCCTCTGCGCGGCGAGGGGGAATACCCGGCGTACATCGCCTGCAACCTATTTACCGGCGAGGACCATCCCATGACCGGCGATCCCGCGCTGCCGAAAATCACGCAGGACGGGCGCGACGGCGACGAGGTGGACGGCCATATTGCGGGGATCAAGGACGGTACTGCGATCGGGTTCAAGTACTTTCATTGTCAGGGCGTGTGCCGCGTGAGGATCACGACACGCGCGTACGCGCACGGCGCGTTCGATGTAAAAACCGCCTGGGACGGCGAAACGCTGGGCGTGATCCCGATCGACTCGTCAAACGTCTGGGAGGAACACGAAGCGGAGATCGCCGTCCCGGACGGCATACAGGCGATATGGTTCGTCTACCGCGGCGGCGGCAGCCCGATGCTGAAGTCGTTTACGCTGGTAACTGAATAGAAGTCTCGTTCCATAAAAAACAACAGCGGGCCGGTTATCGACCCGCCCGCTCAGCTTGTTGAAAAAGGCCGTTTTCTTTGGCAACTGCGCGATGTCGCGGGTATCACGTACGTTCGTGTACGCTCAAACCCGCTCCACGCTTGGTTTCGCGAAACCGGCTCTTTTTGAACAAGCTGGCATCCCGTTGCCAAACGTGGATTGTCAACGGTCTGAGCGGGCCGGTCATCGACCGGCCCGCTGTTTACTCCGTACCCCAGGGTTCCACAGGCAAATGCAGCGCCCGCGCCGCGATGGCGTGCAGCGCCGCCAGCGGCATGAAAATCGCGCTGGACAGCAGGAGGGCGATCTCGTAGATCAGCGTGCTGCGGCTGTCGATATGGAAGCGTTTCACGCCGAACCGGCGCAGCAGCGATCCGGAGGGAATGCCGACGGCGTTGCCCAGCATAATCCCGCGGATGGCGCCCAGCATCGCGAGCGCGGCCTCCCTGCCGTACTGCGTTTTCAACTGTTCCCACGCGGCTTTGTCCGGCTTGCCGCGCATGTCGGCGTAATGCTGCGCGAAGAGCACCGCCGTGAGCTCCGTGTCCGGCACGTCCCGCAGCTCCCCCGACAGCATGCGGTGGATTTCTTCCGAAGCCATCCCGGTTTCCAGCGCCATTTTGACGTGGTACCACGAGCACATGGCGCAGCCGTTGACCTCCGTCACGGCGATCATCAGCCGTTCCCGGAGCACGGGCGATAAAAGCCCCCGCTTCTCGCCGCGAATCATATACGGCAGGGTACGGATGGCAAGATAGTGGATACGGTAGCTTTCCGCCAGGGAAAACAGGGACTTGCCCTGCGGCTCATGCTTCATCAGGGTCTCCTTTGCAAACCAAAGCTTTTTAAAGCGCGCGGAATTGAACAGCGCGCTTCCTATATGGGTTACACAGAATCGGGAGGTGTGAAACAGCGTCGTTCCGCGGCGTCGGCCGTCTGCTCAGGGTTTTTGGAACCGCTGCCCGCCGAACGCGTGGATGGTCCGCGTTCCGGCTCTGCACCGCCCGCCCTGCAAGGCTCCCTTCGGAATGAGCATCTCGTCGCCGGCATGCAGGATGGCTTCTTCGCCGTCATTGATCACCGAATATTCGCCGGATACGCAAACGATATATTCTTTGAAATCATGCCGGAGTTTTTTTGGATATCCTGATATCCGTTCCTCCGTATGGTCAGAAGCCGCGGCGGATAAAATCGCGGGGTTGCGCCGCGTCCTTTACTTGGGGGTTTTCATCCGGTATACCCCGGAACTATGGCAAAAGAGGATGTCGCCCGTGCTCGGATCGCAGGCCGCGGCCATGCAGTCATAAGGGAAATCGTAACCGATCAGTTCCATTCCGCCGGCCTCATTCAGGCGGAGAACGGCGTCGAACGAGGATTCGCTGCGGCTGGGAGAAATCGTGCTGCCGTCGATGGATGCGATCGCGTAGACCGAGCCATCCAGCCCGGCGGCCGGAAGCGCCCACCAGATTCCGGGATCGTTGGTCAGCATATCCGCCAGTTCAACCCACTTGGATTTTTCGCCCAGTTTGTACAGGCTGTGGGGACCGGGGCCGGGCTGCACCTCCCGGAACTTCCATATAATGGCGTACAGTGTGCCGTCCGGGCCGAAATCCAGAAAAATGTCGTCCGGATTCTTGATCACCGAAGTATAAACGGTGTCGCCCTTGGCGTTTATATGATAGACCTTGTCATACCGGATGCTCCACCAGAGCTGGCCGTTGACCGGATTGACGACCAGCGAATCCAGGTTGTGCTTCACCTTTTTCACTTTCCAGTATTTGCCGCTGATCAGATTGACCGAATAGATATACGCGTCCGCCGCCGAGTCGTCCGTTGCGATATAGAGGGTGTCCGTTCCCGAAGCTGCAAGTCCGCGGGGCATGCCGCCCGGTACGGACGCGACGGCGGTCAGCGCGCCCTGATCGACCTGGTACACGGTAGATTTCCCCTCGGGCAGATTATCGCCGTATGCAAGGAAAAGCTTGCCGTCGGCGTTCACGGCCATCGCCATCGTGGAGCCGAACGAATTGAGGATTTGCTCCACGGTTTTTAACTGCAGGTCGACACGGTACAGCCCGGTGTTTCCGGTATACAGGTACATGCGCCCCATGCTGTCGAATGCGGCGTTGAACATAGCCATTTGGTACTTTTTGGAGTACCACTGAACATCCTGCAAGCGGCCGGAACCGAGATCCAGAATTTGTATCCGGCCGTCCAGCACATACACCGTACCGTCCGGCCCCATCGCCAGGCCAGCGTCGAAGGAGTCCCTTTCGGCGATGATGGTCTGTACGCCGGATGCGTCGATTTGCAGAACCTGTCCCAGATAGTTCAGCAGGAGCACGCTGTCGGCAGGGCCGACGATATGGTACTTGATATCCATATCCGCGGCCAGAACGCTGACGTTTCCGTCCGGAGTGATCACCTGAATATCTTTATGGGTACCGTAGTAATCCACCGCGATCAGGCGGTCCCGGCTGTCGATGCGGAAAATGCGGTTGGCTCCGTTCGCGACGACGAGCGTTTGGTTGCCCTCGGCGTCTATCCGGAAGATTTGGTTTCCGCCCGTTGAAAACCACATGTTGTTTCCGCTGTCGAAACCAACGCAGGAAACCGGCGCGTCGGGCGAGGTATAAACGGCCGAGAATTCCCCGTTCTCCTGCACCTGGAAAATCGTACGGCCGCTGTTGTTGATGGCGAATATCCGGTCGTTATTGTCCAGGCATACGAAATCGGGGATCAACGCCGTCTGGTAGGCTACCTCCATTTGGTAATCCCGGTTGACCAACCTGCCGAACACGGCCCAATTCTGGCCGGAACCGGCAGCGTTTCCCGCGCCGGCGCAAAAGACCGCCGCAAGGACTGCGGCTGCGGCCGCGCATAGTCTCTGTCTGCTCATCAATATTCTCCCTTTCAACACGCCGATTCAACAGTTCATCATAACGGTGCCGTCTGCCCGCTGCGGGGTGGGCATGTACAGCTATTCATTTTTAATGCGTCATTTTCGCAGCCATGCGCGTAACGAAAGATGTGCCTGATGTCTTGGAACATGCTTTTATACCCCAGTATACTGAGGCATATGGCCGGCTGTCAAGTAAAACTACCGGAAGCCCGGCGCATGAAATGGGATGCAATGGATTGGTTTCGGATTTTTGGCTGACGCATGGCCGTATTTAAGGAAGTGGTATTGAAAAACGGCATCAAAGCTTGCTTTGATGCCGGAGGATGCGTATGGGAGCGGATGGGCAGCGGTATCCGAACAGGGAAACGACGCGGCGGGTAGAAATTCGTCGCGTCGCTGCCCGGCGCCAAAAGAAAAGTCTGCATTGGATACTGTAGGGTTTTATTTCCGGCGGGAATGCCTACAGCGTCACCTTTCCCGTTGCCACAAATTCGTCCATGCGGCGGTTGATATCGGCGTAGATGATGCTGGCGACGCTGAAGTGGCACCAGCCCGGGTCTTCGGGAAGCGTGGAAAGCTCCAGGCGCAGCGCGTCCCTGAGCGGCATGAGGTCCGCCTGCGTGAGCCCCGTGTCGCGCAGGATCTTGCCGTTATCGATCACGCGGTCGTACATGCGGTCGTACATCAGCCGCCAGCGGCCCCAATCGGTGTGCTTATCGAAGATATTCAGGAAGGTATCGATATCGGTCGTTACATACCGCATGCCGAGAATCTCCCCGTAATAATCCGCGATCTCGCCCCAGGTGTGGTGCTCGGCGGTGGCGACGGCATAGGTCTGGCCGTAGGCCTTCGGGTTGAGGATCAGGCGGGCGACCATTTTCGCCACGTCGCCGGACCAGTTCATGGTGGCCTGCTTGTGCATGGCGGGTTCGGGCAGGACGACCGTCTTGTGCTCCAGCGCGCGGTTGATGAAGGAGTTCGCCTCCATGGAAATCAGCTGGTATTTTCGGCTGGAGAAGGTCGGGACGGGCCGCAGGATGGTGTAGTTGGAATATCCGGACGCCCGCAGGATATCCTCCTGCCGCGCTTTGGCCAGCGCGTAATCATCCGTGGCGAGAAAGGCCGGGTCATCCGTGAGCGTGTCCAGCAAACGGGGGGAATTTTCGTCAATGACGCCCTTGGCGTCCGCATACACGCGGTAGGACGACAGGAACACATAGTGCGGCGTGGCCGCCAGCAGCATTTCATAGCGAAGCTTAAATTCCTTCGTCGTATAGATCATAAAATCGACGATCGCGTCATAGCGGGCCTTCAGCGCCCCGGCAAGCCAGATGTTGTCCTTGGCGTCGGCCTGCTCGTAGGTCAGGTTCGGGTCGTCCGATGATAGGGCGTCCAGCGACACCACATGCACCCGGCAGCCTGTCTTGAGAAGCTCCGGCGTGAGGTAGGAGCCCAGCGCTCCGCTGCCTCCCAGGAGCAGTATTTTTTTACTCATTTTCTGTTTCCTTTCCAGTTTCCGCAGGCCTGAAGGACCAGGCGCTGCACGGCCAGCTCGTAGTCATACGAATATCGGTTTTCGTGTTCGCCGCGCACGATCCCGGCAAAGTCCCGCATCATCTCCAGATACCGCCCGAAGGGCGGAAATTGCACATCGCTGCCCGCCTTGCCGAACGGGTGACGGATGCCGTCTTCATAAAAGGTGATATGCGCGGGGGATGTCTGTTCAAAGTCCGCGCCGCCTGTGCGCAGCTCCAGCGGCTGAATGTGTACGGTGCCCTTCGTGCCGGTAACCACGAGCTGGCGGCGGTCAAAGCCGTTCACCTCCGAGGCGCAGGCTTTCACAAAGGAGACGCCGTTTTTGTACCGGAACAGCGCGAAGGCGTAATCCTCGCTTTCGACGCCGCCGTTCCCCGTGGATGTGTTATAGGGGATCACCTCTTCCGGTTCCCCGCACATCATATAGACCAGGTCCACCAGATGGCAGCCCAGGAAGAACATCATGCCGCCCTTGAATTTTGAAAGCCACGCGCGTTTTTCGGCGTTGTGCAGCACGCTCATCTGCGCTTCCACACAGAAAATATCGCCCAGCCTGCCGCTTTCCTTCAGCTCCCGGCAGCGCTTTACGGCCGCGTTGTAACGGTACATGTACCCGACGTGGAAGGGAATGTTCCGCCCTTTCACGGTTTCGATCAGCCGCCGGAACGCCGGATAGTCCTCGCCGCAGGGCTTGTCCATATGGATGGGAAGGCCGCGGTCCACGAAGAGCTGCGCATACCCGACCAGCTTTTCTTCTTCCGATTCGACCACTACCGCGTCCAATCCGTCAAGCGCCAACACGTCCGAAAGGGACATCCATACGGCGTCCGGATACCGTCCGCCCGCGGCGGCCTTTGCGCGCTGCGCTCCGTCCGGTTCGCAGACGCCCAGCAGCTCATAGTCGCCGCGAAGGGCCCGCAGGGTTTCGTAAGTATCCGCGGCGTGGTCGTGCGCGGTGCCGATCTGTACGACTTTCAGCTTCTTCATGCGTTTCCGCCTCCGAATCGATCCTATAAAAGGGACCAGTCAAATTGAACGCCGACGGGGAAATCCGGTTCCGTCAGCATACGGCGGTAGACCTCCGTCGCCTCGGCGGGGGAATGGACCTCGGAAATGATCTTTTGCAGGTCCAGCCGGCCGCCTTTTTGCAGGCGCAGGATGCCGGCCATCTCATCGTAAACCGTCCAGAAGCCGGGGTATGAGTCCATTTGCGGCCGGGCGGCGGTGTGTGCGCCGATCAGGGAAACGCCGGGGCCGTGCACCTTGCGGTAATAGTCGATGGTAAAGTTCCTGTCACGCGTGCAGCCCAGCAGCGCCACGCGGCCCTTGGGCGCGATCACGTCCAGCACCTGATCCAGCGCCTTGCCCGCGCCGGTCACCTCGATGGCGATATGCGCGCCCCCGCCCGTGAGTTCCCTGACTTGCCGGATAAAACCTGGGTCGGCGGAATCCAGTGCCCAGTCCGCGCCGTTTTCCAGCGCCTGCTTTCGCCGGCTCTCCAGAAGGTCAACCGCGAGTACCGGCGCGGCGCCTGCGGCGCGCAGTTCCTGAACGGCAAGCATGCCAAGTATACCCAGGCCCATCACCACGGCGCTCTCCCCGATTTCCAGCCTCGTTTTGCGGATGGCGCCCATGGGAAAGCAGGCGATATGCGCGACGGATGCGGCGTCAAAGGCAATTTCATCCTCCAGCCTGATGAGGTTACATTGGGGGAATTCGCAATAGCTTTTGTGCAGGCCCCACCAGCCGGCCACACGGTCGCCGATTTGAAACTCCGTCACGTCCGTCCCGACGGCATACACGGTCCCCGCGCCGCTGTAGCCGCCGAAGCGCGGGAAGACCGGCGTTTCGCCCGGACGGGGTTTGAACGCGTGCACGTCGAGGCTTCCCGAGATATTGGCGCGCTCCGTCCCCTGGCTGATCGTGGTATAGGCCGCTTTCACGATCACTTCATCGGCGGCCGGTTCCCTGCATTCCGCGTTCAGAAGCTCCGCCCGGTTAACCCCGGTAAAAACGATTTGTTTGGCTTTCATACCCCGCCGCGCCTCTCAATCTCCGTATTGTGTGCCGGGAAAAGGGCCGGGGACCGGAAACGGATTTCCAGGTCCCCGGCCGTGTCCATTCATTATAATGGATTAATCCTGAAGTGCAATCAGTGTCGCGAGCATTTCGGCTGCGCCTTCGCCCATGGAGGCCGCCCTTTCTTTCCAGTAATCGTCAAAGATCGCGAGGATTTTTGCGTGGTCTTCGTCGCTGAGCTCGGTTACGGTAACGCCCTTTTCTTCAAACAGGGCCTTGTAATGCTCTTCCATCTGGGCGCTGTATGCCCATTCTTCCGCAACGACCTCATCGAGCGCGTCGGTCATGATCTGCTTGTAAACGTCCGGCAGTCCGGCCCAGAATTCGGTGTTGGCGATCACCTGGGAGCAGGCGAAGAAGTGGCGGGTCGCCAGGATATACTTGCCCAGGTCGTAGTAGCCGCTTTCGTACAGGACGTTGAGCGTGGTTTCGACGGCGTCGATGATGCCCGCGGACATCGCGCTGTACATCTCCGAATAGCTGATGGTGGTGCAGGAGAAGCCCAGGCGGCCAAGCGCTTCGAGATACAGCTCCACGGCGGGGGAACGGATCAGGTAATCCTTGCAGTCGTCAAGCGTCGTCAGCGGGTCCTTGGACAGAACGTCGCGGAAGCCCATCAGGAACGTGTTGAGCATTACGACGTTCATCTTATCGCCGACCAGGCCGGAAACCCATGTAAAGGGTGCGCCGCCGTACACCTTCTGCGCGTGCTCATAGTTTTTGATGATATAGGGCAGGCACAGCACGTCCACCTGCGGCACATAGGAATCAAAGTTCGCCAGGTCGATCACGGACATGTCGTACGCGCCCATATCCACGCCGTCCATCAGCTCGGCGGGGCTCCCCAGGGCGCCGCTGTTGGTGTAGTCGAAGGTGATCAGGCCGCCGCTGCGCTCCGTAACGAGGCCCATCCACTTTTCCGTGTATACGGTATCCAGGGCGGTGGCCCCGTTCGGGCACGGGAAGAGGACCTTCAGCGGTTCGCAGCCGGTCAGGTCGTAGGAGGATTCGGCGGATGCGGTGCAGGCGAGTGCGGTTAACAGGGTGACGAAAAGTGCCAGTGAGAGTAGTTTCCTGGTCGTTTTCATGACGGTTTCCCCCATTCGTTATTATTTTTAATTGGCAAGCCAATTATATTCGCGCGCGGGTTTATACCATACCGGGAATCCAGGTCGATAAGCCGGGGATGAGCGTGATGAGCACCAAGCTCAGCAGATACACCAGAATGAACCAGCTCATGGGTTTGATGAGGCTGGAGATCGGCGTTTTGCTGATCGCGGTGATCACGAACAGCTGCGTTCCGACCGGCGGCGTCATGCCGCCCATGATGTTGGCCAGCACGAAAACGCAGGCGAACTGCAGCGCCGGGATGCCCATGGCCTGCGCAAGCGGCAGCATGATCGGCCCGAGCAGCAGCATGGTCGCGGTCGCATCGATAAAGCAGCCCGCGATAAAGCAGACCAGGATGTTGAACAGCATGAACACGATAGGCGAGGCGATGTGCGTCATGCCGAAATTGCCGACCAGCGTTACGATGCCTTCCCGGGCCAGCATATAGCTGAACACGCTGGAGATGGCCACGAGCGATACCGGGCCCACGGACGCCTTGGCCGCGTCGCGGACCGCGACGCACAGCTCCTTCACGGTGAGCTTTTTGGTGACGAACCCATATGCGATTCCGTAAACCACCGCGGCGACGCCGGATTCGGTGGCGGTAAACACGCCGCTCAGGATGCCGCCGATAATGATCAGGGGCATCAGAAGCGCCCAGATCGCCTTGATGAAGGTCTTGCCCAGGTTGACAAAGCCTTTGAAGGGCTCCCTGGGGATGTTGTGCTTCTTGGCATAGACGTAGCACACCACCATGTAGCACACACCGATCAGGACGCCCGGCAGCACGCCGCTCATAAACAGCTGGCCCACGTTCATCCCGACCGCGTTGGCGAAAATGATCATGGTGATGCTCGGCGGAATGATCGGGCCGATGCTGCCCGCGGAAACGACGATCGCGTTGGCCCAGCCGTCGGAATACCCGCTGCGGCGCAGGGGCTCCAGGCACAGTACGCCCATGGCGGAGGTATCGGCGTTGGAGGAGCCGGAGAGGCCCGCCATCAGGATGCCGGAAAGCTCCACCGTGTGCGCGATGCCGCCGCGAATCCAGCCGACCGCCGCGTTGGCGAGCTCCAGGATGGATTTCGTGATGTCGGTTTTTTCCATAATGCCGCCCGCCAGCATGAAAAACGGGATCGCCATCATGGCGAAGCTGTTGGTGGCGTTGAACATCTTCTGTGCGAAGATCATAAACGGTACGTTTTCCGAAAACAGGAACCAGACGACGCTTGGGATACCCAGCGCAAGCACGATCGGAACGCTCATGAAAAGCAGCGCGAAGAATAAAACGCAGCAGATGAGAAGCATCATACGCCCGCCTCCTTTTTGCCCTTCAGCGCCCTGATATCCGCAAGCATCTGGGTGATCATTTCAAGGCACAGGAAAACGCAGCAGATTGGCTGGGCGATATAGATGGTCCAATAGGGCAGCTCCCCAAATCCCGGGATGGTCTGCCAGCCCTTCTTCATCACGAACTGCCAGCTGAAGATGAAATAGGCGACCGCAAAGAAAACGGCAAGCAGGCATACCACGATGTGCAGGCGCCTCTGGCCCTTCTCGCCAAGCTTCTTGGACAGGGAGTCAAACACCGTCACCGATTGGTAGTGGAAGATCACGGGGATGCCCAGCATCACAATCCAAACATACAAAAACCGGCACAGCTGGTCCGTCCAGCTGATCGGCTTACGGAAAACGTAGCGCCAGAGAACCTGGGCAAACACCGTAAGCACCGCGGCGAAGAGCAGGAACGCGATGAACCACGCAATGTACTTCATCAGTTTATTCATCAACTTACCCACAGGCTTCTCCCTTCCCTGTCCAATAGAAAACCGCGTCCGCGCGTCAGGTAACCTTCAATACGACCTTGCCGATGTTTTCACCGCGCATCAGGATCGCGTGCGCCGCTTCGGCCTGCTCGATGGGCAATACCTTGTAAACCGTGGCGCGCACCCGGCCATCGCGCACCTTCGGCCAGACCGTTTCCACAAGCCGGGACAGGATTTCCGCCTTCATCTGCGGCGAGCGGGAGCGCAGGGTGTTGCCGATCACGCGGGTGTTGCGCTTGTACATTTCCTTGAGGTTGATCACGCTGGTATCGCCCGCCAGCGTCGCGATGATGATCCAGCGGCCGTCGCGCGCCATATAGGGCAGGCATCTGCCCGCCATATCGCCGCCGAGGCAGTCGATCGCCAGATCAACGGGGCGGCCGTCCTCCAGCAGTTCGCGGAGCACGTCCTCGATCTTGGTGTTGCCGGCGTTCACCACGAGGTCCGCGCCCAGATGCTTGATGGAATCGGCGATTGTATCCGATAGCACAGTCGTGATCACGTAAAGCCCGAATGCCTTGGCCATGGGAATCACGACGCTGGCCAGGCCGCTCGCGCCTGCGTGCATGAGCAGCGTTTCCCCGGCCTTGGCGCCGCCTTCATAAAACAGGTTCAGATAGGCCGTCGCAAACGCCTCCGGCATGGCCGCGGCTTCCTCGATGGATATTCCCTCCGGGATCGGCATGACCATCGTATGCTGTACAGCCACATACTGCGCGTATCCGCCGCCGCCAAGCAGCGCGCAGACGCGGTCGCCGATATGCCAGCGGCTTTCCTGTTTCGCTGTTTCTCCCATGCCGGTGATTTCGCCCGCAACCTCCAGTCCCATCCATTCGGGGCAGCCTTCCGGCGGGGGATAATCTCCGGCCCTCTGCATAAGATCGGCGCGGTTCAACGCTGCGGCTTCAACCCGAATCAGCACCTCGTCGCTTTGTACAACGGGATCGGGAACATCGCTCCAGGACAGGGATTGGTCGCCGTTCACCAATATCGCTTTCATGCTTGTGCCTTTCCTGCCGGCGTCATCCAGTGAAACGTCCCCAAGCGCGGCGGCGCTGCCAGCCCGTATGCCGGCGCCCGTGCGGGTGGATATGGATGATTTCGGTCCTTGCTTTTCGATGCCATTATACCAGCAAATCAAGCGATGAAAATAATCAGTTGCGCATGACGCAACTGATTATTATTTGGCGTTGCATAATACGCAACCGATATCCGGCGACAGGTCATTGCCGCGTGCGGGGTTGCGGTACGGACGTCAGAGCATATTCCTGACGATTTCGCTGCGGTAATTGTCGGTCAGCATCTGGGCCGAGTTCTTCATGCAGTCGAGAATCCGCTTGAAATGCTCGGGGTGCCTGCGGTAGTCCGTCATGCCGGAGAAACCCAGCGCGTAGCTGGCCGCGCCGGTTTCGTCAAACACAGGCACGGCGACGCAATAGGCGCGGTCCGTATATTCCGCCAGGTTCATGGCGTAGCCCCGGACGCGGATTTCATACAGCTGTTTCATCAGGGGCTCGACGTCGCAGATCGTGTTTTCCGTATAGCACTTCCGGTCCAGCCGCTCCAGCAGTTCCCTGGCTTCGTCCTGCGGCATATAAGCCATCATGATCTTCCCGACCGCGCTGCAATGAAACGGCTTGCGCATGCCCGGGATATCGGCGGTCTGCGTAAGCCGGCCCTGCTTGCCGGTGACCTGGTCCAGGATATAAATGCAGTCGTGGCTGATCGCGCACAGCTTGGCCGTTTCGTCGGTCATCTGCGCAAGTTCCACCAGCAGCGGGCGCGCAACCTGCATGATGCGGTTGTTGAGCATCACCTGGTAACTCAGTTGCAGCGTTCCGTTGCTCATGTGGTACTTCTGCGTGAACTCGTCCTTTTCCACAATATCGTGCGCCGCGAACGTCTGCATGATGCGCGTCGCCGTGCTTTTGTCCACGCCGAAATGCTCCGCGATCTTTGATATGCCCGCGCTCTTGCGCCTGGCCAGGTATTCTAGCACCAGCAGCGCCCGGTCCAGTGACTGAAGCATGGTATGCGGTCCCTCCAAACAATACGATTCCCCAAAGCATGAGCTATGGGCTAAAACGCCGATCCGGTTTTCCTGTGCGTATAAGGTATCACCAGTGGTTCCGGCTTGTCAATAGAGGGGGGCGGCTCTTTCCCGCAACAAAAAACCGCCGCGGAGGAGTAGGAACCGCGGCGGTTTACGGAGGGAACCGGAAGCAGGCAAGTACGGGGCTGGCTCAGGCCTTCGCCGCTTTTTTCCGGTCGTTGAGGTAGATCTGGTACATGGTTTCCAGGGCGATCTTATTGAGCTGCTTGATTCTCTCGCCGCCGTATTCGATCTTGTTGATGTCCAGCTGGCCGCCCCGGTCGAAATCCCGGGTCAGGCTGGTGACGCACATGCAGATGGCGCCGCCCCGCAGCCCGAACAGGCGGCTTAGCACCATCACGGCCGCGCTTTCCATTTCGCCCGCGATTACGTTCATCTGTTTCAGGTCGGACATGAAATGGTCCCAGCTGTGCGGATGGTACCCGCCGAAGGAGCAGTTGGCGTCCGGCCTGTTGGTGTACAGGCCGTCGATGCAGCGGGAGGTGCCCACATGGTAGGGTACGCCGAGCCGCTCGGCGGTCTGGATGGCGGCCTGCACGATCTCATGGTGCGAAACCGCCGGATATTCCGGGGGCACGTAGCACTTGGTGGTGCCTTCGAAACGGCAGGCGCTGTCAAAGATCGTCAGGTCGCCGGGATTGACGTAGCTGGCGATGCCCGCGCTGGTGCCCATGCGCATCAGCGTTTTGGCTCCGCAGCGCGCCAGCTCCTCCACGGCGATGGCGGTGGAGGGGCAGCCCATGCCCGTGGACGTGCAGGTGATCGGCATGCCCTTGTATTCGCCCGTGTAGGTGACGTGCTCGCGGTTATCGGCCACAAAGCGGGCGCTGTCCCAAAGCTCGGCCACCAGCGGCACGCGGTGCGGATCGCCCGGCAGGAGCACATAGGGCGCCACGTCCCTGGACGTCGTATGAATATGGTATTGCTTCGTTTCTTCCATGAAAATTCCATCCCTTCGTTGAAGAATGTTTCGTTTTCGCGTTACAATGAATATAGCATCCGCCCGGAGCCTTGGCAATTGAAACGGGGCAAGTGCTGTAAATCACAGACCAAATCTTTAGATAGAACATGTTATTTCTGGTCGAACCATGATACTCTGAATACATGAAATGCGGGAATTATAAAGGCATCCCGCGCCAACCCAACAGAATAAGGAGGAAATATCCAATGAAACATGGAGGAAAATTGCTTTCCGTACTGCTGGCGCTTCTTTTGACCGCGTCCCTTTGCGTGACCGGCGCCGCTGCCGCGCCCGGAGGCACCATCACGGTGCTGTCGTTCACCGAATATCACGCGGCGGTACAGGCGTCCATCGACGCGTATATGGCCGCAAACCCGGGCGTGACGGTGAAGCTGGAGGAGTATCCCTATTCCGAATACAACGACGCCGTTACCATCAAGCTGGGCAGCCAGAGCCAGGATTTCGACGTGGTCATGACCGATGCGACCATGGTCAGCGCCTATACCTACAAGGGCTGGATCAGCTCGATGGACGCGTATTTTACCGCGGACGAAAAGGCGGAGTACGCCCCGGCGCTGGTGAAGTCCAGCATCTATGACGGCGAGTTTATCGCGCCCCCGCTGTGTAACTCCTGCCAGGCGCTGTTCTACAACAAGGACCTGCTGGATGCCGCCGGGATTGCGTATCCGTCCGAAGACCCGGCCGAGCGCCTGACCTGGGAGCAGGTCGCGGAGATCAGCAAGCAGGTGATTTCCGCGGTGGACGACGATACGATCTTCGGCCTGACCTTTGAGCAGGTGGACCGCCCCTACCAGATCCTGCCCCTCCCCAATTCCCTGGGCGCCGACGCCTTCGGCGAGGACGGGCTGACGGTGGACGGCTATCTCAACAGCGAGGCGTTCCAGACCGCGATGCAATGGTACTCGGACATCCACAACGTGGATATGATCTCGCCCAAGGGCACCAGCCCCGCGGATTCCGACGGCCTCTTCATGGCCGGCAAGATTGTATTCCTGACCGCGAATATCTTCAACTTCAATACTTTCGGCAAGACGGAAGGCTTGAACTGGGGCTTCACGGCGTTCCCGTATTTTGCAAACGGCACCGCCGCCACGCCGACCGACAGCTGGCACGTGGGCCTGTGCGCGGGCTCGCAGAACGTGGAAACCGCCGTGGACTTCATCAAGTACTTCACGCTGGGCGAAGGCAACAGCGTTTTCCTGACGACGCGCGGCGCGTTCGCGGCGCAGTTGGCGGTCCTGGAAAACTATATGACGGACGACCAGTACAAGGATTTCCCCAAGAGCATTTTCCGCCTGGCGTCCTTCGAGGCGCAGAACACCGCGTATCCGCGCCCCTCCACGCTTGCCTACGGCGAGTTTGAGACGATCATCGGAAGCACGTTCTCGGATATCCGCAACGGCGTGGACGTTCTGGAAGCGCTGAACTCCGCGGTGATGCAGCTGGACACGCAGCTGCAGATGTACAAGTAACCGCTGAAATCAACCGATTTCCCGCATGAAACGCATGGTATCGGCCCGCATGTGCATCACTGCCATACGGGCCGATACCGATAAAAGGTGGTAAACCGCATGATGAACCGAACTCCGGGCAAGCCTGGCATAGCCCTGCGCCGGCCGCACGGCAGGCTGGAGCCTTACCTGCTCCTGCTGCCCGCGATGCTTTTGATCGGCATATTCAAAATCTATCCGATCCTGTATTCGCTGGTGGAGAGCTTCTTTAAGATCGGCAAGGGCAGCGTTACGTATTTTGCCGGAATACGCAACTATGTTTCCCTGTTTTCGGAGCCTATATTTCTGAATTCCCTCGGCGTCACGCTGTGGTTCTGCGTGTTTACGACCGCCATTCAGGTGGTGCTGGCCATCGCGCTTGCGCTGCTTTTGAACCGCAGAAGCCGCGCCGTACGCGCCGCGCGCACGATGATCTACCTGCCCGTATCCATCAGCATCGTGATCGCGTGCACGGTGTGGAATATGTTTTTTTCCACCTCGACCGGGATTTTCAATACGGTGCTGGAAACCCTGGGGATGCCCGCACAGCCGTTTTTAACCGGCAAGAACCAGGCGCTGTACGTGATCGTGTTCATCTGCTGCTGGAAGGGCGTTCCGTACTGGATGATGTTCCTGCTCGCGGGACTGCAGAACATCAGCGAAAACATCTACGAGGCGAGCCGCATCGACGGCGCGGGCTACTGGGTGACGCTGTTTCGGATTACACTGCCGATGCTCAAAAACGCGCTTGTGTTCGTGATCATTTCAGATACCCTAATCAACGTGTTCATGTTCGTGCCGGTTTACCTGCTCACAGGCGGCGGGCCCTCCATGTCCACCGACACGCTGATGTACGAGGCCTACCGTTCGGCGTTCAGCTACGGCAATTATCCGCGCGCATACGCGCTCGTTACGGTCATGCTGGTGATCGCCGTCGCCATCGCGGGGGTGCAGATGTTCATCACCCGCGACGAGAAGGAACCCAAATCGCGGGCGCTGCCCAGACGGAGGGAGAGCGCATGAGCAAGAAAAATCCGGCCCTGTCCGCCGTTTACTATATGGTTTTGCTGCTCGTCGTCGTGCTGATGATGCTGCCCGTCGTGGTGTCCGTGGGCAATTCCTTCCGCACGCAGGACGCCGAGATCTTCACCTATACCCAGGTGCTGTCGGTCTACACGTTTTTTCCGAAGTCCTTTACGCTGAACCAGTACGGCCGCCTGTTTGCCGACGCCGGTTTTGGCGTGCCGGTGGTCAACTCCTTCGTGGTCGCGGTGCTCACGGTGGCGTTCGGATTTCTGGTTAACGGGCTGGCTGGCTTTACGTTCGCCAAGTACCGGTTCAAGGGAAAGCGCATCATTTTCCTGGTGTTCTTATTTTCCTTCATGATCCCGTTTGAGGTCATCGCCATCCCGCTGTACAAGACGTGCGCCGCGTTTGGAATTTTGGAAAAGCGTGCGGCGCTGATCCTGCCGATGATCGGGAACGGGATGATCGTGTTCCTGTACATGCAATTTTTCAAGGACCTGCCGGATTCGCTGATCGAATCGGCGCGCATCGACGGCGCGGGAACCCTGCGCATCTATTTCCGGCTCATCGTGCCGCTGTCGCTGCCCGTGATTATCAGCGCCAGTTTGATGATGTTTATCCAGCAATGGGACGCGTTTTTATGGCCGCTGGTTGCGGCGTCCACCAAATCCCTCAAGGTGATGCAGGTCGCCATCGCGGAGTTTTACGGCGAGAATTTTACGGATTGGACCCTCATCTATTCAGCGACGTCCATCGCTATCCTGGTGCCCGCGCTGATTTTGATTCCGCTGCAGAAATACTTCATCCAAGGGGTCGCGGGCACGGGGCTGAAGGAATAGCGCGATCGCGCCGCGGGGCCTTGCCCGTTTGAATGTTGCGGCGCTTTTTGCTATGATGGTCGGGGGCCGGGCCCCGGATTATCCCGGCTGCGCTGGGAGGCAAAGAGAGTGTTCCAGAAGCTTCGCCTGCGGCTGTCCGCCATACCGTACCGGAGGCGGCTGCTGCTTTCCTATATCGGCCTGACGTGCCTTACGCTCGCGCTTGCGTTCGGCACGCTGACGGCGCTGCTGAGCAATATCCTGATGCAGAGCGAAAGCAGGCACCTGAGCCAGCTTGTCTCGGTCGTCAATGCCGATCTCACCAGCCGGATCACGGATATCAACTCGCGCGGCTTTGATATCGTCATCGATACCGCCATTCGCGACAGCCTGAACCAGGTGGACGATATCGACGTGGCGCGCGCCCGCACCAAGGTGGAATCGATTCTGAAGCTCAAGCTGATCAGCAGCAACTACCTGCGCAGCATTATGATCCTGGATACCTCGCTTCACCAGTTTTCCACCGGCGTGGCTCTTCTCCTGCCGCAGGATTTCGATCTCCAGGACTCGCAGGTGTACCGGGACGCGATTGCGAAAAACGGCAGCCTGGTGTGGCTGAGCGGGAACGATCTGTACGATCTGTACACGCCGGACAACATGTACAAGCCCGATACGAACATCCACGCGGCGGCCGTGATCATGGACTATTCCCACCGCACGCAGATGGGCCTGATGATCCTGTCGCTCAACCGCAACTATTTTCTGGATATCTCCTATCCGGCGGAACTGTTGAGCGGCAGCAGCCTGTCGCTGGTATCGCCCGATAAAAAGGCCGTCTACGGCATCGCCGGAAACACCGCCGGTATGACCGCCGACGACCTCGGGCGGCTTGATTTTAGCGGCGACGAACAATGGATCAGCTCAAACCGGCTGCTGGTGTGCCAGTACAACGACGCGATGGGCTGGTATCTCGTCAGCACGACGCGGACCACGGTATTGGGCCAGGGCATGGCGGATATCGCGGTGGCGCTTTTCCTCGTGTTCGCCGCCTTTATGGCGCTGGCCGTCGTCTTTTCTCAAAGGCTGGCCAAGCAGGGCTCGCGGGGCATCGTGGAGCTGATCGCCGCGATGGAAAAGGTGGACCGGGACGATTTGGACGTGAACGTCCCCGTCATCCGCCGCGACGAGCTGGGCCGGATCACGGACGCCTTCAACCGCATGGTGCGCCGCCTGCGGGATTTGATTCACCGGGAATACCAGGAAAAGCTGCTGATGCAGGAGGCGCGGTTCCGGACCCTGCAATCGCAGATACGCCCGCATTTTCTGATGAACACGTTTGATATGCTGCACTGGAAGCTGCTGGAGCGCGGGCAGGACGAGCTGGCGGAGACCGTAGTCTCCCTGAGCCATCTGATGCAGTACTCGACGGCCAGCGGGGAATGGGTGGTCACACTGGAACAGGAGCTGCAAAACGTGCGGGAATACCTGATGGTGCACAACAATATCCGCGGGGGCGATATCCGGCTGGAAACCGGCGCCGCGTGCCCCGGCGAGGTTACCCTCCCGCGCCAGACCCTGCAGCCGCTGGTGGAAAACGCGGTACTGCACGGCTTTGCGGGCCGCGACCACGGCAACGTGCTGACCATACGCGGCGCGTGGACACAAGCCGGGTACGAGATTGCCGTGCGCGATAACGGCGCGGGAATCCCCGCGGAGGAGCTGGAACGGCTCAACGAGCTGCTGAAACAAACGGACCAGACCGCGGACCGGCACATCGGGCTTTTGAATGTCGCCTCGCGGCTTACCTACATGCACAAGGGCGCGGCGGTTTCGCTGGAAAGCGAGTACGGCTCGTATACGGTCGTGAAGCTGCGCATACCCAGCCTGCGAAAAGCGGAATGCCTATGAATATCGTAATCATCGACGACGAACCGGTGATCTTAAGCGGCATCGCGGGCATGATCCCGCAGATGGACCCGGACTGGCATATTTTCGACCGGTTCAGCGACGCGGAAGAAGCCCTGAACAACTGCGACTGGGACGAGGTGCAGGTGGTCCTGGCGGATATCAGCATGCCCGGGATGGACGGGCTGACGCTGGTCGCCGAGCTGCGTGAAAACGGGTTTGACACGCTGGTCATCTTCATCACCGCGCACGCGAATTTTTCCTACGCGCAGCGCGGGGCGCACCTGCAGATGTTTGATTACCTGCTCAAGCCCGTTTCCAAGGCCGATCTGGAAAACGTACTGCGCCGCGCCCAGCAGCAATACGAAAAGGTGAAAGCCGGTACCGAAACCGCCGAGTATATCGAACAGAACCTGCATACCCTGCGCAAGCACTATCTGGGCGACCTCATGTTCGAAGAGCGGCTGATACAGCCGCAGGAGATGGAGCGCCGCCTGCGGGAGTACCGCCTGGCGGAATTCCGGTACCAGGTGGCGCTTTTCAAAACGCAGCTTTCCCGCGCCGCCGTCAAGCAGGCGCTTACGGAGGCGCTTTCCTCCTGCCAATGGATGCTGTACGGGCAGGAATTCTGCTTTGAAATTCTGCTTTTGCTCGAGCCGGGCGGCGATCCCGGGCGGCTGGAGGCAGCCCTGAAGCAAATGAACGGCCAATATGCCGTAAGCCCGCCGCGGCTTTCGATCGGCGATCTGGCCGCCGCGTTCAGGCGGCTGCTGCCGGAAGCCCAGTCCGCCGTCATCCCGGAGGACGACAGGCTGGAAAACGCGCTCAGGGGCAGGGAGCTGTCCGCCTCCGTGCAGATGGCCAAGGAGTATATCGACCGGCACTATCCCGAGCACCTGTCGCTTAAAAAGCTGGCGGACGCCGTATACCTGCACCCGACCTACCTTTCCAACGTGTTCAAAAAGCAGACCGGCTTTGCCGTGGTGGACTACATCAACGAGGTGCGCATCGCGCAGGCCAAAAAGCTGCTGCCGGACCCGAGGAACCGTATCTACTGGATTTTGGAGCAGGTCGGGTTTTCCAACCAGCGGTACTTCTCCCACGTGTTCAAAACCCTGACCGGAAGGACGCCCATGCAGTACCGCGAAAACGCGCTGCTGTGCAAAATCCCGGAAGTGCCGGCGGATACGGCAGGGGAAGCGAAAACACCTTGATAGAACAAAGCAAACAGGCCGGCATTCGCCGGCCTGTTGTTTCATCAAAAAGATTGCTCTGCTTGCGTACCCCGCGAACGGACTTCCGTCCTTTTACTTCTGAAGCCGGATTACGTTCCAGCTCAGGGCCGGAAGCGCGATCGAAAGCCTGCCGCCGTCCATCGCGCCGAAATCCCCGGTCTGGGGCACGACGGTATTCGGCGCGGCTTCCGTATTGACGGCCTTGACGTCGTCATGGTGCAGCACGCTGTGCTCCAGCACGCGCAGGGGGCCGAAGGCGCGCAGGTCCGCGTCCAGCAGGATATCCTCGTCCATGCTGCGGTTGAGAGCGAAGACCGTCAGGCCGCCGTCTTCCTGCAGCGCCGCGGCGGCGTCCACAAACGGCACCGCGTCGAATTGCTTGCACGCATAGGCCGGGCTCTGGACAACCGGGCGGAGCGAGACGCCGCGCCCAAGCGCCGAGGTCTGCATCAGCGGGTAGAAGATCGTCTGCGCCCATACGCCGCCGCCGTTTCGCGTCATGATGGGGGCGATCACGTTCACCAGCTGCGCCATACAGGCGATCTTCACGCGGTCCGCGTTTCGCATCAGGGTGATCAGCATGGCGCCCACAAGCAGCGCGTCCTCAAAGGTATACACATCCTCCAGAAGCGGCAGCGCGCGCGCCCAGCGGTCGCTTTTCTTTAACTGTTCATCCTGTTCGTTGGAGTGGTACCATACGTTCCACTCGTCAAACGACAGGTGGATTTTTTTATTGCTTCTCTTTTTCGCGCCCACGGCGTCGCAGATGGATACGACCTCTTTGATGAACGCGTCCATATCCAGGCTGCAGGCCAGGAAATTCTGCGTATCGTTGTCCCGGTTGCCGTAGTAGCGGTGGAGGCTCAGGTAATCCACGTTATCGTAACACTCGTCGAGCACGCCGTATTCCCAGGCCGCGTAGGTCGGCATTTCCCGCGAGGAGGAACCGCAGGCGACCACTTCGATGCTTCCGTCCACCCACTTCATCATCTTGGCGGCTTCATTGGCGGCGCGGCCGTATTCATAGGCGGTCTTCCGGCCCATTTGCCACGGGCCGTCCATCTCGTTGCCCAGGCACCAAAGCTTGATATTAAACGGGTCCTTCGCCCCGTTTTGCACGCGCATGTCGCTGTATTTGCTGCCGGACGGATGGTTTGCGTATTCCACGATATTGCGGGCGGCGTCCGCGCCGCGCGTGCCGAGGTTGACGGCGTACATTACGTCCGCCCGTATCTCTTTGGCCCAGTCCACAAACTCATGCAGGCCCACCTCGTTGGTCTCGGTGGTAAACCACGCCAAATCAAGCCGGTGCGGCCGCCGCTCCCGCGGGCCGACGCTGTCCTCCCAGTCGAAACCGGACACAAAATTCCCGCCGGGGTAGCGGACCACGGGGACGTTGAGCCTGCGCACCATTTCCATCACGTCGCGCCGGAACCCGTGCCGGTCGGCTGTGGGATGCCCGGGCTCATAAATGCCGCCGTACACCGCGCGCCCGAGGTGCTCGATAAAATTCCCGTATATCCGTTTGTCGATTTCACCGATGTCGAATTCCCTGTCCAGTATCAATCTTGCTGTTTTCATGAACGTCTCCTTCAGTCCTGCAGAATAAAATATCGGTCGGTATGGCGTCAATCCGTATACGGGGGGAATATGCGCATGCAGCGCGGCCGGGGGAGTGGCGGATCAGCCTTTCACGCTGCCGGCGGT
This sequence comes from Candidatus Limiplasma sp., assembly GCA_963674895.2. Lineage (GTDB taxonomy): Bacteria > Bacillota > Clostridia > Christensenellales > Aristaeellaceae > CAXXOK01. The sequence goes on from CAXXCY010000002.1 coordinate 404,636, forward strand.
CATGCCGGCAATAAAGGATTTCTGGTTGAGCGCGAAGATAATCAAAATCGGGACCACGCTCATCACGGCGCCGGAGAGCAACAGGTCGTAGTTGTTGCCGTACGGCGTCAGCAGCGACTGCAGGCCGATGGGCAAGGTCTGCATATCCGTCGTGCGCAGGACGATCATCGGCCAAACCATGCTGTTCCAGCTCCCCATCGACAGCAGGATCGTCATCGCGCCGAAGGCCGGGAGCATCAGGGGCATCATGAGCTTGAAGTAGATTCCGTACTCGGTGCAGCCGTCGATGCGGCCCGATTCCATGATCTCCACAGGAAGCCCAAGCGTATACTGCCGGAAAAAGAACACACCCGTCGCGGGTACGATAAACGGCAGCACGACGCCCAAATAGCTGTTGATCAGGTCCAGGGCGTCCATCTGCTTGTACAGCGGAAGAATCAGGATTTCCACCGGCACCATCATGACCATCAGCACCAGGAGGATAATGGCGTTTCGGCCCTTGAAGCGGTACTTGGCCAGGCCGTACCCGACGGTTGACGAGAGGAAAAGGCCGCTTACGACCTGGATCAGAAGAATCAGCGCGCTGTTGAGATACCACCGCAGGTACATGCCGTCGCGGTCCGTAAGCAGCAGGCCGTAGTTGACCAGGCTGTAGTTCTGTACGTCGAATTTGAACTGCAGGCCGTTTCTAACCATCTCCTGGCCCGGCTTGAAGGAGGAAATCAGCAGGAAGAAAAACGGCGCCAGCGCCCAGAGGGCGAAGATGAGGATCAGAAGCGTCGTAAACACCGATAGAATGCGCTTTTTCTTTTTTTCACTCAACCGTTGTCCCTCCTTTTCAGCGAACCCGTGAAGGACAACTGGATGATATTGATAATCAGCACGCTCAGCAGCAGCACGATGCCCGCGGCCGAGGCCAGGCCGAAGTTGTTGCGGTTGAACCCCTGGGAGTAGATATAACCGACGATCGTCGCGCCGATATCGCCCGGCGTCCGCGCGCTGTTAAACAGCGTATAGCTTTCCGCGAACATCGAAAATCCGCCGTAGACCGATATCGTCAGCACATAAATGATCATGGGCTTGACGGAGGGGACGGTGATATGGAGAAACTGCTGGACCGCGTTCGCCCCGTCGATGCGGGCCGATTCGTACTGCTCCGCGGGGACGCTCTGCAGCGCGGAAAGGTAGTAGATGATGTTGACGCCCATCCATTTCCAGCAGCAGAAAATGACGAACACCAGCATGGTGGTGCCGCGCTGCTCCAGCCATGATTCCGCGGGCAGGTGCAGGGCGCCCAGCGCCGCGTTGAACAGCGCGTTGGGGTTGGAGGAAAAGGCGTACCGGAAAAACAGGCCCGCCATCACGACGCTGGTCAGCGCGGGTACGAACATGGCGCTCTTCATGGCGTTGGACTGCTTTACGCATCCGGAGTTCAGCATGCTCGCGAACACCAGCGGGACCGGAATCAGGATCAGGCAGGTGAGCAGGGTGTACTGCGCGGAGATCGTGCAGGCGGTGAGAAAATAGTCGTTGTTGAGCAGCGCATAGTTGGCAAACCCCGCGTACTGCGCGGGCGCAAATCCCTTCTGCTGCAGGAGGCTTGCGTACATCGTGTCGACAATGGGCTTGACGAAGAGAAACAGGAAGAACAGGATGAACGGCGCCACAAAAATATAGGGAACGGTTTTTTTGGAATTGACGAGCCGGTACGCCCAGGAGCGCGGCCGGCTGTCCTTCAACTGATTGACCATGCGCTTCCCTCTCATAGCAAAATAAAGGTCTCCCCGGGGGACGAGCCCCGGGGAGCGTGTTATCCGTGACTAATCCTGGAGCGAACGCAGCTGGTCCGCGGCATCCTTGAGGGACTGCGCGGGCGTTTTGCTCTGCTCTGAAAGCACTTCAAACATAACAGTTTTCTGCACCAAAGTCAACGCTTCGGGGTAGAGGGGGTTGGAAGTGGACAGCGAGGTGATGGACGCCGCCGTATCGTTCATGACCTGATAGACGTCGTCTCCGAAATAGTCGGTGAAGCGGTTGGGGGCCGTCATTTCCGGATCGTCGTAAATATCCTTGCGGATCGGATCGAAGCCCAGCTCCGTCCAGGTGCGGATGGCGCCTTCCCTGGAGACTTTCGCGAAGTAGAGGAAATCCTTCACGAGGTCCACGTTCTGGCACTGGTTGGTGATGGACGTGCCGGTGCCGCCCAGGCCGCAGGAGTTCGCGCCGCCCTCTGTCCAAACGGGCATCGTGGTCACGGCCATCTTGCCGTCGAGGTCGGGCATATAGTCGGTGAAGCGGTTGAGGTACCACAGCGGCATGGCGATAGCGGCCACGTTGCCCGCGTTCATGTAGGCGTACCACTCCTCGCTGTGGCAGAACCCGCCGGGCATCGCCACGAAGATCCCTTCGTTGATGCCGTCCAGCAGCCACTGCAGCGTGTCGATGTTGATCTGGTTGTCAAGGATCACCTCGCCGGTCTCCTTGTTGAAGAAATCGCTGCCCTGCTCGGTGATCAGGGGGTAGTAGGTCCAGTGCTCGGTCGTTTCGCAGGCCATGATGTACTTGCCGGTCTTCTCCTTGATTACCCGGCCGGCGGCTTTGAAATCGTCCCACGTTTTGACGGTGGCGATATCCACGCCGGCGGCGGCGAAGATTTCCTTGTTGTACATGAGCGCCGCGGCGCCTACGTGGTAGTCTACGCCGTAGTAGTTGCCGTAGTTTGCGTAGTTGTCAAAGCGGCCCATGATCAGGTTTGCCTCATCCGGCTCGACGATGGAATTGAGCGGGACCAGCGGAATGTACTGCTCCTCGCCGGTGATGAAGTTGGCGTACATGGAGATTTCGATATCCGCCAGGTCGGGAGCGCCTGTGCCGGTCTGCAGGGAAATCAGCAGATTGTTGTGCAGATCGTCGTAGCCGAGCGTTTCGGCCTGCAGATCAATCTGACGGTCGGGATAGGCTGCGTTCCAGCGTTCTTCAGCCCTCTCCATGAACGCTTGATGGGCGGCCTGGAACGTCCAGAACGAGATGGGCGTGGCATCCGCGGCGGCCGCCGAAACAGACAAGCCTGTAAGAACCAACAGGCAAACCAGGAATACGGACAGGGTACGTTTCATCATTCGATCCTCCCTTTTTTTTGGAAGCGCATGTGCGCTTCAAGATGGTCCGGGTTCTTTTTACGCGGCGATACGGAGTTGCTAGCGGCTCCGTAAAGCCGCATTTCCATTGAACATTAACGTTAATGTTTCGCAGCTAACCAACAATCGAGAAGATCTTCACCTCCCGGATACCCCGCGATCGTACCATTAACGGTAATGTATTCTCTAAGACGGATATACCATATTATGATTGGTTTGTCAACCTCCAAAATTGACAAATAGCAGGGCATGTGATATGGTGTGCCAAACTTTCGTTGCGGCGCGGCCGATAATTTGGTAAGCTGATACAAAACGGAGTCAGATTTCGCAGGTGCGGACGACGGATAAGGATACCGGTGGCGAGGCGGAGCGAATACACAATCCGGAGTAAACAGGGATTTGCGCGACGGCGATACAGAAAATGGGATGGGCTGGATGAAAACGCCAAAAGAATCCAAACGGGTGCTGCTGCAGGATATCGCAAGCGCGACGGGGTATACCGTCAATACCATTTCGCATGCCTTGCAGGATAAAAAGGACATCGCGGAAGCGACGCGGGTGTATATCAAAAAGGTTGCCGACGAAATGGGATACGTGCGCAACAACATCGCCAGTTCCCTGCGCTCCGGCACCTCCCGCACGCTCGCGGTGATCGTCAAGGAGGCGTCCAATCCGTTTTACGCCATCATGATCGACACGATTCATGACGTAGCGGAAAAAAACGGGTATACGGTGATCGTGTTTTGCACGCGGGATATGCAGGCGCAGGAGCGCAAGGCGGTCATCATCGCCATCGGCCGCCAGGTTGACGGCGTTTTGCTGTTTCCAAGCGCCAAATCCGAAGAGAATTTAGCGCTTCTCAGGCGAAACGGCATCCCCTTTGTGCTGGTCAGCCGGCATATGAAGAACCCGGATTACGATACCGTCATCTGCGACGAGGAGGAAGGCGGTTACCTGGCTGGAACCCACCTCATCAAGGCCGGGCACCGGAAGCTGGCTTTCTTCTATATCTTCGACGTGCTTTTCAGCAGCGAGCAGCGCATCCACGGGTTTCTGCGCGCCACACGGGAAGCGGGGATACCGGACGACGACGTTCATTTCTACCAGTACAAAAGCGACAGGGAAACCGTCGCGCAGATCAAACGTTGGAAAGCCGGGGGCATCACCGGCATTTTCGCCTTCTGCGATATCGAGGCGTGGAAGTTTATCAGCTGCCTGCAAATGAGCGGCCTGGAACAGGCGTTTTCCCTGATCGGGTTTGACAACATCCAGGGCAGCATCGGCTTTCCGTCTCCCCTGTGCTCTATCGACGGATCGCTTCAGCGGCTTCCGGAGATCGCCATATCCATTCTGATCGACCGTATCCGGGGGGACCAATCGCCGCCCAAAGCGGTGGTTCTTCCCGTGCGCCTGGTATGCCGCGGAAGCTGCGGCTGCTCGGACTGACGGGGCATACCCCGGCTAAAAGCGTTCGCTGTTGATCCACAGTCCCAGCGCGGGATTGGGGATGAAGTAGATTTCCTCGCCGTCCGGAAGGGCGTTGTAACCGTATTGCAGGGTGTGCGGGTCGTAACGCCTGCACATCGTATCATAATCGGCCGCGGCGTAGCCCACGGCTTCGATCGCCTTTTGGGAGATGCTCTTCACCGCGTAGGTGATCGTAAACCGGCCGTCGGAGGAGCCGTGGATCAGGTGCGCGGCGGCGCTCATGCTGCCGCGCAGATCCGCGTTTTCCTCTTTCCGGAATTCCTCCAGCGTCCGCAGGCGGCCGCGGTAGCCGTACCGGGCAATGAGCGCGTCCACCTGCGTATCCTCGCCGAACCGGCTGACGCCGGGCGCCAGTACGATCAGCTCGCCGCCGTCGGCCATGGCCATGCGCGTGCGGTACACGGCCTTATTGCCAAGCCACGTCGTGCGGAATTCTTCCGGATTGAGATAGACGACGCATTTCTGCAGCCCGCGGGGCACAAAATCGATGTTTTTTTCCTGCGAAAGCTTCACCGCCGCGTCCAAACAGGCGCGGTCGGGGCTGATGAACAAACCGTGCGTGCGGATATGGCCCCCCGGCGCCGTGCAGACGGTGAGGACGAATAAAACGGGCCGGTCCTTGAGGAAATGCTCCATCGCATAGTCAAAGATCCTGCGCACGGGCGTATGGTCCTTGCCCATCATCCGCTCCATGCCGTACACGGCGCCGATCATATGGGACTGGTTGATGATGTCCGCGCCGCCAACGCCGACGAACAGGTTTTTGGAATGGTTGGCCATGCCGATGACCTCGTGCGGCACAACCTGCCCGACCGAGAGGATGAGATCGTATGTTTCGTCCATCACCAGGCGGTTGATCTGCACGCGGACCGGATCGCGCCACAGCCCTTCCGTGATTCCGGCGATAAATTCGCCCGGAACGGTACCCACCGTCACCAGCCCGTCCCGCCACGAATGGACGAGGAAGCGCTCAAATGGGATATCGCCGAACATGGTCCGCGCCTCTTCGCGCGTAACCGGCACGTGCGTGCCCAGCGCCGGAAGGACGTCCACGTTAGCGCCCTGCGCGCGCAGCATGTGGTAATACAGGTTGGTGATCAATCCCGCGTTGGAGTGAAAGCGCGTGAAATCCGGCGGGATGATCAGCACGCGGCGCGGCGCGCGCCCGGCAAGCGAGCGTTCAAGCGCCTGCCGGATCTCCCCGCGCGTCAAACCGTCCTGCGTTTTGGCATATACAAATTCTTTCATGCTTGCAAACCCGCGCCTCCCTGTGCGGCGGCCGCTTTTCGGTTTTCGGGCCCGTGCCGGCGCGCCCCTCAGGCCTTATAGGCGTTGGAGGTGGTGCTTCCGCCGTGGCCGGTCCAGTTGGTGTGGAAAAACTGCCCCCTCGGGCTGTCCGTCCGCTCGTAGGTATGCGCGCCGAAATAGTCGCGCTGCGCCTGCAGGAGGTTGGCGGGCAGGCGTCCGGTGGTATAGCCGTCGAAATAGGAGAGGGCGGAGGCCATGGCCGGGGCCGGCACGCCGCTCATCAGCGCGGCCGCCGCAACCTCCCGCCAGGCGGGCAGCAGGCCCTCGATGGTTTGTTTGAAATAATCGTCCAGCAGCAGGTTATGAAGCGCCGGATTTTTATCGAAGGCTTCCTTGATCTTGCCCAGGAATACGCTCCGGATGATGCAGCCCCCGCGCCACATCAGCGCGATTCCGCCGTAATTGAGGTTCCAGCTATAGGTGCCGGCCGCCATGTGCATCAGCTCGAAGCCCTGCGCGTAGGAGATGATCTTGGAGGCGTACAGCGCCTGTCGGATATTCTCCACGAACGCGGCCCGGTCCCCGGTGAAGGCGGGAACGGTCCGCGCGTACGCGCGGGACGCGGCCACGCGTTCCTCCTTCATGGCGGACAGGCAGCGGGAAAACACCGCCTCGCTGATCAGCGTCAGCGGCGCGCCCTCGTCCAGCGCCGCGATCGAGGTCCACTTGCCCGTGCCCTTCTGGCCCGCGGTGTCCAGGATCTTGTCCACCAGCGGCTGGCCGTCTTCATCCTTCACCGCCAGAATATTGGCCGTAATCTCGATCAGGTAGGAATCAAGCTCTCCCCGGTTCCACTCGGCAAACACCCCGTGCATTTCGCCGGGCGTCATTTTGAGGTAATCCCGCATGATCTGGTAGGCTTCGCAGATCAGCTGCATATCGCCGTATTCGATTCCGTTGTGCACCATCTTCACGAAATGGCCCGCGCCGTTTTCGCCCACCCAGTCGCAGCAGGGCGTGCCGTCTTCCACCTTGGCGCAGATCGCCTGCAGGATGGGCTTCACGCGCGGCCATGCGGCGGGGGAGCCGCCGGGCATCATGCTCGGGCCGTTGAGCGCGCCCTCCTCGCCGCCCGATACGCCCGTGCCGATAAACAGCATCCCCTTGCTCTCCACATAGCGGGTGCGCCGGATGGTGTCCGGAAAATGGCTGTTGCCGCCGTCGATGATGATATCGCCGGGAGACAGCAGCGGCAGGAGCCTGTCGATGGTCTGGTCCACCGGGTCGCCCGCCTTGATCATCATCATGATGACGCGCGGGGGTTCCACCTGCGAAACCAGCTCGGCGAAGGAATACGCGCCGATGAATTTCTTTCCCTTGCCGCGGCCCTCTATAAACCTTGTGACCGCGTCCGTTTCGATGTTGTACACGGCGACCGTGAACCCCTTGGATTCCATGTTCATGGACAGGTTTTCACCCATGACCGCCAGGCCGATCATGCCGATATCCGCTTTTTTCAATTGAATCCCTCCGCGTCAGCGCTGCACGCGGGCGTTGCCCGCGTAGATGTCCCAAACCTGTTTTTCGTCCGCCGGTTCCGCGTAATCGTTCAGGCTGGAGGCGGCCAGCACGCCGGTGGCCCAGCCGAAGCGGACCCACTTTTCGGGTTCCCAGCCCTGCAGGATGCCGTAGAGCAGCCCGCCGGTAAACGCGTCGCCGCCGCCGATGCGGTCCAGCACCGGAATCGGGCGCGGTTCTTCCACAAACCACCGGCCGCCCGTGCGCATCAGCGCGCCCCAGAGGTGCTCGTTGGCGCTGACCACCTGCCGCAGCGTGGTGGCGAATACGCCTGCGTTGGGGTAAGCGGTTTCCACCTGCGAGATCATCGCCTTGAAGGAATCGATCTTTTGGGATAGCTCCTGCCCGCCGGCCTCGGGGCCCTTAAAGCCCAGGCAAAGCTGGAAATCCTCTTCGTTTCCGACCAGAATGTCGGACAGGGACGCGATCGTGCGGAAGGCTTCGGAAAGCTCGTCCTCGCGGCCCTTCCAGAAGGTTTTGCGGTAATTGAGGTCAAAGCTGACCAGCGTGTGATAGGTATGCGCGGCTTGTGCCAGCGCCACGCAAAAGCGCGTGGTCTGCTCGCTCAGCGCGGCAATCAGCCCGGATATATGCAGGATGCGCACGCCCTCCGCGCCGAAGATGCGCTCGATGTCGAACTCGCCGATATCGAGCGTCCGCCCGATTTCGCCCGCGCGGTCGTTCCAAACGCGCGGGGCGCGCAGGCCGAAGCCGCTGTCGGCGATATTGAACTGGTGACGCGCGCCCCAGGGGCCGTCCTGCGGCGCCTCCGCGCCTTCAAAGGCGATATTACGCGCGCGCAGCTGGCTTTGGATAAACGCGGCGATGGGGCTGCCCTTGACGAATTTCGTCAGCGCCAGGCACGGATAGCCCAGCGAGGCGGAGACGTTGAGCACGTTGGTTTCCGCGCTGGTCGACGTCATATAGAAATGATTGCTATTGTGTACGGCCATGCGGTTATCCGGGGTGATCCGCACGCCCATGCTGGTGGGGCAGGCGATCGAGTACTTGGCTTCGGACCGGATTGTAAGCGGCATATCGGCACCTCCTGTCGGTTACCTTCCTTGCGAATGGATCGGAAAGTATTCTAGTATGTCATACTGCGTATATTCGCGAAACACCGGCGAAACACCTTCTGCCGTCCGATGATTTTCTGGTTCAACAGGACAAAAACACATCATTGTGCGGGATGCATCCGTTCCTGTGTGCCGGCGAACGGAGAACCGGCTGTTCCGGTTCCCCGTTCGCCGGAGAGGCTCAGCGGCCGGCGGACTTTGCAGTCGCGTTTCGCCGCTGTTATTTGCCGATACGGACACCTATACCTCCAGCCTCACGATCGTGCCGGTGTTGGCCGATTCGTGGATGGCGTCCATCACAACGGTCAGATACCGCGCGAACTCCAGCGTGATTTTATACTCGGCCTTGCCGCGGATGACGTCCGCGATATGCGAGTAGATGGCATACCGGTCGCCGTTGTACTGCCCCTCCAGCGGATGCGCCTCGACGTCGTCGTGCGTCTTGCTGCGGTAGGCGGTCTTGTCGATCGGGCCGGGATAGGTGATGCGGTGGATTTCGATATCCCCGTCGCGGATGAATACGGTGCCCTTCGTGCCTTCAACGATCCAGTGCGGCAGGGTATCCGCCATGATGGCGAACTCCACGTTGATCAGCACCCCGCTTTTGGTTTTCAATACCGCGAAAAACATATCCTCGCAGTCGCCGTCCATCACGACCTGCTTGGTTTCGGCATAGACGGTCGCGATGGGCTCGCCCGCCAGCTCGAGCAGCTGGCCGATGAGGTGCGGGCCCCAGTTGTTCAGATACCCGCCGCCGTATTGGCGCCAGATTTGCCAGTCGTACCGCTTGCCGAAAGTCGCCGCCCTGCGGCGGACCATATACACCTCCCCGATATCGCCGGATTTAGAGAGCTGTTGGATGGTTTGCATGTCTGTGCCCCAGTTCTGCGGGAGAAATGGCATGAGATGGCGGCCGGTTTCCCTGGCGACGCCGATGATAAAATCCGCATCCGCCACGTTCAGCGCCCAGGGCTTGGTGATGAGCACGTCCTTGCCCGCGCGCAGGCAGGCGGCGGCGACCTCCGTATGCACGTGGCTGTCGGTGAGCACGACCACGTATTCCACGTCCGAGGCCAGCAGCGCTTCGCGCGTTTCGTAGGCCTTGCAGTGGAAATGGTCGGCGAGCTTCTGCGCGGCGTCCGGCAGGATATCGTAGGTACCGACCACCTCAAAATCGGGGTGCTTTTCCAGGATCGGCGTGTGCAGCGCCCATGCGTTGCGCCCGCAGCCGATGATTGCGGTTTTGATTTTGTCCATGTTTCTTTCTCCTTCAATATGCGTTGGATTGTCCGGCCGATTGGATAGGTTTTTATTTGGCGAATTTGGCTTTTAACTGGGTCAGCGCCTTTTGCAGGCCGTCCGGCGAAACGGCGTCCTTGCTTTCAAACGAAATGGTATCATCGTATCCGCATTCCGCGAGAACGTCCAGGCACTCCGACAGGAAGGGGCTGAAGCCGTCCTCCGGCAGCAGGCGGTCGCGCTCGCAAAGGTGCACGTGGCAGAGGCTGGAAAAGACGGAGCGGATATCCCGGGGGTCCTCGTCGTTATAGCTCATGTGCATGAGGTCGGCCAGCAGCATGATTTCCGGCGCGTCCACCGCGTTGACAACCCTGAGCCCGTCGTCCAGCGTGATGATGAAGTTCGCGCTCTGGCGCCGGATGGGTTCCATCACGACGGTCACGCCGTATCTCTGGCACGCGGGGATGATGCAGCTTTCGATGACGTCGATCAGCTGCGCAAACCCTTCCTCCTCCTTCATGCCTTCCGGGAGGTTGCGGGAGCCGCAGCTTCCGAAAACGATCTTTTCCACGCCCATGCGTTCGGCGCGGCCCATCGCCTTCTCCAGATACGCGTTGATCCGCGCCTTATCCGCTTCGGGGCCCACAACCTTGATGCCCGAGGGGAAATAGTTGCAGGTGCAGTCGCAGGCAAGGTTTAATGCCTTCAGCTCGCCGAGCAGGGTTTCAAACGCCTCGCCGGACAGGGTTTCAATCATCATCAGCGGGAACTCCGCATAGTCGAAGCCCGCCTCCTTGATCCGCCTGACGAGCGCGTATTCCACCTCCCCGCGGGTTTTGGTGGCAATATCCGTACAAAAACCGTATCGCATGGTTCCCTCTCCTTTAGGTGATATACCCGAACAGCCTGGGCAGGTACATGGTGACCGGCGGGATAAACGTAATCATCAGCAGGGCGACCAGCATCACAACGTACTGCGGCAGGAGAGCCTTGGTCAGCCGCTCTACCGATAGCCCGGATACACTGCTGCCTACGAACAGCACCTGGCCGACCGGCGGCGTCAGCAGCCCGATGCCGAGGTTTAAAATCATCATGATGCCGAACTGCACCGGATGCATTCCGAAGCCCATGACGATCGGGAGCAGGATGGGTGTCATGATCAGGATGATGGACCACATGTTCATCACACACCCGAGGATGAGCAATATGAGGTTGATGATGAGCAGCATGACGATCTTGTTCTGCGTGATGGCAAGCAGCCCGGCGGTTACGATCTGCGGGACCCGCAGGTAGGTGATCACCCAGCTGAAGGCTGTGGCGGTTGCCGCCAGGATGAGGACCGAGCCGATAATCTTGATCGTGCGGCGGAACACGCCGATCAGCTGGTTCCACTTCGCTGTCTTATGGATAAAGTAGGCGACGAAGAACGTATACAGCGCGGCTGCGGCGGCGGCTTCCGTCGCCGTCATGATGCCTCCGAACACGGCGCCGACCACGATCACCATCGCGCCGATGCTCCACCCCGCCCTGAGCAGCGCCTTGCCGAGCTGCTTAAGCGACAGGTTGGTGTTGCGCGGGTAGTGCCGCTTCTTGGCGACGAAAAACGTGTATACCATCAGGCAGACGCCCAGCAGTACACCGGACAGAATGCCGCCCATGTACAGCGCGGCGATGGATACCCCGCCCGCCGTGACCGCGTAGACGACGATATTGAAGCTGGGCGGTATGATGATGCCCTGGATGGAGCTTGTCATCGTCAAAGCGGCCGAAAAATCATCGTCGTATTTTTGTTCGCGCATCAGCTGCAATTCCAGCGGGCCCAAAGACGCCACGTCCGCGACGGACGAACCCGAGATGCCGCCGAAGAACATGGATGCCACGACGTTGACCATGCCCAGGCCGCCCGGCATCCAACCGACCAAAGAAAAGGCCAGGTCCACAAGCCGGGTGGACATACCCCCGATCGTCATGAACTCGCCCATCAGGATGAAAAAGGGAACGGCGAGCAGGGAGTAGTTTGCCATTTTATTAAAGACCGTCTGGAACATGATCATCGGATTGATTCCCAAATAGATGCAGGTTGCGAGCGCCGCAATTCCCAGGGAATACGTGATCTCAATTCCCATCAGCAGCATTACAAAAAACGAGCCGATCAGAATGAGGATCGCTACTGTGGTATCCATCAGCTGAAATCCTCCAAATTGATATGGTCATAACGGTCCGTGATTTCCTTCTTCAGGTGCAGCAGCAAAAATACCAGGCAGAATACGCCCGTCAGCAGCCCCGGCAGGAATTGCCACTTGTACGATAGGGGTATCGCGCCGAATTTCAGCTTCGTCTTGCTGAACAGCACATAGCCGTAATAGGTCATCATCCCGAAAAACCCAAGCTTCAGCGCATAGCGGATGAGACCGAAAATCCTCAGCAGCACCCGCGGATAAAACCGGTCGATGAAGGACAGCCGGATGTGCGATTTATCCTGTTCCGCTATGCTGGCGCTGAAGAGCCCGACCCAGGTCATTAAAAACAGCGCCAACTCCTCACTCCAGGCGGGCGTATAGTTGAAGCAATACCGCCCGAAAACCACGACGATGACCAACAGAAGCATGATCAGCAGGCTGACCATGCAGACCCAGTAGGCTGTTTTCAGCATCCCATTCTCGAAGCGATCGAAAAACCGTTCCATATGATGGGGCCCCTTTCGCAAAATGATAGTACTGTGATCAAAGCCATACCGGCGCGGACAGATATGACTTTGATCACAGACGGCGTTTGGCTGGCCGCTTCAGCGGTTACTTGTAGGACTGGATGTCTGCGATGAACGCGTCCAAGCCGGCGGCATACTTCGCGTAAAGGGGAGCGCAGGCGTCGATCCAGGCCTGCTTGTCCGTGGGCTCGGTGAAGGTGACGCCCTTGGCGACCAGGTCGGCTTCCACGGCGGCGATGCCTTCATCCTGCAGCCCCTGGAAGTAGTCGCAGGCTTCCTGCATCGCTGCGATGACCATGGGCTTTTCCTCGTCGGTGAACTTGTCCCAGGTGACGGCGGACACCATGAATACGCTGGCGCCGATCGCGTGCCCGGTCAGCAGGCAGTACGGGGCGACCTCGTACCACGCGTTGTCGCGGTATCCGTGGAACGGGTTCTCGGCGCCGTCGATCACGCCGGTCTGCAGGGCGGTGTAGATCTCGTTGAACGCCAGCGGCGTGGCCGAAGCCCAGCAGTTGATCATGTCAACCTTGATCTCCGATGTTTCGGACCGGATTTTCTGGGATTTCATCTCGTCCAGATTGGTTATGAGCGTTTTGGTGTACATGTGCCGCGGCGTGGTCACGATGTAGCTGTACATCGAAAGGATTTCCCCGCCGGACGCGACGGCGATCTTGTCGGCAATCGCCTTGCCGCTGTCGCTGTACAGGTAGGCCAGGCCGCCTTCGACGCTTTGGATCAGGTAGGGGAGGCCCATCGCGCTGTACTCCGGAACATCAATGCCGCGCGTGCTCAAATTGGCGGGATTGATTCGCATGAAGTCCACGACGCCCAGGCGCAGCTGCTCGATCATTTCGCCTTCGTTTCCAAGCTGGCCGCCGCAGTAAATCTCGACTTTGATACGGCCGTTGGAGCGTTCGTTGACCAGGTCGGCAAATTTAAACAGCATTTTTCCAACGTCTCCCGCTTCCGCGTTGATCTCGGGGAAGCGCAGCACCAGCTCGGGTGTGGCATAGGTCTTCGCGCCTTCCGCCTGTGCCGGCGCGATGCCCGCGATCATTGTCAGGCAAAGCACCAGTGTAATCAGGATACCCAATTTACGTTTCATTCCGTTCTCCTCCGTTCATTGACTTTTCTTGTTCGTACCGGTTCCTTATGACTGCGCAAGCAATATAAGCACAACCATTTGTTAGCTTCATTTTCTAATAGATGCATGCAGAAAACAAGTTATATTTCGGAGGGTAAAACCATGTGAAAAGTTTATCTTGATTTTTTACTTTGTATCGTTTATAATTATAAGTTACCATTTGCTACATTTAGGCTTCGCCGTCTTCGGAAAAACGCTGAAACACCTTGCTGTCCTGAATGTACTGGCAAAACAGCGCCAGGAATTCCGACTTGGTTTCGACGTTGGCGGCGGCGTAGATTTTCTTGAGCCTGTAGCGCACGGTGCCGCTGGAAATATACAGCTGCTCGGCGAGCGTTTCGTGGCTGATATCATGCAAAAGTCCGTGCACAATCTCCATGTCAAGTTTGTCGCATTGCGACAGGCAGTTTTCCAGCGCGCGGATGGAGCGCACGGCGGCGCCAGTTTCATCCTGTTCCTTGGACGTATCGTTTCGCTTGGCGCTGATGATGTTGGGGATCTCCGGCAGCGGCGAGAAATCCGTGCTTCCCCGCACGATGATGCGGTAGCGTACGGTGGAGACGATGGACGTGATGCTGGGATTTTCGTTGAGCTGGTCCCAGATATCGTACACCTGCTCCCCCGTTTCATAATAGAACCGCGTCGCGCTGGTAAGGCTCGGCGTGGCGTACTGGCACAGCATGATATTGCCCAATCCCGCGACGTACAGGTCCCCGGGGATTTGCACGCCCTGCTGCTTGGCGGCGTTCATCACATACATCGCGATATAGTCGTTGGAGCAGATGACGCCGTCATACTGCAGCACATGCTCCAGAAACTGATGGGTCGACGGCAAATTGGACGGTTCCTTATAGTAGATGTTGCTCTGCCCCACGGGCAGCTGCAGCATCTCCGCCGCGGATAAAAACGCATCCCGCTTGCTGGTGTCGTTGCTCGCGTTGGCGTTGATGCCGACCAGCGCGATGCGGCGGCGGCCGCAGTGCTGGAAATAGAAAAGCAGCGCTTCGATCGACGAGTGGCTGGAGTAACGCGTCCCGCTGACGTCCTCCCCGAACTTGTTGGGCTCCGTACCGATTAATATGGGGTAGATTTCTTTCTGGCGGAGCTGCTTCAATATATCGCGCGTCCAGTCGTCGTTCGTGCTGACGATTACGATCGCACGCACGTCGTCGCCGGCGATCTGATCCACGGACTGGATATGGACCAGCGACCGCTTGTGGAGGGTTGCCCGGCGTTTCAGGCCTTCGATGCTCCTGGAATACCAAACCGGAACCATAAAGCTCGGTTCGACCAGTATATAGATTTCTTTTGGGCTCATAGCGTCCTCCTTATCGGCCTGTTCCTTATTATATCATCCCCCAAAAGTATGGGACAAGCAAATAATGCCGCCGAAACGGCCCCCCTTTTTTGCCTTGTGATGGTCCATGATGCATTTTATACTAGGATCGAACAACGGAAAGCGGCGCCCTGTACGCGCATGAGGGATGGATGCAATGGAATCGGCGGTTTTAACGGGCATACAGCGGTTTTCACTGAACGACGGGCCGGGCATCCGCACGACGGTCTTCTTTCAGGGCTGCAATATGCGCTGCGCCTGGTGCCACAACCCGGAGACGTATCAGCCGGCGCCGCAGCCGATGCTCTACCTGATGAAATGTATCGGCTGCGGGCAATGCTTCAAAGCCTGCCCCACGGGCGCGCAGCAAATCGCTGACGGTATACACAGCATCGACCGGAACGCGTGCACGAACTGCGGCGCCTGCGCGGACGTCTGCTTCTCCGGCGCGATCGAGATGTCCGGCAAAACATACAGCGTGGAGCAGGTGATGCGCGAAATCCTGCAGGACCGCCTGTACTACGAAGAATCCGGCGGCGGGGTCACGTTTTCCGGCGGGGAGTGCACGCTGCAGGACGAATTCCTGCTGGAGCTGGCGCGGGCCTGCCGGGCCCAGGGAATCCGTACCGCGCTGGAAACCAACCTGTACCTGCCGTTTGAGCGTCTCAGCCCCGTTCTTTCCGAAATGGATCTGATCATGTTCGACATCAAATTATTTGACGATGCAAAGCACAGGGAATATACGAATGTCGGCAATACGCTAGTGCTGGAGAACGCGCAAAAGGCGGATGCGCTCGGCGTTCCGATGATCGCGCGCACGCCGCTCATCCCCGGCGTCACCAATACGGCGGCCAACATCCAGGCGATCCTTGATTTTCTGGCGCCGTTTCGCAACGTACAGCTTTACGAGCTGCTCAACTACAACCCGCTGGGCGGTTCCAAGCGCGAAGCGCTGGGGATGGACAATCCCTTTGCCGGGGCCAGGCCGCTTTGCCCCGAAGCCCTGGCGCAGCTGGAGCAGTCGCTGCATATCCCCGAAGGCCTTGCGTTCCGGATCCGCTGAAAGGAGGCAACACCGTGAGCAACATCACGTTTATCAATGAGTTCGCGCCCGACCGTACGTTTTCCTATGACGAGCGCATCGCGCTCCTGCGCAGGCGCAAGGTGGAGCAAACCGAGGAAAAGGCCAGAAACGGCGGTGCGGACGAGGACGATTACGGCCTGATCGTGCAGGACGCGTTTCATTATCAGCTCAAGCCCAGCCATCCGAACGGTTCGATCTACGGATATGAGGCCTGGACGGAGAACTTCACGAGCGTATTGCGCGAGCATCCCGTCTACTGCGATCCGCTCAACGCCTTCTCGGCCAAGAGCTTTCTGTTTCTGGAGCGACTGCGCCCCAAGGACAAGAAGTGGAACCCCGCGTACCCGTTTGACGAGCTGCAGGTTTTGTTCGACCGCTACAATATCATTTCAGGCATCGACAACTGCCATCATTTCACGCCGGATATCGTCATCGGCCTGGATTTGGGCTGGGGCGGCATTCTGGCGAAACTCAAAGAGCAAAAGGCGCTGCACGACGAAACGCACGCCGCGTTTTACGACGCCGAGATCGCCGTCGTGGAGGCGGTGATCGCGTTCATCAGCCGCGCCGGCGACGAGGTGGAGGCGCTCGCCGAGCGGGAGCAAAACGCGCAGCTTTCCCAAAACCTCCGTGAGATGGCCGCCATCAATAAAAAAATCGCCGCGGGCAAGCCGGAAACGTTCCGGGAAGCGGTGCAGTGGGCGTGCTGGTTTTCCATGCTCAGCCGCACCTACAACCGCGGCAGCGCGGGCGGGCAGCTGGAGGATATGTTCAACCGCTTTTACGAGGCGGATACCAAGGCCGGCAGGCTGACCGACGGGGAAGCGGTGTTTTATCTGGCGTGCATGTTCCTGCAGGACAGCCGATACTTCCAGCTGTCGGGGCCGGACCCAGTGGACGGGCACGACATCACCTGCCGCCTGTCCTATCTCGCGCTGGAGGCCGCCGACAAGATCAACCTCGCAGTCAACCTGACCGTGCGCGTGCACGACAAGCTGGACCCTGTGTTTTTCCGCAAGTCCGTGGAATACCTGTTTAAGAACAAGCAGGGCTGGCCCCGGTATTCCTCCGACAACGCGCTGGTGAAGGGCTTCATGCGCTGCGGCTATCCGGCGTCCATGGCGCGCCGCCGCGTCGCGGCCGGATGCCACTGGATGTGCATCCCCGGCATGGAATACACGATGAACGACACCGTCAAGATCAACCTGGCGAAGGTATTCGAGGTCGCCTTTGACGAGATGACGGCGGACCCGGACCAGCCCAAGGACGCGGAGCAGCTGTTCAAATTCTACCAAAAGCACCTGAAGCTCGCTGTGGACGCAACGGGCGCGGGAATCATGCACCATCTGAAGTACCAGACGAAAACCCAGCCGGAGCTGATCTTAAACCTTTTCCAGCACGGCCTGATCGAGAAGGGGCTCAACATCACGGACGGCGGCGCAAACTATTACAATATGTGCGTCGACGGCAGCGGCCTCGCCGTCGCTGCGGACAGCTTCGCTGCCTGCGAGCAGCGCATCGATATCGAGAAGCGGCTGACGTACGGGGCGCTGAAAACGCACCTGGACGCCGATTTTGCGGGAGGGCAGGGCGAGTATATCCGCCGGATGATGGATACGTCGCCCCGCTACGGCGGCGGCGACACGCTGGGCGACCGCTGGGCCGTCAGGATTTCCAAGCTCTACACGGCGCTCGTGCGCGATCTGGTGAAGCAGTACAGGGAACAAAACATCAACTTCATCCCGGGCTTTTTCAGCTGGTCGAACACGATTTTGTTCGGCAAGGCGGTGGGCGCAACCCCCAACGGCCGGAAAGCGGGCGAACCCATCAACCACGGGGCGAATCCCAACGGCGGCTTCCGCAAAGACGGCGCGGTGACGGCGATGTGCAACTCCATCGCGGCCATCCAGCCGAACTTCGGCAACACCGCGCCCGTACAGCTGGAGCTGGACCCCGGCATCGCCAACGATCCGGAGGGCGTGGACAAGATGGCCGCCATGATCCGCTCCATACTCGACAGCGGGAATACGCTGTTGAACATCAACATCATCGACGTCCAAAAAATCCTGGAAGCGCATAAGGACCCCTATAAATATCCCGATCTGGTCGTCCGTGTAACGGGCTTTACCGCGTTTTTCGCCATGCTTTCCGAGCCGTTCCGTGAATTGGTTGTGGAGCGCGTGCGCGCCGTAAACCCCGGTGCGAGGGCGGAGGATTTTGTTTGCCAATAAACAGCACACGCAAATAAGGGAGGAAATGACCATGTCCAGAGAAGTGCCCCGTATCGTCGTAGATGAAAAAAACCCGAAAACCCAGTCCCTGCCGATGCTCACCGAGTGCATTCCGGGAGCCGTGCCGTTTCACCACACCATCACCGCGGGCGACGCAATCACGCTGAAACCCGGTGATTGCTACCGCATTTTCGTGCTGATCGACGGTGAAATCGAATTTGTGACCGGCGGGAAGGAGTACGCCTTCAGCGAGCGCGCCGCGTTTGTCCCCGACCCGGCGCTGGACGTGGTTTTGAAAAGCGGGAGCGGGGCCCAGGTGCTGGAGATTTGCTGGGCGGTTAAAGACGGGGACGACGCGCTGCTCAGGGAATACGGGACGCAATTCCCGTACCGGCAGATCTACGCGACGTCCAAGCAATACCGCGATAAAAACAAGAGCGACAAAACCATCAGCCGCGTGATGGTGGAGCAGCGCAACATTCCGCGCTTTTGCATGGGTTCGGTGGAGACGTACGGCTACGACGTCATCCAGTCACACGACCACCCGATGCTCGACCAGTTCTTTTTCAGCTTCCCCGAGAATGATATGGACGTTCTGATCGATTACGAACCCATCCCCATGCCCGGCAACATGCTGATGTACATCCCGCTGGGTTCCATGCACGGGGTGGAGGTTGCCGAGGGCAAGCGCCTGCACTATATGTGGATTGATTTCTACCAGGGCGAGGATGGCCTGAAAAGGCTGGACAACTCGCATATCGCGACCGGCAAAATGGCGGGCTTTGACGCAAACGGGAACCGCATCTGAGCGCGGTGCCCATGGAAACGATCGACTTCGGAACTCCACAGAAGCTTGACTCCGCGCGGGCCTGGCGCACGTATACCGGCGGCAGCCGGATCGACGCCCTGCACGGGCTTCCCAATCCCGCCGACGGGCATTTTCCGGAAGAGTGGATACTGTCCGTCGTCGCGGCGCGCAACGCGGGCCGCGAGGCGTTCCCGGACGAGGGCTTAAGCTTGCTTTCGCCGTCCGGACTTCCGCTCAGGGAGTATATCGCGCGCGATCCTGCGCGCGCGCTCGGCCAGGCGCATGTGAAAGCGGTCGGCGGGACGACCGGCGTATTATTGAAACTCATCGACGCGGGCGAACGGCTGACCGTTCAGGTGCACCCCGACAAGGCGGCGGCGCGGGAACTGTTTCATTCGGACTTCGGCAAAACGGAGTGCTGGCACATCCTCGGCGGGCGGAGCATACACGGCGAAACCCCTTGCGTCTACCTCGGCTTCAAGCCGGGGATTACGCGCGAGCTCTGGGAAGACGTCTTTGCCCGGCAGGATATCCCCGCGATGCTTGCCTGCCTGCACCGGTTCGACGCCGTTCCCGGCCAGACCATCTTGATTCAGGGCGGCGTGCCGCACGCGATCGGTGGCGGCTGCCTGCTCATCGAAATCCAGGAACCGACGGATTATACCATCCGTACCGAACGCGTGACCCCAAGCGGCCTCAAGGTGGCGGACGCGATGTGCCACCAGGGGCTCGGCTTTGAAAGGATGTTCGACTGCTTCCATTACGAGCCGGTAACGGCCCGGGAGGCGGCGGACCGCTGGTTTTTACCGGAGAGAGCCATACCGTGCTGCGACGGCGCGGACAGCGTACTTCTGGCCGGATATGAGGATACGCCCTGTTTTGAGCTGCTGCGTCATCATATCCGGCGTTTCGGACGTTTTGCTCCGGGCGGCGCGTTCTTCGGGCTGTACGCCTGCGAGGGCGGCGGCACGCTTCGCTGCGGGGAGCGCTCGTTTGCGCTCGCGCCCGGCACGCAGGTTTTTGTGCCCGCCGCAAGCGAACCCTTCGGGATTACCGCGGATTCCCCGCTGACGCTGTTTGAATGCCACGGACCGGATTCCAGGCTGTGAAGAAACCATGGAACACCTGAAGCACGATTTGACCACGGGCAGCATCACCAGGGAGATGGTCCGCTTTTCGGCGCCGATCCTGCTGTCCTATTTGCTGCAGGCGCTTTACGGCCTGGCGGACACGATCATCGTATCCTTCTTCTCGGACATGAACCACGTCATCAGCGTAACGCAGGGAAGCCAGGTTACGTTTGTGTTCACCTCGTTTATTCTGGGGCTGGCGGGCGGCGGCATGGTGCTGATCGCGCAGTACGCGGGCGCGGCGGATAAAACGGACCTGAAGCAGGCGATCCAGAGCGTCTTTACCGTATTCGTGCTCTTGGCGGTTATGCTGACCGCGGTGATGCTCGGCCTCACCGGCTGGTGCACGCGCGTCCTCAACATCCCGCCGGAAGCCCGCATTCCCTGCAAGGCGTACCTGGATATCTGCCTGTCCGGCACGCTGTTCGTGTTTTTATATAACGGCATCAGCGTGGTTCTGC
This sequence comes from Candidatus Limiplasma sp., assembly GCA_963674895.2. Classification (GTDB taxonomy): domain Bacteria; phylum Bacillota; class Clostridia; order Christensenellales; family Aristaeellaceae; genus CAXXOK01. Next base: position 425,306 of record CAXXCY010000002.1, read on the forward strand.
AGGCCCTGGGGGATTCAAAGCATCCGTTGATTTTTGTCGGAATTGCCTGTATTGTGAATATCGGGCTGGATTTGCTGCTGGTCGGCGTTTGGCAGATGGGCGCGCCCGGCGCTGCGTACGCGACCGTGTTTTCCCAGTTTGTCAGCGTCGCGTCTGCCGTGGTGTTTTTAAAACGCCGCGATTTCCCCTTCGCGTTCCGGCTGGGCAGCCTCCGGCTGTACGGCGGCAAGGTGAGGACCATGTTTCGCGTCGGGCTGCCTTACGCCTTCCAGCGCACGGTGGTGGCGCTGTCGTTCCTGTTCATCAGCGGGCTGTCCAACGAATACGGCACGCTGGCGGCCGCCGGGGCCGGTATCGTGGCGAAGATCAACAACGTAGCCACGCTGCCGTTTGCCGCGCTGAACCTCGCGATGGCGGCCATGTGCGGGCAGAACCTCGGGGGAGGAAAGGCGGAGCGCGCCCAGGCGGTTTTGTTTGCCGGCATGAAGCTGATGCTGTTCATCGGCGCCGTGCTGTTCGCCGCGCTGCAGGCGTTTCCGGCCGCGGTGCTTGGGATCTTCTCCGCGGCTCCGGAGCTGATCGCGGCGGCGACGCCGTTTCTAAGGTGGTTCAGCTTCTGCTATCTGCTGTTTCCCTTCTCCTATGCCGTCAACGGGCTGATGACCGGCTCGGGGCAGACCGTCGCCACCATGACCATCGGCCTGTCGGCCGCTCTGGTTCTCCGGGTGCCGCTGGCCATTTTGTTCTCAAAAACTTTGGGCCTCGGATACCCGGGTATCGCGCTGGGCGCGTCCGCCGCCGTCCTGGGCTCGGTGGCCGTCGCGTGGGGTTTTTACCGTTCCGGGATTTGGATGCGCCCGCTTTTGAAAAGCGCGGGCTGAGCATCGGAAGAAAAGGAGTCACTTTAAGATGTGGATTACGAGAAACGAACGGCTCCGGGTGGACGACCGCTATGACCTGGTCGTCGTCGGCGCGGGGGTCGCGGGCGTCGCCGCGGCGCTGGCCGGCGCGCGGCGCGGGGCGAAGACGCTTTTGATCGAGAAAACCGTCATGACCGGCGGCTTGGCGACGGTCGGCTATATCGCGATCTACCTGCCGCTTTGCGACGGCAACGGGCGGCGGCTGATCGGCGGCGTAGCCGAGGAGCTGCTGTGGCTTTCCATCCAGGATAGCTATGACAACCTTGCGCCGCGGTGGCGCGGCCGTCCGGCCAGGGCGGAGGGCGAGGGAGCCAGATACCGGACCCATTTCAACGCGCCGTCGTTTGCCCTTCATCTGGACCGGGCGCTCAAGGAGGCGGGCGTAGACATCCAGTTCGACACCCTGTTTTCCGACGTCGTGGCGGAGGGCGGGCGCATTACCCACGTGATAGCCGATAACCATGACGGGCGCACGGCGTACGCCTCGCCGGTTGTGGTCGACGCGACGGGCGACGCGCTGGTAGCGCACCGCGCGGGCGCGCCGACGGCCGATGGCGCGAATTACCTGTGTTACTGGGGCTATTATACGGACGGGAAGGCCATCGCCCAGGCTGCGGAGGAAAAGGACGTCTTTAAGGCTGTCAAAATGTTTCGGTGGGGCGAATGCGACGGATTATCGCAGCCCAAGGATTTCCCGCTGGTTTCCGGAACCAAAGCCGCGGAGGTTACGGAGTTTGTCCTGCGCGGGCGCGAGGCGGCGCTGGAAGCGCTTCGTTCGGAAGATCCGAAAACCTTCGCGTTCACGGGCTTTCCGGGCATGCCGCAATTCCGTACATCGCGCATGACGAGGGGCGACTGCGCGCTTGCTTATGCCGACAGCGGGCGGTATTTTGCCGATTCCATCGGCTGCTGCGGGGACTGGCGCAAGGCCGGCGTGCCCTTTGAGCTGCCGTACGGCATGCTGACGGTTCCCGGATATGAAAACCTGCTGTCCGTCGGCCGTAACGCAAGCAACGCCGACCATGAGGCGTGGGAGGTTACGCGCGTGATCCCCGTAGCTGCGGAAACGGGGGAAGCTGCGGGCATCGCCGCCGTGCTGGCAGGCGGGAAGGACGTGCACGCCGTCGATATCGCCGCACTGCAGCGGGAAATGGCGAAGGGCGGGACGGTAATCCATCTGAATGAATGAGGAACAGACCATGCGATATGCGTTGATCGGCTGCGGAAGGATCGCCAAAAACCATATCCGCGCCGCCTTAGATAACCGGCTGACTCTCTGTGCGCTGTGCGACGCCGTCCCCGGCAAGGCGGCCGCGCTGCTCGGGCAGGCCGGACTGCAGGCTCCGGATATCCCCGTGTTTGCCGATTACCGCGAGATGCTCGACCGGTGCCGGCCGGAGCTCGCCGCCATCGCCACGGACAGCGGCAGCCACGCGGAAATCGCGCTGGAGTGCATCGGCCGCGGCATTCCCGTACTGATCGAAAAGCCGATCGCTCTGAGCATGGAGGACGCGGACGCAATCGTGAGACGCGCGGACGAAACAGGCGTGTGCGTGAGCGTATGCCACCAGAACCGTTTCAATGAAGCGTCCCGGGTCACGCGCGGCGCGCTCAGGGGCGGCAGGCTGGGCCGCCTGTCCCACGGCAGCGTCTGCGTGCGGTGGAACCGTAACAGCGCGTATTACCTCCAGGCGCCCTGGCGCGGCACCTGGGAGCGGGACGGCGGCGCTTTGATGAACCAGAGCATTCACGGGATCGACCTGTTGCTGTGGATGATCGGCGACCGGCCCGTGGAGGTGTTCGGGATGACGCGCAGGTGCCAGCACGACTGTCTGGAGGCCGAGGACGTCGGTACGGCGCTGATCCGGTTTGAGTCCGGGGTAATCGCCACCGTGGAAGGCACGGTGAACGCCTTTAACGGCAATCTGGAAGAAACGCTGACACTGTTCGGCGAAAACGGGCTGGTGCGGCTCAGCGGCATGGCCGCGGACCAGATCGACGTGTGGCGGGTGGCCGGGGGCGGCCCGGAGAACGGGGGAAACCCAATGCCGCGGGAAAGAACTGAAAACGTATATGGGAAGGGGCATACGCTGTTGTACGCGGACATGATCCAGGCCGTCCGGCAGGGGCGGCGGCCGCTCGCCGACGCGCGCGCAGGCAGAAACGCGCTGGAGCTCGTGCTGGCGATCTACAAAAGCCAGTTGGATAACCGGCCCGTCGCACTTCCCGTGACCGGCTTTTCCACACGGGACATGGAGCGCGCGCTGCCGGGGGGCCGGTTGTAAACAACTGCGCAAAACTGCGGGGAGGGTATGCGGTGTACAGGATCAGCTGTTTCGCGGACGAGATCTCAAGTGATTTCAAAACGCAGCTCAGCGTGATGCGGGAATGCGGTATCCGCTTTCTGGAGCTGCGCTCGGCATGGGATACCGGCGTGCTGGAGCTGGGCGCCGCCCAGGTGAGGGAAATCAAAACCATGCTTGCCGGCGAGGGCGTTTCCGTTTCCTGCATCGGTTCAGCCGTCGGCAAGACCGGCATCGATACCCCGCCGGAAACGGTTTTGGATTCGCTGAAAAAGGCGGTCGATATGGCCCATACGATGGGTACAATGTATGTGCGGACGTTTTCCTTCTTCTCGGAGGGGAAGGACTTTGAAAGCAATCAAAAGCGTATCACCGGCCGCCTGGCGCAAATGACCCGGACCGCGGAGGAACGGAATATCGTTTTGCTAAACGAGAATGAAAAGGACGTGTTTACGGATACAAGCCCGCGGTGCCTGGCGGCTGTCCGGGCGGTGAACAGCAAGCATTTCCGGTGCGCGTTTGATATGTCCAATTTCCGCGGCGTGGGAGAAAGGCCGTTTGACCAGAGCCTGCGGCTGTTGTTCCCGTATGTGGAGTATGTACACGTGAAGGACTCGAAAAACGCCGGCGGCGCCAAGGTGCCCGCGGGGGAGGGCGACGCGCAGGTCCGGGAGGTGATGGACGCGCTCAAGGGCAGGGAGGGAATGTTCCTGTCCCTCGAGCCGCACCTGGTGACGGCGGGCCAATTCCGCGGCTTCTCCGGGCCGGAACAATTCAAAACGGCGCACCGGGCGCTGACCGCCATTCTGGAACAATTGCGGATCGACTATTGCTGAAACCGGTTCCGACGTTTTTTGAGGGAGGGGGCCATTTGATGCCGATTCAGACAGCCATTTTCGGATGCGGGAAAACCAGCGCGCTGCATATGCCGACTCTTTCCAGCCATCCCGCATATGAAATTACGGGGGTCTACGACGTGGCGCCGGAAGCCGCCCGGAAGGTGGCGGCGCAGTACGGCTGCCGGAGCTTTGATACGTATGAGGAGGCGCTGTCGTCAACCGCGTATGAGCTGGCGGTGGTGCTGACGCCAAGCTTTACGCACGGGCAGGTCACCTGCGATCTATTGGAGAACAACAAAAAGGTCGTCGTAACCAAGCCGTGGGTTTTGAACTGCCGGGAGGCGGACACGGTTCTGGAAACGATGGCAAGGACCGGCGGGGTGGTGATCCCGTGGCTGCCCAGGCATTGGTCCAAGCAGACCGGAAGCTTGAAAAGCCTGATCGCTTCGGGCAGGATCGGCAAGGTGTTTCATATCCGGCACAGCGAATGTACCTTCGGCAAGCGCGGCGACTGGCAGGTATGGAAGCAATACGGGGGCGGGTACCTGAACAACTGGGGGCCCCATATCATCGGCGCGGCGCTGGACGTGGCGGGCGGGCGCGTGAAGCGGGTATGCGCCGATATGCAGCAGATCATCAATTCCGGCGACACGGAGGATATGTTCCATGCGATGATGAAAACACAAAGCGGTATTCTGATCAATGCCGAGTATACCGTCTCCACGGACTACCTGCCCAACTGGGTGATCCGGGGGGATAAGGGCACGGTCTACGCTGCCGGAAACGAAATCGAGGTGCACGAGGTGCGCTATACCGGGGAGCAGAGCGCCGACGGGTACCGGAGCGCGTATACCGTAGAAAAAAGCCGCATGACGGCCGACGCGGGGTACGACACGTACGAGATTTATTCCCACATCGCGGACGTTCTTGGCGGCAAGGCCGCATATGCGATCTCCATGGCGGACCTGTACCATCTGACGCAGGTCATGGACGCGGTGGCCGAATCGGCGGGCACGGGGAAAGCGGTGGAAATAGCGGACGCCGGGGCCAAATAGGGCCGGCGGCGCGTATTCCCTAAACTGCCTGCCATTTGAATGGAATACTTACGGGAGGGACTGCATGAAAACGGTCGAAATCCATGCGGACGGGTATGCGAAACGGTATCAGTTCGAACGCTGGCTGATCGCCGGAAACGGTTACCGCGAGGGGACGAACGATCCGCACGGCGTGCGTACGCTCGGGCGGCACTTCCAAACCGACGAAGCCTTCGTGCTGTTGAGCGGCGCCGGGTTTTTGATCACCGCGGGCACGGCGGACGCGCCGGGGGAGCTTCAAGTGCATGCGATGGAAGCCGGGAAGCTGATGGTCGTGGAACGGCGGGAGTGGCATGCGCTCGTTCTGCGGGAAAACGCCCAAACGCTGATCGTCGAAAACGCGGACACGGGCGCGGAGAATTCCGCCGTCGTTTCGCTCAATGCCGAACAGAAAGCCTATATCGCCGGACATACGGCCGGCGGGACGGGCGCGCTTTCCTGAACCGTGTCGGGTACATGGTGCCGGGGCAACAAGGAGGTCTGGACGTGAACACGGAAATCCACCAATCCGTCAGGGTCGGGCTTGTGCATTTCATGGCGTATCCGGCGGCTATGAGCGGCGGGGGCGATATTCTCTCCAGCGTCAGGCGCGTGATGGAGGACCCGTTTTTTGACGCCGTCGAGGTGACCCATATCTCCGATCCCGGCCAGCGCGCGGCGGTGGGGAAGCTGGCCAGCCAAGCCGGGATTACGCTCGGCTACGGCGCGCAGCCGCAGCTGCTGCGCAACAGGGAAAACCTCAACAGCCTGCTGGAGGACGAGCGGCAGGCGGCGCTGCGCCGCATGTTTGCCTGTATCGACGAAGCGTACGAAATCGGCGCCTCGGGTATCGGCTACCTGTCCGGCAGGTTTGAGCCGGGCAGGGAGGAGGACGCGTACCGGCAGCTGTTGAAAAGCACCCGCGCCATCTGCGGCTATGCACGGGAAAAGGGCGGCCTGATGGTCAACCTCGAGGTGTTCGATTATGATGTTGAAAAATGCGCGCTCATCGGCCCCGCGGCGCTTGCGGCGCGCTTTGCCGGGGAGATCGCCGGGGAGTATGATAACTTCGGGCTGATGATCGACCTGAGCCATATCACGCAGCTGCGTGAAAGCCTGGACGAGAACATCGATCCCATCGTTCCCTACATCCGCCACGTGCACATCGCAAATTCCGTGCTCACCCAAGGCGCGCCCGCCTACGGCGACCAGCACCCGGGGTTTTATTTCCCCAACAGCGTGGTCGACCGGGAGCTGCTGGCCGCGTTTTTGCGAAAGCTGATCCGTATCGGCTATATCGCGCCGGGGAAACGTCCGGTGGTGGCGTTTGAGGTCAAGCCCTGGGGCGACGAAGACAGCGAAATGGTGATTGCCGGAGCCAAGCGTTTTTTGCGGGAAGCGTGGGAACTCGTATAACGGAAAACCGCATACCGCCAGGCTGCCGGCCGGCGCCGCACGCCGTTTCCGCGGGTACCCGCTGGGAACGGCTTCTGTTTATCTTTCTTCACGGTTTGCTTCACAGGGCGTACTTTATCGTGTACTATGTTGTCATGCGGCATTCCGTGCCACCCAATGCACGGATTCAATGCAATGACAGGCGGGAGGCGGCGGCATGAAAATAGTGGTTCTGGACGGGTATACCCTCAACCCGGGCGACCTATCCTGGGACGGGCTGAAAGCGCTCGGGGATCTGACGGTTTTTAACCATACGCCGCCTGATCAGATCACCGGGCGCATCGGCGACGCCGAGGCGGTGTATACCAATAAAACGCCGTTGACCGCCGCAACAATACGGGCGGCGAAAAACCTCCGGTTCATCGGCGTTTTGGCGACCGGCTACAATGTGGTGGATGTGGAAGCCGCGGCCGGGCTGGGCATCCCCGTGACCAATATCCCAACCTACGGCACGGCCGCCGTCGCGCAGTACGTATTCGCGCTGCTGCTGGAAATCTGCCATCATGTCGGCCACCACAACCAGCAGGTGCAGGAGGGCCGGTGGGCCGCGAACCGGGATTTCTGCTTCTGGGATTACCCGCTCATCGAACTTGCCGGAAAAACGCTGGGAATCATCGGGTACGGGCGCATCGGGCAGGCGACCGCCGGGATTGCCCGCGGGTTCGGCATGCGCGTGCTCGCCTGCGATGCCTTTGCGGCGTCGCCCGACCTGGTCCCGCTGGATACGCTGCTCGGGGAGAGCGATATCATCTCGCTGCACTGCCCCCTGACGCCGGACACCCAGGGGATGATCAACCGGGAGACGATAGAAAAAATGAAGGACGGCGTCATTATCATCAACACCTCGCGCGGCCCGCTGATCCGGGAGCAGGACCTGCGCGATGCGCTGGAAAACGGCAAGGCATACGCGGCGGCCGTGGACGTGGTATCGCAGGAGCCCATCCGGGCGGACAACCCGCTTCTGGGGCTTCCCAACTGCCTGATCACGCCGCATATCGCGTGGGCGCCCAAAGAATCCCGGCAGCGGCTGATGGATATCGCCGTGGGCAACCTCGAGGCGTTCCTGCGGGGAAGCGCGCAAAACGTTGTCAACGCGATCCGTCAGGAAGGGGTGGTCCGGTGAAGGCGGCTGTGTTTTACGGAAAAGGCGACATCCGGGTCGAAGCGGGGTACCCGGTGCCGCCGGTGAAGGAGGACGAGGTCCTCGTCCGGGTGATGGCCTGCGGCGTTTGCGGTACGGATATGCATATCTTTTCCGGCGCGCAGGGCGCGACGGCCTGCAGCCCGCCGGTGATCCTCGGGCATGAGTTTGCGGGAATCGTTGAGAAAACCGGAGCGGCGGTCACCCGCGTGAAGGCCGGGCAGCATGTGACCGTCGATCCCAACATCGCGTGCGGGGCCTGCGAACAATGCCGCCTGGGCAACCCGCATTTCTGCGACCGCATGGCCGCGACCGGGGTGAACTACAACGGCGGGTTTGCCGAGTATTGCAGGGTGCTTGAAAAGCAGGTGTTCGCCGCGCCGGACAGCATTCCGTTTGAGGAGCTGGCCCTGTGCGAACCGCTGGCCTGCTGCCTGCACGGCATCGACCTGTCGGACATCCGCACGGGGGATACCGTGATGATTGTCGGCGGGGGCACGATCGGCATGATGATGCTGCAGTTGGCAAGACTGAGCGGGGCCGTGCGCACCGTGATGCTGGAGACAAACGAGCGCCGGTTTGTGCTGGCAAAACAGCTGGGCGCGGACCTTGTCCTAAACCCGCTGCAGGGCAGCTTGGATGATGCACTGCAAAGCAACGGCTTCCGCAATATCCGTGTGGCCATCGAATGCGTGGGCCGACCGGAAACCATCGAATATGCCGTCCGGTATGTGGGCAACGCGGGCACCGTGATGATTTTCGGGCTGACGGACCCGGACTGCGCCATCCCGTTCAAGCCCTTCGATGCCTTCCGCAAGGAGCTGACCGTGAAAACCTCGTTCGTCAATCCGCATACCCAGGGGCGCGCCGTCGAGATCATTCAATCAGGCAAGCTGCGCCTGGCCGAGCTTATCAGCGACCGCATTCCGCTCGACCGGATCGCAGACGCGTTCACCCCCGGCCCCCGCAACGGCAAGAGTATAATTGTTCCATAGAATGGACCAGAGAAGCAAGGCTTTTCCAGTAAAAATCATCGGGACGGAACCATGATTCACGGGGCATTGAGATTAACACAGCCCTCAAACGAGTCGGCGGCAACGTCTATTTCATGATCCGGCAGATGTAGGGACGAGAGCGCGGTGCAGTTTATGAACGCTCTGCCGCCGATCCATTCGATACCCTCAGGGATGCGGATGTGCACAAGCGCGGCACAGTCTGAGAACGCGCCAAGGCCGATGCCGGTCACACTGGCGGGGAGTTCCACGGTGCTCAGTGCCGTGCATCCGGCAAACGCCATATTCGGTATCCACGAAACACCCTCGGGAATTGTTATGCTGTGCAAAGCGGCGCACCCGGAAAATATGCCGTTTTCCCAATCACTTAGCCCCCGCGGCAGGATTGCGCTGGCAAGGCTCAGGCAATCCTTAAAGGCTTCCTCTCCGATGCTGTAAACCGAAAAGGGTACGGATATGCTTTCCAGCGCCGCGCATCCTGAAAACGCCTGATATCCGATACGCTCCAGCCCGCCCGGAAGCGTTACGCCAGCGAGCGCCGCGCAGCCGGAAAACAGTTTATCGCCCAGTTCCTTTAGTCCCTCTGGAATATTAACGTATCGTAATCCGATGCAGTTGATGAACGCCTGCCCGCCGATCGTTTTCAGTTCGCCGGGCAGCGAGACGGCAACAAGTGCCTCGCAGCCCGAGAAGGCCTGAAAGCCTATACTTAAAAGGGTATCCGGTAAATTGATACCGACAAGGGACGTGCAGCCTTGAAACGCACTATCGCCGATGTTCGTTATCCCGGCCGGAAGCGATACGCTCATTAAACGATTGCAATCCTTGAACGCCTCCTCCGGAATCCGGCTGACGCCCGCGGGGACGGTAATACTCCTCAGGTCGCTGCAGCCGGCGAATGCGCCGAAACCCAAACTTTGGAGGCAAGCCGGCAGTTTCATATCGTCAATGGCAGCGCACCGGAGGAACGCCCAAACCCCGATTTCCTCGACTCCGTCGGGGAGATCGATCTGGTCAAGCGCTTTGCAGTCGACGAAAGTGTGATCCGCAATTACGCGCAGCGTTTCCGGAAGCGTAATATCCTTCAGGCTCTCGCACCCTCCGAAAACCGCCCTGTCCAATTGTTCAATCCCTTCGGGCACCTGTATGGCCTTCAGGCTTTTACACTGAAAAAACGCCCATTTGCCGATATGCTGAAGGCCGTCGGGAAGCTGCACGCCGCCGAGATTTACGCAGCCGTAAAACGCTCCGTATTCCACGCGCTTCAGGCCCGCCGGAAGCCGCACCTCCGTAAGGTTCGTGCAGTTCCAAAACAGGTATCGGCTCACGGTATCCACTTTTTCGGGGATTACGGCCGCTTCCAAACTTACGCAGTCTTGAAATGCGCTCGAGCCGATGCTGGTCAGGCTTTTGGGCAGATTGATCTGCCGCAGCTTGGAACAGCCGTTGAAAGCAAAACTATCAATGGTTTCGACGGTATTCGGCAGCACCATTTGCTCAATCGATTCACATTTTAAAAAGGAGTTCGCCCCCAGTTCCTTCAGGCTGTCGGGAAGCGCAACATCCTTTATAGCGCTGCATTTCCAGAAGGCGTCCCTTCCGATACTCGTGACTCCGTTTGGAATCGTAACGCCTGTAAGGCCTGTGCAGGCCGCGCAAAAGCCGTCCGGGATTGCGGTCAGACCCGCCGGTATATCCATGCCCGTGAGACTGACGCAATCCCCGAAGACATAAATCCCGATGGAAAGCGTGCCGGCCGGCAAGCTGAGGCCGCCCAGCGAACCGCATCCCCGGAAAACATGGTCGCCGATGCTTGTCAAGCTATCCGGAAGCCTGATGCTGACAAGGGCGGTACAGTTGCGAAAGGCCTCATGATCTATCCTGGTTACGCCATCCGGCACGGAGACGGATGTAATGGAAGCGTTATCCTTAAACGCCGCGACGCCGACCGCCGTGACCGGATACCCGTCCGCAACCGAAGGAAGAGCCAGATTCGTTTCGGCGCCCGTGTACCCCGTAATGGTCGCGGCATTGCCGGAAACGGAATAACCGTAACCGTCTTCGATCACGCCCGTTGCTTTCGCGAAAGTAAGAGGCAACAGTATAATGATTGCGGACAACAGCACAACAAACCCTAACTTTTTCATACGTATCCCCCTTAATGCCTGTCGCTGCGATTTGAATTTTGCACTTTGACTGGATCATGTCCCGGGTCAGAAACATGGCTATGCAACCGCGTACGTACCTATCCGATTGTGCAAGTCCCTTATTTGCCTTCATCATAGTGCAGGGATAATGTCTTGTCAAGCTGTGTATGTGCGCTTTCAGTACAACGAAAGCCGTACGTTGAAAAGGGGTATATGCCCTCCTTCCTGCGGATGGAAGGGTGCTCAGAACGGCAATACCTGATTGATGTCAAAATTACAGTAATCCCGAAGCACTTCGGCTGCGATATCCACAAACCGCAGAATAACCGGCGGAAGGGCCTGGGCTTTGTGATAGCATATCGAAAGGTTTCGTTTGAAATCGGCATCAGTAATATGGAAATACTCAACATTTTGTTTATTGGAGATGTGACGGATCACATTGTCCGGCAGTATGGTCAGTCCCAGCCCTTTCGCGACGAGCGAATGCGCAGTCATATTATCGCTGATCTCGTATGCCAGGGGAGGGTTGATCCCCAGCAAGGTAAACATGCTTTCGATCATCTTGTATACGCCATGACCTTTGGAAAGATAGATAAACGGTTCCCGGGCGATTTTGCGCAAGGAAATGGAGCGGTTCTGCTTGCTTTCGTGGTTATTGTCGCTTTCGCGCACCAACGGGTGTGAGGAGGGTGCGATCAGGATCATTTCTTCCGGCGGAAGCTGAACGTATTCCAGCTTATCCGAGTATGCGGTGTGGTTGACCAAAGCGATATCAATGCCTCTTGATTCCAGCAAATTGAGCAGCACGGTGTTTTTTTGCTGCATGACGTCTACTTTGAGATGGGGATAAACCTTTTTGAATTTGACTAAAATCTCGGGCAGGATGTACATGCTTTTGCCGGGCGTGATGCCAAAGGACAATGTGCCCGCATTGGATTTTGAGAACTCTGTCAGATGCAGTTTGGTGTTGTGAATGATCTGGCTGATCGTACGCAGGTTCTCAAGGTATATACGGCCGGCCGGAGTTGGAACGAGAGGTTTATGCTTGCGGTCGAACAGTACGGCGCCGATTTCCTGCTCGACCCCAGCCAACATATGGCTGAGCGAAGGCTGGGAAACCAGCAATTTTTCCGCGGCCCGGTTGATGCTGCCCTCTTCCGCAATGGAAAGCAGATACTGGATTTGCCTGTCATTCATGCGGTTTGCACCCCTAATATAACAAAAATATTATTTTACGTATGCCAATAATAGTATTTGCTTTATTATACCATTTCCGATATGGTAAAACAAATCAAGATTGAAGCGGCGATATATTCGTTATTCTTCGTAAGGAGTATGACATCATGTCACGTAACCCGTTCGTTGTCGTTACCGATTCAATTTCGTCTTACTCCATGGCTCTTTGCAGGCAGCACCTGGCCCCATCGGCGGATATTTTTTTTTACACCGATGAAAAATGCTTTGAAGAGTCATTGCCGAAAGCGGACATTCTGGTTACGTCGACACGCGCCGTGCCGCCGGAGATGCTGGATAAAGCGCCCAACTGCCGGCTGATCCAGAAGCTGGGTACGGGCGTAAACAATATCTGCTGCGATTACGCGGCATCCAAAGCGGTGATGGTTGGAAACGTTGCCGGGGAAAACGCGTTGTCTGTGGCGGAATATGCGGTTGCGCTTACGCTTTGCTCGCTTCGGCATTTAACGATCGCGCACAACAGCATCGTGCGGGAGGGTAAATGGGTCAAGTCAACGCTGCGGGACCGCTGCGGCGAATTATCAGGCAAGACGGTTGGCATTGTGGGGTTTGGCAGCATCGGCAGGACGTTTGCAGAACTGATCCGCGGTTTTCACTGCAATATACTCTACTACGACCTGCGGCGCCTGCCCGAAGCCGAGGAAGAAGCGCTTCAGGCCGCCTATTGCGCGCTGGACGATTTGCTTGTTCAAAGCGACATTGTATCGCTGCACCTGCCCCTCTCGGAGGATACGCGGTACCTGATCAATGAAAACCGGCTGCGGCGAATGAAAAATCTTGCGGTATTGGTCAACACCGGCCGCGGCGGCCTGATTGACGAACAGGCGCTGGTAAAGGTGCTCGGCGAGGGAAAGCTGCTGGGTGTGGCGCTCGATGTTCATGAGAGAGAACCGGTCGCGGCCGACGATCCGCTGAAGGATTTTGACCGCGTCGTGATGAGCCCGCATACCGGCGCAGGCACGCGCGAATCCATGGAGCGCGTGATCGCACAGGCGTTCATCAATATCAACAGCGTGTTGCAAACTCACAGCGCCGCTCGGCCCGAGCTGATCGTCAACGCTTTCAAGAAAGGAGATATCGCAAAATGAAAATGAAAAAAATGGAGATGTACTTCGCTTCGGCATCTATTGTTTTGGGGGTATTTTTTCTTATCTACATGATCCCCAACCAGATCCGAACCCGCGCAAGCGCGAGAGCGGATGTTGAAATGTTCCCGGTGTTTGCTTCCTGGATACTCATAGCGGCCGGGCTGTCTTTATTGATCATGCGCATCGTCAGCATGGCGCGCAGCAAAGAAAAATTCCAGCTTGATGCCGATTGGAAGAAGTGCCTGCTTCCCCTGGCCAAGCAGGCTGGATTCCTGGCGGGATTTATCGTGCTGGTGCTTATCATGCGCGTCACCGGCTTTGTCATTCCGGCGGCGCTGTTTTTGTTCGGCGCCCTGTATTTGTTCGGATCTGTGAATCTGCCAAAGAACGCCGTCATTTCGGTCATATTCTCAATCGCCGCGTACTTTCTGTTCACCGAAATTTTTAAAGTCAATCTGCCGCAAGGCTGGCTACCTTTTTAACGCTATTGTGAGGTGTCGTACCCATGCTGGAAGCTATTGGATCCTATATTGATCTTCAGGTCATCGCCTTTCTTTTTTTAGGCGTTATGGTGGGGATTATCGGCGGTGGATTGCCCGGCATTACGCCCAGCATGACCATCACGCTGCTGCTTCCCATCAGCCTGTATCTTTCGTTTATCCCTTCGATAGCGCTTTTGCTGGGGGCATATCAGGGCGCGATGTTTGGAGGATCGATATCCGCCATCCTGATTAACACGCCCGGTACCGCGGCGGGCGCCGCCACTGCGCTGGACGGGTATCCGCTGGCGCAGCAGGGCCATGCCAGGAAAGCGATTCAAATGGCGCTGTATTCCTCCTGCACCGGTGGGTTTGTCGGCTGCATTATCCTGATTCTGGGCGCGCAGGGCCTGTCCCGGCTCACGCTGAAATTCGGCCCCCCGGAATACTTCGCTCTGATGGTTATGTCCATGATCCTCATCGCGGGAATTTCCGGAAAATCCATGTTGAAGGGCATTATTGCCGCGGGGTTGGGGCTGCTGGCGTCCACGGTCGGCACGGAGATCATTTTCGGCGCGCGCCGGTTTACCTTTGGCAGCATCAACCTGTATGACGGATTCCCGACGCTGTCGCTGTTTATCGGCCTGTTTGCAATGTCGGAAGTCCTGCTCGATCTGCTCAACCCCGGCGAGAAGCTGAATGCGAAGCCAGCGCTTGTCAACACCGGCAAGGACAGGATTACCCTCAGGGACAATATCAAACAGCTGTATAATATGATTTTTTCGGGGATCCTGGGCGCGCTTATGGGGATACTGCCGGGCATCGGCGGCAGCACGGCGGCATTTTTGGCATACGCTGAGGCACAGCGGCGTTCCAAGACGCCGGAGAAGTTCGGGACCGGCCATCTGGCGGGAATCGCCGCGCCGGAGGCCGCAAACAACGGCGTGTGCGGCGGCGCGCTTGTCCCGATGCTGACGCTGGGAATTCCCGGAGACGTTGTGACCGCCGTGCTGATCGGCGCGTTGATTGCCCAGGGGATCGCGCCCGGACCGCTGATGTTTATCGAGCGTATCCACGTCGTATATATCATTTATGTTGGGCTGGCTCTGGCGACCATTGCGCTGGTGATCGTGGGCACGCTGGGTATACCGCTGTTTTCCAAAGTAATTAAGATGCGAAAATCCATATTGCTGCCCTGCATATCGATCATTTGCGTCATCGGCACCTATGCGGCACGGTCCAACCCCTTTGACTGCCTGATCATGCTCGGCTTTGGCGTGATCGGATATTTTATGAAACGCACAAAGGTCCCCATTTCCCCGATGGTCATATCCTTTGTGGTCGGCAAACAAATGGAAAACAGCTTGCGTCAAAGCCTGATTCTCTCGGACGGCAGTCTTTCCATTTTTTTCACGCGGCCCATTACACTTGGGCTGCTGATCGTGGCGGCCGTGGCGTGCCTCCTCATGGTGCGCAGGAATATTGTCGCGCGGAAAAAGTAACTTGCGGCGCAGTGTGCGCCGTTAGAATAAAGGAGGAACAAACTGTGAAAAAACTCGTATTACTGGTACTCTCTCTATGCTTGGCTGGCATGCTGCTGAGCAGCGCCGCACTTGCGGCGGACTTCCCGACAAAACCCATCGAAATCATCGTAGGCTACAGCGCGGGTGGCGCGAACCATTTGTCCGCAGAAAATTTGACCTTCTCGGCGTCGGACGTTTTTGGAGTCCCGGTCGTCGTTACCACCATGCCGGGAGGCTCAAGTGCAGTGGCAAACAACTATGTATCCATTTCACCCGCCGACGGCTATACGCTGCTGAACGGATCTCTTTCACTGCCGATCTCGATGTACGTGGGAACCGTTGACTTTTCCAAGGAAGACTTTGTGGCAATCGCTATGTTCAGCGAAGTGGTGCCCTGCCTGGTCGTGCGTGCTTCGCTGCCGGTGAACAACCTGGACGAGCTTGTAGCATATTGTCAGGCCAACCCCGGGTCCTTCTCATGGGGACACTCCGGCGTGGGGTCCACGCTGCATCTTGCCGGTTCCTATATGTTCAAGTCTCTTGGCATTATGGATCTGATCAAGGAAGTACCCTTTACCGGAACCAACGAAGCGGTTGCACAGGTGCTGGGCGAGCACATTGATGCGGTGCTCTCTTTCCCGGCGACGGTGCAGGAACAGGTCCGCGCCGGCAATCTGAAAGTGCTGGGCGTTTCTTCTACGGAACGCGTTGCCGAATTCCCCGATACGATGACGTTTGAAGAACAAGGCTACGATGTGCTGCTGACCAGCACGCGCGGCATCTTTGCCCGCAGCGACACGCCCCAGGAAATCCTGGACGTTTTGGAGGATGGATTCCGTACGATTATCCAGTCGGAAGACTTCATGGACCGCGCCGTCAAGCTTGGCGAGCCGCCGGTATACCGCGACAGCGAGGAAGCCACGGCGCTGTATCTGGAGCAGTGCACCACAATCGAAGAGCTGATTAAGGAATTGGGACTGGATCTGTAAACTACCGGTCAAACGTTCGATCATGCGGTTGCCGGCATAGGGCGCTTTGCCGGCAACCGCGCAAGCAAAACTTAAAAGGGGTTGTATATTGTGAAAGATCAATGCTTACTTGTTGTCAGCGCGCACGCGGCCGATTTCGTGTGGCGTTCCGGAGGCCTGATTGCCAAGTACGTCGCCGCCGGCGCGCAGGTTCACGTCGTGGTCACTAGTCTGGGCGTCCGCGGCGAATCCAACGATCTGTGGAAAAAGGAAAACCAGACCGCCGAATCAGTCGCCGCCACTCGCCAGGGGGAATCTCGAAACGCTGCTGCGATCCTGGGCGTAACCAACATCGAATACTGGAATTATGAGGATTACCCGATCACGTTTGACGCCGAGAGGGTAGAACGCCTTGTGGAAAAAATCCGAAGCGTCAAGCCGGATTTTGTCGTGACGCACGATAAGACGGATCTGTTCAATCCGGACCATAACGTCGTGAGCATGGCCGTGCACTCAGCATGCGTGCAGGCAGTATCAGCCGGCGTGCGCATACCCGGACTGCCCCACGTCAAACAAATGGATATTTTCGGCTTTGAGCCGCACCAAACGGAGGTCAGCCATTTTTCGCCCGATGTTCTGATCGATATCACCGCGAACTATGAGCAGAAAATCGCCGCCATGCAGTGTTTCCAGGCGCAAAAGCATTTAATCGAGTATTACACGCAGCGTGCCTTCATGCGGGGCAACCATGCGCGGCGGACTTCCGGCGAAATGCAATATAAGTATGCAGAGAGCTTTTCCCGCTTTTTCCCGCATGTCTGTGAGCAATTGTCCTGATGAGGTGGTAACGATGACGCACGAGATGGTATGTTCCCTATACAGAGGCGGAACCAGCCGGGCTCTTATCTTTGACGATATTGCACTGCCCAAGGACCAGGCGCAGCGGGACGCGCTGTTTATCCGAGCGATTGGCAGCCCGGACCCTAAGCAGATCGACGGTATGGGCGGAGCAACCGTGACGACCAGCAAGGTGGCCGTCATCAAGAAATCCGAATGCGATTCCTTTGATGTCGAGTACACGTTCGCACAGGTGATTCCTGGAGAATCGGCTGTCGATTATAAGGCAAACTGCGGGAATATCTCCTCCGCAATCGGCCCATATGCGATCGAAAACGGCTATGTCGACGCGCAGGACGGCACGACGATGGTCAGGATCTGGAACACCAACACGCAAAAACAGATCAACGCCGTCGTGCAGACGCCCGCACGCCGGGTCACCTATGACGGCGCATACGCTATTCCCGGCGTGCTGGGGACCGGCGCGAAAATCGAGCTTAGGTTTCTGCGCCCTGGCGGGTCTGCCACCGGCAAGCTGCTTCCCACTGGCAATGCGCTCGACGATTTGGAGGACCCGCGTTTTGGACGCGTGCGCGTATCCGTGGTCGACGCGTCCAACTTGTTTGTGTTCGTACATGCGCATGATCTGGGAATCCAGGGCAGCGAGAGTATCGCGCAGCTGAGCAAAATGCCTGAACTGATCGAAAAGGTTGAGACGATCCGGGGCATCATCGCGCAGCGCCTGGGATTCGTATCCGTGGATACAGAGGCCTTTGCAAAAAGCCCGAGCGTACCGAAAATCGCGCTGATCAGCCCGCCGATGCCCTATGATACCACGCAAGGAGAAAGTATCGCCGCAGATCGGATGGACATACAGGTACGAATGATATCCATGAAAAAGGTCCACCCTTCCTACGCGATGACGGGCGGGTTTTGCCTGGCTGCAGCCTGCGTGATAGAAGGCACGGTCGCGTATCAGATCTTGTCTGCTCATGCTCAATCCGCATCCTTCAGGGATGTCAACATCGCGCATCCGGAAGGCATTATGGATATAGGCGTGAAATACAGCCGGCAGGATGACGGAACGCAAATCGAATATGCCACAGGCTACCGTACCGCCAACAAACTGATGACCGGAACATGCTATGTGAGGGATGTTTGAATGGCCAACGCTTTATACGACGTCAGCAGCCTTCGGGCGTTTTGCGAAATGCTGCTGCAAAGGTTTCAAGTCAGCGCCGGGGACGCGCAAATCATCACCGATACGCTCATCACCGCGAACCAGCGCGGGATTGCGACACATGGCATTGGAAAAATCGGAGATTATATAGACAGGGTAGTGGCAAACGTAATGCTGCCCGCAACGGATTTACGGACCGAAAAGGACAACGGCGCGGTGGTAACGCTTGACGCAAACAACGGCTTCGGGCAGGTCGCCGCCTTTCACGCGATGCGCCTGGCGATCGACAGGGCGGAACAGTATGGCATATCTATGGTGCTGGTCAAAAACTCAAACCACTTCGGCATTGCATCCTACTATTCCTTGATGGCAGCCCAAAAGAACCTGATCGGCATTACGGCCAGCACTTCCTCGCCCGGTATCGCCCCGTTTGGAGCGCGAGAAAACCTGTTTGGAACCAACCCCATCTCCGTCGCGGTTCCCGGAAGCGACGTCTTTCCGCTTGTGCTGGATATGTCCTCCTCTGTTGTCGCGCGGGGGAAAATCAGGCAGGCAGTCAAAAACGGCGCCGTTCTTCCCTCCGGCTGGGCCAGAAACAAGCAGGGATTGCCAACCACAGACCCGCAGGAAGCATTGGCCGGTTCGCTCGAGCCCATCGGAGGCGCAAAAGGCTCCGGCATCGCGCTGATGGTGGAACTGCTGTGCGGGGTGCTCTCCGGTTCCTCGCTGCCGGGCGATGTGAGGGTCATCAAGGATTTGTCCGCGCCCTGCCGTACCAGCCATCACTTCATCGCAATATCCCCGGATTTCTTTACCGACGCGGAGCGTTTTTTGCAGGATGTGGCCAGTTCGGCTGCGCGCGTTCATCACCTGACCCCAACGGAAAAAACGATCTTGCTGCCGGGGGAAGCGGAGTACCTTCACGCGCAGGCGCATCAGAGCGAAATCCCGCTCTCGGATGCGGACCTGAAAGTCCTTTTGGAACTTGGCCTTAAATACGACGTGAAATTGCAGGAGGTAACGAAGAATGATTAAGCCTTATGCGCCGCTTTTGGCACCGGAAATCCTTGAACGGGCGAAACAGCTGGAAGTAACGCAAATCTGTGACGGTATGACGCAGGCCGGGTTCGCCGGCGGCGGCAGCATGGCGGCCGGTATCCGGGCAGTGCACCCGTCTATGCGCGTAACCGGAACGGCGGTCACAGTGGAAACATCCAACGGGGATAACCTGCCGATCCATTTGGCTTCATACACGCTTCCCAATGACGGATATGTGATGGTGATCGACGGGAAGGGCTACGAGAAATGCGCGTATTTCGGCGATTTGATTATTGCCGCGGCGCAGTGCTGCGGGTATATCGGAATGATTATCGACGGATACTCACGCGATTATGAAGGCAACCTCGCCCTTGGCTTTCCCGTTTTCAGCAGGGGTATGATGCCCGCGGGGCCGATTAAAAAGGACAGCGGTGTCATTAACGGCACGATCCTTTGCGGGGGCATTACCGTAAATGCGGGCGATCTGGTTGTTGGCGACAGCGACGGCGTATGCGTCGTACCGCGCGATCAAATCGATCAGGTGTTGACCTATGCTGAAAAGAAACGGGATTATGAAGCGGGGCGCGAGGTGACGATAGCGGCCTACCGGAAAGCAAAGGCCGAGGGAAGCCCGCTGCCGCAGCTTGCTCCGCAATGGGTTTTGGATATGACCCAGAAAACCGAATAAATCCAGCGTCCGCAGACAAAAGGTATGAACGGATAGCGTCAATGCGGGCAAAGAACGGGGGAAACACCCTTCCAATGATCTGGAGAACCGGATAATGTTTATCTTAGAAGTGCAAAGAGAACCCCCTGTAACGCAAACGTTACAGGGGGTTCTCTTTGGTGCGGGAAACAGAACTTGAATTTGTTTCTATACCTAAAACACGTGGAAATGATATATACCTAGTCGTAATATACTTATGCTAAACGATTTATATAGATTACATCTTACAGTATAATATAATGAACAGATAAAACATTATCAATGAATACCTTATTCGTGAAACAATTCAAAAACAATAGCCATATCTTATACTCTAAATTGATAACAAAAGCCAATCATGAACCCTAGGTATTGTTTGTCTGTATGCGTCAAACAGAACTACATCTTGTCAGTCCCGAACCTTTGTAGGAGAATAGTGTCCAGGAAGCGCTCAAGATATCTTGAGAACGCTTGAGATATCTCAAGAAGCCTGCGCATGGTCATGTTGAGTTCTGTGCGTTTTTGGCTGATGAAGGAGGCGAAGATGTCATCCGGATTGGGCTGCGCGGGATACTCCACTCCTATGGAATGAACTGCAAATCAGCTAGATAGCTATTCTACCTATGAGATGAGCATAGTATAGAGATGTTAGGTTTCATTGCCAGCAGTAAAGTTTCTACTATTCCGTATCAGACATACAAAAACACATAAAGCGTCCAGCAAGGATTATGTGGGGGTACCATATAAAGACGCGAAGGTTATCAAGATAAAACCTGTAGTCGCTTATTCAGGCATAACCTGGTTTTTCAGGCGTGCCGCATCTGTGCACGATCAAAAAGCAAATCAGGAGGCTGAGATCAATCGCGATGGTATGCATTGAAACAGTTGATTCTTCTTCTGAGATAATCGTAATGACCGGGCTTTCCGTTGGCGTTGTCAGGGCGCCTGCAGACGCAGCAGCTCGTACCAATTATCCTCTTGATTGGCCTGCATCGCAAGTGCAACACCCGCTTTGTCCGTTTCGGGACCGACGATTCCCACCCGCAGCGTATACGGCCCCTTGCCGGCGTCCAGCTTGGGGATCGCCGCCTTTACGACGGTCGTTTGACCGGGCAGGATATCGACCGGATGCAGATCCAGGGGCAGCCATGTGACGTTTGCATCCGCGTCCGTCAGCGAGAGCGTGGGCAGCCAGGGAAAATAGAACGGCGCGATGCCGTCGTTGGTCCAGTACAAGATGACCTGCGTTTGGCCGTCCGCGTCCTCTTCTACATCGCAGCGCTCCACCCGTAGCCGGTAGCCGATTGTGCGGTTGAGCGTGTCCAGCGCTTCCTGGTAGGGGCCGCCGCGCTGGACGTCGGCAAAGCTGCCGGGGCCGATCCAGCAGGTATGCGACTGTTCAAACAGCGATAGCGTCTGGTCGAGCAGGTCGCCCAGCAACGCTTCCTGTTTCATTTTGGTGGATAGTTCGCCGCCGATCGGCGCGGCCTGCCACGCGTTCGGCATGGGGAGCAGCGCGTCTTCACCGTCCGCCGACTCGCTGTAATTCCCGCCGGCGCTGATCCAGCCAAGCCATGTGCCGGTGGAATTGGGCTCACCCGCCGTATCGTTGTACAGTCCCAGGCCGTTCTCCGCCGCGGCAGCAAAGGGCCTCCGCATCAGCAAAAAGGCGTTGGGAAACGCGTCGAGATAGGGATGCACGTACTGGTCGTAAACGGATTGAAGTGGCATTTTTCCGATATCCCCGCTTATATGCCATTCGCCCCAGTGGCCGAGCGAACCGATTTCCACGAATGCGATAAACGAATCGCCGCCGTACCGTTCCCCGATGGCCGCAATAGCCCTGGCGTGGGCCTCGATCAGCACAGGGTTTGCATAGTTGGGGCTGTAGCCGCGCCCATAGTCCACATGGTAGGCTTTGCCGTCCCCGTCCGTCGCCTCGTACAGCCAGTCGGGGATATCGCGGTGTTTTTTGGAGGACGGCAGATCCATCACAAACCGCAGAATTAAATGCTTGCCCTGCGCCCGCCACAGCTCGAATTGGTTCTCCTTTTCAAACGCCGCAAAGTCGTATTGCCCCTGCTCCGGCTCAAAATCAGCCCAGCGCAGGTTGGCGTAGACAAGTGTAAAGGGCTGCTCGTGGGCCGGGTTGTCGTCGGCCCACACGGCGCTGCCCATATAGGGGTTGATCAACTCCGCATCGTTTGCCGGGTACGTGAAGGAGACCGAAAGCGCAAAAGCCCGCGAACAGAGCGCGACCATCACAAGCATGAGCAGCAAACACGATATCCTGCGAAGGCGTTTCACGGCAATCACCCCATGATCAGTCGATGTAGTCTCCATCGTATTGCACAATCGTAATATCCCAGACGCGGTCCATCGTGCGGATACGGTCAACGAAGGACAGGTCGTTCCTGCGCACACGCACCTCCACTGCCATCTCCATATCGTTCCTGCGCATGGTTTTGGATTTGATCTTGTAGGGCCGTGTGCCCAATTCCCTGCGCACCGCTTCGTCCACGTCCCTGCCATCGTAGTGGATGAGCAGGATGTACATCTCATCACGTGTGCGCTTGCGCCGGGTGATTACCAGCAGCAGCACCAGCATCACTACAAAGGCCATCGCCGCGACGTAAAACATGCCCGCGCCGATGGCGATGCCGCTGGCTACCGCCCAGAACAGGTACAGCAGATCCAGCGGGTCTTTCACCGCTGTGCGGTAGCGCACGATCGACAGCGCGCCGACCATGCCCAGCGACAGCACAACATTGGACTGGATGGTCACGATGATGCAGCAGGTGAGCACCGTCATCCCTGCCAGCGACACAGCGAACGCGCGGCTGTACACCACTCCCATGTAGGATTTGCGGTAGATCCAGAAAATAAGCAGCCCTACCACCAGCGAAAGTGCAATCATGCCCGCCGAGCGCAGCAGCAGATCCCACGTAATCCCCTGCAGGTATCCGCCCGCCTCCAGCACCGATTTTTTAATGACGTCCTGGAAAGTCAACGCGCCGTCCATGCCAACCCCTCCGTTCGGTTCAAATTCTTGTCGCGCACCGCCGCGGTGCAGCAAAGCATATACTTGGATGCCGCCGTCAAAATACTCGATCTGGGCGGCAGCAGCCCGCGCACCTGGCGCGGCAGAAAATCGGTAAACTTGACCTCCATGATCATCTGGTCGGCGGGCAGTACATCCAGGGTGGGAAGATGGGGGTCAAACAAGTCCAATCGCCCAAACCCAGCCCGGACGTGCTTGTCAAACGTGATTCGCACGTCCCCGGATTCCATCACATACGGCTCGCGGTCATAATCCACAATCACCCTTGGGCGCATCACACGGGAGGTGCACTCGTAGTAAAATCCGCGCAGCAGCAGTTGGCGGCTCCGCTTTAGGAAGTCGTATTCGCCCGCCAGCAGCGCCTCGGTTTGCATGCGGGAAAGCTGCGCGCTCGTTTTGCGGATGTACTGGCCGTACTTTTGCTTGCGCTCCAGCCTGATCATCGTATCCGAACAGTTGTACACGCGCAGGCGGTATTTGCTGCGTATCAGCACGCCGTCTTCCTTGTCTTCAAAGGCTGTGTTCCAGTAATCGTCGAAATACAGGCTGCGGATCCAGTATTCGCCGTGCTGGTCAACGTTGCTGTCGCGTTTCATCACGCCCGCCATACGCGTGCGCAGAAGCGCCCAATCGGGCATATTAATCAGGTATTTCAGCTCGTGCCGGTATCGCGATTCGTTCATTCGAGGTTGAGCACCTCCCCGGTATCCGAAACGGTAAAGCGGCGCATGCCCTGATGCCTGGTCTCGCCCGTGATGAACCAGTCGAACGCCGACTGCGTATATCCGCTTTCGTTTTGGGCAGTCACGCGCCAGCAGTAGTCGCCCGCCGGCAGCATGGGAACCGTGACGTTGATTTGCAATTGCGGCCCGGCTTCAAACACGACGGTTTCCGGCGCAAAGGACCAGTCCGTAGCGATCTGCACCGTGTAGGAAACCAGTTCCGCGTCAAAGCTGTAGGCCTCTCCCCAGTAGAGGAACAGAGCATCTTCTTCACGCTCAAGGTTGCCCAGGAAGAACGGCATCGGCCTTTTGAGCGAATCGAGGAATTTCTGGTAGGCGATATCCACGTCGTAGGGCATGTGCTCGTACAGTAAGTCCTGCTGGGCGATGGTGGCGTCCAGGTTGATGATATCGGGCATGCGCCGGGTGAACGTATCCGTTACCGTGCGGTACTTGGCGATCTCCGCGGCGATGACCTCGGAGGTGATGATCCCGCGCAGCATTTCCATCTTGTCCAAAAGCGCCTTTCGGTAGGCGTCCACGCGGAGCATGCGGTTGAACAGCTGCACGCCCCAGTAGTTGGATACTCCGGCCTGCCATACGCCGCCGTCGTCTTCGGTGCGGAAAAGCTTTTGCTCGTAGGCATTCAGGCAGCCGTCGCCGTCCCAGCAAAGGAAGTACCAGGTCCGGCTGTTGACCGGGCTGTACAGCAGGTAGTTCTGCGAGTTGGTGTCGATATTGCCCATAAGGATATTATACGCCAGAAAGCTGGTTACGTTTTCCAGGTTAAAATAGGCTTCCACGGTATCTTCGATCGGCGTCGTAAAGTTGTTCACCGCGTCCAGCATCTCAATCAGCTTTGCGTGGTCTTCCGTGGTTTTGGGTTCCAGCACCTGCGAAAATGCTTCCAGGTCGTACAGCGGGTCCGTGGCGAGGCGGATCTGGTCCTCATAACGGTAAAACTCGCACATGTTCGCCTTATACAGGTTGCCGTCGCGGCTGAGGCCATGGTTGCGCAGATAGCGCCCGTTGGGCAGCTCGACCAGCGTATAAAGCCCATAGTCCGTAAAGGCCGTTTCTCCGGCGGTTTCGTCCCGGATGAACACCTGCGCAAACTGCGTGCGCAGGCTGGTCATATTCGGTACACGCTGCAGCAGCGTGAAAAACAGCATGTTGCGCAGCCGGGTGCGGTCGAACGGATGCTTGTTCAGGGCAAACGCACGCTGGCCTTTCCACAGGCCGGCGTTGCTGAACAGGTCGATGCGGTAGGATTTCTGCGGTGCGATGGTTGAGGTGCGGCCGCGCACGTTCATCGTGGCGTTGGTTGTGATCGCGCCAAAGCCGAGCTCCCCAGGCAGCGGGCCGAATTCATCGCCGATCTGGAACACGATCCCGGTTTTAATCTTTTTCACATCCACCATACCCTGCAAATTCAGGTAGGCGTTTACCTCCGACAGCGTATGGTTCGTACCGTCGGACGCGGTTCCGCCCATGATCGTGATATAGAAATACTGGAGGGACTTCGGATCCTGGTCTTTGTACAGTGCGGGGTCGTCGACAAGGGGCAGGTCGCCGATCTCCGGCACGGGAACCTTGTCCACGGTACGGGCCGCGGTCAAATCTGTGTCCGGCTTAACGGCCGTTTCCATCTGCTCGACGCAGCCGGTCAGCAATATCATCAAAGCCAGGATCCCGAGGATACACAGTACGCGTTTTAAATTCATTCTTGCATATCTCCTTTTTCGGCATTGCGCACGGGCGCTCGTCCGGCTGCGTTCGCCCGCGCGTTCAGACGGGCGGCGAGCTTTCCAAGCAGGCTGGTTTTTACGCTGCCAAGCACCGGCTGTCCGCAGAACACATGGTAATCGATATTGCGCACGTAGGCGAGCAGCCGCAACAGCCCAAACACGTACATCGCGATGCCCGCACCCGTCATTCCCACGCCGTAGAACAAAGGGGCCTTGTCCAGCGTGAACAGCGTGCCGGCAAGGCTCAGCGAGAAGTAGAGCAGGCTCGTCAGCAGCGCGCCCTTGCGGTCGTTGAAGTACAGCTGCAAAAGCATCATGCTGTTGCCGATGGCATAGGCGCTGTACCCGACCGACATGATCTGGAACATCCCGATCATATCGCGCGTGAAGCTCAGGGATTCAAGCACATAGCGCATCAGCACCGTAAACAGCACCATCACGAATACCTGCACCTGCGTCAGGCGGAATATTTCCTGAGTCAGGACGGTTTTCATATTGTCGCGCGCGAGTTGGATTTCCGACAGCGTTCCGCCGTTGGTGATCGCGGAGAAATAGCTCCGGTACTTCTCGTAGAAATTGACCTCCACGGACACAACGAAGTTGATGGAGGTCGGCACCGCGACCAAATAAGCAAAGAAAGCCGCCGAATCGTACAGCGGCGCGAAGCGGAACTGCCCCGCTACCACCACGCTCAACGGGGAAAACCACATCACGAAGATGTGCACAAACGCGCCCGCCATGCTCAGAAACCCGGTCACTACCAGGTCGGGGTACTTGCCGATCCACTCGATGAACGCAAAGATTGAGCCCGATCCTACCGGGAAAATGGTCAGCAGCACGCAGGTGAAGGCCACCAGCATGACGCCGTAACCGCAGAAAAGAGAAAGCATCATCGCCGTGACAGGACGCATGCCAAGCGCAAGCAGCACACTCCCCAGCACAAACACCGTAGCTACCCCGCCGGCAAACCCGTATAGGATGCGCTTGTAGTCCTTGGCCGCGGTGATATAGGCCATCTGGAGCCAGACCATAATCAGCTCGATAAACAGCCCCAGGTTGAGCGCCTTGTCCAGCGCGGAAATATCCGTCGCGTGCCACAGGTACGCACAGTAGGCGATCCCCCCCGTGAGGATCAGCAACAGCGAGCCGCCGAACAGGGACGGCAGAATTTTTTCGTTCGCTTTCTGGTACATCATATCCGCGACGTAGCGCGACAAAAGCATCTGCAAAAGCGAGCTCAGGCAAAGCGAGGCCAGCATGGCGTATACCATCAGCACCACAAGCGTTTCGGTCTGCGTGTCCGTCACGCCGAATGCACGGGTAAGCAGCTGTATGCCAAGCATCAGCCCGACCGCCAATACCATTGTGCCCGAGGTGATGATGCTGGCGTAGGCATAGGCGCGCACCTTGGTGATGGCGCCCCTGCCCACGAACAGCTTTTTCAGCGCGAATCCTATGCCTGCCATCTACGCCTGCCACTTTCTGGCCGCGGCTTTTGCGGCAGCCCGATACGTGTCCAAGTAATAATCGATCATCTGTTCATGCCTGTACAGGGCGTTCACCCGTTTGCGGCCGGTTTCGCCCATTTGCCTGCGAAGCGCCGTATCCTGGCACATAGTCAGCATCGCTTCGGCCAGCTCACCCTGGTGCATCACCGGCACGCAAAACCCGGCACGGCCAAAGCCATCGTCGTCGCCCTCCAGCAGTTCACGGCAGCAGCCCACGTTGGTGGTCACGGCGGGCCGCCCCGCGGCCATCGCTTCCAGAACCGCCAACGGCTGCCCCTCGGAAATGCTGGTGAGCACCGTAAAGTCGATATGCTCCAGGTATTCCTGCACGTTCACCCGTCCGGTGAAGATCGCGTTGTCCAGCTCCAGGTCCTGCTTTAATTGCAGGCACTCCAGGTAATACTCCTCGTCTTCCTCCGTCGGGCCCATGATATGCAGGCGGACGTTGGGATACTCTGCGCGCACCCTTGAAAAGGCGTACAACATGGTTTTAATGTCCTTGATGGGCACGATGCGCACGATCGCGCCGATATCGATTATGCCGTCCGGCTCCTTCAGCGGTATGCCTGAAAAGCGCTCGATGTGCACGCCGTTGCGGATGACCACGCATTTATTACCGTCACAGCCGATTTCCTGCTGGATATGCCCCGCACGCTGGAACAGGCACGTAACCTGGTCGGCGTGATCATAGGCGCAGCGCGTGAACATGTAAAACATGTTGATCCACAGATCCTTAAAGTGAGGAGGAACCCAGTTTGTGCGCAAAATTTCTTCCTCCCGTTCGCGCGTGTAGATTCCGTGCTCGGTCAGCACGTAGGGCTTTCCGTACTGCCTCACCGCCATGCTGCCCAGCACGCCCGCATACCCAGCCGATACCGAATGGTACAGATCGGCCTTGGGCGGCCTGTTGCCCAGCAGGTATAGCAGCGGCAAAAACATGGACCGGATCGTCCAGAACAGGTCGGTAAAGCCGACGTAGGGATAGTATTCCTGGCAGAGTTCCTCCAGTATCCGAAAGAAATCGCGGTTGACCAGAAACTCCACGCCCTTGAGCCGGTCGCTTTTGAACAGACTGAAAATCTCCCCCCAGTCAGGATGGCCGCAGGAAAGCATTTCGCGCACGGCTTCCCGCTGCGCCCCGGTGAGCCGGTAACGGCGGGGCGTGTTGTTAAGCGGTTCATGGATGACTGCGTCCAGATACACGTCCGCAACCTTGACGACGTTCTTTGGCAGCGTGTAAGCAAACTGTCCGCGCTGCTTTTCCTGCGCGCCGATGGCCCAGACCACAAACTCGTGCTGGGGCATGCTCTGAATCAGTCCCTGCAGCCAGGACGATACGCCCCCCGGCACAAACGGGTAGCAGCCTTCGGCGATCATACAGATTCTCACTGTGCGGCCTCCCACGTTACGCGGACGACCGGCTCTTCCGCCCGAATCCAGTAAAATCCAGTTGCGATGGGATACAGCTCGCCGCCCGTGACAGACGCGGGCACGGCCCGGGCGCGTAACGCGAGCCAGGCCTCGTCGTAGAAGGGGGTGAGCGTCAAAGTCAGACCGCCGTCGTCGGCCTCCCTGCGTATGTTCAGCCGGGCGTACCGCTGCACGGCGCCGGCGCCTTCCGACGCCGTCAGGAACCGGAGCTGCGGATACGTTTTGATGATCTTTTCCATCCGCGTTTTAAACAGGTCAAACATGACGGCCCAGCCAAGTTTTCCGCCGCGCTCCGCGTCCAGAATGTCGTCGGGATGGATGAAGTGGGAGTACGCGCCGTGCAGCACAAGCTCCTGCGCCGACACAAAATTCATGAAATCGTCCGTATCAAAGCCGGAGGTGATGCGCGGAACGTTGACAGAGCCGTCCGCGTCTTCGTCAAATTCCTGGATCAGGGCATCGGTGCCCTCTTCCCGCAGGTATAATCCCGAAATCACGCGAATATCGGGTAGGGTTTTGCGCAGCGTTTGCCGGCCGATATCGCTGAGGTAGTTGGATGGCGGCACATAGGTTTGGTAGTCCGCGTCGATGAACAGCGTGCAGCCGTACCGGTATAGTTCCTCCAGGCTCTTGGCCATGCTGTCCGTCGAGGGCCAGGTCGCATACCCTTCGGTGCTGAACACAAAGCCATCAGGACACAGCGGCATGTGGTTGTAGCCGTGAAGCCCGAGCTCACCGCCGGAGTGCAGCAGTTCAGCCGTATAGTATTTCAGCAGCGAATCGTCCACGCCTTTGGAGGAGAATGGCCCGGTTACATTGTCGTTGTAGGTTTCGACCAGCACGCCCGTATACCGGATGCCGTAGTCCCAGGCAAGCTGTTTCATGTCTGGCCACCAGTGGTTTCTAAAAAAGCCCTGGATATCGTAGCCGAAATTCTTTCTGAGCTGTTCGTTGAAGCCCTCCGGCTGCGGCGCGGGGAAATCGTCGATAAAGATCATGCCAGCGTTGATGATGGGGTATACCAGCGTATCCTCCAGCGCCGACAGCGCCGACAGCGCAAACCCGCGGCCGCCTTTGTTCACCATCAACGTCGTGTTGAGCACCGCGATGCGCCCCAGGCCCTCGGGGCGTTCCCACAGAAGCGGGATGGCCATATCCCCGCCGGATACGATATGCACGGTGCATTTGCCGTCCAGGTGAACGGCCAGGGCAAAGTCGGTCAGCGTGCTGTTTTCGTTGTAAACCGAATCGTCCAGCAGCGGCAGGAGGTCGGATATATACTTGAGCGAGGTATAGTTGCGGTATTCTCGGTCGTACTCGGTAATGCCGAGCTTGCGGTAGAGGATGCGAAACGCGCTGTCGTCGGCGGGGGTCATCAGAAGTCCGAAATGCCCGCCGTCGCCGATCCACTTAAGCAACGCGCCCAAATGGGTTTCCAGCGGCAAAAGGGACTGGCTGCAGTACAGGAAGGTATCCAGCGTGTCGAGGTCCGGGAACACATCCATGTTTAGGTCCGCGCACCGGTAAGCCATATGCATTTCATCAAGAACGCCGGTCAGCGTATCGGCAAACGCCATTTCCACCTCGCTGGACTGGTTGCATACGACCAGGATCCGCGCGGTTTCGCCTTCCTCGCGGGCGGCCGGCGC
The DNA here is from genome assembly GCA_963674895.2 of Candidatus Limiplasma sp. Classification (GTDB taxonomy): domain Bacteria; phylum Bacillota; class Clostridia; order Christensenellales; family Aristaeellaceae; genus CAXXOK01. The sequence continues at coordinate 455,389 of CAXXCY010000002.1, forward strand.
GGCGGGCTCCAGCAGGGATACCGTGGCGCCGCGCATCGCTACGGATACGCCCATCATCTCGGCAAGCAGAAGCCCCGCGAAGACAAGCATCACGACCGTCGGCAGCAGGAGCTTAAGGAGGGTGGATCGTTCTCTCATGTCAGCATCCCCTTAAAAAAGCTCAGGTGCTCGCGCCCCGCAGCGGTAAAATCGACCTTCTGTTCGTCAATGCGCTTGAGAAGGCTGCGCATCCCCGCCTGATCGCGGGTTTCGGCAAACACGCGCATGCCCTCCAGCCAGGATTTCTCGTTCCTGGGATACAGACGGATTAGCCGCTGCGCCGTGCGCTTGGCTTCCTGCGCGTATTTAAGTGCGATGCAGTTGCCAACCTTGATGCGCATCAGTTCCGGGTCGTCCTCCAAAGCCAGCGCTTCGTCCAGCGCGGTTTTCAACAGCAGCTGCTGCCTGCGCAGCAGCTGACCCTCCAAAAGCCCGCTTGCGCAGTAGCGCTTCAGCAAATCGATATACTGGTGGTACGTTTGTAAATTCCGTGAATCCTTGACGATCTCCAGCTGCAATTGCTGCAGCTCCAGCTGGAACTGCCGCTGGATTTCCATGATGGAGGCGGTCGCGTAGTGCGCGGTTTCGCTGTCGTCGTTGCTGCGCGCGACCAAAAGTAAATCCAGGTAGCGCATGGGGTCAGAGCGCAGCACATTCATCATCAGGTTGCGCCGCTTTTGCGGATCGTTGATCAAAAGCGCTTCCTCCAGCGGCACCGTGTATTCCACGTTGCTGGCGGTCACGATGTGCAAGCGGTGCTTTTCCTCCTGCAGGGAAAGCCAGTCCGCATCGGGCGGCGCATGCCCCAGCGCGCGCACCAGCGCAAAACCGGCCATAGGCCCGAATACTGGCAGGAGTATTACCCAACCGAAATGCGCGAGGTTGAACGCGCGCCTGCGCACAGACAGCAGCAGCGCGCCACACAGCATCATGTGTACCGATAATGAAAGGAATATGATATCGACGCTCGTCATGGCGGCCCTCCCTACGACGTAACCGTGCAGATCAGCCCCGAGGCGTGGAAGCGTTTTTCAATCTGCGGGAGGTTATCAAGGCTTGCCTGCGGCAGCAGCACATAGAGCCGCCCGTTATCCAGCTTCCCGGCGATATCGGTGCTGCGGATAGCACGGCCAATGCGGCGGTCGTATTCCTCGATGGAAATAATATTGTCCACGCTTTCCACACTCAGCAGTAAATAGGCGGAGGCGCGCTTTTTGCGCATCTGACTGTATACGCTAAGCGTGGAGCGGAACGCCTTGTCGGTCAGGATGTGGGTATTGCGGATATACATGTCCTGCGCCGCGTCGAAATAGCGGAGCGCGCGCACCATCGCGGACTGCACGAGCCCCGATACCACGCTGAACAGGTTTTGCCGGTACAGGGTCTGCTGCTCAAAGGGTACGTCCCACAGCGCGATCAGGGCGATGGTTTTGCCATCCTGCATGATCGGCGCGCAGAACGCCGGATATCCGGCCTCCAGCTTTGTATTGGCGAACACCTCGCCCATGTTGTAGGTATCGGCAAGCAGGGGATATTCCTTCATATCCATGGATTTTGGCAGATCGGTCATGGAGCGTGAATTCACCACCAGGCGAGCGAAGGAGGATGCGCTGGAGCAGGAATACAGCGCTACGCTCTGGTTTTGCATCACGTCCTCCAGTACGTCCAGCGTGGAAAGGAATACCTGCTCCGGCTGGAGGGTGTCCAGTTCCTGGGTAATGGCATAGATGCGGCCGTAGCTGTCGCGAAAGCGGATGACCTGCTCCTGCAAAACGCTGCGGTCGGCGTCCACCTGCTTGTACATGGACTGCATAAACTCGGTTTCCGCATCGCGCTGCTCGATTTCCTTTTGGACGGCGGCAAGCTTTTGGACGCTGCGGTCGTGCTGGTAGCCGAAGAACCCGCCGCCCAGGATATACATAATCAGAGGTAGCCAGTTGTCCTTGTTGTACAGCAGCAGATAAATGTCCCTGCCGCCCTCCAGCCAGTTGAAGCTGTAGCCCACACAGGCGATAAGTCCCGCCATCATACCGATGGGGCCGCCATGTATGCTGCCCATCAGGATCACGTAGAACAACCAGTAATCTACAAAGCGGAAAACGGCGTTGCTGTTGGCGCTGCGTGTAAGCAGTTCGGCGATTACCGCAAACGCGATCAGCTCTATCCACGGCAAAACGCTGCCGAACAGCCTGCGGCCGATGTGGGAAAGTTGACCGCGAAGCGTGTGCCGGGTCTTGCCGCCCGGGGCCGCAGAAAAGATCTCCGCAAGCTCCGAAACCCATCGGTGGCGGGGAACCCATCCGGTTTTGCTGGCGGCTATGCCGCTTTGCAGGATGGTACGCCTCTGCGGGTTGTTCGAATAGTTGAACTTCAGGCCCGGCAGATAGGCCTGCAGCAGCGGCACCATTTCGCTGTAGGCGAGCCGCTCCCCGTACGCCAGGTGGGCCACGCCCGTTAGCTTGGTTTCCAGCGCGAGTATGATGAACAGCGCCAGGTCGTCGATATGCATAAAATCGCACATATCCACCGGCGCGCCGTCCAGCGTCATCGTCTGGTTATTGTCGCAGAATTGGCGGGCCCGGCTGAAAAACGCGTCCTGCGCCCCGCTGCAGTACAGGTGCGTGACCCGAATCAGAAGCGTTTGCAGGCTGCTGGGATCCACGCAGCGCAGCACTTCCTCCGCCGCGTTGATCAGAATACCCGTCGCCGTTTCGGGTATGGGGGTTTCGTCCTCCCGGCCCGCCTGCCCGCCGCCGAAAACGCGCACATCCGATACCAGGTAAAAATTTTCCACACCGCAGCCGGCCGCCGCGTGCTGCAGCTGGAATAGGGCGTCCAGCATCGAGCCCTGGATGGAGCCGTATGCGCCCGTATCTTCACACTGGTACGCATAAAAGAAGACGACCAGGCCGAACCGGCCTGCCTCCAGCGCCCGCAGCGCTTCGGGGCTGCGGGGTGAAATATCGTGCACCGTCGCTTTTTGCGCAAAGGCAGACGCTCCCAGGCCTTGCCCCAGAAGCGACACCTGGTGTCCCTCGCGCACAAGTCTGTCTACCATGCCCCAGATCATCGGGGAGAGGATACCCGTGAGAAGGATCTTCAAAGTGTTATCCCTCCAGATATGGTGGCATAACGTGAACAATAACCTACATTCTGGTACTAACCATTGTATTGGAAGCCCGTATGTTTGTCAATGAAACCGGCTCGCCTGCTGATTGACAGCGGCATGCACAAGTCAGGTTTAGCAGAAGCAATGGCTTACAGTCCGGCAGGATCATAATCACATAGATGGCTTGGGTTCACTCAGTTCATAGACATATTTGCTGTCCGATTCGGCGGATTTCCTGGCCGTACTCGCGTCAATTCATATTTTCTGTCGATCTCAGCATAGCCGAGTCCTTTCTTTCGGCCGCTTCTGATTTGCATCCGGTGTTCTCCTTCCAATTCTCCATAGAGAACTGTATAATTCATCGATATCATCACATTGAAAAACCCCTGTAACGCTTATGTTACAAGGGTTTCTCTTTGGTGCGGGAAACAGGACTTGAACCTGCATGAAGGAAATCTTCACTAGAACCTGAATCTAGCGCGTCTGCCAATTCCGCCATTCCCGCAGGCGGTATTACCAAACCGATCCGGTCGTGAGGATTGGAATTGGTAAAGGTGGTGGATGGGGATGGATTCGAACCATCGAAGTCTGCGACGGCAGATTTACAGTCTGCTCCCTTTGGCCACTCGGGAACCCATCCAGGGTTTAGGCAAACGAAGGGGAAATCGCCCGTGCGAAAGGGCGGGGGAGGGGGGCATCGCGGGGAGATGGAGCCGGCGATGGGACTCGAACCCGCAACCTGCTGATTACAAATCAGCTGCTCTGCCAATTGAGCTACACCGGCGGACGCCCAACCAACAGGGAAAATGGCGACCAAGAAGGGGCTCGAACCCTCGACCTCCAGCGTGACAGGCTGGCATTCTAACCAACTGAACTACTTGGCCACACGTGGTGGGCCTTCAGGGACTTGAACCCCGGACCAACCGGTTATGAGCCGGCCGCTCTAACCAACTGAGCTAAAGGCCCGTGTGGGATAAAGGTGGTGACTCCTGGGGGACTCGAACCCCCGTTACCGCCGTGAAAGGGCGGTGTCTTGACCACTTGACCAAGGAGCCACGGGAACCCTGCGGGTGGATATGGTCGGGGTGAAGGGATTCGAACCCCCGGCCCCATGCTCCCAAAGCATGTGCGCTACCAGACTGCGCTACACCCCGCCTTGTGCAAGCCCATATAGGCGACGAATAGTATTCTACTGGAATCGGGGTACGTTGTCAAGAGAAAATCCGCCGGGGGAAACGAATAAATGGAGATAAAAAAATATTTCAAAATTATTAAGAAAATACTTGATTATTTAATATTTAAGTGCTACAATTTTAATGAACCGTAATATATTGGTCATAGTGCCCTGGGGACGAAGGAGACGGTACCATGCATGAACAAGGGAAAATCACAGCTTTAATCGTTTTTGGCACCCGGCCCGAGGCGATTAAAATGTGTCCTCTCGTTAAGGAGTTCCGTACCCGCAGTAAATTCAACACCAAGGTCTGCGTGACCGGGCAGCACCGGGAGATGCTGGACCAGGTGCTGAAGCTGTTTGACGTTACGCCGGATTACGATCTGGATATCATGCAGCAGGAACAGACGCTGTTTGATATCACCTCCAAAACGCTGCACGGAATGCAGCGCGTGCTGATGGAATGCAAGCCGGACGTCGTGCTGGTGCACGGCGACACCACGACGGCGTTTGCCGCCTCGGTCGCCTCCCTGTATCTGCAAATCCCGGTGGCGCACGTGGAAGCGGGCCTGCGGACCCATAACATCTATTCGCCGTTCCCCGAAGAATATAACCGCCAGGCCATCAGCCTGGTTGCGAAGTTTCACTTCGCGCCCACGCAGATGGCGCGCTATAACCTGCGGCTGGAGGGCCGTCCGTCCGAAAACATCTATGTGACCGGCAACACCGGCATCGACGCCCTGAAAACCACCGTGCGCCCCGATTTCCATTCGGATTTTCTCGATTGGGCCAAGGGCAGCCGCCTGCTGGTGATGACGGCGCACAGGCGCGAGAACGTCGGCGATCCGATGCGCAGCATGTTCCGGGCGGTCCGTCGGATTGTGGAAAAGTACGACGACGTGAAGCTGATCTACCCAATCCACAAAAACCCGGCGGTGCGCACCATCGCTTACGAAATGCTCAAGGACCACCCGCAGATCAAGCTGGTGGAGCCGATGGAAGTGGACGCCTTCCACAACCTGATCAACGCCGCGTACTTCATCCTGACGGATTCGGGCGGCATTCAGGAAGAGGCCCCCTCCCTGGGCAAGCCCGTGCTCGTTATGCGGGATACGACCGAACGGCCCGAGGGCCTGGACGCCGGCACCCTGCGCCTGGTCGGCACGGACGAACAGATTATCTACTATGCCTGCAGGCAGCTTCTGGACGACCCCGAGGAGTACAACAAAATGAGCGCCGCGCGCAACCCTTACGGAGACGGGCACGCGTCGGCGCGCATCGCGGATATCATCGAAAAAACATTGTAATCAAATCCGGAGCGATAACCGTTCCTCACCAAACACAATGCCTGTGGCCCCGGACCCGCGTTTCGCGGCCGGGGCTTTCGCGTTTCGCACCGCGGCGAAGCGCCGTGGGAAACGCAAAGCGCTCAGCCGCGCCAAATCCCGTACAGTCCCCGCATCCAGGCCGTTACGTCCATGCCGTAGACGCGCTCAAGCAGCGCGGGGGCTAGCGCTTCTTCCGGCGCGGCGTCCGCCGCGATCTGCCCGTTGTTCAGCAGCATAACGCGCGTGCCGAACCGCCGCGCGACCGCGAGATCGTGCACCACCGAGATTACGGCGCGGCCCTCCCGCTTCAGCCAGGCGGAGATGAGCTCCAAAATCTGTTTTTGATAGGCGAGGTCCAGATGGCTGGAGGGCTCGTCCAGCAGCAGCAGCCCGGGGTCCTGCGCGAACAGCTGCGCCAGAAACGCGCGCTGCACCTCCCCGCCGGAGATCTGCGATATCGGGTGCCCGCGCAGCGCTTCCGTGCCCGTCTGCCGCAGGGCTGCTTCCACGGCGGCTTCGTCCGCCGCGTCGAACCCGCCGAGCGCGTCGTGGTAGGCGTAGCGCCCCAGCCGCACGATCTCCTCCACCGTAAAGGCGTAGCCCGCGGCGTAGCGCTGCGAAAGCATCCCCATATTCCGGGCCCGCCTGCGCGGGTTCATGGTCCCGATGGTTTCTCCGTTGAGCCGCAGCTCACCCGTATAGGGCACGCCCTGCGTCAGCGCCTCCAGCAGCGTGGATTTGCCCGCGCCGTTGGGGCCCGTCACCATCAGCCACTCCCCGCTTTTCACGGAAAAGGAAACGTTGTTCAGCGCCTCGGCTTCGCCGTAGTGCACAGACAGGTTTTTCACCTCAAGCATGCGCATCCCCCTTTCGCCCGCGCAGCAGGATGACCGTGAACACCACCGCGCCGATCAGCGAGGTGACCACGCCGATGGGCAGCTCGATGGGGCTGATCAATGTGCGCGCCAGGAGGTCGGACAGCATCAGGAAGATCGCGCCGCCGAACACCGTGGCCGGCAGCAGCTTTTTGTGGTTGGGGCCGGTAATCAGCCGGAGGATATGCGGCGTCACCAGGCCGACGAAGGCGATCGTGCCGCCGATGGACACGCATACGCCGATCAGCGCGGACGCGCAGATCAGCATCGTAAGCCGCACCCGCCGCACGTTCACGCCGACGGAGCGCGCGTTGGCCTCTCCCACGGCGAAGGCGTTCAGCTCCCGCGCGTGCGCAAGCATCACGCTGCCGAATACCAGCAGCGCGGCGAGCAGCGTAACGGCGTTCAGGTAGGTGGAGCCCTGCAGGCTTCCCATCGTCCAGTAGGTGATAGTCCTGAGCTTTTCGCCCGAAAACGCGATGATCAGGCTCAGGACGCCGGATACGAACATCGAAAAAATGATGCCGATCAGGATGATGGTGTGCGTGGCGAAGCTGCGGTCCAGCCTGTAGGCGAGCGCCAGGATGATTGTGAGCGATGCAAGCGCTCCGGCGATCGCCATCACCATGGTGCTTGCGTAGCGAAGGAAGGGAAAGCTGATCCCAAGCGCGATGGCGGTGATCGCGCCGAGTCCCGCGCCCGCCGATACGCCGAGGGTGGAGCCGTCCGCGAGCGGGTTTCGCAAAAGCCCCTGCATCACGCCGCCGCACAGCGCCAGCGCCGCGCCCGAGAGCGCGACGCACAGCACGCGCGGCAGCCGCACCATCAGGACGATGGATACGCCCGCGCCCTCCTGCGGGACGCCGAGGATGCCGTTGAGGATAATCTGCAGCGTTTCGACGGGGGGCAGGGCGACGCTGCCCGCGCACACGCAGAACGTGAGCGTACAAAGCAGCGCCGCCGCAAAACCCAGATACGCGATGGGATGAAATCCTTCTTTTTTCATACGATATGCTTATTGCGCGCGCAGGGAGTCAAGCAGCTGCCGCGCGCCCTCCGTAAGCCTCGGGCCCGGTCGCGTGAGCGCGTCGCCAAATCCGCAGAACACGTCCCCGTTTTGCACGGCGGTCACAGTTTCCCATCCCGCCCGCTGCAAAACTTCCTCGGCGGGGGACGGCGACTGGCCGTAATCGGTCGTCGATGTGAAGATGTAATCGGGATTGCGCGCGATCACCTGCTCCTCGGAAACCTGCGCGAAGCCCTCCAAATCGGCAAAGATATTGGTCAATCCCAGGATGTCCGCGATTTCCTGCATAAAGTTGCCGCTTCCGGCGGTCCACAGCCCGTATTCCAGCGGGGACACCTCAAAGTAGATGCTTCCGGACATACGGCTTTCTTCCCGCAGCGCCGCGAAATCCGCCTGTATCCGCGCGACGAGGGCGCCGGCTTCCGCGTCCCTGCCGGTCAGCGCGCCGATGACCGCGATCGCCTCATACGTGCCCGCGATGTCCGTGGCGCTTGACACGGCCACGGCGATGCCCGCCGATTCGAGCATTTCCACCTGCGCCTCGCTCTGCGCCATCGTGCCCATCAGTACAAGCTGCGGTTCCAGCGCGATAATCTGCTCGATATTGGTTTCGTAGCCGGATTCCACCGAGGGAACCATAAGCACCTCTGCGGGGTAATCGCAGTACGCGCCTCGCCCCACAAGCGTATCGCCCGCGCCCAGCGCGTAGAGGATTTCGCAGTCCGCCGCCGTCAGGGCGACGACCCGCGTCGCCGGCTCTGCCAGATTTACTTCTCTGCCCATCATGTCCGTTACGGTGAGCGCGCCGCCTTCCGCCAGTCCGCAGCCGGCGGTCAGCGCCACGATCAGGGCAAGCGCCAGTCCAAGGATTTTCCTGTTCATTCGATTCATTCCTTTCCCAATCCGGGATAAGCAAAGGCCGCTCCTGCTGGAACGGTCTGTTCTGCGCACAAAAACCAATGAGCGCTTTCCTGCCCAATCCCAGAGGTCGCCGCACGAACAGGTCTCCCGGCTTGGCATCATCCTACTGGGGCGCCTTCCCGCCGTTTCCGGCAGTGGCAACGTGCCCTCTCATCCGCCACACGGTTACTGGGATAGCCCGGAATTCTCATCCGATTCCCGCGGAGCTTGCTTGCTCCGGTGCCGTGTATGGCACATTCGCGCGCTTATTCGGTTGTGGTTTGAGTATACGGGCTGCGCGGCGCCGTGTCAATGCCCGCGCGGCCTTCCGTTTCCGGGCGGGAGCAGGGGATGCGTTACCGGATTGTTGCAATTGTAAATTGACGGCGTTTTGTTAAATCCACGTTAAAATTTTTAGGTTCGTTTCAGTATCCGCCCCTAGAATAGGGCTCGAACGGAGGGAACCGCTATGGAAAACAAGATGATTTTTCACCGGTTTGAAAAGAAATACCTGTTGAGCCCGTGGGCCTACCGCCGATTGCAGCGTCTGCTTGCGGATGAAATGGTGCAGGACGAGTATGGGCTGCACACCATCACGAGCGTGTACTTTGATACGGATGCATTCGATATCATCCGCACGTCCGTGCAGCAGCCGCCCTTTAAAGAGAAGCTACGCCTGCGGTGGTACGGCGTGCCCAAGCCGCAGGACCCCGTGTTCCTGGAGCTTAAGCGCAAATACCGCGGCATGGTGTATAAGCGCCGCATCCCGGTCGACCCGTTCAGCGCAAAACAGCTGCTGCGTACGGAATTGCCTTTGTTTGCGCAAAGCCAGGTCGCCAGAGAGGTGGATTGGTTCATCCGGCGCTACAGTCCCGTGCCCAAGCTGTTGCTGGCGTACGACCGCGAGGCGCTGGAGGGCAGGCACGACGAAGGGCTGCGCATCACATTTGACCACAACATCCGCTGGCGGGATTACGATCTGGACCTGTCACACGGCAGCTACGGCGCGCCGCTGATCAGCGTAGAGAATGTGCTGATGGAAATCAAAGCGCCGCAGACCCTGCCGGTGTGGCTGTCGGGTCTGCTGGCGGCGGAGAAGATCTATCCGTCCTCGTTTTCCAAGTACGGTGCCTGGTACCAGCAGGTTTATCTGATGAAGGGAAGACAAGAATATGTTGGATAGCATCTTTGCAAGCTCCGCGGAGGGCGCGACGCTCGTACAGGTGATTATAAGCCTGCTGCTGTCCCTCGCGCTCGGGTTTGTGATCTCCGCCGTCTACCGGTGGAAAAACGACCATTCCCCGACACTGGCCGTGGGGATCGTCCTGATGCCCGCCGTCGTGCAGGCTGTGATCTTTCTGGTGAACGGCAACCTCGGCACCGGGCTCGCGGTGATGGGCGCGTTCACGCTGGTCCGCTTCCGTTCGGTCGCGGGCAGCGCCAGGGATATCACCTGCATCTTTTTCGCGATGGCCGTCGGCCTTGCGACGGGCATGGGTTACGCGCTGTATGCCGTCCTGTTTACGCTTATCGTCGGCGGGGCGTACTTCCTGCTGAGCTCGATCCGCTACGGGGAAAAAGCGACGCTCAAAAGCCTGCGCATCACCATCCCCGAGGACCTGGAGTACGAGGGTATCTTTGACGACCTGTTCCGCGAGTATACCGACAAGGCCGAGCTTTGCACGGTCAAGACCACCAATCTGGGCAGCTTGTTTGAACTGCATTACCGGATTATAATGAAGGACGACGCCCGGCAAAAGGCGCTGATCGACGAAATCCGCTGCCGCAACGGCAACCTCGGCGTGATGCTGGGCAAGGCGTCCCCATGGAAGGAAGAATTATAATAAAAAAGAAGCTTGTTATCCTGATTGCCGCTTTGCTCTTGCTGCCGGTATTCGCCGGCTGCAGCGCGTCCGTCGCGCAGACCGCCGTTTCGGAAACGGCGCAGGCTATCGTGGAAAGCGTTTCACCGGTTTCCACGCAAGGCTTGCAGCAGATGGCCGCGATTACCCTGAACGGCGGCTCCGCTTCGGCGGAGGGCGGCGGCGTGACCGTTGACGGAAGCACCGTGACCATCATTGCGGGCGGAACCTATACGCTGACCGGGACGTTTACCGACGGCCGGATCGTCGTGGACGCGGGCAAGGACGAAATCGTGGAACTGGTGCTAAACGGCGTATCCGTCGCCTCGTCAACCGGCGCGGCGATCTACTGCAAACAGGCGGACACGACCGTCGTCACGCTGGCGGAGGGCACCGAAAACACCCTGACCGGCGCTTCGAACGCTGGGGATTCCGACGCCGCGACCGACGAGCCCGACGCGGCGCTGTTTGCCGAAGACGGCCTCGCCATCCGCGGGGAAGGCGCGCTGACGGTTACCGGCAGCATGCAAAGCGGGATCGTGGCCAAGGACGCGCTCGTGATCGAAAGCGGAACGATTGCCGTGCAGGCGGATAACCACGGCATCCGCGGCAAGGACTCCGTCAAGATTTTGGACGGAGGCATCACGATTGACGCCGGAAACGACGGCATCCAGTCCGACAATACCGGGGACGCGGCCAAAGGCTATGTGCTGATCGCGGGCGGAACCCTACAGATCACCGCCGCGCACGACGGCATTCAGGCGCAGACGAGCCTGAAGGTCTCCGGCGGCATACTCGGCATCCAGTCCGGCGGCGGCTATACCACCGAGAGCTATTCGGCGGAGGAAAGCTATAAGGGCCTGAAATCCGCCGGCACGGTCAGCGTCACGGGCGGCGAGATCACCGTCAACAGCCTCGACGACGCCATCCATGCGGGCGATACCGTAACGGTATCAGGCGGCAGCCTGATGCTGACGACCCGGGACGACGGCATCCACGCCGAAGGCACGGTGCATATCACGGGCGGAACCGTCGCCATTGCGATCTGCTACGAGGGCATCGAGGGCACGGTCGTCAATATCGAGGGCGGAACCATCTCCATGCTGGCCGCGGACGACGGCATCAACGCCGCCGATGCCTCCGCAGGCGGGCAGGGCGACCGCATGGGCCGGTTCGGCGGTTTCGGCGATACAGCGGACAGCAGTCTGCAGGTGACGATCTCCGGCGGTACGATCTTCATCAACGCGTACGGCGACGGCGTCGATTCAAACGGGTATATCACCATGACCGGCGGCGCGCTGTATGTCTCCGGCCCGGTGTCCTCCAGAAACGGCGCGATCGACTACAACGGCACGTTTTTGATGACAGGGGGCACGCTGGCCGCCGCGGGTGCGAGCGGTATGGCGCAGGCGCCAAGCCAGGGTTCCGCGCAGCCCTCGGTGATCGTGTACTTCACGCAAACGCAGGCGGCGGGCGCGACATGCTGGTTGACGGATGAGAGCGGCAATGCTATCCTGAGCTATACGCCGGATAAGGAGTTCCAGTGCATCGTGTTTTCTTCCCCCGAACTGACGGTCGGGAGCGGATACCGGGTGTACGTGGGTTCCGGCGAGGACCTGGAAAGCGCTGCGCTTTTGGAAGCGTTCACGCAGTCGGGCACCGTTACGTCCGTGGGCGGCGGGGCCGCGCAGACGTGGAACACGCAGCAGGACTTCGGACCGCAGCGCAACGACATGAGGAGGCCGTGATGCAATTTACAATCGTACATACCAACCTGAACGTTTTCGATCTGGACAAGAGCCTCAGGTTCTATCAGGATGCTCTGGGGCTCGCCGAAGTACGCCGCAGCGAGGCCGGGGACGGCAGTTACAAGATCGTATTCCTGTCCGACGGTACGGACGGCCACCGGCTGGAGCTGACCTGGCTGCGCGATAAGGCGACGCCCTACGAGCTTGGCGATAACGAAACGCACATCGCCTTTCGCGTCAGAGAGTTTGAACAGGCCCATCAGCTGCACGAGGATATGGGCGTGATCTGCTACGAGAACACGAAAATGGGCATCTACTTCATCAACGATCCGGACGGATACTGGCTGGAGATCGTGCCGGTGAGGGAATAGACAAACAGACTTGCATAAAGAAATCCCGGCCCGTCAGGGCCGGGATTTCTTTATGCTGTCAGGAGGGTATGGGTTAGTTCCAGCGCGGGCAACCGCGGCCGCCCCAGCCGTAGTCGTCCGATACGCGGCGGGTTTGGAAGCCGCCCACGGCAAGGCCGTCGTCATAGTTCCAGCAGAACGCGCCGTTGTTCACGCGCAGTGCCATGTACTGGCCATTGGCGCCGAGGGAATACAGGCGCTGCTGCACGCCGTTCTCGTCCAGGGCGTAGCAGTAACCGTCTTCGTCGATGCCGTAGCCGTTGCCAAACGACAGACCGTTGAGCTGCAGGGCGGCGATATCTTCGTCGGTGATGGGACGCCCGTTCGCCAAGCCGGTGCCGTCCTGAGGCTGTACGGCGGGTACGCTTTCCGCAAGCGCGAACAGGGGGATGGAGACAGCCAGGGCCAAAACCGCGATGAGGGTCAGGATGGATTTACGTTTCATGGTGTGAACCTTCTTTCAAAAACTATTCAGCAATTTCTTGCTGCAACTGTAGTATCATCTTTGGATGTGTCGAATTTGTGTCTTTTACCGCAACAGAATATGGAGAATGGGAAGCGCCGCGCCGTTATGCGCGCTTTACGCGAAATGCCTCCAAGAAAAAAAGCCCGGCCCTTCCGGGCCGGGTCCTTTTTGCGGGGCTTGGATCAGTTAATTCCGCGCCGTCCCCGGCCGCCCGCGGGCTGGCTGCCGCGGACCTGCGTGTCGCTTACGGCTGCGGTCATGCCGCGGCCTGCGATGCCATTGGCAAACTGGTGCAGGGCTTCGCCGTCCGCGCCAAGGCCGGTGCCCAGCGCTTCACAGTCGCAGTCTTCCTCGTCGCAGTCCTGGAGCATCAGCGGGTCGCCCGCCTGCAGGGCCGCCTGGGCCGCCATGCCGTTGCCGCGTCCGAACATGTTGCCGGTGCCGTCCAGCACCTGAGTGCCTGTGGTGTTCTCGGCCATTGCGAAGACGGGGATGGAGATTGCCAGCGCCATAACGGCGGCAATGATGAGAATGGATTTACGTTTCATGGGTTGAACCTTCTTTCAGTATGTATTGGGCAATCGCTTGCCGCAACTGTAGTATCCTCAATAGTTGTGGCAAAACCATGGCGGTTGCCGCAACAGTGTGTGAAGAGGGTGGACAGTTGGCGCCGCATATACTATGATAGTCTCGGAAAGGGGGCGACTGCATGGCCAACGTTTTAGTGGCGGACGACAACCGCCAGATCGCCTCGGTGCTGGAAGAGTACCTCAAGAAGGAAAACCATACGCCCACGGTGGCGGCGGACGGCGAACAGGCGCTGGAACTGTTTAAAAGCCGGAAGTTCGACGCCGTGCTGCTGGACGTGATGATGCCCAAGGTGGACGGGTTTTCCGTTTGCCGTGAAATCCGCAAAACGTCCTCCGTGCCCGTGATTATGATCACCGCGCGCGGCGAGGATTTTGAAAGGATCATGGGGCTGGATACCGGCGCGGACGATTACATCGTCAAGCCCTTTTCGCCGGGCGAGGTGATGGCGCGGCTGCGCGCGGTGCTCCGGCGCATGCAGCCCCGGGAAAGCGAGAGCGCAAAAACCCTTACGCACGGCAACCTGTGGGTATCGGCGGACGACTATACGGCGAAGGTTGGCGATCGGCCGCTTGCCCTGACCAAAAAGGAATTTGAAATCCTCTGGACGCTCGCGGAGCACCCCGGCAAGGTGTTCACCCGCGACAACCTGCTGGAAAGCCTGTGGGGCTACGATTATTTCGGCGATACGCGCACCGTGGACACGCACATCAAGCGGCTGCGCGCCAAGGTGGAGGCGATGGAGCCCGCGGGGTTTGAGATCAAGACCATCTGGGGCGTCGGTTATCGCCTTGAGGTATCGGAGAATGCGTAACCGGATCGCGCAAAAGCTGCTGCTGTATTTCATCATCCCGCTGTGCATCTTCGCGGTTATGAGCGGGGTTCTGTTCCAGACATTTTTCACCCGCGCCATCACGGAGGAAAAGCAGTCGGAGCTGCTTTCGCGTGCGGCCGGGCTTGCGGAAACGCTTTCCGGGGCCGTCAGCAGCGAGACCCCTGCGCAAAATCAAAGTATGGGCTCCGGGATGATGGGCAGGGGAGCAAACGCAGGCGCCGGGGCCGACATGGGCATGAACAGCGGTCTGAGCTCCTATCTGCCCGCGCTGAGCCTTCTGGATGTGGACGTGTGGGTGCTGGACGCGGAGCTTAATTTCCTCACCACGGGACGGCGGATGATGACGATCGTGTATCAGGACCTGCCCGCCGACGCCGACCAGGTCGTCAAAGAGGTGTTCGCGGGGGAAACGGTCATCAGCCGCGGATTTTCGGACCTGCTCGGCACGCCGACCATCACCGTGGGCACGCCGATCTACCGGGGGAACGCCGTGTACGGCGCGCTGCTGATGCACGACGCGGTTTCCGGCATGCAGACGGCCATCACCCAGGGCGTGCGCGTGCTGATCTTCGCGGGCGCGATCGCGCTGGTGATCGCCGTGCTGCTCGCGATCTGGCTGAGCTACGCGTTTGCAAAGCCCCTCAACACCATGAAAAATACGGCCCTGACGCTCGCCGGCGGGGCCTATGAAACCAAAACGGGCATCGCCCGCAAGGATGAGATCGGCAAGCTCGCGCAGGCGATGGACGTATTGAGCGATAAACTGGAAGATGCCAGGCGGCAGAAGGAGAGGCAGGAGCAGCTCAGGATGGAGTTTCTCTCCAACGTTTCCCACGAGCTGCGCACCCCGGCCACGGTGCTGCGCGGCTCGCTGGAAGCCCTGTGCGACGGCGTGGTGACCGACGAAAAGCAGGTGAAGGCGTATCACGAGCAGATGCTGAAGGAAACGCTGGGCCTGCAGCGGCTGACCAACGACCTGCTGGACCTGTCCAAGCTGCAAAATCCGGATTTCCCGATCGAGCAAAACAAGATCGTCCTGCAGGAGGTGCTGGGCGACGCGCTGCATGCCGCCGACCAGCTCGCGCGCAGGAAGCAGATCGCCATCAAGCGCGAGATGGCGGAGGAGCCGGTCGCCCTGCAGGGCGATTACGGCCGTTTGCGCCAGATGTTTTTAATCGTGCTGGACAACGCGGTGAAGTTCTCCCCGCCCGGGAGCGCCATCGAAGTCGCGCTGACGCGGGACCGCGTCGCTGTCCGGGACCACGGCGCCGGCATCGCACCGGACCTCCTGCCCTTCATCTTCGACCGCTTCCAAAAATCCCGCTCCGAGGAAAACCGCCAGGGAAGCGGCCTCGGCCTCGCCATCGCCCGGCAGATCGCCAGGCGGCACGGCATCGAGATCGCCGTGGAAAGCACGCCGGGCGGGGGGACGCTGTTTACATTTACTCTGCCAGCCCGTCCATAGGCTCGATCTGCGGTGTTGGCTGTATCGGGCGAAAAACCATCACCTACATACGAGTAAGCTCCGCTTTCGCCCTTCTTGCCGCCTGCCATATCGGACCTTCTGAACAGGATGACGCGAGTTTCATTCATAAGGCGGATGATGAGCTAATCAGTTATAAAGTCGCGCAATGCGCGACTTTATATTTGATGCGGTTTTGCCTTTTTTGCCGGTATCGGTTATAATATAACAAATGACTGAAAGACAGAAAAGGAATCCAAAAGCTTGCCGGCGCGGGGAATGCATGCCGGCGCGATGCGATTCGAATAAAACAGGGGAGGGTGAGGTATGAACGAATCCGCGAAGTTGACGATTGCCAAAAGGGCCAAGGGAAGCAAAGGAGCCATGAACAGGCTGCGCAGGGAAGGCTTTCTGCCGGGCTCCCTGTCGCGCAGGGGCGCCGACGCGGTCAGCTTTTCCGTTCGGAGGGACGAATTCAGGAAAGCGTTTTACGAGTATGGGATGTCGGGCATCTATATCCTGCAGCTGGATAAGAAGACCTCGTATTCGGCGATGATCCGCGAAATCCAATACGTTCCGGGGTCCGATGATTTTCTGCATGTGACGTTTCAGCTGGTATCCCTCAAAGAGGAAACCACGGCGGATATCCACGTTCACGTCAAAGGGCGCGACGAGCTGCACCACAACGGCTATGAATTTATCCAGCAGCTGGATTCCCTCCACCTCAGGGGATTGCCGGGCGCGTTTCCGTCCGTCATCAACGTGGACATCAGCAAGATGGCGCCGGGCGACCAGGTGACCGTCGCCGAGGTGGAGCTGCCGGAGGGCCTCGCCTGCCTGACGGAGCCGGACCGCATGGTCGTGTCCGTGCATCACCCGAAGGTCCACGAAGAAAAGGCCGAGGAGGAACCCGCCGAGGCCATGGAGACGCCTGCGGAACCGGCGGAAGCGGCTGAGGGCGGCGAATAACCTGAGTTTGATGTTTTGATAGCAACATACCTGAGAAATATGAACAAAGCATAAAACACCCGTATGGCCGCGCATTGCGCGGCCATACGGGTTTGTAAAGGGCATAGCCCCCATAAAGCGTCCCTACATCTTCACAAACTTCGTTACTTTGCCCATTTTCACGAGCTTGTCGTTTAACAGCTGCATAATCAGCGCGCGCTTTAAAATGCCCATTTGCTTGAAGGTGATATCGTCATGGGCGGTGTTTTCGGCCATGCCCTGAAACAGGCGCACGATATCAGCGCTGCGCAGAAGCGTGCACAGCCGGTACACGCCCTCCTCGCCGTCCTTCAAGTCCTCTTCAAGTATATTGTACGCCTGGTTGAGCGTCACGGCGCCCTCCATCACCAGGTCGATGCCGTCGATGGAATATTCCGGGGGCGCGGTGAACGAATCCTTGATCTCGTGCATCTTCACGCGCTTGCCCATCACGCGGGCCGCCATGTCCGCCGTGGTGGACCCGCACACCACCTTCAGCCCGTCGCTCGCCAGGAAGCTCTTGACGAACTTGCCGTCGTTTTCCTTGTTGGCGGGCGGGCCGGACAGGATGTTGATTACGCTCGCCTTGCGCAGCGTGAGCACGGCGATGGAGGTATCATCTCCATGTTCGTTTCCGGACAGCGCCTTGGTTTTCATCAGGATGATGTCCAGCGCGTCGTCGGTGGTCATGCCCGCCGAGATGCACTTCTGGTACAGGTCCTGAAACCCTTCCGCGCCCCAGCCCATGCCCATGCCGCGCCCCAGCCCCGCCTGCGTTACGCCGTCGGTGAAAAAGACGATCGAGTCGCCCGCCTTGAGCAGCATGGAGGACTCGGTCACAACCTCGCTTGAGAGCGTGTAGTGCGTTGCGCGCAGGTTTTGCACGATGCCGTCGCGCACCAAAAGCGGCGGCGGCGCTTCAAACGACAGGCAGGTGAGCTGCCCGCCCTTGAGGATGCGCGCTACGTTGAACGCGGCGAAGGGCACGCGTTCCGTGTGCGCGCGGTGCATGAGCGTGAGCACCTTTTCACAAGCGTTATGGATGGAAACGCCGCGGCCCATCAGGTGCAGCACGCGGCTGATGCACAGCCGCGCCGAGATGTTGGCGTAGCTGCCCGAGCCGATGCCGTCCGCCAGGATGAAATCGGTATGCTCCATCGTGCGCACGATCTCCGCCTGATCGCCGCATTCGCGGTAATGCCGTTTGTTCACCTGCTTCAAGCAAAGCTCGGTATACAGGCGCACCGGTTCCTTAGTCATCGGATTGTATCAATTCCTCCAGCAGCGTTTCGGAGCGCGCGGCGCTCTCGCCCAGGTAATCCGCCACCTTCTGCGCCATCTCGAGGTTCTGCGCGATCAGCTTTTCCACACGGCGGATGGTTTTGTCCCGCGCGTTTTGTATTTTGGCTTCGTTGAGCTTGATGTTGGACAGGTCCATATAGATGCCGACGAACTGTTTTTCGGCGGGCAGGTAGTAGACCACCTGGTGGAATTCCTTGCCCATGTGTTCGATGATCGATTCCAGGTACTTGCCGGGCTGGGAGAGCACCTTTTCATAGAGCGTGGAATCCAGCAAATAGGATATTTTCCGTCCGATGATCGCGGACGTGCAGGAAAAGTATTTCTCAAACGCGGGGTTCAGGGATTGGATCGTCAGCGCCTCGTCGAGGATTACGACGCCTTCCGGCGCGTTTTCCAGTATCGTATCAGCGCGGTTTTCGGCGCGGCGGCGCATGTAGGGGATGCACATGGAGTACTCCGCCATGCCGTTCAATACGGCGATCGCGTTCTCTTCACAGCTGCCGTATCCGCAGGCCCCGCAGTTTAGCCGGTTCTCCGGCGCGGATTTGTAGGTATGCTCGTACACGTCCAGGATGTCCTGCTCGGTGTACTTCACTTCCGGCACGGGCTTCCTGACAAAGGTCGTGGACAGGTCCACGGGCGGCATGGTTTCCTGCGGACCGGGCTCGGGCTCCTTTTCGTGCGCGTAGTTGATGATGTCCTTGCGCTTCTCAAAGATATTGCACAGGTTCTCGTTGCCCGCGCCGCTGATGCAGCCGCCGTTGCAAAACAGCGGCTCGATAATCTCCAGCTCCTTGGAGTCCACGGCGGCGTGCAGGAGCGTGATGGTGTTTTCGTAGCCCGAGGTGTGCACGATGTTGATGGAATCGATGCTGTCATCCAGGCCGGCCGTCTTGATCATGCCGCCGGGCAGCGGGAAAAGCTTGGCGGTGTCCAGATGCCCGATCTGGTCAAAACCCGAATCGCAGATCTCCTCCAGCTTGATGTTTTCCTCGGCAAACCATTGGTTGAGTTCCCTGAAGGTCAGCACACCGTCGACGATGCCCTTGTATTTCTCCTGTCTTGCCTCGGCTTTCTTGGCGACGCAGGGGCCGATGAACACCGCGCGCATATCGGGATGCAGCGCCTTGGTGATCTTGCAGTGCGCGATCATCGGGGAGACCACGGGCATCAGCAGATCAACGTGCTCGGGCATATAGGTCTGCACGTAATCCACCACGGCGGGGCAGGCGGTGGCGATGCCCCCGCAGCCCGTGCACGCGGCCAGCTGCTTGGTATAGGCGGCCACGGCGTCCGCGCCGATGGAGGTTTCCTCCACGCGCTTGAACCCCAGCCCCCGAAGCCCCGCCACCAGGCGGCGTTTCAGGTACCCGGGGTACTCGGCGGCGAACGACGGCGCTACGCACGCCACCACGTCGCCGGATTTGACGATCTTTTTAATCTCGTCCAGCTGGCTTTCATCCACCTTGGCCTTTTGCAGGCAGGTTTTCACGCAGGTGCCGCAGTTGATGCAGCGGTCCGGGTTGATGAACGCCTGGTTGTTTTTAATGCCGATCGCCTTCACGGGGCATGCGCGGACACAGCGGTAGCAGTCCCGGCACATGGCTTCCAGCGTTTTGACGATAGTCATGGTCAGCCCTCCTGGGGGTCGTGGTTGGGATACGGTTTGCTGGTGGCAGGCCGCGGGTGGAAGGCCCGCGGCCTGCCGGGAGTGAAAACGCAGACGCAGCGGCGACTGCGCCGTACGTTACGCGTTGGCGTGCAGATTGAGTTTTTCGGTGAGTGCTTCCACCGCTTTCATCCGCGTGCAGTGCGTGATGACCTCGTCCCCGATCTTCACTACCGGGCCCTTGTCGCACTTCTCAAAGCAGAACGTCGCGTCAAGCGCCACCCGGTCCTCCAGACCGTTGCCGGAAATAAATTGCGTCAGCTGTGAGAGAAGCTTCTGCGAGCCGCGGATGAAGCAGCCCGTGCCAAAGCAGATGGATACCGGCAGCCTGTCGGTCTGCACCGGCTGCTCGATGCGGTCGGACTTGATGCGGGAACGCGCGTGGTAGTGCGTGTGCAGCAGATCGTGCGCCGTGTGGCTGCCCGGCACGCCGAGCAGATTGTCATACAGGTCCTTGAGGTAGGGATTCTCCTGCGGCTTGTGCAGCTGGAGCATCCTGTCGGTGCGGTAGAGGGCCTCGGTGCGCTTTTTGCGCACGAGCCGGTCGGCGCTCACGGGCTGGCCTCCGCCGTTCACGCAGCCGGACGGGCAGGCCATGACTTCTACGAAATCGTACTGCTTTTTGCCGCTTTTGATGTCGTTCATCATCTGGCGCGCGTTGCCCAGGCCCGATACGACGGCCATCTTCACCTTGGTGCCGCTGAAGTCGTACTCCACCTCGCGGATGCCTTCCTCGCCGCGCACCTCGCGGATGATATAATCGTCGGATTTTTTCCCGGTCAGCTTTTCGCCCGTGTAGCGGATCACCGCTTCACTCACGCCGCCGGAATTGCCAAAGATCACGCCGCCGCCGGTGTTGAAGCCGAACGGCATATCAAACGCTTCGGGCTCCATCTCGCTGAACTGGATGCCCTGTTCCTTGATCAGGCGGGAAAGCTCGTGTGTGGTGAGCACGAAATCGACGTCCGGCTCTTCCGCGGATTTGAATTCCTCGCGCTTGGATTCGAACTTCTTGGCCGTGCAGGGCATCACGGATACAAACACGATGTCCTTGCGGTCCTTGCCGGTCATACCGGGCAGCATTTCCTTGACGAGCGAACCCAGCATCTGCTGCGGGGAGCGGCAGGTGGACAGGTTGCCCGCGTAGTCGTTATAGTACTGCTCCATAAACTTGACCCATGCGGGGCAGCAGGAGGTGAACAGCGGAAGGCTCTCGTTTTTCTCCACACGGTGGAGGAACTCCGTGGCCTCTTCCAGGATCGTCAGGTCGGCGGTGTAGGAGACGTCGTACACGGCGTCAAAGCCCATCATCTTGAGCGTCGCGATCAGCTTGCCCACGGTGTTGGCGCCCGATTCGACGCCGAATTCCTCGCCGATGGCCACGCGCACGGCGGGCGCAATGCCCGCGACCACGTATTTGCTCCCGTCCTGAATGGCCTTGAATACGTCGTCAGTATCGAACTTGACGGTCAGCGCGCCGGTGGGGCACACCTTGGTGCACTGGCCGCAGTCCACGCACTCCACGGTGGCGATTTCACGGCCGAAGCAGGGGGTGACGATGCTGTTGGCGCCGCGGCCCGCGAACCCGATCGCGCCGACGCCCTGGATTTCCGAGCACATGCGCACGCAGTCGCCGCAGAGGATGCACTTGTTGGGATTGCGCATGATGGAAGGCGAAGAAAGGTCAAGCGGCAGGTTGCGGCCGGTTTTCTTAAAGCGCACGTCCTTCACGCCCAGGCGGTTGGCCAGCGCCAGCAGCTTGCAGTCGTCGCCCTTGGGGCAGGTTTGGCAATCGCCCTGGTGGCTGGCGAGCAGCAGTTCCAAAATCATCTTGCGGGTCTTGCGGATCTGGGGGGTGGAGGTTTTCACCACCATGCCTGCCTTGGGGACAGTGGAGCACGAGGCGACCATGCCCATGCCCTCCACGTCGACCATGCACAGGCGGCACGCGCCGTAAATGCTCATTTCGGAATGGTAGCAGAAGGTCGGAATTTCAATGCCCGCTTTGCGGATGAGCTCCAAAAGGTTGCGCTCGCCCTCGATGGGGACCTGTTTATTGTCGACGGTTACGGTTTGGTTGGTTTTCATGTTTGTACGCCCCTTTCTCACGCGAGCACGGCGCCGAATTTGCAGGCGTCCTTGCAGGCTCCGCATTTGGTGCACTTGGCCGGGTCGATGACATGCGGCTCTTTCTTTTCACCGGAGATGGCGCCCACGGGGCACTTGCGCAGGCAGACGCCGCAGCCGATGCACTTCGTTTCGTCGATCCGGTACGCCCGGAGCGCCTTGCACTGGCCCGTGGGGCAGCGCTTGTTCACAATGTGCTCCACGTACTCGTCACGGAAATACTTGAGCGTCGACAGCACGGGGTTGGGCGCCGATTTGCCCAGGCCGCACAGCGATACGGACTTCACCACGCCGGCCAGCTCTTCCAGCAGGTCGAGCTGCTCCATCGTCGCTTTGCCCAGCGTGATATCCGTGAGGATATCCAGCATCTGCTTGGTGCCCTCGCGGCAGACCACGCACTTGCCGCAGCTTTCGTTTTGCGTGAACTCCATGAAATAGCGGGCGATTTCCACCATGCAGGTTTTCTGGTTCATCACCACCAGGCCGCCGCTGCCCACCATCGCGCCGATGGCCGTCAGGTTCTGGTAGTCCAGGGGCATATCCAGGTGTTCCTTGGTCAGGCAGCCGCCGGAGGGGCCGCCGATCTGCACGGCCTTGAAGCCCTCGGGGGACAGCTCCCCGTTTTCATCGGTCACGCCGCCCGCGATATCGTATACGATGGTGCGAAGCGTTGTGCCCAGCGGCACCTCGATCAGCCCGGTATTGAGTACGTGCCCGGTGAGCGCAAAGGTTTTGGTGCCGGACGCCGAGGCAGTGCCGAGCTTTTTATATTCTTCCGGGCCGACCTCAAAGATCAGCGGTACGGTGGAGAGCGTTTCTACGTTATTGATGACGGTCGGCTTGCCGAACAGCCCCTTCTGCGCGGGGAAGGGGGGTTTGGGCGACGGCATGCCGCGGTTACCCTCCACGGAGGCGATCAGCGCGGTTTCCTCGCCGCATACGAATGCGCCCGCGCCCTCCATGACGGTGATGGTGAACGGCCTGTCCGTGCCCAGCATATGCTCGCCCAAAATGCCGGCTTCCTCCGCGGCCTTCACGGCGGCGCGGATGCGCTTGACGGCCAGCGGGTACTCCGCGCGCACATACACATAGCCCTCGGTCGCGCCGATAGCCGTCGCGGCGATCATCATGCCCTCGAGGATCGAGTGGGGATTGCCCTCCATCACCGCGCTGTCCATGAACGCGCCGGGGTCGCCCTCGTCGCCGTTGCAGATGATGTATTTCTGGTCGCTTTCATTCTGTCGCGTCAGGTCCCACTTTTTCCCGGTGGGGAAGCCCGCGCCTCCGCGGCCTCTGAGCCCCGAATCCATCATCAGGCTGCAGATTTCCTCGGGCTTCATTTTAAGCGCTTTTTCGGCCTGCGCGTAGCCGCCCAGCGCGATGTACTCGTTGATATCGGTGGGATCGATATTGCCGACCTTGCGAAGCACCATATGGCGCTGGTTTTTAAAGAAGGTCATTTCTTCTTTTCTGGGGTATGCTTTGTTGCCGGGCTTGGCTTTGTAGACCAAACGGTCGATGATGTTGTCCTTGAGCACGCTTTCCTTGATAATCTCTTCCACGTCCCCGGGCTCGATCTTGCAGTACATGATTTTATCGGGGTGGATGGTCACCAGCGGGCCCATCTGGCAAAAGCCCTGGCAGCCGCTGCCGGATACCTGGTAGCCGTCCTCGTGCTTGTCGATGGTCAGCGCCACATCAAGGCCCATCGCCTTGATCAGCTCTTCAAAACGCGCGATTACCTTCAGCGCGCCGCCGGCGATGCAGCCGGTGCCGGCGCACACGATGATGCGCTTTTTGAGGTCTTTGGTATTTTCCCGGTACGTTTCCGCCCGCTGTTTCAAATTGACCGCGTCACTCATGGTTTGCCATCTCCTTCTCTTTCTCCTGAATGCCCTTGATGACGGCGACGGCGGCTTCGTCGGTCAGCAGGCCGTACACTTCGCCGTTCACGGTCATGGCGGGGGCGCGCCCGCAGGTGCCAAGGCACGCGACCGTTTCCAGGGTGAACAGGAAGTCCGGCGTCGTGTTATGGCCGTCTTCCAGTTTCAGGTAGCTGCGGAGGGCGTCGCGGATATGCATGGATTTCTTGACGTGGCATGCGGTACCGTCGCAGACCTTGATCACGTATTTGCCCTTCAGCTTCAGCGTGAAGTGCGAATAAAACGAGGCTACGCCGTACACCTGGGAGGACGTGGTGCCCAGCATCGTGGCGACGTACACCATCAGCTCCTCGGGAAGATATCGGTACTCGTTTTGTATCTCCTGTAAAATCGGGATCAGCTTTGCCTTGTTATATCCGTATTTTTCGATGATCTGTCCGGCCTTTTCAAAGGCTAAAATGTTTTGCATGCTCACTCACGCTCGCTTTCAGGATGTCGGGTCCGGTATTTATTCAATAAAACGGAGAGGGATGCGGTCAGGTTCTCATTGTGCACGCAGACCGCCTCCGGCACCTCCAGGGTAACGGGGGCAAAATTCCAAATCGCCTCGATGCCGGACGACACCATCAGGTCAGCCACGCTTTGCGCGGCATCCGCCGGCACGCAGATAACGCCGAACTTCACGTGCAGCCGCCGGCACAGGGAGGGGAATTTGGAAAGGGGGAATACGGGCTTTTCGCCGATCTCGGTGCCGATCACGACTTCGTTTACGTCGAAGGCCGCGGCGATGCCGATGTTGTAGTCCTGAAAACGCTGGTAACCCATCAAAGCCCTGCCCAGGCTTCCCGCGCCGACTAAAAACATCTCCGTCTTGTTGTCATAGCCAAGGGTTTTGGCAAGCGCCTCCAGCAGTTGCCTGACCTGGTATCCGGTCTTGGGGCGGCCGACCGCGCCAGTCAGCTGCAGGTCCTTGCGCACCTGCACGGCCACCAGCCCGAGGTCCCGCGCGATATGGGCGCAGGATACGTCGCTCTCGCCTTCGCCTGCCAGCTTGGATACATATTGATAGTAGATCGGCAGGCGCTTGAGGGTCGGCAGAGGTATCTTCAGCAACCGCTTTTCATCGTCCATCCCTGCACCCTCCAATCGGTCGTTTCTTATCGATAATCACTTATCGATATAAATATATCGAATATACGCTGATTTGTCAATACTTTAACAAAGAAGATGTTTTCTATAAATAATTTATGACTGGAATTTTCAATTTTCGCTTGACACGAACATATGTTCGTGTTATAGTGATGGCAAAAGGAGAGAGACGTATGATTGTCAGCTGCAGCCGAAGGACCGATATCCCCGCCTTCTACTCGGATTGGCTGTTCCGCCGCATCCGGGCGGGGTATGCGTGCGTGCGCAACCCGCGCAGCCCGCGGCAGGTGAGCGAAATCAGGCTTACGCCGGACGTCGCGGACGGCTTTGTGTTCTGGACGAAGAACCCCGCGCCGATGCTTCCCCGCCTGCAAGAGCTAAGGGATTATGCGTATTATTTCCAGTTCACGCTTACGCCGTACGGCAGGGACCTCGAGCCGAACCTGCCCGTGAAGCTCAAGCTGCTGTCCGCGTTCCGTACGCTGTCGGACAGAATCGGGCCGGAGCGCGTGATCTGGCGGTACGATCCCATCATCATCAATAAGACGTGGACGGCCGACGCGCACCTGCGGGTGTTTGAAACCATGGCGAAGATACTCGGCGGCGCGACCCGTAAGGTGATCGTCAGCTTTTTGGATACGGACTACCGCAACGTCAGGCGCAACTCGGATACGCTGGCCGCCGAAGCGCTGACCGCGCGGGAGAGGCTTTCGCTGGCCGCGAAGCTCCGGCAGATCGCGCGCTTGTACGGTATGGAGATGAACGCCTGCGCCGAGACGATCGATTTATCCGCCTGCGGCATCCGGCCCGCGCGCTGCGTAGACGGCGAACTGATGGAGCGGCTGCTGGGCTGCCGGCTGGACGTGTCCGGGGATAAAAACCAGCGCCCCGCCTGCGGGTGCGCCGAAAGCGTGGATATCGGCATGTACAATACCTGCGCCCACGGCTGCCGCTACTGCTACGCCAATTACGCAGCGCGCGAGATCATCGCCAACAGGCAAAAACACAGCCCGGCCTCTCCGCTGCTCATCGGAGAGATCGGGCCGGGGGATATCGTACGCGAACGTGTGATGCATTCCTGCCGCGAAGCGCAGATGGCGTTGGTAGGGTTTTAATATTAGGCAAACGATGACTGAATCCCCACTTCTCTTTTGCAAAAGAGAAGTGGCAAGAGAAAACCACAATTGGCCGCGCATTGCGCGGCCAATTGTGGGTCAAGTGCAACGCACTTGGCAGGGTTTTAGGGGTTGAAACCCCTATGTCTCTTTACAAGATACTCTGTAAAAACTGCTTCAGGCGTTCACCCTCGGGATTGAGGAAGATCTCCTGCGGCGTGCCCTGCTGGGCGATGCGGCCCTGGTCCATAAAGATCACGCGGTCGGCCACCTCGCGGGCGAAGCCCATCTCGTGGGTGACCACGAGCATGGTGATGCCCTGTTTGGCCAGATTGCGCATGACGTTTAAAACCTCGCCAACCAGCTCGGGGTCCAGCGCCGAAGTCGGCTCGTCAAACAGCATGATCTCCGGCTCCATCGCCAGTGCGCGGGCAATGGCCACGCGCTGCTGCTGGCCGCCGGAGAGCTTGGAGGGGTATACGTCAAGCTTATCGGATAGGCCGACCATCTGGATGATCTCCTCGGCAAGCTTCTGCGCGTTTTCCTTGGACTTTTTCCGCACCAGAACCTGCGCGATCATCACGTTTTCCAGCACCGTTTTATGCGGGAACAGGTTGAAGCTCTGGAACACCATCCCCATTTCCAGAAGCATTGCTTTGGATTTTTCCGGATCGATATGGTGGATGGTGCGGTTATGCTCCCTGTGGAGGAACAGCTCGTCCTTGATGAAGATTTTGCCGCTGGTGATAGTCTCCAGTTGGTTTAGGGAGCGCAGATAAGTGGATTTTCCGGCGCCGGACGGGCCGACGATGCAGATGACCTCGCCCTTCTTCACGCCGAGGTTCACATCCTTGAGCACTTCCAGCGGGCCAAAGGATTTGTATAGATTTTCCGTTTTCAGGATATATTCGTATTCGCTCATCACTGCCTCCTACTCATAGATCGAGAGCCGTTTTTCAATCTTGCCGAAGATATAGGTGAAAATGGCTGTGATGATCAGATAGATAATAAGCGCGGGGAAGAACACCATATAGTTGTTCTCGCTGGTCATGATCGTCTTGGAAATCGTCGTGATGTCCATCAGCGAGATGGCAAACACGAGGGATACGTCCTTGATCATCATCACGAACTCGTTGCACAGCGGGGGGATCATCCGCCGGATGGACTGGGGGATGATAATGTTGCTCATGGTCTGCCCGTAGGTCATGCCCAGCGCCTTGGCGGCTTCGCTCTGCCCCTTGTTAATGGATTGGATCGCGGCGCGCACGATCTCCGCGCAGTAGGCGGCGGCGTTGAGGGAAAACGCGATCAGGGCTGCCAAAAAGGCGCCCTTATAAACCGCTTCCGGGTTTTGGAACAGGCCCGTCCATGCGAAACCGAAAATCTGCGGAACGGCGAAATACACCACAAACAGCTGTATTAAAAGCGGCGTACCCCGGAAGAAGAAAACGTATGCGCTTGCAATCTTGCTGATGACAGGGTTTTTGGATATTTTGCCCAGGGCCAGAAAAACGCTGAGGATGGAGCCGATCGCCATGGACAGGGTGGTCAGCAGAAGCGTAAGCTTTACGCCGTGGAGGATATTTTCCCCGGAGCCGAGCATGCGGTACGTGTAGTTGACCATGAGCCCAGTGAATTTGGGGAACCCTTCGTTGGCGTCGTAGATTTGCCCCGCAAACCCCAGAAACGCTTCCTTATCGGCGTTCGCGCCCGATGTGGAGAGGGAAAGATATTTTATGAAACCAAAGCTGTTGTACGTGACGGTCACGCGTTTGCGGGATGAGTCCTTTTCCGCCTCGATGGTTTGCTTCATTTGGTCGGAAACCCTGGCCATCATATCATCCTGTGATACGTTGATTGCCGAGAGGAACGCAAGGAACGCCACGGCTGCCATAACAAGTATGGCAGCCGTTTTGGTAGCGCGTTTCCATCGCTTTACGTCAATGATACGCTTGATGGTTTTCATTATATTCCCACTCACCTATGGATTTTCGGGCCCGGAGCGTGTTATTCGCCTGCGCCGAACCAGTAGGCAACGCTCTCCTCGAAGAAGCCTTCCGCGGTCAGCTGGGCGATTGCTTCGTTGATGGCGGCCTGCAGCGCCGTGCTGTTCAAGCCCATCGCGACGCCGAACTGCTCGGGTTCGCTTTCATCCTGGAACGCGATTTTGTACGCGCCGGGATTGGCGGCCAGGTAGCCGACTGCCACGGTGGAGTCCACCACGACGGCGTCCACTTCTCCGTTGGTCAGCTGCGTGAAGCAGGTGACGATCTTTTCGTTGGCGGAGATGGTGCAATCGATGGAGCCGGTGTCTTTATAATCCGACATCAGGATGTCCGAGGTGGTTTCCTTCTGCACGGCGATGGTCATGCCATCCAGATCCAGGAAGCCGTTGATAACGGCGTCGGAATCGGCCTTGACCACGACGGCCTGATAGTTGTTGATGTACGGATCGGAGAAGAGCATCGTCTCCTTGCGCTCTTCGGTGATGGTCACGGCGGAGATGACGACGTCATAGTTCACGTCGATGCCCTGGAAAATGCCGTCCCACGCGGTGTTGACATAGTTGATTTCCAGGCCGAGCTTTTCGCCCAGCGCGTAGGCGAAGTCCACGTCGTAGCCGATGGGCGTTACTCCGTCGTCCGCGAACTCTTCGAAAGGAGGATAGCCGATTTCGCAGCCGATATTCAGCACGCCGTCCTGCATCAGCTTTACGCCGGACGTATCAATCGTTCCTTCGCTCGCGGCGAACGCCATCGCGGGAATCAACAGGGCAACCGACAGTATGAGCGCAAGTATCTTTTTGTTCATTGTTGTTATCCTCCTAATAAAATAAGAGTTGTTGTTACAACTCCTTTATTACTATACAAAGTAACATATAGTTGTATGCATGTCAAGCGTTTATGCACAAAATACAAAAAGAATACGATATTTTCGAAATGCTGATGAAAGCGAAGACGCAAAAGGCTTGCAGGGTTTTTCGCACGAAGCGGCGCCGTTTCCGCCTTTTGCCTTTCCAATGCATAATATTAATCGAATCGAATATCCATGCATCCGCGGCAGGGCGCTTGGCTCGGGCGGGCAGCCGCTGAAGTCCTCGACCAAATTCCGCGGAAGTGATACAATGAAACCGCCGAACAGAAATCTTGATTCCCTAAGAACCGTGATGCATATTCAAGCTATCCCGCCGAACCCAAAAGGAGCATACCCATGAAAATTAACGAAGACGTTCGCAAGGTGATGATGGCGGGCCTGGGCGCGCTGAGCGTACTGGCCGAAAAAACGCAGGAAACCGTCGAATCGCTCGCCAAGAAAGGCGAAGAGGCGCTGGACCACGGGCAGGTGCTCAACGAGCGCCTGCGGCATACAATCAAACAGGCGATCCATGACGAGAAGCCGGAAACGCAGCCCGGTAAAGACGATATCCTAAGCGCCCTGGACCGGCTTTCGCCCGAAGAACTCAGGGAAATCAAAGAAAAGCTCAAGAGCCTCAGGCACGATGGAGAATAACCGGAAAAGCCGCCGCAAAGGCGGGGAAACCGGCCGGTTTCTGCAGATCGCGGGCATCCTGCACAGGCACAAGGTGATTCTGGGGGTTACGCCGGAAAAGCTGCGCGCGGTTTTGGATGACCTGGGGCCGACCTTCGTCAAGCTCGGCCAGCTCCTGTCCATGCGCACGGACCTGCTGCCGCCCAGGTACTGCGAAGAGCTGCAAAAGCTCCGCTCCGAGGTCAAGCCCATGCCGATGGACGAGGTTACCCGCGTGGTGGAAACCTCGCTGGGGATGCCGCTTGCCGAAGCGTTTCCGGTGTTTGAACCCGTGCCGCTGGGCAGCGCATCGATCGCGCAGGCGCACGGCGCCGTGCTTCCGGACGGCGAAAAGGTTGTGGTCAAGGTGCAGCGCGAAGGCATCTACGACCGGATGGCCAGCGATATCGCGCTGCTGAAAAAGGCTGCCAAGCCGCTGAAATTCGTACCCACGGGCGAAACGGTGGATTTCGACATGGTGTTAAGCGAGCTTTGGAACGTTTCGCAGCAGGAGATGGATTTCCTGCACGAGGCCGATAACGCCGAGGAGTTCATCCGGCTCAACCGGGACGTCGAATATGTCCATTGCCCGAAGCCGTACCGCGAGCTTTCCACGCGGCAGGTGCTGGTCATGGAAGCAGTCGGCGGCCTGCAAATCGACGATTGCGAGGCCCTGCGCGCGGAGGGATACGACCTGGCGGAAATCTGCCTCAAGCTGTGCGTAAACTATATGAAGCAGGTGCTCGACGACGGGTTTTTCCACGCAGACCCGCACCCGGGCAACCTGCGCGTGCGCGACGGGCAGATCGTATGGCTGGACCTGGGGATGGTCGGCAGGCTGTCCGCCAAAGACCAGGCCGCGTTTGAAAAGGCGCTGGGCGCGGTGGCCGCGCGCGACGCCGACGGCGTGACAGAAGCGGTACTCTCCATCACCAACCATACAGCACCGGTCGACCGCAAGGCGCTGCACGCCGACGTGAAAGAGATGCTCAATCGGTATCTGGAGATGGATATCGGCGAGATGAATATCGGCGATATCATGCAGGATTATCTGCGGATCGCCCAAAGCCACCGGCTGACCCTTCCGCACGGCGTAACGCTGCTGGGGCGGGGCATCGGCACGCTGGAGGGCCTGGTGGCGGACGTCAGCCCCGAAACCAATCTGCTGCAGATTGTCGCCCAGCGGTTCGCCGCCAGGAAGCTTCAGGATTTCGACTGGAAACAGACGGTGACACAGAACGCGCAGGCCCTGTACGAATCCGTGCAGAAATCCCTGAGCACGCCCGCGCTTTTGAACGATACGCTGCGTTCCGCCGTGAATGGCAGCCTTGCCGTGCATGTGGAAACGGAGCCGTCCGCCGCGGCGCGGCGGGAAAACAGGAAGCGCGCCGGGCTTCTAAACCGCGCGATCGTATTTTCCGGCCTGTTTGTCGGCTCCAGCCTGCTGACGCTGTCGGGGACCGCGCCCCGCATGCTGGGCTTGCCCTGGCCCGCGGCGCTGGGCTTCGGCGCCTGCGCGCTGTATGCGCTGTACTGTTTGGTGCAGGTCCGGCGGAACAGGGAATAGCCGGACGTTTCGTTTGGCAGGCGGCAAAGCAAATAGCACAAACGGAATTTTGATATATAAAGTATCTGGGCACAGATACTTTATTATTTATTGAATTGTTGAAAAATATTTAATAATGTCCATGTATATGTTAAAATCGCTTACAAGGGAGGGATACGCGTGGACGGCATGGACGAGGCGATCCTCAGGGAATTGAAACAAAATGCGCGGGCGTCAGCATCCGGGATCAGCAAGCGGGTCAGCCTGTCGGTCCCCGCCGTCGCGGAGCGGATCCGCAAGCTCGAGAACGCGGGGATCATCGAGGGCTACACCGTCCGCATCAACCGGGAAAAGACGGGCAAGGGCGTGCTCGCGTTCCTGCTGGCCTCAATCGGCGGCCCGGAGCATACCGGGGCCTTCCGGGAAGCGGTGGTCAGGCAGCCCTGCGTGCTGGAGTGCCACCATGTCGCGGGAACGTACGACTACCTGCTTAAAGTAGCGGCGGAGGACATGCGGACGCTCGAAACGTTCATCTCCGAAACCCTGAAAACGATGCGGGGCGTTTCCGGCACGAACACGATGATCGTACTGAAAACCCTCAAGGAATAGATCAACGCATAGAAAGGCTTCGCCATGATTTTCAAAGGGCTCCGTTTCGGGATGCTGTTACAGCTGGCCGTCGGGCCGGTGTGCTTTTTGGTGTTCCGCGCGTCCGCGGGTTACGGATTTTGGTCTGGATGGCAGGCCGCGCTGGCCGCTACGCTGGTGGACGCTGTTTTTGTGGCGCTGTCCGGCGCGGGCGCCGCCGCGCTGCTGCGCGGGGAAAAGGCGAAGGCGGCCTTGCGGTGGCTGGGCTGCCTGGTGCTGGTCCTGTTCGGCTTCAACATTGTCCTGAGCGCTTTGGATATCCCGTTCCTGCCCGAAATCGCGCTGTTCACCGTGTCCGGAGGGAATTTCTTTTTGCAGGGGCTGGTGCTGACGGCCGCCAACCCGCTCACGATCGTATTCTGGAGCGGGATGTTCACCGCGCAGACGATGCAATATAACTGGAACAGACGGCAGCTGTTCTTCTTCGCCGCGGGCTGCGTGCTCTCCACCCTCCTGTCGCTGACGCTGGTCGCCGCGCTGGGCGGCTTGCTCGGCGGCTTTCTGCCGCAGATTGTGATTCGGATCATGAATATAGCCGTAGGGCTGGTGCTGATCGGGTATGGGGCAAAGCTTTTGCTGCAAAGGGATTCGGGCGGGGAAGCGCCTGTGAACGCGGATGCGAAGGATAATGCTTGACACTGCCTGCCGCTTTGTATAGAATGACAAAAATGCAACCATTTTGGAGGCTATCATGAAACAATCCGGATTGGTTGCCGAACCGATTATCAAAGCCCGGACCCGGAAGCGCCTGGCGCCTTCGAAGGTTTCCGGGCCGCTTGTTTTTTGGGGGCGGTTTGTTGCGCCTTTGTATCTGCGGATCGCGCTGCGCTTCCGCGGAATCCGGATTCATAATCCGGAAGCAATCGTGCGGGCGATCGGCGATTTTCAGCAAAAGCGCACGCGCCTGATCATCGCCTTCCGGCATGCCTACGGCGACGAGGCGCAGCTGATGTTCCATGTGTTTGAAAACCTGGTGCCGCGCTATGCCAGACGGATGCATTCGCCGCTCAAACGCGGGTCGGGCATGCGGCCGATTCACGATTACGCGGTCGCGCTGTGGGGCGACGCGGTCATCCGGTTCATCCTGCCGCGCGTCGGCGCGCTGCCGGTTTACCATTCCAAGTACGACGCCGCGAGCCTGAACTCAATCCGCGGCGTGATGCGGGACGGCCCGAACCCCCTCGGTCTGGCGCCCGAGGGCCAGATTTCCTATCACGCGGAGACGCTGCCCAGAATCGAGCAGGGCACGATTCGTATGGGGTTTTGGTGCGCGCGCGACCTGGACAAGGCCGGCCGGCCCGAGCATGTGCGCGTGCTGCCCCTTTCCGTGCATTACCGGTACGATCCCCGGGATATCGGGAAAATCGCCGGGGCGCTATCGCACATCGAGGCGCTTTGCGGGCTGGAGCCAACCGCCGGCACAGACGGGCCGGCGCTTGAAAACCTGCTTTTGCGGATCGACAGGGCCGAAACCCGCCTTTTGCAGCTGACAGAATCCTATTACGCGGAAACCTACGGATACCAGCCGCCGTCCGCGCCCGAAAACGGCGCGGACAGTCCGGACGCGCGGCATGAACGCTGGATGGCGCTGCTTCCGTTCGCGATCGGGGTCGCGGAACGGATTTTGGGAATCGAGCCCGAAAGCGCCGACACCGTCCAGCGCATGTACCGCGTGCGACAGGCGGGGTGGGACCGTGTCTATCCCGAAAGCCCGGTGGAAGGGCTTGCTCCGCTTACGGCCGTCCTCGCCGACCGCCGCACGGGCGAGGCGTGGTACGCGATGCGGCATATGGAGCTCGTCGACGTGATGGGCTACCATGACCCCGGATACCTGAACGCGTCCGATCCGAGCTTTGACCGGATCGTGGAAACCGTGCTTACGCTTACGGACCTTGCGCACCGGCTGATGGGCGGTAATATCACCAACCGGCCCAACAATATCCGCAAAAAAGCGGTGCTGGTACCCGGCGGGCTGATCGACCTGACGGACAAGCTGCCGGACTACCGCCTGCATACCAAACAAACCGTGCAGACGCTCACGGAGCAGCTCAGCGCGGAATTTTTAAATTGTATCGAGGTGTATCGCAATGGACAAGCATGAAACCGCTTCCGCGCCGCGCGGGGACGGGGCCAAACTCCCGCTGCGCGTGAAGCTCGGGTTTGGGATCGGGGATCTGGGAGGCAATCTGTTCTTTACGGCGATGGGGTTTTACACGCTGTACTATCTGACGGACGTCGTCGGCATCGCGTCGGCGCTCGCCGGGGCAGCCATCCTGCTCGGGAAATTCTGGGACGCCGTCACCGACCCGATGATGGGCTTCGTGTCCGACCGCACCCGCTCCCGCTGGGGCCGCAGGCGGCCTTACTTCCTGTTCGGCGCGCTGCCGCTTCTTTTAGCCTCGTGGTATTTCTTCTCCGCGCCCGATTTCGCGGGCAACCAGACCATCGGGTTTCTGTGGGCCACGGTCGTGCTGTGCCTGCTCAACACCGCGTATACGGTCGTCAACATCCCCTACGGCTCGCTGACGCCGGACCTCACGAAGGACTTTAAGGAGCGCACAACTTTAAACGGCTACCGGTTCAGCTTCGCGGTCATCGGCACGATCCTCGGAGCGGGTATCGTGCTGCCGATTGTCAATATGGTCGGCGATCCGCACAAGGGGTTCTCCGTCGTGGGCCTGCTGTTCGGTGTGCTGATGGCGGCGACCATCCTGGCCGTGTTTTTCAACGTCCGCGAATCGGCGGCCTCGCAGGCGGACAGGCCGAAGGAGAAGTTCTTCCCGACGTTTCTGGCCGTGTTTAAAAACGGCACCTATATAAGGCTCGCCGCGGTGTATACCATGAACCTGACTGGCATTACGTTCGTGCAGACGATGCTGGTGTATTACTTCAAGTATATCTATCACAACGAGGGTATGACCACGGTCGCGCTGCTGCTTCTGCTGGGCGTGGCGATGGTCTGCGTGCCGATTTCCGTGCTGGTGGCCAAACGGCTTGGCAAGAAACGCACCTACCAGCTGGCGCTCGCCATCCTCACCGTCAGCTGCCTCGGGATCTTCCTGTTTTCCCATACGCTGGGCATGAACTTTACGCTGGGCCTGATGGTGTTCGGCGGCGTGGGCATCGGTTTTGGCTATGTGCCGCCGTTTGCGATGCTGCCCGACGTGGTCGAGGTGGACGCCGTGCAGACGAAGAACCGCAAGGATGGCGCGTACTACGGCATGTGGACGTTCTTTTCCAAGATCGGCGTCGCGCTGGCCGCCGCGCTGGCGGGCGTGTTCCTGGGCTTCGCGGGCTTCGTGGCCAACGTCGCGCAGCAGACCGGCGCCACGATCCTCACCATCCGCCTGCTGATCGGCCCCGCGCCCGCGCTGATTTTCCTGACCGGCATCTTCCTGGTGCAGAAGTATAAGCTGGACGAGAAGACATATAACGAGATCGTCAAGCAGGAACGTTAGGGGCTTCTCCACTCGGTTTCATTGTCGCAGGCTGCACATTCGTTTGTCTGCTCTGTGAAACCTCCCAATCTCAGTTCGCTTTACGCTACGCGTAAGCACCCACAGGGTGCACGCTCACTTCGATTGCCCCTAAAACCCCGACAAGGGCGTTGCCCTTGACCCATCATTGGCCGCGCATTGCGCGGCCAATATTGGGATTCAGGGGCACTGCCCCTGATCAGGGTTATATTGGGGAAGCCCCTAACGTGCTTGTTTGCTATCGCACCAGTTCTTTCTCCTTGCTCTTCTGCCCATGGGAATTGGCCCACAGTTCGTCGGCGACGGGCGCCCATTTGGCGGCGGGTTCCCGGCACTTGCCGGTCAGGTCGCGCACGCCCTCGGGATACTGCAGGTCGGTGGATTTCGCGCCGGAGGCTTCCACGGCCTGCACCAGCTTGCCCGGATTGTCCAGAAGCGGGCAGGGGCGCAGGTGGTTCTCGTTCCAGGGGATGCCCGTCTGGTAGGCTTTGAACAGCGGGCTTTGCAGCGCTTCCAGCAGCGTTTTATCGCGGATGTTGCAATCGGAATAATGGATAAAGGCGCAGGGCTCGTAATCGCCGTTGGCGTTGATGTGCAGGTAGCTTTTCCCGCCCGCGATACAGCCGCGGGTGAACTCGCCGTCGTTCCAGAAGTCCAGCGCGAAGAGCGGCTTGGTTTTGCGGAAGGCGCGCACCTGGCGGTACATGAATTCCCGCTGCTCGGGCGTGACCAGCAATTCGGGTACGGCGCCTTTGCCGATCGGGATATAGGTAAACAGCCAGCAATACTTCGCGCCCCAAGCGATCATCTGATCGAAGTACGCTTCCGAGCCGACGGCTTCCACGTTCTGGCGCGTATAGCAGCAGGAGACGCCGAACAGCTGCTTGTGTTTCCGGAGCAGGGCCATCGCCTGTTCCACCCTGGCGAAGGTGCCCTTGCCGCGGCGGGCGTCGGTCTGGGATTCAAACCCCTCCACGCTGATGGTCGGCGCGAAATTCCGGACCCGCTTCATATCCTTGACGAACGCCTCGTCGATCAGCGTGCCGTTGGTGAACGCCAGAAACTGGCAGTCCGGGTGCGCCTCGCACAGGCGGATGATATCCTTCTTGCGCACCAGCGGCTCGCCGCCGGAATAGATGAAAAAATACGTTCCCAGCTCGTTCGCCTGGTTGATGATATGATTAAGCTCCTCGTAGCTCATGCTCATCTGGCTGCCGTATTCGGCCGCCCAGCAGCCGACGCAGCTCAGGTTGCAGGCCGAGGTGGGGTCCATCAGAATGGCCCAGGGGATATTGCAGCCGTAGGTTTTCATGTACTCCGTCCGGCGCACCTTTCCGGCAAAGCTGGCGTTGACGACGAAATTGTGCAGGACGGATTTCAGCACCCTGTGATCGACGTCCCTGCACAGGCCGAGGATGAATTGGTTCCATACGTTGTCCGGATCCGACGCGATGGGGCGAACGGCCCGGATCACGTTTGCGTTCGCCTTGGTTTTATCAAATTTTTCCGCCCAGTCCACAAGCCTTGGGAAGTTCTTGACGGGCGATTTCAATACCTGGGAGATCGCGATATCCAGAGCCTTGGCTTCTACTTTGTTCAGGTGCGTTTTCATGCGGTGCTCCTTTCTTGGCATTCAAACAGGATCGGCTTGTGCGGATGCGTTTGCCCGCGCTATGTACGCGCGTTATGCGAAGCGTATGCGGAGTCTCCCGTGCGGAAAACCCGCCCAACGGTCATGCGGGCGTAAATGATTCCGTGCGGCAGATGATATTTCTCTACAATATCGATCGTGCTGTATATGGATGATCGGTCTTTCGCGCTTTTAGGAGGGGACGTCGGTTCTCCCGGTTTTATCTTTTATGATGATATATTATGCACGGAACGCATGAATCCTCTTTCCGCGGACAAAGATCATCCGCCGTTTACGAAGATTTGACATGCTTTTTACATTACGGAGCGAGCGTGATTTCCGTCACGCTGCAGGGCGGCAGCGTGCAGGTGACGCCGTCCGCCGAGAGGCGGAGTTCCCCAAGCGTCCGGATGGCGACGGGCTGGTTTTCAAAATCGTTATATGCGTTCATCCTGCCCGTCAGTACGCGCCCCCGCACGCTGCGAATCCCCGTGCCCGGCAGCAGGCGCACCTCGGCGGGTGCATCCACCGCCGTGTTCGAGACGGTGACCGTGAGGACGCCGTCCCGCGTGGACGCCGTCAGGCTGAGCTTGGGCACCTGCCAGCTGCCGGTTCCGATCATCGCGGGCGCGGCTTCGTGCGCCACCAGCGCGGCGTCCTGGTGCGCCCGGTAGAGGTCGAACACATGGTAGGTGGGTGTGAGCGCCATTTTGCCGCCCTCGGTGAGGATCATGGCCTGCAAAACGTTCACGGTCTGGGCGAGGTTTGCCATCACGATGCGGCTGCAGTGCCTGTTGAAGATATCCAGCGTCAGCGACGCGACCAGCGCGTCCCGCATGGTGTTTTGCTGGTAGAGGAACCCGGGGCTGGTGTCCGGCTCCACGTTATGCCAGCAGCCCCACTCGTCCACGATCAGGCCGATCCGGTGCCCGGGGTCGTATCGGTCCATGATTTCCAGATGCCTTGTGATCAGCTCGTCCATGAAAAGCGCTCTGTGCAGCGTCTGGTAATAGAGCGTCTCGTCGAATTCCGTCGCGCTGCCCTTGTCCTGCCAGTCGCCCGTCGGCACGGTATAGTAGTGCAGCGTAAGCGCGTCCATCAACGGGCCCGCCATGCGCATCAGCGTGTCGGTCCAGGTGTAATCGCCGGCGTTCGCGCCGCAGGCGATCTTATACGGCTTGCGGCCGCCGTAATTGCGGCAATAGGTCTGGTAACGCCGGTACTCGTTTGCGTAGTATTCGGGCAGCATATGGCCGCCGCAGCCCCAGCTCTCGTTGCCAACGCCCCAGTATTTTACCCGGAAAGGCGCTTTTCTCCCGTTGTCCCAGCGCCTTTTGACGACCGTGGAATCGCCGTCGCTGTTTATGTACTCCACCCATTCGGCCATTTCGCGCACAGTGCCGGAACCGACGTTGAGGTTGATATACGGCTCGCAGCCGATCTGCGCGCACAGCTCCAGAAACTCGTGCGTGCCGAAAGAGTTGTCCTCCACCACACCGCCCCAGTGCGTGTTCACCATGCGCTTGCGGCTCTCTTTGGGGCCGACGCCGTCCTCCCAGTGGTATTCGTCTGCGAAGCAGCCGCCCGGCCAGCGGAGCACGGGCACGCGGATGTGCTTCAAAGCTGCGACCACGTCGGCGCGCATGCCGTTCACGTTGGGAATGTCGGAATCTCCGCCCACGTACAGCCCCTGGTAAACGCACCGGCCCAGGTGTTCGGAAAAATGCCCGTAAATATTCCGGCTGACGGTTCCCAATTCCCGGTCCGGGTGCAGCATGATATCGATCATCGGCGTCTTCCTCTCTTTAGCGGCGGTTCAACCGGCCCGCCATCCTCCGTTTAAAGATCCGGCGCTTCCCAGCCGCGGTACTGCACGATGCTCTGCGGCCGCTGCGGCTTGACGCCCGGCTGCTCGGGATTGCGGTACTGGCGGGGCGTGACGCCGATCATCTGCTGAAAGCAGCGGTTGAAGCTGGACACCGACACGAACCCCACGGATTCGGCGATGCTCAGGATCGCCTGGTCGGTCGTCTGCAGCATGGTGCAGGCTCGGGAAATCCGGGTCTGGTTGATGAAGTTATGGGGATTGCTCCCCATGATGGATAAAAACAGCCGCCGGAAATGCGTCGTGGACAGGTGGCACATGTCCGCCAGCTCGTCCACGGCGATTCTGCGCATATACTGTTCGTTG
Organism: Candidatus Limiplasma sp.; assembly: GCA_963674895.2. Lineage (GTDB taxonomy): Bacteria > Bacillota > Clostridia > Christensenellales > Aristaeellaceae > CAXXOK01. The sequence continues at coordinate 494,463 of CAXXCY010000002.1, forward strand.
ATGTGGTTGAGCGCGGGCGTGAGCACCAGCGTATCCCTGTGCTTCTTGACGGGCGGGGTATTGGCGCTGGCCTTCAGCGCGCGCGTGATCTCAAAAAACAGGGAAACGAGCAGCCCTCTGGTGGATTCCTGGTAGTGCGGCTGCTGGGTTTTCAGCTCGTCGATGATGGAGGACGCAAGAAAGCGGATCTTGGGGTACTCCTCGCCCTGGAACAGGTGGATGAAGCTCTGCGGGCTGAAGGAGGAAAGCTCGAAATCCTCCTCCGTGTGCAGGGCTTCGGACAGCAGCTCGCGCATGTCCACGAACAGGTAGCTCCACAGGCTGGTCATGCCGCGGGAGGAATAGGTGGTGTGTGGCACGTGCCTGGGCAGCAGCGTAACGTCCCCGGCGTGGAAGGCGTGGGGCTCGTCGCGCACCAGCAGCGTGCCCGAGTTCGTGTGGCAAACGCCGATTTCCATGCAGTTGTGGAAGTGCAGGCGTTTGCTTTTAATATCGGAAATATGCCACTGCTCGCCGTCCAGCAAAAGCGCTGGAAAATCGACGTTCAGCTCATATACCCGGTATTCGATTACCTGGCGCGCGCGTCTGGCCATCGCGGTCCCTCCCTACCGGATACTGTACCAGAACGAGTGGGCAATTTCAACCATCTATATTTCAGAATTTCGCATTGGGATGGTTGATGTGGCGTGAATATGGGAGAATACGCTACAGAATTGCCATCAAGCGAAAAATAAAAAGTCGTTTATGCACAATTATTGGTTGATATTCGATGGATTCTGAGTGCCGGTATCGGTATAGTAGATTCATCACAAAGAAGATGATTTTTTGCCCGCTGTCTGTTTGTTGGAGGCAACCCCTTTGAAAGAACGACAACCGGCCGTCCGCCGCGCCCGCCAGGGACTGGCTGCGCGCAGCCTGCGAAGCGCCATACGGCGCGATTGGCAGCTGTACCTGCTGCTGTCGCTGCCGGTTGCGTTCGTTATCCTTTTCAAGTACGCCGCCTATCCGGGCCTGCGAATCGCGTTTATGAACTACAAGCCCGCCAGGGGGTTTTCCGGCAGCGAATACGTGGGCTTCGAGGTGTTTGCAAAAATCTTCCGCGACGCGGATTTCCTGCGGGCGCTGAAGAACTCGCTGGCGTTCAACTTTCTGGACCTTGCGATCGGCTTCCCCGTTCCCATCATTCTGGCGCTGATGCTCAACGAGCTCAGGTACAAACGTTTCAAAAAGCTTTCGCAAACCGTGTTGTACCTGCCGCATTTCTTAAGCTGGGTCATCATCGCGAGCGTCTCCTACACGCTGTTCCGGCCTACGACGGGGCTTGTGAACATCGCGCTGATGGACGCAGGGTGGATTGACAAGGGCATCCCGTTTCTGACGGAAAAGCTCCACTGGGCCGTCACCTACCTGCTGATGGCCGTGTGGCAGAACATGGGCTGGGGGACCATCCTGTATCTGGCGGCCATCACCGGCATCAATGCGGAACTCTACGAGGCGGCGACCGTGGACGGCGCCAGCCGCCTGCGCAAAATGTGGCACGTCACCCTGCCCGGCATCCGGCCCACCATGGTCACGCTGCTGATCCTCAACCTGGGCCGCATTATGCTTTCCAATTACGAACGCCTGTCCTCCTTCGGCAACGTGCTGGTGAAGGATTACCAGTACCAGCTGGCCATCTATATCTACGAAAAGGGCCTGGCCGGGGGGAACTTCTCCAAAGCGACGGCCGTGGGTCTGTTCCAGTCGCTGCTCGGGTTCATCCTCGTGCTCGCCGCCGACCGCTTCGCCAAAAGCCTTGGCGAAAACGGCCTGATATAGGTAAATGCTGAACAATGCCCATACACGCTGGCGACCGTATGTCCGCCATCTTGGGTCTCCGGATTTGCCCACTCGGTTTTTATAGTCGCCTCACTTCCTGCCGGTCGCGATGCTCGTTAAAACCTCCCATCCTCGGTTCGCTTTCGGCTACGCCGAAGCTGCCACTGGCGGCATGCCCTCCTCGGATGCCCGACGTAGCGCTGCTACTACTTCGGATTTTCAGAACCCAACCTGGTAAAAATCCGATTCGCCATCATGCACGTTCTTTATTCATCATTTACCTAAGGAGGTGGTGCCGGAATGAATACAACGCAAGTTAATCATATGCGCGGCACCACCGGTATGAAGATGCGCACGACGGCCGGGGACATCGTCATCATCCTGGTGATCGTGATCCTCTGCCTGACCTGTGTCGTGCCGTTTGTCCATATCGCCGTGAAATCCATTTCCGGCAACTCCGCGGTGCTTGCCAAGCAGGTGACGCTGCTTCCCAGGGATATCACCTTCGAAGCCTATTCCACCATCTTTCAGGACGGACAGCTGACCCACTCGATGCTCTATACCGTGCTCGTGACCGCGTTGTTTACGGTCATCGGCATGATCCTGACCATCTGCGCGGCCTATCCGCTGTCGCGCAGGCGCCTGCCGGGCCGCAACTTCATCTCCCTGATGATCCTGTTCACCCTGTACTTTTACGCCGGGCTGATTCCCGAGTACCTGCTCTTAAAGAAACTCGACCTGATCAACAAAATGTGGGTTCTGGTACTGCCGCTGTCGTTCTCCCCGTTCAACATGCTGATCATGAAAACCTTTATCCAGTCTACCATCCCCGACAGCCTGGAGGAGGCCGCGTTTCTGGACGGCGCGTCGAACTTCCAGATCCTCTTCCGGATTATCCTTCCGCTGAGCAAGCCGATCCTCGCGACGCTGTCGCTGTTTTACGCGGTCGGCCGCTGGAATGCCTACGCCGACGCGAAGTACTTTATCACGACGAAAGCCCTCCAGCCTATCCAGTACCTCCTGAGCAACATGGTGCTCAACTCGGGCGCAGATGCCATCAGTATTTCGGAGGGCATGGCAGTGCAGTCCACGCCCGAAGTCCTGCAGGCCGCCATGGTGATGTTTGCGACGCTTCCCATTATCTGTATCTATCCCTTCGTACAGAAATACTTCGTCAAGGGTGTAATGATCGGCGCAGTGAAAGGCTGATCATTAACATAAAAAACAAAAAGGAGAGAACATTCATGAAGAAATGGTTTACGACACTGCTTGCTCTGGCACTGGTGCTGGGCATGCTGGCGCCCGTATCCGCGCTTGCCGCAGAAGTAACGGCGCCCGCGGGCGGCACCATAGCGGCCGAACCCTTTGCCCAGAGGGTATCCATCACCATTCCCGTCTACGACCGTTCCAAGGAAGGCTATCCCGCCGTGGATAATAACTATTGGACGCAGTGGGTGCAAAAAGAGTTCGGCGATGTGTACAACATCGATGTGAAGTACGTCGCCATCCCCCGCGGAGACGTGATGACCAAGTACGCGCTGCTCATCGCGGCCGGCGAAACCCCCACCATCCTGATGGAGTACGACTATCCCAAGGTAGCGCAGTGGGCCAACGACGGAGCCATGCAGGTGATCGACCTGGATGCGTTCGCCCAGGTCGCCCCCACCTACTACCAGGCGATGGTGAACAACGATCAGCTCAACTACACCGACATCAACGGAGAAACCTACTTCGTGCTGTCCGAGCGCCCCTACTACAAAACCGGCATCTACACTTATGCCACGATGTACCGCAAGGATTGGCTGGATGCGCTGGGCATTGCCAAGCCTGCCAGCTATGAAGAATACCTGGCCGCGGCGCTTGCCGTCAAAGAGGCGGGCTATGCGGAGCATCCCCTGGGCCTGAGCATTCCCAAAGCGGCGTACGTGCAGAACTTCGCGTTCCGCGATTTCCCTGTGGACGAAGCCGAATGGGCCATGCATTCCAGCCTCGGCACCGCCAGCCTGAGCTGGTACGCGACCGAACGGCTGCTCAAACGCCAGAATGCAGAATACAACCTGGGCCTCTATTCGCCCGAGTATGAGCTCGACCTGGCCGAGATTCAGGGCACCGGCGGCGCCTCGCAGTTGCAGACCGACTTCATCAACGGAAAGTGCTTCGAATACAGCGGGTATATGTCCGCCAACGTCGCCTGGCTGACCGCGTTCTTCGAGAACAATCCCGACGCGGAGCTCGGTATCCGCAGCCTGAACTATATCGTGGAGCCGGGCGTTGCGGATTATCCGCAGTTCCGCGCGGACAACGCCTTCGGCATGATCGTGGGCTTCTCGTCCCTGGCGACCCCCGACCAGCTGAAAGCCGCCTGGATGTACCTGGAGTGGATGTCGCAGCCCGAGACTCTGGCCGTGATGGAGAACGGCATCGAGGGCGTCACCTATTCGCTCAACGACGCCGGGCTGCCGGTTGTCAACGGCGATTACCGCGGCGAGTACATGCTCAACCACAACATGAACATCGACATGACCTGCTGCGTGCATGCGTCCAAGAAGCTGCCCACCATCGAGCAGTCTATCGAAGCGATTGCGCCGCAGGGCCTGCCGCAGGACTTCACGCAGGATCTGATCGACGCTTACTATGAGATCAAGGGCATCGCAGATCAGGGCTGGTCTTACTCCGATCCGGTGTTTGCAGTTGCGATCGCCAGCGAGAGCGAGTACACGGCCACGCTGCTGAGCCTGTACCAAGAGTACAGCGTGCAGCTCACCAAGTGCGCGCCGGAAGACTTTGACGCCCTGTACGCCGAGCTCAGCCAGAAGTATCTGGACGCCGGCTATCAGGAGATTATCGACGAGCGCCTGGCCGCCTACGAGGCCGGGAACACCACCAAACTGCCCGTTGCCCCATAAAGGGCGGGGCTTAGGCAACAGGACGTCCCCTTCGCTCCCGGAGGACAAGGGGGCGTCCTTTTCCATCGTATTTCACGCTCCGGGCGCCGGAGCGGGCCAAAGGAGACGTCCATGAAGCTTACTGTGGACCGCGAGCGGCTGCCCGGCGTGATCGACGCCTTGGTCGGCAAAACCATGGAGATGGACCTCCCGTGGGACTGGCCCTGCGGCGTGGCTTATTACGGTATCGCGCGGGCGTTTGAGGCGACGCGCAAACAGGAATATCTGGAACTGCTCAGGGAGCGCGTAGATACGCTGATCGCGTTGGGGCTGCCGCACTTCTCGGTGAACGCCTGCGCCATGGGGCATTGCCTGCTCGCGCTGTTTCAGGCGACCGGCGAGGAGCGCTACCTGCAAATTGCCGCCCGCAAGATCGAATACCTTTGCAATACCGCACTGCGCTTCGGCGACCGTGTGCTTCAGCATACCGTTTCCGCCAAAAACGATTTTCCCGAACAGGCGTGGGCGGACACCCTGTTCATGGCCGCGTACTTCATGCTGCGCTATGGAGTGCTGGTGAACGACAAGGCTGTGATAAACGACGCCCTGCACCAGTACTGCATGCATATCGGGCTTTTGCAGGATAAGGCGACGGGCCTTTGGTACCACGGCTACAACAACATCCATCAGGACCACATGTCCGGCTTTTTCTGGGCGCGGGCCAACGCGTGGGCCGCGTACACGATGGCGCAGGTCAGGCATACGCTGCCCGAGCAGTACCTCTACCCGCCCTACATGGAAATCGATTGTTCCCTGCGCGACCAGCTGACGGGACTCAAGAAACTCCAGACCGGGGCCGGGCTCTGGCGCACGGTGCTGGATGATCCTGAGAGCTATGAGGAGCTTTCCGCCTCCTGCGGCATCGCCGCGGCGATGGTGAAAAACAACAACCCGCTGCATACGGAACATGTGGAGAAGGCGTATGCTGCGGTCCTTGACAATATCACGGCCGACGGCCGCGTGTTGAACGTATCCGGCGGGACCGCCGTGATGAACGACCTGGACGGGTACCGGAATATTTCCCGCAGCTGGACGCAGGGCTGGGGGCAGGGGCTTGCGCTTTCGTTCCTGGCGGCGATCCTACAGTCAGAGGAGTAATGGCATGGACGACCGGAAAACCGGCAGCTTTACCCTGCCCGGCGAGGCGGGCTACGAGGCGCTCACGCTTTCGCTTGCGAAGCGCTGGGGAGCCGACGCCGTCCGCGACTGCGAGGGGACCCTGCTTTCGGACGATATCCTCAGGGCGGGATTCCAGATCTATGCCACCGTTTGCGTGATCCGCAACCATAACCGCTGGATTGCGGCGCATCCCGATTGCCGCCAGCAGTGCATCCTCTCCACGTCGCCGCGCGTATGTGTGGGGGAGACTCTCGCCGTGCCGCTAATGGCGGACTTTTTCAAGGAGCAATTCCAGATTAACGACGGCCCGGACGCCTTTTGCCGCTGGCAGGTGTACGACCGCACAGAGGGCGCGGCGCTTTTGGCGGAGGATTGGGAATACCGGGCTGAAAGCGAAAGCGTGCTCATCCGCGGCAAGGCGTGGCACAGCTATACGGTCAGCTTCTTCGCATGGCGCGTGTGGGAGGAGATTTCCATGTACAACCACACCACCAACCGCTGGGATTCGGAGCACCTGATGCAGCTGGACCCAGTGCATCCTGAGGCTCGGGCGTATCTGAAGGAATGGCTTGCGGTGTGGTGCGAAAGCAACCCGAAGACCGACGTCGTGCGCTTTACCTCCCTGTTTTACAATTTCGCGTGGATCTGGGGCGCAAGCGAACAAAACCGCTACCTGTTCATGGATTGGGCGAGCTATGATTTCACGGTGAGCCCGCGGATGCTTTCGGCGTTCGAGGCGGAAACCGGCTATACGATGACGGCGGAGGATTTTATCAGCGGCGGCAGGCGGCGCCCGGGGCACGATGTGCCCGGCCCAAAGAAGCGCGACTGGATGGCTTTCGTGCAGCGGTTCGTAAACGCCTTCACGCAGGAGCTGACGGAAATCGTGCACCGGTACGGCAAAAAAGCGTATGTGTTTTACGACGACAGCTGGGTCGGCATGGAGCCGTATAACGGCTGTTTTCCGGAGATGCGTTTCGACGGGCTGATCAAGTGCGTGTTCTCGGGGTTCGAGTCGCGGCTATGCGCCGGCGTGCCCGTGGAAACGCACGAAATCCGCCTGCATCCCTACCTGTTTCCGGTGGGGCTTGGCGGCGCGCCGACCTTTATGCCGGGCGGCGATCCCGCCCGGGACGCCCGGACCTACTGGCGGCAGATACGCCGCGCGCTTTTGCGCAAGCCCGTGGAACGGATCGGCCTGGGCGGGTATCTGCACCTGACCGAAGGATTTCCGGAGTTTGTGGACGGCATCGAAACGATCGCCGGGGAGTTCCGTGCGATCAAGGCGCTGCACGAGACAAGCGGCGTTTATACGATGCCCTGCAGGGTCGCGGTGCTGACCGCGTGGGGGAACCTGCGCGCCTGGACGCTGTCCGGGCACTTCCACGAGGTGGCCGACCATGATCTCGTCCACGTGATCGAGTGCCTGGCGGGGCTGCCGGCGGACGTGTCGTTCGTTGATTTTGAGGATATTAAAAAGGGCGCGCTGCGCGGGATGGACGCGGTCGTCTGCGCGGGACGCCGGGGCACGGCGTGGAGCGGCGGGGAGCTGTGGAACGACGCGCGGGCGGTGGAGGCCGTGACCGAATTTGTATATAACGGCGGCACGTTCCTCGGCGTGAACGAGCCGTCCGCCGTGGAAGGGTATGCGGACAAGCTGCGCTTGGCCAACGTGCTGGGCGTGAACCTCGGCGAGCATTCCTGCCACGGGAATTGGCAGTATAGGGTGAAGACCCCGGGGATGGTCGCGGAAAACGGCGCGGAAGTGCCCGCGCACGCCTCGGTTTATGTCGCCGACGCGGAAACCGAGGTGTGGCTGGAAGACGGCGGCAAGCTCGCCCTCACGCGGCATGCGTTCGGGAAAGGGCAGGGACTCTACGCGGGCGGCTGGCGCTTCAGCCCGCAAAGCGCGCGCCTGCTGCTTGCGCTCTTAACAGGCAAATCCGGTCAGGAAACCCTGCCCGACAACCCCTGCGTCGATTGCGCCTGGTACCCCGATACCCGTACCCTCGCCCTCGCCAACCAGACGGACAAACCCCAGCAGGGAACCGTCGCCATAGACAACCAACGCATTTCCTTTGCGCTGGAAGCGGACGAGATGAAAGTTGTAAGAATGAAGTAAAGGAACGATAGGGATTTCATCCCTATAACCCTGATCAGGGGCAGTGCCCCTGAACCCCACATTTGGCCGCGCATTGCGCGGCCAATGATGGGTCAAGGGCAAAGCCCTTGTCGGGGTCTTAGGGGCGAAGCTCCTATCGTCCTATTTATTGTATTACCGCATCCTTCTTTTTCCGAAGCATCGTACCGGTCATGGCCAGCAGGTACGGCGCGCCGTACACGAGCGGGAACGCGTAGCGCGTGCAGCTGTAAAACCCCGCGGCCAGCAGGCAGCCGGCGAGGATCATGAGGCAGGGCACGTAGAGCAGCCGGGCGCGCCGCCAGGGTGTGCGCCCGAGCAGAAGAAACCCCAGAAACAACAGCCACGGATAGAGCCCCACGTTGTTGAGCTGGCTGACCAAAGGCAATGCCCGCCAGATCGCTTCCACGGCAAACATACGGTCGCGCAGGCCGCGTAGAAATTCTGGCTGCGTGGAACCCACGGCCGCGGGGTATTTATAGTAATTCGCGGGGAGCGTCGTACAGGTGTATACGGAACCGTCCGCCGTCGGGTCCAGATAGATCCCGTTCATCGTCCAGAACGCGTGGAACGTGGTCAGCGGATGCCGGGCGCCGAGCTTCGCCCAGGTACGCAGGAAACCGAGCTTATCGTTCAGGGAAACGGAATCGAAATACCGGTACTTGATCCGGATGGGATCCGAAATGCGCGGCGAATATAATCTGGCCAGGTCGTCGTAGGGATAGAGCGCCCCGATGGCCTCGCGGTCCTCCGGGGTGACGCTTTCCTCATGGTCGCGGATGATTCGCGCGGTCTGCTGCAGGGGCACGCCCAGCATGTCCGCCGTCGAATCCACGGCGATCAGGGCGGGCTTTTCAATAAAGACCTGAAAGGCAAATGCGATCAGCACCGGCGCGAGAATAAGCGCCGTGCGCGCAAGCCGTTTGCGCAGGCCGGCGTCCTTCCAGAAAACGATCAGCAAAACCGCGGTCATCGGCCAGACGACCATTTTTCCGTTATGCCGGATCAGCAGCACCAGGCAGGAAAACACGAGGAAAGCAATCCACCACCGCCTGTCGGCAAGTGCTTTTTCACGGCTGAGGACCGCGCGGGACAAAACGAGGACATAGCCCACGAACGCCGCGGAAAACAGCATGTCCTTGATGATAATGCCCACATTGCTCGCGATGACCGGCAAAAACGCGTACAAGCAGAAGACGGTCCATTGGACGGCGGGGGAGCACCCGGCTTTTGCCATGTCGCGCAGCGACCAGGCGAACACCCCGGACAGGAAGGCGATCTGCAGCGCGATAAACAGCGCGACGCCCAGGTTTCCGCTGCCGAGCCACAGCCCGATCTGCACCACGCCGCCCATGAGCAGCGTAAAGAAATACGGGTGGTCGTTCGTCCGCACGGCCTCATAGAAATACTGCTGCAGCGCGCGGCCCGCGTCCTCGGTGACGACGCCCGGAAACCGTGCGATCCACAGCGGCAGCCAGCACAGGACGAGCAGCAGCCAAAACCGCTGCAAGCGTTTCCGGGCCGTATGGCCGGACGCCGGACCCGGCGCGGGGAACAGCTTGGAAAAGCGCAGGGATTCGATGAAAATCAGCAGCTCCCGGTACAGCGCAAAGAGCAGCGGAATCCAGCCGAGCAGCTTGCACAGCAAAAGCAGCAGATGGTACGGCTGCATAAACAGGGAAAGCGCGCCGTCGTCCTGCCGGTAGATCGGGCTGATCGCCAGCACAGCCGAAAGCGGAAAGACGAATACCAGCCCATGGAAAATCTCCCGCTTTTGCCACGAACGGTGTTGGAATACAAACCGGCGATATAAAAACAGCAGCAGCACGCAGGCCGCCGCCATCAACGTCGCGTTGACCGGGGACGAGGTTAAACAGCCGCGGATATACAAAAGCGTGCTGGTTCCGGTTTGCAGGTCCACATCCAGCAGCAAAACGGCGACGGCGGAGCACATCGCCAGCAGCAGCACCAATAGAATGCCGAAACTCTTTCTCATCGCGCGCTTTTCCCGTAAAATCAAATTCTGTCGTCCAAGCAGCCTTTGCTTTCCTATGATACCACAGGTACTCTTGGTTTGGATAGCTCCACATTCAGGAAATTTCTGGCTCCTGCCCGGCGTTGCGGTTTTTCGGCGGTATGCTATAATCTAGTGGAAAACCCGCCGCTTTCGGTCCGGCAGCAAGGCGGCAGGATGAGAGGGTGCCGATGTCCGTCATTCCGCATACGAAAAAGCAGTGGATCGCGGCTTGCGCGGTCTTCGCCGCGCTGGCGCTTTTAAGCGCCGCGGCTTATCTTGCCGCGGGCATTTGGAACAGCAGATTTGCGCCGGTGGACAACAGTTTTTTCCGTTCGCCCTTCATCACGGGCAAAAAGGTGCTCGTGCTGGTCGCGCACCAGGACGACGAGGTCAATCTGGCGTACGGGGTCGTCGACGCCCTGGTGCAGGCGGGCGGCGACGTAACGATCGCGTTTGCCACGAACAGCGATTCCCGCTATCCCGCTGAAACCCGGGTTGCGGAAGCGGCGGCGGCCGACGCGCTGATGGGTGTACCCGCGGACCACATTGTGCTGCTTGGCTACGGCGGCCATATGGTGCCGCCGTTTTTCCTGTGCGAACCCGGTCTGGTGCGGGAAAGCGAAGCCGGCCATTCCCAAACCTACGGAGCGAACGGGATCTCGGATTACCATTCCCTGTGCTTCGGGGAACCGGCGGCGTATACGCGCGCGAATTTCGAGGGCGATCTCTATCAAATGATCCTGAACCTGCGGCCGGATATCGTCTTCGTGTCGGATACGGACGACCACATCGACCATGTGTCGCTTTCCCAGTCGTTTGACATGGCGATGGGGAGGCTGCTGAAGGACAATCCCGGATACCGGCCCTATGTGTTCAAGGGGTTCAGCTACGAATACGCGTGGCACGGGAACGAGGATTTTTACCACAGCCTGACGCTCCAAAGCGCAGCGCCTTCCTGGACGGAGACCAGCTACCATACCGCGTACGCGTGGCCGGAGAGGGTGCGCTTGCCGCTGCCGGGGGAATATCTAAGCTATACGCTGCGAAGTTCCAAACTGCGGGCGCTGTTGCTTTCCTTCAAGAGCCAAAACGCGGTTTTACAGGAAAACGGCCTGCTCAACGGCGACCGGATATTCTGGGAACGCCGCACGGATTGCCTGTGGGCGTCCGCCGCCGCGACCAGTGGGGACGCGTCCCTGCTGCAGGATTTCGTGATTGGCGATACACGGGAAGCGCCGCTAGCAACCTGCTGGATACCGGACGAGACGGACGCCGAACCGGAAATCAGGTTTACATGGCCCGAGCCGCAGGCCGTAGCGGAACTCGTGTTTTACGATGCGCCCGCCCCCGCGGGGGATATTTTAAAGGTGCGGATCACAGACGACGGCGGCCGGGCGATCGATTACGCGCTTCCAAACGGCACGGGGGAGCCCTGCCGCCTCAAGCTCGGCGGTACGCCGGTACAAAGCCTTACGGTCCGGGTATTGGAAAGCGAAGGCGGCCCCATCGGCTTTTCAGAGATCGAAATCCTGCCGGAGCGGGAGCTTTCGACCCAATGGATTCAGCTGACGGACGCGGAGAACAACTTCCTCTATGAATACGCATGGCCCGCCGACCGGGCGCTGGAGCTTTTCCTGTATGGTTATCCGGCGGCGCCGGAGCAGGCAACCGCGTATATAACGAAGGACGGAAGCGGCGACCCAGTCGCCGAAATCCGTTACGATGGAACCTCGTTCCCAATCCCGCCGCTGCCCAAAGGGCGCTACCGCGTAACCGCCGCAGGCGGCAATTGCACTGCGGAGGTTGTCCTCCGCATCGGCGATTTCATGCTGAAAGAACGCATACTCCGGTATATCGAGCGCAGCGCGGACGGCCTTCTGCCGGACTGATCCGGGCTCCGATACCGTATCATGTTCAATCAAACGATATCGTCAGACAAGCGGGAAAAAGCGCGGCAAGGACCGCTTGCGGCCCCCCTGTTTTGCAATACCCGGCAAAGCGGACTATACTATCCATAACAAGGAGATGAACAGTTATGAGTTACCGGAAAGTTGACATCGGGACCTTTGCGTTGAAGCCGTTTGAAGCGATCGGCAAAAAGTGGACACTGATTACCGCGGAAAAGGACGGCGTGGTCAATACGATGACCGCAAGCTGGGGCGGCATCGGCGTGCTGTGGGGGAAGAACGTGGTCACCGTCTATATCCGCCCGCAGCGGTATACGCGGGAATTCGTGGACGCTACCGATTGCTTCACCGTTACGCTTTTTGACGGCCATCAAAAGGAACTCAACGTCCTGGGTTCGAAGTCCGGGCGGGACGGGGACAAGATCGGCGAGGTGGGCTTCCATGTGGAGCGCGTAGACGGCCGGCCGACCTTTGCGGAGGGTAAAACGGCGATCGTATGCCGCAAGCTGTATCGCGGGCGGTTCGACCCAGCGCTGTTTGTCGCGCCGGAAATTATCGGCTCCGTATATCCGAAACAGGATTTCCATTACGTCTATATCGGCGAGGTCGAGGGTATTTTCGAAAACGAATAGGGGCGCGTGAAACAGGGGTCTGATTCGCGCGCGGCAATCAAACGCGGCAAGACGGGAGGGGGCGGAATATGATCTATACTTTGCTTGGAAAAACCGATCTGAAAGTCGGCATGGCCGCTTTCGCCGGCATTGTGAATATGGACGAAACGCCCGAAGACGCGGCGCGCTTCACGGCGTACGCGGTCAATGCGGGCGTGAATTACTTCGACGTGGCGCCGTCCTACGGAAACGCGGAGGAACGCCTGTCCGACGCGCTGCTGCCGTACCGCAAAGCGGTTTATCTCGCGTGCAAAACGCAAAAGCGCGACGCGGCGGGCGCCCGCGAGGAACTGATGGCGTCCCTTGCGCGGCTGCAAACGGACCATTTCGACGTATACCAGCTGCACGCCATGTCCACCCCGGAGGATACGCGGCGGGTGTTCGGGGAAGGCGGCGCGATGGAAACGCTGCTTTGGGCGCGCAAGGAGGGCCTGATCCGCTATATCGGCTTTTCGGCGCACAGTGAGGATGTTGCGCTGGAGTGCCTGAACCGGTTCGACTTTGACACGGTCATGTTTCCGGTGAACTGGGCCATGGGACTGACCTCCGGCTGGGGCGGGCGTATCTCCAAAGCCGCAAGGGAGAAGGGCGTCGGCCTGATCGCCATCAAAACGCTGATCGAGCGCAGCTGGCGGGACAACGAAACGCACAGTTTCCCCAAAAGCTGGTGCAAGCCGCTCTGGGACAACGAGCCCCTGGCGGTCGCCGCTATGAAATACGCGGTTTCCAAAGGGGCCGGGCTGCTGATCCCACCCGGCAACATCGCGCACCAGCGCTTTATGGTGGATCACATCGACGCGTGCAAAGAGCCGCTTTCCGCGGCGGAATTGGCGCTGCTGCGCACCGAAGCGGAGCGTGTGAAGGACGAAGCGATCTTCTGACGGGGTTTACCGAAGCGAAATGGCCCCCATGGGACAATAGCGCACGCATTTTCCGCATTTGGTGCAGTTGCTCTGGTCAACCGTTGGCGCGGCGTAGCCCTTCTGCCGCAGCGCTTGAACCGGACAAACGCGGATGGACGGACAGGGGTGGTTTTCCGGGCAGCGGTTCTTGTTGACCATGATCGACAGATGCTGCCAGTCCGCGGCCGGTTCCTGCGTCTTATTCGGGGAAAATCCAAAAATACCCATCGTATAGAATCCTCCGTTATATTCGATCATCGGGCCTGCCGTGCCCGGCTGTAAAGCTGCCGGCAGGCTTTCCATTCCTGCCGCGTCGGCATGGGACGGAAGCGACGATCCAACAATATATTGCATTTTGGCGGGTTTCTGTGATGAAGTCACTGAAACGGAAACCTCGTGGTTTTCCGGCTGCCGTACCGGTTCAGGATTGTTCCTGAGTCTTCATTATTCCAGGGCGGCGATTGACAAACCGTATACCGAATAGTATATTGGCTTCAGCGAAGAACCGATATTCCGGAGGCAGGCAATGACCGAAGGCATGATTATCGTCGGCGGAAAAATCAGCCCGCACGCGAGGCGAGATATTTTTATCTCCTACCGGCGAGACGGCGGCAGCGATTTTGCCCGAATCCTGGAGGGATATCTGGAAAGAGCGCTATATAATGTTTTTTTTGACGTGGAAGACCTGCGCAGCGGCCAGTTTGACAAACAGCTGTATTATTTTATCGAAAACTGCCTGGATTTCCTGCTGGTGCTTCCCCAGCATGCGCTCGACCGCTGCAAGGATCCCAACGACTGGCTGAGAATAGAAATCGAATGCGCCATCGAAAACAATAAAAACATCATACCCATCATGCTGAAGGGCTTTCAATGGCCGGACCCGGCGGAGCTTCCGGAATCGCTGCGAAAGCTACAGAACTATAACGCGCTGCAGCCAAGCCAGGAATACTTCGAAGCGTCCATGTTCAAGCTGACCAAGATGATTCAATCCAAGCCGCTTTTCATCAACGCCGAGGTCATCCCTTCGACTCCGGCCGCGAAGCCGGGGCGCCGGTGGCTGGAGCGGTGCGCCATCGCCTTGATCGCCTTTGCGATGGGCATAGGCGGCACGCTGCTTGCGCAGCGCCTGCTGCCGGGCGGACAAACGCCGGACAGCGGTATCGGCGCAGGCGCCGCGGAGACGGCACAAACGCCGCAGATCGCGGAAACGGAAGCTCCGGCCTATGTGCAGGGGCTGATCGACGGCAGCGTGATCGACCGGGCGGTCAGGGAGGCATTGGGGGTTCCCGGCGGCGAGATACTGCAAAAAGATGCGGAAGGGATCGCCGAGATCGATTTATCCGGGCGCACGTTAAGTGATATCGGCGAATTGGCCGCGCTGACGGGCCTGAAAAAGCTGGATTTGCATAACAACAGAATATCCGACCTGTCCCCGCTTAAGGAGCTGTACGGGCTGGAATCCATTTTGATTTACAACAACCGTGTGGTGTCGCTTGAGCCGCTGTCCGGCATGGCAAACCTCATCGAGCTTTCCGCAGAAAACAACCAAATCGAGGATGTTTCTCCCCTTGCGGAACTCACTGCGCTGCAAAAGCTCTATCTGCAAAACAATCAGATTACGGACGTATCGCCGATCCGGAACCTTGTGAATCTCACGCGGCTGGCGCTGGACGGCAATCCGGTAGCCGATTATACCCCGCTGCGTATTTTTGACACGACGGTATTTCAAATACCGCAGGAATAAAGCAAGGGAGAGACCGATATGCGGAAGTTTTGCCTGGGTGTGCTGGTGGTACTGCTCGCCGTTATCGTATCCGGAGGGGCGGCGCAGGATCAGGGCCGCTTGACCGTTTACGCCGATTACGAGACTCTGGACAACCACTTTCTCTATAAAGCAGCCTTTTTCTCGGAGGGCGGCCTGGCATACATGCCGGTTATGGACGAGCGGTGGGCGGACAACGTTCACGGCGGTAGTACGGCGATCAAGTGCCAGATCGACTTGCGGGACAACAACTGGGGCGGCTGGTATTTCCAAAACGGCGTCCTGCCGGCAGACGCGGACGAGCTTGCGGAAAACTGGGGCACGCATCCCAACGCGGGCCAGGACCTGACCGGATACGGCAGGCTGACCTTTTGGGCACGCGGCGCGAAGGGCGGCGAAAAGGTGGAGTTTTTCTGCCTGGGCATCGGGCGCGACGCGAAAACAGGCGCCGTGGCGGAGGGATGCCCGTACCCCGACAGCAGCCCGAAAGCGACGCTGGGCTACGAGGTGCTGGGGACGGAATGGACGCAATATACCATTGACCTCAAGGGCTGCGACCTGAGCTATGTGCTGGGCGGGTTCGGCTGGGTGACCAGCGCGTCCAAAAACAACGGCAGGAGCAGCATCGCCTTCTATCTGGACGATATCTATTACGAGCCCTGAGGCATAGCGGCCCGGACGGCCGATCCGCGTTTTCGCCTCATACAAAGCATCGCGGAATAGTATAGATATCTTATTGTTTTAAGTGAATGCGCCGGCGCTTTTAGCGTCGACGCCGTGTTGCGTTTGGGCTGTATTGGGAAAGGAAGCGGTATATCACTGCGCTAATTTCTGGTTGGTTTTCATCGTGTCGTACAAGCGCCTCCAATAGCCTTTCTTGAAAAACACGCAGCTCATCCGGTCCGGCCCCAAATAGTCGCCTGACATCGCATACCCCATCGCCCGGCACCCTCCCAGGCAGTAGCGCATATGCTCGCAGTCCCGGCATTCGCTGTTCGCGTCCGTCAGCGCCTGCTTGGACAGGCGGATTGTATCCAGATAGGGGCTATTGCGCAGAAGCGGCTCCAACCCGTTTTCGTCGAGCACGTTGCCCAGACTGATGCCGGCCGCGCCCAGCAGCGCGGACACCTGGCTGCACGGCGTCAGTTCGCCGTCATACCCGATGAACAGCTCATCGCAGATGTCGCAGCACACCGGCGCATCGGCGTCGCAGGCGCCGGTGGGGCAGCGGACGGGCAGGCAGTGAAAGCGCCCGATCCCGGCAAAATAGTGCACGAAGCTCCACACGATGAGTTCCATCCGGTACCCTGTCCGCACATACCACGCCATGAGCTCGAGCGCGGCGTCATAATATGCTTCGAAGGAAAGCGCCGAATGATCCATGCGCTCCACCCACCGGGGGGATTCTCCCGTACGGATGATACGCAGCTTGTCTACGCCAAGGCCGGCCATCAATTCCGCGGTTTCCCGCATGGTGGAAATGTTGCCCGTATGCACGCACATCTGTACCATGATGGGAAACCCCGCAGCCTTGAGCCTGCGGATTGCGTCAAGCGCCGTGCTTTCCGCGCCGGTTACGCCGCGCATCCAGTCGTGCCATCCCACGCCATCGTAGCTCACACGCATTAAGGGCTTTTGATGAAGCGAGCGCATCAGATCAAGCGTTTCATCCGCAATGAGGCTGCCGTTGGTCGTGATGTTTTCAAGCGTCAGCCCGCGTGCCGCGATGGCTTTAAGCAAAGCGTCAAAATCCTTGCGTATAAAGGGCTCGCCGCCGGTCAGGCTGATTCTCGTGATCCCGCAGCGAACGAACGAATCCAGCAGCTGCGTAAGCTGCGCGAAGGAAAATTCACCCCGGTGGGCTCCGTTATCCTTAGCCATGAAACAATGGCGGCAGTTGTAGTTGCACCGGCCGGTGACCGCGATGTTGACGGAGCGGAAATGCGCAGAGTCGTATTGTACGGGCCGCTGATCGTTTGCGATCGCATCGGAGGGTTCGCATGGCTCGATCCATCCGCGTTCCTGAAACGACACAAGCCCGTCGCCGCTTGGGATTGGCGTTTGGCCGTCGCAGCGTTCGAGCATTTGGAACGCGGATTCGCTTAATTTGAACGTGATGCCGTCAGACTTTCGAAACAGCGCATAGGGCAGGTCCAGCCACCCTCTGAGCGCGTAATCCTGATGAAGCTTCCAATACATGGGAGACCTCCTTAACAAATTCGCTCCATAAATTTCCTATGCAGCCGAGCGTGAAATGTGCCGGGCAGTGGGATTCTGTTCTTGGGAATGGTTGCAATCCGGGCATGTATGCAATATACTGTGCTTATATTATATACTATACCTCCGAATACTCAAAACAATCCATAAAGGAGGAGACATCATGAGCAAGGCACAATTTGACGCATTCTACAAGAAGGTCGGAGAAGACGAGACCCTGAAGAAAAAGCTGATGGACCTCAAGGGACCGAGCAAAGAGGTGCACGAAAAAGTGGTGCAGCTCGCCAAAGAAGAAGGGTTTGATGTCGAACCGGCCGATTTCAAAGGCGCGTTCGTCAAGGACGGCGAACTCGACGACGCGGCTGTCGCGCAGGTCGCGGGCGGATGCAGCGGCGGCCATTCGAACTGCACGTCGGTCTGCGGTTCCATTTGCAGCGACAATCTGGGTATTTACAACGGCCAACAATAACAAATGATCGCTTGTTACGCCCAACAATCAAAAGGTTGGGTTGTATTGCCTGATGCTTCGTCCATCCGGCAATACGGCGTGAGCGGAGAAAAGACGTATGCCCTTACCGGGGATGAGCGATACGTCTTTTCCATGTGCGACGGAAATCATGATTTTTCTAGCTTCGCTTTCCTTGCGCAGCACCGGGCCGCGCTCAGGCGCTTGCTGGCGCTGGGCGCGGTATGGCTGTGCCCGAAAGGCTTTGATGCCGATACGCCGATGATCCAAAGCGTGCTGTGGGCCGTAACGGGCAAATGCAATATGAAGTGCCGGCACTGCTATATGGGAGCGCCGAACGGACAACGGGAATTGCCGTTTTCGGCCATGGAACACATTGCCGACGCGCTGTGCGCCGGCGGGGTTACGCAGGCGCAGCTGACCGGCGGCGAGCCGCTGATGCGGCGGGATCTGTTTTCGCTTGTTGACTGCCTTGCCGACCGCGGTATTTCACTGTCGGCGATTTATACCAACGCAACGCTGGTGAACGTGCAATTCCTCGAGCGCATCCGGGAGACCGGGAGTTCCCCCCGCTTCTTTGTAAGCTTTGACGGCGTCGGCACGCACGACGCGATGCGCGGCGTTTCCGGCGCGCAGGAGATGACGCTGCGCGGGATCCGTTCCCTGGTTGACAACGGATACAAGGTGACCGTGACCACGACCATAGACGAGGGAACGCTGCCGTCGCTTGCCGCCACATACGACGCCATGCGTTCTCTTCATGTGGACGCCTGGGGCATGGCCAGACCGCTCATGGCAGGCTGCGGGAAAAGCTTATCGCGGGTGGACGACCGGGGTGTGGCGGACGCGTGCGAGGAAATTCTCGCCATGTGGCAGCGGGACGGCGAACCGTTTACGCTTGCGCTGGAGGCGTTCTTCTCCCGCTCCGTGCCGCCCAAACCCTCAATAGAAAAACCGCCGTTCAGCGCGCTTGGGTTTGCCTGCGAGTGCTGCCAATCGAGACTCTATGTATCGCAGGAAGGCGTTTTGTTGCCCTGCGCGTGCTATGAGGATACCGAGTATAACGGGCGGTTTCCAAACCTTGCGACGGCAGGCTGGGCCGAGGCATGGGAGAATCCCACGCTGCAGCATATCCGCGGCTTGACCATCGGCGAAGTTTTGGCGGCCAATCCCGGCTGCGCCGCGTGCGAATATCTGCACGAATGCGCCATGGGCTGCCGCATGAACGCGCTGCTGGCCGGCAACGGCCTGACGGGCCGGGACGAAATGGTTTGCGGTCTGCTGCGCGGCGGATACAAGGCGCGCTTCACGTCCATCGGGGGCAAGCAGGCATGAACGATCCATGCTTCTACATTCTTGGCGGGGATTGGCAGCTGCGCGGCTATCAAGACGGCGCCGATATGGCATATAACTGGATCACCGGAACCAAACGGTTTATGAACGGCACGCTGCTGACCGTCGCGCGGATGTGCGACGGCAAGACCGACTTTGCCTCTCCCGCCATTCCGACCCTGCTGCGCAGACTCGCGGCCCTGCTGGCGGAGGAAGGCATAGCGGAGCCCTGCGAAGCCGGCCGCAGCCTGCAGGAAGGCCAGGCCTACCGGAGGGCCAGGAACGTTTACATCGCCAGCCTGCTGTTTTCCATCACCAACCGCTGCAACTTCCGCTGCCTGCATTGCTATGTGGACGCGCCCACGGGGCGTTATGGCGAGCTGTCAATGGAAAACCTGAAGCTGCTGCTGGACCAGTTTGCGGAAGCAAACGTGCCCAACGTCGCTTTAACGGGGGGCGAGCCGTTTATCCGGCCGGACCTGCAGGAATTCCTGTTCGGCCTGCGGGACAGGCGCATCGGCTTTTCCGAGGTGTTTTCCAACGCGGCGCTGCTGACCGACGAACTGCTCGACAAGGTCGAGGAAGCCGGGTTTCATCCCAGCTTCAAGGTGAGCTTCGACTGCGTGGGAAGCCATGATCATATGCGGGGCGTGCCCGGCGCGGAGGAGAGCACGCTGCGCGGTATCCGGCTGCTGATCCGGCGGGGGTATTCCGTAACGATCATTACCACGATCGACAACAGGGTGATGCAAAACCTCGGCGACACGCTCGGCCTGCTCGCCGAACTGGGCGTGGACAGCTGGCGGATGGCGCCTCCCATAGAAATCGGCGCATGGCGCGGCGCCGGGTCCAAGGTGGAGCTGGACAGCCTGGTGGCGGCGTTCAAGGACATCCTCAGGCGCTGGAACGATATGGGCCGTCCGTTCAAGCTCGCGCTGTGGAAATTCGGGGAATTCCATCCCGATGGGCCCGCGCACCGCGGGCCGGCGCGCAAGCTGACCGACGAGAGCTTTGATTGCCCCAACACGCACGCGATTCCCTATGTGAAACCGGACGGGGTGGTTGTGCCCTGCGCCAGCTTTACGGAAAACGCGTTGCTTGACCAAATGCCGAACCTCCTGGAAACGCCGCTGTGCGAGGCGTGGAATTCTCCCGTGCTTCGCCGCATCGGGGATTTGAGAAAAGGGGAGGTTCGCGCGTACAACCCGTCCTGCAAGGCGTGCGAATATTTTGACATATGCGGAGCGGGCTGCCGCGCGGTGGCGATGCTTTCGCATAACGATTTTCTGCGCAGGGACCCCACAGCCTGCCTGCTGCGGCGGGGCGGCTATTTGGATGATTTCTACGCGTTTGCCCGCGCAATGGATGGGGAGAGGGGATAGATGCCGCAGTTCGCATGCGCCGCGCCGCGCTACGGCCCCCGCTGCTGGCGCGATGCAATAGGGTTTGCAGACAGGCAGCTGTTTCGGCTGCATCAGATGCCCGGGGATGCAAGGGCCGTGCTGATGAGCCTGGACGGGGCGTCCGATTTCGAAAGCTGCGCGTTCACGCCGCGGCAGCGGGCGATCCTGCGTGAGCTGATCCGCCGGGGTTATGCCATGGAATGTTCCGGCCAGGCTGCGCTTACCCCGTTTCAGCGGCCCCGCAAGGCTGATTCTCACTGCCTGCGCGAGGTGCACTGGGCGGTTACCGGACGCTGCAACCTCCGCTGCCGGCACTGCTTTATGGAATCCCCCGCGCAGCGGTACCCCGAGCCTTCCTTCGATGCGCTTGCAAAAACGGTGGCGCAGTTGACCGAAGCGAACGTGGCGTTCGTATCCCTGACGGGCGGAGAACCGCTGCTTCGCCCCGACATAGGCCGACTGCTCAAGCTGCTGCGCGACGCCGGTATCCCCGTCAGCCAGATTGCCACCAACGGTACGCTGGTCGATGAGACCTTCCTTCAGATGCTGGAGGATTTCGGGCAAAAGCCCGTGTTTCAGTTGAGCCTCGACGGCGCGGGCGCGCATGACCAAATGCGCGGCTCGGCGGGCGCGGAGGCGGCCGCATGGAACGCCATTGCCCTGTGCGTTGCCAAAAACCATATCACGAGCGTCACCTCCATCTTCAACCGCGGGAATATTCACGCGCTGCTGCCGACCTACGAGCGTTTGAAGGCCGCCGGCGTTTCGATGTGGATTGTCAACCAGGCGCAGGCGACGGGCCTGTGGCAAGGCGGGCAGGCGAACCTGACCGCGGACGAAATGGGCGAGGCGCTTCTCAAGCTGCAGCGGCGATGGCTTTTAGACGGCAAACCGCTGCATATGCTTTTAGCTGGCTATTATGACGCCAAGCCGGATTGCGAAACGGACCCGCACGCCGCCGTACGGTATACGGCGGATTCGCTTGAGTGTCCGGAAACCCGCGAGCGCGTTTTCCTGCTTCCGGACGGCAGGCTGCTGCCCTGTCCGGGATTTACGGGAACCGCTGTGGCGGAAACGATGCCCAGCCTGTCGGACCGGCCGCTTGCCGAACTGCTTTCGGATTCCGCGCTCTCCCGTTTCTGCGGCGATCCCAAGGCGGTTCGGCTTGCCAGGAATCCGCAATGCCAAGGCTGCGGGTATTTTGAGGAATGCGGTATGGGCTGCCGCGCCTATGCGCTGACAGAGAACGGCTCGATCGACGCGCCCGATCCCCGCGCCTGCAATATGTACAAACAGGGCTGGAAAGAACGCTTTTTGCGTTTGGAACGCCAGTTTTCGGCAAAGGATGGTTTGCATGGATAACCTGCGACGGGAGAAAGCATACAAATCGCGCCCGCCCATGGCGACTGTCGGCCATGTGCGCTCCATTCTGGAGCAATGCGATATGTTCGTGCAGGAATTCCACCTGCGCTATCAGGTCAGCGGTATCGTCTGCTGCCGGATCTGGCTGGGCGACGAGGACGTGGAAGGGCTGTCCGTGGGGACCAACGGCAAGGGGATGAACGCGCGCTATTCGCTTGCCAGCGGCTATGCCGAATTGATGGAACGCTTGGAAAACGGCTCGCTGTATCCGATGCGCCAACGGAAATTCGCGCTGCCGAAGCAGGGCGGCGCCGCCCCGGAGGCCTTCCGCCGGATGCTTCAAAAGCAAAAGGCCGATCTGCTGTACCAGTTCTCTCCGGATGAACGATGGCTCACCGCCGGGGAGCTCGCCGCCGAAAGCCGCGATATCGTCGCCGAAATGTTCGGCATTGCGGAAGAAGGTGTGCCCGCGTTTTTGCGGCAGGCGCTGGAGGAGGACACGACGCCCTGCACGCCTTTCTATTCCGTTTCCGAAAAGAAAACGCGCCTGATCCCCATGGAGCTTTTATGGCGTGTTTGCGGTTCCAACGGCATGTGTGCGGGCAACGGGCCGCGGGAGGCGATCATCCAGGGACTGTCGGAGATTTTCGAACGCTACGCCTTTCGCCTGATCTATGAGGAAAACAGGATTCCGCCCATCGTGCCGCCCGAGACCTTTGCGGGCACGGATGTGCTCAAGCGTCTGGAGGCAATGACGGAGGACGGACTGGATTTTGAAATCCGTGATTGTTCCATGGGCGTCGGCCTGCCCGTGATCGGGCTGACCTTAATCATCCGGGAGAACGGCAAGCGGGCGTTCCGCCTCGGGGCGGACCCTTCGCCGATTACCGCGCTGGAGCGGTGCTTAACCGAGCTGTTCCAGGGACGGCCGGAGGTCAACGCGACGCGCTATTATGCGCAGGGCGCGGGGAATAAGCCCGCTCCAGGCGCTGGCCACGCGCAGCGCAAAGCTTACTACCATGATTACCAGGGCATGATCATCAGCGGCAACGGCGCCGGGCCGGACTGTATCCGGGAAACGGGCGAGCCTTTCCGGGGATTTGATCATCCGGTCTCCAGCTCCGACGAGGACGATTTTGATTACCTGCTGCACCGTATCCATGCGCTGGGGAAAAAGCTGTACGTAAGGGATAACTCCTATTTGGGATTTCCCGCGTATTACCTCTATGTTCCCAATGCCAGCGAAATCAACTTTATCTTCAATGCGGCCGGGCACGAAGACCTGCTCGCGTGGACACGCGTCGCCAAAGAACAAAGGACGGTTTTGAACCTGCCCGGCGCGGACGGGCAGGCGCTGAAACGGCTCGCCGGCGCGCTGAAGGCGCTGGAAGACGCCGTGATCACGGACGACTTTCAACCCGCGAAATGGTTTTTATCAAGCGTCGAACTGCCCGTATTCGCGCGGGACCTGCATGCGTTTTCGGCGGTCCTGTACGGATGCGCCGATTTGTTTGCCGACGCGGCACGGCATATGGAAGCCTATCTGGCGTCAGACGCCTCCGAACAGGCCCCCAGGAGGCTCTGCATGGCCCTGCGCGACTATTGGACGGCACGCGCCGGGGGGCAAACGCGGGAGACGGCGCAAAAACAGCTGGCCGGGGCATACGGCGGCAAGCTCGCCGATAAGGCGGCGCACTGGCATTTCAGCGCCGACGAATGGCCTGCCTGTTTTACCTGCGAAACGTGCGGGGCGCGAAAATCCTGCCGCTTTGTTGCGCTGTGCCGCAGGCAGAGGGTTCCGCAGACGCGAATGGCCGCAAACCCCGTCGATCAAATGGCGCTGGGCGCTCTCTTTGAGGAAAAACCATGCTGAGCAGGGATGAAAAAGCGCTCGCGCTGCTGGGGTACGAGCCGGAACAGTGCGTCCAGCTGACCCATCCCGGGCATGAGCGCAACTTTGTTTTTGCCTGCGGGGACGAAGTCATCAAGATTTACGGAACGCTGGGAACCGGCACGCCCGAGAGCCACGCAAAGGCCGAGCAGAAATTCTCCGCGCTGGCAAACGAACGAGGCGCGCCCGCGCCGGCCGTGCTCCGTATCGGCACGGTGGACGGGCGGGCCTATACCGTCAGCCGCCGGCTGCCCGGCGCCAGCCCGTCGCCGGCCGACGCGAACAATCCCGGTCTGTGGCGCGAAACCGGCCGGTGGCTGGGCGCATATCACGCGCCTTCGCTTAAGGACGGCCTCCCCTGGATGGACCGGTGGCTGCAAATTGGGCTGGACAGCCTCGAGGACCTGCGGAAAATGCAGAACAATCCGAGCGACGCCCGGATATTTGTCGATGCGAAGGCGTGGCTGACGGCGAATGCGGATCCTTCCCTTTTTACGCTGCTCCCGATGGGCGCCTGCCATAATGATTTTGCCGCGCATAACCTGCTTTGTCAGGACGGGCATCTGGTCGGCGTGATCGATTTCGAGCTGGCCTCCGCGGGCAACGTGGAGCTCGACCTGGCAAGGCTGTACCTGGACGTCTTTTCCAAAAACCCGGAGCAGGTGGATACTTTCTGGGAAGGGTATGAAGAAAAAACGTTTGTCACGCCGGGCTTCCGCGCGCGGCTCCCGCTGTATCTTCTGGGCGCGGTGCGCGTGATTTCGCCCGGCTTGCTGTATCGCTACATCAACCGCATCATCAGCATGCGCTGACCGGCTAAACCTTGGCCGTTAGCGCCCGCATCCTGTGATACTTCTCCAGGGTGTCCCGGGCGATCTGATCGGCGTTTCTTCCGCCGGGTTCATAATACCGGATCGGGTCGACACGCATCGGCATTGCCGCGGCGTGCCCGGGGTGCAGGAAGGCCGTGAAAATCTCCCGCTCCCGCCCGGCTTTTAAGCGGTAGGCCTCGGGCTGATATTCCAGGGCGATGCCGTAGCGCCCCGGATTCATGCCGAACCGCGACATCGGCAGCACAAAATAACGGTTGACATAGATTTGTGAAACCAGGCCGTCCTCCACGAGCCCGCGAACGAACGCGTAGGATTCTTCAAACTCCCGCCATCCTTCCGACGGCAGGCCGACGATCATTTCCAGATCGGCTTTGATCCCGGCCTCGCGGCAAAAGCGAAGCCCGTTTTCCACCTGCGCGCGGTCCAGCTGCTTGTCGATCGTTTTAAGAACCGTATCGCTTGCCGTGTCCAGCCCGAAAATCAGCTTGCGGCAGCCAATATCATATAACTGAAACGCGTCCTCGCGCGTCAGGCCGTTGAAACGGCCGCAGTCGCTGAAGCGGATATGGAGTTTTTCCCGTTTGGCGGCGGCACAGAACGCGCGGGTGAAGCGCATGGAAAGGTTGAATGCGTTGTTGAAAAAGCGGATATACGGCGTCCGGTACTTTTCGGTGAGCGCTTTCAGGTCGCGCACGGCGGCCTCGGGTTCCATGGAGCAATAGGCGGTCCAGTCTTCCCGGCTCTGCACGCAGAACGCGCAGTGGAATACGCAGCCGGAATTAAAATAAAATGGGAGCACCAGCGTTTTGCGAAGCATATCGGGCGGGAGTGCCGCCATACGGGCGCTGATCCCCTGCGCTTTGGGCATGGAAACGTCAAACAGCTGTTTTTCGGCCGCCTGATCCTCTTCCGCTGCGGCAGACATTCGCCGCAGCGAGGTTTGATAGGGCTGCAGCGCCAGTCCGTCAAAGTCCGGGCAAACGAAGCTGGGCGCGGAAACCGGGTTGCGTACAGGGCGGCCGTCCGCCCAGCGCACCGCGCCGGGGAGCCTGTCCGCCGGCTTCCCTTCCAAAAACATCGGCAGGCTTTCGTCGCCCGGACCAACCAGCAACGCGGCGCCCAATTCGGACACCGCTTCCAGAAGCGGGCTGTACATCCATTCGTATGACAGCAGATGATCGGCGTTCGCGCCGCCGATGGCAACGCGTTTGCCGTAACGCGCGCGTATGCGTGCCGCCAGCAGCATCCCTGCATGGATTTCGAAGATGGAGTTGTTGGCGCCCAGCGATATCCCCGCCGCATCGCACCCGGCAACGTCCGTAGCGTCCAGCAGCCGGTCCAGGCGGTCGCGGAGCACGCCTTCGCCGCCCCGCTTCAAGCTCTGGAGCACGGCGTCCACATCGTACAGCGCTTTCCATGCGTCGGGCTGCGGATCCTCCTGCAGCGCCGTGCTCAGGTCATAGGAGGATACGCTGTGGCCGGCGCGCCTGAGCGCGCCCTGCAATACGCCGATGGCAAGCGGCATCGGTCTTGCCAGGGTAAAACCCCCGCCGTACAGCGTCAGTTCCTGCGGCGCAAGCAGCAAAGTCATGTGCCTGTGGGAGCCGTTTGTTTTCATCAGCTTGCCGACCGTCACACGGGGGGCTGCCCGGCGGGATTGAGCT
This sequence comes from Candidatus Limiplasma sp., assembly GCA_963674895.2. GTDB lineage: Bacteria > Bacillota > Clostridia > Christensenellales > Aristaeellaceae > CAXXOK01. The sequence goes on from CAXXCY010000002.1 coordinate 520,912, forward strand.
GCTGGTGGTACACCAGATCGGCAAAAAGCCCGGGTTTGGCGATGAGCTCCTGATAGGTTCCCTCCTGCGCGACCGTGCCGTTCTCGATCAACAGAATTCTGTCGCATTGCTGGATGGTGGAAAGCCGGTGCGCGATCACGAGCCGTGTGCTTTGAAGCGAGTCCAGGGCCTTGGATATTTTGCTCTGTACGATATTGTCCAGCGCGCTTGTCGCCTCGTCGAACATCATAATGCTGGGCTTGGGGGCAATGGCGCGCGCGATCATCAGCCGCTGCCGCTGGCCGCCGGAAATGCCGACGCTGCTTTCGGATAAAAGCGTGTTCATTCCCATTGGCAAAGAGCGGATTTCGTCGGCAATACCGGCGAGTTCGGCGGCTTCCCAGGCGTCGTCCAACGTCAGCCACGGCGCGGTGATCACGATATTGTCGTAGATCGTCCCGTTGAATATTTTGCCGTTTTGCAGCACCACGCCGATGCTCCGGCGCAGTTCCCTCAGGTCAAAGGTGCTGATGTTCCTGCCGTCGTAATAAATCCCGCCGGCCTGCGGCTTCTCAAAGCCCAGCAGAAGCCGGAATATGGTCGATTTTCCGCAGCCGGTTTTGCCCACAAGCGCCACGTATTCGCCGGGGCTTATTTTGAGCGACAGATCATTGAGGACCAGTGGCATGCGGTCGCTGTAACGAAACCGGACGTTGTCCATTTCAATCGATCCGCTGATATGCTTGGAGGAGCTGGTGCATTTGTTTCCTTCGGGAATAGAGTCCAGAATGGGACCCGCGATTTTCATCATGGGCTGGATTTTGGAGATGTCCGTCATGACGGTGGAAAGCGAAACAATCGCGCCGCTGACCAAAGCGTAGGACGCGTTGAACGCCATATAGTCCGCCACCGGCACCTGCGCGCGGACCGCCGAATAATACAGCACGATGCTGCCGGCCATCGGCACAAGCACGGCAACCGCCGTGTTGAGCTTGAGCAGCAGCGGGGGATTGAACCTTGCTTTCACGACTTTTGCATACGATAGCGCCCACTTCAGAAAAGCGCGCTTTTCTGCGCCTGCGAGCTTGATCTTCTGCAGCCCCGAGAGCAGCGAGAACACCTCTCCCGATGAATCGGCCTGCGCTTCCATGATTTTCCGGGAATTTTTAACGCCCAGGAACAAAGTCAGCATCGTGATCAAAAGCGTGGCTAGGATAACCGCCAGCGCGGGCAAAAGCAGCGCGGGCGCGTATTGGAAGATCTGGCCGAAATAAATGAGGGAGAACACTGCGGTAATCCCAATGGAGAGCAGCGCGTTGATCATGATTTGGCACAGGTTGTTGACGTTGTCGATGCGCGAGGAAAGATTGCCCGACGAATACTGCTTGAAGAAATCCACCGGCAGCATCAGCAAACGCGATACCATCGCGGCTGCTACCGCAACCCCGCTTCTGGTTTCCAGGCGGTTGAGCAGCAGCGCTTTACCGATTCCGATCATCGAGATGGAAACCGTAACGCCCGCCAGCAAGACCGTCAGCATCACGAGCGCGTTGATATCGCTGCTTTTGGCTACGTTTGAAAAGAGGATTTTGTTGGCATAGGGGCCGGCCAGCCCGATGAGCGTCACCAGCAGTGTTGTGACCGCCAGGAAGAGCAGATCCAAGGCGGAAAACGACTGGAATATATACGCGCTGAGATCGCGAATGCGAATTTTTTTGGCCGGCAGCGGTTTGCAAAACGCGGTCGCGTCCTTTTGGAGCAAAGCGGCTGTTTTTTTGGTCAGCCTGATCCTGCCGCCGGTCTTGGGGTCCCTGTAGATATATCCGTACAGGCCGTGGGGCAGCAGCGCGACGGGCGTTCCGTCGCCGAACTTGGCAAGCAGGGCGCCCGTAGCGTTTTTATACCACGCCCCGGCAAGCTCGACACTGCGCCGCATCATGCCGCTCTCGTTGAGTAAAAGCGTCATCGCTTGCTGCATGTCCTGCAGGTCGTCGGGCAGCTGTACGTTTTGAATATGATAATAGGCGAGGATATCGCCGATCACGCTGCGCAAATGCAACCGCTGGTTGGCCGTACAGGTTTCATCAAGCGGCTGCTTTTTTGCGACGCCCTGTGCCAGGCTGAAATACGCGCTTTGCATGGCGTCGTCATCCATCTCGATACGCTGTTTGATTTCTTCGTCAATCGTAGCCATCTTCACATTCCCACAAATTAATCGGTCGCTACAAGCTGCGCGTACAAGCCGTTCTTGTCCATCAGCTCGTCGTGCGTTCCGCGTTCCACAACCTTGCCCTTGTCCAGCACGATGATTTCATCGCTGTCGCGGATGGTGGACAACCGGTGCGCAATGACAATCGAAGTCAGCTTGCGGTTTTTGATATTCCGGATGACCAGCGCTTCCGTGTTGGCGTCCAGCGCGCTGGTCGCCTCGTCCATGATCAGGATGTTCGGGTCCTGCGCAAGCACGCGCGCAATCTCCAGGCGCTGGCGCTCGCCTCCGGAAAAGTCGCTTCCGTGGTCCAGCAGCCTGTAATCATATCCGCCGTCGCGCTGCAAAATGACGTTGTGCACCAGCGCGTCGCGCGCGGCGTTCGTCACTCTGTCCTCCGGAATGGTATCGTCCCACAGCTTGATGTTTTGGGCAATCGTATCCTCGAAAAGAATAATATCCTGGTTGACGACGGCCATCGTGCCGGTCAGCGCTTCGTGGGGGATCTGCTCGATGGGAACGCTGCCGATGAGGATCTGGCCGCTCCACGGTTTATACAGCCCGGAAATCAGGTTGGCAAGCGTGGATTTGCCGCTGCCCGACGGCCCGACGAATGCGACTGTTTTACCCACGTCCAATTGGAGATTGAAATTTTCAATCAGCGGCGGCGCGAGCCTGGAATAGCCGAACGTCACATCGCGCATTTCCACCGTTCCCTGCAGCCGTGTACAGCAAGCCGCATCCGTCTCGCCGGAGTCCGCGAATTTCACATCGGTTGGATATTCGAGCACATCGTTGATTCGCTCTATGTTGGTGCGCGTCTCCTGCAAACTCTGCCACATGCCGATCAGGGAGTTGACCGGAGACAGCAGGGAGCTCATGAAGCCCTGAAACGCGAGGATCATACCCACGGTAAACTGCCCGTTCATCACCAGCATGACGCCCAGGCTCAGGATCGCCACGTTGACCAGCGCGGTGACCATGCCGGGCAGCGCGCCGAAATATTGGTTCAGCCTGACCATTTTCACGGCCGCCGTGTTGACCGATGCCTGGTATCCGGCCCAATGCTCGAAATAGCCTTCCTCCGCGCCGGTGGCCTTGATGGTTTCGATCATATCGATCCCGGCTGCCAGCGTTCCCCTGAGCCGGCCCGCGTCGCGCATTTGCACGCGCGTGATGTTCACGCGCTTTTTCGCGATGATCTGCGAAAGAAACGCGTTGATGGCGATGCCCGAAACGCCCGCGGCCGTGAGCAGGAGGCTGTACCGCGCCATGATGATCAGATAAAACGCCACAAGCGCCGTGTTGATGAACGAGGGCGCCAGCTGGCCGATGAGCATCATCACAATGTCCGCGTTGGAGGATTGCCGCTTTTCGATGTCGCCGACCATGCGCTGTGAAAAAAACTCGATGGGCAGCCTGAGAACATGCCACATGAACGTGGCGCTGGAGGTTACCGCAAGCTTGAACGCGATTTTATAGTTGTTCACCAGCCGGATTGCCATCACAAGCGCCTGCATCGCCACAACGGCGCTCATCGCGCCGATAAACGGATACAGCCACTGCGGGCTGTAGCCAGGCAGGAGATTGTCTATGAAAACGCGGGAGAATACCGGGTACACAATCCCCAGCAGCGCCGTCAGGATTCCGGTAAACATGACGAAAAGAAACGGAGCCGTGGTGCCCTGCAGGCGTGATTTAAGAAAATCAAGCACGATACGGCGGTTGCCTCCCGGCTGAAAACCGGCCGCCGGCTTGAAGCAAAGGCAAATCCCCGTAAAGGATTCGTCCAGCTCTTGCATATCCACGGTAATCGAGCCTCGCGCGGGGTCGTTCAGGTACGCCTTGTTTCCCCGAAAGCCCTTGAGCACGACAAAATGATTGAAATTCCAAAACAGAATGCAAGGGTAGTCAATCTTTTTCAGCTCGTCCAGCTCGCTGTACCGGTAAGCCTTTGCCTCCATGCCGTAGCCGCGCGCCGCGCGCAGGATATTGATCGCGTTGGAACCGTCGCGGGATACGCCGCAGTCCAGGCGCAGCTGCTCCAGCGGCACCCATTTTTTATAGTACGCCAGCACCATGCCCAATGCGGCAGCGCCGCATTCCAGCGCTTCCATCTGCATGACAACCGGAACCTTTACATGCTTTTTCGGCAAGCGCATCTCTCCTTCAGTTCATCAGATAATCGATCGGCCGAATCGCCTCGGGTACGATCGTTACCTCGACCAGATCGCCCTGCTTTACACTCGGCGAACCGGCGAGGGAAACCTTGATGTTCCAATCCGATAATTCCATCATTTGCACGGTGTAATCATCCGGCAGGAGCGAAGCGGCCTCTTCCTTGGAAAGCGGGGTTTTCGCGATGGCTGCCACTGTCGTGTCGGCTCCGTCGGCGCTGGCGGCCATACCCGTATGGAGCATGGCTGCCTGCTGCTGCGTGAAAAAGGAGAAAACCTCGTTATCCTGCGCGATGAACGGCTTATTCAACGTAACCGGTATCGACCCGAATATTCCCCACACAAAGGCGCTGATGATCAGCACCGCCAAGCCTATGGTTGTGATCCATACGCCCGGACCGATGACGTGGATATAGTCCTTCAGCCCCTCCGGAGAGGATACCTTCCGAACGCACTGTTTGCGGAATATATCGTTGGTTTCAGACATAAGCGCACACCTCATTCAGTTTCTGATTTCGGCGTCATACCATTGGCCTTTGGCAAACGGCAGCGGTTTTTATTGCAGGAAACGGTATCCCGCCATGGCTAAGAGGTTTCTATAAGGTATTATACGGCTTGACGTGCAAAATGCAAGAACGGCAGCACGGACGAAAGTCTGATGAAAAGGAAGAGTGCAACGGCATTGCACTCTTTCCCTGTTCTATAGCGCCGAATCGGCTGTGCGGTCGGAGCGTTATTCGGCCGGCGCCGTCACGTTCACGTCCGCGGCATAGTCGTTGTAATCGCCGCCGACGGCGGTTTGGGTCACATTGAGCTGGTCGTCAACCGTATAGGAAACGGTCACGGTCGCGGCGGGCGCTGCGCCTGGTTCAAACGAACGGGCGTACTCGAATGTCACCGTGGCCTCTCCCGGGCCGCTTGCCCCGAAGATGAACGTCTGCACGCCGCCCGCGCCCACCAGGTTTTCCGGATTGGCGTCGGCCGTGAAGAAGTCGCTGCCTGGTGAGAGCACCCCTTCGGCGTCTATGGACGACGTCCACAGATACCCGGTGGTGGGATTGCCTGTGAGCTGCACGACCGCGTATTCGGGCATGTATTTCTCCGGCAATCCCGTAACGGATTTTAGCTGCGGGATCAGGTCCTCGCCCACGGCAAACGAATACGCGATCACCGGATCGGACGGATCGCTTTCCCAGCTATGGGCATAGGTAAAGGTAACGGTTGCTTCGCCCTGTCCGGCGCCGGAGATGACCCAGGTATGGTCGCTGCCCGCGCCGGGTATCGGATTGGCGGGTTCGGCGTAGCCCTGATCGTCCACGGCGAGGACCGAATCGTCGCTGTTGACATAGGCCCAGGTATACCCGGTGGTCGGATTTTCCCGAAACACGACGGCGAAGACGGACGCGCCGCCCGAGGCCAGCGCGGCAACGGCCGGCAGCGCGAACAGCGCAACGGCTAACAAAACGGATAACAGCTTTCTCATACGATACTCTCCTTGTGTTTTTCTGTCCTGCGGAAATTCCGTCCGCCTGAATCGATGCGGTCCATCATGAGACCGGTTTTGCCTTGGGTTACATCCGATGCTCCTCCATTCTTTTTTGTAAAACAAAAGGGCAACGTTGTACCGCATTAGCCAAGCTGCCCGTACCGCAGTTGTGCATGCAAGCATGCTTCCGTGCTGTGTATGGAATTGATCCGGCAGCTGGCTGTCCTAAACGCCTTTTGTGTTTGGGCGTCAGTAGACCCTATAGCTTTGCGACGCCTGCTTTCGCAGGGTTTGCCCCCTCAAGTAAGGAATTATCTCAAGTTGACTATACAATGGCTCATTTTGATTGTCAAGGCGTTCGCCTATTCTGTTTCATGTGTGTTCAGGCGGTGTGCTAGGCACCTCTTTTCTGCAAACGTGGTTTGCGGAATCATATAAGCGCCCGCCGGCGATGCAATGTTTCCAGACCGGCTGAACCCGGCGGGATTCGAACCCACGACCATATAATTCCAAGTATAAGACATTCTGTTAATTAATACGACTTCTCGTTTTAATGATTATATTACTACTATGAATTTGAACTAGTGTCAGAAATAACATGTAAAGCATCCAGATCTTTCTCTGTGCACCTCGCTTTTGATATGCATCAGAGACGCTTTTCATCACCCGTTTTCACCCAATTTTCACCCAATACACTACGCCTGGATAATTATTTAATCATTCTGCACAAAAAAATCAGCGCATCGCATTACACTTTGCACTGATTTCTGGTGAGCCCGGCGGGATTCACCACCTGCTGCGCAGGCTACGGCGTGGTCGAAAACTCCCACGCCCACTGCGCTAAAAACGCCGACACAGCGGCGTTTTCATAACGCTCCGTGCCCTCTCGGGTTCGAATCCCGCCCTGGAAACGCACAAACAAACGAAGCACCCATCAGGGTGCTCCATTTGTTTGGTGAGCCCGGCGGGATTCGAACCCACGACCTTTTGATTCGTAGTTGTACACAGGGGTTGTTGGCTCTTGTTGAGGTTTATCGGAAAGCCTTTTATTGTAACGATTGCACGTTATTATATTAACTAATCATAATGTCTGTTTTCGTTCATTATTGTATGTAGTAGTGTAATGAATAGTGCAACGAGAGTTTTATATTTGTGATACTTGGTACACCAATCGCCCGGCAACATGGTTCTTCCGTAGTTATCATCACACCTGCCTCTCGCTTTTTGGTATGATGTCCTGTTTTTGTATACAGGCAGACGTTTCTTAGTATCACAACCGTTCCACTTCCACCCAGCACCGTTCCCGATTAGAACGTATGCACGCCTCGACGAACGCCATACCACGGAAACCGTCCTCGAAGGTAGCGTAGGTCTGCTTTGAATTTTGATAGCTTCCATTGAGGATCGCATCGTAAAAGACAGACAAAGCATTATGGAGGGCGTCTGTCCATCCCATCACGTGCCCCATGGGCGTGGTAATAAAGGGGCGAACCTCTTCCTGGCAGGTCCTGACGTTCATGTATACGGTTTCCGTTCCTTCCTCTTTCAGCCCAAGATAGAGCCGATCAGGTTCCTCCTGCCGCCATTCCATTTCGTACGCTTCACAGGCGACAAGAAGGCGCAGATCATTCTTGTGGCCGTTGGCGGCTTTGGAAACAAGCAACTGTCCCGGGGTGCCGTCCATAAAATGCATCAGAATCAGCGCGGTGTCTTCCGTCGTCATCGCATGCATACGTCGGTCCGCGCCTGTACGGACGGGATGATGGACGATCAGGTCGGCCATGACGTCCTTGATGGGCTGGCCGAGCACGCATTCCGCTGTATCCACCCAGTGCACGCCGATATCGTTCAGGGTGCGCGCGGGACCGGTGTTTTCCATCCGCGGGGACCAATCCGTCTGCCGGGAAGCGGTTTCCTGCAGGTAGCAGCCGTATGCCATCAGCGGCCGGCCCGCTAGCCCTTTTTGCAGCCGAGCGCGCATTTCCTGCACGACGGCGTTAACCCGATATTGATGGTTCAGCCCATGGGCAACGCCTTGCCGTACGGCGAGCTCCAGCATGCTTCGCGCTTGCGATGCACTGCCGGACAAAGGCTTTTCGGAATACAGATGCTTTCCGGCCAGCAGGGCGCACCGGTTGATTTCGTCATGCATGCAATTGGGGGTGCAATTGTGAACCACTTCCACCCGTGGATCAGCCATGAGCGTACGCCAGTCGGTGCAGGCGCAGATGATGCGATGTTGCTTGCATAGGTCTTTTGTCGTTTGACTGTCCGCGTCGCAAAGCGCGATTATCTCTGCGTACGGCACGCGCCGCAGCGCGTCCAGATGAAGCTTGCCGATAAATCCAAGGCCGATAATGCCTGCGCGAAGTTTCCCCATGAACGTACCCCCGGTTCACGTTAAGATGTCTTGATGCGATTTGAAATAGCAAACAAACATATGCAGCAGAATCATGTGTATGTCTTCCATTTGTTCGTAGCTTGTCATCTGCGTCGCGATGGACGCGTCTGCGAAAGCGCGGATGCGTCCGCCGCCAAAGCCGGTCAGGGTGATGATTTTCGCGCGCTTTTCCAGGGCGTATTCACAGGCGCGCAACAGATCCGGCGAGTTACCGCTGGCGCTGATCAGCACCAGCAAGTCGCCGTCGTTCATGAGGTTGATCAGTTGCTGGCGGAAGATTTCTTCAAAGGCAACGTCGTTGCCAAACGCAGTAATTTTCGCCGCGTTGTCACTCAGCGACAACATACGGAAACGCCGCTTGGGGGCCGCTACGGCGTTCTTGCCGAAATCGCAGACGAAATGGTTGGCCGCGGCGGCGCTGCCGCCGTTGCCCGCCACAAAAATCTGCCTGTCCGCCTGATAGGCGTCCCGCAGCAGGCCGACACAGCGGCCGAAGTCCTCCGGAGAAATTTTCTCGATTTGGGAGATCAACTCGTTTTCATATTCCCGCAGAAAGCTTTGGATCATGGAAACCACCTTTCCTTTCCCCGCCAGCCCGAATCATGCCGACCGCCGCGGCTCCCAGCAGGCCGCCGTCGTATCCCAGTGGGGTTGACAGGATTTGCAAATTTCGATTTGCATTTTGATACATATGCTCCCCGACGGTTTGAAGCATCGTGCTTTCAAACAGAGAAAAAGCCTGCGATACGCCGCCGCCGAGGATGACCTTCTCCGGATTGAGCAGGTTGCAGGCCGTTGCGATTACCTTTCCCAGATAGACGCCTTCCAGCCGAAAGACCGCTTGAGCCGCCTCCTCGCCGGCTTGGGCGCGCTTGGCGATTTCGGCCGCGTCCGTCAATGCGCCGTCCGGCAAAGGGAGGCCGCCGTATTCGAGATAGTTCCTCGCGATAGCCGGGCCTGCCGCGTGCACCTCCAAGCATCCACGCAAGCCGCATTTACAGGGCCGGCCGTTTTCTACCACGGTGCAGTGGCCGAATTCCCCCGCCATGTCGCCGGAACCGGTAAGCAACCTGCCGCCTGAGACTATCGCGCCACCGATACCGTTGGAAATGGTCATGTATAGAAAATCCGCCACACCCCGGCCGGCGCCGTACAGCGTTTCCGCCAGAGCGCAAGCCTGTCCGTCGTTATCGATATACGCGGGTAGATCGAAGGTCTCCGAAAGGATTGCCGCAATCGGCAGATTCCGGATTCCGGAAAAGCTGGCTTCCACCCACAGCCCTTCGGCGGGGTCGGCAAGCCCGGGAATGGAAGCGCCGATGACGGCTGGGACAGCATCCGGATTTGCGGCAAGCAGCATGCGGCTTTCCCGCACGATGGTGTCCACCACGGCGTCGCCGCTCAGATACTCCCAACGAAAGCAGCGCTTGGACAGAACGCGGCCTTCCCGCGTCACCAACCCGGTCACGCATTTGGAGCCGCCGATATCGATGGCAAGAGAAATCAAGCTTTCAACCCTCCCCTCGAACGCGCGTCCTGTGAAACGTTATTTGGCGTTCAGGGCGCTGTCAAACGTGATCGCGGACGGCTGGAAGTTGATCCGCTTCACGAATCCGAACGCTTCCGCCGCGCCCAGCATCCGTTCCATGCCGCCGTCCTCCCATTCCACGCAGAGAGGACCTTCGTAGCCGATGCGGTTCAACTCCCGGATGATGCCGTCAAAATCCACATGCCCGTGTCCGAGCGACACAAAATTCCAGCCGCGGCGCGTATCGCCGAATTCCATGTGGGAGCCCAGCATGCCGGCGCGCCCGTCCTTGGTGATTTTGACGTCCTTCATATGGACATGATAGATCCGCGACGCGAAATCCCGCAGAAACCCAACGGGATCGACGCCCTGCCAGAGCAGATGGCTGGGGTCGAAGTTCAAACCGAGCGTGGGCCGCCAGCAGAGCTCCTCCATCAGGCGAAGTGTGCTGTAATAGTCAAAGGCGATTTCCGTGGGGTGCACTTCCAGCGCCAGTTTCACGCCGCATGCGTCGTATACGTCAAAGATCGGCGTCCACAGCTCCCGGATCCGGGCATAGCCGTTTGCGATCATTTCTTCTGTGGTTTTGGGAAAGGAATACCACCATGCCCACAGCGGCGAGCCGAAAAAGCATGTCACCACCGGTACCTGCAGCAGCTGGGCGGCCCGCGCAGTTTTTTTCATTTCTTCAATCGCCCATGCGCGGATGCGCTCCGGCATGCCGCGATACTGCGCGGGGGCAAACCGGTCCAGCCGCGGATCGGGATTGTCGCCTACGCATTGTCCGGGAAGGTGCGCGGATAGTGCGCCGATACGCATGCCGCAGTCCGACAGCAAATACAGAAGTTCGTCCCGGTATGCAGGAGAGGCGAGAACCTGATCGAGATCGACATGGGAATGGCACGCCAGCTCAAAGCCCTCGTAGCCGATCGCCTGCATTTGCTTGCAAAGCGCAGGCAGCGGGATATCCCCGAACTGGCCAGAACAGATGGTGATCAGACGCTTCATGCATGTACCTCCGCATGACATTCAATAGGGTCAGGCCCGGATATCCAGAAACACGCTGTCGGCGATCAGCCTACTTTGCAGCGCCAGCACATCCACGTCAGCGACGCTGCGTCCGGTTTCGAGGGAAAGAGCGGCCGCGGTTCCGGCGGCCTGGCCAGTGAGCATGCACGAGCCCTGTATCCGCGTCGCCGAATGGGCTACATGGTCCGCAGAGATACACCGCCCGCAGGCGAGCAGATTGGGCGCTTGCCGCGCAACAAGCGCGCCGTAGGGGATATCGAAATAATCGCCCCTGATTTCGCCCCCGATCGCCTTGTCCTTGCCGAATGGATCATGGATATCGATCAGATAGAAGCAATGGGCGATTACGTCCGGCATGGGGGTACAGTTGAGCGCTTCACGGCCGGTCAGGACGTATCTGCCGATCAGCCGCCGGGATTCGCGCACGCCGAGCGTCACCGCGCAATCGACCAGATAGCTTTGCGCAAAGCCTGGGATCAGCCGCTTTAAAACGTCCACCAGAGGCAAAATCTGCATTTGGGCAAGCTGCTCACCCAGGTTGAGCGAGGCTGCGTCCGCGCCGTTGATACCGATGACCCGCGACATGTTGACGGTGTATTCCCCGTGGCGCACCCCGGGGAAAAACAGCACCCGCCCTTGCGGGAGGGGAAGCAGGTCCCCGTTTTCCTCAAAGCCGTTTATGCCGGCATAGGAGAGCTTTTTAAAATCTTCCCGCGTGATTCCCAGGTCCCGATAGGTCAGCCGTTTGTTGATGAGGTGTTTGCCCGCCCCGCCGTCGACATTGCCCATGGTGAACATGTAGGAGACGGGCTGCAGGGCTCCGCTGTGCGCGTAGGGCGCATAGTCCGTCTGCTCAAAATGCAGCTTGTCCAGCCCCGCCTCCTGAAGCTGGCCGAAAACCCCGGGCTCGCTACCCAGTGCATACGCCTCTCCCGCGAGCGCGATAACGTCGGCGTCCCCGGTTGCGTCGATCCATCGTTTGGCTTTGTATCCGCATACGCCGGATTTCGTCAGGGCCAGCACTTCCGTCAGCGTATCGCCGTTTCGTTCGACCGCCATAATTTTGGTATGCAGGTGAAGCGCGACGCCTGCCTGTATGGCAAGCTCCATCAGCACGAGGCGTAAGATATGGGACGACGAATAACTGTCGGTATCGCTTCCCGCGTACAATCTGGAAAGTTGATGTGTTTTTTGTAAAATCTCCCGCATCAGCCCGCCAAAGGAGCGACCATCTCTGGCGGCGACCGACGAAGTCGGACTGACAAGCCCCAATGTTGCCTGCCCGCCGAGGCCGCCCGCCTCTTCAATGAGGATCGTCCGGACGCCTGCCCGGGCCGCTGCGATGGCGGCGCAGGTTCCAGCAACACCGCCGCCGCAGACCAGCACGTCGCATTCGAAAGAAGATTGTATCGGCATTTGGATCGTTTTCATGGCATACTCCTCCTCATCCCTTGACAGAACCGATGGTCAGACCGCCGACAAAGTACCGTTGCAGCATGGGATACAGGCAGAGGATCGGTACGGTGGATACGACCACCGAAGCGGATACGACGCCGCCGGACGTGAGGTTCATCATTTCGTCGGAACCGATCTGATCCCGAAGCGTGCTGGCCTCGTTGACGATTTCGTACAACACATATTGCAGCGGGCGTTTGATGGGCGTGCTGATGTACAGCATGGCGTGGAAGTAGTTGTTCCAGAAGTTGACCGCGTACAACAGAAGCACCGTTGCGATTGCCGGACTCGCCATAGGCACGATAATGGAGACCAACGTGCGGATCTGGCTTGCGCCGTCAATACGCGCAGATTCTTCAATTTCCTCGGGAATACCTTCCATATATGTTTTCACCACAAGCATGTTAAAGGGAATGATCATGAACGGGAGAATGATAGCCATGTAGCTGTCCATCAGACCAAGGGCGCGGATCATCATGTAGTTGGGTACCATGCCGCCGTTGAAAAGCATAGCGAAGATGAACCAGCCAAGGAAAAACTTGCGCCCGCGAAATCCGGTTCTGGAAAGCGGATATGCACTGGCTACGGTGGAAACCGTCGTGATGACCGTGCCTGCGCCCGTCAGGATAACGGAGTTGAGAAACGCGCGCAGGATCATCGTTTTTTGAAACAGATACGAAAATGTGTCCGTATTCAACCCGATCGGCCAGAATAAAACCTTGCCTGCCGTAACGGCCGTATAGCTGCTGATGGATTTCGCCATGATGTGCAGAAACGGGAACAGGGACAGTGCGCCTGTCAGGCCGAGTAGCAAAGCGGATGCGCCGGTCAGCAGGAAGCTGAAACGCCCGTTTTCCCGTATTCTTCCGGGATGGCGTAAGCTTTTGATCATGTCCGCTCCTTTCTACCAGATGCTACGGCCAATCACCTTGCGGCTGGCCGCGTTGCTGGATACGATGAAAACAAGCGCGATCACGGAGTTAAACAGCCCAAGCGCGGTGCCTAGGCCAAAGTCCATGCGCCCGATTCCCATCCGGTATACGTAGGTGTCGATGATATCCGCGGTACTGTACACCATGGGGTTGTACATCACCAATATTTGATCGAACCCAGCATTGAGGATGTTACCCAGACGCAAGATGAGCATCATTACGACTGTGGGCATAATGCCGGGGATCGTTACATGCAGGATCTGTTTAAGCTTGGTTGCACCGTCGATCTTGGCAGCCTCATACAGCTCCGTATTGATCGCGGTCAGGGCAGAGAGATAGATGATGGCGCTCCAGCCGGACTCCTTCCACCCGTCCAGAAAAACCAGCAGCCAGCGGAAGACCTTACCGTCCGTAAAAAAGTTGACGCGCTCGTAGCCCAGGTTGGTAATCCAGCGGTTAACCATGCCGTCGGAACCCAACAGTGATAAGAAGATGCCGTAAATGATGACCCATGATAAAAAGTGGGGCATGTAGATCAGCGTCTGCACGCTGCGCTTATACCAGCGCAGGCGCAATTCGTTGAGCATGATGGCGATGATGATCGGCAGGGGAAACAGCAGAAAAAACTTGAGAAGGCTGATGGTCACCGTGTTTCCGAATACGTGACTAAAATCGGCCGAGCCGAAGATGCGACGGAAATTGTCCAGGCCGACCCAATCGCTGTTGATCAGCGCGGAAATGACGGTGGGGCCTGAAAAAAGTTTGAAATTCTTGAAAGCAATGCTCAGTCCGAAGAGCGGCAGAAAGCGGTAAACGAAAAGCCAGAAGATCCCCGGGATCAGCAGTACGTAAAGCTGGTAATTTCTGCGGAAATAGGCACGGCGGTTTGACTTGCGCATTGGAACGTCCTGCGCGTGCATGTTGGTCACTCCCATCGAAAATGCGGCGGACGGCCGTGCCGCCCGCCGCACAGGTATTGAGATTTTGGTTATTTACTGACCACGGGTTTAAGGATGAAGTCAAACACCTGCCCATAGTTCCGGTACCATTCATTGGTCTCCGTGCGGATCTCCTGGCCGCCAGCGCTGTTCCAATCGGCGATGAATGCATCCAGATCGTCCAGGGACTTGGTTCCCATAATTACCTGCAAACAGAAGTCCTTCGCCATCTGGTTGACCACCGTGCCGTACTGCGTAACCGATTCGAACACCGGAACGAAGCGCAGCGGATCAAAAACGGCCACGTCGTCAAAGTTGGCGTTGATGATGTCGTAGTAGTATCCCATCCATGGCTTGCGGCGGATTCTAGCCAGCCACATTTCGGCATACTCCAGATCGTTCTTGGAGGTGTAGAAGAAGTAGCCGTTGTTGCGGTCCTCGGTGAAGGTGGGCATGATGGGGACATATTTGCCGTCCGTATAGGTGTAGTCTACACCCTCCGTACCGATATTGATGTATTTGAAGTTGTCGGGCTGCTGCTTCAGGTTCATCCATTTCATGGCGTCCTCGGGGTTTGCGGCCGTCTTGGGTATGCAGACAACGGCTTCCAGCGCATACTGGGCTCGCATATGGGCCTGGCCGTTTTCGTCCTGCAGCGGAAGCATCACGTCGATCGCGGCGCTCGGCACGTTGGCCATCAGGGCTTCGTAAACCGTGTCGATCTCGGTCAGGTCCAGGAATACCATCGCGGCGGAACCGCCGGCGAATTTCTCCTGCGCGTTGGCCGTCGTGTTGATACCCCAGTCCGCGTCAATGAGGCCTTCGTCGTACAGCTTGTTCATGAAAGCCAGATATTCCTGGAACCCTTCGCTTTCAAAGTAAGGTACGAGTGTGCCGTCCTCCTGTTCGACCCATGTGTTGGCCGTGGCGCCGAAACCGCTCTCGATTGTATCGGTCCAGATGCCGTACGCGGAGGTCAGCGGGATTAGATCGGTCTTTTCCTTGATGAGCTTGAGCACTTCGTACAACTCGTCCGGCGTCGTGGGCATCGTGGCGCCCAGTTCGTCCAGAATGTCCTGGCGCACATAGATGGATTTCCAGATCGTCGCGCGGTCGTTGGTGTAGGGAATGCCGAAGGTCTGGCCATCGTACTGCGTGGTTTTCCACAGATCCGGGTAGAACTCGTCCAGAATATTCTGGCCGTATTCCGCAAGCAGATCGTCCAGAGGCATCAACGCGCCCTGATACAGCATGTCATAGTACGTATCCTTGAATACGAACATGACGTCGTATTTCACGTTGGACGCCAAATCCATATACAGCTTTTCCTGTGCGTTTTCAGAAGGAAGCACCGTATAGGTCGCCTTGTAGCCGGTTACCTCCTCGATGGCGGCCGCCACTGGATCGGCGCTCAGATCAAGGCTTGTTGGGCGCATGGTTACATAGGAGATCGTGGGCAGCTCCCCGGCCATGGCTGCCGGGATGATCGGCAGCATCAGGATACATAGAAACAGAACAAGAATACGTTTCATTGAAATACCTCCTATAAGGTTTATTTAATTATAAGTATAGAGATGGGAAACGGGGGCAACAAGCCATATAAAACTCTGATTTATTGTAAGATTCACCGATTTTGCCGTTAATCGATGCAGGGAATCCGCACGTCCACCTGCGTGCCTTGGCCCTTTTTACTGCGGATGACAAGGCCGTAATCTGAACCGAACATTCCAACAATCCGCGCGTGCACGTTATACAGTCCATATCCGGCTTCGGAGGAACAGGTGGCGTCCAGCAGCTTTTTCTGGGTCTGCGCGTCCATTCCCACGCCGTCGTCGGCGACTGTGAATACGATATCCTCCCCGTCCAGTCTGCCCGTGAGGGTGAGCGCGCCCGTTTTTTTGCCGGACTCCAGGATACCGTGCAGGATCGCGTTCTCCAGCAATGGCTGGAGCAGAAGCTTGATGGTGCTGTGGGGAAGGATGGCGGGATCGATCTGCTTTTTGTAGATGATACGGCCCTCAAAGCGCATTTGCTGGATCTTCATATACATATCCGCGTGCTCGATTTCCTCGCTGACCAGGATGAACTCACGGCCTTTGCTCAGGCTGATCTTGTAAAACCGGGAAAGGCTGTCGATCAGGTTGGTTACGTGCTCGATCTGGTGGTACTGTGCGTTCCAGTTGATCAGCTCCAGCGTGTTGTACAGGAAATGCGGCTGGATTTGCGCCTGCAGCATATTCATCTCGGCACGCTGCAGCTCTTTATCCATGCGGCTGGTTTCCTCGATGAGGTTTCGGATTCGGGCCATCATCTGGCTGAAGGTGCTGTTTAGCACCGCAATCTCGTCATGACCGGCGATTTTTTCCTCCGCCGGGTTCAGATCTCCTTCGCGCACCTTGCCGATGATATCCATTAAAATCTGGATCCGGTTGGTGATGGAATTGCAGATGATACGGGCAAGCATATATCCCGCAAAGCCGATCAGAAGCATGAACAGGATGGAAAGCATCCAGATTCCGGATGTTTCCTGCCAGATCTGTGCATCCGAAACGCAGGTGATCACCCGCATGTTCTGAATTCCAAGCGGCAAAAACGCCAGATATCCTCTCATACCGTTTACGCTTCCCTTGTACCATTGGATTCCCTCTGTGGAAAGCAGGGACTCCTTTCCCGTGTTTGTTGTGTAGGTATCGTCGGGCATCAGCACGTTGCTGCCCTGCTCATCCACTAGGGAGACGATCCCGTTTTTGTATACGCTGTGCGCCTCCAGCACCTGGAGAAGATAGGAGGGATATACATCCAGCATAATGACCGCCAGCGGATCGTCGGCAAACTGCACGCCGCGGACCAATTGTACGTCGGACAGCACAACGCGCGTTGCCTCGTCCTCCAGTCCAGTGTATTTTACCGTTCTGGCGTTGATCCAAAGGCTTTCCTGACCGTTTAAGACGGACTCGTACCACAGCTCTCCCTCAATCTCCTCGATGGGGAACACATTCACCCGCTGGTTGACCATGTTGCCCGCAACAAATGGATGCACGCGGACCCGGAAAATTTTGTCGCTGTCCTCGACCATCATGGTTTCCTTGCTGAGGTCGCGCAGGCTGAGCACCTGGGAAAACGCCTCGGCATCTTGCCCTAGAATCAGCGCTTCCTTCAGGTCGTTGTCCGCAGCAAGGGATGCGGTGGTATGCTCGATCTCCTCCATGCGGTACAGCAGGCTGTCGCGGATGGCCACCATGGATTTCGAGGCCAGATCAATCATGGATCGGATTGAGGCACGGGTATATGATGTGGTGATGATGACGGTGAGCACGCTCAGCGTCACAAAGATCAGCATAAAAAAGGAAAGCATCAGCTTACGCTTGAGCGAAAGGTTGTCCATGTACATGGAAAGCGTTGCATGCTTTGCTTTGTTCGGAGAACGCACGACTAACACCTTTTCCTGAATTCGTTGGGGGTTACGCCCATGTTACGCTTGAACACGTTGACAAAATAGGAATAGCTGTTGAAGCCCACCTGTTCCGCAACACTGAAGAGCTTGCACGCGGGATCCGCCATCAAGCGCTTGGAGGCGTCGATGCGCGTGTTTTCAATAAACTGCCGGATAGTAAGGCCGGTTTCGCCCTTGAAGATCCCGCCCAGATAATTCTTCGACAGGTTGACGGCGTCGGCGATGGAATCCAGGGAAATATCATCCTGATAATGCATGGTAATGTACTGGATCGACGCCCTCACCGCAAGACTGTGGCCCGTGAGCCGCTGATCCATCATGAGGTATTCCTCAAACAGGCTAAGGATCAGCTTACACGCGGTGCGTAGGCATCCATATTGGCAGACATCCGCCATATTGCCGTGGATAGGTACTCTGTCGGTGCTTGCATAGTCCGCCAGCTTCATATACCGCTGCAATAGCCAGCGGAAAACCGTGGCCAAGAGCCACATATGATGTATCAGATCCTGCGGGCTGTGGCTGTTGGTCATCACCGCTTCCGCCTCGTTCATCAGGGTCAGGAACGCCTGGCGGTTCTTCTGTTCCACATACTCGCAAAGTTTTTGAAAAGTGACGTTGTGCCAGCCTTCCGCGGTTTTTGTATGGGAAAGACGCCGGATATGAGCGTTTTCGGGGAACAGAAACGCGGCGGCCTGCTTCTTGAGCGCGTCCTGCGCGGAGAGGTTCAGCCGCTTCAAACTGCCTACCGTTTTACCTAGGCAAAGCTGTATACCGAACTCCCCGTTCGCCTCCTGAAGCGCCGCATCCAGCCTGTCCAAGAGAGCGTCCGCGGGTTCGCTAAGTTCGCAGTGCAGTACGATCTGGTTGGGCTGCCATTGTGCGTACAGCAAAAAGCCTCGCCAACCGGCCATCGCCTTCGCAATAGCTTGTTCATACTGGAGCATGTAGCCGGCGTTGGATTCCGGCGCTTTGGAATGAACGAGCCGGACGATAACCGCGGCAAACCCATATCCTCCTTCAGCTTTCAGGTGCAGTTGTTCCATAAGTTTCCGGGTGATCTGCTCCCTGGGCACTTCTTTCATATACAGGTGAGCAAGCTGCCGGTAAAGGATCAGCTTGCCTTGATCGTCAGTTGCGCTGCCGCGGCTTTCTAAAAGCGTTTGTACGCGTTTGAGCATCTCTTCCACAGCGGGAATCTGCAGCGGCTTTTCGATGTATTCCAACGCGCCCAGGTGGATGGCAGCCTTAAGATATTCCTTGTCACAAAATCCGCTGACGAATACGATGACGCACTGCGTGTCCATCGTGCGGATGGCTTCGGCGCAGGCAATACCGTCCATACGCGGCATACGCACATCCAAAATCGAAAGGTCCGGCCGATGCAGGCGGGCCATGCGGCTGCCTTCCAGCCCGTCTTCGGCTTCGGCGACGATTTGCATATTGAATTTTTGCCAGTTGACTTTTTCCCGCAAGCCGCGCCGGGTGGTCGATTCGTCTTCCACCAGAAGAACTTTCCACATACGGCGTTCACTCCTCTCCGCAAGATGGAGGCATCTTCCATACAGGTAATCCGTTTATTGCGCGCCAGCCTGCATGGCCAGCGAAAGGGCGGCGTAATCGCCGAGCTGGTCCCCGAGCCTTGCGGGCAGCCGCATGCACGCCTGCGCCGAATCGGAAAGCGCTTCGGCCCGCAAAGCTTCCTCCAGAGCCGGGCACAGCAGATCCGTGCACCGGGCGTAGATGGAACCGATGACGATGCACTCGGGATTGAGAATGTCTACAAGCAGCGCGAGCCCCTGCCCGAGCATGCGCCCGCACAGGGTGAAGGTTTCGGTTGCCGCGGCATCTCCCGCGCGGGCGGCGTCTGCCACCGTTTTTACATCAATCTCGCCCGCGCTCCAGTAGGCGGGCGTGATGCCCTTTTGCAGGTATCCCAAGCCGATTGTTTTGGCAAGCTGAGTCAGGCCGCCTCCTGAGCAGAAGCCTTCGAAAGAACCCTGCTTGCCGTAGCCGACGGGGCCGAACTCACACAGCCGCCAATGGCCGACCTCCCCCGCGTTGCCCAGAGTGCCCCGGTATAGATTGCCGTTTAAAATCAGGCCCGCGCCCATGCCCGTGCCGAAGGTCAGGAAAACCAGATTGGAATAGCCGGCGCCGGCGCCCCAGCGCCACTCGGCCAGCGCGCAGGCGTTGGCATCGTTTTCGAGAACGGCAGGCGCGTGCAATACGTCGGAAGCCCATTTCGTCAGCGATACTTTGGACCAGCCAGGCAGGTTGGGAGGATTGAGAAGGATGCCGTTCTTGGCATCCATAGGATTGCCCGCGCTGATACCTATGCCCGCGATTGGCTCGTCGCAGCATTCCTCATGGGCCAAAGCGCACAGGCGGGTCATCGCCTCCTCCAGCGTCGGTGGCGTGGGAAAGGCATGCCGGGTTACTATTTTTGGTTTGCCCCCGTCCGTATCGCGCCCAATGGCAACGGCGCACTTGGTGCCGCCGATATCAAAACCCGCGTACAGGCCGCTCATACTTCCGCCTCCCCGAAAAAGGCCTCCTCCAGCATGGCGCACAGGCAGTGGTAGACCGGAAGGTGCAGTTCCTGCACGAGGAAGGTCTCCGTTTCCGGCACAGCCAGCAAAACGTCGCAATGCGGGGCCAGTTTACCGCCGATTGCGCCGGTCAGCCCGATGATTTTGGCGCCCCGGCATTTGGCGGCCAGGGCGGCCAGACAGATATTTTCCGCGTTTCCCGAGGTGGAGATGCCGAGAAGGACGTCCTGAGGACCCGCGTAGGCGTATGCCTGCTGAGCATACGTCATGCGGGGATCCACATCGTTATTGAACGCGGTGCTCAGGCCGATCATGCCTGTTAACACGATCGCAGGCAGCGCACGCTGCAGCTTGTCCGCCAGAGCCTGGCCTTCTTCTCCCAGACCGGCAAGCGAGGTCTGCTCGGCGGGTGGCAGGGGACGGCGCAGCAAATAGCCTTTCATCAGTTCCCCCGCTATGTGCTCGCAGTCGCAGGCGCTGCCGCCATTGCCGCATAGAAGCAATTTGCCGCCGTTTTGATAACTTTGCGCGAGCACAGCATACGCCTGCTCGATTGTTTCCCGCATGACGGAAAGCTGGGGATATCGGTTGATAAGGGTATGCAAATATCGGATCGGTTCCATATATTCCTCCGTTAAAGCGAGCGTATGATTTGAATCCATTGTAGCACTTTTTGAGGATCAAAGGGCGGGAAACCAGAAATGTAATGGTTTGCGTAATGTTCGCTTCCGATGGACCAGTGCAGAAGATACAGCTTCTGCGTGCCGGCCAGTTCCCGAATACTGCCTGCAACATCGTTCCCGTCTGCCTTTATGCATGTTTGTCCGGACAGCAGAAGCGCACCGGTTTCCCCGTCTTCCACACGCCAGCTGACAAGCGCATCCTCCCGGCTGTCGTTAGACAAAACCACGTCGTGACTCCAATCCCGAAGCTCGTCCATCATCAGGCAGACCGGCGTATGTACGCGCCGAAGCCAGGTAAAGGCCAGCTTCTTCGAAAAATAGTAGTCCACAACAGCGTCGGATATCTGCGGCCAGCCGTCCAGCATGTTCCACCAGATGATGCCTGTGTGCCGCCATTTCAGAATGCGCGTGCGCTCCACGAAAAACTTTTTCGCCTCCGCCTGGGAAAATTGCGAGAACAGCGAAAAGGTTTCCAAATCCTGCGGAGTTTCGCCAACCAAAATCGTTACCTGATCCGCCATCAGTTGGTTGCGGTTATAATGACGCGGAACATTCATGAGATAATCGGTGTTATGGGTGTCCCAGGCGCTGTTGGTATACGGCCACAGCTTTTCTTTGGGAAGGAATTTGGCGAGAGACTCGGGCGAAGGACAGCCGTGATACCCGCATTCGCTGATGAAGTGTGCCTTGGTATGCTTATAAAAATCATCCTTAAAGTAGGCCCGCGCGCCCCAGTTGTGCTGCTCCGGCACATCGTAGCGCAGGCTGCCTGCGGGGATATAGGGCGAGGAAGGGAGAAACTTGCGGTACGGATCGTGCATGCGGACGCAGTGCGGAAGAACCTTCCGGGTAATGGCGTTATACCGGTTCTCCTCAGTGGCAAATCGCTTGCCGATGTATACTTCATCCACTTCGTTGTCCCCCGCCCACAACAGGATGCTTGGATGGTTGCGGAGTTTGACGATCACTGATTCCGCTTCGGCTTCGATTATACGGTAAAACGCGTCATCCTGCGGATAAATGGCGCACGCCATAGCGAAATCCTGCCAGACAAGCAGCCCGTACCGGTCGCACAAATCGAAGAATGCATGGTCCTCATATACGTTGCCGCCCCAGCAGCGCACGATATTACATCCCATTTCATGAAACAGCGATAGCGCACGCTCATACCGCTCCGTGTCCCGGCTGTGCATGGCGTCCAGCGGAACCCAGTTGCTTCCCTTTGCCAGGATCGACGTTCCATTAACGCGGATGCGGAATTCCCCTTCATCTCCCGCTTTCATCACGTGGTCGATTTCAATCCGGCGGATGCCGATGATATCCGTTTTCGTATCCACAACCACTCCGTCGCGCACAAGTTCCATTGTGACCGGATACAGATTCGCGTCGCCATAACCGCGCGGCCACCACAGGCGCGGATTGTTGATGGTGATAAGCCCTTCCCCGCTGACGAAAAGCGCCGGCTGTTCCGTATAAAAGCCGTCGCCTGATACACGGACGGAGAAACCTTTCAAAATCGGTGCGTCCGTAGTAAAGCGATACTTATACACAAGTTCCGCGCGCACTTGCGATGCCGAAACGGTGGCATAATAGGCCTGCGTGATGCGTGTGTCCGGCACGATGTCCAGATGAACACCGCGCCAAAGCCCTGCGGAAGGGAACCGTGGCATGATGTCCCACCCAAAGGAATGGGGCGGCTTACGCTGCCACACAAATTCATCCGTATGCTCGCCGCCGGACAGCGCTGCGGCATAGGTTCGCTTACGGGCCATGTTGGCGGCCGAATGAATGAAAACCGCGATCTTGTTGGTTGCTTTGTGCTCAACGGCTTGCGTTACATCGAAGGTGTGCGAAATAAGCATGTTGTCGCACGAGCCGACGGGAATTCCGTTGACCGTGACGTCCGCATAGGTATTGACGCCTTCCAGCGTAAGGGATATCTTTTCCCCCGCCATATCCTCCGTAAGGGAAAATTCCCGTTCCAGACGCCACTCATAGAATTCAAACTTCCGGAACAAATAGACGTTTTCTCCAAAAAAAGGATCGGGTTCTACGCCCGCCCGCACCAGATCAAGTTCCACGTTGCCAGGCACCTGTGCCGGAATTTGCGACCAGGACGTTTTTCCGTTTTCAAGCCGGTAAAACATAGTCCACTTTCCGTCAAGTGATATCATAGTCCTATCTCCTTACAAAATGATAGCTCCAGTATACTGTCTGCCCCGCTCAATTCACTATTCACATCTTCACAAAAGTTTGCAGATATTACGATTTCCCTATATAATTTACATGGGAGGATATGCCGATGAAAACTGCGCCCGACCGCCTGACACTGCTTGATAATACACACAAAAGCATTCTAAAATCCTATGATATATATTACCAGGAAAGCGAGGTCAGACAATCGTTTCCCCTGCACTGGCATACATTTTGCGAGATCGAGCTTGTCGTTGGCGGCAACGGCACGCAAGGGATAAACGGGCATTCGATGCATTTAGAACCTGGCAGCTTTTATTTGCTTTCTCCTACGGACATGCACCGGTTAAGCGCTGACGTGCCTCTCATGATTTACAGCATTAAAATACCAAGCGGCAGAATCCCCGCAATCCTTGAAAAACAACTGTACCTGAACACAATTCCGGCCATCGCACATTTGCATGGCGAAGATTTTACGGTATGTCGCTACGACTTTCTTCGTCTACGTTCTTTTTTATCCAAATCGTCTCCCTATGGAGAATCAAAGGTGAATGCTCTGATCGTACTTTTGCTGACCACATTGTTCGATTCTGTACTGCCCAGTCAGAGCTTTGAATCCAGCACGGCTTTTCATCGTATTCATGCCGTGCTCAGATATATCCAGTCGCATTTTCTTTCTCCCATTACGCTTGACGAGGTCGCGTGTGTTGCGGATTTATCGCCGAACTATCTAAGCGCACAGTTTACACAGGCGGTCGGCTGTGGATTCATCGACTATCTGACGCAGCTCCGGGTTCAGCATGCGTGCACGCTTTTAGAAGAAACGGACATGCGCATTACGGAAATTGCGTATGACTCTGGTTTTGGAAGTCTATCTCACTTTATACGTTGTTTCCATAAACAAAAACATGAAAAGCCGTCCGCCTATCGGTCAAGATTTACGAAACCTAAGAACAAAAAATGAACGTGAAAAGATAGGCATGTTTTGCCCTCAGGAGTTTATCAGGCCACAAAAAACTGGATCCCATGCTATTTGAGGATTATACAGAAAATATTCCATGCAAATGAAATCTCATCTGGTGAACGTCCATCTAATGACATAATACTACCATTATGAATACTGAACCCTTCTCTGGAAAGGATTCGTACTTTAGCTTCATCATACGATTTCTTTGCCATAAAGTATTCGCGCTCATCAAAAACTGAGGAGTTATTTGTTTGGTCCAGAAATCCCCTGAAACTCGAAACGATTTTCCAAAAGGATTTTTCTTAATCATTATCTGTGAAAATCAACTGTATACAACTACTCAATTCATCAGAATACCTAGCCCACTTAGTTTTTAGCTGTAATACTGAAACCTCTGTAGTTTTTTACTATCAGTTTGCTCTAATTCGAAAGCATCAAATAACTGTTGAACTCTTTAATAACCTCTAGCTTTGTATTATGAGCCATTTCCAATTCCCTTTTGTCGAGCTTGTAAATAAATAACCGTTTTTGATGCTTCAGACTTCTTTAGGTCTTGGTATGCCCCTGTATAATGTACACAGACTCACTCTATTTCTGTATATATTATACTTTGGGCATGCCACTGACGTTTGCCATTCGTTCGTTTTAATTGTCTTACGGCTGCCTTTCCGGCTTTTATGCTTTGAAAAACTCACGTTTTCGGGCTGTTTCAAGTTTCGTATATGTACGGCCTGGCGCATACTGTCTTTTAGTGCCATTTACAGAAAGGGAGTAGATGTAATGTGCCTGCTGGGGCGGAATATTGTTGTTGATTCTTAATTTGAGGCTAATACTAGCCGTTTATTGCAGACAATAACGCTTCGTGGGTTGCGACTCCCGTGGTATGGAATTGCCTGATCGTCAGTGACGCGGCAAGGTTTGCCAATTCCGCCGCCTCAGCTGCGGTCGCATGGGCTGCCAGCGCGCAGGCCAGCGCGGACAAAAAGGTATCTCCCGCGCCGCAGATGTCTATGGGTGGAGGGACGGGAACGGCCGGAACATGAGTGGCCGTTCCATGCTCGACGGCAATACACCCGTGGCTCCCTATCGTAACGAATACTGGACGCTGATTTTTTTCACTGAGTGCCAGCGCGAGTTCTCGCAACTCTTCGACCGGCGCGCCGACCGGCCTGCCGAACTCGCGGCAGACTTCGATATCGTTGGGTTTTACGATGACCTGTTCAAACAGGCCGATTCGGTCGCGGCTATCGACGATCACATTCAAGCCGCTCTGGGACAGTTCCGCGAGCCGTTTGCGGACAACCGGGGTAACGCAGCCGAAGGCGAATTGGTCGCAAACGCACAGAACGTCCAGCGAGGGAGCGATACGGATGAGGGCAGCCAGCAATTCGCGCTCGCACTCCGGGGGCAGCGGCGCATAGGTTTCGAAATCAAGCCGCGGATCTTCGTAAACTGTTTCGGAAAGCCCGTGCCGCATCGGCTTGATGAATGCGTTGGTGAAGCGTGCAGGATCGGTCACGAGCCCGCTCCTGTCGGCGTCCGTCTTTTGCATCGTTTCCCTAAGCAGCATGCCGCGCCAATCGTCGCCGGTCACCCCGATGGCGTAATACTTTTTCGGGCGCAGCGCCGCGATATTGGACAATACGTTGCCCGCCGCCCCGAGACTCACGCGCTCCTTGTACACAGGGAGAGGGAAATGCGGGGTTTCACGCGATAGCCGGCTTTTTGTAAGGTCCGCTTCCCAATACATGTCGATGCAAAAATCCCCCAACACGCCCACGGAAACGGAATCGATTTCATCAAGCAGCGACAACAAGCGTTCTTTCCGCATCAAAATCCGCCTCCCTTCGCCATCACGCGCGCGTAAAGATTAGGAATGGTCTCTTTGTGGTCGCCCGCGAAATGCCAGCCGATGCCACCGCGGCTGACGGGCCGGTTGACGATGTTCTTGCGGGGGCGGTAGTAGTATTGAGGATCGCTGTGCCCAAGCTCCGTGTGATAATCGCCCAGATCGATCAAATCGAAATTGGCCGTGGTGATGCGGTAGGTCTGGAAACCCAGATTGCGGGAGATGGACAACGCCTTGAGGAACACCTCGGGGCCGATCACGCCGGAACCGAAGTTCAGGAATACGCCGCCGTCCAGTTGGGAAACGCTTTGGCACATTGTGTGGAAATCGATGCCGCTCGTGCCGCCGATCGCGTCGAACCGAACGGTTGGATGCTGGTGGATGATATCGGTGCCCAGCGCGATATGATAGGTGGCCGGAACGCCCAGCAGCCATGCCTGATAGAGCACGCAATCGTCCCGATGGGGGAATTGTCCGGGGCGCTCGTGGATGTAGCGCGCGAGCGATTCTCCGTAGCCGCACCCGCTTTCCCAGCCGGCCTTGAGAGCTTCGTTCATCCAGCGTCCCGTCTGTTCCCACATGCCGAAGGAACCGTCTTCAATAGCGGTGGGAACATGCTCGGATGTGCCGCCCAGATAACACAACTCAAAATCATGAATGCTGCACGCGCCGTTTCCCGACAGATGGGTGACGATTCCCTCCCGCATCAGCGCGATCAGATAGCGCGACAGGCTGTTTTTAATCACGTGCGCACCCATGCTCAAAATCACAGGCCGCCCGTGTGTCCGCGCTGTGATAATGCGGCCGATCAGCTCGTCGAAGCCGTCGGCGTCCCATGCGGGAACCGGGGATATTCCCGGCGTCAGCAGCGTGTCGAGCCTGACGAGATTGGTGCGCTTCTCGGCGGAGTAGGTGGTGATCGCCTCAAAACTGAGCGCAGGATTTAGGTCAAGTCCGAGGAATTTAAGCACCGCCCGCAAATCGGAAAAATCGCCTGTGATCATGTCTGCGCCCGCTTCGGCCAGCCGCCTGCGCTTCTTTTCATTGATTCCCCGCCGCGTTTCCTCATCGCTGGCGATGCCGAGAGTCCGCGCGCCGGCTACTTTTCCCAGCCTGATCTCCACTTTGCCGTCGCCGACGACGGCAATCTGACCGCCGCTGAGAAGGTGATCCTCCAACAGGCTCGCAACCACGGCTTCCTTGGAGCAATCCTCCGAGTTGGGCCGGGCGCCGTGTATCTCGTCAAAATAAGGATAAAGGCCCAGCGCTTTCGCTTCGCGGATTACATGAACCTCATCCGTTCCGCTGGCGGCATAGATTTGCACGCCGTGCTGTTTCAGGGTTTGCAGCAGGCGGTACGCACCCGGGATGCGATAGGCTTCCTTGGAAACTCCGCCCTCAATTTTCTGGATACGCTCCTCAACGGGAACCGTCAGCCGTTCGTCATACGCCGCTTTGTACTCCCACGGACCGCAAGGCGCGGCGTGATTAAGACCATAACGTTTCACAGTTTCCGCGAGCCATTTCATCTGGTGGATGGTCTGGATGCCCGCGGATTCGTCGATATAGGCGCGCACTTCCCTTCGCATCGCTTCAGTGGGACTGCCTCCCGAAATGAAATCAAGCATCATGGGTTCCATCACGTCTTCCCAGCCGTGGCGCAGCGTGGATAACGTGCCGTCGAAATCGAATATGACGGCTGTGACGGGAGTTTTCAAAGAGGTTTCCTGGGTTTGCACGGGCATCCGTCCTTTCATAATAAATTAAAATCGTTAATCAAATAGTAAAAAAAATTAACCAGCAAAAAAGCGGTGGATGACCGGCATCGCGGCAGTTCGGATAGAGCAAGGCAGGCTGCTGGACAGAACCAAATTTTCGTCAGCCGGCATGGCGGTCACGGTGCGGGTCCTTACCCGCTCGTTGATCAGCGTATGGAGCCGTTCGGATTCATATGCGACATCACCCCGCAGTACGACTTTTTCGATGCGAAGGGTATTCACCGCGTTGACGATGGCCTGCGACAAATATTGCGCTTCCAGCTCCAACAGGAAGGCGGAATCGTCGCCCGCGTCCATCAGCGCTTCCCACGTCGGATACGGGGAGTTGGAAAGCAAGGCGGGGACGCTGGCATAGCGCTCCAGACAGCCGAAGTTACCGCAGGAGCAGGGACGCCCGTCCAGGACGATGGAAGTATGCCCGATTTCGCTGCCGCCCACGATGTGACCGTCAATCATGACGCCGGAACCGATTCCGCTGTCGACCAGCAGCGTCAGAAAGGCGTGATGGCGGTCCATGCCGTTGAAATAGTATTCTTCCAGCGCGGTGGCCTGGGAGATATTTTCCAGCGTTACGGCTATGTCCGGCACGCCGCAGAGCGCCCCGGTAATCCTGACGCCATGCCAGGCGCTGAAATCCGGCGGATTGAGGATGATTCCCCGCTGTGCGTCCAACGGGCCGGGCGCGGTTATGCCCAGCGACTCGATCCCGGTCGGCTGCTTTGCAAGGTATGCGCAGATTTGCGCAAGCGTTACGAGCGGGGCGGAGCTGCCATGCGGGAACGCACAACGGCATATTTCTTCGCCCGCGAGATTCACGATCCCCGCGGCAATTCCGTCGCGCCGGATGTCGATACCGCCGAAGAAAAGCCGGTTGGCTTTGAGATGGAGCAAAACCGGATGCCGCCCGCGGGCTTTGCTTTTCGGATAGCTTTCATCCAAAAAACCTTCGCGGATCAACTCGTCAACGATATAGGTGACCGCGGCGCGGGTCAATTGCAGCTTATCCGCGACGTCTGCGCGGGAAAGCGGCTCTTTTCGGACGCAATTGAGAACGCGCCTGCGGTTTTCCCGACGTAAGGAGACATTGTTCGTAGTGATCATAAGTAGCCCCGATCAAGCGTTTCTCCGGTGTTGTGCCTCTAAATGAAAGACTGTCAGGTTGAGAATAGCAAAAAGCGATGTATTTGTCAAGAATTAATTAAATACTTTAACAAAATGCGTTATGCAGAACCCGAAACGCCGTTCCACCGGAACGCAGCGGAAGGGTCGTCATCCGTTTTGATACATTACGAATCGAGCCAAAGACTGAATGTCGCCTGACGCTCCCGCCGGGGCTTGCCCGCGCTTGACCATATTGGGCGTCGCGCCGAAGTAGGCTTTGAATTTACGGTGGAAATACTTTACGTCTTTGCAGGCTATCCGGTCCGCCAATTCATATACCCGTATGTTGGGTTCCTGAATCATGAAGCGTTTCGCATATTCCATTTTGATCGCGGTAACAAAATCCACGAAATGGATACCGGTTTCTTTCCTAAAGATGGCGCTGATGTAATTCTGACTCAGCCCGAAATGCTCGGAAAGAATCTGAAGCGAAACGGTTTCCTGACAATGCCGGTTGACGTAGTCGCAAATCCGCTTTACCGTCGGGCTGAGGGAAAAGCGGGACGGATACAGAATCGTGGCCTGCAGCTCGGAGACGATATACTGGCAGAAGGACACCAAATTGTCAAGAGTGCCGGTACGGCAGACGACGTCGAAGGATTCCATCAAGGTGCAAAACGTACCGCCGAAGGATGGATTCGCGCCCTGCGACACATAATGATCATAGAGCTTGAAAAGAAAGAGTTTGACTGCGTTGGTAAAATCCAGCGGATTGATGCGCCGCTGTTTTGCCGAAGCGAACATATCCTGGAATAAAAGGGCGGCGCCCGGAGGACCGGAAGTACCCGCTTGTGTAATCTGGTCGAAGAACGATTGAAAGTCGATTTGACTATGCGCAGGTTCCATGGATTTGCCGACCGACCGATGGGCGACGGCGCCGGTTTGCTCGTACAATCTGAGATATGCGCAGGACAGCGCCTGCCGATAACTTTCCTGGAGGCCGTCGATGGATTCGGCTGTCCTTCCTATCCCCAGGGTAAAGCCGCAGTCCTGCCGCGAAAAGGACTGTTCAAACCGTTTGGCAAAGGATAGTAGTTGCGAACCGGCCGGATCGTCCGTGCCCAAAACACCGACCCATAATCTGGGCTTGTACTCAAAAACATAGTAATCATACGGATAGGGACTGTCCGGGAAAAGCTCCCCGAATGGCTGCGGCTGCGTTTGCACGAGCGCCGTGTTTTCGCCACAGGCCGCAAGCGCCGTCATATGGCCGTAGGGAAGAAGCAATGAATAATCCGGCCTATTGCCTAAAAAACAGGCGTCCGCGGAGTTGCTTTGGCTGAGCAGTTGCTTGAGCATGGCGAGCTTTTGCTGCGTGCGCAGAAAGGCCTTTTGCCTTTCGCAAACGCAATCGATGGTGTTCAGCGTCTTTTGTACGGTATGAATCAGCTCATTTTCGTCAAGAGGTTTGAGCATATAGTCGCAAACGTTGAGCTTGAGGGCGGTCTTGACATAATGAAACTGGTCATGCCCGCTGATGACGATGAAATGCGTGGGGTCCGGGATATTCTCCAGCCCGGCAATCATGTCCAGTCCGTTCATGCCGGGCATACAGATATCGGTGATAACGATTGACGGCTGTTCTTTTCTGACCAGCCGGGTAGCGGAAAGACCGTCGTCCGCTTCATAAAACTCGAAAATATCGGTGAATTCGGTTTCCAGCACGTTTCTGATCCGCGACCGGACCAGCGTATCGTCGTCGGCTAAAAGCAGTTTCAGCATATGCCGCCTCCTGTCTTCCCGTTCGTACCGGCGTCAACCGGTATGCGGAACCGCACGATGGTCCCGTGCGGCTCAAGGTTGTCGATCTGCAGGGCCGCCTGATCGCCGTAGAACAGGCAAAGCCGCCTGTTGACGTTAGAAAGCCCGATGTGGTCCGTCGTTTCCGTGGTTTTCTTCGCCAGCTCGCCGCGGAGTTCCGCAAGGCGCTGCGGAGAAATTCCGCTGCCGTTGTCCGAAATGGAGAACTGAAGATACTCTTGTTCGGCTTTAGCCTCCAGCATAATCGTGCCGCCGGTCCGCATACGCTGGAACGCGTGGACGACCGCGTTTTCAACGATTGGCTGCAGGGTAAGCTTGATCATTCGGCGGGAATACAGATCCGGGTCCACGCTCACTTCCAGTTTCAGCGCGGTGCTTTGCTGCAATTTTACGATATAAAAGTAACTGGATACGTGTTCGATTTCTTCTTTCACCGTGATTTCCATTGCCGACGTGGCGAACTTCAGGTTCAGGTATCTGCCAAGCGACAGAATAGCCTGTGCTGCCATGTAGTCGTTGTTGATCACGGCAATCGTCCGGATGGATTCCAGCGTGTTTTGGAGAAAATGCGGATTGATCTGCGCCTGCAGCATTTTAAGCTCGGCGTCTTTTTGATGGAGTTCCAGCGTATAGGTCGTATGAATGAGCGATTTGATTCTCACGATCATGGTGTTGATCGCTTTGGCGAGCAGGCCGATTTCATCGGTGCGGTCGATGGAAACCTGGATATCGAAATCTCCCTGGCTGACCTTTGCAACGCTGTCGGATATCACCTTGAGGGGCTTGGTCAGGTTACGGGCGATCGAATAGATGACAAAGATCGCGATCAGGAGGATGACCAGCGAGGATACGGCGATCAGGGGCAGAAGCGTTTTGGCTTGTTTTGCGATATGCGCCATCGGGATGATGCAGGTTGTCCGCCAGCCATAGTCGGAGGATATTTGGGAAGATATAAGCGCGTCGCCGGTTATGCCGGTCATGGGCAGATTCTCGTTTTCATCAAGCAGGTCCCGGTATTGCGCAGACAATGGGGCGTTCGTGGAGCAGACGATTTCGCCGTTTTGATTGGATATCTGCACCGTGCCCTCCGAACTCAGCGTATAGTTGTCCAGCATTCGGGTGATGTTTTTGATGTCGTTTTCAACGACGAGGATCCCTTTTGTCTTCCCGGTGGCCATGTCCGCCAGCTTGCGCCCGAGGCAGAAGCGGACCACTGCGTCGCCGCTGGTTTTGAGGAACGTAGTTTTGAACATGCCGTCGGTATACATAAGCTCCCGATACCATGCGCTTTCGCTGGGATATGCGCTGGAAGGTGAAAACTCGTACTGATCGACCGCAACGATTTTCAGGCTGTTGAGAGGATACAGAAAAACTGCCGACGTATTGGCGTTTTGCGCGCAAGCCGTTGCGAAAAAAGAAGATAGTTTATAATACGCGTCAAGTGTCTCACGGGTTTCCGTGGGAATGGCGGCCGACGTATAGAGATACTGAATCACATCGTCGTTATATAAAAGCAAAGAGGCGAGAGAATTCATGTCGGTCAGAATAGAATCGATATTCCTGCTGATCTGTTTGGAAATCTGAAGGGTGTATTCCTGGTTGGTTTTCACCAAAATGCTTTTGGCGGAAAGATAGACGAAGAACGAGATGATCATGGTCGTGCATACGATCAGCAAACTGTATGCAATAAAGAGCTTATGATGGATGCTCAAATTATTGATATCGGACATTCGCCTTTTCAATTCGGGTTCCTCGCTTTCTGCCATGATCGCATTTTAGCATTCCGATTGTTTGTTTGTCAAGTGGATTAACAAACTATGGAGAAAAAGGAAACACCCCTTTATAACCGACGGACAGGGCGGAGGATGACCGCGGCTGCGGCTATATTGGCGGACGGCCGCTCGTTTGTTAAGTGAATTGACATTCTATGGGGCAAGTGATAGGATGGGGCAAGAAAACGAATATTTCATATGGAGATACGCAAGGCAATGAAAAGAATCAATTCCTCAAATATCAAGGCGCATAATCGATCGCTGATTATCATCATGCTATTGAAGGAATCCATTTCCAGAATTGAAATCGCCGCAAGAACGGGGCTCACGAGAGCGGCGGTCAGCCTGATCGTACATTCGCTCATGGAAGAGGGAATTGTGAGGGAAACCACAAAACTCAAGTCGGTGAACGGCCGCCGCGCGACGCTGCTGGAAATAGTCAAGGACCATTGGTATGCCGGATGCGTCGATATTTCCCGCGAGGATGTCGTCGTGGGCATCGCGGACCTGTGCGGTTCGGTTTTAGTCGGGGAAGTAAAAAGCCTGCGGGCGTTTGAATCGCCGGATCAAGTGATGGCGGATTGCATCGAAACCCTGAAAAGAATGGAAAAGGACATACCCAGGGACGGCCGGCTGCTCGGCGTCGGCATCACGACGCCGGGGCCGGTCGATCCTTTACAGGGCGTAATCATCAAGCCCGTGCGGTTCAGTGCCTGGCACGGTTATAACGTCCGGTGCTTGATTCAAAATAGTTATGCCTGTCCGGTTGCGATCGAGAATAACGAATTGGGCAGAGCTTTTGCGGAAAACTTTTACGGCT
The DNA here is from genome assembly GCA_963674895.2 of Candidatus Limiplasma sp. Lineage (GTDB taxonomy): Bacteria > Bacillota > Clostridia > Christensenellales > Aristaeellaceae > CAXXOK01. The sequence goes on from CAXXCY010000002.1 coordinate 554,033, forward strand.
TCGGACGGAAAAGCGACAGCTTTGCCGTGCTGACGTCGCAATACGGCATCGGGTGCAGCGCAATTCTGCAGCACCGTGGATACCGGCCCCCAAACGGAATCAGCGTCGGCATCGGGCACTCGACCATCGACACAAATGGAGAACGGTGTGAATGCGGCAATATCGGCTGCCTGGAACTCTATGCGCTGCCGGAAATCATGGTGAGGAACGCCCGGAAGGAAGACGCGTCCATTACGTCCTGGAGCGTTTTGTCCCAACGCGCGGCCGCGGGAGATACCTTTTGCAGGAGCTTGATTCAAAAGGAAGCCCGGTATCTGGTCTCCGCTTTGATCGGCCTGGTCAATTTATTCGCCCTGGAATGCATTATCCTATCCGGGGATTTCTGTGTACATTCCGACTATTTGGCGGCGTGTATCGAAACGGAAGTCAATGAACGGGTTATCAATAAGGATCGAATGAGAATTCATGTGCAGGCTTCCGATATCAACGGGGATATCCGGGTTCTCGGCGCGGCCAGCGCGCTGTTCAATGAGCTGTTGATCGATCATGAAACATAAGAAGATACGCTGATGATACACAGAGCTTTATTCCCATCGGAGATTTACCTTGTCTGTCAGGATTGGAAAGCCGTAGTGCTGCCTGCGTTCGGCATGAACCTGATCGACATTCGCTACCGTGACAAACCCATACTCAAATCACCGCTGGATTTGGCGGATCTGCAAAGCAACAAATGGGTCAGGGGCATGCCCCTGCTGTTCCCCGCCGGCAGGATACCGGACGGGGTGTTTCAGGCGGACGGCGTGGTCTATCAAATGCCTGTCAATGAGCCGATGTATCACAATCATCTCCATGGTTCGATGCATCTAAGGGAATTCACCGTTCTTACGCAGGACCGCAGTACCGTCTCGGCTATGTATGAAAACGACCATGAAGCGTTTCCGATTCCGTTTCGGATGATCTACGGAATATCACTGTCCGCCGAGGGGGTGCTGCAGCAGGTAAGAATACAAAACACCGGCACCGCGCGCCTTCCCGTATGTTTTGCGTTCCACTCCACATTCCTGGAACCGGAAATAATCCGCGTTCCAATCCGCGGGGAATGGCCTTTGGACGAACGGAAGAGGCCGACGGGCGATTGTATCATGCCCGGGGAATTATCCCGAAAGCTTTCCTCCGGATTTAAGCCCGACGGCACCGCGATTTCGGGCTATTATACGCTCGACAGAAATACGGTGCGCATCGGCCGGTTTACGTACGATTTTTCGGATACCTACGACCGGTGCGTTCTCTATAACGGGGGCGGGCATCAGGGATTCATATGCGTGGAACCGCAGCAAGGCCTCGGATTGGGTTTAAGCAAACCGCTGATGCTGCTTGCCCGGGGCGGGGAAGTGCTGTTTTCTTCGCTGATCAGGGCTGCCGGCGGATAGCGGAGTACACCATGTCGGATGTGTGGAATAATCCACCATTTCGATGATTATTGGGATAGTATTCAATGGAAGGGAAACATAGAATGGGTACAAAGAGGGCGCCGGGAATGACCGGCGTTCCAAAACGAGAGGAGAAATCTACATGAGGAAAAGGATGACGGCGTTTGCTTTGGTTCTGCTCTTTGGTCTGCTGACGGTGGTTAGCGGATTTGCTGCAGATTCAAGCGGTGAGAAGGTCGTGGTTACGTGGTTTGGCGTGGATAAGGAACCGGTGACCACTATTGAGGCCTTCAACAACTCCCAGGACGAGATTGAGGTTGTATACGAGCTAGTGGGAACGGACAACTATTTCACCACGCTCAACGTGCGCATCATGGCGGGCGAGGGCCCGGACCTGTTTGCTTACAGGACCAAGGACAATTACGAAAACCTGATCGCCATGGGGCAGCTTTTAGACCTCACGGACTATGCGTTCATGGATAATTTCATCGAGGGCGCAATCGAAGCCAACCGTGCCAACGACGGCAGAGTGTACGCTTTCCCGCTGAACGCGAACTACCTGAACCTGTTCTATAACAAGGATCTGTTCAAAGAACTCGGGCTGTCCGAACCGACGAATTATCAGGAGTTCCTGCATTGCTGCGAAGTCCTTCTGGAAAACGGGGTCGCCCCGACGGTTTCCGGGTGCAAGGATTTGTGGCAGAACCGCTATGTCGGTATTGATCCTCTGCAGGCGATGAACGGCAAGGATCCGACCTGGCCGACCAAACTGCTCAACTATGAAGTGAAATTTACGGACCCGGATTGCCTGGAGTACTTCAACCGCATCGAAGCGTTTGTGAAGGCGGGATACCTCTACGACGGAAGCTTGGGGCTGACCATGCCGCAGGCCTGGGTGGTATTCGCCAACGGAGAAGCGGGTATGCAGCTGGGCGCCTCCTTCTATGCGGCCCAGGCATTCCCCGAAGCGACGCCTGATTTCGAGGTTGGCGTTTGCCCGATGCCCTTCAATGACGAGGGGCAGGAGCAGGTCGTATTCCTGCACGCCAACATGACGGTTGTTGCCGTCAACCAGAAGAGCGACCATGTGGACGCGACCTTGAAATTCCTGGAGTGGCTGTCCAATGTGGACAATTATACGCTGCTTGCCCAGGACCTCGTGTCGATCGTTCCCGTGCACAAAGATATCGATTATTCCAAGCTCGACCCGGCTGCCAAACTCTGGTCCCATTTCTCGGAGTACAAATCGGTTCCCAGAGCGCTTGAACCCAGCACGATTTCCTCTGAATTCGGTCAGGTAGTGCAGAATATCATCCTTGGCATCTACACTGGGCAGGAAGCGGCGGAGTCCCTGCAGGCGGCATACGAAGCTAAAAAGTAAGCTGACCGGAAACGAAAACCAATCCATATTCGCATGAGGGGGAGCTAAGCTCTCGGTTCCGCTCCCCCTCCTTTCCATATGAATGAGGCAAGCAGATGAAACACAGAATCAAGAACAGGGCGATTGCCTATAGCTTCTGTATTCCCGCAATGGCGTTGTTCATCATTGTCGCGGGTATCCCTGCGGTAATGAGCGTAGGGTATTCTTTCACCGACTGGACGGGGATAACAACAAACATCAATTACATAGGTCTGGCAAACTACGCGCGTTTGTTCAGGGATTCGACCTTTGGCTTGGCCGTAAAGAATACCTTTTTTATTACGATCGTCGTTGTGATTTTGCAAAATATCTGCGGCGTGCTGCTGGCGCTGGCGATGAACGACCGGCGGATAAGAGGGCGAGGATTTCTCAAAACCATCTACTTTTTGCCTTCGCTGTTGAGCGTGGTGGTGATCTGCTATACATGGCTTTACATACTCAACGTCCATGTCGGGCTGCTGGGAACCGTTCTGAAGATCCTGGGCATCAAGAGCGTGGTTCAATATGATATTTTTCTCAAACCGTTTTCGGCGCTGCTCGCCATTGCCCTGACGCTGGTATGGCAATTCAGCGGATACAATATGGTGATCTACCTTGCCGGATTGCAGGCGATCCCGAACGATCTGTATGAATCGGCTTCCATCGACGGAGCGAAGAGTACGAGCAGGTTTTTCAAAATAACCCTGCCACTGCTGATGCCCTCGGTAACTGTGAATATGCTGCTGAATATCATCGGCTGCCTCAAAATATTCGAACAGGTCTATATCATGACCAAAGGCGGCCCCGGGGTATCGACCACCACGATCGGCACCTATATCTACAATTCCTCGCTCAGCGCAAGCCAGTTTGGATACAGCACGGCAATATCCACGGTGCTGTTTTTCATCGTGCTGGTCGTTGCCGTGGCGCAGGTCAGATTCACCAGGGCAAGGGAGGTTGAAATATAATGACGGCGTTCAGTGTTCAAAACGTCCGGCCCCGGACGAAAGCCGGTTATCTGCTGGCGCAAATTCTGACTGTTCTCGCCGCACTGACGATCATCCTCCCGCTTTTCTATGTGCTGATCGTATCGGTGAGCAATCAGGCGGAAGTGAACAAGAACCTGCTGAGTTTCCTGAACAATCCACAATTTGAGAACTATTCCAGAGCCTGGACCCAGGGGAAGCTTTTGACGTACGGCTACAATACGGTGGTGGTCTGCGCGACGACGGTAATCCTCGTTTTGTTTTCGGGCTCGCTTTTCGCCTATGCGCTGAAAATTTACGGATCGTTCAAGGAATTGAATTTCCTCTATTACGTGATTCTTGCCGGCATTTTTATTCCTATACAGGCGATTATCATGCCTTTGTTCAGCTTGCTCAAGACGTTCAAGCTGCTCAACAACCTGTTCAGTCTCGGGCTGGTTTACGCGGGGGTCAATCTGCCCTTGAGCATGATGCTTTTCGCAGGTTTTTATAAAACCATTCCCAAGGATATCATTGAGGCGGCAAGCATCGACGGCTGCGGCCCGCTCAGAACGTTTCTGCGGATCGTCCTGCCGCTGACAAAGACGATCATCAGCACGGTGACCATTCTGTCGAGTCTCAATGTTTGGCGGGATATATTCATCCCCATGATGCTGACGACCAAGGTGGCGAAACGGACGATATCCTACGGGCTGATGTCGTTCGTAAACGAGTTCTCGCTGGATTGGACAACCATGTGCGCGGCGATGGTGATCAGCACGTTGCCGATCATCGTGTTGTTTCTGGTGCTGCAGAAGTATTTTATTGGCGGCGTTGTCGCCGGCGCCGTCAAGGGATAAACGTATTGTACGGAATTCACGTATTGATATGTCCTAACGGACAAGAATAATTTTGGAGGGTTTATTCATGAGGCTGTACGAGTATGCGGTCAATGCGGAGAACAAAATCGTAGTCGATCAGGAGACCGAGGATAATATTCATATCGGCGCGGGAGAAGCGGACGAGAAAATCGTTTCCATTGTTCTGGAACGGTTTCAAAGCGTTCATAAGCCGTGCCTGTTCGGATTTGAGGGCAACTATTGCGTGGATTGGGACAGCATCCTGTCGCAGCTGGACGAATGCTGTCGGAAGAACGGCGTATCGATGCGTGCGATCAGTGTCAACCGCGTATTCAAGCCACTCGCGGAGATCCGGGAATACAAAAAACCGAACATTGAGTATGATCCCAGCCTGGGCTATGAAAACATGGACGGGCATATTCAGGATATCATGGATATGGATAAGGTCGCCCAGTTCCTCGGCGAACTCGAAGCGGAAAAACGCCGCGCGATCGATCAACCTGAGCTGATCGTCGTTTACGCCCCCGGCGCCGTGGTGAAGGAACTTGCCGGAGTCTATGATTTTAGGTTCTATTTCGATATGACCAAGGATCCGATTATGTGGAATCTATGGGACGGGACGCTCGTGTCCTTTGGATGCGATAAACCGGACCCCGATTATTTTTGGAAGGATTTGTATTATGTGGATTTTCATCTTCTGGACAACCAGAAATGGTATATCCTGGAGAATATGGATTTCTACGTCGAGGCGGTCGACCCCGCGAATATTACGCTCATACCCCGCAGGGAGTACGACACTTTAATAACGAAGGTGCTTGAATACCCTGTCAAGCAGGTCAAGATTTTCATGCCCGGCCCCTTCGGCGCCTATCGCTTCAAACAGATCTGGAACGTGCCCGGTTTGGACAACAGCGCCTGGAACAACATCTCGTCGCCGAAGCTGGACATGATTATCGATATCGGGAAAAAGCAGATCCGGCTTCCCTCCGTCAATTTGCTCCAGTACGGGGACCGCTTCGTAGGCCCCTATTGGAACGAGAAGGTGCCCAAATGGTGGCCGTTGCTGGCGGCGATTGACGACGGCTACTTTGAAGACCCCGCCACGCCCTTGGAAAGAACGGCGATGTGCCAGCATAATCACCCGTCCACGGACTATGTGCGTCGCAACTTCAACGAGCAGTTCGGCCGCTATGAAACCTACTATATCCTCGAAGCCTATGAAAACTCGGCGACCATCATGGGGTTCAAGGACGATGCGAATTTGGAAGAGTGGCAGGAAAAGTGCTGGAAGGCGGCGGAGAAGATAGAGCTGATTCCGGATTGGAAAGAGTACGTGAAGATCTGGAAAACGGCGCCTGGAGACCTGTTTCTGATTCCGCCGGGAACGACCCATGGGCACGGCGGACGGCAGATGGTTCTCGAGCTGGATACGAACGTGAATACGACCACGTGCGAATATTCGTTCTATATGCATGACTACGGCCGCCATACGTGGGACGACAATACCAAGACGATGACAGGAAAGAAAAGCAATCTTCAGTGCAGGCATGGGTTCAATATCGATCACGGACGCCGCGAAAGCTGGGTGAAGGACCACCTCCGCGCCAAGCCGGAAATCGTCAAATGGACTCCCGACTATAGCTATGAACGCTACTCTACGCTGCCTGAAATGCCGTTCCATATCGAACGTTTTCATTTTACGAAATCCGCCCCCAACGATACGCAAGGGAAATTTATGAACGTCGTTACGCTGACGGTTGGCAGCAGCATCACGATCCGGTCCATAACGGACCCCGAAAAGCAGACGACGCTGGAATGGCTCCAGGCGGCGGCTGTGCCTGCCACGTTCGGCCCGTATGAGTTTATCAACAACGGGGAAGGACAGTGTACGGTGGTCCAGATCCGGATGAAAAAAGGCTGAGGAATCCAGCATGAATAACTTGCGAGATCGGAGAAAGGCAATATGATGACGTCATCGAATCAAAAAGCGTATCGGGCCATACTGGATACGCTGCTGGCGCGGTATCCGGAACTCAAATGCGTACAAGAGGATATCCTTACCGCTTATGATCTTCTGTGCGATTGCTTTCGCGGAGGAAATAAAGTCCTGATCTGCGGAAACGGCGGCAGCGCGGCGGACGCCGGCCATATTGTCGGCGAGCTGATGAAAAGCTTTACGCTCAGAAGAAAAATGGACCCAGCCATATACCGTAGACTTGAAGCGCTGGTACCGGAAACCGCCGAAGGCTTTGGCAGGTATATCGAGGGAGCGCTGCCAGCCGTTGATTTGACGGGAAGCGGCGCGTTCTCCACAGCCTTTCAAAACGATGTGAGCGGCGAATATGTATTCGCGCAGCAGGTATACGGGCTGGCAAAGGAGCACGACACGCTTTGGTGTTTATCCACTTCCGGAAATTCCACGAACGTCATCCTTGCCGCGCAGATGGCGAAGGCCAAGGATGTGACTGTGATCGGCATGACGGGCGGCGGCGGCGGCGAGCTTCTCAGGTGGTGCGATGTCTGCATCAGAGTGCCTGCCGAGGAAACCTACCGGGTACAGGAATTCCATCTTCCGGTGTATCACGCCCTGTGCGCAATGCTGGAGGCTGTGTTTTTCGGCGGGGAGAATTCCCAATGAGCGGGTATCTTCTCGGCTTTGATATCGGCGGAACAAAATCCGCCGTTATTCTTGGAAGGAACAGGGAAGACATGTGTCCGGAGATCGTGGAGCGGGAGGAGATCTCCACCTTTGCCGCCGGCAAAACGGAGGACACGCTTTCCCGAATGGTTTACATTGCAAAGCGGCAGCTGGAAAAAAATCAGCTGAAACCCATGGATGTTCTCGCGGGCGGGATCAGCTGCGGGGGACCCCTGGACAGTAAAAAGGGCCTGATCCTCTCACCGCCAAATCTGCCGGGCTGGGACCATATCGCGATTACGGACAGATTGAACTCGGTCTTTCAATGCCCGTTCACATTACAGAACGACGCGAATGCCGGGGCACTGGCAGAATGGAGATACGGCGCCGGCGCAGGGTTGGAGAACGTCGTTTTCATTACGTTTGGCACTGGATGCGGCGCTGGGCTGATCCTGGACGGTAAATTATTCGCGGGTACGAACGATATGGCCGGTGAATGCGGCCATGTGAGGCTGTCCGAATATGGTCCGGCTGGATACGGCAAATGCGGTTCCATGGAGGGCTTCTGCAGCGGCGCGGGGCTGGCCAGGCTAGGGGAAAACATGCTGAAAGCCTATGAGCAGCGGGGCAAGACCTCCGCTTTGCATTCGTTTCAGGGCCATATGACCGCGAAAGATATCGCCCTTGCGGCATTGAGCGGGGACGCCTTGGCGTCCGAGGTGTTCCGTATATCCTCCGAGAAGCTTGGGTATGGCCTGGCGATGCTTATCGACATACTCAATCCCCAAACGATCATACTCGGTGGGATATTCGCCAGATGTGAAGGGCTCATCAGGCCGCACGTCGACCGGATACTGGCGTGCGAATGCCTGCCCGGTTCCCTTGAACGATGTACGATACAGCCCTCGAAGCTGGGGGAAGCGATCGGCGATTATGCTGCGCTTGCAACTGCCCTGACGGGTCTGTAGCAAACCTTGATCCGAATAAAGACGGCGTTCCAAAACGTTCGAATCCTTCAATCGGATACGTACAGCAAAGAAGTACCCATAAAGGATACCTTTTCCTTCGACCCGGATCACGTAACGTACCAGCATAGCGCGCCGTACCTTTATCCAGAACAAATGAAGCTCCTGTACCCAACTTAAGTGACCGGCGATCCAGCAATAGGCTCTCGGGAGCCTGTGCAGTCGGTGATCTGGCCTATCCAACGCTCCCTGAGCACGAAAGGCTGTCCCTACGACAATGCGGCAGCGGAATCGACCTTCAGGCTGATCAGGAAGGAGTTCATCTAAAACAAGCAATTTAAAAACCTTTAAGCAATTGTAAATAAAATTGATGGAATACATTCACTGGTTTAACAACATCCGCCTGCACAGCACCTTCGGGTACCGCTTACCGGTTGAATTCAGGAAGGTATGTTCCTTATAATTCTGTTCGATTTAGTATAGCCAATTCATTTTCATTCCTATTAAATAAAGTGCAACCATCATTGTACTCTAATATTTCCAATAAACCAGATTTCACATTTAGAATTATTCAACTCCTAAAAAAGCTGATTTATTAATCTGTGTGAAATCGAAAGAAAAATCAAAACGAACGCATGACCGGAAATTCTCAAGGATCTCTATTTCCGGTTTTAAATGCTTTTTAGTTATTTGTTTTTTCAACTCTTGTTCATTAGAATTTTCAGATAATCAACAAGCGAGTTTTGAGTAATCATCTGTGAAAGTGAGTATTTATAAGGAATCCAGCTCGCAAAAATTTTAATAAAATCGAAATATACTGCGTGAGCTCTGATATTTAATTGACATTATATTCAAAGTTATTATGGAGGTATGAACGGAAGGAAATCCATAAAATTTTCATAAAAACTAGCGGATTCCCGGGCTCGAAGCCACCGCAGGCGCTCGTGGTGGACGCCACAGTACCTAAAACAGCCTGTTAGGACCAAGACTGGATGAAATGCTTCGCTCGTGCGGCTTGCTCTTACGCGCGTGAGGATAAGAGCGACACCATTGGTGTCGCAGCCAAGGCATGCTGCATAGCGTACGCGCGTGGCGTTCTTGTGCTCGCTGCGTACTGCGGGCGATCCGTTCAGATTTCACTCATTCATATCCGATTAGGGAATAAACAGTGTTAAATACTTCAACTAATCTCAGAACCATCTTATTGTCTGGGTCAAAGCCACACGATTGTTTGAAGAATTGTACAAAATGGTCGCTATACAAATAATAAAATTGTGCCATCAAGCCGCTTAATATGCGTTCATTATTTGTGTCCTTTTCTTTTAATTCTGCGGTTGTCGTATATGCTAGAAATGATTTAGCAATCTCCAGATACTTTATAAAAACAATAAGTCCCAGTTCATCTACTATTCCTAAAGCTTTCATATCCCTCCACATAGCAAAACCGTAAGGCTCAACTAGAATACAGTACTGAAATAAAATCTGCAGATTGATTTTCCCTGAATTTTTAGAATCTATATTAGGTTGTATGCATCCATATTCAGTTATCATACACGTATCATATCCCTTATCTGGTCGATTTACTGTTGATAACCAAACACAAACCCCATAACTTCTGAACTTATTGTATATATCAGGATCTACGCTTTCGCACCAGATCATCATTTTGTCAAGCCATTAACGACTTTTTCGGAATAGGCTTCATTTTCATCAGCTGTAATGATCCAACATAAAGCTCTGCCTTCGTTATCACAATATACTCTGTCATCGCTACCTCCCAAAGCATAATTTATAATCTCCTTGTCGGCTAATATGATATTGAAACATATCGCCCAGATTATTGAGTGTACTACCCTTGTCATTATCGAAAGCATTAAGTGTTTTTGCGCAAAGCTCTATTCTATCTTCATCTTTAGCTCCCAAATCCCTTAACTCTTGCCAATACGGACTTAACGTTTCAATCCGATAGGCTCTTAAGATGTTATTGATCCTTTCCACTGGAAGAGCAGCATGGATTGGTTACACTAAATCGGACAGAAAAAATAAGGTCATGGTAGAATAACGGGAAAGATTTAGGAGGGAAATACCATGACACAAAGGCGGGCCAAGCGGACCTACAGCGAGGAGCAGAAAAGGCAGCTGGTTGAACTGTTCAACCACGGGAAACCCAGGAGCGAGATCATCCGGGGAATACGACCTGACAGCATCGGCGTTTGACAAATGGGTTAAGCGGATCAATGCAACCGGTTCCAGCCACGAGAAGGATAACCGAACGCCTGAAGAACTGGAGCTGCTGAAGCTTCGCAAAGAGAACCAACAGCTGCGGATGGAGAATGACGTCCTAAAGCAAGCGGCGCTGATATACGCACGAAAGTAGTTGTGATCCGAGCCAATGCCCACAAATACTCAATATCAGCGCTGTGCCGGTGCTTAGGCATTGCACGCAGCACCTATTACTACGAATGCCGGGGCCGGCCGGACGAGCGGGATTTGGAAGAGGTTGTTCAGAACGCATACGATGAGAATCGTCGTGTTTACGGTCAACGCAAAACTCAAGCATGTACTGCTGCGGAAGGGCTGGATTGTATATCCAGGCGGAAGATCGGGCGGATCATGAAGAAGCGGGGACTGGTATCCGCCTACACACGCAAGAAGTATCGGGTTCATGCATCCAGGGTGAATGAAGCCCCGGTGCCCAACCTGATTGACCGGCAATTCAGCGACAGGCTCCCGGGAGCCTGTGTTGTCAGCGATCTGACCTACGTTCGTGTAGGCACCCAGTGGGCCTATATCTGCATGCTGCTGGATCTGGGAGCCAGGGAGATCATCGGCTACAGCGCCGGTGCACACAAAGACGCTGAACTGGTCCATCAAGCTTTTGCATCCGTGAAAGGAAACCTGTTCGAGATCCAGATCTTTCACACAGACCGTGGCAGTGAGTTTGACAATATGCTTGTGGATGAAATACTGGAAAGCTTTCAGATCCAGCGATCCCTGAGCATGAAGGGCTGTCCCTATGACAACGCGGTAGCAGAATCAACCTTCAGGCTGATCAAGAAGGAGTTCGTTTCGAGCAGGCGGTTTGGTACCCTCGAGCAGCTGCGATTGGAACTGGCGGATTACATACACTGGTTCAACAACATCCGCCTGCACGGTACCCTCGGGTACCTGTCTCCGGTTGAGTTCAGGAATGCATGTACCTTATAATTTCTGTCTGACCAACTGTTGACAATCCACAATTTCGCGCGCGGATCAATTCTGGAGGACTTGAGCGAGGATGACCGAGCCGTGCTTGCCGGCGTTAAAGTAAAGGACGGGCTCTACACAACGGAGCGCGAGGTAAAGCTGTGCGATAAACTCCGGGCGTTGGAACTACTCGGCAAGCACCTGGGGATGTTTACGGAAAACGTGGCGTTCAAAGGCATGATCCCCGTGACGATCATCGATGATATTGGTGCAGAGGTGCAAAATGGTGCAGACGGCTGAAACGATGCCCGAGGCGCGGATCTCCAATCTGATCTCGCCTCCTTTTTATGATCCCTGGCGCAAGGGCCGCGGCGGCGCGTGTGATGAACTGTGGCTCTCCGGTGGCCGCGGTAGCGGGAAATCGTCCTTTATCTCTTTGCTGATCGTCTGCGGAATGATGGCGGACCCGAAGGCACACGCGATCATCTACCGCAAGGTAGGCGAGACGCTGCGCGAATCAGTGTACGCTCAGATGGCCTGGGCGATCGATATGCTGGGCGTAGGCGGTTGGTTCCAGCTGAAGCTGTCGCCGCTGGAAATCGTGTATATCCCCACCGGGCAGCGGATCCTGTTCCGGGGCGCGGACAAGCCCGAGAAGTCCAAGGGCGTGAAACTGCAGCGCGGGTATTTCAAATACCTGTGGTTTGAAGAGCTGACAGAGTTCAACGGCATGCAGGACGTCCGGACGATCAAGGCGTCCATCCTGCGCGGTACCAACAAGCACACGCTCACGCTGTACAGCTACAACCCGCCCATGAGCGCGCTGAACTGGGTGAACGCCGAATCCCTTCTTCCGCGCAAGGGGCGGCTGTACCACCAGAGCAGCTACCTCGATATGCCCGGGGATTGGCTGGGCGACGCGTTCCTGCTGGAAGCCGAGGCGCTGAAGCAGACGAACGAGCGCGAGTACCGGCACATGTACCTGGGAGAGGTTACCGGCACGGGCGGGCAGGTGTTTGAAAACCTCGAGCTGCGGAAGATCAAACCGGAAGAATGGCAGGGCCTGCGTACCTACAGCGGTTTGGACTTCGGTTTCGCCTCCGATCCTGACGCGTATGTGCGGTGCGCGTACAGCGCGAAACGGCGCACGTTGTTCATCGTGGACGAGTTTGTGAAGACAGGCCAGCAGCCCGATGCGCTGGCCAGGGAAGTGCGCGGCAGGGCTGGCAGCGATGTGATCACCTGCGACAGCGCGGAGCCGCGGTCCATTGCCGCGCTGCGGGGCGAGAAGCTGCGGGCGATCCCGGCCAAGAAGGGGCCGGATAGCGTGGAGCACGGCATGAAATGGCTGCAGACGCGGATCCGGATCGTGATCGATCCCGCGAAGTGCCCGATTGCCGCGATGGAGTTCTCCGCCTACGAGTACGACCGGGACAAGGCGGGGAACATCCTCCCACGTTACCCGGATAAAGACAACCATACGATCGACGCCACGCGTTACGCCTTGGAAAGCGTGAGCGCCGGAATTCGGGCGATAGTGCCCAGGTAAAGGAGCAGGCCATGATTACGATTGACCGCGCGCTGCTGCGCGAGGACGGTACGCCGGAGGAAACGCTGTTGCTGGAGATCATTAAAAAGCATGAGAGCAACAGGGTAAGGCGGCTGGATCCCCTGCATGAGATCTATATCCGCAATCATGATATCGTCTCGCGGCGCCGCCTGTCCGGGCTTCCGAACAACAAGCTGGTGCACGATTACCCGAACTACATCGCGACGATGGCGTCCGGATACCTGGTCGGGAAACCGGTGCAGTATAAGGCACCCGAGGGACAGGATGAAGCGTACGAGGTGATTGATAACGCGATGGACACAGCCGAGACCGACTGCGTCGACTCCGAGCTGGCGATCGACTGCTCCGTGTATGGCAAAGGCGTGGAGCTGTGCTATGCCGATACGCAGGCCAGGCCTATGTCCTCGTCGGTCAGCCCGTTGGACGCTTTTGTGGTGTATGACGATACGGTGGAGCATAAGCCGCTGTTCGGCGTGATGATCGTCGATAAGACGGACCGGTTCCTGAAGAAAACAGGCGAGAAAATCACGCTGTACACCACAGCGGAAACGGTTCACCACGAACGGATCAGCAAGGAAGCTCCCAAATTCGCGAGCCGTGAGCCGCACCACTTCGACGGTGTGCCGATGACCGAGTACTGGAACAATAAGGCGGAAACCGGCGACTTCGAACCCGTGGTATCGCTGATCGACGCGTATGACGAACTGCAGTCCGACCGTGTCAATGATAAGCAGCAGTTCACCGACGCGATCATGGTGCTCAAGGGCGTCGGCTCGCTGGGCGTAGACGATACCGAAGAAACTACGACCGAGGAGGGCGAAGACGGGGAAGTGGCCGAGGCTGACGCCGAGTATAAGGCTACGCTCACTCCTTCCCAGCGCCTGCGGCAGACACGCACGATGTTCCTGCCCGGAGACGGCGCGGACGCCGGGTATATCACCAAGCCGGACGCGGAAAGCGGGAACGAGCTTCTGCGCAAAAGCCTGGCGGATGATATCCACAAGTTTTCCTTTGTGCCGAACCTTACCGACGAGAAATTCGCCGGCGTATCGTCCGGCGTGGCCATGCGCTTTAAGCTGCTGGGCCTCGAGCAGATCACCGGTGTCAAGGAGCGCTGGTTCCGGGACGGGCTCCGGGCACGCCTGCGCCTGTTCGCAAACTTCCTGAGCAAGAAAGGCGCGGCGGCCGTTGATATCGACAAGGTACAGATTACGTTCAGCCGCAGCCTGCCGGTGAACGAGCTGGAGATCGCGCAGACCGTGCAGACGTACAAAGGTATCGTGCCGGACGAACTGCTGCTCGGGCAGGTGCCGTTTGTCGAGGACGCGGACAAGGCGCTGGTAACGCTTCAGAAGGAAAGCGCAAAGAAGCTTGAAGAGAGCCGCATGCTGTTTGCTACCCAGCCGCTGAAGGAGAAGCCGGACGCGGAGAAGGATAAGAAACCGTGAAATCCCATGATTACTGGATAGGGCGCGCGGAAGCCAATATGGATTATCTCCAGGCTGCCGCCGACGCGCGGCTGCGGACGATCGGTAAGGCGATGTACGACGCGCAGAAGCAGCTGGCCGGGGACGCACAGCGGATCTTCCGGACGTTCGCCAATCGGTTCAACCTGACGGACGCTGAAGCACAGGCCGCGCTCGCGGAACCGCTGGGGCGGGCGGAGTTTGATCTGCTGCGGATCAGGATTGCCCGGATGCCGGAAGGCGCGGCGAAAACCGCGCTGGAGATCCGCGTCAACAGCGGCGCGTATGCCTACCGGATCAGCCGTATCGAAGCCCTGCGGGAGAACATCGCGATAGAAATGGCACGGGTATCGCAGGTGCTTGAAGACGAGCTGACCGGGCAGCTGCGGTTTACAGCCGTCGAGGGGTATAACCGCCGCCTGTTCGACCTCCAGCGGCAGACAGGTGACGCGTTCGCGGTACCGGATATCTACGGACTGAAGGTGGCGATCGATACGCCGTGGGCCGGGGCGAACTACTCTTCCCGCATTTGGGGCGCGAGAGACGCACTGGCCAGCGAGCTGCAGGATGTGATCTCTTCCGGGTTCCTGAGCGGGAAAGCGAACGCGCGGGTTGCGCAGGAGATCCGGGACCGCTTCAGCGTATCATTCCGCGACGTGGAACGGCTGGTCCGGACCGAGACCAGCTACATCGCAGGACAGGCCGACAAACAGGCGTACAGGGATCTCGGGATTGAGGAATACGAGTTTATCACGACGCTGGACAGCCGCACCTGCAAGTTCTGCGCGCCGCTGGACGGCAGCAGGCATCCTGTGGGCGCCGCGGAAGTAGGCGTGAATTACCCGCCTATCCATCCGAACTGCCGGTGCACCACGGGCATGGCGGACGATCAGCCGGCGACCGGATACCGGCGCGGCAGGGACGCGAACGGGAAAAGCGTACTGCTACCTGCGGATATGACATACGCTGAATGGCAGGACTGGCAGCTTGCCGGGGCGCCAGAGGATGTTAGAAGTTACTTGCAGAGCAGCCTGAAAGACGGTACAATGACTTTGCAGAATACACAAGGTTTGAAGAGGTTTCGCGTACCTGGGGTCGTTCCCAAGGGCGTAACGCTGACCAAAGTTCGCTCTATTGCGGGTGGCGAAACAATTACCGATTTCAGGGATGCTCAGTATTTTTCCAGTACGTATGGCGGCAGCGCTGCAGAGTGGAGCAAGCGTGCCGGTATTCTGGAAACGAACAATTATGTCTACGATATCCACTGGAACGAGTGGAATGGACTGCAGTTTGAAACCAAGGTGAAAGGGGTGAGACGAAAATGAAAGTGAAGTATGTTGGGCGGACTATCGGATTGGGTGGCCTAACGGACGGAAAAATCTACGAAGTTGTGGAAGTGGATGAACTGACGGGTGCACTTCGGATTATTGACGATGACCCAAACGACATCAACGACCTTAATGATCCTGATTGGAAACCTGGATACCTTTATTCACCTACGTCTCCCTCTCCCTTGACCAGCGAGGAAGCCTGGGGGCATTTCGTAATCATCGAGGACGATGAAAACGGATCGCTGAACAAGGCCATCAACGGATAAACCGCCAAGCAGAAGCAAGGCGGTTTTCCTTTACCCCGGTATCAAGCGTCGCCCTTCGGGACAGGCGCTTTTTACATACCCAAAACGCATGGACGGGCCGAGTACCGTCCGGGCTAATAACAAAACGGCGCGGCCGAGTACGTGCCGGATGAAAAGGAGAAATCATCATGGAAAACGGCAATCATATGCCCCTGAACCTTCAATTCTTTGCGGACCCGGCGGCCGATCCGGCTAACCCGGCAGCGAATCCCGCGGACCCGGCAGCCGGCCCCGCCGATCCTGCGAATCCGGAGAACCCCGCGGACCCGGCGAAGGCAAAGGACGATCCGCCCAAAACCCCGAGCCTGAAGGAACTGCTCAAGGATAAGGACTTCGCGTCCGAGTTCGACCAGCATGTGAGCAAGGCGATCACCACGGCGAAAACCAAGTGGGACGAAGATGCCAAGCTCACCGCCGACGAACTCGCCAAAAAGAAACAGGCGGAAGCGGAAACGGCGCTCAACGACCGGGAAGCGAAACTGGCTGCCCGCGAGCTGCGTGCCGATATACTGGCGGAAATCGGCAAACGCGGCCTTCCTTCTGCCTTGATCGACGCGGTATCGCTGGCAGACAAGGAAGCCGCCGAGGCGAGCCTTACAGCCGTCGAAAAGGCGTTCAGGACCTCTGTGGAAGCCGGTGTGAACGAGAAACTGAAGGGAACCCCGCCGCCGGACGGCTCGGGCGGGGGCAGTGCGCTGGCTGACAGATTACGTTCCGCAGCCGGCGTCAAACCCGCAAAATAAACAAGGGCACACGCCCTGAAAGGATGACACTAAATGCCCAATAACATTGCCCTGTTTCAAAAAACAATGACCGGCGTGCTCGACGAGGTGTACAAGCAGTCGAGTCTTACGTCTGTGCTGGACGGCAATCCCGACCTCGTACGCGAAGGCGCGAATGCCAACGAGCTGATCATCCCCAAGATGGATATGGACGGTCTGGGCGACTATGACCGCAATTCCGGCTATGTCGACGGCGACGTGACGCTGACCAACGAGACCGTAAAGTGCAACTTCGACCGCGGCCGCATGTTCGACGTCGACGTGATGGACGATCTGGAAACCGCCGGCACTGCGTATGGCCGCCTTGCGGGTGAGTTCATGCGTACAAAGGTCATTCCCGAGATGGATGCGTTCCGCTTTGCCTCGTACGCAGGCGCCTCCGGTATCAGCAAGGTGTCTGGCAACGGCGCGACGCTGGCTGACGGTGCGGCTGTGCTTGCGGCGCTCCGTGCGGCCAGCAACAAGATGGACGAGGACGAGGTCCCTTACGAGGACCGCTATCTGTACATCACGCCTACGCTGGACGGCATGATTGCCGATCTGGACACCACCAAGAGCAAGGAAGTGATGAACCGCTTTGCAGCGAAATTCCTTGTCCCGCAGACGCGCTTCTACACCGCGATCGAGCGGTATGACGGCAGCTCGGATGGTGAGACTGCGGGCGGTTATGTGAAGGCTGTGTACTCCGCCGATATCAACTTCATGATCCTTCACCGTGCTGCGCTGATCCAGTTCTCCAAGCACATCGCCCCCAAGGTGGTCCTGCCCGAGGCAAACCAGAAATCCGACGGCTACAGGTTCGGCTACCGCCATGTGGCGATTGCCGAGGTGTACGAGAACAAGGTGGCGGGTATCTACCTGCATCACAAGCCCTACACAGCCTACACCGTGACGTATGGGGCCAATGGCGGCACCGGCACGATGGCCGCGGGTACGGCTTATGCCGGCCTGGCATTCACGCTTCCGGCCTGTACCTTCACGCCGCCCGAAGGCAAGGTATTCTCTGCGTGGAGCATCGGGGGCGAATCGTTTGATCCCGGCGACACGCATGTCTTTACTGCTGACACGACTGTCACCGCCGTATGGGCTGACGCTTAAGGAGGTACAACATGGGTAAAATCGTCGGACTGCAATTTACCCCGAAAACCGCGTCTCCGGCAGTGAAAGCGCCTGAGACGAAGAAGAAACCCGCGCCCAGGAAGAAAGGCTGATAGCCTATGCTGGAAAAGCTCAAGCGCCGCCTGGGGATCACCGGAACGGACAAAGACGCGCTGCTCAACGACCTGATTGAGGACGCGGAAACCTTCGTGAAAGGGGACACGGGGCGGGCAGAAGTGCCTGCCCTGTGTATCCCGGTTGTCCTTTATCTGGCGGCAGGATCGTACAACCAGCTCGGGCTGGAGGGCGAGAAGTCACACAGCGAGGGCGGGATCAGCATTACCCTCGAGACACTGCCCCAACACCTGAGAAGCCTGCTGAACAGGTGCCGGGTCGCGAAGGTGGGGGATGCCTGATGGGTCTGCAACGAAAGCGGGTGCGTGATATCGCCGTACACCAGGTGATGAACTCCGTACGCAAGGATGTGGTGAAGTACAATCCGGCGTATGAAATCCTGTCCGTATCCCTGCAGCCGCTGGAAGGGCAGCTCAATGCCACGATGTACGGCGCGCAGCTGAACAGGATGCTGCTGCTCCTTACGAACGAGCCCACGGCCCTGCTGCCGGAAGGCGCGGGCGTATGCGTGGATGTGGCGGTTGACGCCCTGCCCGATTACTACGTGAAATCCTCGAAAACGTGGGCGCGGCACACCGTAGTGCACCTTGATTACCTACCCGAAGGGAAGCGCGGAGAGTATGGATCTTGATATCTCGGTCAGCGGGCTGGACGAAATCGCGGAAGCCCTGGGTGCGACGCTGGAGCAGGTCCTTCCCGCTGCCGCTATCGGCGCGGGGAAGGCAGCACAGGCTGTGGCGAAAGACGCCCGAAAACTGGCGCCGGTTGACACCGGGGAGCTGAGGGAGAAAATCCGTGCGACCGATCCGGAGATTAAAGGGGATACCGTGGAAGCCACGGTCGTCGCGGGGGCTGAACATTCCGTGTACGTGGAATATGGTACGGGTATCCGCGGGGCTGAAAGCGAACTGCCGGCAGGAATGCCGCCGGCGACCTACAGGCCCGACTGGGCGGGCCAACGGGCGCAGCCGTACATGTATCCCGCGTTCAGGCAGAACAGGCAGAAAGCACAGCAGATCATAGCCGATGAAATCCGAAAGGCGGTGGGGAAATGACGGATTACAAAGAACAGATCAAAACCACGCTGGAGGATATCCCGGGGCTGGGCTCCATCTCCGATTCCTGGCCGGCATCTGTCGCCGATCTGCCCGCGCTCGTGGTCGACCTGGCAAGCGAGCAGGGCGCCGACCGCCGGGATAACCGGAGGTATATGACGGAACAGGAATTCTACGTGCGGATCTTCGCGGGTACGCCTGCACAGATCCACGCCATGTTCGAGGCTGTTGTGCCGCGCATGGAAGCCCTCGGCTATGAACTGACATTCAAATTCGACCAGAACACGGCGGGTGCTCTGCAAACGATCACCCGCTATGCGAAAACCATTCCATCAGAATAAAGGGAGGACATACTATGTCTGCAAAACGGGCCATTATCGGCTTCCGGGGCGTCGCTCTGGCGCCCATCACCACGGATACGATCGCATCTTATGTCACTGGAGTAGGCGCTGCCTTGCAGTACGCCGGGCAGATGAGCCGCACGGTGAAGGAGAGCAAAACCGATGTGTACTATGACGACGATCTCTACGCCCAGCTGCGCAACGTGAGCGGCGAGGACGTGGAGCTGCGCATGGCGGAAGTGCCGCTGGCGCAGCTGGAAACCCTCGGCCTGGGCGTATATGACGCTGAAACCGAGACGCTGGAAGCGAATTTCAGCATCACTGGGAAATGCTTCGCCCTGCGCTGCGTGGCCGATACCGTATCCGGCCTGCCGTTCTACTTCAATTACCGCGTGTTCGAGCTGACCGGTATCAAGTTCGACAACTTCACGTCCAAGAAGGACAGCGCCGCGGTATGCGAAGTGATTATCTCCGGCGTGTTCAAGAAGCCGCAGCTGGCCACACTGAAACCGTGGGCTGTGATGCAGCTTAAGGAAGACAGCAGCAACGCCGCTGCGTGCAGCGCGTTCCTGACCGCCGCGGAAACCAAACCGGCGGCGTAACCGTACCACAACAGCATACAGTGACAGCCCGGGGGCGGCATAACGCCGCCTTCGGGCGTTTCCATGAAAGTGAGGATCCCATGATTAACTACTTCAAAAAGGTCGCGGGGAATATCTCGCTGCCGGGCGTCCGCAGGGTACGCGGGTATGAAATCAAGCGCATGCCGATCGGCGCGTATATCGCCGCCCTGGAGAAGCTGCAGAACTTCCCCGCCGAGGCTATGGCGGCCGTTTTCCCCGGCATGAATGCCGACGCGATCCTCCGGCAGCTGAAGACTATCGATACGGCCATGATCGGGCAGCTTGCGGTTCGGGCGTTTTCCGCGCTTCCCAAGCACGCGTCTTCGCTGGTATCGGCGCTGACCGATATTCCCGAGGACAAGCTGCTCAACGATCCCGCGATCGGATTGGACGGGCTGGTGGAGATTATCGACGCCTGGCTCGAGGTGAACAACATAGAAAATTTTATCAGCGCCGCTCGCAGTCTGATGGCCAGGGCAAAGACGCAAGCGGCGGTTTCTGGCTCCAAAGGCTGATCGCTTCCGGGCTTTCGATTGGCATATCCAAGCGTGAGCTGCTGGAAGATTACTATATCGACGAGATTCCGGAGATCATCCGGGCGTGGAATGTCCTCCACGGCGGCAAGGATGCGGAAGCCGTCGAGACCGTAACGCACGCGGACCCGATGAAATTTTTTGGGGAAGGAGGAGAGGTTCTTGGTTGAAAACGAAGTGGGCGGACTGGTTATTACGATACGCGCAACCGCTGAAAACCTGGAGCAGGTAGCCGAGGAAGCGAAGGCCCGGCTGCAGGGCATCGGGAACGCCGCCGACCAGACGAAGAAGCCGATGAAAGAGGCCGGCAAAGCCGGCGCCGACGCCGGTAAGCAAATGGCGTCCGGCGCCAAAGAAGCGCAGCTGGCATGGCTGGCGCTGGCGACCGTGGCCGTTACCGTATTCAAGAAAATCGGCGAAGCCAAAGATAAGGGAATTCATGATGTGAATTCCTACAAGGACGCTCTACGCGGCCTGAACAGCGTCGCGGAGAGCACCGGTATATCCAGCACGGCAATGGAGCAGGAAACCGCGAAGGTTGTCGACCAGTTCTTCAACGCCACGGCTGCCGCAACGGCATACAAAAACCTTCTTCTCCGCGGGTTCTCGCTGGACGAGGCAACAGACACGATTATACGACTGAAGGACGCCGCCGCTTTCGGGCGGCAAGCTTCGCTGTCCCTTTCGGACGCTGTAAAGTCGGCTACGGAAGGGTTGAAACAAGAAAACTCAATCTTGGTAGATAACTCCGGCGTGACCAAAAACGTCGCAAAGATGTGGGAGGAATACGCAAAATTCATCGGCGTTTCCGTGTCCGCGCTCACGCAGCAGCAGAAGGTGGAGGCCGAGTATCAGGGCATCCGGAAGGAAACCGCCGCCATGACGGGCGATATCGCCAAGCTGCAGGATTCCCTGTCCGGTAAGATGGCGAAGACGGAGAACCAGACCTATCTGCTCTCCAAAGCGTTTGGCGATGCCAATACGCCGGTAAAGGCGCTGGGGACCGACGTCAAGAACGTGCTTCTCGAAGGGCTGACAGGACTTGTAGAGACGTTCCCCGGCGTAACGGCCGGTGCGACCACAGCAACGACGGCATTCATGGGCATGCTGGCGGTCGCAAAGGTGACGGCGGTTCTGAAAACGTTCCACACGCAGCTGCTGGCGGTCGGCGCGAGCCTGGGCCCGCTTGGCATTGCGGCGCTCGCTATCGGCGCGCTGACGGCCGCATATTCGGCGTATCAGAACCACCTGGAAAAGGTACGCGAGGAAGAAGAAAAGCGCGTACAGCAAAACAGGGAGGCCGTACAGGCCCAGCAGGAGCATATCGACAAGCTGGAGGAACTGATCGCCCGGTACGTGGAACTGCAGCGCAAGCAGAGCCTGACGTACAACGAAGCACTGGAACTGAAAACCATCGAAACCCAGCTCGCGGCGCAGTACGGGATTACCAAAGACGCGCTGGTCAAGGTAACCGAGGCAACGGATAACTACGCCGCGTCTGTCCGTGATCTCTCGCAGGCGGAGCGTGAGAAGCTTCTCCAGGCGCTGGAGGTCCAATCTTCGGACAGCTATGACAAAGCGCGCACGGGCATGAACGCGCTGGATACGAAGAAATTCTATTTGCAGGGTTTCTCTGAAGCCGACCTGCTCAATCCGGAATCTGATTTCAAGCTGCAGGAGTATAACCAGAGCATTGCGGCCGCTTTTTCGGATTACCAGAAATGGATGTCTGATCAGCTTGTTCTCTATAAGGCGCTGATCGAAGAACAGGGCGGGGAGTTTAACGCGGACATATCGAAGATTCTGACGGACTCGCTTGTCCCGCAGATTTACCCCTCCGATTTTGAAAGCTCCGGAACCTTTGACGACTTCTTCACGCAGATGGTGGAAAAGATCGGGACGGTGGCGAGCCGCCCAGAGATCAATAACGCGGTGGAAACGCTGCAGGCGTTCAACGGGAAGATTGCCAAAGGGCTGACGCCAACCGATTCCGAGATTACGGCTTCCCAGGAAGCGTGGAATGACCTGCTGGGGGTGGACAGCCCGATTTATCAGTACCTGGACAGGCTCGTCGAGGAAGGGAAACTCTCCTCGGCAGATTTTACCGAGATCATGCTGTCTATCGGCAAAAGCGCGGATACCCTGGGCCTTGTCGCGCCTTCGTTCGATACTACGAAAGCGAGCATCGACGCCTACATAGCGGCGGCCAAAGAGGCTGCCTGGGCGACCGATGAACAGGCTGCTTCCACACAAGCGCTGACCACAGCGCAGCAGGCCGCCAAAGAGAAGTATGACGCGCTGAAAACCGGCATTGACGAGTATAAATCCGCCCTGAGCGAGGGCGGGAAAGACGCCGCAGCGATTGATACCTGGCGCGACCTGAGCAACCGGATCGAAACCATGACCAGGGGGACGGAAGAGTATAAACAGGCGCAGGCGGATCTGAAGCTGGCTGCCCGTGAGCTTGACCTCAGCTACGACGGTTCGGATGCGGGCCGCAAGAGCGTCAGCGAGGACGTTGAGCAAAAGGCTGCGGACCTGATGGACGCGGCGGAAACGCTGGAAGATACCCGGAAGAGCCTGATGGCCGACCTGAACGATATCCTTGTTTTGGGACCCGGCGTTCTGCCGGAGTCCGTGCTTTCCGACCTGATCGCCCAATATAAGGAACTGGGGAAAAGCGAAGACCAAACCGAGGGACTGGCGGCTTTCGCCGATCTGTTCGACGGATACCGGGAGAAGTTCAGCACCGAGCTTGAGAAGTTCAAGGAGGATATCACGGATCAGGTCGGGGGGAGTTGGAGCGACGAGCTGGCGGACGGGCTTTCCCTCGCCATGCGCTACGCCCTGAGCAATATCGGGGTAGAGGATGAAGAGCTGGGCGCGGACATCGTATCTGCGTTGATCGATTCCATCGCGGCCGCCGCAAGCGACGAAAACATGGAAGCCGCCAGGGAAACGCTCGCCTCCTTCACGGAGGGCATCAAAGCCGGTATCATGCCGACGGATGATGATATCGACGATTTCATGGACGCGTGGGAAACCATGCTCGGCGAGGACAGCCCGATACTCTCGGGGCTGGAAGGGCTGGTGGAATCCGGAGAGATTACGGCGGAGCAGATGGAGGCGTTCAAGGAAACCATCGAACGCCTGTATGATCCGCTTCGCCTGCTGGGTGATACTGCTGAAGAAACGGCTGAGAGAGTGGCGGATTCTGCTTCCTCATACGCCGATGCCGCCGATGAAGTGAGCGACGCCGAAAAGGCGATGGACGAGTATCAGAAGACCATGACGGGCGTCCAGAGAGATCTGAAGTCCACGAGTGTCATGGCGCAGAACATCCGGCAGTGGAAGGATCTCTATAAAGCCTACAAAGACGCGAAGGATGGCGGGAAGGATTACAGCAGCACCGTCAAGGACATGATCCCCCATATCAAGAAGATGACCGGCAGCCTTGACAGCGATGAAGCGGCCATCGAAGCAACGAATGACGCGTTTAGCAGGCTGGCCACCTATATTCCGCAGCGCATAGCGGATTTGGACACGCAGATCGCGTCGCTTGAACAGCAGCTGTGGGCTTTGGACGCAACGGATCCGCACGTCGACATGACCGGCGATGCCGCTCAATTGATCGCTGCCATTTTAGCCGCGAAGGCCGAGGCCGAGGCGCTGAAGGAGCTTCTGGATTTACTGGGTATCGTTTCCGGCGGCCGGGGCGGTGGCGGCGGCGGGAAAGGATCTTCCGGTGGCGGGGGTGGTGGTGGAACCGTTGAAAAGTCCGCCTATGAGAAAGAAATCGATCACCTCGAGCATCTGAAGGCGCTGGACCAACTGACCTACGAGCAGGAGCTTGAGCACCTTGAGGATATCGCCGCCCGTAGGATCGCGGACGCGGAGGAAGCGATTGACCTGGAAGAGCGCATCTACGATGTGAAGAAAAATATCGCGGAGCGCGACGCGGAGAACCTGACCGATCTGTCCGAAGCGATCATGGACGCCCTGGAAGCGCGCTATGAAAAAATGCGCGACGCCGAGACCGAGGCGCTGGATCAAAGCCGCGAAGCCTGGGAAGAATGGCGCGATCATAATGTTTCCACCATCGAGGAACAGATCGCCGCCCTGGACGCCCTGGAGGAAGCCGAGGACCGGCAGGCGGACCAGGAAGAGCACCTGCGCAAGATCGCCATGCTGGAGCAGAGCCTTGCCTACGAGCAGGACACCTACAACCGGATGCAGCTGCAGAAGCAGCTGGACGCCGCTAACGAAGATTACGCACAATGGCAGCGTGAAGCGGAGCGCGACGAGCAGAAGGCGGCGCTGGAAGCGCAGATCGACGCGATCAACAAACAGGCGGATTCCGAAATTGATGCCCTGGACGAACAGCAGAAGGCGATCGACGCTTTTTACGACGAGCGTACCAAGCAGGCGAACCTGCAGGCCGAAGCCGAGCTTGAGCTGATGAACAGCACCCAGCAGAAGATCATCGACCTGCTGGGCGAATACGCGCCCGAATACGATGCTGCCGGGCGTTCTCTCGGTGAGAGGTTCATGGACGGGTTCACCTCGGTATTCGGCACCTTCAACGACTGGTTTACCGATTTCGAAGCCGATGTAACCGCGGCGGTTGACAGCATTCAGGCGGCGAATGTAGCGGCTGCCGCTGCGGCTGCACGGACCCAAGCTTACGATGAAAACGGAAACCCGGTCAGCGGGATCACGATCGAGCAAATAAACAATTTCAACACGCCCGTTGAAACGCCGGCGGAAACCGCACGGCGTATTCAGCAGGCTAATGAAGACCTCGCCGCGCAGATCGCAGGGGAGTAATTGTATGCAGAAACTGACCTACTTCAACCTGAACAACGAGCAGATCGTATTCTGGCATGCTCCGTACGTGCTCTCCAAAATCGGAGGGCTGGAGCTGCCGGACCTGAAGATCGAAACGCTGAACGGCGTATACCAGCAGGGCGATACCGTGGCCGGATACCGGCGGGATAAGCGGGTGGTGACCGCGACCTTCAGCATTATGGAAAGCGCCCGGGAAGCGATGTATGCGCACCGCATGGACCTGATGCGCATCCTGTCTCCGGACAGGGCCGTGCGCGGCGAGGAACGGGCGGTATTGATCTACGAGAACGACTCTGTGCGGTATATGACCTGGGCCGTTCCGGACGGCGGGCTGGAAGCGAAAAGCCGGACGAACGATACCCAGCCGAACCTCAAGGTGACTTTCCGCTGCGAAAGCCCGTACTGGTTCGCGATCAATCCATCCTCCGTGGTGTTCGAGTATTCCGGGGAAGGGTTTTCGCTTCCGTTCTCCTTCCCGGTGGACTTCGGCCGGCGTGATTTCTCCAGGGAAGCGAACAACACCGGGCACGTCGGTGCGCCGGTGGAAATCATGATCGCGTGCAAAGGAGAAATCCCGCGTATCTACAACCAGACCACCGGGAAGCGTATCGCGCTGGTAACCGCCATACCCGAAGGGAACATGCTGATCCTGAACACGGACCCCGCGCACCTGGACGCGAAGATCATCGACGCCGAAGGGAACGAAACAGGCGCGTTCGGCAAGCTGAGCCTGGAAACGCCGCTGGCGGAGTTCATGCTGCAGCCCGGCGTCAACGAGCTGGTGTATGAAGCCGGCGGCGCCGAAGCGATGAGCGAGATCACGGTCACATGGCGTCCGGCATACGAGGGGGTGTAGGCATGAAATCCCTGCAGGTAATGAATTCCGCCTTTGAGAACCTCGGCGAGCTTGCGCAATACGAAAGCGTGCAGATGACCCGCAGCTATTATGGGATCGGCAGTATCAGCGTGACGATCGATCCGCGGGCAAAAAACGCGCATGTGCTCGTGCCGGGCGTGATCGTGTTTTTCGGCGACGCGCCGGACAACGCGTACCTGATCGAGGATGTATCCACGTACCAACGCTCAAAGCTGACCGTCAAGGGCTGCATGCTCAAAGGGCTGGCTAAGCGGCGCGTGTGCGTACCGCCGCTGGAAGCCGGGGCGCGGGCGTATCAGGATTTCGGCTGGGACCGGTTCACAGGCAGCGCGGAATCCGCTTACAAACATTTCGCCGGCGTGAACCTCGTATCCCCCGACGATGCGGCCCGCGCCATTCCGGGGCTGGTACTGGCAACAGACCAGGGAAGGGGCATCTCGCTTCCGTGGCAGGCGCGGTTTGACCGACTGGATACGCTGTTCCAGACCATAGGGGAAACCACAGAAACAGGCTGGGATATCCGTATCGATCTCGTAAACAAGCAGTTCATCTTTGACGCCTGGGCGGGACTGGACCGGACGCAGGGACCGGCGCTGTGCCTGATCAGCGAGGAAAACGGAAACGCGGCGGATATCACGTACAAAGCCACGCATTCCGGCAGCGCGACCACGGCGTATATCGGCGGCGCCGGGGAAGATGAGGACCGTTTCATCCTTTCCGAAGGCGGAAGTGCTGAGGGCTTTGCCCGGCGTGAGCTGTGGGCGGAAGCCGGCAGTCTGGAAGATCCTGCGCTGCTCGCGGTTTATGCGCAGAATAAGCTGACCGACGCCGCGGCCAAGATCACCCTCACCGCGGATCTGATCGACAGCGGCGCGTGCCGGTACGGACGGGATTATGCGGTCGGCGACAAGGTGCTGCTCAGCGGGCGCGGCTTCCATACCGGCGTCCGGATTACAGAAGTAACCGAAACTTACGAAAAGGGATTTCGGAAGCTCAAGGGGACCTTCGGGGACGCCCCGATCACAGTCGGCAAGCTGCTGGCCGGTATGCAAAACGCCGCAAGATAAGGATGTGATACCACATGGCACAGGAACGATACGGGTTTTTCGACAGCTCGGGCGAGGATATCCGAAGTTACAACTCCGTCGACATGGCGACCGCCTTCCATACGCTCGCCTCCAACGGTGTGGCCAACCTCGGCGCCTGCCTGCAGGTGACCGCCGAGGGCTCCACTATGCGCGTGTTGGTGGGGTATGGCACGGCGATGATCGAGGGATTCTATTACCAGCTGCGCGACGACGGCAGCGGCGTACGGGCCTTCACGCATACCACGGAAGCGGAGCTGAACCGGATCGACCGGATCATCCTGCGGCTGGACCTTACGGCGCGTACGATCTCCATAGTGAAACTGATCGGCGTGGCGGGGAGCTCTCCGGAAGCGCCCGCCCTGACGCGCGATGAGGAAACCTGGGAGATCTCGCTGGCGAGGGTACTGGTCCGCGCTGCTGCTGCTGAACTGCTGTCGACCGATATCACGGATGAGCGCGCGGATGATACCGTCTGCGGCCTGATCGCGCCCGAATCACTGAGACGTTCCGAGATCGAGCAGATCATCGAGGACGCGATCGAGGAAGCGACCGAAGATGTGATCCGGTATTCGGAGCAGACGCTGGAAACAGCGAAGCAGGATCAGGCGCGGGAGAACATCGACGCCATGAAAAGGGTCGGGGAAAGCACGGCGCTGCAAAAGGGTGACGGTGAAGGCGATACCGAAGACGCCACGCCTGATGAAGATTATGCTCCGGCGATCATTCCGGCAACGGGGACTTTGGCGGCCGCTTCCTGGATCGGAAGCGAAGCGCCCTATACACAGACGATCGCCATCACCGGCATGACGGCGGCAAAGAAAGCGACGGTCGGGCTTCCGGCTACGGCGACAAGCGCCCAGTATATCGCAGCTTTGGCCGCCCTGCTGCATGTTACGGCGCAGGGAGCGGGGACAATAACCGTTGCTGCAGAGGGCGACATGCCTGAGATCGATATACCCGTCCTTGTGTTCATTATGGGAGGTTAAATTATGCCTATACTATCGATGTTTCCTGGAGGAGAGCCGCCGGCCTCCATTCCTGAATTCACGTATACAGGCAGCTACTCGCTGATTGACGACGGTGACGGCAACTGGCGGATTAAGTTTCTGACGAGCGGCACTTTGACGGTTACGAACGCGGACTTTATCATCGATCTGTTTCTTTCCGGCGGGGGAGCAGGAGGAGGAAACTGTTCCCCGTCGCATGATGCCGGTGCCGGCGGCGGATATACCACTACACAATTAAGCCTTACGCTTGTAAAAAATACGCCGTACACGATCACCGTAGGAGCGGGCGGCTCCGTGGAGGTCAACGGAGGAACGTCTTCCGCCTTCGGGTATTCGGCGCTCGGCGGCTATGCCCCGCATACGAACGCCGGCGCAAACGGCGGTTCCGGCGGCGGCGAGCGGTACGGGCATGGTGGAACAGACGGAAGTGACGGTACCGCATCAGTTGATCCGCCCGGTATTGGACAGCATACAACCACCAAAGAATTTGCCGAATCTTCCGGAGCGTTATATGCATCCGGCGGTCATGGCCTCGACAGCGGATATGCCAGGAATGCCGGGCTTGCGAATACGGGGGATGCTGGGGATGCCGGATATGCGGGCGGTTCCGGGATCGTTGTAATCCGCAATCACCGCGCGGCGTAAGGAGGGCAATATGAAGTACGCATTGATTGAAAACGGTATCGTAGTCAATATCATCTGGCTGTATGAGGGAAATGCGCATGAATTCCCCAATGCGGTTAAGCTGAACGACGTCCCCGCGCAGATCGGCGATACCTATACCGACGGGGCTTTCTATCGAAACGGGGAGCCTGTGCTGACTGCGCTTGAACAGGCAAACGCGACCATCGCGGCGCTGGACGCCGAAGTGGTCGATCTGACCTATCAGAACATACTGCTGGAAATGGGGGTGTAAACGATGCTGTATCAAATCTTGGTGCGCATGATCGCGCGGGGGAACACCGTCGGGCTGCAAGAAAAGCTCGACGTTTTTTATGCCGTGGGACGGCTGACGGAAACGGAATATACCGATCTGACCAACCAACTGAGCGAAGGGAGCGAGTGACAATGACACAGGTAAAAATTCAACTGGTGATCGACCAGGCCAATACCCTGCTGAACTACATCAAACGCAGCACGATCCCCTATGTAAACGGCGGCATGTCGCTTACGGGAATGGACTGCCAGGGACTGGTGGAGTACTGCTTCATCCAGGCAGGCGTTCCGAAAGCCGAAATGGACCTGTCCGGCAGCAATCGGCATTTCCGTGCCATGCGGTATACCTGCACGCCGGAGAAGTGCAAAGAACTGTTCGGGGAAACGCCTGCCGGCGCCACGCTGTTCATCCTTGACCATGACGGCGGCGAGCCTGCCGAATACAAAGCCGACGGCGTCGGTAACGCCTCGCACATGGGGCTGTGGACCGGCAAGACCTCGATCGCCGCATCCGCTGGCAAGCAGAAGGTCATCGAGAGCAATTACAAGGGCAAATCGATCAACGGTGGCTGGAACATGGTCGGTTTTGACAAGCACGCCGTTTACTCCGAAAAGGTGGAGGCGGTCCTCGCCGGGCTCGCAGGGGCGGCAATCGATACTGAAGTGGGTGAAACGGTGGAAACGCCCGCAGCGGCCTCCGGCTTCTCGTCCAAGTACACCCGGTATCGCTGGCAGTACGGCGATCAGGGCAACGGCGTCAGAGCCGTTCAGACGGCCCTGAACCGCGCCGGCGCGAACCCGCAGCTGAACGTCGACGGTGACTTCGGCCCTGCAACCAGGGCGGCTGTGTTGGCCTTCCAGGGGGCCCACAAGCTCGAAGCCGACGGTGTTGTGGGCGAGTACACCTGGGATGCGCTGATCAAGGCCATAAACGCCGCGTAAGGCAGGCCGCGATGATCATCTGCGATCCGATCTGCGACGTGCTCTTGGGTGTGGTCAAAATGTGTATTGGCCTCGCCGTATACCTGATTATCGTATTTCTGATTGACATATTGACCGAATGAAAGGACCGCAAAACCATGCAAGAGCAGTTGACACGGGCAGAGTATAAAGCGCGGCAGGAGCTGTGTGATGAACGCTTCCGCAGGGACAAGGAGCGGCTTACGTGTATGGAGGATACGTTGAAAACGCTGGGCGAGGTATCCGTAAAATTGAGCATCCTCGTTGAGCAACACGAAACCAAGCTTGACCGTCAGGATACGAAAATCGGCTCCCTGGAGCTGAAGCCTGCCAAGCGCTGGGAAAGTGTTGTCGGCGACGTGATCAAGTACGTTGTTGCCCTTGCTCTCGGGTTCATTGCAGCAAAAGCGGGGCTTGGCGGGTTATGAAAACAAAGCCTTATGTTCAATTCAGCAAGCGGATCGTCGTGGCTGTGACGGCAAGCGTCACGGCTATTTGTTTGGCTGCACTGATCCTCTGCGCTATGGCCGGCGACGCGCCCAGCGTGGTGCTTGTCGTCAAGGCGTACATATCCTATGCCATTGTGGTATTCGCCGCGTACAGCGGGAACTCAGCCGTTGAGAAGTGGCTGATGAAAAAATACAGAGATGAAGGAGAATGATTATGGATTGGACTGGAATTCTGGTAACTGGTATCGTCCTGGTTCTGACCGCACTCGGGTACCGCTTCCTGTGGCCGCTGGTCAAGGACCATTGGCTTGTGAAAAAGGCACTCGAGTTTGTCTACCAGATGGAGGAAACCTACGGCGGCGGGACCGGTGAGATCAAACTTGAAAAGGCCATCTCGCTCCTACAATCGTGGGTGACAGCCCTCGGGTGGAAGATCGATGTCACGACAATTATTAACGCCATCACCGCAGCCGTTGGCAAGCTGCACGCTGAGCAGGGGAAGATACCTGAAGCTGCTCCCACAGAAGTAAAAAAAGAATAACCGCAATAAGTGAACCCCCGGCAGCTTGACGCTTGCCGGGGGTGTTTATACTATTCGTATAGAATTATGAAGCAATCGATTCCGTTCGCATGTAACCGCTTTTCAGGGGTCACCCCAATTTATATAAAATCCAGCAAGACTTTATTGATTAACACATCCACAATCTTTGGATCAAAATGTGTACCCGAACATTTTTTAATCTCCTCTATGGCTTCTTCCTTACTGGCTCCTTTTCGGTAGCTTCTTTCACTGGTTATAGCATCATAAGCATCAGCAATTGCGATGATCCTTGCTTCCATAGGTATTTCTTCGCCTTTCAGCCC
This sequence comes from Candidatus Limiplasma sp., assembly GCA_963674895.2. GTDB lineage: Bacteria > Bacillota > Clostridia > Christensenellales > Aristaeellaceae > CAXXOK01. The sequence goes on from CAXXCY010000002.1 coordinate 585,744, forward strand.
GTTTGGGTAACCGCTGCCGTCAAATTTTTCATGATGATGAAGAACGAATCGCGCCAATTCGGAAAACTCTTTTGACGAACTCAATATACGCCAGCCAGCTTCAGGATGTTTTCGGATCTCTTCCCAATCATCTTTGTCAAGTTGACCGGCTTTATTTAGAATTTTCTCATCGATTCCTATTTTGCCGATGTCGTGAATAAGGCCCGCTATTTTGATTTGATTGACATCATCCTTATCAAAACTCATATTGGATGCGATCAATTCACTGATCATGCTGACTCTTTCCGAGTGCTGTGATTCTCGGTTGCTTTTTAAGAACAAGGCATCCATGATAATATCGATGGTTTTACTCCGAATGCTTGTACGCTCATAGACCTTATGCCTGTACATATGGCTTTCTGAGTTTTCCATGATCTCCAGTATCGATTGTTCTTCCGTTTCCTTGGTATCATACCCAAACGATATTGACAGTGCAAAATTGCCGACTGTTTGTGTTGATGCCTCAAGCAAAATCCGGTTGATAATTTTAACTGCTTCGGTTGCATCGGCTTTCGGTAACAGGATGACGAATTCATCGCCACCAAGCCGTGCAATAATATCGTCTGCCCTGCAGGATTTCTTGATGATTTCTGCTGCTTTTTTTAGATACGCATCCCCTGTGCTATGCCCGAAAGAATCATTGATAAACTTCAGCCCGTTGATATCTCCCATAATGACTGACAAAGGCAGGTTCCTTCTTGTATCCAGCCTCCTGAGTTCTTCTTCAAAGAACCTGCGATTGTATAGCCCCGTAAGCTGGTCGTGGTAACTCAGATATACAAGCTTGTTTTCCGCTCTTTTTCTGACAGTAACGTCCTTTAAAAAACCTAAAACACGAGTTTCCGAAAGTTTCACGGCATTGACATTCACCCATCGGACAGAACCGTTTTTTTTTCGGAACCGCAATTCCGCCTCAGCCGAACCTTTTTCCAAGACCTTCCAAAAATGATTTTTTCCGCCTCTTTGAGATAATTCCGCTAATAGATCCAATATCGTCATCTCCAGAATTTCATCCTTGCTGTAACCCGTTATATCGGAAGCGGCAGGGTTAGCCTCAAGAAAATGTCCGGATTCGTCGGTGATAAAGACTCCGTCAGGTGCGTTTTCAATATAGCTGCTATATTTCCTTTCGCTTTCCGTCAGAGCTTCCTCGGTCTTTTTCTGCACTGTGATATCCCGACTGTAAATTCGCATAGTTTTGGATGATTCTACGTACTGCAGGGTTTGTGCATAGACATGGTCCCCAACCATAATCTCACGTTTTATGGGGTTGATTCCTTCTTTGAGGATCTGTGCTGCGATTGCTTTGCAGTTCACCAGAAAAGGATGCCGAATGCCTGACGACTCTAAATCAGGGAATGCGGTTTTTGCGGCTGGATTGGCATAGTTTATGCTTCCGTCAGCATCGAGTTCGATGATCGGATCCGGGTTGAGATGGGGGAAAGAAGCCAGGTGGGAGATTTTCTCCTCTGCGTTTTTAGCCTCGGTAATATCGTTTCCCGCTGCAAGTGAGCCAATAGTCTCTCCAGACTCGTCGCGCAGTACCGTATTGTGCCAGGAAATAAGCCGCTCTTCACCGTTGGCAGTTACGATGACATTCTCGTAATATTCCACGGGCTTGAAGCTTCCTTCAATCATTATATTGAAAACACGCTTTACCTCTGACGCGATGGATTTCGGTATAAAATGATCCATCCAGTTCTTCCCCAGGATATCTTCTCTCTCAAGGCTCAGAATCTCGCATCCTTTTGTATTGATCAGGGTGACGATCCCTTTTCTGTCGAGTGCTACGAATATAACTCCTGCCATATCGAGGTACATATTCGCCATACTTCGTTCATAATGGATAGCCGCCTCAGCTTTCCTTCGCTCCGTAATGTCGCGGATGTTACATTGAATTACTTTTTTATTGTCGGCGGAATACACATTGCTGACAAACTCCACCTCGATTTGCTGCCCACTTTTTGTTTCCAACGGCAGATTTTCATAACGGATATATCCATTTGCCTGCAGCTTCTGAAAATTATCCTGGTTGCCTATCGTATCTTTAAAAGCCCCGATTTCCCATACCATCTTCTCCACAAGCTCTTCTTTTGAATAGCCAAGTGTTGCGATCAGGAACGGATTTACATCTTCGATTTTACCTGTCTCCGCGTCCAGTATTAGTATTCCGTCTTTCGCGGATTCAAAGAGACGTCTGTAGCGAATCTCGGAAGCGAGCAAATCTTTCTGTAAATCGTTACTCATATTTACACCTCATTCAAATAGCTACTGCTGCGCATTCTCGGATCTGTTCTTTTACCTAAGCCTAACCTTGTTGATGATTGTTTAAAAACGACCCAATTACTTGATCGTTACAATCAATGTCGAGTACGCAATAGGTTTTTAATGTACTCATTCATCCCGAATTCATAACAGATCATCAGATGGTTATTGCCACAAAAGACAAGATCCCGCCAGTAAGCAGCACAACCTACATCACAAAACTCTCAAACCATAAGCCGATTCTGTGATGCACTTTGATTATGCTCTTTTCCCCCAACGGAAATCTTACTGCTGCTTTCACTTGTTCTCCTAAAAATGAAGCGAGAAAAGGTGCTACTGGTGAATTTGACTTTCGGTTTCTATGCTTGAATAATACACTATATTCTTGGATAATGCAATTGAATGGCTTCCTAAGACTGAGTCGGAAAATCAAAAACGATAGAACACATGTATAGTTTATGTCCCCTGTGTGTGGTATCTGTAATCCGCTGTATTGGAAGAAACCTTTATATTTCCTGCATTTCGGAACGTGCTTCCGATACGAAAATTCTATTGTTTGGGGTTCGAACCCTTCATCTTATTCTACAGATCGATTTGTTTATAAACTAACTGATGCCTGTCGGGGAATTTGCATACCGTTTTGCATACCAGAGGCATGCTTATAAAAGGTAAAACGAAAGGAATATACGTAATTTACCAAAAAGAAAAACCCCTCGAAATTGCTTATTTCAAAGGGTTTTAACTGGTGAGCCCGGCGGGATTCGAACCCACGACCTTTTGATTCGTAGTCAAACACTCTATCCAGCTGAGCTACGGGCCCGTGTGCCGTTTGACACGAGGTCAAAACAGCTTGCTTATTATAGCAGTTGGTTGAAAGAAAAGCAACAGACATCCGCCGATTTCCGGAATTTCATCGCATGAAGACCGCGGGGATTGTAATCCCGCGGGCTTGTTTCTATAATGGAAGACAGGGGAAACGCCGGTAACGCGGGAGACCGGCCGCCAATCGCAGGTCGGGCGGACGCGGGACCGGGACGCTCTTCCCATAACCGCGGTCTGCGCCGATATACGGATGCCGGGCGCCGTACGGATCATCCGGGAATAAGCTTTGCAAAGAAAAGGAGATACAATGGAAAAGATCAACATGCAGGAGAAGCTGGACCAGATCAGGGAGTATTGGAGCCCCAAAATCATCGCGGAAATCAACGACTCGTGCGTAAAAATCGGCAAACTGAAAGGGGAATTCCTCTGGCATTCGCATGCGGAGGAGGATGAGATGTTTTATGTGCTGGGCGGCGAGCTCACCATCAAGCTCCGGGACGGCGACGTGCTCCTGCGCACGGGCGAGTGCATCGTCATCCCGAGGGGTGTGGAACACATGCCGGTCGCCGCGGAGGAGGCGCATGTGATGATGATCGAACCCAAAGGGACGCTCAACACCGGCAACGTGATCAACGAACGGACCGTGAAGGACCCCGAGAGGATATAATACGTTTCGCAGTCTATTGCAACCTGATATCGGCATGTTGACGTGAACAAAGCAAAATCATGCGCTCCGTTTACTTGTTCATCCCCGTCAAGCCGCATGGAAGACCGCTTCCATGCGAAAGGCAGCCGGAATGGGTTTGTGCCCGGCGGACGCCGCGGCGGAGCTGTGAACGGGTTGAGGCTGAGATGCTGTGCAGAGCATCGTAACCGGTAAGGAGCGGGACGGCAACAAGATGGACGTGCGGGGGATTTCCGCAGAAAACCGCCGCGAACGATATAAAATCCACGGCGACGCCTTGACTTACGGCGCGCAATGTGATACCTTATTTCGGCAAGCCGCTCAAGCGGGGTCTTCAAGTGCGCTCAATTGCGCCGCCTGTCGTTTGGCGAGTTCTAGAGTTGGAGGTGCATGCCATGTATGCTGTGATTGAAACAGGTGGCAAGCAATACCGCGTATCCGAAGGGGACATTATCTACGTTGAAAAGCTCGACCAGGAGCCGGACAGCACCGTGACGTTCGACGTGCTGATGGTCGGCGAGGGGAAGACCTTGAAAATCGGCAAGCCGACCGTCAAGGACGCGACGGTGGAAGGCAAGGTGCTGGGGCAGGTCAAGGGCGAGAAAGTCGTCATTTACAAGTACAAGGCAAAGAAGAACTATCACCGCAAGGCCGGCCATCGCCAGAATTACACCAAGGTGGAAATTACCGGCATCAGCAAATGATACGCATCGAAATCCGGCGCGTGGGTGAGCAAATCACGGCGCTGAAAGCGCAGGGGCACGCGGGAGACGCAGCAGCGGGAGACAGTATCGTATGCGCGGCCGTATCCAGTCTCATGTACACGGCAATCAACGCGCTGGAGAGTATCGCGGGCATCGTGCCGGGCGTCCGCAAGGACGATAAAAAGGCGCTGCTTGCCATCACGCTGCCGGAAACATGTGAAAGCCGCGACGCGCAGATCATCCTGCGCACGATCATTCAAGGGTTGACGGATATCTCCGTGGAGTATCCGAAATGGGTCAGGATTACCACACTGGACGGGAGGACAACGGTATGATGAAGCTTCAATTGCAATTCTTCGCACATAAAAAGGGAATGGGTTCCACCAGGAACGGCCGCGATTCCGAGAGCAAGCGCCTCGGCCCCAAGCGCGCCGACGGGCAGTTTTCCCTCGCGGGCAATATTCTGGTCAGGCAGCGCGGCACCAAGATTCATCCGGGCACGAACGTAGGCAAGGGCAGCGACGATACGCTGTTTGCGCTGAAAGACGGCATTGTGCGCTTTGAGCGCCTGGGCCGCGACAAGAAACAGGTCAGCGTTTACCCCGTGGAAAACGCGCAGTAATCGAAAGCAGACAACCCCAAAAGCTCCCCCAGGGGAGCTTTTTTATGCTGAAAAATACACAATATAAAATATGTGTTGACGTTTATGATAAACGTAAATATAATAAGTGTATGATATAAGACAAGGTGGTTGCGTATGGATTACGGCAAGCTGACGGTGGACGAATTGAAACAGGGGTACCGTTTCGACAGCGAAACGGATTCCTACGCCTGCCTTACCTGCGGGCAGCGGTTTACTAACGGGCAGGTGTATCCGGTCGGGGATCATTTCTTTGCTGCCGAGCATGCCGCCAAACGGCATATCACGGACGCGCACGGGGGCGGCGCCGCGCTGCTGATCAACGCCGACACGAAGTACAACACCCTGACGCAGGTCCAGAAGGATCTGCTGCTTCTGATCGCGTCCGGCGCGTCCGATCGGCAGATTGCCAAAGAGACGAACGTCAGCGAGGCGACCGTCCGGCGGCAGCGCTTCAATTTCAGGGAAAAGGCCAAGCAGGCGAAGCTCTACCTGGCGACGTACGAGCAGGCGTTTGCCGCGGACGCGGGCGATACGCTGATGCCGATCCACAACAAGGCGTCCTTTGTGGACGACCGGTACGTGATCACCGAGCAGGAGCGGGAGAAGATCATGAAAACCTGCTTTGCAAGCCTTAACCCGCTGCGGCTGAAGGCGTTCCCGCCCAAGGAAAAGAAAAAGGTGGTCATCCTGACCGCCATCGCCGCGCAGTTTGCGCCGGGGAAACGCTATACCGAAAGGGAAGTGAACGAGCTGATCCAGCCGATCTACGCCGATTCCGCCACCATCCGGCGCTTCCTGATCATCTACGGCCTCATGAGCCGCACGCGCGACGGCTCGGCATACTGGCTGACGGAATAGAGAACGATGGAAGTCGTTCATACCCATGCCCTTACAATTAAGGAACCCATCCGTAACAAACCACCAATGACCGTGCTTTGCACCTTTTTGTATATTACGTCGCAAAGTCTTGGGATGCGTCGAAGGGCCGCAGTCCTTCGACTTTAAATCCGAAACCAGCGATATGCTGTTTCGGCCTCGCCCTGTGCTTCGTATACGCGAGGCCACGCACTTCATTACCTGCGGTAATTTCTGGTGCCAGTCGGGCCTTGCCCTCCCTTATGCTGGTTTCGGAACATTGCGCAGCAATGGTTCATTACACTGAGACCTGACCGTGAGCAATGCGAACAAGGTCGAAGTGCAGAATCGCCCAAGCAGCAAAGCTGCTTGAGCGAAGACTAATTATACCAGCACTGGTCCGGGGCGGTTTTGCGGTGGATGATCCTGCCGTACTTTCTGGCGTCCTTGGCCTCGTGGTATTTGGTGATCATATCGCCGTTTGCGGCCTTGCCGAGCAGCTCAATTTTTCCCGTCGGGTGCGACATGCAATAGTGCAGGTGCTTGCCGTGCCCGTTTTGCATGGCCTTGGCGGCTTCCACGATCTCCAGCCCCTCGTGCAGCGGCACCTGAAAGCCGCCCTTCACACCCTTGACGGGCCTGCACTGGAAGATATAGTAGGGCAGGCAGCCGATGCGCGTCAGCCCCTTCAGGAGCGTACCCAGCGTTTGGGGATCGTCGTTTACGCCCCGCAGCAGCACGGTCTGGTTTTTTAAAATCACGCCCGATTTCTGCAGATTCTTTACGGCCTTGACGGATTGCCTGGTGATTTCGTTGGGATGGTTGAACTGGGTCACGACGTAGATCTGCTTTTTCATGTTCTGCTTCCTGAGGATCTCCAGCAGCTCCGGATTCTCGTTGACGCGGCGCGGAAAGGTGACGGGCACGCGCGTGCCGAAGCGGATGAAATCCAGGTGCTCCATCGGCGCAAACGCTTCCAGGTAGCGGCGGATGGCCGCGTTGGAGATTAAAAACGAATCCCCGCCCGAGATCAGCACGTTGGAAATCTCTGTATGCTCCCGGATATAGGCGACGATCGCGCCGAAGTTTTCGGCGATTTCATCGTCCGAGCTTCCCACCAGCCGCTTGCGGAAGCAGTGGCGGCAGTACATGGCGCACTTGCTGGTGGAAAGAATCAGCGCGGTCTGGGCGTATTTATGCTGCAGGCCCGGCAGCACGGTGTTTTGCTGCTCGCCGCTGGTATCGAAGCTCCCTTCCCTGTCCGCCTCAAAGGCGGAGGGGACCGCCATCTTGCGGATGGGATCGTCGGGATCGTCCGGATTGATCAGGTTTAAGTAATAGGATGGAATTTGCATGGGGAAACGTTCGGCAATCGGCGCAAGCCGGTCGATTTCTTCCTGCGACAGACGCAATTTTTTAGCCAGCTGAGATACATCCCGGTAAAACATACGCGCGATAAACTCCTATGAATTTTGTAAGCTCTTGATGCTTCTTTTATAACATATCCTATGCCGGTTGTCAATTTCTGCGTCGCCGGGGAGCCGTATACGGGCTTCCCGAATCCGCAATCCGCAACTTGCGCCGCAATGTAAAATAAGGTATAAGTAATGAATAGGATCGCATGCGAAACGGGAGGACATGCATGAAGAACAAGCTCGGACAGCAGGTTTTCTGGACCATCCTCTTCACCCTCGTCCGTCCCTTTGTGTGGCTGTTTGTCGGGTACCGCTACCGGCGCGCGGAGCGCATCCAGGGGCCGGCGATCATCATGGGCAACCATACTCTGGATATCGACCTGGGGCTGCTGGGGCTTTCCTACTCGCAATCCATGCGCGCCGTCGCCAGCGAACACATCTTCCGCAAGGGCTTCGTCGCCTTCCTGATCCGGTTGTTTTTCGCCCCGATCGTGCGCGTGAAAGGGAAGACCGAAATCATGACCGTGCGCCAGATCCTAAACGCCTTGAAAAGCGGCGGCAGGGTATGCCTGTTTCCGGAAGGCAACCGCAGCTACAGCGGGCTGACAGGGGAGATTACGCAGGCGTCGGCTACGCTGGCGCGGATGGCGAAATGCCAGCTGATCACCTACCGGATCGAGGGCGGGTATTTCAAGCATCCGCGCTGGGCCAGGAAGGGCCGCCACGGCCCCGTGCGCGGGCACGAGGTTGGCCGCTATCCGGCGGAGCAGCTCCAGCGGATGAGCGTGGAAGAGGTGCACGCGCTGATCCGGCGGGACCTGTTCGAGGACGCGTACGCCCGCCAGCGGGAAAACCCGGCGTCCTATACGGGGAAGCGGCTGGCCGAGAGTATCGAAACGGCGCTGTACCTCTGTCCCGAGTGCGGGAAAATCAGCACCATCCACAGCGAGGACGACCGCTTCTTCTGTTCCTGCGGGCTTTCCATGCGCTATACCGAAACGGGGATGCTGGAGAGTACGGGGGGCAAGCAGGCGCGCTTTTCCACCGTGACCGATTGGGACCGCTGGCAGGAGAGCAAGACGGCGGAGATTGTCGGCCGCGCACAGGACACCATCACGGAGGACGGGGGATTGTCGCTGTATCAGATCACCCCGTGCGAGGGGGAGAAGCTGGCCGAAACCGGCACGCTCTCCATCAGCCGGGCGGCGCTGAGCTGCGGAGCGTACCGCTTCCCCCTGCGGGAGATTTCCGATCTGGCCATCGTCGACCTCAATACCATGGTGTTTGAAACAAAAAACGGCGGTTATTTCGAGCTGCGAAGCAAGGGTTCGTACAGCGCGCTGAAATACCGCCGGATATTCCTGTACTGCAAACAAACCGCGAAAGGAGCGTGCGACGCCCAAACAGGCGGCGCATAACCAAGAAGATGAGTTTTTCGGCGCAAAACACGGATCTTTGGAATCTGGTTCTTCAGCTCGGCATCATTTCGGCCATTCTTTTAGCTGCGAATATCCTGCGCAGAAAACTGCCCGTGATCCAAAAGCTGCTGCTGCCCACCGCCGTGCTCGGCGGCTTCCTGCTGCTGGGCGTCCGGCTGTCCGGCCTGATCGAGATCGATACGAAGCTCCTGGAGATGCTCACCTACCACGGGCTGGCCATCGGGTTTATCGCGCTGTCTATCCGCACGGTGCGCAAGGAAAAGCTGCAGGACGGCGTCGGCCTGGTCGGCATGAAATCCGGCGCGCTGATCGTCAGCTGCTATGTGCTGCAGGGGCTTGCGGGCCTGATCATCTCGGTGGGGCTTGCCTATACGGTCATGCCGGACCTGTTCAAATCGGCCGGCATCCTGCTGCCGATGGGCTACGGGCAGGGGCCGGGGCAGGCCAACAACATCGGCACGGTATACGAGGGCCTGGGCTTTATCGGCGGGCGCTCGTTCGCGCTCTCGCTGGCCGCGGCTGGCTTTTTGAGCGCCTGCATCGTCGGCGTTATCTACCTGAACTATCTGGCGCGCAAGGGCGAGATCAAGCGCGTGAGGCAAAACGACGACGCGGAAGTTATGAGCGCGGGCGGCATCGGCGTGTTCCAGGATTCCAACGAGATTCCCATCTCGCAGGCCGTGGATAAGCTCACGGTGCAAATGGCGCTGGTGCTGACGGTGTACCTGATCACCTACGGGGTCACCCTGGGGCTGACCTCGCTTTCAAGCTCACTTGGCACAGGTCTTGCCAATACGATCTCCTCGCTGCTGTGGGGGTTCAATTTCATCATCGGCGCGATGATCGCGATGCTGTTCCGGTCCGCGATGTTCCTGCTGCGCAAGAGCAAATGGATGACCCATCAATACCAGAACAACTACCTCTTAAGCCGCATCTCGGGGTTCTTCTTTGACCTGATGATCGTCGCGGGCATCGCGTCCATCGATATAAAGGTTCTGGAAACGCTGTGGCTTCCGTTTGTGCTGATGTCGGTCGTCGGCGCGGTATTGACGTTCGTGTATTTGAAGTACGTCTGCCGCTGGATCTATCCCGGATACTATTACGAGGGCATGCTGTCGATGTACGGCATGATGACGGGGACCATCTCCTCGGGCGTGCTGCTACTACGCGAGGTGGACCCGCTGTTCCAGACCCGGGCGTCCACCAACCTGCTGGTAGGCTCCGGCTTCGCGGTTCTGCTGGGCGCTCCGATGCTCCTGCTGATCGGCATCGCGCCCAACTCGCCCGAAATGACGTTTTTGACCATGGGCCTGCTGGTGGTGTACATGGCGCTGATGCTCCTGCTGATGAAGGGCAGGAAGAAGAAAGCCAAAGCGGACAAAACCGTTTAAACATAGGGAAAGGCATATACGGCTTGGCTGTCCGCTGCGTTTGGATGTGGGATACAGCGGGCCGTCAGGGCACGCATTGCGCCAGGGGAAAGGAAGCAAGCCATGACGGAAAAAGCGCATATCGTTTATTTTTCGGGAACGGGCGGTACGGCGCTGGCGGCCGAAACCCTGTGCGCGGCGCTGCTGAACGCGGGGGTACACACCAGAACATCCGAGATTGTTTGGAACCATCTTCCCCAACCGGAAGCGGAGGAGACGCTTGTGCTGATGTTTTCGGTGTATGCGGCCGATGCTCCGGGCACCGTAGCCCGGTGGCTTTCCACGCTGCCAAAGCGGATGCACGGCACGGCGGCCGTCGTCTCGGTATCCGGCGGGGGAGAGGTGTCTCCCAATACGGCATGCCGGACGCGCACCATCCGCCGGCTTGCACGCAAAGGGTATGCTGTGATCAGCGAGTATATGCTTTGTATGCCGTCTAATTTCATGATACCCACGCCGGACGGTATCGCCGTAAACCTCCTGCGTATTCTGCCGGAAAAGTGCGCGCGGATTGCCGCGGAGATTGCCGCCGGGACCCAAAACCGCAAACGGCCGCTCTTGATCGACCGGGTGCTGCTGGTTCTGTTTTCCTTGGAGAAGGTTGGGGTAAAGTTTTTCGGGAGAACGCTGAAAGCAAAAAATCCGTGCAACGGGTGCGGGCAGTGTGCCAGGCAATGTCCGAGCGGCAATATACGGATGCAAAACGGCAAACCCAAATTCGGGTGGAAATGCGTGCTGTGCATGCGGTGCTTGTACGCCTGTCCGCAGCATGCCATACGGGTAGGCATGCCTGTGTTCAGCCGCATGATGCTGCGGGACGGGTTTGATTTACAGACCATCCAAACCATGGCTGCATCCGGTACCGTGCCGGATACGGCATCGGTGAAGGAAAGCGGTGCGTGGAAGGGCGTTTTGAGCTATTTTGACAGCGATACCGTGTAGCGTGCCGTTGATGGCGGGTTCTTATTCAGCACCCATGCATTCGCGCTTGTCCTTTTGCATTTCCCTGTTCCATTTGGCAATGGATTTCCCAAACGCCCGCTTGCCGGCAAGGCGGACCATCTTGAAGCGCGGAAAGCACTGCGCAGCCGGGCTCGGTTTGGTGTTTACTTAAAACCGCCATGCAATATGGCGGTTTTATGATTCGTGATCACATCGCGGTCAGAACAAACGGATGAGGGCGTAACCCGCCAGGGATGTAACGCCGCTGACAGCGCTTCCCCAAACCAGGTCGATTGCTGTGATGAGTACGGGCCATCCCTTCACGGTGGCGAGGTTGGTGAGGTCGTAGGTCGCGTAGGCGATCAGGCCGAACAGCATGCCGGGGAGCAGCGCCGCCTTCCAGCTTTCCGCCGCGAGCGCGGGATTGACCACGAACCCCTGCAGCCCCAGCACAAACAGCAGGTAAAAGGCAAGCGCGGCGAGAAGCCTCGGCTTTTCGGCCATCAGGTAGCCCAGATGCTGCGCATAGAGCTTTTTGGCGATCACCGTAAGCCACAGCCCGTCGATGACCAGAAATACGGCAAGGAGGACCGCGTAGTTGCGCAGGTCCGCCCAGGAGATGTGCAGGCTCATTGGGTTTTCTCCTTTTCCTCCGGTTCATCCGGCATTTCCGGTTCATATGCGTCCGGTGCGTCCGGTATGTCCGGCTCCGCCGGTTTTATGCGCTTGGGGAACCACGGCACGAAAACGCTCGTTGCGGCGGCGTATTCGCGGTAGCCCGGCCGGTTCTGCATCGCCTTTTCCAGCATCGGGACGCCGGAGACGAACAAAAGCAGCAGCGTAATGGTCACGGGCCCGATCACGGATACCCAGCTCGCGCCGCCGCTGAGGGCTACCAGGAAGATACCCCACCACAGCGCCGCTTCGCCGAAGTAATTGGGGTGGCGCGTATAGCGCCACAGCCCCTCCGTCATGAGCTTGCCCTTGTTTTCGGGCTTTTGCAGGAAATCGGCGAGCTGCTTGTCGCCGATCGCCTCAAACGCGAAGCCGAGCACAAATACCAGCGATCCGAGGATAAACAGCGCGGAGCTGGTCGGGGCGGGCGTTTCGGGTTTCAGGATCACGGGAAGCGAGATCAGGAACATGAACACGCCCTGGAGCATGTACACCTGCAAGAACGCGCGCGGGACCGCCCACTTGCCCCAGGCCTTACGGAAGTTCGCGTAGCGAAAATCCTCCGCTTTGCCCATGCTGCGCCGCAGGATATGGAAAAACAGGCGGCAGCCCCACAGCGTGATCAGCAGGGCGGCCACGACCTGCGAAAAGCTCGCGGGCAGGCGCAGGAACAGCAAAAGCCAGGCCACAAGCACGAAGCCGGCGCCCCAGCCGACGTCCACGACGCCGTTGTTGCGTACGGCCGTGCCTGCGATGAAGAACGCGAAAAAGTACACGAAGATAATCAGCGCCGCAAGGCTCATGCGGGTTCGCCTCCTTTTTCGATGATGCACACGGCTACGGTTCCAGGTCCGGAGTGGATGGCGACGGCGGAGGAAATCTCGGTGGTGAAGGCGGGCTTCTGCCCGGTAATGCGCGTGAGCTGTTCCTGATACTCCCTGGCGAGGGGCAGATTGTCCCAGTGCACGATGCTATACGCCTCGACGCCGGACCGGCGCATGGCCTTGCGGGTCAGGCGCATGATCTTTCGGGTAAGGCCCTGCTGACTGAACGCAGCACCGAACGCTGCGCCGTGACCCTGCTTATCCAGCGTCATGATGGGCCGCAGGCCGAGCTTCATGCCGATTTTGCCGATGGTATCGGGCACGCGCCCGCCGCGCACGGCATAGGCGAGCGTATTCAGGCAAACGAATATCTTCGTGCGGGGGATACGCGCCTTCACCTGGGATACGATCTCGTCGTGGCTGCGCCCCTGTGCGATCAGCTCCGCCGCGTGCCGCACCAGCAGTCCCTGCGCGCCGGAATTGAGGCGGGTATCGATGACGGTAATCCGCTTTTCGGGCGTTTCGAGCTCTTTGGCGGCTTTCACGAACGCCTGGTAGGTTCCGCTGAGCTTCTCCGCCACGCTCAGGACGATCAGCGAATCGAACTGCTCCAGCCGCGAGGCGAGTATCGCGCGGATTCGCGCGGGTTCGGGCTGCGAGGTGGTGGGGTATTCGTCCGGCGAATCCATCGCCTTCAAGAGCTGGGGCAGCCGGATTGTGATCTTGTCCAGATACGCGCTGTTGTTTTGCAGCACGCCCATGGGGACCACCGATACGTTGTGCCTGAGCAGATATGCGTCGGGCAGGTCGGCGATGGAATCGGTTATCAGCCCTACGCCGCCCTTTTCTATGGTGCGGAGCTGATTCTGCAGGGCCATGTCGTCGGCCTTCTGTTCCGCCAGCCGCCCGTAGGCCTGCAGCTCGCGCATGACGAGCTCGGGCGCGTTGGTGTGGATATGCGCTTTCAGCCTGCCGCCCTGCGCGCTCGCGATCAGCGAGTCGCCAAACGGCTGCAGGCGCGCCTTGACCTCCGCGACCAGGGCGTCGCCGTCCGCTGTTTTCTCAACTTCCATTTGCACCAGCGCTTCGGTGCAGTAGCGGTAATCGGATGTTTCCTCATCGGTGATCCGCAGTTCAAACGGCTCGTCCGCAAAGTCTTCCACGGCGTGCGCGCCCGAAAACACGCGGTTGATGCCCTCCAAAAACCGCACAAACCCGGACGCGCCCGCGTCCACCACGTTGTGTTTTCGGAGCACCTCCATCTGTTCCCTGGTTTTTTTCAGAAGCTTGAGGGAGTATTTGTACGCGTCCTCAAACAGCTCGCTGAATCCCCGGTAGCTGCCGTGGTTGCGCTTCAGATACTGCGCCCAGTCGCGGATCACGCTCATCAGCGTGCCTTCCCTGGGATCTTCCACCGCGGCGTACAGGTGCTTCACGGCGCCCGCCGCGATATCGGCAAACTGCGGAACGCTGACCGTTTCGTAGGGCGCGCTTTCCAGCGCGAGGCCGTTGATATATGACGCGAAAATAATGCCGGAGTTGCCCCGCGCGCCTTCCAGAGCGGACTGGGAAATGGTTTTGAGCATGCGGTGAAAGCTGTGGATCGGCGTCGCCGAATCCACCATTGCACGCAGTGTGGATGTAAGGTTGGTACCCGTATCTCCGTCGGCGACCGGGAATACGTTGATCACGTTGAGGTGCTTCACATGGGCGTATACTTCTTTGGCGCCGGCGGAAAACCACCGGAACAGATCGGTTCCGTTTGCTTGCTGAACCTCTGCGGGTGCTGTCATTCCGGTATCCTCCTTTGATGGCCGTTTGGGCTGTGATTTGTTCCAATTGGCAATTAATTATACCATAAACTTCGAAAACTGAAACAGACGGCATGTGTCCGCAGCGAAGTGTTACATATTCCGGGCGGTATCCGGCGCCAGCGCGGCCAGGGCGTCATCCAGGCCGGCCGCCCAAAACACCAGCCCGCCGCGGTTGCATTCCAGGATAAAGGCCCGCAGCGCCTTGCTGGGGTATCCGCTGAAATCCCCGACGATCGCCAGGCGCATCCGGTAGTTGGAAAACTTCTGCAAAATCTCGCCCGCCAGCCCCGTTTTCAGGTCGAAAAACGCCTCCGGCAGGTTTTCCTTGTACAGCACAAGCGCGTCGCTTTCGTACAGGTACCGCGCGTCCGCCATGCTGTCAAGCGTCTCCCGCACGCCGGTTATGCGCCGGGCGCGGTCCGCCACGGCGATGCTGTGTCCGTTGATTTTAATGGATTTCATATCGTAAGCTCCTTTGACAGGGGTGTGACCCGGCCATCCTCCAACTGTTTTAGATACGCTTCCACGGCGGTAAAAACGGCCGTCATGAACGGCAGGTTTCCCCACAGGGAAAGGCGCACCGTGCCATCCGTTTCCAGATACTGCGTAACCAGGGAAGCCCGGCCGTATTCCGGCGGCTTGCTGATCATCGAGGCGTTCAGGGACCGGAGGATGCGCTGCGCGTTTTCATGGCTGCCTGCCGCGATATCGATCACGGCGGTCGCCCTGGCCCGCTCCCGCGGCGCGGACGGCGCCTGCGGCGTGGCGGAACCCAGGCCGTTTTCCTCCGTGAACCGGCTCAGATCGTGGCCTGTAACCCGCCAGCCCTTCCCGATCTTGGCGGCGCAGAGCTTCCCTTCCCGGATATACCGCTGGATGGTTTTGGGATGCATATGGAGCATACGGGCAATCTGCCCGACGGAATAAAAGGCCTCGTTCATCCTTGAGAAACTCCTTATTATTACTAACAATGAGCATAATAAGGAATAATAGGGAATATGTCAAGCGTATCAAGAAAAGAATTTCTGGGCCGGAAAACTGTTTCCATACATTGGGAAACGTACGGCCCGGCAACCCGGCGCTCCGGTAGCTGCCGCCGCGACGCCGGAATCCGGGCGATTGTTGCCAAATCCGTATATTTCAAGCGGTTTTGCTTGACATGGAAACAGCCCGTTGCTATAGTAACAGCAATGGGCAATAACTAAACAAAGCAGGCGTGATGGCGATACGGAACCGTGGAAAGCGACCGACCGACGTTGGAGAGTGCGACCCGCAAACCATCCTTATGCGGCAGGCCCGTACAGCGAACATATGGACATAGAAAAGGAGATAGCAACATGAAATCACGAATCGAGATTAAAGCGCAGGCAAAGGCAAATTTTCAAAATCAGTACTGGGTATGCGTGCTGGCATTCGTCCTCTACACCGTTGTTTCCGGCGCTTTTTCCGGGGCTACGGCGGGGATTGCCGCCTTGCTGCTGATGCCGCCGATCACGGTCGGCTATTCCTACTTCAACCTTCGCGTCTACAGGGGCGAAACAGGGGACATCGGCGAAGCCGCGGCCGTGGGGTTCAAGGATTATGGCAGAAGTCTCGTCGGTATCCTGTGGATGTACCTGTTCACGTTTTTGTGGAGCCTCCTGTTTATCATTCCCGGAATCATCAAAGCGATCGCATACTCCATGACGCCGTTTATCCTGGCAGACCGGGAGGACGTAGAGGCGAAAGACGCGCTGGTATTGTCCATGGAAATGACAAACGGGCATAAAGGAGAAATTTTCGTCCTGATCCTGTCCTTCATCGGCTGGTGGATCCTGAGCGCGCTGACGTTCGGCATTCTTGCGGTATTCTATACGGGGCCCTATATGTCCGCCAGCCTCGCGGGCATTTACGAGGAACTCAAGGAGAAGGCGGCTGAATAACGCGGATCGCGCAGCCGTCGGGATCGGACAGTAAAACGCCCCTATTCAATCGAATGGTTACCCGAATCGATCATAATGTAGCGGATTTGTCTTGTCCAGGCGCCCAATGACTGCAAGCAAATCCCCTGCCTGGTTCCATAGGAAATCAAGCGCGCCCGATCATCGGGCGCGCTTGATTTGCGGTATAGTTGTTTAATTGGTATTCTTATCAGGAAATAGAAAACGGCGCAATTTTTTCACACAGGCTTCACAAACGGGCGTTACGCTTGGGATAATCACAGGAAGGAGTGATACCCATGACAAAGCGCAAACTCGTTTCCATTCTGCTGACGGCGATATGTCTGATTTCGTTTACCTTTGGGAGTATCGGAGAAAGCGCGCTCGCGGGCGGCACGCCCAACGTGTCCGGACCGCCGGATATCGAGAGCATTTTCAGGCGGCTGGTATCGGACGGCGCGTTGACACAGCAGCAGGCGGACGGCCTGAAGGTGTATATGCAGGAAAACAGGCCCGATCCCGGCGACCAGAATGCCGTAAATCCTGTATTCGGCGCGGTTGCGGAAGGCATAATCAGCCAGGAACAGGCGGAGCTGGTGGCCGAAGCGATGAGAGAACAATATCCGGACGGCCGGCCGTCCCGGGAAACCGGGCAGCCATCCGCTGCGCGAGGCGCTACCGAAGGCGGCTACCCGATCGTGGACACCAACCAGACCAAGAGCTATACCAAAACCGAGGGGGAGGACGCGGATTATACCGGGAGCCAGCTGAGCTACACCGATAACCGCGACGGCACGGTGACGGACAACGTAACGGGGCTGATGTGGCAGAGTGATTTCGCAATCTGTTTCTATGATGATGCGGAGGAGATCGCGGCGCAGGCCGATACCGCGGGATATGACGACTGGCGGGTTCCGACCATCAAAGAGCTGTATTCGCTCATTGAGTTTACCGGAAGTCAGGGCACCGGCGATCCCAGCGCGTCAACGCCGCCTAAGGACGCGGCGCCGTTCCTGGATACGGATTTCTTCAATTTTGAATATCCCGATATGGAGGGCTACCGGTATATCGACGCGCAGTATATCTCCTCCACCGAATACGTGTACTACACCATGGACGGCAACGATACGTTCTTCGGCGTCAACTTCGCCGACGGCCGGATCAAAGGCTATCCAATCTCCGGCCCCGAATCCAGGGAGTACTACCTGCGGCTGGTGCGCGGCAATGAGGCGTATGGAAATAACAATTTCGCGGATAATCAGGACGGCACGGTGTCCGATACGGCGACCGGGCTGATGTGGGCGCAGGCGGACAGCGGCGCCGATGTGTTTGAACAGGCTCTGTCGAAATGCAAAAACGACGACGGTTCCATGAACTGGGAGGAGGCGCTCGCGTTCGCCGGGAACGCGGACTACGCAGGCTATGACGACTGGAGGCTGCCCAACGCCAAGGAGCTGCAGAGCCTTGTGGACTATACACGCTCGCCGGATACGACCGATTCCGCGGCGATCAGCGAGCTGTTCGACAGCACCCCGATCGTCAACGAGATGGGCGAGAAGGACTTTGCCTACTACTGGACAAGCACATCCTTCAATCCCGGTTCCGATGCCGTATACGTTGCCTTCGGGCGCGCGCTGGGATATTTCCACGGCAAGTTCATGGACGTGCACGGCGCGGGCAGCCAGAAGACCGACCCCAAAGAGGGATCGGGAAGCTACGGCAACGGACCGCAGGGAGACGTCCGGCGTGTGTACAACTATGTGCGGCTTGTGCGGGATATTGACTAGGCGGAAACAGTATGTACTGATAAAAGCCCGTAAACCGTACGGGCTTTTATGATACGCATGAAAGGGAACAGGCGCGGGCTCGGATCGTTTACCCGGAGCGTTCATGGAGCGAACGTGTAGGTAACCGTCCATACGGCTTTGCATCCGGCATAGCGGCCCATATCTTCCTTTACGGTAACTTTCTGCGTAATGGTAAACCCATTGTCGAAGAATTCCTGCGTAATTTCAATAGTTTCTTTCACCGACCCGACGTCCGGGGACTTGTCCTGTTCGGTGATTTTGGAGTACAGGACCATGCTTTCGCCCAGAATCAACTCCACCCTGTCCCCTGAGGATACCTTCACGCCGTTTATGCTGTAGTATTTCGACCAATTGCCGCCTACGTGGTTATAGCCGGAGCAGCTACATGCGATGGTCACGGTCATTTTTCTGGCGGGCAGGTTGTTTTTCGGGGTTCCCCAAAAGAGGAATGCCTGAAGCTCCGGCGACGCTGAGCCCGTCTCCTCCATGCCCTGCGCGGCCTGGAATGCCCTGACCGCGGTTTCTGTATCGGAATCATACTGATCGCTGAGCTTCGCGCCGGCTTCAAAGAAATACAGCTCCTGTAATCTCTCTTTGAGCTGGAGAACGTCCTGGCCCGAATCGTTCGGGACTATTGTCCTGAACTGCGAGAGATCCAGAAACGAAAGATACTCCTTCATCACGTATCCGTCTTTTCCGTTGTAAGTGCATTGGCACCAGACATTGCCAACGGGAACGACCGCCAGAATGGTATCCTTCGGGATTTTTTCGAGAACGGACGCTTTTGCCGAGGCAGTCTTGCGCATATTCAGCGGCCCCTGCTTCGTCGCGACCTTGGCATATTGATAATCGGCGCCGTATGCTGCGGGAGCGCAGGCGATCATGCTGATCACGATCAGAACAATGACAGCGATTCGCTTTTTCATAGTGATGCGGCTCCTTATTCAATTCTATTTCGATCGAACAGAAAAGTTCACATGTACATTGTTCATAATTAGTTCTATCGGTTGTTTATAATTGTACGAAATAATACCGATATTGGCAACCGCAAGATGTGGATGAACCGTTTCAATATCTTGCGGCTTCGGATAGATCGTATGAACCGAATAAACGGCAATGCGTTCAATCTTGGAAAGCCGGGGATTCGGGTTACAGTCCTGTCCTCGTAACCCCGCTTGCCAGATCGGAGAAAAACTCTTTGGCGAAGGTCAGAAACAATTGAACCGTTCCGGTGATTTGCTTTCCCTTGGACACGGATATCAGCACGGAACGGCGGCAGTCCAGATCTTTGATGTGCAGCGTCTTGACAAAGTCGTCGTGGACCGCCCCCCAGGTAATCTGCGGCCAAAAGGCAACCCCAAGGCCCATACCGATCAGGCCGCGCACGATACTGGGATTATCGCTCTCAAAGATTATATTGGGGGTAAAACCGGCCTTTTGGCAATAATAATCGGTAACCGCGCGAAAGGCGGAGCCTTTGTTGAGACTGATGAAATCCGCGCCGGTGAGATCATCCATCGAAATGGAATCGCTTGCGGCGGTATAGGAACGCGGAACCGCGAGCAGCATCTCTTCCTCCATCAGCACCATATCCAATTTGCCGGCCTCGGCCGAAGGGATTGAGGAAAGGCAGATATCGTACTCCGACGCCTGCGGGTTTTGGATCAGATTGAAGCTCGTTGAAGGGTATTTCTGCCGGAATGACTGCAACAGTTTCGGAAGAAAGCTGGAGCAGGAAAGAACGTTCAGGCAGATATGCTGCTTCGGGTTGTTTGATAGTTCGGATAGCTCTATTTTTTCGTTGTCGATCGCGCCCAGAATGGATGGAAGCCGCTGCAGGAGCAGCGTTCCGCAGGCGTTGAGACGTATTCGCTTGCCGTATCGCGTGAACAGCGGACAGCCCAGTTCCCTTTCCAGTCTGGATATGCTCTGGCTGATGGCAGGCTGTGCGATTCGCAGCGTTTTGGCTGCCAGGGTCATATTCTCACACTGCGCCACGGCCTGGAAATACTTGAGCTGCAACAATTCCATGATGCTCTCCTTTATAATGTACACATTATAAGATATATCGATATTCTATATTTGACAACATATAAATGGCAAGCTTAATATGAAATAGTGATTAACACTCAAACAATAGGGAGAGCTATATGGGACAGTTTTTTGAAGCTTGTATGGTGATTTGTTTTGGAATATCCTGGCCGGTTTCCATCATTAAGTCAGTCAGGTCCAGGACGGTAAAGGGAAAAAGCCTGATCTTTATCTTGTTCATACTGGTGGGATATGCGTTCGGGATCATCAGCAAGCTGGTGTCCGGCACGATCACCTATGTGTTCATCTTCTATGTGTTGAATTTCATCATGGTATCGATCGACGTGGGACTGTATATCCGGAACCGGAGACTGGACAAAGCAAACGAAACGAAATAAAAAAGAACCCGGCCTGAAAGGCCGGGCTCTCCCTCGCCGCGCGGCGACAGGGGATGTGTATGCGCGTCGTTATCCGATGATTTTTTTCAATAATTCCATTTGTTCCCGGGACAGCGTCAAAACGTCGCTGTTGGCGGCGCCCGTATTGGAATCCTCGATCAGCACAAGCTTCGTGTCCTTCCGGGTGACGGTGTTGTGCCAAAGGGTCGCGGGAATGCTGTACACCTTCCCGGGCTGCATTGGCACGGTGCCGAACGTCAGACCGCCGTTTTGCTCGTTTGCGTACAGCAGGGTGCAGCTTCCCGCAAGCAGCACGAACAACTCGTCGGTTTCGTTATGGCGCTCCAGGCAGTTGATCCCGGTACTATCGTTTTCCGGTTTCCAGTTTTTGATTCCGACAGTCCATTTGGCGTTTTCATACACGCGGGACATTCCAAGCCCGCCGTAGGTGAATTCCTGTATTTCCATGACCGGCAACCCTTTCCGTCGTTCCGTTTGTCGGAGTTACTATTTTTGCTGGAGAGCCTTCAGGCAGGCGCTGCGAATATGCCGCGCGGTCAGCCCGTACTCTTCGAACAGGTCCTGCGGCTTGCCGCTTTGCCCGAAACGGTCCTGCACGCCGATCTGCTCGAAAGGAACGCAGACCTTGCCCATCAGCGCTTCCGCGACGGCGCCGGCCAATCCGCCGATCACGGAATGCTCCTCGGCCGTAACCACTGCGCCGCATTCGCGGGCGTAGCGCACGATGGTTTCGGCGTCCAGCGGCTTGATCGTATGCACGTTGACTACCGCGGCGGAGACGCCCTCCGCCTCCAGGGAGGCCGCGGCCTCCAGCGCGTTTGCCACCATGGTGCCGCAGGCGAAGACGACCAAATCCTTCCCTTCGCGCAGCGGGAGCGCTTTGCCGATGGTAAACGGCGTGCTCTCATCGGTCAGAATATCCGTGGGCAGGCGGCCGGTGCGCAAAAACACGGGGCCCTGCATGGCCGCGGCCGCGAATACGGCCTTCTCCATCTCCACCGCGTCGCACGGCACCAGCACCGTCATGCCGGGGATTACGCGCATGAGCGCGATATCCTCCACGGCCTGATGGCTGCCGCCGTCTTCTCCGGCGCTGGGGCCCGCGTGCGATAAGCCGAGCTTCACGTTGGCGTGGGAATAGCAAATGGAATTGCGGACCTGCTCGTAGGCGCGGCCCGCGCCGAACAGGGCGAAGGTGCTTGCGAATACGGTATAACCGCTGTTGGCGATGCCCGCCGCCGCCGACATCATATTGGCTTCCGCGATCCCGAAATTGTAAAACCGGTCCGGATAGGCGCAGGCAAAATCGGCGGTCATGGTCGCGTGCGCCAGATCGGCGTCCACCACGATCACCTTTTCGTCCGCCGCGCCGAGCTTGACGAGCGCGCTTCCGTACGCTACCCTTGTGGATTGTTTCTCAGCCATTAACAGCACCCCATTTCACGCATCGCTAAAGTACAGTGGTCGTCGTCCAAAGGCTTGCCGTGCCAGCCGACGCAGTTTTCCATGAAGGAAATGCCCTTGCCTTTGGCGGTATTGCACAGTACAAATCGCGGTTTGGCCGATGCGGGCCGGTTAAGCGTATCGGAAATGGCCGCGATATCATGGCCGTCCACCTCGAAGGTTTCCCAGCCGAAGGCCGCGAATTTCGCCTTGATATCGCCCAGGCTCATCACTTCGTCGTTCGTGCCGTCAATCTGGAGCTTGTTGTAATCCATCAAAACGGTCAGGTTGTTGAGCCTGTAATGCGCCGCGGCCATGGCGGCCTCCCAGATCATGCCTTCCTGCGCCTCGCCGTCGCCGATCAGGCAGAACACGCGGAAGTCGCGGCCGGGCCGTTTGCCCGCCAGCGCATAGCCGACCGAAATGGACATCCCCTGGCCCAGCGACCCGGTGCTGGCGTCGATGCCGGGCGTTTTGATCATATCCGGATGCCCCTGCAGCTTGCTGCCCAGCTGGCGCAGCGTCCATAGCTCATCCCTGGAAAAGAACCCCTTATCCGCGAGCACCGCATACAGCGTCGGGCACGCGTGGCCTTTGCTCAGCACAAAGCGGTCGCGGCCGTCCCACTTGGGATTGGCGGGATCATATTTGAGCACGTTTTCATACAGCGCGAGGATAATTTCCACGCAGGACAGGGACCCGCCCGGATGGCCGGACTTGCACCCATTGAGCATTTTCAAAATGTCGACCCGTACCTGATGCGCCTTTTGCTCCAGATTTTCGTTCATGAACTCTGCCTTCTTTTCAAAAATTGAATATCCGTGTATCTATCCCTTGACAGCCCCGGCCGTCAGCCCGGCAACCAGCCTCTTCTGTGCGAAGAAAAACATCAGGCAAACCGGGATAACTGTAATGATACCGCCTGCCGTGAGCAGCTCCCACTGTACGCCGAACTGGCCGATCAGCCGCTTCAGCGCGACGGGGACGGTGCGGTTGGCGTCGTTTGTGAACAACACGGCGAAAGTGTATTCATTCCACGACTGCATGAAGATGTATACGCCGGTCGCCAGAAGCGAGGGGATCAAAACCGGCATAATGATCTTGATAAAGGCGCTCGCCCGGTTGGCGCCGTCCACCAGGGCCGCCTCTTCCAACGACATGGGAAGGTCGTTGAGGAACCCGTTCAGCAGCCACACGGAGAAAGGGATGGTGAACGTTGTATAGGATAACACCAGAGCGGTCGGCGTGTAAAGGATATGGATTTGCCGCATAATGGTAAACAGGGGAATGAGCAGCAAAACGGTCGGGAACATGTTGTTGGTTAAAAACAGCACCATGAAGATCTTGCGGCCCTTGTAGCGGAAACGCGAGAAGGAGTACGCCGCCAGCAGCGACACCGTCAGCGATACGACCGTGGTCGCCGAGGCGACAAGGAAGCTGTTCCAGATGGGCTTCAGAAAGTTGAACTCCCCGAACAGCTTGCCGTACGCGTTCAGCGTCGGATGGACGGGCCAATAAACCACCTGCGTGCTGTATAGCTCGGCGTTTGGCTTCAGGCTGGTGACAAGTGTCCAGTAATAGGGGAACAGCAGGAAAACCAGCACCACGGCCAGGGGCAGGAACAGCAGCAGCAGCCGTTTCAAAATATATGCGTTTCGTGTTCGTATCGATTGCATGGCGGCCTCCTAATCCTTAAACATACTGTGCAGATAGGGAATGGAGAACGTCAGCAGCAATATGGTCATGAGTATCGCCATCGCGGACGCGTATCCCATGTTCAGTGTATTGGTTTTCAAGTAGATATAAATGCTCAGCGTCTGTGTCGCATACGCCGGGCCGCCCTCCGTCATATTGAAGATGACGTCCACGGAGTTGGCAACCCAGATCACGCGCAGCAGGGTGGTGACGAAAATGGTGTTTTTCAGGGAGGGAATGGTGATGTGAAAAAATTTCTGCGCCCCGTGCGCGCCGTCGATATCCGCGGCCTCGTACAGGTCGTGCGGGATTCCCTGCAGGCCGGCCAGGAGCATCAGCGCAAAGAACGGGATACCCTGCCACACGATGGTGAGAATAACGGAGGGGAGCGCCGTGCCCCGCGCCGCCAAAAACGCGATATTGTGATCCAGCAACCCGGTCCGGGTGAGCAAATCGTTGATGACGCCGTAATTGCCGTCCAGCAGCCACCGCCACATCAGCGCGATCAATACGCCGGGCGTGACCCACGGGATCAGGCTGACCGAGCGCACCAGGCCTCGGCCGGGGAATTTCTGGTTGAGTATCAGCGCCAGCATGAAACCGAAGACAAATTGAAAACCGACGCCGAAGACAACCCACCACACCGTGCGCAGCAGGCTTAGAAAAAACTGCTTGTCCTGCAGCAGCTTCCCATAGTTTTCCAGGCCGATAAACCCGATCTCTTTGGGCCTGCGGAGGTCGAAATTCTGCAGGCTCATGGAGACGGTATTGAGGATCGGGTAAAATACCACTACGATAATCACCAGTAAAGCCGGCAATACGAGCAGGTAGGGCCATAGGTTGACCCCTTTTTTATGCTTTCGGATGATTTCCATCGGCTCCGTCCCTTCGTGTCATGTCAATCCCAAGTGGTTCATTCGTTATACGCTGTAAACGCCTATATAGCGAGTTACAGCGAGGGCAAACGCCGGTTGGCCGGGCCTGCCGCGGCCCTTGGCGAACGAGCCTCTGGGGATGCTTTATGCCGGACCGAAAATCGGCATAGATAGGGGGAGGAAACGCATGCCCTCCCCCTTTGGAAAAACGATTACTTATACAGTTCCGCCTGCAGCGTATCCATGCATTCCTGCGCGGTGATTTCACCCAGCAGCGCCTGCTGCACTGTGGAGGGCCACACGGTGCTGATCCATTCGGTCGTGGTGTCCAAAATCGGGAGGATGCCGGCGTAGGGTGCGCCCGCGATGGAGATCTTCATGAACGGGTTGTTCTGGAACACGTCCATGGCTTTCACGCTGGCGGCCACGGGGACGTTGCCGGTCACGGTGCACCAGGTCTCCTGGCCTTTTCCGGTGGCAAGGTACGCGAGCCACGCGAAGGCGGCTTCCTTGTTTTCACAGGACTCGAACATGACGTTTTCCGTATCGCCCATCGAGGTCCACTGGCCGACGTCGCCGGGGAATACGAACGCGCTGACGTCGTCGCCCAAGGCTTCCACCATGCCGGCGGAAGAGCCGATGTGGTGGACGGTCATAGCGGTCAGGCCGCTCTTGAAGTTATCGATGATCTGGCTGAATCCGTCTGAGGGAGCAGTGGGCGGGGTGTAGCCCTTCTGGAACAGGTCGATGAAGTCCTGCATGCCCTGTACCGCTTCCGGCGTGGTCAGGTCGGCAAAGGTGCCGCCGCGGGCATGGATGAAGCTGCCCCAGGGTTCCTGGCCGCCCTTGGCGCCGCGCATGCCGAAGCCGTATACGCCGTCCTTGGTCAGGAGCGCGCAGTCCTCGAGAAACTCTTCGTAGGTGGCGGGCACGGTGATGCCGGCCGCTTCAAACAGGGAGGGGCGATAGTACACGTAGAGCACCTGCGTATTCCACGGCATGACGTACACCTGGTCCGTGCCGCCCGCCTGGCGCATCACGTTCCACAGGCTTTCTTCGATTTCGCTGTAGCCATCCCAGGTAGCCAGGTACGCGTCCAGCGGCGCCAGCAGATCGTTGGCGACGAAGGATGGCGTTGCCGTGAGCTTCCAGGAGGCCACATCGGGGCCGCCGCCGCCCATCGCGGCTGTGAATACGGTGTTGCTGTATCCGCCGCCGTCCCAGGGAATCTGTTCTCCAACCACGGTAATGCCCATTCCGTTGGTTGCGTTGAAGTCCGCGATCATTTCCTGCATGGTCGCCGCATAGGCGTCGTTGTCAGCCCAGAACCAGTACGTGACCGTGGCTCCTTCGGCGGCTGCCAGCGTAGCCAGGGACATAAGCATCATCAATGCGACCAGGATACTAATTAGTTTTTTCATTTTCTTCTCCTTCTGAATGCTGTTGTGCGTCGAGTAACGTTTGGCTCAGATGTTGGTAAACGGCTTCCTGGGCTTCCTGCGGGTTTTGCGTTTCAATCGCGTCGTAGATTTTTTGGTGCCACATAATCGCGCGTCCGTAACTGCCCTGCACCCGCGAGGTAAGCTCGTAACCGGCGTTGATACACTCGCAGATCAGCGGCATA
This sequence comes from Candidatus Limiplasma sp., assembly GCA_963674895.2. Lineage (GTDB taxonomy): Bacteria > Bacillota > Clostridia > Christensenellales > Aristaeellaceae > CAXXOK01. Next base: position 612,110 of record CAXXCY010000002.1, read on the forward strand.
ACACGGTTGAGCACTTCGTTCTTGGTACATTCCGCCATAATGCAGTGGAAGCGGTAGTCAAACTGCGTATAGTCCTTATCCGTGTCGTACGCCTGCTTCATCTCTGCGATGGCAGCGTGCAAATCGCTCAGGTTCTTCCTGGAACGGCGCTGGGCGGCCAGTGCGGCGATATTGGGTTCAATCAGCTTGCGTGCCTCGAGCAAATTGGCAAGAAGCGTGGTTCGGTTCGCAAAGCTCAAGCCAAGCGGATCTTTGGAAATACCGGTCCTTTTGGCGATGAAGGTACCCTGGCCATGACGGATTTCGGCCACGTTTTCCGCGACCAGCAGTTTGACGGCTTCGCGAATGGTGGAACGGCTGACTTCAAACCGCATCACCAGTTCGCTTTCCGTGGGCAGCCTGTCGCCTTCGTTGAGGGCATGGTCGATGATCATGCCTTTGATGCTTTGCGCCACGACGTCAGGAAGCTTCTGATTGGTTTTCATATCACTCCTTCCCTCCTACTGCTTACGTTGATATCCGGTTAATGTCGGACATCAGATGTATTTTATGGCATCAATATATAATATATTTGGCACATTGTCAAGGCATATTTTTATTTTGTTCAGCGGAGGACCCAAAACAAGCGGCAGGCAAGATTTTTATTTCAGCTTATGGAAAACAAACGGGCCGGAGGGCCCGCTGCGGGGATAGGCCGTGCAAATCAACCGGCCGCCCGGATGTTCTCCGCTATTTACCGCCCATCAGAACGCCCGGGAGCCACGTAATCAGGCCCGGAATATACGTGCACATAAACAATACGATCACAAGGGGCACGATAAACGGCAGCACGGCTTTGGACAGCCGTTCCAGGCTGACTTTTCCGACGTCCGAGACCGTGAAAAGGCAGACGCCGAAAGGCGGCGTTACCTGGCCGATCATGAGGTTCAATACCATGACGACGCCGAAATGAACGAGGTTGATGCCGCAGCTTTTCACGATTGGGAGCAGCACCGGAAGCATCAGCGTCAGGATCGCGCCGGGCTCCATGACCATACCCAGGAAAAGCAAAATCATATTGATCACAAGCAGGATCACATAGGGATTGGCGCTGATGGAAAGGATGAAGTCGGCAATCTGTTTGCTGACTCCTTCCCGTATCATGACATAGCTGAACAGCGAGGAACTGCCGATGATCAGCAGCACGTTGGCGGACGAAAGCGCGGAGCTCAGCAGGCATTTTTTGAACGTTTGCCACGACATGGAACGGTAGACGAGCACGGCCACGATCAGGGAATAGAAAACCGCGATGGAGCTCGCCTCCGTCGGGGTGAACCAGCCGGTCGTGAAGCCCGCAAGAATAATCAGGGGCGTAATCAACGCCAGGATGCTTCGGAAAAACTCCCGGAGCAATAACCGGAAGCTGAACGGCGTCCGCTCATACTTGCGGCGGATGGCGTAAACACCGATCAGGAGCATCAGCATGACGCCCATTAAAAGCCCCGGAATCACGCCGCCCAGAAACAGCTTGCCCACGCTGACGCTGGCGATGGAACCGTAGATTACCAGGGGAATACTGGGCGGAAATATCGGGCCGATTACGGAACTGGCCGCGGTTACGGCGCCGGAGAATTCCCGGTCGTATCCTTTGGACGTCATGGCCTCCATTTCGATCGTTCCCAAGCCGCCCGCGTCGGCCGTGGCCGAGCCGGACATACCCGCGAAAATGATGCTGGCGACAACATTCGTATGCCCCAGCCCTCCGGGAATCCAGCCGACCAACCGCTCCGCCGTGTTGAAGATGCGGTCCGTAATCCTGCCGGCGTTCATCAGGTTTCCGGCCAGAATGAACAGCGGAATGGCGATAAAGAGAAACGAATCCATCCCGGTGACCATTTTCTGACCGATCACAACCATCGGATACCCCAGGGCAAGGCAGCCGAGAACGGCGGAAGCGCCGATGGACAGGCCGATCGGGATGCCGATTAACAGGAACAGGACGAAGGCGATGAAGAAGATCAGCATATCGTATTCTCCCTATGCTTTATCGTTTTCACAGATTGTTCGATGAGCTGGCAGCATGTTTTTACGACCATGTACGCGCCGCATACGGCGATGGGGGCGCACTGGACCGTAAACGGCAGGAACTGCATCGTCGCGAAATACCGCGTGCTGATAAAGGGGTACCATTTGATAAAGGCGATGATCAAAATCACGCCCAGCATCAGGGACGTGACCTTGTTGAGATACCAGAATACGAGCTTTGTCTTCGGGCCCACCCGGCCGATCAGTATCTCAAAGCGCATTAAACCAGACTGATGGTAGAGATAGATGACGCCCAAAAACGCCATCCAGATAAAAAGGATGGAACAGATTTCGATGGTCGGGCTAAACGAGATATTGAAGATGTTGCGGATCAGCAGCTCATTGCATATTAAAGCCGCAAGCAAGAAAACGATTATGATCAAAAGCCATTTCACAACATGGACAAAGCCGTCCAGCACCTTATTGATCTGCGCCATGAAAACACCCCGCCCTATACTATCCCAAAGAGAGTGCGCCTCCCAGCAAGAAGGCGCACTCCAAAGTGTTGATCAGTGAGCCAAAATCGCGTCGACGAGGGCCTGGTCGTACCAGGTCGCATCCGCATAGCGCTTGTAGTAATCGGTGCCGCCCAGCTTGTCCTTGAAGCTTTGCACATCAGGCTCGAAATCGAACTCGACGCCCGCATCCTGAAGGACCTGCGTTGCGGTCAGGTTGTCCTCGGCGATCGTATCGAAAGAATACTTGGCGGCGACGACGGCCTGCTCTTTGAGTATTTTCTGCTGTTCTTCGGTCAGGCCGTTCCACATCGCGCTGTTGGCGGCCATGGTGCAGCCCATCCACATATAATTGATGTTGGAGAAGTACTTGATGTCGTCATAGGTCGCGTTGGCAACCAGGTGATAGGTGGCGTTATCCTGGCCTTCGGCCGTGCCGTTGCTTAAAGCGGTCGCCAGTTCGGGAAGCGCCAGGCCGATGGGGTTGGCCCCCAGAGCGGTCCACACATCCAGATACATTTGGCTCGTCGGCACGCGCAGCTTGAGCCCGTCCACATCGGCTGCGGTGTGGATCGCGCGGTTCGTGGTGGAAATATGCCGCATACCGTTGTCGCCCTCCGCGAGGAAGGTCAGCCCGTATTCCGACAAGCCGCTGAAAATCTGCTCGCCGATCTCGCTGTTGACAACTTCATAGGCCTCCTGCGCACTGTCAAACAGGAAGGGAAGGTCCAGAACCTTGGCCTTTTCATAGAACGCCGTAAAGCCCGAGGTGCCCGCGAAAATGATGTCGATGGTTCCCATGCGGGTCGACTCAATCGCTTCGGCGTCGTTGCCAAGCTCGTTGGAGTGATGCACGGTCAGCTCGATCGCGCCGTTGGACGCTTCCTTGACCAATTCCGCGTACTTGATAATGGTCTTGGTGGGAACGCTGCTTTCGTTGCCCGGAGAGTAAATGATCAGGTTCAGGTCCGCGGCAAACGCGCTGGTCAGGGAAAGAGTGATCAGGACAACCAGAACGACAGACAGGATTTTTTTCATAAGAGTGCCTCCTCGTTTATATTTTTGCTTCTTCGCGCGAAGCATGAGCACAGGGTTATAAAACGATATCATCCCAATCCAGAAGCGATTGCTGGATATGCTTTTTCGCCGCCTCTTTCGCCGCTTCGGGATCGCCTTTCTGAATGCTTTCCAGCAAAAGCCGGTGGCACCTGGCGCCCCGCTGGTAGCTTCCCGTCACATGCACGGTATGGATAACGGCGGCAATGATGGAGTCGTTGATAATCGGGACAAGCCGTGAAAATACCTTGTTCTGTGTGCATTCCGCGATCATGGCGTGGAAGCGGCAATCGTAGGGGGTATAATCCTCGCCCCGCATATGGACGCTGTCCATTTCGTCCAGCAGGCCTTCCATATCCCGGACCTGCTGCTCGGTGCGCCGCAGCGCCGCCGCATAGGCAATTTCCGGCTCGATCAGCGCGCGTGCTTCCATGAGGTTTCCCAGGATTTCATTTTGCGTCTGATCGGAAAAGCGCAGGCCTAGAGGATCGGCGCCGACGCCCAGATTCATTGCTACATAGGTACCCTTGCCGCGGCGGATTTCCACAATATGCTCGGTCTGCAGAATTTTAATCGCTTCGCGGACGGAGGAACGGCTGACGCCGAACCGTTCCATCAATTCCCCCTCCGTGGGCAGCTTTTCCCCGCTGGGAATGACGGAATCCAGGATCATGCGCCGGATCTGCTCCGCAATGCCGTCCGCCACCTGCGCCCTGCTGCCTGTGGTTTCTATCTTGTTGAGCACTGGTTCCTCTCCTTTTGCCAGTTTCGCACGCCCTGCCGGGACGTAATAGCGTTCTGTGGGTATAAACTGCCGGGGATAGGGGAAGACGGGGGGGTTTCGATTTGGATACTCTATGCGATGCATTGGAAATGCTGCCAAATAGCCGGCAGGAGGGCGCCCTGTACGGATGATGGCTGACATGCTCTGCCGCCAGCGTATTTTTCCGTCCGGCCCGCGATGTTCCATGCGAAAGAATGTGGAGTCTACATCTGACGTCTGATGTCACAGCGTCCATAAATCCTGTTGATGGGGGAGGGAGCAGCGATATGGCTCGAGTTTCCGACAACTTCCGCGGCGGGAGTCCGTCGATCTTGCGACATATGACATCAGATGTCTATACTGTATATCATATCTAGCCGAATGTCAACCATATTTTGCATTATTTTTTAATTGGGACTGCTTCTATGCACAGAATAGTGATTTTATAAGGGTTCCCCAGTTTCTGTCCATGAAGGAACGGAAGACTGTATTTCGCAGGATACTGCCGGCGGGAGGGATCACGACAGTTGAATGGAAGGATGTTCGTCAAACGCGTTTTTCGACAGGCAGCGTGCGCAGGCCACCTCACCGCCGCGTTCCGATCTTCGTGAGGCGTAAATTCACCGGGACCCAACGGGGTACGCTGCAAGCGTCGCGAAAAGGCCGGCGCGCAGGCGCAGGGTGGCGTTGGACAGCGATATAAAACCAATAGGGGGACTGCGGAGAACGCAGGATAGATCTGGATCGATCGCTGCCCACTGAAAACTTTTCATCCCCCTCGCTTTCCGTTTCGCTGTAGCGCCCGCCTGCTTCGCTTACCTCCAGTCCCGTGGATTCTTTTAGCAGCCGCGGCGGTCTTCCTGCAGGGCATGGCCGCCGTTCTGATACAAAAAAGAAACGGAAGCTTCATTCTGGGCGGCGCGTGTCTGGCCAAAGCGGTTATGATCGGGCTTTCCATCATATGCGGCCAAACGCTAAAGGCCATCCGCGGTTTGCAGCCGGATGCGCTGCTGTTCGGGTTCTTCGGATTGTTCACGCTGATCGGCGTTATCACCGGTTCGGCTCATTTCAAAGAGAAACCGGAATAGGGAAAGCTGGATATCGGGAACGCTCCGCCGCTGGTCCTGTCAGCGGCAGAGCGCTTTATTGCGCTGGCAGCGGCGCGGTCTTCCCGTCAGGTTGATTGCCGCAGGCTTCACTGCCGTTTGTCTGTATAGCAAAATGTCTCGATGTCAATGCGCTTTCAGCTTCGTTGATGTGCCTCAAAGGGCAACTGTTTATTTAATCGCTTTACAAGTCCAAATCCCTATTCTCAATGCAGAAAAGCGGCCCCCATAATGGGGGCCGCTTTTTCTGGCGGAGAGTTAGGGATTTGAACCCTAGTCAGGTTTTGGCCTGAACACGATTTCCAGTCGTGCGCCTTCGACCACTCAGCCAACTCTCCATGGGCTGCAGGAACGCAACGGGTATATTATAGGGGAATGCCGGGGGGTTGTCAATCCGCTTCCGGCGTCTGATCAAAGGTTTATGCGCACAAGCTGAAGAACGGTTTTTCCAAAGCTTTGGTCCGGGAACGGCATGTGATTTGCATCGGGTTTCCCCATGCCGCCGCGGGTTTTACTATGTCTCCGCTGTGTGTCAAGACCGGCAGAACTTGTCGATGTACGCGTCCAGGCATTTCCGGATTACCCGCTGCGCTTCCTCATGGCCATGCAGCTCGTCAACGATCGTTTCCTTGCCCTCCAGTGTTTTATACACCGAGAAGAAATGCGACATTTCCGAGAAAATGTGCTTGGGGAGCTCGCTTACGTCCTTATAGCTGTTGAACGTGGGGTCCTTGAACGGGATGGCGATGATCTTCTCATCGAGCTTTCCCTGATCGAGCATGGCCAGTACGCCGATGGGGTAGCAGCGCACGAGGCTCAGGGGCTGAATCACCTCGCTGCACACCACCAGCACGTCCAGCGGGTCCAGGTCCTCGGCGTAGGTGCGGGGAATAAGCCCGTAATTACACGGGTAATGCGTGGAAGTATACAAAATGCGGTCCAAAATCAGGCTGCCCGTTTCCTTGTCCAGCTCGTACTTCTTCTTGCTGTTTTTCTCGATTTCGACCACGGCGATGAAATCGGCCGGCGTAATCCGCGCGGGGGAAATGTCGTGCCAGATGTTGCTCATAATCTTCTCCTTCGGCATTCGTTCCCATGCATTGTAGCAAGCTGGATCCGCTTTGTAAAGCATGTTCGTTCTGCATTTATTTTGTATTCGGGGGGCTTTGGAGGGAGCCCTGCATTCCCTGTCGGGCAGGTCGTTTGCCGACGCCATATATGGGGTCTTCGCCTCCTTGTTATACCCTATAAGCCGGCCGGCCTACCATCGTGCTATTGACAACGCGCCAAGAACCCATATAATTAGTTAGTCTAACGAATGAATTGGGACACCCATTAAGGCGGCGGTATGGTGGATGCATTTGACAAGGAACTCAACCAGCTTTTGGTGATGGCGTACCGCAAAATCAACAAGCTGGAGGAGGGCATCCTGCACTCGTACAGCGGCATGGACCTGTCCATCAGCGAAATGCACCTGCTGGAAGCCGTAGGGGAACGTAAGGAGGAAGGTATTCCTCTGTACGAGCTCGCGCAGCGCATGGACGTTTCCCCGCCGACGGTCACAGTGGCCGTCAGCAAACTGAGCAAGAAAGGTTTCGTCCTCAAAAGCAAATCCGAAAAGGACAAGCGAAGCGTAATCGTGCAGCTGTCGCGGCTCGGAAAAAAGATGAACGCCGCGCACCGCTATTTTCATGAACAGATGGTGCGCGACATCGATAAGCTGCTCTCGCCCACAGAGCGCGAAGGGCTGCTGCGGGGAATGGAACAGCTCAACCGGTTTTTTCAGGACGCGCTGGATGAGATGGAAACGAGAAAGCAGCGGCCACGCGTCCAAATACAAAACGAAAGCGTGTGAATGAATGAAAGTACGATCCTTTGGGCATGCGCTCCCCGTACGGGAAGTGACGAACGACGAACTCTCGGAATACCTGGATACCTCTGACGAATGGATTATGTCCCACACCGGCATTCAGAAACGGCACATTATCACCAACGGAGAAACGATCAGCTCGCTGGGCGCGCAGGCGGCGCAGATGGCGCTTGCAAGAGCCGGTTTGACGGCGGACGATCTTGATTATATCCTTTGCGCAACCACCTGCGGAGAATTGATATTTCCGGCGACAGCCTGTCTGATCCAGCAAAAGCTCGGCGCAACATGTCCGGCGCTGGATGTGAACGCGGGCTGCACGGGCTTTCTCTACGCGCTGGACCTGGCCGACGCGATGATCGGCCGCGGCAATGTTAAACGTGTGCTGGTCGTGTGCGCCGAGCATATTACCAGGCTTGCCGACTGGACGGACCGCTCCACCTGCGTGCTCTTCGGCGACGCCGCCGGCGCGGCGCTGTGCGAGGCGGGCGAGGGATGGAAATCCGCCCGGCTGACGGCAAGGGGTACGGCGGACCCGCTGTATGCCTCGGCGGACGGCAGCAACTGCCCGTTCGTCAAGGAAAAACCCAAGGCCATACCGCTGCAGATGAACGGACAGGAGATTTTCAAGTTCGCCGTCACACAGTCCTGCACGGACATTCAAACCGTGTTGGATCAGGCCAATGTAGACGCGGATTCGGTTGATTACTACGTGCTTCACCAGGCGAATCTCCGTATTCTGGATACGGCGCGGACACGCCTGAAGCAACCTGCCGAAAAGTTTCCGGTAAATATTACGACGCACGGAAACACAGGTTCAGCAGGGATACCCGTCCTTCTTTCCGAAATGATAGAAGACGGCCGCCTGCAAACGGGCCAAACGCTCGTTTTATGCGCCTTCGGCGCCGGGCTCACCTCGGGAGCGGCATTGCTGCAATACAACATCTAGGAGGAAATGATTATGAGCACTTATGAAACGATTGCAAAACTGCTGGCGGAAAACAAGGATATGAACGAAAGCGACATCCGTCCGGAGATGACGTTTGCCGATCTGGACCTTGACAGCCTGGACGTAGCCGAACTGGTGATGAACCTGGAGGACGAGCTGGGCGTGCCCGTGGAGATCGACGAGACGCTCAGGACCATTCAGGACCTGGTCAATAAAGTAGACGCAAATAAATAAGCATGATTAACTCCATACTGACAAATGAACTGGGGCTGCAGTACCCCATTTTTCAGGGCGGCATGGCGTGGGTATCGGACGCTTCCCTTGCGTCCGCCGTATCAAACGCGGGCGGGCTTGGCATCATCTCCGCCATGAATTTGAACGCGGAATACCTGCGCGGGCAAATCCGGAAATGCCGCGAGGCGACGGATAGGCCCTTCGGCGTGAATATCATGCTGATGAGCCCGCACGTCAAAGAGGTGGCGCAGGTATGCGCGGAAGAAAAGCCCGCCGTGGTCACCACAGGCGCGGGGCTGCCTAACCTGTATATGAAGGATTGGCTGGCCGTGGGAATCCGCGTGATCCCCGTCGTGCCTTCCACCGCGATGGCCAAGCTCGTGGAACGGGCGGGCGCCTTTGCCGTGATCGCCGAAGGCGGCGAATCCGGCGGGCATGTGGGCGATTTGTCCACCATGGCGCTGGTACCGCAGGTGGCGGACGCCGTCAGCATCCCCGTAATCGCCGCGGGCGGCATTGCGGATGGGCGCGGCGCGGCGGCGGCGATGATGCTGGGCGCGGCCGGCGTGCAGTGCGGCACGGTGTTCCTGTGCGCGCAGGAGTGCGCCATCCACGAGAACTACAAGCAAAAGGTGCTAGCCGCCAAGGATATCGATACGATCGTAACCGGCAAACGGCTGGGCCACGCCGTGCGTTCCATCCGAAACCCATTCACGCGCCAGTATTCGCAAAAGGAATACGACATGTCCATATCCGCCGAAGAGCTGGAGAAGCTGGGCGTCGGCGCGCTGCGCAAGGCGGCCGTGGAGGGCGACCTGGAAAACGGCTGTTTCCTGGCAGGGCAGGCGTGCGCGATGGTGCACGCGGTCCGGCCCGCGGGAGAAATCATCCGGGACATGTTTACAGAGGCTGAACGCCTGCTGAAGGGTGCGTCCGCATGGGTAAAATAGCATTCGTCTTCGCCGGTCAGGGCGCGCAGTACGGCGGCATGGGCCTGAACCTGTATCATGCCTCGCCCGCCGCCAAAGCGGTGCTCGACCAGGCCGAGGCGCAGCGCAGGGGCACGCTCCCGCAGTGCTTTGAAGGCGATAAGGAAACGCTGAGCCAAACCATCAACGCCCAGCCGTGCCTGATGGCGGTGGACTGCGCATGCGCGGCCGCGCTGATCGAAAACGGCATCAAACCCGACGGGCTGGCGGGCTTCTCGTTGGGAGAAATCGCCGCTGTCGCGGTGAGCGGAATGCTAAACTTCCCGCAGGCGTTTCAACTGGTGCTCAAACGCGCGGAGTTTATGCAGGCATGCGCGCAGGCGCACCCCGGCGGTATGGCGGCGGTGCTTAAGCTGGAGGACGAACGGGTGGAGGCGCTTTGCGCCGAGCTCGGGGCGTATCCCGTGAATTACAATAGCCCGGGCCAGGTCGTCTGCGCGATGGAAGCCGGAAAGATGGCGGCGTTCGCTGAAGCTGTAAAGGCAGCGGGCGGGCGTGCTCTGCCGCTGAACGTCAGCGGCGGTTTCCACAGCCCCTTCATGAAGGATGCCGCAGAAAAACTGCGGGACTACACCGTAACCTTAGAATTCAGCGAACCCGGCGTACCGCTGTACGCCGACGCGACATGCGGACTCTATACCGCAAAGGAAGCGCCCGCGCTTCTGGCTATGCAGGTGGACCACCCCGTGCGCTGGGCGAAGCTGATCCGCGAAATGCTTGCACAAAATTATACGGACTTTATTGAAGTCGGCGCCGGCACAACCCTGTCCGGATTGATTCAAAAAATCGGCGGCGCGGACTATATCGGGCATGTAGAAAACGAGCAAAACCTGCAGGACGTTATCAGCCGCTATAAGGAGGGCTAAGCATGCCGACAGGAAAAACCGCGCTGGTGTCCGGCGGAAGCCGCGGCATCGGGCGTGCGATTTGCATTGCGCTGGCCGCGCAGGGCGCCGATATCGCGCTTGTGTATGCCAGGAACGCGGCTATGGCGGAGGAGACCGAAGCGCTGATCCGCGAACACAAGGTGCGCGCGAAGGCCTATGCCTGCGACGTCGCGGACTTTCAGGCGACGCAGGGGCTCGTGCAGTCGGTCGTCGCGGATTTCGGGAGGATCGACTTTCTCGTCAACAACGCCGGTATCACGCGCGATATGCTCGTGATGCGCATGAGCGAACAGGATTTTGACGATGTGATCGATACCAATCTTAAAGGCGCGTTCAACCTGATCCGGCACACGTCCATGCAGATGCTCAAACAGCGCGCCGGACGGATTGTGAACGTCACCTCCGTTGCGGGCCTGATGGGCAACCCCGGCCAGGCGAACTACGCCGCCGCCAAAGCGGGCATGATCGGCCTGACCAAAACCGTCGCCAAGGAGCTCGCGTCGCGCGGGATCACCTGCAACGCCGTCGCGCCCGGGTTCATCCATACGGACATGACGGACGCGATGCCGGAGGGCATCCTGCAAAAGGCTGTTGAATTCATTCCGCTGAAACGGATGGGAACTGCGGACGAAGTCGCGCATCTGGTGGCCTTCCTTTGCTCGGAGGGGGCGGCCTATATGACCGGCCAGGTCATCCAGGTGGACGGCGGCCTTCGTATGTAACCGGAAAAAACTGAGGAGGAGAACGTATGAACCGCGTTGTGATCACCGGCATGGGCGTTGTGTCGCCTGTCGGTTTGACTGTGGATACATTCTGGGATTCTCTGGTGTCGGGCAGATGCGGCGTCGATTTTATAACCAAATTCGACGTCACGGGGCAAAAGGTGCAGCTCGCCGCGGAACTCAAGGGGTTTGATCCCGTCAACTTCGGCATGGAAAAATCCGCCGCGCGCAAAATGGACCCTTTCGTGCAGTATGCGCTGGCGGCGGTATCCGAAGCGATGGCGCAGTCCGGGCTGAAATCCGGGGAGAACATCCCGGCGGAGCGCTTCGGCGTGTACATCGGCTCGGGCATCGGCGGCATCCATACCTTTGTGGACGCGGCCATCACCTGCAAGGAGCGAGGCCCGGAAAGGATTTCGCCGCACTTTATTCCGATGCTGATCTCCAATATGGCGACCGGCCACACGGCCATTCTTTATGGGGCGAAGGGGCCAAGCCTCCCGGTGGTGACCGCCTGCGCGACGTCCAACCACGCTATCGGGGAAGCCTACCGCGCAATCAAGCACGGCTATGCCGACGCGATCCTTGCGGGCGGCACCGAGGCGGCGATCACTCCGGTCGCGATGGGCGGGTTCACCAACTGCATGGCGCTGACGACCTCAAAGGACCCCCTGGCGGCCAGCCTGCCGTTTGATAAGCGACGCGGCGGCTTTGTGATCGGCGAGGGCGCCGCCGTGCTGATGCTGGAAAACGAGGAGACCGCCAAAAAGCGCGGCGCGAACATACTCGGCGAAATCTGCGGCTACGGCAATACCTGCGACGCCTTCCATATCACCGCTCCCGATCCCACCGCCGCCACCGCCGCGCTGGCCATCCGCATGGCGATGGAGGAAGCAGGCTATCAGGACGGCGACCGGGTCTATATCAACCCGCACGGCACGGGCACGCCGCTCAACGACGGCACCGAGACCAAGGCCATCAAGATTGCCATGGGCGAGGCCGCCGCGCACCGCGCGATGGTCAGCTCCACCAAGTCGGAGACGGGCCACATGCTGGGCGCGGCCGGCGCGGCGGAATGCATCGCATCCATCCTCGCACTCAAGACCGGCGTACTGCCTCCGACCATCGGTCTGACGGAGCCCGACCCTGATTGTGATTTGGACTATATACCGCTTTATAAACGGGAAGCGCAGTGCGATCTCGCGCTGAATATCTCGCTTGGATTTGGAGGACATAACGCCTGCGTCGCCTTGCGGAGGGTTGCACAATGAAGATAGACGATATCAAAGCGCTGGCGGAGCTTGCGGCGCAGTCGGAATTAACGGTGCTGGAGTACAAGGAGGGCGATCTGTTCATCCGGATGGAACGCGCCTGCGCGTGCCCCCCGCCGCCTCCCGCGCCTGCGGCGCCCACCGCGGCCGCCCAGGAGTACATGGTGGAGCAGCAGAATGACTTTAACAACATGTGCGAGCTGAAGGCGCCGATGGTGGGTGTGTTCTACGCCGCGCCCGCGCCGGACGCCGATCCGTTCGTCAAGGTCGGGGACTATGTGGAGAAGGGGCAGGTGGTGTGTATCCTCGAGGCGATGAAGCTGATGAACGATATCACCGCGCCCGTGTCCGGCCACATCGTGGATATCTGCGCGCAAAACGGGGTCGTGATGGAGTACGGCCAGACGATTATGAAAATTATCTGAACAGGGAGCGTCTATGAACAGGGAAGAGATTAAAAAGTTTATCCCGCATCGCGAGCCGATGCTCCTGATCGATGAAATTGTCCGCGACGGCGAGTACGCGCGCGGCAGCTACACCGTGCGCGGGGACGAATGGTTTTTGCAGGGGCATTTCCCCGGAAATCCCGTGGTGCCGGGCGTTGTGCTGTGCGAGATTATCGCGCAGGGCGCGGCGCTATTGCTCAAGGATGACCTGATCGGAAAAACGCCGTTCTTCGCGGGTATGAACAAGGTCAAGTTCCGCCACACGGCGCGCCCCGGCGACCGGCTGGACATTACGGCGCACATTATCCGCCACAACGGCCCGTTCGTCATCCTGCGGGGGCAGGCGTACGTGGGGACCAAGAAGGCCGTCGAGGGCGAGTATACGATCGCGCTGATCGAACAAAACGAAGCGGTTCACAAAGACTGACCTGCGCTTTGACCACCGAAACCGAGGAGGATCCATGTTCTCCAAAATCCTGATTGCCAACCGCGGGGAGATCGCCATCCGCATCATCCGCGCCTGCAAGGAAATGGGCGTCGCCACCGTCGCGGTTTTTTCGGAGGCGGACCGGGACGCCCTGCACGTGTCGCTGGCGGACGAGAGCTATTGCATCGGTCCCGCGCCCGCCTCGAAAAGCTATCTGAATATGGACGGCATTCTGATGATCGCGCGCTTCTGCGGCGTACAGGCGATCCATCCAGGCTACGGCCTGCTTTCGGAGAACCCGGAATTCGCGCAGGCCTGCGAGCAGGCCGGGATTGTGTTTATCGGCGCGCCCGCGGACGTGATGCGCAAAATGGGGGATAAGGACACCGCGCGGCGCACCATGCGCGGCGCCGGCGTGCCGGTGGTGCCCGGGTGCGATCTGGTGGATACGCTGGAAGACGCGCGGCGGGAGGCCGAAGGGATCGGCTATCCGCTGCTGCTCAAGGCCAGGGCGGGCGGCGGAGGCCGCGGCATCCGCCGTGTGAACGAGGGAAAGGAGCTTCCTGCGGCGTTTCAATCGGCGGCGGCGGAGGCCAAAAGCGCGTTCGGCGACGGCGCGCTGTATATGGAAAAGCTGCTGACCGGCGTCAAGCATATCGAAGTGCAGGTGCTGTGCGACACGGAGGGCAACGTGATCTGCCTGGGCGAACGGGACTGCTCCATGCAGCGTAAGAACCAAAAGGTGCTGGAGGAAAGCCCAGCAGTCTGCGTATCGCCGGAACTGCGCGCCCGGCTGACCGAGACCACGGCCAGAGCCGCGAGGGAAGTGGGCTACGTCGGCGCGGGCACGATCGAGTACCTACTCGCCAGGGACGGGCAGTTCTATTTTATGGAGATGAACACGCGGCTGCAGGTGGAGCACCCCGTGACCGAGATGGTCACCGGCATGGACCTGGTGAAATGGCAGATCCGCATCGCGAACGGCCAGGCGCTGCAGATGACGCAGGCCGACGTGCATATCGACCACCATGCCATCGAGTGCCGCATCAACGCTGAGGATCCCATGAACGATTACAGGCCCAGCTGCGGGCAGGTAAGCCTTCTGCATATCCCCGGCGGGCCTAACGTGCGGTTTGACACGGCGCTGTACCAGGGGTACGCCGTGCCTCCGTTTTACGACAGCATGATCGGCAAGCTGATCGTATCCGCGAAAACGCGGGAGGATGCCATCCGCAAAATGCAGGCGGCGCTGTGCGAGATGGTGATCGAGGGTGTGAACCACAATGCCCAGCTGCATATCGATCTGCTCAGCGAACCGGCGTTCGTGGATGGAAGCTATACGACCGATTACCTGTCCAACCGAAAGGCATAGGAGCAGTACCATGGCGTTGATCAACAAGCGGCTGTTCAAAAAACCCAACAACAGGCTGGAGGGCGAGGCGGAGCGCCAGGACAGCCGGCCGGCGGATACCCCGAGCCGGCTGGTCGAGTGCCCGGCCTGCAAGGTTTCCGTGCCGGAGAAGGTGCTGCTCGAGCAGGATTTCGTCTGTCCGCACTGCGGCGCGCTGCAGACGATGTCCGCGCGGGAGCGCATGCGCTGGCTGTGCGACGAAAATAGCTTTAAGGAAATGGATGCAAGCCTCGAGCCCTTCGACCGTCTGCAATTTCCGCAGTATGCGGATAAGCTGAAGAAGGCCCAAAAGGAGAGCGGCGAACCGGAGGGCGTAGTGACCGGAACGGCGCTGATCGGCGGCATGCGCTGTGCTGTGTTTTTCATGAACCCGCAGTTCATCATGGGCTCGATGGGCGCGGTGGTCGGAGAAAAGATTACGCGGCTGTTCGAGCGTGCCGCGAAGCGCAAGCTGCCGGTGATCGGGTATACGGTATCGGGCGGCGCGCGCGTGCAGGAAGGCATCTTCTCCCTGATGCAGATGGCCAAGACCAGCGGTGCGGTGCTTAAACACAGCCAGGCGGGGCTTTTGTATATCGTGGTGCTGACGCACCCGACCACCGGCGGCGTAACGGCCTCCTTTGCGATGGAGGCGGATATCATCCTCGCCGAGCCCAAAGCGCAGATCTGCTTTACGGGGCCGCGCATTATCGAGCAGACGATGCGCCAAACGCTGCCGGACGGGTTCCAGAGGGCGGAATTCCTTTTGGAAAAGGGATTTGTGGACCGCATCGTACCCAGAAACGCGCAGAAGAAAGAGCTTGCGGAGCTTCTGAAACTGCACGGCGGGGAGGCGAAATAATGGCGGAAGCGTATAAGCGTGTGCAGGCAGCCCGGCAGAAAAACCGCACGACCTCGATGTACTATATCGGGCATATTTTCGACGGGTTTCTCGAGATGCACGGGGACCGGCGGTTTGCGGACGACCGCGCCATCGTCGCGGGCGTTGCGTGGCTGGATACGCGGCCGGTCACGGTGATCGGCATTGAAAAAGGCGTGGAGACCGAGGAGAAGATCAGGCGCAACTTCGGGTCCGCGCATCCCGAAGGGTACCGCAAGGCACTCCGGCAGATGAAGCTGGCTGAGAAATTCCACAGACCTGTGATCTGCTTTATCGATACTTCCGGCGCGTACCCCGGCATCGGCGCGGAGGAACGCGGGCAGGGGCTGGCGATTGCCGAAAACCTGATGGCTATGATGGGACTGAAGGTGCCGATCATTTCCATCTTCATCGGCGAGGGCGGCAGCGGCGGCGCGCTGGCGCTGGCCGTGGCGGACAGGGTATGGATGCTGGAAAACGCCGTGTATTCCGTGATCTCGCCCGAGGGCGCGGCCTCGATTATCTGGAAGGACGCGGGCAAAGCCGCGCAAGCCTGCGAGGCGCTGAAGATGACCGCGCAGGACCTGCACGCGTTCGGCGTCGTGGAACGTGTGTTTTCCGAAGAAAAGGGGAATTTCGAAACCGTGTACAAAAATCTTCGCAGCGCGCTGATGGAAGAGCTGAAAACATTGTCGGCGATGACCGCCGCCGAACTCACCCGGAAACGGTACCAGAGATTCCGCAGGATTGGAGGGAGCGACCTGTGATTGTCATTATGGTGGACAGTGCGGCCGGAATATCGCGCCAGGAAGCCGAGGAGCTGGGCGCGTATTATGTGCCGATGTCCTATACCTTCGGGCAGAAGCAGTACCTGGAGCGCTATCTGGGAGAGAACGGACGCTTCGAGCCCTATATCGACAGCGAGAATCTGGAGCGCAAAACCAGCCAGGCGTCGCTGAGCGCCTTTATCAAGGCCTACGAAAAGCAGATGGCCAAGGGCAGGCAGGTGCTGTGCATCACCATTTCGTCGCGCCTTTCCGGCACCTACGCCAACGCCATGATGGCGGCGCAGGAAGTCAACGCGGATATGATCAAGGTGCTGGACAGCCGCAACTGCGCAGGCGGCATCTACTTCCTGATCGTGCGCGCCAAGCAGCTGATCAGGGAAGGCAAGACACTCGACGAGATCCTCGAGATAATGATCGAGGAGCGGACGAAAATCCACAACGTGTTCACCGTCAACGATATGACGAACCTGCGGAATTCCGGCAGGCTGGGCGTGGTGCGCCAGAGCGTAAGTACGATCCTGAACCTGCGCCCGATCCTCTACCTCCAGCAGGGCTCCATCTATTCCGACGGCACGGCGCGCGGCAGCCAGGAACAGCTTAAAAAGCTCGTCGAGATCGTCGATCCCGGCGTGACCTACGTGGTGATCCACGCGCATACGGGGAACCCCTGGCTGTCCCAGCTCCAGTCCATGCTCCGCGCGCGCCTGGGCGACCATCTGGAGATGCGCACGGTTAGCCTCGGCCCTGTGCTCACCATCCACCTGGGGCTCACGTATCTCGGCGTATGCTGGATGGAAGGGTTGCACGTTGTGCTATAATAGGGGTGTGGGGGTTGTTCCCCGCCCGAATGCATGAGGCTTGGCGGCAAGCGGAAAAGGCGTGTGATGTACGATAACGGCGCGGCTGCTGTGCGGAAACGGACGCCGCAATGGGACCCGCGGCACACAGGGAAACGGAAAAAGTACAACCGGAGCTTATCAAGGCCCGGTTGTTTTTTTATATACAAGAATGGTAGTGAAATGCAGGATGGATTCGCAGGCATGCGGACGGAAAGGAAAGCTATGGGGTACAACATTATTGTCGGTCAAAGCGGAGGACCCACGGCGGTTATCAACGCAACACTCGCGGGCGTGTTTCAAAACGCGCAGCGCCGGGCGGTGCAGAATGTCTACGGGATGCGCCACGGAATCCGCGGGTTTTTGGAGGGCGAGCTCGTCAACCTGGGGAACTACATCAAGGGTTCGCTGGAATTCGAGATTTTGAAGCGCACGCCCTCCTCCTTTCTGGGCTCGTGCCGCTACCGGCTGCCCGATCCGGCGCAGGACGACGCGGTGTACCGGACGGTCTTCAAAACCCTGCGGGACCGTGACATCCAGGCCTTCCTGTATATCGGCGGCAACGACAGCATGGATACCATCATGAAGCTGTCCCGGTACGGCAAGGCAACCGGCAGCGATATCCGCTTTATCGGCATCCCCAAGACCATCGACAATGATCTGCTGGAAACCGACCATACGCCGGGGTACGGGTCCGCGGCCAAGTATATCGCGATCACGATGAAGGAGATCATCCGCGACGCGACCGTGTACGGTACCCCGAACGTGACCATCGTGGAGATTATGGGCCGGAATTCCGGCTGGCTTACCATGGCTGCGTCGCTGGCGGTGGGGGACGACTGCGAGGGCGTGGATATGATCTGCCCGCCCGAGGTACCATTCGACGTGGAGTGCTTTACGCAGCGTGTGGACCGAGCCCTGCGGGAAAAGAAGGATGCCGTCATCGTCGCAGTATCCGAGGGGCTGAAACTCGCCGACGGCCGGTACGTGTGCGAGCTCTCCGACGACGCCCGGTATCTGGATGCATTCGGCCATCAAAGCCTGACGGGTACGGCGCGATACCTGTCCAACCTTGTGGCGCGGCAGCTTAAGGTAAAAACGCGGTGCATCGAGTTCAGCACCCTGCAGCGCTGCGCGGGGCATATCACCAGCCGCACGGATATCACCGAGGCGTACCAGGTGGGCGGCGCGGGCGTGAAAGCGGCGCTGGAGGGGATTACCGGGCATATGATCACCCTGCACCGGGTGAGCGACGACCCCTACCAGGCCATTGCCGGAATGCATCCCGTGGACTATATCGCGAACCTGGAAAAAAAAGTCCCCGCCGCGTGGATCGATCGTGAAAACCTGTCCGTCACGGAGGACGCCGTGCGCTATGTGCGCCCGCTCGTGCAGGCCGAGCTCCCCTCGTTTTTCATCGACGGGCTGGTGCGGCATTTAAGCCTGAGGTTCTGCTGAATTCCCAACCAGGCAAAAACCGCCCCTCTTCGGGGCGGTATTGCTTATATACGAACCTGAAAAACGATCAATAGGTGAACGTAATCGTGAACTTTGTTTTGTCGCTGCGGTAGCGCTCCATGGTGTATTCCAGCGGCGTATGATCGGCGGTCATGTTAATGGTTTCCACATACTGTACGCATTCCGTACGCCTTAAGTTGAAAAGCTGCACCTCATACTCGCTGGCAAGCTTCACCTCGAAGCTTTTGCGGCACTGCTTGATCTGATAGTCCTGCGTGACCAACTGATGAAGCGGCTTGCTCTCTATTTCCTCAAGCGTAAGCCGGCTGAAGAACTTATAGGGAAGATAGGTCAGGGTAAGCACCATGGGGATATCGTCGGCGTAGCGGATGGCGCGCAGCTTGATCACCTGGTCGCCTTTGAGCAGGCGCAGTTTTTCAGTGACCAGCTCATCCGCCGGAATAGTGCTGAATTCGATCACCTTTTTATGAACGGTCCTTCCGTGGCGGCACATGCGTTCTTCAAAGTCCTCAAAATAGGTGGAAATCTCCTGGTCCACCTTCGGTTCCCCCACAAAGGAACCCTTTGCCTTCTGCCGGTAAATCAATCCGCCGACTTCCAACTCCCGCATCGCCTGCCGGACCGTGGGGCGGCTCACCGAATACAATTCGCAAAGCTCGGTTTCGGTGGGGATGACCGCGCCCATTTTGCTGTTCTTGATATAACCCAGAAGTATTTCCTTGATTTGGTAATACAAGGGGATCGGCGTATCCTTATTCAATTGCTGGCGAAGGAAATACTCTGCTACCATGCTAGCACACTCCAACTGCAATATATTCTAATATTCTCACATTATGACCAAAATTGCAACTGTTATATAAACAGGCCCGGCAGCCATTCGGAGATTCCCGGAACAATGCAAATCAGCACCATGACGATCAGATTGGCAATAAGGAACGGCGTCGCGGAACGAAAAATGAACAGGATATTCCGTTTGGAAATCGTCGAGGCCACGTTCAGGCACATGCCCACAGGCGGCGTGACCAGCCCGATGGCGGAACCGACGATCATCAGCGCGCCCAGCTGCACGGCGCTGCCGCCGACCATGGTCACGACGGGAAGCAGCACGGGAGTCAGCAGCATAATGACCGGGCTGACATCCAGGAAACAGCCTGCCACCAGAATAATCAGTCCGCAGATCAGCATAACCCAGACGCGGGCGATATGCGCGTTCATAAACAGCGTCAGAATCCTGGCCGTTACGCCTTCCAGCGTCAATATCCAGGTGAACATGCAGGAAAAAGCGATGATGATCATAATAGTGGCGCTGGTCAGGGCCGCCTGCTTGATAATTTTCCAAATCGTTTTCACGTGGAGCGTCCGGTAAACCAGAGCGCCGATCAGCAGCGCGTACAGCGCGCCGATTCCCGCGGCTTCCGTCGCGGTGCATACGCCGCCTACGATGGCGCCGATCACGACGATCGGCATGATAATCGCCAGAATGCTTTCCCGGATGGTCCGCTTGATATAATCCTTGCTATACGCCACCTTTTCCAGCGGCACGTTGTTGCGCTTGGCATATTGGTAGACAATCAGGCATTGGATGATGCCGATGCTGATACCCGGCGCCATGCCTCCCAAAAATAGCTTGCCGACCGATTCGGACGCCAGCGACGCAAAAAGCAGCATCGGGATGCTGGGCGGAATAATCATACCCATCGTCGAGGAAGCGACTGTACACCCGCAGGCAAAGCCTACGGAATACCCCTTGCGCTCCATTTCAGGAATGAGTATCGCGCCTACAGACGCGGTATCGGAAACGGAGGAGCCGGATATGCCGCCGAACACCATGCTGACGAGCACGTTGACCAACCCCAGCGCGCCGCGTATCCGGCCCACGGCCATCATCAACAGGTCGATCATCCGCCGCGTGAGGTTTCCCTCGTTCATAAACATACCCATCATCATGAACAGGGGAAGCGCGATCAGCAGGGACGAGTTCATCCCCGAGAACAGCCGTTCCGGGAGCAAAACAAGCAATTCCGGATGGTAAATGAAAAAATAGGAAAGCCCCGCGGCGCCAAGCGCATACGCGATCGGCACGCCTAAAAACACGAGCGCCAGCAGAACGCAAAACATCACGATCATAGATTTTGAGTCTCCTTTTGATTCTGGCTTCCGTATCCCAGAATGACGCACAATACGCTGACCAGCACCCCGAGGCCCATCCCGACCGGCACCGCGATTTGCGCCCAGCGTTGTTCAAACCGCAAAAGCGGCGTGAGGTAGGAACCGACTTTGGAAATCCAGCGGAAGGACAAGGAAATCAAAAACGCCTGTACGACGATCATCACCAGCATTCTGAAAACACGCAGTATGGTTTGCGCCGCCGCGCCGGCATGCGTGAAAAAATCCACCCCGACATGATCGTTATACCAAATGGCATTCACGGAGCCCAGCGCCGTAAGGTACACAAACAGATAATTGGTTATTTCGGAAAGCCCGTAGATAGAGGATCCTACCAGGTACCGCAGCATAACGGACACACAAATCATGAGAAATAACAAAAGCATCCCGACGCCGTAAAGGTTTGCCAGGATACCGGTCAGTCCGTCCGCTCCTTTTCGGAGTGCGCGCATCAGCAATCACTGCCTTTCCATGATAGCGAAAGCGCACGGCAAAGCAGGAAATCCTGCTTTGCCGTGCCTTCGCCCGCGCCGCTTATAATCAGCGCAATGTGCCCAGCAGGGCGAGAAGCTCGTCCAGGTCCGCCTGGCTGAAGGAACCGTCCGCTACGAACTGCTGCCATACCGGCAGGCACTTGTCGCGGAATTCCGCACGGTTTTCGCCCGTCAGCGTGTTGACTTCGCAATTCGCCTTAATCGTATCGATGCACGCGTTTTCGGAGGCCAGCCAAATATCGGTCCGGTATTGCATCGCTTCTTTGGCGCAGTCGTCAAAGACTGTTTTTAAATCGTCGGGCAGGGCGCTGTACCACTCGTAGTTCGTGAAGAAGCACTCGGGGCAGATGATATAATCAACGATCGTCATATACTTCTGCACTTCGTAAAACTTCATATCCACGATATTGGACGCCGGGTTCTCCTGGCCGTCCACAACGCCGGTGGAAAGCGCCATATAGGTTTCATTGTAGGATACTTCCGTGGGATTGGCGCCCAGCGCTTCAATGGTGCGCACTACGGGGGTGAGCGGAGGAACGCGGAGCTTCAGGCCCGCGACGTCCGCAACCGTTTCGATCGGGCGGACATTGTTGGTAATCTGCCGGAAGCCGCCGGCGATGCCGGTTGTGGGGATATAGAAGCCGTTGGCGATGGCGCCGTCCTGGATTTTCTTTTCAAACGCGCTGTCGAGAACCTGCTGGAATTCATCAGTGCTTTCGAAGATAAAGGGCATCTGATAAATCAGGTACTGCGTGTTGGCTTTTGCGAATTGCGATCCTGCCGTGCCCTGAATCACGTTCATCGCAACCATATCCATAGTCTCGGATTCGCTGCCCATCAGACCGCTGGCATAAATCTCGACCTGGATACGCCCACCGGATTTTTCTTCGATCAGTTCCTTGAACTTCAGCATGGACTGGTGCCGTGCGCTCTGCTCGCTCATGGAATGGGCGAACTTGAATACGTAGGGTTCTTCCGCGCTTGCTAAAGAAGCAAGCCCAAGAAGCATGCACAAGACACAACAGATTGCCAGAATTCGTTTCACGAGAGACTCCTCCTCCATTTACTTGCCTTTCGGCTTTGTTTGATCGCTTGGAAGCGTTTTTCGGGCGCTTCCCTCGGCTATGGTGCCATTATGGCATGTTTTCGAAATTATGTCAATATAAAATTATGTTTTATCTAAATTATATTTTATTGTAATTATGTATTGACAAAACAGAATGACGGTGATAGCCTATCGATAGGATGTCCGTGTTACATTCCAAAATACGATAAGGAGACTGATCCTATGGAACTGGAAAGATTGCATGAACTGGGTAAAGGCTTTATGGACGTTCTTCGCCTGAAGAATAAGCCGATCGGAATCAAATTCTTTGAAAGCGTGGAAGACGTGCCCGCCGATTATGAATGGCTGCAGAAGCGTAAGGCCGTTTGCAACGTGATCGGTACCTCGCGGTTCAATGAAGCCGCGATCGCGATTGCGAAGGAAAACACCGCTTCCCTGTGCGTGATTCCCGACGTGGCGCTGGGTATGGCGGATGTACCCGCCGTGTTTCCCGAAAAGGCGGCCGGCAAATTCGCCAAAACGGCGGCGGACGCCGAGAAAATGATCAGCGGCATGAAGATCCTGCCTAAAAAATGGGCCGCCATGGGCGTGTGTCCGCTGGATGTTTCCCCCGTTGTTCCGGACGTCGTGCAGATTTGGGGCAACCCCACCCAGATGATGTGCCTGGAGTATGCTTATTTGTGGACCGACGGCGGCGCGAAGATTCAGCTTTGCAGCAACGGGCACGGCGCAAGCTGCTACGAAACGCTCAGCTGGCCGCTGGCGACGCAGGAACTCAGGCTTGCGATCGCGGATATCGGCGACAAGCGCCATGGCTATGCCGCAGACGACGATATGATTTTGGGAATGCCCGTGGATAAACTGGAAGCTCTGTATCAGGGCCTGCTCGATAACCAGAAAACGCTCAACCGTCTCCCGGTGATCTACAACTTCGACGATATCAATTTCCCGATGCCCGGATATTGCCTCGGCCACAATCCCGCTGTAAAATAAAGGCATGTCCAACCGGAACCAACCAGAAGGAGTTGATCGTGTTGAAAATCGCGCTCATTAACGAAAACAGCCAGGCTGCGAAGAACTCTCTGATCTATACCGCTTTGACCAAGGTCGTCGAGCCGATGGGGCATAGCGTGGATAACTACGGCATGTACGGCGCGGACGACCCCCACGCGCTGACCTATGTGCAAAACGGAATTCTTGCCTCCATTTTGCTGACGGGAGGCGCGGCGGACTACGTAATCACCGGCTGCGGCACGGGGGAAGGCGCGATGCTTGCGTGCAACAGCTTTCCCAACGTTCTGTGCGGCCATGTGGTCAGCCCGAGCGACGCGTTTCTATTTGCGCAGGTCAACGACGGCAACTGCATATCCATGCCCTTCGCGCAGGGATTTGGCTGGGGCGGCGAGCTGAACCTCGAGTACTGCTTTGAAAAGCTGTTCGGCTTCGGCAGCGGCAACGGGTATCCGCCGGAGAGGCGCGAGCCCGAGCAGCGCAATAAGAAGATCCTCGACGAGGTGCGTTCGCACACGATCAAGGATTTGCTCACCTGCCTGAAAGAAATCGACGGCGAGCTGGTCCGCGGCGCGGTCGCGGGCGAGCGGTTTGGGGAGCTCTTCTTCCCTCGCTGCAAGGACGCGGGATTGGCCGGCTTTATACGCTCGATCCGGTAAGCCTGCCCGATGCCCTTTGCAGGGATTGCGTTTGTTTCAAAGGCGCGGCCGCGGTGCGGCCGCGCTTTTTGCATGAATCAATCACGGGCTGGCTGTTTGTTCCGCTGATGGGCGCCAACATGGACGTGCTGCTGCGCAGCCATATTCCCGTGCCCATGCAGGGCCGCGTGTTCTCGGTACGGAACACCCTCCAGTTCTTCACCATCCCCATCGGCTATTTCCTGGGCGGCCTGCTGGTGGACCGGGGTTTCGAGCCCTTTATGGCGGCCCGGGTCTCCGGCGGCCTGCTGACTTCCGCCTTCGGCTCCGGCAAGGGCTCGGGCGCGGCGCTGCTGTTTTTCGTGATCGCCTTTGCGGGGATTGTGACGTGCTTGATTTTCAGGAGAGATAAGCATATATGGGGATTGGAGATAATGGAGGATCATCGATAATGGTTTGCAGCGTGGGATTTGCCATTCCATGTGATCCCCGCCGTACCGATTATGGGAAACCATTGCGTATGATTGCAATTAACAATTCTATGTTCATCCGCGCGTAATGGAATGATTCGAGGCACGGGATCGGCTTAAATCTGGCGATGTGCAGGCGGAGCGGCAAACCGCGGGAGCGGCTCACGCTTTATTTGGCAATCGCTGGTTTTGATACGCTATCCGTTATTGGATGGTTTAGCGGATTCCCATATATCTCACACTGTTTCTGTACCCGGGATGGAGTGCGTATAAGACATTTATCGCAGAAAGATGTAATAATTGGTATGATTAAAGCTGAAAAAATACACTCAATTTCTGAATAATACCACTCTTGTAAAATGCACGGAATAATCTACCATAGTAAGTACAGAAATAGTGGACTGCGCGTCCACAGGATTATAAGGAGGCATATCTAATGAAAAAGGCGTTTGTTGTTCTTCTTTGTCTCGTGATGCTCTTAGCGGCTATTCCCGCATCTGCAGACGATACGGTGACGCTTCGCTTCTCCTGGTGGGGCGGCGACACCCGTGCTGCAGCGACACTGGAAGCGATTGAAGCGTACCAAAAACTCAATCCGAACGTGAAAATCGAAGCCGAGTATTCCGCTTTTTCCGGATACTATCAGAAGTTGATTACTCAATTGGCTTCCGGCAATGCTCCCGATCTGTATCAGGTTGACCAGGGCTGGGTAGCGGAGCTGTATGCCCGCGGCAATGCGTTTGCTGATTTGACCCGGTTCAGCGATGTGATCGACACAAGCACCATCCCCGAAAAGATGCTCGAAGACTACTGCGTCAAAGACGGGAAAATTGTTGTGCTGCCGCTTGGCTACAACGGAACGGTATTCCTGTACAACAAAACACTGCTGAAAGATTATCTGGATGCTGACGGCGAACTGAAGGACCTTACCTGGGACGAATTTTATGCAATCGGCGCCGACTTGCATGCCATGGACCCCGAGGCTTATATGACGGTATCCATTACCGACGGCTATGTGCGCTATATGCTCAAGCCCATTCTTGAGCAAATTACCAATGCCATTTCCGTACAGGACGACTTCACGCTGGGCTTCACCGTGGAGCAAATGGCTGAGGCGTTTACCGTTTTCAATAATATTTTTGCAAGCGGCACTGCGCAGCCTTATGCAGAAAGCGTTGTGTATGATTCCCTGCAGAACAATCCCTACTGGCTCAATGGCAAGATCGGCGGCGTGTTCCTGTTCTTCTCCAATGTCGATACGGAAATCCAGGGCCTGGATTTCGACTGGGGTGTTATGGCCCTGCCGAAGATGGAAGGAGCGCTGACGAGCGGCCAGGAAAGCGGTCCGTCGCTGATGATTGCGATCAACTCCGCCACGGACGAAGTAAAACAGCAGGAAGCTGCCAAATTCATTAACTGGATGATTAACGATCAGGCCGCATCTATGATTTTGAAAACGGAACGCGGCGTACCCGCCTCTTCCACGGCTCTGGCAACCCTGACGTCAAATAACCTGCTCAGTGCGATGAAAGCCAAATCCATCGAGATTTCCAACGCTACGGTTGGATTCAGAAACGGCAACTACGAAATGGATTCCTCGATCCATGCAATCTTTGTTGAGAAGATGGAAAAGGTGATTTACGGCATGGCCACGCCTGAAGAAGCCGCGCAGGAACTCTACGACGAGCTGACCGTTCGCCTGGCGGAAATGGCGCAGAGCAAATGACCTAAGGAAATCTGGAGCATTTCCGGTATGTGATGTAGTGGAGCATAAAGGTATTTATCTTCTGCTTTTATACTCCTTACAGACGGGAAGGATATACCGCCTTATTTCCCGGCGGTATATCCTTCCTAAGGTCAGGACATTTATCGTATAACGCACGTACTGCCTCGGAACCAAAAACCAGGAACGGATGGCGAAAGGAGATGAAAACATTGAGCTTGAAGCGACTGCGTATGTACCACGGCTACCTGTATATTGCGCCATGGCTTTTCGGTTTTTTTCTGCTGACGCTGTATCCGTTTATTATGTCATTGTTTTATTCCTTTACGGATTTTGATATGTTTTCCTATCAATGGACAGGGCTGAACAACTATATCAAGTTGGTAACCAATGACAAGGTATTTCTCAACTCCCTCACGCGCACGCTTCTGTATACGGCAATATCCGTGCCGCTGAAGCTTGCCATGGCGCTTGGCGTTGCGCTGATGCTTGCACGGGCGCTTAAGGGTATCGGGGTTTACCGCACTGTGTTCTATATTCCTTCGCTGCTGGGGTCCAGCGTGGCCCTGGCAATCATTTGGAAATACGTATTCAAATCAGACGGGCTGCTGAATATGCTGTTGCACGCCGTCGGGATAAACGGCCTAAACTGGCTGGGTGATTACAAGATCGCTATTTTTACGCTTATGCTGCTGCCGATGTGGCAGATGGGATCCCCGATGGTTCTGTTTCTGGCCGCGCTGAAAACCGTACCCGCCGAACTGGTTGAAGCGTCAAGAATAGACGGCGCGACAAAAAGGCAAACCTTCCTTCACGTTACGCTGCCGATCATTTCCCCTGTCATCTTCTTTAACATCATCATGCAGACCATCGAGCTGATACAGATGTTTACCCCGGCTTATATCATTACAAAAGGCGGACCGGTAAAAACCACGTATTTCTATTCCCTGCTTCTATACGATACCTCCTTCAGGGATTTCAAGATGGGTTATGCCAGCGCTCTTTCCTGGGTAATATTCCTTATCATCATTGTATTTACACTGCTCATGTTCAAACGGTCCGGACGCTGGGTGCATTATGACGATGCAAAGTGAGGCGTTGAAGGTGCTGAAACGAAAATTGCCGTCGTATGTCATCCTCACATTGCTGGCGATTGTGATCGGGTATCCGCTGGTATGGCTGTTTTTCTCTTCTTTCAAACAAAGCGCTGAAATTTTTTCCACGATCAGCTTGCTGCCGAAAAACTGGAGCTTCAGCGGCTACGTTGACGGATGGGTTTCCACCTCACAGTCACCGTTCTCACTGTTTTTGGTCAACTCGCTCAAACTGACAGTTCCCACGGTAATCCTGACATGCGTTTCATCCTGTCTGGTGGCATATGGGTTTGCGCGCTTTTCGTTCCCGATGAAAAAGATCTGGTTCGCAGTTATGATATCGACGATGATGCTTCCCAATACCATTCTTGTGATTCCGCGGTATATTCTGTTCGACCGTTTCGGCGTGCTAAACAGCTATAATCCGTTTTATCTGCTTGCGGCGTTTGCCGCCAATCCGTTTTTCACCTTTCTGCTGGTACAATTTTTCCGCGGCGTTCCGCAGGAACTGGACGAGGCGGCGATCATCGACGGGTGCGGCCGGTTTGCGATCCTGCTGCGGGTGATCGTTCCCCTCGCGATTACGCCGCTGATTTCCGTGGCATTGTTTCAAACCATGTGGACCTGGAACGATTTCTTCAACCCGCTGATCTATATTGACACGGTCAGGCTTTATCCGGTATCGCTTGGGCTTCGGCTTGCCATCGATGCGGATTCGGTGGTTAACTGGGGTAAAATCATAGCCATGACGGTGGTGAGCATCCTGCCGCTGATTTTGATGTTTTTATTTCTGCAGCGCTATTTCGTTGCGGGGATCGCAACTACCGGTTTGAAAGGATGAGGTGAAGATGATGGGTACCCAACGCGTGCTCAGAAGCGTGGACGTACTGGTGGTCGGCGGCGGTATGGGCGGCTGCGCAGCCGCGATTGCCGCGGCAAGGGCCGGGGCGCAAACCCTGCTTGTGGAGCGAAACGGCTTTCTGGGGGGCATTGCGTCGTCCAGCATGATCTCCAATATCTACAACCACTATATCACCAGGGACGAACGCCTTGTGATGCGCGGTATCGGCGTTGAATTGGCACAAAGACTGGTAAATAGGAACGCAGGAACGCCGGAATGGATGTACCACGACGGGCGCCTGGTGCATGACCCCGAACAGCTGAAACTGGTATTGGACGAGAACCTCAACGATGCCGGCGTTGAGGTTCTGTTCAACACGGCGGCCTATGAACCGCTGATGGACGGAACGACCGTGACGGGGGTACATGTGGATACGGCTTCCGGTCCGTATGTAATCCGCGCAATAACGACGGTGGATACCAGCGGCGAATGCGATATGGCTTGGGCCGCCGGAGCGCCGGTACGGCGGGCGGCCGGGCTGGCGACGCTGACGTTCAAAATGGCCAACGTCGATCTGGAAGAGCTTTACCTGCACTTTAAAGCCCATCCCGAAACCTTCCCTATCGGCATAGACGCAATGAAAAACTTTCAGGAGTTTGAAGACGTATGGCTGAACCGGCACGTTCTGTATTTCCCGCATTCGGGCGGCGAAGACTGGGATATTTTCCAAAACGCCATACGAAGCGGAGAGTTTAAAAAAGAAATCGGCTCCATATTCGGTATGGATTCCGCCTGCATCATCGGTATGAAGGGCATGGGCACGGCGGTCATCAATTCACAGTTCTGGCGGATTGTATCCATTGATCCGCAAGCAGTGACGCCGGCGGAGTTTGAGGCCCATCAGATGTGCTATTACGTTGCGGATTTTATGGTAAAGCACGTACCCGGTTTTGAGAACGCGTATGTCGCGCAGATATCGGACGAGATTGCCATCCGGGTCAGCCGCGGGATTATCGGAGAAGAGACGTTTGACAAGGACGAGAGAACCGTCAAAGATGTGATCGAATCCAACGACCCCACGGCAAACGGTACGGATATCGAATACCGTATTCTCCGCTCGGTGAAGGCAGACCCGCGGTATATGAAATCCGATCGGCGGGATGAGGAGAATATCTATACGGACGATGTGATTGCCTGCCGCCCAATACAGAAGAACTTTAAATTGACGGGGGAATTCGTCAGCAAATACACGGTGGATATTCCATACGGCATCATGCTGCCGCTTGAAATCGAGAATGTTCTTTCTGCCAGCGGGAAAGGGGTATCGGCTGTTCCGCAAACGATGCTGCGGTATCAGTCCGCAAGCATGGCTCTGGGGCAGGCGGCGGGTGTTGCCGCCGCTCTTGCCGCACGCGCCGGCACTACAGTGCGGGCTTTGCCCATCCGCACACTGCAGCAGGAGCTGCTGAAACAGGACGTATACCTTGGGGATCATGAGCGCCTGCGGGAGCTTGGCCTGAAGGAGGAAGCGCAATGGACGAATTGAGCAAAACCATGAAAGCGCAGTATGATATAATGGTGGTCAGGGGTTCGCTGGAAGGCTGCGTGGCCGCGGTTGCCAAAGCCAGGGAAGGCAAGTCGGTAGTTCTAATCGAAAAACACGGATCGCTGGGCGGCATGGCATCCAACGGGCTGGCGTCATGGATGGAACCATACGCAGCAGGCGGAAACACCGCGCTGATGCGCACCGAAATCCTGGAGCGTTTGGGCTGTAAGGATGGGGCGGCAGGTGCGCTGTATCCGGATCAGCGGATGAAAATCGTACTGGGTGAAATGCTCAAGGACGCCGGTGTTACCTCGCTAAATCATGTGTATCTCTCGCGGCCGGTTTTTTCGGGAGAATCCCTTCAGGGTTTTTCGGCCAATGGGAAAACCGGCAGGATTCAAATCAACTGCGCCCGTGTAATCGACGCATCGGATACGCTGGAAACAGCCGGTATGCTCGGCCTGCAGCAAACGGCGTTCAGCGGTTCCGTATCCGTGTCTGTGAAAATGAACGGCCTGCGCGACGGTGCGGTTAAAATGGTTTCGGAACCTTCCGGCGGAAGAATCGGATCGCTGCACGTGCCGCTGCAGAAATACTATTACGGTTTGAGGTTTTTCTGCGACGAGCTGTGCGTGATGTTACGGGATAAAACCGGCGAGGCGCTGGTATCCGGTTTGCGCTGCGTAATCCCTTCATTCGATCCGCTGTCGCTTTCCGCGGCGCAGGCAGGGCTCAGGCGGTTTGCCTATGATCTGAGGGATCATATGCGGGAAAGCGTACGGAATATGGAGAGCATCAATATCATTCATGTAGCGCCGCAAATGAACGCGTACGGAATCCGGCAATGCGAAAACGGTTACCCTAACCTTACGATTCTGAATAACGGTGGGAATAGCTATTCCAATGTCCGGGCGCTGGAGAACGGCTGCAATTGTTAATGCCGGTACTTCTGAGTAACTGCTGACCGCTGACAGGCGATACGAACGCGACAGGAGGCTCAGACGATGCGAACACTCATTCTGGTTGAAGACGAACCCGAAATCAGGCAAGGAATGCTTTGTTCCATTCCGTGGGCTGAAATCGGGTTTGAAGTCACTGGGGATTTCGGCGACGGAGAGGCTGCCAAAAAATGGCTGAAAAGCAACCACGTCGATGTCGTGGTTGCCGATATTATGATGCCTGTTTGCAGCGGGATAGAGCTGGCGGAGTTTCTCTGGCGTGAAAAACGGATGGAAACCGTTGTGTTTTACAGTGCATACCGGGATTTTCAGTTCGCCCAGGACGGTATGAAGTTCGGAGTAAAGCGCTACATCACAAAGGATATGGGGTATCATGAGATTGTGGATGTATTCCGGCAGGTGAAAGCCGACCTGGATACGGAATTCCATCAGGATGACAGAGGTGCCGGCAGTGACAGCGGCGAAAAGGAACCGGATGATGCGGACATTGTTATGGGCAACCTGATGCGATATTTAAAGCACAACTACAAAACGGCAACCCTGCAGACCGCGGCGGACGTCGTGCATATGAATTCCAATTATTTAAGCACGTATGTAAAAAAGCACGCCAACCGGAATTTTAAAACCATCCTGATGGAGATTCGCATGGATAAAGCCAGGGAATTGCTCAATGATCCATCTTACCGTATTGCGGACATCCGTAATCTTGTCGGTTATACGGACGGCCGTATCTTTTCAAAGTGTTTCAGGTCGGTTTACCATATGACCCCCGGCGAATACAGAAGGAAGCGAATATGAAATCCCTTCGCAGATATATGCTGTTTAGTCGCGCCGGAGTAAGCCGGTTTTTAATTCATTATCTGCTGCCGCTGCTGATCGCGGTAACGGTTACGCTTTTATCCGTTCGGTTTGTGAATCATTTTGTACGGTCGCAGAACGAACGGTTTTCCCATGCCGTTGTCACACAGTTGGCGCAGGATCTGAACGATATATTGGACGAGGCGCAGCAGGTCTTGCTGGTTTATAATACAAACCAGTTCTTCTTTAACCAGTTAAGCGATATTTTATCTTCGCGAAGCGTCAGCTATAACCAGCTTGAAACGCTGCGGACGCTGGAACGCAACGTGGCGATCACCAAAGCCGTGCGTTCCTATATCTATTCTATTTACTATTGCCCAGAAAACATGGGAAACGGCAGCTTTCTGGTCGCACAGGACGGGATTGCCTATCTGAACACCCATTTCGACGCGGATTTTATCCGGCGTGCATGCGAGGGCGAGTTTGACGGGTTGACGCTGCGTGAGATTAAACGCGGAACAGTGCTGCAAACTTATTTCTTTACCTATGTGATGCATAGTTCCAAGAGCATTACCAGCCGCGTAGCGGGAACAATCATTATCAATTTGGATGTCCGGTCGATCCAGAATACGCTGGAGGAATACACCCGCGAGCGCACGGACGGCTTGTTCCTGATTACCTATCAGGGAAACCGAGCGGTATTTGGCAGTGACGCGCTGCTGGATGTGGACGTGCAGCCGGCGGGTGCGGACAGCGTTACGGTCGATGGCAAGGAATATATTGTCGTAGCGGAGGCGACGGATAACCGCGGGTTTACGTATCAGATCTTTTCCACATACGCGTCGCTTTATGCAAGCGGTAATCTGCTGGTTGCCATCAATCTGATGGTTATGTTCTGTTTCCTGTTTTTAGGTATGATCGTGGTGTGGCATATCAGCAAGGACCGCTACCGCGATTATATCCGGGCGGGAGATTTTATACGGAAGCTGGACGATATGGGTTCCCGTATGATGGGCAAAGAAGTATATGTTGCGCGCTATGAAGAGATGCAGACCTATATCCGTCTGCATCTGTCCGAAAACGAGTTGAAGGAGCGCACCCTTGAGCTGGAAAGCCTGCGCCACCAGCTCAACCCGCATCTATTGCTGAACACGCTGCAAACCTTGAACTGGAAGCTGATCCGCCAGCAGGGCGGCCATACCGAGGTGAATATCACCATCGAGAACCTCAGTAAAATTCTATCCTATACGCTGTATCCGGCAGACACGCTGGCGAGGGTGGAGGAAGAAATACTGTACACAAATTCGTATATCGCCTTGCAAAGCCACAGATTGCCCGATGCGCTGGCGATTGACTGGAATATTCCGCATGAGGCCTATGATTTGCGCATTCCGAGGCTTATTTTTCAGCCGATGATCGAAAATGCCTGCAAATATGCCTTTGCCGATACGGAGGGAAAGCCCGTTATCCGCATTGAGATGGTAAAAGAAAACGAAGGCGTATGCTTTATCGTCAGCGACAACGGCTGCGGTATGGAGGACAGCAGACTGCTGCAGGTACGCCGGGGGCTGGATACGGCGCCCGAGGGAAATTCCGGCATTGGATTGTATAACGCGAACAAACGCATCCAGCTGCTTTTCGGCAACCGGTTCGGGGTGACCGTGCAAAGCGCCTGCGGCAAAGGTACGCAGGTATTCATTCATCTGCCGATGATTACGGATCAGTAACTCGGTTTACCTATCGTTTGAATTGGCAGCCGCTGCCGGCTGCGGCGGAGAGGGAAGGAATAGTATGGCATCAATCGCTTATGACAGGGACAGGCTGATGAAAACCATGGAAAGCATCGTAGCGCGGACGATGGACATGGATATGATTTGGGATTGGCCATGCGCTGTGGCTTATTACGGCATTGCGGAAGCATACCGCGCAACAGGGAAAAAAGAATTTATGGATGCAATGAAACTGCGCGTAGATGAGCTCATCAACCTCGGGCTGCCGAAAATGAGCGTTAACTGCAGTTCGATGGGACACTGCCTGCTTTCACTGTGGGAGTATACGGGGGACGCGTTGTACGAGAAAATCACCCGGCAGATGATAGGGTACCTCCGTACGCAAGCGCCTCGTTTCGGCGCCGGGGTGTTACAGCATACCGTGGCTGCGGACGCTGAGTTTCCAGAGCAGGCATGGGCCGATACGCTGTTTATGGCTGTGATGCTGATGCTGCGGGCAGGCGTGCTATGGGAAGACGAAGAGCTGGTTAACGACGCGCTGAAACAGTATGTATGGCACATCCGGTATCTGCAGGATCAGGAAACCGGACTCTGGTTTCACGGATATGATCATATCAACAACAGCCACATGAGCGGCGTATTCTGGGGCCGCGCCAACGCATGGGGTGCGTATACCATGGCTAAGGCAGGAGGGATACTGCCGCAGTGTTACCTGTATCCGCCATATATGGATGTTGCCGGGTCGCTGAACGAGCAGCTTGCCGCTTTGAAAAAGTATCAGACGGAAAACGGATTGTGGAGGACAATCCTCAACGATCCGGAAAGCTATGAAGAGGTATCCGCTTCCTGCGGTATAGCGGCAGCGATGGCGATCAAGCGCAATCCGCTGCATATCAAATACATCGACAAAGCCATCGAAGGGATACTGCGCAATATTGCGCCCAACGGACAGGTTCTCAACGTCAGCGGCGGCACGGCTGTGATGCGGGATCGGGACGGATACAGGGGCATTACAAAAGCCTGGCCGCAGGGCTGGGGGCAAGGGCTGGCGCTTGCGTTTTTGGCCGCCGTACTTGAGTTTGACTCTATTCCCGCAGACGGAGCGCTGTAAATGCCATTTTTAGATAAAAGGCATCTTTGCCCGGAGAAATTATCTGCGGGGTATACCCGACACAATCCGTCAGGTTAAATCCTCTTTTCCATACACACCGCATCCTCCCGCCCTGCATACTTCCCGAAATTCTCACACACCCGGTATCCGAGCTTCCGGTAAAAGTCTACGGCGGTTTGGTTGACCTTTCGGGTCTCCAGGACCAGCTCTGCATAGCCAAGCGCCCGCGCTTTTTCCTCTAGCGCCTTTACGATGGCGCTGCCCACGCCGATGGAATTGGTGCGGGCGTACACACGCTTGATTTCCGCCCGGTGTTCCGAGAGCGGGCGCAGCGCGCCGCAGCCTGCGGCCGCGCCGTCTACGTAGGCGATCACGAATAAGGCGCGCGCGCGGCCCATGTCGTCCGCGTCAAAGCTTGCCTCGCCGCTCGCGCCGGTGATTCGAGCAAGCGTTTCGTTCAGCTCCCCAAGAAGCCTTACGGCGTC
The DNA here is from genome assembly GCA_963674895.2 of Candidatus Limiplasma sp. Classification (GTDB taxonomy): domain Bacteria; phylum Bacillota; class Clostridia; order Christensenellales; family Aristaeellaceae; genus CAXXOK01. The sequence goes on from CAXXCY010000002.1 coordinate 646,851, forward strand.
TTCGCCCGCGACGCCCGCCTCCCGGATTTCAATCATAAAGCGCACCTGCTTCCGGAGCATTTCGGCGGTTCCCGCTCGGATTAGTTTATGGCATTCCGCTGACCGCCGTATAGGGTTGTTCGATGGCGGAGGTCCCGCATTCCTGCAAAGCGGCCCGATTTTCGCCCGCAGCGGACTTCCGGCCGGACCGGCATGCGAAAGCCCCCGTTCGCACGGGGGCTTCGCGCCGCCTCAAAGGAACGAACCTTCGGACGGTTTCAGGAATGGTTTTACCGATCAGTCGTATACGAGGATGGCGATGTCGGGATCGTCGATGTTCTCAGCCGTATACCACTTCGCGCCGGTATCCACGTCGGCAACCGTTTCGCCCATGGCGGCTTTGTAGGCCAGCTCAACGGCCAGATAGCCGATGTTGTAAGGATCCTGCGTGATGGAGCCCACGAACCAGCCGTTGCGGATGGCGTTCTTCTGGGGCGCGCCGGCGTCGAAGCCGGCCACGATCAGGTCGCCGAAGCGCGCGCCGTCAGCAAGGTCGGTGCCGTCGGCGGTGGCGGCCAGCAGGCCGTTCACGGTGCCTTCGTTGGAGCAGAAGATCGCGATCAGCCCGTCTGTGTTCAGCAGGGCGCTTGCGGAGTTGGTCACGTCGGTGATGTTGGGTGTCGCGGCGATTTCGGTCTGGATGATGATGCTCGCGTTCTCCGCGGGAGCGGCCCACAGGTCATGCCCCTTCACTGCGACTACGCCGTATGCGGAGGCCAGTTCCTTGGCTTTGTCCACGAACCCTGTCGTGCGGCCGGTAACGGATTCGCTCGTCGCATCCTGGGAAAGAACGGCGATAACGACGGGCTTGTCGGCGGTCGCGGCCGTCAGCAGATCGGTGAAGCCCGGAAGCTTGAAGATCTCTTCCGCGGCGAGAGCGGCGGCATTCTTGTTGTTGGTCGAGGCGGTGGCATAGATCGCGCCGGCGGGGGCGTTGGGCACGCCGGAGTCAAAGCCGATTACGGGAATGCCCTTGTCGATGCACTCCTGCAGCTCGGTCATCACGGCGTCGGTGGAAAGCGCGGCCAGCGCGAGGGCGGAAGGATTCTTCGCCATTTCGGCTTTCAGGGCTTCCACCTGGAGCACGATGTCGGCCTCGCTGGGCGGTCCGTAGTAGTACATGTCAACGCCGTACTTGGCGGCCGCGTCATCCGCGCCTTTGCGGACTGCCTGCCAGAAAGCGTGCTGTTCGCCTTTGGAAATGACGGAGATATACATTCCTTCAGCGGTTGCCACAGCTACACAGCTCAGCACAAGAACAAGAACCAGTGCCATCGATAGGAATTTTTTCATGAAAGTTGCCTCCTTATGTTTCTATATTATCAGGCGCCGATGCGCCTAATTTCCATTGCCGGACCCGCTTTTCACAGCGCCTGCCCGCTTGACTTTCGCCTTGGCGGACGCCCTGTTGCGCGCGTTGTCCAAAAGCACCGCGCCGATCACCACGAAACCCGTGATAAACGTTTGCCAGTGCGCCTGCAGGCCCATGGACGCCAGGCCGGTTTTGAGCGTCGCCATGATGAACACGCCGATAAACGTGCCCACCATCGTGCCAGATCCGCCGGACATCGAGGTGCCGCCGATGACCGCGCCCGCGATGGCGTTAAGCTCCTGGCCGTTGCCGGTGCCGGGGATTACGGTGGTGTAGGTCGCCGCGTAGAAGATACCGGCCATCCCCGCGAACAGGCCGCAGATGGAGTAGACGATGATCTTCCATTTGTCCGTCCGCACGCCCGACAGCCTTGCCGCCTCCTCGTTGGAGCCGACGGCGAAGGTGTAGCGTCCGAGGCGGGTTTTATTGAGGATGAACAGCGCGATTAAAAACGCGGCCACCAGGTAGAGAATACCCGTGGGGAACTCGCCCGAGCGGTAAAATACGGTTTTAAACCACGCGTTTTCCGACCCGATGGTGGGGTAGCGCTGGGTTTGCACCCGGGATATGATCGATGAAAAGCCCTGGGCGACGAGCATGGTGCCCAGCGTCGCGATGAACGGCGGGAGCTTCAGCTTGGCGACCATGAAGCCGTTCCCGATGCCGAAGATGCAGCCCGTGACCGGGACCATCACCAGCGCGAGCCAAAGCGGCCATCCCCACATGCTGAACGCGACGCCGCCCACCATGGCCGAGCACATCATCACCGTGCCGATGGAAAGGTCGATGCCGCCCGTGATGATGACGAACGTAACGCCGAACGCCATAAACCCGATGAAATACGCGCTTTCCAGAATGGTTTTGCCGGTGTAGGTGGAAAAGAAGTTTTTGCCGAACAGGGCGAAAAACACGTACAATATCACCAGTGCGGCGGGCGCGAGAAGTTTCTGCGCGTTGAAGAGCTTCCTCTTTTCGTTTGCTTCCATACGATCCGTCCCCTACTTTCTCGGCGTAGCCAGAGTCATGATTTTTTCCTGGGTGGCTTCGGCGATATCCAGTTCGCCCGTTTTTTCGCCTTCGCACATCACCATGATGCGGTCAGACATCCGCAGAAGCTCCGGCATTTCCGACGAAATCATGATGATGGATTTTCCATCCTGTGAAAGCTGCGCCATCAGCTTGTAGATTTCGCTTTTCGCGCCAACGTCGATGCCGCGCGTCGGCTCGTCGAAGATCAGGATATCGCAGTCGCGCGCCAGCCACTTCGCCACGATGACCTTCTGCTGGTTGCCGCCGGACAGGCTCACCACCCCGGTATCCACGCTGGGCGTTTTGATGTTGATCTTGTCGCGGTATTCGCCCGCCACCTGGCGGATGCGCTTTTCATCCACGATCAGGGCGTTGGAGTATTCCTCCAGGGTCGGGAGCGCGATATTATCCGCCACGGTCAGGTGCAGGCACAGCCCGAATTGTTTGCGGTCCTCCGACAGGTAGCCGATGCCGGCGTGTACGGCGTCGCTGGGCGAGCTGATGCCGCGCGGCGTGCCGTTGATCCGTATCTCCCCGCCTTCCCGCGGGTCCGCTCCGCAGATGAGGCGCGCCATCTCGGTGCGGCCTGCGCCCATCAGCCCGGCGACACCCAGGATTTCGCCCTTGCGCAGGGCAAAGGAGACGTCCAGCACGTCCGGGGAGCGCAGACTGCGCACTTCCAGCACCACGGGCGCGTCCGCCTCCACGGCGCTTTGCGCCTTGGGCTCGTCGTAGATTACGCGCCCGACCATCATGCTGATGATTTCGTCAAGCGTGCTATCGGCGGTGTTGACGGTGTTGACGTACTGGCCGTCCCGAAGCACCGTGATGCGGTCGGATATTTGCTTGAGCTCGCCCATGCGGTGGGAGATGTAGATCACGCCGACGCCCTTTTGCTTCACGTCGCGGATGAAGCGGAACAGCTCGGCGATCTCCGCCTCGGTCAGCGCTGCGCTGGGCTCGTCCATGATCAAAATGCGCGTATTCTGGTAGGAGAGCGCCTTGGCGATCTCCACCATCTGCTGCTTGGCGACGGTCAGCCGCTTGATGGGCGTCGCCGGATCGATATCCATCGACAGGGAGGTAAGCAGGTCCCGTGTCATTTGATTTTGCAGTTTCTTATCCAGCAGCCAGCCTTTCACCGGTTCGCGGCCGATGAAGATGTTCTCGGCGACGGTCAGGTCGTCCATCAGGTTGAGCTCCTGGTGGATAATCGAGATGCCAAGCTGCTGCGCGGTGCGCGTGTCGTGGATTTCCACAGGCTCGCCGTCGATGTAGATGGTGCCGGCGTCCTTGGTATACACGCCCGTAAGCACCTTCATCAGCGTCGATTTTCCGGCTCCGTTTTCGCCTACGAGCGCGTGCACCTCGCCGGTATGCAAATCAAAGCGGCAATGGTCAAGCGCGTGCACGCCGGGAAAGCTTTTATCGATTCCTTCCATGCGGAGCAGCGGGGGTTGGTTGTTGAAACCGTTGTTGGGCGACATGTGTTCACCTCACCTGCGCGGTCAATGTTGTAGTATCGGCACGCAACGTGGCATGCTGGATCGGGTATACGGTTCGAATGGGAGGGGCGGGAAGTCAGATGACGCCTTTTTGGAGAATCACGTTTGCGTACAGCGCCTTTTCCCCCGTGGCGACGACGGCAAACGCCTTTTTGCATTCGTCGTAGAATTGGAAGCGTTCCATATGGCGGACGCCGCTTGCGGAAAGATTTTCGTGCTTTTGCACGAGAGATTCGTATTCGCGCCAGATGGAGGTGTCCACCTGTTCGCCGGGCAGGGTTTCCATCAGGGTGACGGGCTGCGGGACATAGCGGTCCAGCGGGAAAAACCGCAGGATGGCGTCCAGCAGGAGGGGGATGCCCAGCCCGTCGCAGCGGACGACCTGCATATGCGCGGCGTAGCTCTGAGCGGGGAAATTGGCGTCCGCCAATACGATCGTATCGCCGTGGCCCATCTCGCACAATACTTTAAGCAGGGCGGGGGAAAGGACGTGCGGTACGTTTTTAAGCATGAAGCAAGTCTCCTATCGGTACAGCGGGCCGTAGGCGGCGCAGGCGCGGAAATCCGCTCCCTCGGGGTCCATGCCGAAGGCGCTCCAGGCCGCGGGGCGGAAAATGGCCTCGTCGGGCACGTTGTGCATGGCTACGGGGATGCGCAGCATGCTGCACAGGGTAATCAGGTCCGCGCCGATGTGCCCGTAGCTGATGGCGCCGTGGTTGGCGCCCCAGGAACGCATGACCTCGTACGCGGTTGCAAAGCTGCCCTTGCCGGTCGTGCGCGGCGCAAACCAGGTGCACGGCCAGGTATAATCGGTGCGCTTCCACAGGATATCGGACACCTTGTCGGGCAGTTTCACCGTCCAGCCTTCCGCGATCTGCACCACGGGACCCAGGCCCTTGATGAGGTTGAGGCGCATCATGGTCACGGGCATCTCCGCTTCGGTGAGGAAACGGCTGGAATAGCCGCCGCCGCGGAAATAGCCGTTGTCGGCGGCGTTCCATGTGGTGGCTGCAAGCATGGCGTCGATATCCTGACCGGTCACGTCGTACCATGGCTTGATCAGGTGCTCGCCCTTTGCGTTCACGGCCTGGCCGCTGGCGTCCAGGCAGGCGGCGCCGGAGTTGATCAGGTGGATAATGCCGCCGGATTGCCCGGCCTTGCCTTCCAGCGCGTATCCCGTGGCCTTCTGGATAGCCTGCGGGCTCCAGTAGGTACGCACGTCCGCGAAGATCTGCGCCGTGTTGGTCAGCAGCTTTCCAAACAACATACCCAGGCCGTTGAGAACGTCGTTTTCCGTAGCCAGCACATAGGGCTCGCGCGCGCCGTCCCAGTCGAAGGAAGTATTTAAAAGCGCTTCGGGGAAATCGCAGTTGGGATAAAAATCGGTCCACTGCCGCTGCCCCTGGAAACCGGCGGCGATGGCGTTATGCCCGAGCGTTTCTTCCTGATGATAGGAGGGGAGGTTTTTGTTGCCGCTCATGAGGTCCTTGATGATGCACATCATCTTGACGACGAACTCCCAGTCCTCTTCCTTTTGCTTGGGCGCTTTTTGAATGGCTTCGGGGTTTTTGTCAAAGCCTTCTTTGCACTTTTCCCGGGTCCAGCGCAGCGCGCGCTGATATTCTGCGGGATCGTAAATTTCCTCGGTCATACGGCGGATGATTTCAACTTCGTCCACGCTCTCCACGCGCATGCCCAGGTATTCCTCGATAAAAGCGGAATCGATGATCGAACCGCCGATCCCCATACAGATGGAGCCGATCTGCAGATAGCTCTTGCCGCGCATGGACGCGGCGGCGACGGCGGCGCGGCCGAAGCGCAGAAGCTTTTCCTCTACGTCAGCCGGAATTTCGGTGTCGCCGGCGTTTTGCACGTCGTGCCCGTAGATGCCGAAAGCGGGGAGGCCTTTCTGCGCGTGGGTCGCCAGGACGCTCGCCAGGTAGACCGCGCCCGGGCGTTCCGTGCCGTTGAAGCCCCAGACGCCCTTGATGGTCAGGGGGTCCATATCCATGGTTTCCGCGCCGTAGCACCAGCACGGGGTAACGGTCAGGGTGATGTCCACGCCTTCCCGGCGGAACTGGTCGGCGCAGGCTGCGGCCTCCGCCACGCGGCCGATGGTGGTATCGGCGATCACAACCTTCACGGGCCGCCCGTCCGTATAGCGCAGACGGGTTTCAAAAAGCGCGGCGGCGGACCGGGCCATATTCATGGTCTGGTCCTCCAGGCTTGCGCGGACGTCCAGCGCGCCGCGGCGGGCATCGATGGTGGGTCGGATTCCGATAATAGGGTACTGACCGATTAAACGCTGTTTATTCATTTCCATTACCTCTTCTCGTGTAATCCTATTTTATCCCTTTTCAAGACCAACGGCTAGTGGTATAGTAATCAATAATAGTAAAATATTCACTTTCTTAGGAGGACGGCCGATGAAGTACCTGGAGCAGAGGGAGACGAGGGCGCACGGTACGTTTGATTTTCCTTTTGACTATTATAACATAAAATCCAACCATCCGCGCTATTACATGCTGGAGCACTGGCATACGGAGTACGAAATCATCCGCGTCAACAAAGGTGAATTTCATGCCAATCTCAACGGACATAAGCATATTGGCAAAGAAGGAGAAATCTTTATCGTGCCTGACGGAGTGATGCACGGGGGCACGCCGCGCAAATGCCAGTACGAGTGCCTTGTGTTCAATTTGCATTCCGTGATCGAATTGAGCCCCATTTGTAAACAGCTGGCGCAGCCGGTCCTGTTCGGAAGCTCTCAGTTTATCAACCACATTACGAACTGCGACGAGCAGCTACGGGCTTCGGCTGACAAATTATTCAGTTCGCTGGCCTCGGGCCAGACGTATGCGCCGTTTCAGGTCATCAGCGCGACGTTTGATTTCATTGGCAGGCTTTTGGAAAACTATACGGAGGAACGGGTCGAAAAATCCAGGGAAACGGAGATGCGCAGCGTGTCCCGGATCAAGGACGTCCTCAGGCTGATACGCAACCATTATCATGAGGAGATTACGCTTGACGACCTGGCGACAAGCGCGCATATGAACAAGCGGTACCTGTGCCGCTATTTTAAGGAAGTCATGGGGAGAACGCCCATGCGATATCTGAACTACTACCGGATCGAATGCGCGTGCGAACTCCTCGCCACGTCCGACAGAACCGTTTCAGAGATCGCGATGGCATGCGGGTATCGCAATATCAGCTATTTCACCCGGGCATTCCGCACACTCAAGGGCGTTACGCCCAGCGAATTCGCGAAAGTTCATTGATACTAATTCCAACCCTTACGCTATTGCCTTGCGTCGTCTTTTGTCCGCTTTCTTTGTCGAGAAAACTTGATGTAGCTTCCGGCTACACCTGCGTTTCCTCTTCTCGATTGCGAACAAAATACTCGCAATTCATATAGCATTAAAGATTGGAATTAGTATGATCGCACGAATCGACCAGCACGCGCTCGGCCTGCAGCGCTTTTTTGTAGCGCCTGAGGTACGTATCAAACCCCGCCATCCCTTCCGGGGTCGGTTCGGCGACCGTGAAGCGCGCGGCTGCGAACACCCGGTTTTTGAGGTAATCCTCCAGGGATATGCCCTCCGCGCCGTGCAGCCGGTACCAGGCTAAAATCGCCATCCCGAAAGCGCCGCCTTCGCCCGCGCTTTCCATCACCGAAACCGGCACGCCCGTCGCGTCGGCCAGGCACTGCTGCCCCGGCAGCGGGGTTTTAAAGTAACCGCCGTGGCCTGTCAGGCGGTCGATGGCGACGCCTTCCGCGGCCAGAAGATCCATGCCGATCTTCAGCACCGCGATCGCCGAGTACAGGTGCGCGCGCATGAAGTTGGCAAGCGTAAACCGGCTTTCCGGCGCGCGGACGACCATCGGGCAGCCCTTGGCAAATCCCGTGATATGCTCGCCGGACAGATAGTTGATCACCGTCAGCCCGCCGCAGTCCGGGTCGCCCGCATGACCCTGGGAATAGAGCGTGGAAAAAAGATCGCTTTTGGGGATCTCGAGCGCAAACTGCTTTGCGAAGCTTTGGAACAGCCCGGCCCACGCGTCGATATCGGAGGTGCAGTTGTTGCCGTGCACCAGCGCGACGGCTTTCCCCGCGGGCGTCGCCACCGTATCGATCTGCGAATACACGCGGCTTAACGGCCGTTCGGTGACGATCAGGGAAAAAACGGAGGTCCCCGCCGACACGTTGCCAAGCCGCGGCGTTACGCTGTTGGTCGCCACCATACCGGTGCCCGCGTCGCCCTCGGGCGGCGCGAGCGGGGTGCCTGGCGTAAGGAACCCGCTCGGGTCAATGAGCCGCGCGCCCTCCTCGGACAGAAATCCGGCGTCCTGACCCGCCAGGCGGATTTCTGGGAAAAGCTCCTTGGTTTGCCACGGATATCCCTGCGGCGCGATCAGCGCGTCGAACGCTTCCAGCGCCTGCCGCCGGTAGTCAAGGGCCGTATAATCGACGGGGAACATGCCGCTGGCCTCGCCGATGCCGATCACGCCTTGCCCCGTCAGTTTCCGGTGGATATATCCCGCCAGCGAGGTGATGGAACGGATATCCCGTACGTGCTCCTCTTCCTGCAAAATGGCCTGGTAAAGGTGCGCGATGCTCCAGCGCTGGGGGATGTGCTCCCCTAACAGCTCCGTGAGCTCATTGCTGGCCCTGGCGGTGAGGGTATTGCGCCAGGTGCGGAACGGCACCAGCAGATTGCCGTCCCCATCAAACGCGAGATAGCCGTGCATCATGCCGGAGAGCCCGATCACATCCACGGTCACTGGCTCCCGCACCGATTGCAAAAGCCTCGATACCGCCGTGCGCAGGCCCTCCCAGGCGTCGTCGAGCGAATAGGTCCAAACGCCGTTTTCAAACTTGTTTTCCCAGCCGTATTCCCCCTGCGCCACGCAGCGGTAGCCGCTGTCGATCAGCACGGCTTTGATGCGCGTCGAGCCCAGCTCGACGCCCAGGGATGTATGAATTGCGTCGTTCATAGGGGTGCCTCCAAAAATTGAATCGCAGACGTCTTGCTGTTCCAACATGGTATCAAACCCGCACGAAAATGTCCAGCCGTCAGCCAGGCCGGTTTCCGTGCGCATCGGTTTTCTCCGGATGTTTTTGGAGTGAAAAGGGCGTAGGTTTCGGCTGCATCGACAAACGGTTCCATCCGCTTCCCGTATTAGCCTGAACGGCAGGCTGTATTGCCTCCCCGGATGACCGGGAACTGTTACGGCCGGACAGGCGATGTACGCACGGAAAGGCGGCGCCCCACAGGCCGTGTAAATCCTTCGAAATGTCAAGCGCCGGACCGCTTGACAACCCAATATCTGGGAGACATACTCATCGCAGGAAACGCAGCAGAGGGGTTTCTTGATTCTTCGCGCGTACGATATACGCCATACTCAGCCATCGATTCATACCGCCCTTGAGACGTTCCTTGAGGTGAATTCCGATGATGAAAAACGAAAAAAAATCCATGCTGGCCGTCCTGATCGCATCGGCCGGAGACGATCAGAAGGCTGAACGCCCTGCGGTCAAAGCGCGTTGGCGTAAATATTCGGGGTTACGTCCTTGAGCGAATGAAAAACCTTGATGAAGTAGCTGTCGCTTTTAAAGCCGCATGCGGAAGCAACCTCGGAAACCGTTCTGCCTGAATTGGCAAGCAATTCGCAGGCGCATTCAATGCGGTAATAATTCAAATAGCGGATGGGCGTCTGCCCCATCACCTTGCGGAAATACTGGCAGAAATACTGTTTGTTCATATGCGCGGTCTGCGCCATATCATTCAGCGATATTTCCTCGTGATAGTGATTGCGGATCAGGCGCATCACATCCTTGATCCGCGCAAGGCTGCGCATCTCCATGAGGTTTTCCTTACCAAGGCTGCTCTCGGTGTATCCCTGCAAAAGCAAGCCGATCAGGCAAAAGAAGGAGCCGACCACCTGAAACGGCGCGAATTCCTGCTCGCTGTCCGCGTAATTGAACAACCGGTCGACCGCATGGCGCAGACGTTCGTCACAGTTGACGATATGGTACCTGAAATAGGAACTGCCGATTAAAACCGGTTTTGCCAGGTTCATGCAAACCGCACTCATTTCCAGAACGGTTTGCAGGCTGAACACGAGGCATTCGTAGTGGCAGTTGCGCGGAATGCCTCCGTGCAGCGCGCCATCGGGGACAATGAACAGGTCGTTCTCATGGCCGATATACTTATTCCCGTTGAGCGTAAAATCAAACTCGCCTTTTTTGATGCGGATGATCTCATATTCGGGATGCCAGTGCGCAACCATATGGTATCGGGGATGGGATTGCCTGATATTATAGTATCCGAACGGATACTCAAACGTGCCGTGCGTACGCGGCTCACGCTGTTCCAGATACTTCATCTTACCATCCTTTCCCCGCACAGCAGCGAACGTTTATCCTGTTCAACGGCTATCGCTGGATGACGGCCTCCGCGTCCAATTCGGCAAATATCACGTCGTCCGCGCCCGTTTGATGGCGGAATATGACCGCGCATACGGTATCGCCGGACACCGGATACGGCGCATAATGCCAGGCTCCCGGCTTCCAGCATATGCCCTTGCCGACCGGCACGCGGAACGCGCGCAGCTTGCCCGCGCTGGCGTCCCCCGGCGGCATTCCGGCAACGACGATGTCCCCCGTCAGTGGCAGGATGGTTTCGGTGGTGCGGGCGTGCGCCTCAAACTTCCGGCATTGGCGGGGCCGTTCAATGACCTCCAGCAGGTTGATGGATACGGTGCCCGCGCCGTCAACCTGCGCCTGTTTTTCAAACCATTTGTAGACGCCGGCCTCGCCGGTATAATCGCGGCCCTCGGTTTCAAGCACCGTGCCGAAGTCGGCAAAGCTCCCGCTGTTCAGCGGCTCAACCCGGATTGGTTTCATGTATTTATCTCCTATAAATTTCAGTCAGTTTATCCGCGGTAACAAAGAATACGTGCATGTTCCGCAGACCGTCGATCAGGTTGCCGAGCTCCCGCAGCGCCTGATCGCCGCAGTTCATTGTGATGAACGGGTCGGGGATGACCGTCGCCTCCCCGAAGTTGTAGCTTTCCTTCATAGGCCAGAATTCCCACGGATGGATATAGAAGCACAGGAACTTCGGAAGATCGTTTTCATCGCAGAAGTCAAGGAATGATTGAACGCGCCGGAGCAGGTAATCCGCGCCTTTCGTGCGGAACAGCGGCCATTGGTCGCGGTCGCGTTCCAGGGGTGAATCCTGACTTTCCATGGTCATGTCGGCAAAGTTCGGAATCTCCAGAACCGTCGAATCCCCTTCCCGGGTCCAATCCTCGCGGCTGGGGTAATACGGGGCAAACCGCTTGCGGTAGAAGTACATCGGGTAGGATGCGTCCGATTTATACCCAAGCTCCTCCAGCGCGTTGACGACGGCTGTCGAGCTCCAAAGCCGCGGGCAGCGGAAGGCCGTCGGCCTGACGCCCGCGGTATCCTCCACCCACTGTGTCGCCAGCTCCAGCCGCGGCTTTACTTCGTGGGGGAGCAGCGGCTTGACTCCCGGAAGGGGAAAGAGTTCGTCGCCGACGGTTTCATGGTAGAGCGAATGGCAGCCGATCTCGTGGCCGCCGGCGGCCACGAGGCGGACCACTTCGGGATTCTCCCTGGCGCATTCGCCGGTGAAGTAAAACGTACCGGAGACGCCTTTTTGTAGAAACAGCTCAATCAGCCTCGGCGTGCCATGCTTTGCGCCCTCGTAGTAGGGTGTAAAGCTGCCGACGTCCGTTTCCATATCAACGCCGATGAGCGCGTATATGGCCTCTTTATTCATAGGTTTCCCCTAAAACTCCAGCTCGTACAGCTTTCCGATCGGCGCGCTCAGCACATCGCAGCCGTCCTTTGTAACCGCGATGCCTTTTTCCCAGCGTACGCCAAAGGATTCCGTAGAGATGAAGGTGTCGATCTGAAAGGTCATATTCTCGGCGAACGGATAATTCGAAATGGTTTCCACCCACGGCGCTTCCACTTCGATAATGCCTGTGCCGTGCATCGGCCCATACACGTAGTTGTCCTTGTAACCGTTATCGGTATAGTACTGGTAGAAATTCTTTGCCACGGTGCTGGCGATGACGCCGGCCTTGATCTGTTTCTCTGTCCAGTTATGCGCTTCCAGCCCGAAAAGCACCACGTCGCGGCGGCGGCCTTCCAGCTTGCCCAGCACGATGGGATAGCCGATGGCGGCGGAATAGCCGTCGATCTTGGCGGACAGGTTGAGCTGCACAATATCGTTCTTTTGAAACTCGCGGTAGCTGGAGCGCGAGATGGCATGGCGCGTGGACGCTTCCGAGAATACGTACATGGGCAGGCCTTCATATTCCGCGCCGTTTTCATAGATCACGCGCTGGGCAATGCCGACTGCCTGCAGTTCCGTCATGCCGGGACGGATTTCCCTGATGACCTGTTCGGTCGCCAGCTCCGCGATGCGGTAGCCCTCGCGCAGGCAGGCGATTTCGTTGGGTGACTTGACCGACCGCAGCTCCACCATGATGCTGTCGGCACGGACGATCTCCGCTTCCGGAAACGCGTTTCTGATGCCCTCCATAATCACCACGGAGGTGTCCAGATAGGAAGCCACGCCGATGCGGATTTTCTTTCCCTTGATCCCGAGGGCGCTAAACACATCCTGAAACGTATCGGCCTTAAGCTCCGGATAGGCGGGGTCGGCTCCCTCGCGATATTCCTTGAGCACAAAAATCCGGTCCAGTCGGTTTTGGTCAGCGCCGAACGAACTGCTCTCGGGGCCGACCATCAGTGCCGCGTCGCCGCTGGCCGAGATGGCCACGCCCGCGCGTTCGAAGAGCGGCCAGAAACCGGAAAAGTACCGCGCGTTGGCGTAATCCGCTTCGTTGGAGTTGACGATCAGCGCGTCCAGTTTGTCCCTGCGCAGCAGGGCCGCCGCCTTTTTCACACGTTCCTTGTATTCTGTCTCCGGAATAAATACTTTGCCATGGTTCATCAGAAAGTACCTCCTTAAAGATCGTATTATTCGTAATGAAATATCTCCCGCATATCCTCATAAAACCGTTGGGCCTCACAGTCCTCAAAGCAAGGATGCGTATGCTGCCACCAGCGCTGCGTTTCGGGGGATGCCGCCATCCTGGCCATGTCCGCTTCATAATCTTCGCCCACATATTCGAAGTAGGCAAAGAGAACGCGTCCCCTGCGGAAAATGGAATAGTTGCGAAGATTGCAGGAATGGATGGTCTCCAGCACCTGCGGCCATACCGCCGCGTGCAGGCGGTCATATTCCTCAATCATGGACGGTTTGAGCGTGGCGACCTGGCCAAACCTCCTGATATTATCCATCCTGGGAATACCCCATCGTCGTGTAGAACGCGAGGTTCTGCTGGCGGGCGTCCAGGCGGCCGTACTGTACAATCACGGGTACGTCGCTTGCCAGCTTCAGCGCATATTGCATGGAAACGGGCGCCGCGAATTCGCCGAACACGTTTTCATCGTGCGTTCGAACGCAGCATACGCGCTCGGCTTTCACGCTGAGGGGGATATCCCGGGCCGGTTCGGAGTCTTCATAATAAATCGTGATCGCAACGTGCGCGTCCTGAGCGTTTGGATTGAGAATCAGCAGGGACTCATGCCCTTGCAGCGGGCTGTCGCCAAATGGCGGGCGTTCTCCGTCGGGGAAGAACCAAACTCTTTTTCCGAACAAGCGTTTCTCCTTTATGCGTCCTTTCTTGAACGCGAGTCAATGAGTACGACCGATACCAAGATGATGCCCTTGACCACCCATTGCCAGTATGTGTTGATGCTCATCAAGACCATGATGTTGCTGATGACCTGCAAAAAGAGCGCGCCGATCACCACGCCGAATACCTTGCCGCGACCGCCCGCGAGCGATGTGCCGCCGAGTACCACGATGGTCATGACGTCAAACAGCAGGTACTCGCCGATATTTACGTTGCCGCTGAGCGTTTTCGACGTCATGCCAAGCGCGCCGACACAGGATAGAACGGCTGAGAATACGAAGGCCGCTATGCCGATAAACTTGATATTGATTCCGGACAGCTTGCTGGCCTCACGGTTCCCGCCTACGGCAAAGAAGCTGCGGCCGAAGGCTGTGTACCGCGTCATCATGTGGAGTATGACCGCAACCGCCAGCATCAGGATGACCGGTATGGGAATAATCCATACATATCCCGCGCCCAGGAAGTTGAAGGAAGCGGGTATCCCTGAAATAGGCAAGCCTTTGGAAAATATATAGTAGAGACCCTTGACCACGTTCATCACGACCAGCGTGGCGATGAAGGACGGCATTTTCCCGTAGATGGTCAGCACGCCGTTCACAAGACCTACGGCGATTGCCATCGCGAACACGATGAACAGCGCCAGCCAGATGGGCAGCCCCATGTTCACCACGAACGCGGCGAAGAAGATCGACGTCATACCGATGATGGATGTGATGGACATATCCATCTGCGCAATGAGGATGACGAAGAATTCGCCCATGGCTATGATGGAAATAAACGAAGCCTGGCGCAGAATGTTCATGATGTTGGTGGTCGTGCGGAATTTCTCGCTTGCAACAAAACAGATCGCGACCAGGATTACGAACAGGATGAGGATCATCCATTCGTTGAAAAACGACTTCCATCCGCCGCTGTAACGCTTGCTTTTCGCCTTAAACTCAACGCTGTTTCTCAAGTCATTATTCATTTTGAACCCTATCTCCTAACAAACTGTTTATGATGACGTCCTGTGTTTTGCGCTCGCCTTCGACCGTGTCCATGACCTTGCCTTCAAACATGATATAGATTCTGTTGCACAAACCGATCAGCTCTTCCAACTCGGGGGAGACGAGGATCACAGCTTTGCCGGCCTTTGCGAGCTCATGAATCAGCGTATAGACTTCAAACTTGGCGCCGATGTCGATACCGCGGGTCGGCTCATCAAGCAGGAAGATTTCACATTGCTTGAGCATCCATTTGGCGATGACGATTTTCTGCTGATTTCCGCCCGACAGCTTTTTCACGCTCTGCCACAGAGAGTAGTATTTCAGGTTCATCTTCTCGTTGATTGCATAGGCGGCATCCATTTCGCCCTTTAAATCCTGAAAGATGCCGAGCTTCCTGAATTTGGACATGGAGGGCAGGGTTGTGTTGTCCTTGATGTCAAACTCCATGTCAAGGCCAAGCAGGTGCCGCTCATCGGGCACAACGCCCATACCCATCCTGATCGCCTGAGACGGCCGCTTGATCTTCACCCGTTTGCCGTGCAGCAGCACCTGGCCCGAAACGATCTTATGGTTGCCGTAGATTGCGTGCACCAGCTCCGTTTTTCCTGCGCCGAGCAGCCCGGCCAGGCCGACCACCTCTCCCGCTCTGACCTCGATGGAAACATCGCGGAATGCCTTCGGCGCGGTGAGGTTGCGCACCTCCAGTATCGTATTGCCGATTTCGGTATTGATCGGGGGGAATATGTTTTTCAGCTCGCGGCCGATGATCATGCTGATGAGCTTGGGCTTGTCGATATCCTTCACGCTGCCGCTGCTCACGTGCCTGCCGTCGCACAGAACGGTGTAGGTATTGCAGCATTGGAATATTTCATCCAGACGATGCGATATATAAATGATGCCGATGCCGCGCTTCTGCAGGATTCTGATGATTCGGAAGATGTTCTGGATATCGCTCTCCTGCAGCACGGCGGTCAATTCATCCAGAATCAGTATGTTGGACTCGGCCAGTATGGCCTTGGACAGCTGAATGATCTGGCGCTCCGCCGTGCGCAGGAATTGCACGGGAATGTTCAGGTTTATATCGCTGCACTGCAGGAAATCAAGTATTTCCTGTGCCTTTTCGGCCAGCTTCTTCCAGTTGATGATCCCGCTTTTGGTCTGATAATGCCCGACGAAGATGTTTTCCAGCCCCGTCATTTCATTCATCAGCTGAAATTCCTGATGCACGATCGCGATGGACAGGCTCTGCGATTCGTGGATGGAGTACGACTGGATATTGATTTTCTTCCCGTTCACATAGAGCTCGCCCTTGGTCATGCGGTTTTCGCCGATGATGCATTTGGACAGCGTGGATTTTCCGGCGCCGTTTTCGCCGACCAGGCCGTGGCATTCGCCGGGCATGAGCGTAAAGCTCACGTCGTCCAGCGCTCGTACGCCTGGGAATTCCATTGTGCAGCCGCGGACCTCAATCAGCGGTACGGTTGTGCCGTGGGCCGCGCCGTTCGTTTCCGGTTTGCTGATGGTGCTCATCTCCTGTCGGTTACAGCCAGAGCCAGCCCAGCGCCTCAATGCCCGAGCATATGATATCGCCGTCCGGGGCTTCCGGATGTCTGATGTTGTGAATCAGGCGCTTTATTTCGTGGTACGGGAACATGCAGCTGCGTACGCCGGTCTCCGTGACGGGATTGATGTCAAAGAACATTTCTTTTGCGATATCGAAATCCTTCTCGTTCAGGGCGAGGATTTCGTTAAGCAGCGCGTCTTTTTTGACAGGGTCACGCTCCGCGTCGTAGGCGAGGGATACCAGCGCCATGTCATAGATGACCGCGTTCCTGCGCTGCGCGTTGCGCAGCTTGTCAAAGTGCGGCAGCCATTCCCGCAAATGGGACGTACCTGCGCATACCCCCTGCATCTCCTCGATGAGCGACAGCAGATACGGATGCTGCTGCTGCGCAAACCGGATGGCGGGAATATCCTTTTCCAGCAGCCTGTTTTTCTGGAAGGGGAACGGCGTGGTGTACAGGTTCATCTGGCTTTCGTGGATGGTCAGCATGTTCTTGAGGATATAAAGCACCTTGGTGCCGTAATCGCCGAAGACCGCTTCGCAGGCTTTCAGATAAAACGCTTCCGGGTCCATCGTGGAACCCCATCCGTAGTTGCCGTGCGCAAACAGATGCAAAAACAGGCCGTACCACTCGAACATGAAGCCGTTGATGCCGTGCACGCCGCGCGCCACGCTGCCGATATGCTGGCGGATGTCGGTTTCGATCACCTGCTCGTTTGGCTCGTCCTCGTAGCGCAGGATGTTTGACTTGAACACGCGGTACAGCCGGCCCATGGTGGACGTGATGGCGTTGGACTCGGTATCGCGGGCCCAGATCCGCTCCGGACCGAAAGCCGCGATCCATTTGTCAAACTCGCCCTCGGGTACATACAGTCCGGGCGCCCAGAAGAGAACGACGTCCTTGGGCATGGTGTCCGCGCATTCCTTGAGGAAGGCGGGGTCTTTCTCCAGAGGCGGCTGCCGGAAAGCGCGTATGCCGATGACCGCCTCGGGATTGACCGCACGGACGGTATTATAGATTTGATTGAGCAGCCAAATGTTGGCTCTGTGCTTGGCTTCGCCCGGCGAAACGCCATGATGCCAGCGGCGCTTGCATTCGTCGCACTCGCAGTACCAGAATCCCTCCTCGCTTTCCTCCATGGAATAGCCGTCAAAGCCAAGCTCGGCGATCCGGGCCATGCTGCGAAGAATATAATCCACCGTACCGGGATGGCTCAGGCAGAGCGAATCAAAATCGTTGAGGAATTTGGAGGACTTCGGCGGCTTGGTGCGCGCTTCGGGGTGCTTGATGGAGTAACCGCCGTTGTAGGAGTTCAGGCCGACGTAGGCGAAAACCTTCATGCCCATATTGTGGGCATACGTGATGAGCTCCTCCAGATACGGCTGCTCCAGATTCGGATGCGTATAGCGCATACCCAGCCACCGCCGGTTTTCAGCGTTCCAGATTTTGATGGGCACGTTGCGCAACACCGTTTCCGGATATTCGTCCAGCTCAAAGGGCCAGTACCCGTACATGAGCAAATTCAATTGGTTGATTTTATTGTCCAAACATATATCGATATAAGTCAGCCATTCATCAAAGCCCCAGAGCTGGCAGTCAAAGCCGATTCTGCCATAGCCGGCATACCAGGAAAAGGTGGGGGCAACGGCGCGGACGCGGATGGATGGCCAATCCATGATTTCGCAGGCGGGCAGCTTGTATTCGTCACCGGTTTTGACGAGCAGCCGTTTCAGCGAGCTGACGCCGTTTACGAATCCCTGCTTGGTCTCGTAATGAAGCACAGCGCCTTCGCCGTGGATGTTCAGGGTATAGCCCTGCTCCCGCAGGAGCTCGGGCTGATCGCATGCGATGCCGGTCAAGCCATGCCTGACTTGCACCTTGAAGCCGCCGCTTTGGTTCTCAACCGCGCCGTAAACCCGGAGCGGCTCGCAGCGGCGCAGCCTGAGGCTGAGAATATGAAGGAATTCTTCGTCTGCGCCATCGACCGCCAACCCGGAAAACGGTTGGGTGAACGCCTGTAAGTCCCTGATGATTTTCGGTTCCGGTAGCAGGTTAATCATCTTTTCTCCTCCCAATGGCTTGCCGGATCGTCCTATCAAATGAAATCGCAGTTTCTGCTCGGGGCGGCAGAGCAATCTGCCGCCCCGAAATGAATTATTTCAGTCGCCGTTCCTGTGCCTTGAAGGGATTACAGCCAGCTCCAGCTCTGCCAGTCGTATTCGGTTACGTTGGCAGGCGTAATGGCCTCCGGCAAGGGGAGCGCCCAGATCAGCTCCAGGTCTTCGCCCAGTACCAGGGCGCGGTACATTGCTTCTGTGGTTTGGTAGCCTAAATCAACGGGGTTCTGCAGAACTTCGCCAAGCCATGCGGGATTGCCTTCGGTTACATACGTCAGAACGTCCTTATCACCGGCGATGCCGATGAACTTGATTTCGTTGTCGCGGCCGGCTGCCACGGCGGCGTTGTATGCGCCGATGACTTCGGCATCGTTGTGGCCGCTGACCACATCGATGACAGACTCGCGCTGGAGAATGTTTTCCATCAGGCTCTGGGAGGAATCGCGGCTCCCTGCGCCCACGTCGCCTTCTTCAATGATGGTAGCGTTCGGGAACGCGGCCAGCACAGCCTCGGAGAAGCCGATGAAGCGATCCGCGGAAACCTGCCCGGAGGTGGGACGGGTGATGAACAGGCACACAGGATCGTCCTTGCCGAGAGTCTTCAGGTATTCGACCGCAACTTCGCCGGATTTGGTGCCCAGCGCTTTAAAATCGTGCCCTACAAAGGTTTCCCAAACGATATCTTCTTCGGACGCCGGCTGCTGCTGATAATCGCCGATCACAAACGGGATGCCCTGCGCAATATATCCCTTCATGGTCGGAATGGCGGACGACGGGTCCGCAGGGAAGAGAATGATGCCCTTGGCGCCCCAGGTAACAAGGTTGTCGATGTTGGCAAGCATCGTGGATACATCGGAACGGGAGTCCTCAAACTGGAATACGAATCCGGCGTCAGGATGATCTTTTGCCCATTGTTCGCATCCGTCAATGACGCCCAGATACCACGTATACGCCGTCAATTCCATGATGCTGACGCCGATTTTGGTTTCTTCCGCCAGAGCGGCGCCCAACGACATCGTGCCAAGCAGTACGATTGTTAACAGAATAGCCACGAATTTTTTCATAGTTTCTCCTTCTTTCATTTTGTTGTTTTTGGTGCTGACCGTGTATGCTGGAATTATAGCATGCCATAAATTGTGCTATCAAGACAAGCGCGGCAAAAAACTGAATATTGTTATATTTATCCTGAATTCTATAAAAGATGCCGTTAATCCTGTAAAAAACGCAAGTGAGAGAACAATGCCGCTGCAATGCGCGGAGGCGTTGAAACACGCAGGCTGCAGCCGCCGTGCGACGCTTTGAAATATGAAAATTTTAGCATAGGAGTTCTGCCGGGACATCCTGAAAATTCTGCTTTTTCCCAAACCCGGGCGATTGATCATCAAAAAGAAAGGTGCTAGACTATGGGCGGTTATGCTGGTTCATGCTTACGTGCCGCCGCCGAAACAGATTGTCTGCGGTTGGGGCGGCGCCGTATGACCAGGCGGTTCCCATCGGGTTTTGAAGCGAGGCGAAGATCACCGTGCGCTACACAAGGCAGGCAGTGCAGAATGTACAGTTTTGCGTCTTGATCGGAATTCTTGGCGTAATCTCAAGCACGCTGTCATCCACGGCGGACCACATGGCTGGCGCGTTCCATCAGCCCGGATCGGCCGTCGGCACCTATATTTCCGTTTTTTTCCTTGGATGCCTTGTCAGCGTGCCGTTTGGCGGCATTCTGGCGGACTGGAAGGGAAAGCGCAGGATTGTGCTGATTGCCGCGGGTTTGTTGTGCATCGGCATGTTTATGGTATTCCTGTCCGTTCGCGCGCTGCCGGTGTATATCGGGCTGTTTTTCATCGGCGTCGGCTTCGGCCCCTGCGAATCGTTGAGCAGCGCGTATCTGGCGGATGAAAACCCGGGCCGCGCCACCCGCTGGCTGAACATATCCCAGGTTGGTTTCTGCATCGGGGCCATAGCCGCGCCCCTATGGGCCGCGTGGTATTTCAGGCAATCCGATTCATCGTTTCAGCGTCTCTTTGCGGCGATTGGATCCGCTGTCGTTTTGCTCGTCGTCAGCTTGCTGCTCAGCGGGCGAAGGTCCTTGACGCCGGTTAAAACATCCGCTTTTCAGGGAAATATATTTTCGGTGCTGAGAGATCGCAGAATGCTCCTTCTGGCCGTGATGATCTTCCTGTATCTGGGCATTGAGTCGGTCGTGCCGGCATATACCAAACAGCTTTTTTTATCCGCGGGCAACAGTGAGGCGATGTCTTCCATCATGATATCTGTTTTCTGGGGCTCGATGATTATCAGCCGCTTCATCGGCATATTTTTGGATGGAAAGGAAATCCCCTCCATTAAAATCCTTTTGCTTGTGCTGATTGCCGCTGTCGCGATCGTTCTCGCCGCCCGGCAGACATGGATGCGCGCCATCGGCGTGTTGCTGCTCGGCTTTGGATGCGGCCCGATATGGCCGATGCTGGTCTCGCTTGCCGCCAGAATATCCCCGGATCGCAGCGGCGCCGCCTGCAGTATCATGATGCTTTTTTCGACCGCAGGGGCTACGATGTTTCCCACTCTGATCGGCACCTGGGTCGGCAACGTCAGGATCACCTTTATCCTCTGCGCGTTGCTGGCGCTGTTGTGTTTACCCTTTGCCGCCGCTGCCCGCAATTCCCATGTCCGGCAATTGCAACCGTAATCAAACGGCGGACCACCTTAAGCTCGCTCTCCACTTCGTGGGAGTACCCACCGGGTACACGCTCACTTTCGTTGCCCGCTCGGTTTTATAGTCGCCTCACTCCCTTCCGGTCGTGATGCTTCTTAAAACCTCCCAACTACAGCTTGCTTTCCACTTCGTGGAAGTACCCACCGGGTACACGCTCACTTTCGTTGCCCTCGGGTTCTCATGTTTCTGCAAACGGATTGCACTTCATTGACGGGGAATCGCCGCCTGCTGCGCAGGCTAAGGCGTGGTCGTTTCCTCCTAGCCTTTATTAATCGAATAGCACCTCAAAGGGAAATATATTAACGCCGCTGGTTTCGTCATCCTGCTTCGTAAAACGCATCAAAGCCTGCTTTGATGCGAGAGGAGGAGCGACGGAATGAATGAGAGGTGGCTTTTTCTATGAAATTGAAAAGCCGCCGCGAACGATATGTAGTCCGCGACGACGAATGGCAGCTCCAAGGGGAATCGAACCCCTGATTTCGCCTTGAGAGGGCGACGTCTTAACCGCTTGACCATGGAGCCTTACCGGGAAGACTGCCATAGTGTAGCATACTTTCATTTGCTTGTAAAGACTGGGAAACGGCGATCCATTCGGGGCACTTTTATCGCAAACATTCATGATTCCCACGTTGTTTTGCTCTTTCAAAATTGTTTTGTTTGTGTATAATAGTAAGTGTAGGGTTATGACGAGTGCGGAAGGAGTGAGGCGCGTGACGGCAGATTCAGGCGGAACTGCTCGGTTTATGCCGATTGTCGAGGGCTCAAGCAATGCAGCCGACATTCTGGAGCATGTGTACCGGGCGCTGCAGGCCAAGGGATACGATCCGGTAACGCAGCTCGTGGGCTATGTGATTTCCGGCGATCCCACCTACATCACCAGTTTTAATTCCGCGCGCAGCATGATCACGCGGCTGGAACGCGACGAGATCGTGGAAGAGCTTGTGCGCGTATATCTGAAGGGATTGGACGCGTGAGCAAACGCATCCTCGCTTTGGATGTGGGGGACAAGCGCATCGGCATTGCCGTAAGCGATCCGACGCGCACCATCGCGCAGCCGCTGGAAACGTACCAGCGCGTGGGCTACGGCCCGGACTGCCGGTATGTGAAGGCGCTGTGCGCGCGGTATGAAACCGACGAGGTGCTGCTGGGCCTGCCCATCAACATGGACGGGTCCGCCGGATCGCAGGCGGAGAAGACCAGAGCGTTCGGCGACGTGCTCCGGGAAGCGGATCTGCGCGTTTTGTACTGGGATGAGCGGCTGACGTCCGTCGCGGCCGAGCGCGCGCTGCTGGAGGGCAACGTGCGGCGCGGGGAGCGCAAAGCGCATGTGGACAAGGTCGCCGCCGCCGTAATCCTTACGCAGTGGCTCGGGCGGCAAACGGAAAGGGAGTAATCGCATGGCGGATACGAACAACGAAGATAACAAGGACGAATTTCTGGTCTATCTGCAGGATGAGGACGGCAACGACGTGGCGTTTGAGCACCTGATGACCGTACAATATAAGGATCACGAATACATTCTGCTGGAAGCCCGGCAGGATATCGAGGGCTGCATGCAGGGCGAAAGCGTCATCCTGCGTATCGAGCAGGACGAAAGCGGCGAGGATATCTACGTGACCATCGAGGATGAAGAGGAATACCAGACGGTATTTGACAAATGCGTGGAAGCCATCGAGGAGATGGACGACGAAGCGGACGATCATTAACGGCAGTTAAAACTGCTGCCGAAACGCCTGCCCGATACCGGGCGGGCGTTTTTGAAACATCGGGGCATTGCTTGAACGAAATTCCCGGATACGGTATACTATTGGCAATGTATGTATCTTGAGGGGGAAACCGACATGACGGATCTGGAAATCGCGCGCAAAGCCGTTTTGAGGCCCATTGGGGAAATTGCCGGGAAGGCCGGCTTTGCCATGGACGCGGTTTCTCCCTACGGCAGCTATATCGCCAAGATCGACCAGCGGCGCTATGCCGCCCTGCCCAAAAAGGCCAAGCTAGTGCTTGTGACCGCAGTCAATCCCACGCCCGCGGGCGAGGGAAAGACCACGACCTCCGTCGCGCTGTCCGACGGCCTGGCCCGGACCGGCAGGCGCGTGATGCTCGCGCTGCGCGAGCCTTCGCTGGGGCCTGTTTTCGGCATGAAGGGCGGCGCAGCGGGCGGCGGCTATGCGCAGGTTGTGCCGATGGAAAACATCAACCTGCACTTTACGGGCGACATGCATGCGATCACCTCTGCCAACAACCTCTTGTGCGCGATGATCGATAACCATATTCATCAGGGCAACGCGCTGTCCATCGATTCCGCCCGCGTCGTGTTCCGACACTGTCTGGACGTCAACGACCGCCAGCTGCGCCAGATCATGCAGGGGCTGGGCGGACCGAAAAACGGCACGCCCCGCGAGGACGGGTTCGATATCACCGCCGCCAGCGAAGTGATGGCCGTGTTTTGTCTGGCGTCCGATCTTCACGATTTGAAAAAGCGGCTCGGGCGGATCATCGTCGCGTACGATACGGCCGGCAATCCCGTAACCTGCGCGCAGATCGGCGCGGCGGGCGCGATGACCGCGCTTCTCAGGGATGCGTTCGACCCCAACCTTGTGCAGACGCTGGAAGGCACACCCTGCCTGATGCACGGCGGCCCGTTTGCCAATATCGCCCACGGCTGCAACAGCGTGGCCGCGACCGCGCTTGCCATGAAGATGGCGGATTACGTGGTCACCGAGGCCGGCTTCGGCGCGGACCTGGGCGCGGAAAAATTTCTGGACATCAAGTGCCGCATGAACGGCCTGTGGCCCAACGCCGTCGTACTCGTAGCCACGCTGCGGGCGCTGAAGCACCACGGCGGCGCGGCCAAAACCGAGTGGGACAAGCCCAACCCCGGGGCGCTGACGAAGGGCATGGACAATCTGTTCGCGCACATCGGCAACATCCGCACCATATGGCGGGCCCCTGTTGTGGTTTCCATCAATCACTTTTCGACCGACGACGCCGGGGAAATCGCGGCGTTGTCCGAGGCTCTGCGAGCCAAAGGCGTCGCCTTTGCGCTGTGCGAGGGCTGGGCGAAGGGTGGTGAGGGGGCAATGGCGCTGGCGGAGGCCGTGGGTGCGGCCGCGGATGCGAATCCGGACGCCGAGCCGTGCTTTACCTATCCCGATACGGCTTCCCTGCGGGAGAAGATCGAAACCGTGGCAAAGCGCGTCTACCATGCGGGCGGCGTCAGCTTTTCGGAGGACGCGCTCTCGGCCCTCTCCCGTTTTGAGAAGGAAGGCTACGGCCATTGCCCCGTATGCATCGCCAAGACCCAGTATTCCATGACGGACGACAAGGCGGCGCTGGGCGCGCCGGAGGGCTTTACGCTCACCATCCGCGAAGCGAGGCTGTCGGCGGGCGCAGGGTTCGTGGTGGCGTTCTCGGGCAGTATTATCGCGATGCCGGGCCTGCCCAAACAGCCGGCGGCGCTGACCATCGACGTAAACGAAAACGGTGAAATCGAAGGATTGTTTTAAGAGGTGAAAACCATGGATAATAGCAAATTGGAACTTTTGCATTTGTTGCAACAGGACTGCCGCATCCCGCTGGAGAAGCTCTCGGTGATGCTGGGACAGCCCTTGGAAACCGTGGCGGAGATGCTCGCCGACATGGAGAAATCGGGTGTCATCCTGCGTTATTCGCCCGTGATCAACTGGGACCGCGTGGGCAAGGAGCGCGTGGAGGGTATGATCGAGGTCCGCGTGACGCCACAGCGCGACGAGGGGTTCGACGCCATCGCCAAACGGATTTACCGTTTCGACGAGGTGAAAAGCGTATATCTGATGAGCGGGGCCTACGATCTGCTCCTGCACGTGGAGGCCCCCACGCTGAAGGAACTGGCGCTGTTTGTCTCCTCCAAGCTTTCCGTGCTTGAAAACGTCACGGGCACCGCGACGCACTTTGTGCTCAAATGCTACAAGAGCGACGGCATCATCTTCGAGGAGGATGCCAGGGACAGAAGACTGGCGGTGAATCCCTGATGGACTATGAACGCTTTCGCAACGCGTCCGTCTCGGCCGTCCCCAAATCAGGCATACGCAAGTTCTTCGATATCGTGCAGACCATGCCCCAGGCGATCTCGCTGGGCGTGGGCGAGCCGGACTTCGTAACCCCCTACCACATCCGCAACGCCGCGATCGACAGCCTTCTGGACGGAGAAACGCAGTATACATCCAATTGGGGCAAGCTATCGCTCCGCAATGAAATCGCGTATTACCTCAAGCACCGCTACGGGCTTACTTACGATCCCAACGGGGAAATCCTGGTCACGGTGGGCGCGAGCGAGGGCATCGACCTGGCGCTGCGCGCCATGTTGACGCCGGGCGACGAGGTGGTCGTGCCGGAGCCCAGCTACGTGAGCTATTGCCCGGGCGTGATCTTCGCGGGCGGGACGCCCGTGCCGATCCAAACGGACGCCGCCAACAACTTCATGCTCACGCCCGAAACGCTGAAGGCGGCCGTCACGGCGAAAACCAAGGCGCTGATCATGCCCTACCCCAACAACCCGACCGGCGGAATCATCAACCGGGCAAGCCTTGAAAAGCTCCGGGACGTGATCGTTACTAACGATCTGGCGGTCATCACCGACGAAGTCTATTCCGAACTGACCTACAGCGACGAAGGGCACGTGAGTATCGCCTCCCTGCCCGGAATGCGCGAGCGTACGATCTATATCAACGGCTTTTCCAAGGCTTTCGCCATGACCGGCTGGCGCGTGGGCTATGCGTGCGCGCCCGCGCCGCTGATGGAAAACATGGTGAAAATCCACCAGTACGCCATCATGTGCGCGTCCGTGCAGGCGCAGGTCGCGGCGGAAGAGGCCTTGAAGCGCGGGCGCGAGGACAGCTATGCCGACGTGGAAACCATGCGCCAAAGCTACAACCGCCGCCGCCGGCTGATGCTGGACGGCTTCCGCAAGATGGGTCTTTCCTGCTTCGAGCCGCTCGGCGCGTTCTATGTGTTCCCGTCCATCCAAAAGACGGGCGTGCCCAGCGAGGCGTTCTGCGAAAGGCTCCTCAGGGAAAAAGAAGTGGCCTGCGTGCCCGGCACGGCGTTCGGCGCGTGCGGCGAGGGATTCATCCGCTGCTGCTACGCGACGGCGCTGGATAAGCTGGCGATCGCCCTGGAACGAATCGAAGACTTTTTGCATCATCTCTAGACAGCCCCGATATGGAGGTTTTTCATGTATCGTAAACTGACCGCCGCACTGCTGATCCTTTGCCTGATGGTCCCGGCGCTTGCCTCGGCCACCGAGGACGACCCGGATATTTCGCTGGAGGACGCGCTGATCGACGCGGGCGTGATCTCCATCACGATCACCGGCGAGGACGGACAAACGGTATCGGAGGAAGCCGTCGCGCCCATCGACAAAACCCTGCCGCGCTACGAGCCTGATGGCTCCGTACTCCTGAAAATGACGTTCGGCGGCGATTTCACCATCGGCGACAACGTGCAGTCCAGCGGCAAGTCCATCTTCGAGCGCGAGCTGGACGACCAGGACCGGGATATCAACTTCATTTTCCGCAACGTCAGGGATATCCTGGAGGGCGACGACCTGACCGTGCTCAACTTCGAGGGCACGCTCACCACGGCCGCCAGAAACCGCAGCCGGTCGGGTTATTCCTATCTGTTCCGTGCCGACCCCTCCTATGTGTCGATGCTGCCGGACAACGGCGTGGAGTTTGTGACGCTTGAAAACAACCATGTGATCGACATGGGCGAGGAAGGGTATGCCGAGACGAAACAGGTGCTGAAAAACGCCGGCGTGGGATATGCCTGCGAAACCGAGCCTGCGCTGTTCACGCTGTACGGCGTGCAGATAGGCATTCTCGCCTACCAGACCTTCGACGGCGCGTATGACCGCCTGTTCACGCAGGTGCCCCAGGATATCGAAACCCTGAAAGCGAGGGGGGCGCAGCTGGTGATCTGCGCCTTCCACTGGGGCGACGAGCTGGACTACTATCCCAACCAGAACCAGCAGAAGCTGGCCAAGATCGCCGTGGACGGCGGCGCGGACCTTGTAGTCGGCCACCACAGCCACCGCATCAACCCCATCGAACAGTACAACGGCAAATATATCGTATACTCGCTGGCGAACTTCGCCTTCGCGGGCAACGCCAAGCCCAGCGATATGTCCACCTTCATCTTCCAGATCAAGTTTCGCGTCAAGGACGGAGAGGTGTCGACCCCGGACGGGTTCATCATTATCCCCGCGCGGATTTCCTCCAATTCCAGCTACAACGACTTCATCATCACGCCCTACACCAAGCGGGAAAGCATCGACAGTGTCGTGTCCGTGCTCAAAAAGAACGGCGAGAAGCTGGAAAACCCCGTGGCGGAGTATCCGCTTTCGTGGGAAGAATAGGAGGATTATATGCCGCATATGATCGGAAAACACATCATGCTGCGTGAATACCGGCAGGATGATTACGCCCGCATCCGTCAGTGGGTGAACGACCGGGAGACGACAAAGTACCTCTCTCCCATCTTCTGGTTTCCGCAGAGCGAGACGGACACCAGCGATTTTCTGAGCCGCGCCATGCGCTCGGCGCCCAACGCAGCGTTTTTCGTGATCGCCGACGTGAACGATGAAAGCTACATCGGCCAGCTGGACATCTTTGAGATCAACTGGAAAATCCGTCTCGGGAAGCTGGGCACGGTGATTGGCGACGAGGACAGGCGCGGCAAGGGATACGGCACGGAAGCCCTGCGGCTGCTGATCGATTACGCGTTCGGCATTCTGGGCCTGGAGCGCCTGGAGCTGGAAGTCTACGCCGAAAACAAGCGCGCCGCGCGCTGCTACGAGAAGGCCGGCTTCGTGTTCGAGGGCACGCGCAGGCACGCCGCGATGGTGAACGGCCGGTACGCCGACGTGCATATGATGTCGGTGATCCGGGAAGACTGGGAACGTAAAGAAAGCTGATAACGCGCTATCCTGATTCTTGTATGAAAAAGCGCCCCGCCTGAAAAACGGCAGGGCGCTTTGCCTATATGGGATATGGTGGCTTACGCTTGCGCGGACGGCGGGCCGGCCGCGGCTCCCGGCTTGCGCATCAGCACCACTTTGGCGGCACCGGTGGAATGCCGTCCCTCCAGCATCACATCCACCAGCATTTCCAGCTTCGCGCCGTCATAGGCCTGTGAAACGATGGTGAAATCCACGGCGGCCTTGGAGCCCCATAGGTTGTTGAGGGGCAGCAGATAGCTTTTGGCGCCGGCGACTTCTACGCCGTCGGGAACATACAGCGTGATTTTGGCCCATTGCTGCTCGCACATTTCAATCGCGTTTTTAACTTCCACATGGAACGTCCTCGTTTCACCCTGGCAGAAATAGGGCTCGCCGCCCAAGTCGATCGTCATGTTGAAGGCGGGGAAATCGCGCCGGACAATAAAGGGGGACTGTACGCTGAGCTCCCGGATGGACGGGCTGTGGTCCTTCTGGCCGCCGCCGTTCATCTGATATTGGTAATCGCCGGTATCGCGGCAGTACAGGTTCTTGCCGTCGCAGCAATCGATGGTGTAGCCGCCTTCGGCAAAGATATCGCATTTCTGCGTGCCCAGGAAGAGGGGCGTTACGCGCAATACGCGCTCAGCCAGCTCCGTGGCGGTATCCGGAACCCAGATTCCGTGGCTGGTTTTGTCGATACACATGGTAGCGATTTTGTCATTCAGGGGATCCGTCCATTTTTTCGGCAGCTTTGCCGCGCCGAGCATAATGCCCAGCAGCGCTCCAAGCGTGGCTGTGGTGCAGTCGGTATCCTCGCCGCATGCGTTTGATTTGCAGAGTTTATCGCCGAAATCTTCCCCGTACAGCAGGCCCGCGATAACAAAGCCGATGTTTTCGGGAGCGTCGAAGCCCGGCTCGCCGACAATGCTCATGCCCATTTCCTGGGAGCGCAGTTTCGCCTGTGCATGGGTTATGCTCTGTACGCCGAAGGTTCCCGGAGCGGCGTCATGGATTTTCCCGATTGCCTCACGAAACGGGATGCCCTGCGCGTGGCAATCCACGGCTTTCTGTACGGCGGCGGCAACTTTGCTGTCCCTGGGGATATAGGAAAGCGCGATTTTGATCAGCTCCTGCGGATCGTCTTCCACAAACGCGGCGGACTGGATGGCGGCGGTAAAGACTTCGCCGTACATCCCTTCCTGGCCATGGTCAACAATGGCGTCCTCAAAGGCATACTTGGCCGCCAGCGCAGGCATCCCGGGCGCCAGGCACGCCCAGATTTCCGAGCGGATGAAGCAGCCGCAGCTGTTTTTGTATATGTTATCAATCGTTCCGCTCAGGGGCGGCTGCAAGCCCGCGCGAAGATTGGCTTTGCCCATGCCGTATTCCACCCAGTTGGGAATGATGTAGCTCAGCCAATAATCGCCCAATATCGAAGCGTTTACGTTTCTTCCGTAGCGTTCCACGGCTGCCAGCCAGACGATTTGCAAGTCGAGGTCGTCGTTGGGCGGCGGGCCCATCGTTAAATCCTGCGTGTAAAAATCGACGTCGTTGTACTGGCGCAGCCCTTCAAACGGTGCGCCCAGCACACCGCCTATGTTTTTTCCAACCCAGCAGCCCATAACCTTGTCCCGGTACGATTGAAAATCCAACTTCATTGGTGGTGTCTCCTTGTGGGATTATTTGCATTAACATCAGCCCTTGACAGCGCCGGTTGTTAATCCATTGACGAGTGATTTGGCGGCGAAAATATAGAAGATCACGATGGGCAAAAGGCAGATCACCAGGGCGGCGTACATCACTTCCTGCGAAAAATCGCGGGCGGAAATGGTTTGTGCGAAACGCACAGGGACGACGGAAATCGGCTGTACGTCGGTATCGGCAATAAAAATTCGCGCCATTTGCAGTTCGTTCCACGAGGCAAGGAACGTCTGCATCAGCACGACGGCAAGCCCCGGCTTTGCCACGGGCATCACGACCTGCCAGCAGGTTCGCAGCTTATTGGCGCCGTCTATATTGGCGGCCTCCAGTATTTCGTTGGGGATGGAATCATAATAATTCTTCAAGATAAGAAGATTGAAGCAGCAGCTGCCCGTGGCATAGGGGAGGACCAGGGAGAACGGAGAGTTGATCAGCCCGATGCCCTTGACAATCTGATACAGGGGAAATATGGTGGCGGCGACGGGAACCATCATGCCGGAGAGCAGAATGTAATACAGCGCCCGGCTGCCGCGGAAACGCAGCTTTGAAAAGGCAAACGCGGCAAAGGAAACGACGATCCCCGTAATCACAAGCGTGGAACCGACGACAACGATGCTGGTCGAGAAATTCACAAGAAGATTGTATTTCTGGAATACCTTGCTGTAATTGGCGGCGCCCCCGACCTGAAAGGAGCGCACCACCATGATGACCAGCGGAAAAATGAAAAAAGCTCCGGAAACCAGGCAGATGGATAAGCCAAGGCTGTTGTATACTTTGGAGTTTTTCATCTTGTCAGCCCCATATGTTTATTGTCGCGGTAATAGATTTGCAGCTGAACGGCAGTGATCACCATCGCGATGATAAACATAATCACCACAACGGTTGCCGATTGGCCCTGGCGGAACATGCTGAAGGATAGATTTTGAATATAGACGGAGAACGTTTCTGTAGCGTAGTTTGGCCCGCCGTTTGTTAAGATAAAAACGATATCGTAGCATTTCAAGGATCCGAGCATACCCAGAATAAACACCGTGAAATGGGTGCCCCGCAATAGCGGAAACGTAACGTGGACAAACTGCTGCGCCTTGTTGGCGCCGTCCAGAGACGCGGATTCGTAGAGGTCGTGCGAGATGTTGAGCATACTGGCATAATAAAGCAGCATGCTGTACCCGGTCCATTGCCAGATGTTGACAAAGCATATGCAATACAGCGCCAGGCTGGGATCCGCCAGCCATGTTTGCGTGAGCGCATCCAGATTCAGCGCGCGCAGAATAGTATTCAGATACCCGCGGTTTGCCTCAAAAAACTTGGAGAAAACCTGCCCGATAATCGCGGGCGTAACCACGGCGGGCAAATAAAACAGAATGCGGTATACGTTGCTGCCGCGGATACCATTGATAAAGAACGAGGCGAATATCATGCCGAGCAACGCCTGCAGCGTAATAGTGATCAAAGCGAAAATAACAAAATTGTTCAGGACTTTCCAAATGATTTTGCCGTGCAAAATCGTGCCGTAATTCTTCAATCCGACAAACGTAATATCCGGACCGAAGCCAGACCACTTGAAAAAGCTGATGATAAAATTGTACACAATGGGATATACGATGAAAACCGCAAACAAAACGACAATAGGCAGAATAAATAGATAATTCGTCAGTTCGCCTTTCCTCTGCATAAGGACTTCCTTCCTGTCACTGCGTATTGTGGGAAACACGGGGCGCTCGGAGGCGCCCCGTGTTTGGTGCGGCGGGGAATTACTGCGCGTCGTCGATGGATTGCGCGGCTTCTTCGGGCGTCATTTCGTTGGTGGCCAGCGCTTTAAGCGCGTCGGCAACCGCCTGCTTCACATCCGCGTTGCCCATTTCACGATAGCCGCGCGTATTGTTTTGCGCGTTCTCAATGATGAACTCGAGGTTCTCCAGTCCATTGGCGTTGAGGCCCACTACATCCAATACCAGATCGGTGCGGCTGGGGAAGTACTGAAGCCCCTCGTTGATCAGGACGTCTTGCCCGTGATGAACCATGAAATCGATGAACTTCCATGCGGCGTCCTTATGCTTGCTGTTGGTGTTCATGCACAGGACCACATCGATGGAAGCCGCGAGGCCGGCGGATACGCCGT
Organism: Candidatus Limiplasma sp.; assembly: GCA_963674895.2. Classification (GTDB taxonomy): domain Bacteria; phylum Bacillota; class Clostridia; order Christensenellales; family Aristaeellaceae; genus CAXXOK01. Next base: position 678,717 of record CAXXCY010000002.1, read on the forward strand.
CGTTGTTCCAGTCCATCAGAAACGCTTGATGGTCGGCGCCTTCACCCTGGAAATTGGCCTTGGTGCTTTCCTCGGTGCTGACAAACAGTCCTGCGGCCCAGGAGCCGTTGGTGATCATGGGGATGCTGGCTTCTTTCTCAAACAGGTCGGTGGTGTCGGTGTACATGTTCACGCCCAGCGCGCCGTCCTGCACGATGCCGTTGGTAAACAGGCTCTGCCAAATGGCGAACGATTGCAGAAGCTCGGGATCGGTGAAGGAGATTTCGCCGGCCAGGGCCTGGTACAATTTCCCGGCATTGATATCTCCGGCAATGTTCATCCACATATCAATGTTGATCCAGTCGTCCTTGGCGCCGATAGCCAACGGATATTCGCCGTTGCCGCGCAACGCCTGGGCGACCTGCGCCAGTTCGTCATAGCTTGCGGGAAGGGTCAGACCGTATTTGCTGAAATAGCTCATATCCGCCCAGATGAGGCCGGCGTATGTCAGACCGAGCGGCAGACCGTAATAAGCGCCGTCTTCGTTGAGCAGATTGGTGCAGAACGTAAGGAAGCTGCTTTCCCATCCCTCGCCGTAGGTATCCAGGATATACGGGGTGAGGTTTTCCTCAAAGGGGCGGAACGTGCTGTACGTCACGCCAGCCTGCATGCCGTAAACATCCGGGCCTTCCCCGCTGGCCATTTTGATTTGCATATCCGCAATATGGTCGGAATAGGGCATGTAGATATAATCGACGATGATATCGGGATTCTCGGCCTCGAAGGCATCGATGATCTGATGGATCAGATCGCTGTCGCCGGGATTCCATGTCTGAAAGGAAATGGTCACGGGCTCGCCCTCCGCCGCAAAGGCCGCGGGCATCAGAGAGAAAAGCATGAATAATACGAGTACGAGGCTGATGGGTCTTTTCATGAAAAATTTCCTCCTTGTTTATTTGTGGGTCCTTGTGACATCATATTATCGGGATTCTTGTCAAATTACAGCATATATTATTGCTCCTTTTGTGTGGATTATTGCTAAACTCGCTCATATCCCATAATTGACATCAATATCGACTTTCAGTAGTATACAGATATCAATTGTATGCGAAAAGAGGTGACGCTGTCTTTGTATGTTCCACCAATGGAAAAAGGGCTTCTTTTCAACATGGATGTGGAAGAGCGGTCGGAAACCACTGCGCCGGTGTTAACGGATTATGTGCGCTGCCTGCCCTTGTATTTCAACTCTTACGGGCACTTTTACAACCGTTCCGGGTATTTCACATCCAGGACATCCGCAAACGATCTGTATCAGGTATTTCTTACGGAATCGGGCGAGGGCAGCTTTTTGATTGGTGACAACACGTATACCGCCGGCAAGAACACGATTGTGCTGTTGGATTGCTCGCAGACGCATATGTACAAAACCAAGGGCGACTATTGGTATGTGCAATGGCTGCATTTCGGCGGGTCTGCCGCGCCGCTGTTTTATGACTTAATCAATCCGAACGGATTTGCGGTCAGAGAACTCAAGCCCTATATCTCCATGCAGCATATTTTCGACGCTGCCAGGGAGCTGGGGAAAAAACCGGACATGCTGAACAACCTGAAGCTTTCCACCTATTTATTCGAACTCATGAGCATACTGTACAGCAATATGATCAACGTAGACCAGGGCAGCGAGATGAATGAGCGCATTCAGGAATCCATGCTGTATATTCAGGAGCATTTTAATTCGCAGCTTACGCTGGATGATCTCAGCCAGCAGGCATATATGTCCAAATATCATTACCTGCGGGTGTTCAAGCATAACACAAGCATGACGCCGTATCAATACATTTTGCAGCTGCGGCTCGGCGAAGCGCGGCGGCTGCTGATCAGCACGAAGGAATCGATCGATGTCATCGCGCAGCGGGTGGGATTTGCGAACGGGCAGACGCTGGCAAAACGGTTTAAGCAGCAGATGGGTATGACGCCGGGTTCTTTTCGTTGACAACCAGGCTGCCATGCATGCTTTTGCCTGATTTCCGTTTGATGGAATAGACCGAATAAAGAAGGCCGCCGGGTTCGCCGGCAGCCTGTTTTCACTATGGAAATCAAACACAGAATCGCCGAAAAGTCAAGTCTTGTCTTTGTTTGCGGGCCGGTGTATATAAATGGGGGGGAGGGTGATGTCCATGAATAAACAGCTGCTGCCCGCCGCGGACCGGACGCCGCTCGCGACGCGGATGAACCTGCTGCGAAGGAGCAATGAGGTCTCGCAGCGGTACGGGCTTTCCTTAAGCGAGCCGCAGATGCGTTCGCTGATCATTGCGGAAGAGGAAACTCTTCTCGCCTGCGGGCGGCTGGAGTTCGGGGAAGGCATCCTGCCGCGCCTGATCCATACCTTCTGCGATTCGCCCTTCATCGTCCGCGGCGACTACTACGATACGCTGGAGACCCTGCAGGATTTGTTTTACACCTTTAAAAATGACCTCAACGACGCGCTCAGCGACGACGAGCTGCTGGAAGCCATGCATACGCTTTTTCACGGCAAGGCGCAGGGGGCGCTGGAATATCTGGAGAACATGGATACCGCCGATTTGCTCCGGGCGCTTCGCAGCGACGGCCAGGAGGAGGAGGACGAGGACGATGGGGATGAGTAGCTCCGCTTTTAACGAAGACGGGCTGTTTCCCGCGCGGCAGGAGGCCGCGTTTACGCCGGAGGAAGAGAACGAGCTTAAGGCGCGGCTGTTTACCCTGCTTTCCCGGCAGGTACGGCTGCGCACGCAGGGCGACCATTCCTCCCTGCGCGAGGAGGACGCGGCGGAGCTTTTGCGTTCGCTCGTCTTTTCGCTGCGGTTTCAAATGGATAGGAGCGGGCTGCCGCTGCGCGCGCTGCTCACCGCCGACCTGCGGGAGACGCTTGCGCAGGCGCAGCAGGCTCTGCGCGCCTGTCTGGAAGAGACCGGGGCGCTGTATGAAACCGCGCTGCAAAGCGTCGATACGTTCGCAAGCCGGTTTCTCGCGGACACGCTTTCGGGCCTTGCGCCGTTTTTCCGCCGGTACGATGTCACCCTGTACGCGCACCTCATTCCCGCGTCCATCGATTATCCGCTGTGCCTCCCCGTGCCGGACGCGCTCCAGGGCGTTTTGTGGGTGAAGGACTATCTGGAGCGGCTGATGATGGAAAACGCGCTGGTGAAGCGTTTCGCGCCTTCCCGCGTGACCGGGCTTCTGGACCGCGCGTCGCCGGACTACCGGGACCTGCTTTTCAACCTCTACGAACCGGTGGCCGCCAACGCCGTCGGCCTTTCGCTGCTGGGCGGCGGGGAAACGGAGCTGACGATCACCCCCGGCCAGGCGGCGGAAATCCATCGGATGCTCGCGCCGCTTCCACCTTCCGACGCGCGGGAAAGGCTGGCCGGCGCAGCGCGGGCCGCCTGCGAACGGCTGTCGCTTTCCGACGATAAGGCGGTATCCTATCTGTCGCGGGCGGCCCGGGCGCTCTATCCGCGAATCGCGGTGTCGCCGCAAAGCGCGGCGGGGGTCTTTTCCGCCTGCCGGGGGACCGTTTAGCAACCCTATGCGCATGCGGAAATCCGTCGGATTTTTACTTTCCTGAATCCATCGGAACCGATGCCGGAAAAAATGGGGTGCGAAACCGGAGAACCCGTATACGGCATTGACTTTCGCATGCTGTTTCGCTACAATATCTCTTTGTGAAGGCAAGGAGGATACGACATGGGCAAGATCGTTGCAAAGTTCGGCGGCAGCTCGCTTTCCGACGCGGGCCAGTTTCGGAAGGTGCGGGATATCCTTAAAATGGATACGCGCCGCGTGTACGTCGTGCCCAGCGCGCCCGGGAAACGGCATGCCGGGGACGACAAGGTCACCGATCTGCTCTATGCCGCGCACGGCATGCACTGCTCCGGCGGGGACTGCCGGGATATTTTCGGCCGCATCCGGCAGCGCTATCAGACCATTGCCGACGACCTTCAAATCGATATCGACCTGAACGCGGAGTTCGAGCGCATCCAGCAGGATCTGATCAACGGCCGGACCTGCGATTACTGCGCCAGCCGCGGCGAGTATTTGAACGGGCTCTTGCTCAGCAAATACCTGGGCTTCCGCTTTATCGACCCCAAGGATACGATTTTTTTCCAACCCAACGGGATGCTTGATTCCGAGCGAACCAACCAGGTGCTGGGCGAAGCGCTGCGCGCCGTTGACAACGCGGTCATCCCCGGGTTTTACGGCTCGATGCCGGACGGCTCCATCCGCACCTTTTCCCGCGGCGGGAGCGATATTACGGGAGCGATCGTCGCGCGTGCGGCGGACGCCGAATGCTATGAAAACTGGACGGACGTTTCAGGCTTCCTGATGGCGGACCCCCGCATCGTGCCCGACGCGCAGGTGATTCATTCCATCACCTACCAGGAGCTTCGCGAACTCGCCTACATGGGCGCGACCGTGCTGCACGAGGAAAGCGTGTTTCCCGTCCAGCGCGCGGGCATACCCACCAACATCCGCAACACCAACGAGCCTACCCACATCGGCACGATGATCACCCATATGCCGCAGGCCCGGCAAAGCGAGCACGTGATCACGGGCATAGCCGGGCGCACAGGCTTTTCCGTCATCTCGGTGGAAAAGGCGATGATGAATATCGAGCGCGGTTTCGGCCGCAAGGTACTGCAGGCGATCGAGGACGCGGGGCTGAACTTTGAGCATCTGCCCACCGGCATCGATTCGCTGTGCGTGGTGCTGGAAACCATGCAGCTGGAACCCGTGAGGGATCAGGTCAAATCCCGCATCATGGAGCTCGCCAATCCCGACTATCTCCAGATTCAAGATGGCCTGGGGCTGATTACGACCGTTGGGCGCGGCATGGTGCACAACCCCGGCACGGCGGCGAGGCTGTTCGGCGCGCTGAGCCGGGCGAAGGTGAACGTGCGCATGATCGACCAGGGCTCGGGCGAATTGAGCATTCTGGTCGGCGTGGATTCCAGCGATTTCCGGACCGCGATACGGGCGATTTACCAGGAGTTCGTGAGTTAGGCAAACGATCGCAGGAGGCACACAATGCATTGGATACCCCATCGGCCGTGGCAGTCCAAACCGCAGAAGATTTGGTTTTGGGGCTGTGCGGCGTGCCTGTCCGTCTATGTGTCCGCTGCGCTGTACCTGTGCCGCAGCGGCTTATTTGTGTCCTCCGCGCAGACGGCAATCGCCTTAGCGGTCTTTGCCGTTATCGCGGCCGCTGTGTTTTTTTTGCTGCTGTTGCTGACCGCGCGCCCGCTGCCGCTTCGGGCGGCCGCAAAGCGCAGGAAGCTTGACTGGAGGGTTTTCCTCGCCGCGTCCGGAGTAGGCCTGGTCATCCTCGGCGTCTTCACGGCGGCGGATTACCCCGGCGCGGTTTCGGTTGACAGCGCCGTGCAGTGGACGCAGGCCGCCACCAACACCTACTCCAACTGGCATCCCGTGTTCCATACGCTGCTATTGAGGCTCGGATACCTGCTCCGCCCGAACTACGGCTTCGTGGTCGCGCTGCAGTGCGGGCTGTTCAGCCTCGCGGCGGGCTACCTGATTGCGGTGCTGCATTCCTGGGGAATCAAGGCGTGGATTTTGCTTCCCCTGCAGGCGCTCATCACGCTATCTCCGATCGTGGGCAACACTATGATGTACCTGTGGAAGGACAACGCGATGACTATCGGCGCAACGCTGCTTCTGGCGCAGGCCGCAAACATCTACCTGAGCAGGGGGCGATGGCTGCGCAGGCTTTTGAACGCCGCCGCCTTCGGGCTCATGCTGGCGTTCACCACGATGGTGCGGCACAACGCGGTCCTATTCACGCTGCCGCTGCTGCTTGCCGTCCTGCTGTGTTATCGCGGGCAGTTCAAATCGATGCTGGCGTCGGCCGCCGTTTTCGCCGCGTGCCTGGCTCTGGTATGGGGGCCTTTGTATCAGTCACTGCATGTCACCTACCCCAACAACGCGCTGGAGGAATCGATCGGCGTCCCGATGACGGTGATCTCCGACGTGCGTAAGCTCAACCCCGACGCGCTGGACGGGGAGACCCGGACGTTTACCGATGCGATGGCCGGGGAAAGCGGCTGGGAAAGCTACCAGCTGCACGATTACAACTCCATCAAGTTCGGCGGGACGCGCGAGGCGGTCGCGCGCGCGTCTATGGCGGATATCCTGCGCATGGCCGCGAGCGCCGCTCGCCGCGATCCGCGCACGGCCTTCCTCGCCGTATGCGGCGTAACCGATCTGGTATGGGGGGTTGCGGACGAGGGAGACGCGCTGATCTACGTGCGCAACTCGCACGACCTGCCGGGCGTTCCCGTGCTGGACCGGACCATGAACCGCATCGGCAGGGCGGTCAAAACCGTGATCACAGAACCGTTTCAGGTGTTCCCCCTGCGCTGGTATTTCGGGAATATCGGCGTATCCTTCCTGCTGACGCTCGTCGCGGCGCTTTGGGCGGTTCGCCGAAACGGCACGGCCGCGCTGGTGTTAGTCCTGCCTGTGCTTTTGTATAACCTCGGCACGATGGCCGTCCTCTGCGGGAAGGACGCACGGTTTTTCGCGTTCAGCCCGCTCTATTGTACCCTGCTGCTGCTGGTGCTCCTCCGACCGACGACGGATTCCCAAGAGGTGCTTTGATGCCGTTGACTGCAAGTATGTTCTGGATTGTCTGCCCGCTTGCCGCACTGGCGGGCTTTATTGATTCCATCGCCGGCGGCGGCGGGATCATCTCGCTGCCGGCGTATTATCTGGCGGGACTGCCGCCCGCGCTCGCGGCGGGCACCAACAAGCTGTCCGCCATGATGGGCGCGGCCACGGCGACCGTGAATTACATGAAGGCGGGGAAGATCGTGCTGCGCGTCGGCATCCCCGCGGTGGTCGGCGCGCTGATCTGCAGCACCCTGGGCGCGCTTACACTCACCGCGCTGCCGCAGGACACGGCGCGCATCCTGGTGCTTTGCTGCATACCCGTCGCGGCTGTGTTCACCCTGCGCAGGCCCAAGGTGCGGGAGCACCGTATGCTTTCGGAAACAGCGAAGCTATGGCTTGCGTTTTTAATCGGCTGCGTGATCGGGTTTTATGACGGGCTGGTCGGCCCGGGAACGGGCACGTTTCTTATCCTTTTGTTTCTCTACGCGTTTCAAATGGAAGCGGTGAACGCGGGCGGCACGGCGAAGCTCGTTAACCTCGCCAGCAATTTCGCTGCGTTTGTAAGCCTCATTCTCACAGGAAACGTGCTGTTCTGGCTGGGCGTTCCGGCGGGCCTGTGCGCGATGCTCGGCGCGTTTCTGGGCAGCCGGCTGACCATTAAAAAAGGCGCCGGCATCATCCGCGGGATGATGCTGGCGGCGCTTGCGCTGATGCTTGTGAAAATCCTGTATGATTTTGTGTTTCCTGCGGTATCTTAGCGCTGTTCATACCGATATAGACGAACAAATATAGACGAACCACGATTTCCCATCCTTCGTTTTCTGTGTTATGCTGTGGATGAAGGATTTTGTTTGTTTTTTGTCGCAGCTTTTCCGTTCGCTGTCTGTAACCCTGCATGATCTTTGTTCCTTTTGAGATCGGATTCAAAGGAAAACCCTGTGAAGATAGAGCAAGTGCACAGCGCAAACCGTGTGCGTATAGTGGGCTGATGTTTTCTGTGCAAAGACCCGTGATGGAACTATGAAAGGAGCTGGCAGATTGGAACAGAAAACCGAAATCAACGTGGGAATTGGATTCGTAACAGGACGGAAGAGCTTCCAGAGAGTGCTGAAAACCAATATCTATAATTGGCATGAAAGCGGACTGACGAAAAAGGAACATATCCGCTTGAATCTGTTGGCCGCATATGATTTGAAGTATTCGAACACACATACGGGCGACTATACCAACGTCAGCAGGCATCTGCTGAATCTGATTGATGAAACGTATTTTATCGGAAGATCGGCAATCCATAAGGAAATCGAGAATTTGATATGGGCAGGCGTTGTAAACAAGGAGGAAGCCCGGTTGATTTTCGGGCGGGGATACGCCGCAAAGCGCAACATTGTGCTCTATACCGCGCTGAAAAATAAAATGGACTATCTTGTTTTTCTCGATGACGACGAGTACCCCTTGGCGGTGACCCACACCCGTACCTCCGCCATATGGGGAGGGCAGCACGTACTTGCAACCCATTTACTGAATATCGGGCAGGCGGATATAACAAACGGACACCACTGCGGGTATGTTTCGCCTATACCGTATATCCCATTTAACGACATTTTAACGGAAACAGACTTTCGTTTGTTCATCGAGGCCATCAGCAACGATATCGTCAACTGGGACACAGTGCGATCTGTGATGAATAATGGAGGGGTTACCTATGCCGATACAAACATATTGACCGGCAATCAGGTGCAAGAAGTACAGGAAATCAACCACGCGAAGTTTATATCGGGCGCAAACCTGTGCATTAACCTCACCAGGCTTGAGAGAATCAGCCCGTTTTATAATCCGCCCGGCGCGCGGGGCGAAGATACGTTTTTAAGCACGTGCTTGAGCCAGCGAAAGGTTTTACGGGTTCCCTGCTATACGTTCCATGACGGTTTCTCCACCTATAACCATCTGATGGACGGCGTTCTTCCGATCAACCTGAAGTATATTCAGGCGGATTCGGAGGCGATCACAACGCGTTTTTACCAGGCGTGTATCGGCTGGATACGCTACAAGCCGCTGCTTGAGTACATTACAAAACGGGAACACTATGAGGAAACGGTCCATAAGATGCGTAACAGTCTTGTGGCCACGCTTCCGAAAATCTGCGCTTATTTTGAACGTGACGATTTCATGAATGTCTTGAAAGAACTGGAGCGCTACGACAGAAGCGTAAAAAAGCACTTCCAGGAATATTTGGATTCGCAAACGATATGGGCCAGAATTTGCCAATACCTTGCAAGCAACCGGGCAAAGTGACATGGAACAAAGATCTCCCCAATTATGGGCGCAGTAAAATATGTAAGCATATACTTTGAACCTTGCTAAAATACCGCCGGATATGGTAGCATAAACCGAACGCATATACCATCTTGGCGTGGTGAAAGAGGCGATGGCAATGAATGAGAAACAGCATGAAATCATGCTGAACATGCCCGCGGACCAGGAGTTTGTGCTCCTGGCGCGGATGGCGCTGTGCGGCCTGGGAATGATCGGCGGGCTGGACGTCGGGCTGATCGACGACGTGCGGGCGGCTGCGGACGAGTGCTGCGACTGCCTGACGCACCAGTCCAAAAAAGCCGCGCGGATCGAGATGAAGGCTTGGCTTACCGGCGAGCGCATGCATTGCTGTTTTAAAGCGGTCCGCACCGATGAAACGCAGGACGGCGAACCGAGTGATTTTGAAGTCAGCCGCTGCGTGCTGGAAACCCTGATGCCGGACGTTACGCTGGAGAAGGACGTGTGCGGCGTGGGGACGATCGGCTTTTCACTTCCGCTGTAAAGGGACAGATCATGACGAACGACGAACGGATGGGCGCGCTGTTTCAGGATTACGCCCAAACCCGTGCAATCCATATCCGGGATCAGCTGGTGGAAAGCTATCTTCCGCTGGCCAGGGCCGTGGCGCGCCGCTTTGAGGGCAGGGGCATCGAAACGGAAGACCTGCAGCAGGTGGCCAGCATGGCGCTGATCAAGGCGGTGGAGCGTTTTGACGTGAACCGCGGATTCCGGTTTGTGACCTATGCCGTGCCCACGATCGCGGGCGACGTGCGCAACTATATCCGCGATAAAACCGGCAGCCTGCGCATGCCGCGCGACATGCGCCAGAAGCTTTACCATATGCAGCAGGTGCGCGAGCAATTCGAGCTGGAAAACCTGCGGGAGCCCTCGGCCAGGGAGCTGGCCCAGGCGATGCAGATCTCGCCGGACGAGCTGCTGATGCTTCTGGACATGCGCAAGCAGACCGACGTCGTATCGCTGGACGCGCCGGTCAGCGACGAGCACGCGGCTGAAATCGGCACGATGCTCGGCGTGGAGGACAGGGGATACGATCAGGTGGAAAGCGCCCAGTGGATGAGCTGGATCTTCTCCAAGGTGGATGAAAAGGAGCGCAAGCTCCTAAAGCTTCGTTACGGGGAGCGTCTGGGGCAGAGGGAAGTGGCCAAGCAGCTCGGCGTGTCCCAGATGCAGGTTTCCCGCATGGAGCGGCGCGTGCTTCAGCGCCTGCGCGCGATTGAAGAAAGCGGAGCATGACGGAGATTTTGCACGGGGAGGAGGCGCGCGATGCAAGGCAACGGCTACCATGATCCCTATTCCCCGGATCAATGGCCGCAGAATATGACGCCCGAACAGTATGCGCAGTGGCGGGCGGCGAACGGTTATCCGCCCCTGCAGCAGGGGCAGCCGCCGCTTAACCAGCCTCCGATGTCCAACGAGCAATGGGCGGCGATGCAGGCGGCCCAGCTTGGCATATCCCCGCAGGAACTGCTGGAGTGGCAGGCGATGCAGCAGGCGAAGGCCGAGCTTGCCAAGAAGATGGAACGCAAGCGCAGGCGCAGGGAAAGGCGCATGCGCCGCAGCCCCCTCGTGCGCATCCTGCAGGCGATGATGATCGTCGCGCTTCTGGGCGGCGTGGCGTGGATTGTATATTCAAGCCTCCAGGAGCCAAAGCCCACCACGGCCGTCGTGGAGACGGCGTCCCTTGGCACCACGCACACGGGGGACGCGATCATCGTCCGGAACGAAGCCGTATACAACGACGAGGGCGTGCAGAATATCGAATACATCGCGCGGGAGGGCAGCCTCGTGCAGCGCGGCGACGTGGTGTGCTATGTGTTCTCCACGGGGTATTCCAGCAAGGAGCTCTCCACCCTGCAGGATTACCGCGACCAGATCAAGGATTACCAGCAGTCGCTTTTGCTGGGGGAAACCGCCTACGACCCGAAGATGTCGCGGCTCAACGAGCAGGTCATCCAGCGCGGGCTGGAGGTGCGCACGCTGGTGCACGGGGCGCGCGGCAACCTGATCAACCAGGAAACGATTCTGCAGGACGCCATCGACGAGCGGCAGGCCTACTTCCGCTCCAAGTATTCCTCCGACATGCGCCTGAGCCGCCTGTACGACGACGAGGAAACCCAGCAAAAGCGCATCGACAGCTGGATCAAGCAGCGCGCCGCCACGCAGGAGAGCATCATCTCGTTTTATACAGACGGATACGAATACGCGCTGACGCCGGCCAAGTACCTCTCGTACACGCCGGCGGAGGTGCGGGCGATGTTCGGCGGTCAGAAGCCCGAGCAGGATATTGCCGAACGCGGCAAGACCGATATCTACCGCCTGGTGCGCAAGGATAACTATGCCGTGCTGATGCTCATCAAGGACAGCGTATGGACGCCGGTGGAAGATTCGGTCTATAAGCTGAAGCTGGAGAACTTTTCCACCACCACCGTCAACGCCCAGGTCATCAGCTACACGCGCTCCAGCGGCGAGCTTCTGTTGCGGCTGGGGGTCGCCGGGGCCGTATCGCCGGTGCTGTACATGCGCACCTGCCAGGCGGAGCTCAGCGAGTATATGGACAGCCTCCTGGTGCCCAAGGCGGCCATTTACACCCAAAACGACCAAAAGGGCGTGGTGCGCGTGCAAAGCGACGGCTCGCTCGTGTTTATTCCCGTGACGATTATCTCCGAACAGTCCGGCGGCGTTTACGTCGCGCCCATCCAAACCGGGGCGCTGGTGTCCGGGCAGACCGTGCGGTTGTTCCATTAGAACCGGCGAAACGTTGGCCTGCAAGGCTTTCACGGAGGCGACCATGGACCGATTTGCGGACTTATCATCCATTCCATTACAAACCCTTGAACGAAATGTTAAGCAAGTGCTGTGCGACTTGCACAATAATTCATATCAAAATTTGGAGCCTGCTCGCCTTGTCGCGGTCACAAAGACCGTTTCAGCGCAGGTTATTAGTGCGCTCGGAACGCTCGGCATACAAGATATTGGGGAAAATCGCGTGCAGGTTGCGATGCCAAAATTATTACAGATTAGTGACGCGTCGAATTTTCGGCTGCACTGGATCGGACGGTTGCAAACGAACAAAGTTAAAGATATAATAGAGAAAGTATGGCTGCTCCATTCGCTGGACCGGATATCCCTGGCGCAGGAGGTGGAGCGCCGTGCGGCGCAGTGCGGGCGCGTGATACCCGCGCTGGTGCAGGTGAACATCGCGCAGGAGAGCCAGAAAACCGGGCTTTCCGAGAGCGAGGTACGGCCGTTCCTCCGGCAGATGAAGGATTTTCAGAACCTGAAGATCATCGGGCTGATGGCCATGATGCCGCTGACGGACGACGAGGAGTTGCTGGAACCCTGGTTCCGGGGTATGCGCACCCTGTTTGACCGGCTGCGCGGCGAGGCGATCGGGGGCGTGGAGATGCGGGAGCTCTCCATGGGCATGAGCCAGGATTACCGGATTGCCGCCCGGTGCGGCGCGACGATGGTCAGGGTCGGCTCGGCATTGTTTCGTTCATAAAGTTTCATGGATAGAAATCTCGGCCACGACGGTGGCACAGGGCGGGAGGAAAGCAGTTGAGCGTGTTGCAGCGGGTAACCGGTTGGCTGAGCGGCAGAGGCTCAAACAACGCGCAAACCGCATATGGCGGCTACAAACCGTATGGCTATTACGGATCCTCGCAGGCCGAGGATGCGTACGGCGCCATGTATGCCGGCCGCGCTGCCGACGCGCCCGAAGAACCCTACGCCCAGGATGCCTACCCGCAGCAGGACCGCGCTGGCGGCGGCGGGGCGGACCCATACAACGGCCGCGTGCCGTACCGCTCCCAGCATGATTTATACGCCGAGCAGGAAGAGGCCGCCCGGCAGCAAATGCAGCCGGATATGCGCCACAGGCGCACGGACGTGCAGCAGGCCCCGTATCCGCAGCAGGCGTACCCGCAGCAGGGCGGCAATGTGCTGGAATTCCCGAACCAGCAGGCCGCCGCGCCCGCGCATGTGGAATATGTTATCCTGCTTCGCAGCCGCAACGAATGCACCAAGGTGATTGAATATATCAAAACCAACGCCTCCGTGTTTTTGAACATGGAGTATATCGCCAATCAGAGCGAACGGCAGCGCTGCGTGGACATGCTGTCAGGCGCGGCCTATACGCTGGGCTGCACGCTGCATAAGATATCCAACCGCGGCATCTACCTGATCGCGTCGCCCTATGTGCGCGTGATGATCGATCCCGCGATGAAGCGCTTTGCGTCCACGCCGGAGACGCAGCCGTTCATGCCCCAGCAGACGGGCGAATATCCGCCCATGCAGATGCAGGCCGAACGGCAGCCGCTGGCGCCCGCGCCTACCTTTGCGGACTACCGGAACGGGCAGGAGGGCTATACCGCCGCGCCCTATCCGCAGCAGCAGCCTTACCAGCAGCAGCCCTATCCGCAGCAACAGCAGCAGGAGGCGCAAAGCCCCTTCCAAAGGCCCCGGCCTTCGTTCCAGTCCCAGCAATCCGAGCCCTACCGCAGGGCGTCCGGAGGGCAGTATTTCAGCCGCTGACCGGCGCTTCGTTTAGCGTTTTGAAAATGTAGGAGGTACCCTTATGCTGATCGGTCTATTGAGTTTCATCTTTAGCGTCATCCTGTTTTTGATCTCCGTGATTTCGTGGGTCGTGCTGGTCTATGTGATCATGGTGCTGATTATTCCGCAGAACAAGTACACGCTGTTAATCGGCAAATATGTGGAGCCGGTTCTGGCGCCCATCCGGAAGTTCCTGTTCAGGGTTTTTCCGAAGCTCGCGGAGATCGGGATCGATTTTTCGCCGCTCGTTTTCTATTTTTTGATTCAGATCGCGTCGTGGCTGATCCGGCTTTTGCGCAGCATCTTGCTGTAAGCAGCGTATATCGTACACTGAACGAGAGGAGAATGATGGATGGGCATCACCGTATCCGACATCGAACGTAAAGAGTTTGCCTACAAAGGAGCGGGTTACGATCCCTACGACGTGGATCAGTACCTGGACCAGATCTGCGACGAGATGGTCGCCATGCAGGACCGGATCGCGCAGCTTGAAAAAGAGCTGGAAGAGGCGAACCGTGAAGTAGAAAAGGCTATGCACGCGGCACAGCCCGAGCCCTACGCCGCTCCGCCCGCGGCACCGCCTCCCGTTGCCAAGACTTCCGAAACGCTGGAATCCATCCTGATCAACGCCCAGAGGCTGGCCGACGACGCCGTGGAGAACGCCAACCGCAAAGCCGCGGAGACGATCGAAAAGGCGAAAGCGGACGCCGAGGAGACGATCGGCAGAGCCCAGCTGGAAGCTGACGAGATTGCCGGCGGCGCGCGCGCGGAAAAGGAGCGTATCGAGGCGGAGTACGCGACGCTCAAGGAAAAGGCGAAGGCGTTTAAGGAGAGCTTCCTGAAAATCATCGAGGAGCACAAGAGCCTCCTGGACAAGCAGCTCAAGGAGAATAAAGAGATCTGAGGCCGTTGGGCCTTTACAATTCTTGATTTCATGCCTATAATAATGAAGGCGTGTGCAGCCGCACGCGCCTTCAATGGTTTTTGCGATGATGGGGACGGACGGTGAATACCAATTCAAACCCCTCATGCAGATGATCTTACTTCGTCTTTTGCCCGCATTCATTGTCGAGAAAACTTGATGTAGACACCGCTACACCTGCGTTTCCTCTCCGTGACTGCGAACAAAATACATGTAATCTAACCTGCATTAAGGATTTGAATTCGTATTAACAGTTCCAAAGCGAGCCCGGGCGGGTGCGAGCCGGGCGGAACGGAAGGCGTCGGATCACCCCGGAGCCATCCGCCCGAAGGTTTCAGGGCGGATCGGGCGCTCCCGTTACAGGGCGCATCAAGCGGGCGGAGCAATCCGCCAAAACGGGTGGTACCGCGGAAAGAAATTCCGTCCTGTGTTGAGGGGCGGTTGTTTTTTTAGGAGGAGAAGCATGTATCAGAAGGTCTCAACGGATATGGATTTTGTCGGCCGCGAAAAAAAGGTGATGGAGTTCTGGAAAAAGGAAGACATCATCCGCAAATCCTTCAACGTGAACAAGGGCAACGAGCGCTTCACGTTTTTCGACGGCCCGCCCACGGCCAACGGCCGCCCGCATATCGGCCATGTCGAGACCCGCGCCTTCAAGGACCTGATTCCGCGCTTCCACGCCATGAAAGGCCAGGACGTGCTGCGCAAGGCCGGCTGGGATACGCACGGCCTGCCCGTGGAGCTGGAGGTGGAGCGCCAGCTCAAGCTCGACGGCAAAACGGAGATCGAGCGTTACGGTATCGAGCCCTTCATCAAAAAGTGCAAGGAAAGCGTATGGAAGTACCAGAAGGAATGGGAGGACATGTCCGATCGCATTGCCTTCTGGGCGGATATGGAAGATCCGTATGTTACCTATCATGACGAGTATATCGAAAGCATCTGGTGGAGCCTGAAGGAGATCTGGAAGAAGGGCCTTCTGTACAAGGGCTTCAAGGTGGTGCCCTACTGCCCGCGCTGCGGCACGGCGCTGTCCTCCCACGAGGTGGCGCAGGGCTATCAGGAGGTCACCGAGGATTCGGTGATCGTGCGCTTCCGCGTGAAGGGCCGGGACAATGCCTATATCCTCGCGTGGACGACCACGCCGTGGACGCTGCCCTCAAACGTCGCCCTGTGCGTGAATGCGAAGGAAACCTATGTGGAGCTGGAGCTCCACGGCGAAACGCTGATCCTGGCGGAAGCGTTGGTCAACAGCGTGTTCGGCGAGCACGCCAAAGAGGGCAGGGTCTTAAGAACCATGAAGGGCAAGGCGCTGGAGGGCATGGAGTACGAGCCGCTGTACCGGTTCGACGCGATTGCGTATCCGCGCGAGAAGGGCTGGTATGTGGTCTCGGACGACTACGTAACGCTGACGGACGGCACGGGCATCGTGCACACCGCGCCCGCCTTCGGCGAGGACGACGCGCGGCTGGGCAAAGCGAACAACCTGCCGTTTATCCAGTTGGTGGACGCGCAGGGCAAGTTCATTCAGGGCACGCTCTGGGAGGGGCGTACCCGCCAAGAAAGCCGATCCGATGATCATGGAAGACCTGAAAAACAGGGGCCTGCTTGTGGCCGCCGTGCCGTATACGCACAACTACCCGTTCTGCTGGCGCTGCGATACCGCGCTTTTGTATTACGCGCGCGCCACCTGGTTTATCGCCATGACCAAGGTGCGCGACGCGCTGGTGCGCAACAACCGCTCCGTGAACTGGGTCCCCGACAACATCAAGGAAGGCCGCATGGGCAACTTTGTGGAAGGCGTGGTGGACTGGGGCCTTTCGCGCGAGCGCTACTGGGGCACGCCGCTGCCGATGTGGATCTGCGAGGACGGGCACCAGCATGTGATCGGCAGCCGGAAAGAGCTGATCGAGATGGCGACCGCGCCGGTGGATGAAACCATCGAGCTGCACCGCCCCTTTATCGACAATGTGGAGATCACCTGCCCCGAGTGCGGCAAGCCGATGCGCCGCGTGCCCGAGGTGATCGACTGCTGGTACGATTCGGGCTCGATGCCCTTCGCGCAGTGGCACTATCCCTTTGAAAACAACGATACGTTTGACGAACGCTTCCCCGCCGATTTCATCTGTGAGGCGGTGGACCAGACCCGCGGGTGGTTTTACACGCTGCTTGCCATCTCTACGCTCCTGTTTGACAAATCCTCCTTTAACAACTGCCTGGTGCTCGGGCATGTGCAGGATGAAAACGGCAAGAAGATGTCCAAGCACCTGGGCAACGTGGTGAACCCGTGGGAGGTGCTGGATAAGCACGGCGCGGACGCCGTGCGCTGGTACTTCTATACCGCCAGCGCGCCGTGGCTGCCCTCGCGCTACTCGGACAAGGCCGTCAACGAAGGCCGCCGCAAGTTCCTCTCCACTTTGCAAAACGCCTACGCGTTTTTCGTGCTCTACGCCAATATCGATCATTTCGATCCCAAGGACCACCCGATGGACAAGGTCGGGCTGACTCTGATGGACAGGTGGATACTAAGCCGCCTCAACCAGCTGATCAAGCAGGTGGACGACGACCTGACCCATTACCGCTTCACCGAGCCCGCGGGCGCCATCGAGGAGTTCGTGGACGACCTCTCCAACTGGTACATCCGCCGCGGGCGCGAGCGTTTCTGGGGCAAGGGGATGGACGGCACCAAGGAGGCCGCGTTCGTTACACTGTATACGGTGCTTACGGAGTTTGCCAAGGTCATCGCGCCGTTCGTGCCGTTCATCGCGGAGGATATCTACCAAAACCTCGTGCGTTCCGTGAACCAGTCCGCACCCGAGAGCATCCACCTGTCCCGCTTCCCGGAAGCCGACGATAGCCTGATCGACGAAAACCTGAACACGCAGATGGCGGCGCTGCTCGACGTCGTAAGCCTTGGCCGCGCCTGCCGCAACGAGGCGGGCCTTAAGGTGCGCCAGCCGCTTCAGGCCATGTACGTCAAGGGCGCGAAGCTGGACGAGGCGTTCGTTTCGCTGGCTATGGACGAGCTGAACGTAAAGAAGGTCGAGTTCACCAGCGACGCCCGCGCCTTCACCACCTATAACCTGAAACCGCAGATGCGCACGCTCGGCCCGAAGTATGGGAAGCTTTTAGGCAGGATCGGCGCGTGGCTGAAGGAGGCCGACGGCAACGAGGTGGTGGACGCCTTCAACTTCGGCAACGCCGTGCGGTTTGAACTGGACGGTACCGAAGTGGTGCTCGAGAAGGACGACGTGCTGACCGAAGCCACGCAGAAGCAGGGCTTCGCCGCGCAGACCGACAACGGCCTGACCGTGGTGCTCGACTGTAACCTGACTCCGGAGCTGATCGCCGAGGGCTACCAGCGCGAGGTGGTGTCCAAGCTTCAGACCATGCGCAAGGAAGCGGATTTCGACGTCACCGACCGCATCCTCGTTGCATATTCCGCTGATGACGAACTGACGGCCGCCATCGAAAGCGGCAAGGCGTTCATCATGCAAAGCGTGCTCGCCAAGGAACTGCAACCTGCGGTTGGCGAAAGCTATATCACACAGGAATGGGATATCAACGGGAAGACCGCTGTTCTTGGTGTTAAAAAAGCCTGATCGATCGGTTGCGCAGCAACCGCACCGCAATTCCTCATTCCTAATTCCTCATTCCACATTATCCGAAAGGTGATCCGATGTTCTTATGCGATTCCTGGCGTGATTACGAGGTCCTGGATACCGGCGGCGGAGAGAAGCTCGAACGGTGGAAGGACGTCGTACTCTGCCGCCCCGACCCGCAGGTGATCTGGCCCAAGGCGCAGCCGGCGCTCTGGGACACGGCCGACGCCCGCTATATCCGCTCTTCATCAGGCGGCGGGGAATGGGAGTTTTACAAAAAGCTGCCCGAGCGCTGGGTGCTCCAGTTTGAAACCCTGAAATTTTACGTCCGCCCCACGGGCTTCAAGCACACGGGGCTGTTTCCCGAGCAGGCGGTCAACTGGCAGTTCATGCAGGAGAGGATCAGGCAGGCGGGAAAGCGCCCGATGATCCTCAACCTCTTCGCCTACACGGGCGGGGCGACGGTCGCCTGCGCGGCCGCGGGTGCGCACGTCACCCATGTGGACGCCGCCAAGGGCATGACCCAATGGGCCAGGGAAAACCGCGACCTGAGCGGCATCCCGGAGGACCGCACCCGCTTCATCATCGAGGACGCCAAGGCGTTCGTCGCGCGGGAGATCCGGCGCGGCAACCGCTACGACGGTATCCTGATGGACCCGCCCAGCTACGGACGCGGCCCCGGCGGCGAGGTATGGAAGCTGGAGGACGAGCTGTACCCGCTGGCCGAAATGTGCGCGAAGCTCTTGAGCGATACGCCTGTATTTTTTCTGATCAACGGCTATACCACGGGCTTTGCCGCGAGCGTTTTGGGGAATATCCTGACGCGCTGCATGGGCGGGCGCGGAACGGTGGAAGCCGGGGAACTGGCGCTCAGCGTGACGAGCGGCGGGGTGCTGCCCTGCGGCGCGACCGCGCGGTGGACGCCCGATGCTTAACGTCGTCTACGAGGACAATCACCTGCTGGTTGTCGAAAAACCGCCGAATATGCTCACGCAGGGCGACGCGACGGGCGATTCCTGCCTGGCCGACGAGGCGAAAAAGTATCTCAAAGAAAAGTATAACAAGCCGGGGGACGCATACCTCGGACTTGTGCACCGGCTGGACCGCCCGGTCGGCGGACTGGTGGCGATGGCGAAGACCGGCAAGGCCGCGGGCCGCCTGTCCGACCAGCTGCGCACCCACGCGATGCGGCGGGAATACCTCGCCGCTGTGCACGGCGCGGACATCGCGCAAAGCGGCGAACGCAGGGATGCCCTGCTGGATGAAAACGGCACGGTACGATGTGTGCCGGAGGGCACGGACGGCGCGAAGGAGGCCGTGCTGCGCTGGGAAACGCTCGGTGTGCGGGACGGCCTGGCGCTTTTGCATATCCGGCTGGAAACGGGGCGCAAGCACCAGATCCGCGTGCAGCTGGCGGCCCTCGGCCATCCCATTGTGCAGGACATGCGCTACGGCGACGACCCGCCGGGCGAGCCGATCGCGCTCTGGGGCGCGGTGCTTACGCTTACCCATCCGACAAAAAAGGTCGAAATGACCTTCCGCTCCAGGCCGCGTGGCAAGGCGTTCGCGGCCTTCCAACCGGAAATCGATATGTTTTTCAAAGAGGATAATCGATGAACAAATTCTCCTTCGAGGTCACTAAAACCTGCGCACAGACAGGCGCGCGCCTCGGCGTGCTCAAAACCCCGCACGGCGACATCCATACGCCCGTCTACATGCCCGTGGGCACGGCGGCGACCGTCAAGGCCATGACCCCGCGGGAGCTTACGGAGCTCGGCACGGAGATCATCCTCTCCAACACCTACCACCTGCACCTGCGCCCCGGCGAGGACCTGATCCGGGAGGCGGGCGGCCTGCATACCTTCATGGCGTGGGACAAGCCCATCCTCACCGATTCGGGCGGGTTTCAGGTGTTCTCGCTGGAGGGCATCCGCAAGATCTCCGAGGAGGGCGTCAAGTTCCAAAGCCATCTGGACGGCAGCCGCCGCTTCATCTCCCCCGAGGTAAGCATGGATATCCAGCACGCGCTCGGCGCGGACATCATGATGGCGTTTGACGTGTGCACCGCCTATCCGTGCGGCCACGCTGAGGCGGAGGCCGCCATGGAACGCACCCACCGCTGGGCGCAGCGCTGCAAGGAGCATCACACAGACGATACACAGGCGCTGTTCGGCATCGTGCAGGGCGCGTTTTTTGAGGACCTGCGCATACAAAGCGCGCAAACCCTGCGCGACATGGATTTCTTCGGCTACGGCATCGGGGGCCTGAGCGTCGGCGAGCCCAAACCCATGATGTACGGGATGCTGGAAGCCATCATGCCGCATATGCCCGAAACCAAGCCGCGCTACCTGATGGGCGTCGGTTCGCCCGACTGCCTCATCGAGGGCGTGCTGCGCGGCGTGGATATGTTCGACTGCGTGCTTGCCACCCGCATCGCCCGCACCGGTTCCTGCTTCACGTCCACGGGCCGGCTGGTGATCAAGAACGCCCGGTACGCCCGCGATTTCCGCCCGCTGGACGAGACCTGCGATTGCTACGCCTGCCAAAACTTCTCCCGTGCCTACATCCGCCACTTGTTTAAGGCGGGGGAGATCACCGGCGCGCGGCTTATGACCATCCACAACCTGCGCTTCCTCCTGCGCCTGATGGATAACGTCCGCCAGGCAATCCGCGAAGACCGTTTGATGGACTTCCGCAACGAGTTTTTCAGCCAATACGATATGACGAAGAATTTTTAATGTTCAGCACCGGCTTGTTGGCTGTAGTCCATTCAAAGCATAGAAAAAATGAAAACCGGTTGTTTGTGAATCCATGTCGCGGCTGCATGCTTGCCGGTGCTTCCGGCAATCCCTTCCCGTCTTCAGGCTGTTTTCAGCTTGTTATGGTTGAATTGCTATGAAATTCAGCGGCGTTTCTGCTTGACGAACGGGGCTGCTTGTCCGATACTCAAGATGGATACCGGCATATTGCGGAAGGAGAGCGCGGATGAAGCGGTGGCGGTGGATGGTGATTCCGGCGGCGGCCTGTGCGGCTGTGCTTTTGCTTGCGCTTTTTTTGCCGAACACGGAAACCCCGCAGGCCGGGGAGCGGCTGCTGGCCGCCGCCGAAGGGCTGGACGGGATCGCCATCGACGCGGCGTTTGATCCAGACGGGCAGACGCTGCAGGTCTCGCAGACCTTGACGCTCACAAACCGGACCGGGGAGATGCAGTCAGAACTGATCCTGCGCACGTATGCAGCGGCTTTCCGCGACGAGGAATACGCGCCGTCCGCCACCGAGGAGCTGCACAGCCAGTGCTACCCGGACGGCTTTTCGGTGGGCGGCATCGAAATCACGGCCGCGGATTTCGCGTACCGCTTTGCCGACGACGCGGAAACGGTGCTGGTCGTCACGCCCGGTACGCCGTGGCGAAGCGGCGAAACTGTCGCGCTTCATCTGGAGTACACGCTCACCATCCCGTCCGCCGCCTACCGCTTCGGCGTGAACGGCGGGATATGGGCCATCGGTAACGCGTTCGTCATCCCCGCGGCGTATATCGGCGGGGAATATTTCACGGAGCCCTACTATTCCATCGGGGACCCGTTTATGAGCGAATGCCGGAACTATACGGTAAAACTCACCCTGCCGCAGGGCTATGCCGCCGCCGGCAGCGGCACGGCGGTGACCGACGGGCAAACGGTTACGTTCACCGCCCTCGCTTCCCGCGACTTCGCCCTGTGCGTTTCCCGGGACTTTCACAAAGCGCAGGCCGTGCAGGACGGCGTGCTGATCCAGGCCTATGCCAAAACGCCCGCTCACGCGCGGACTATGCTCTCGGTTGCAAAAAAGGCGATGCAGACGTACGCTGAGTTGTTCGGCGCGTATCCGTACCCGGGCTTTACGCTTACGGAAGCCGGCCTGCCATTCGACGGGATGAGCTATCCGTCCTTTGCGATGATCGCGTCGGACGTGCTGCGGATGGACGATGAGGCGCGGGAGATCCGCATAGCGCGGGAGGTCGCCAAGCAATGGTTCCAGGCGGTCGTCGGTACGGACGGGTACAACCAGGCGTGGCAGCACGAGGCGCTCGCGGAGTACGCGCTGCTTAGGTACTGGGAGGTGCGCCGCGGCGCGGCCGCGCGGGAAAGCCTGCAGTACAGCCGTGAGGATACCGCTATGCGCCTGACCGTCGGCGATCTTACGCCGGGCAGCCCGCTTTTCTACTTCTACGATTGGGACGAATACCGTACCGTGGTCTGGCACCGCGGCGCGGCGGCGCTGTGCGCGCTGGAACTCGCGCTGGACGGGAAACTTGACGAATTTCTTGGCGCATATTATGATACGTATGCATTTTCCGTTGCCCTGCGGCCGGATTTCGCCAGGGCGCTTACGGCTTTCTCCGGCGGGGACTGGACGCCGCTTCTCAACGATTATCTCGATACGATATTCTAGGTAAACGCTGATAAAATCCCCCGTACGCTGCCGGAAGCTTTTTCGCCATCTTGCGCCTACGCAACCTTTGACGTAGCGCTGCTACTACTTCAGATTGCGCAAACCCAACCTGACAAAAAATCATCTCAGCATCGCCAAGCTCTTTATTCATCGTTTACCTTGACTAATCTGCGAAGGGAAGGTACGCTATGCCAAACCAAGCTGCGCAGGATGTTGTTGTGCTCATCCCCAGCTTTCAGCCGGATGGGCGGCTGCTGTCCTATGTGGAGGAACTGCTCCAGGCGGGTCTGCAGCAGATCGTGATCGTGGACGATGGATCGGCCGCGGAGTACGATTCGATTTTTGACCCGATGGTGGATTTCGGCGGGGTCACGCTGCTGCGCTATCCCGAAAACCGCGGCAAGGGGTACGCGCTGCGCTACGGGATGCGGAGCCTGATGGAGCGGTACCCGGACTGCGCGTACGTTATCACCGCCGACAGCGACGGGCAGCACACGGTGCAGGATATCCAATCCATGGCCGACGCCCTGCGAAAGGATTCGACGGGGCTTTTGCTCGGGACGCGGGATTTCTCCGCCTCCCATGTGCCCGGCAAAAGCCGCGCTGGCAACCAGATCACCTCCAAGGTATTCCATGTGCTGTACGGGCAGAAGGTCAGCGACACGCAAACGGGCCTGCGCGGCTTTTCGCGGGACATGATCCCGCAGTTTCTGCGCATCAAGGGCGACCGGTACGATTATGAAATGAACCAGCTCATCCACTGCGCCATCGAGGGCGTTCCCATCCGCACGCTGCCGATTGAAACCGTGTACGAGAATAATAATGAAGGAAGCCATTTCCGCACGGTGGTGGACAGCTATCGAATCTACCGCGTCATCCTGAGCCGTTTCGTGCGGTTTGCCATGTCGTCGGCGTTTTGCTTTGTCGTGGATTACGGTATCTATCTGCTGCTCAACCAGATGTTCAAAACCTATGTTCCAGCGCTTGACCAGTATCTGAGTTTCTTGTTTATCCGGTTCGTAGCCAGAATCGGCATCGCGGCCGTTGCGGCGCGCGCCGTAAGCGCCACGGTCAACTTCCTGATCAATAAACGGATGGTGTTTGACAGCCAGGCCAGATCGGGGAAAGCCTTCCTGCGCTACGTATGCACGGTGCTGTTGATCATCGTGCTGTCGTCGGGCGTCGTTTCCTCGCTGTATGTGGGGCTGGGGCTGAGCGAGAACCTGACCAAGATTCCCGTGGATATCGTGCTGTTCTGCCTGAGCTACTACCTGCAGCGCAGGTGGGTGTTCGGCGGCGGCGGACGGGTGAAGGCGCTGCATTCGGAGAAAAGCCATGGATAAGGGTAAAATCGACCGGATCAACGAGCTGGCGCGCCTGAAAAAGGAGCGCGGGCTGACCGATCAACAGGCGCGGGAGCAGGCCGCGCTGCGCCGGGAATATATCGACGAATTCAAGCATAACGTGCACGCGACGCTTAAAAACGTCCGTATTCAGCAGGAGGACGGAACGCTGAAGCCTCTCTGCGCCAAAGAGGACAGGGAACGTTAGCATTATTTTATACTGTCGCTGAATATATTTTGAAAACAGCCGATTTCTTCAAAAAAAAGTGTTGACAAGGGAGTTATTCTTTGGTATTCTAGATAAGCTCGCTTAAGAGCGCGAACCTTGAAAAAGATACAGAAGAAGAGTAGAGATACTCTAGAGAAAGAACGCGAACGCAGTCAATAATTTGAGTGCAAGAAGCAAAGCTAAGCTTTACTTCTGAGCTAAAAGGATTAACACAAGAGTTTGATCCTGGCTCAGGACGAACGCTGGCGGCGTGCCTAACACATGCAAGTCGAGCGGGGACTGCCGAGTAGTAATACGAGGCAGTTCTAGCGGCGGACGGGTGAGTAACGCGTGAGCAACCTGTCCTTGCCTGGGGGATAAGAAGCCGAAAGGCTTTCTAATACCGCATGAGACCACAGGACCGCATGGTCAAGGGGTCAAAGGAGAAATTCGGGCAAGGGTGGGCTCGCGTCTGATTAGCTAGTTGGTGGGGTAACGGCTCACCAAGGCAACGATCAGTAGCCGACCTGAGAGGGTGATCGGCCACATTGGAACTGAGACACGGTCCAAACTCCTACGGGAGGCAGCAGTGGGGAATATTGGGCAATGGGCGAAAGCCTGACCCAGCAACGCCGCGTGAAGGAAGAAGGTTTTCGGATCGTAAACTTCTATCCCGGGTGAAGATAATGACGGTAGCCCGGAAGGAAGCCCCGGCTAACTACGTGCCAGCAGCCGCGGTAATACGTAGGGGGCAAGCGTTGTCCGGAATGATTGGGCGTAAAGGGCGCGTAGGCGGCCTTGTAAGTCCGGTGTGAAATTCCTGCTTTTAAGGTAGGAATTGCATTGGAAACTGCAGGGCTTGAGTGCAGGAGAGGTAAGCGGAATTCCCGGTGTAGCGGTGAAATGCGTAGAGATCGGGAGGAACACCAGTGGCGAAGGCGGCTTACTGGACTGTAACTGACGCTGAGGCGCGAAAGTGTGGGGAGCAAACAGGATTAGATACCCTGGTAGTCCACACTGTAAACGATGAATGCTAGGTGTAGGAGGTATCGACCCCTTCTGTGCCGGAGTCAACACAATAAGCATTCCGCCTGGGGAGTACGGCCGCAAGGTTGAAACTCAAAGGAATTGACGGGGGCCCGCACAAGCAGCGGAGCATGTTGTTTAATTCGAAGCAACGCGAAGAACCTTACCAGGTCTTGACATCCATTAAAAGCCATAGAGATATGGTGTGAGCTTGCTCGTAATGAGACAGGTGGTGCATGGTTGTCGTCAGCTCGTGTCGTGAGATGTTGGGTTAAGTCCCGCAACGAGCGCAACCCTTGTGATTAGTTACTAACGCGTAAAGGCGAGGACTCTAGTAAGACTGCCGGGGACAACTCGGAGGAAGGTGGGGACGACGTCAAATCATCATGCCCCTTATGACCTGGGCTACAAACGTGCTACAATGGCCACTACAGAGAGCAGCGAGCCCGTAAGGGTAAGCGAATCTCATAAAAGTGGTCCCAGTTCGGATTGTGGGCTGCAACCCGCCCACATGAAGTCGGAGTTGCTAGTAATCGCGAATCAGCATGTCGCGGTGAATACGTTCCCGGGCCTTGTACACACCGCCCGTCACACCATGGGAGTTGATAGCGCCCGAAGTCGGTGAGGCAACCAGCAATGGGGCCAGCCGCCGAAGGTGAGATCAATGACTGGGGTGAAGTCGTAACAAGGTAGCCGTATCGGAAGGTGCGGCTGGATCACCTCCTTTCTAGGGAGACAGCAGAAGCGGAAACGCGGACGCTCATCTTTAGGTCGATCTAACCACAGCAATGAGGTTAGTCAATCGCAGGCACAGCCTGCGGAACCGCCGGGTTCGGATACTTCGGTATCCAAATACGGAATGCGTCAAAGTTCTTTCTGACATTCTTCTGTATCTTTTTCAGGGTTCGCGGGCGAAAGCCCCTGCACCTTGACAACTGTATATGAAGGAAACGGACCGAAGCTTCTTTAGGGAAGCGGAGGGAACGTTTCAAAACAAGAGATGAGAAATTGAGATCATTTCTGTTCAGTAGATGGAAACATCAAAAGAAAGAATGGTCTTAGGATTGTAAACCAAGCGAAGAAAGAGCACAGGGTGGATGCCCTGGCACCATACGCCGAAGAAGGACGTGGCTAACTGCGAAAAGCCGCGATGAGCCGTAAGCAGGCATTGACTCGCGGATATCCGAATGGGGGAACCCGGCGGGAGTAATGTCCCGTCATCATGGGATGAATACATAGTCCCATAGAAGGGCACCCGGGGAAGTGAAACATCTAAGTACCCGGAGGAAGAGAAAGAAACATCGATTTCCTGAGTAGCGGCGAGCGAAAGGGAAACAGGCCAAACCGAGGAGCATGCTCCTCGGGGTTGTGGGCTAGCGACACGCATTGTCAAAGGATAGTGGAAGCGCGTTGGAAAGCGCCGCCGAAGAGGGTGACAGCCCCGTAGACGAAATCTGAAGACAGCCAGCTAGTACCAGAGTACCGCAGGACACGAGAAATCCGGTGGGAAGCCGGGGGGACCACCCCCCAAGCCTAAATACAGTATGGTGACCGATAGCGCATAGTACCGTGAGGGAAAGGTGAAAAGAACCCCGGGAGGGGAGTGAAAGAGAACCTGAAACCCTGTGTTTACAAGCAGAGAGAGCACAATAGAGGTGCGATCTCGTACTTTTTGTAGAACGGACCGGCGAGTTACGTTATGCTGCGGGTTAAGTACTTGGAGGTACGGAGCCGAAGCGAAAGCGAGTCTGAAGAGGGCGTTTAGTAGCATGACGTAGACCCGAAACCGGGCGACCTATCCATGGCCAGGCTGAAGTGAGAGTAAAATCTCATGGAGGGCCGAACCAGACGTCTGTTGAAAAAGGCGGGGATGAGCTGTGGATAGCGGAGAAATTCCAATCGAGCCCGGAGATAGCTGGTTCTCCTCGAAATAGCTTTAGGGCTAGCCTCATATAAGATTACCGGAGGTAGAGCACTGAATGGGCTAGGGGGTGAATAACTTACCGAACCCTATCAAACTTCGAATGCCGGATAATTGATGTATGGGAGTCAGTCTGCGAGAGATAAGTTCCGCGGGCAAAAGGGGAACACCCCAGACCTCCCGCTAAGGTCCCCAAGTTCACGTTAAGTGGAGAAGGATGTGTGATTGCACAGACAACCAGGATGTTGGCTTAGAAGCAGCCATTCATTGAAAGAGTGCGTAACAGCTCACTGGTCAAGTGGTCATGCGCCGAAGATGTACCGGGGCTCAAACGTGACACCGAAGCGAAGGACTTGAAAGAGTGGTAGAGGAGCATTGTGTATCGGGCCGAAGCACGATCGAGAGGACGTGTGGACTATACACAAGAGAGAATGCCGGTATGAGTAGCGAGAGGCGTGCGAGAAACACGCCCGTCGAAAGCCTAAGGTTTCCTGGGGAAGGTTCATCCGCCCAGGGTTAGCCGGGGCCTAAGCCGAGGACGGAAGTCGTAGGCGATGGACAGCAGGTGGAGATTCCTGCGCCGCCATGAGAATGATGCAATGACACGGAAGGATATCGTGAGCCGGGTGATGGTCAACCCGGTTGTCAAACGAGGCTGGGAGTTAGTGAAGTACGGCTCCCGTAACGGCTGAGTGAAGACGAGAGCGAAATTTAGTAGCGAAACACGAGATTTCACGCCGGCAAGAAAAGTTGCTGGTATATCGAAATGGCGCCCGTACCGCAAACCGACGCAGGTAGGCGAGGTGAGAATCCTAAGACGAACGGGAGAATCCTTGTTAAGGAACTCGGCAAAATGACCCCGTAACTTCGGGAGAAGGGGTGCCGATGGAGACATCGGTCGCAGAGAAAAGGCTCAAGCGACTGTTTAGCAAAAACACAGGTATCTGCGAAAGCGAGAGCTGACGTATAGGTGCTGACACCTGCCCGGTGCTGGAAGGTTAAGGGGAAATGTCATCGCAAGAGAAGCATAGAACCGAAGCCCCAGTAAACGGCGGCCGTAACTATAACGGTCCTAAGGTAGCGAAATTCCTTGTCGGGTAAGTTCCGACCCGCACGAATGGTGTAACGACTTGAGCGCTGTCTCAACAGGGAGCCCGGTGAAATTGAAGTATGGGTGAAGATGCCCATTACCCGCGACTGGACGGAAAGACCCCGTAGAGCTTGACTGTAGCTTGATATTGGATTTCGGTAACGAATGCACAGGATAGGTAGGAGACAGGGAAGCGCGTACCCCGGTATGCGTGGAGTCAACGTTGGGATACTACCCTTTCGTTGCTGGGATTCTAACATAGCGCCGTGAAACCGGCGGATGGACAGTGTCAGGTGGGCAGTTTGACTGGGGCGGTCGCCTCCGAAAGAGTAACGGAGGCGCCCAAAGGTACCCTCAGAATGGATGGAAACCATTCAAAGAGTGTAAAGGCAGAAGGGTGCCTGACTGCGAGAGTGACAATTCGAGCAGAGACGAAAGTCGGGCTTAGTGATCCGGCGGTATGAGAGTGGAATTGCCGTCGCTTAACGGATAAAAGCTACCTCGGGGATAACAGGCTGATCTCCCCCAAGAGTCCACATCGACGGGGAGGTTTGGCACCTCGATGTCGGCTCGTCGCATCCTGGGGCTGAAGCAGGTCCCAAGGGTTTGGCTGTTCGCCAATTAAAGCGGCACGCGAGCTGGGTTCAGAACGTCGTGAGACAGTTCGGTCCCTATCCATCGTGGGCGTTGGAATCATGAGAGGAGCTGTTCCTAGTACGAGAGGACCGGAATGGACGCACCTCTGGTGCAACTGTTGTCGTGCCAACGGCATAGCAGGGAAGCGAAGTGCGGACGGGATAAACGCTGAAGGCATCTAAGCGTGAAGCCCCCCTCAAGAAGAAGATTCCTGGCGCGCAAGCGCGAGAGACCCCTGGAAGACTACCAGGTAGATAGGTCATCGGTGGAAGTGTGGCAACACATGCAGCTTGATGATACTAATGGTCAAACGCTTGATTTAATCTAATTATTCTAAGACCAATCAAGGAAATGAAACCCTTTCTCATCCCCCAATCCTTCATATACGGTTGTCAGGGTGCAGTCCGCGGCGAGGACACGCGCCTCGCCCCGGGGACAAACCCTGAAAGAATTCGGATCAAGTTGTTCGGTGTATACCCCCCATACAAACAGCTTCATCCGCGTTCAGCGCCCGGCAAACGGGCACGGAAAAGGGAATGAAACGGTTGCGCAGCAACCGGACCGCAATTCCTCATTCCTAATTTCCTTTGTTCTCCCTTTGTGGTGACTATGGCCTGAGGGATCCACCTGTTCCCATCCCGAACACAGAAGTTAAGCCTCAGCACGTCGATGGTACTTGGCTGGTAACGGCCCGGAAGAGTAGATCGTCGCCACATTCCAAATAAAGCCGCCTGTAGAAATGCAGGCGGTTTTGCTTTACAGGGCTGTCTAGTTCGCAAACCCTGCGAAACGCATTACTCGATTTATTGACGGATATGTGGCCATACCGCACAGAAGACACGCTTCAAACACGAAAAGTGCAGTTTACAGCTGTATTCCAAATAAGAATCATCTGCGGCAACAAAGGTGATTATTATAGGAAAGTACACTATATTATGAGGAAGTACGGCGGTCAAACGCGGGAGAGGAGAAATATAGATGATTCGTAAACTGGATAAGGCAGTCAAACTGCGGGAAAGCGGGAACTTATCCCAAGCCAATCAGATGTTGACAGCGCTTGTACGGGAATACCCGGACGATGCGCAGGTAAACTATCAATGCGCGTGGAGTTATGATGTTTTAGGGCTGGAAAAGGAAGCGGTTCCTTATTACGAAAGGGCAATTCGGCTGGGCTTGCCTGCCGGGGATGAGAGAGAGGCTTATGTCGGTTTGGGAAGCACGCTTCGGGAGATCGGAGAGTATCAAAAATCCGCCGACATTCTGCGGCAGGGCATTCGACTTTTCGATGATCATGCGATGAGGGCATTTCTTTCGCTGTCTCTGTATTCGCAGGGTGAAAACAGGGACGCTGTACAATTACTGCTGCAGCTGCTGTTGACGACATCAGCGGATCCACGGATTGCGCAGTATCAAAAAGCGCTGTCGGCGTATGCCGACGCACTTACGGAAATCGAAGGGGCATAGTTATCGTTCTATATCGGTATTTCAGACAGCCGGTTTGTTTCACAAGCACCGGGTGCATTGGCGATTGCAATACACGGAACCGTAATCTATCCGTTATCGATTCCGTTTACGTTCAAACGCCATCTGGTACCGATAAAAATCATGCCCGTACAGATACACCACGTCCAGCCGTTCGAAGCCGTTTTTATCGTACAGCGCTAGGGCATGCGGGTTGCCGCAGCCAACGAGCATGCGAATGCCGTCGAAGCCGCGGGCCTGCACTGCGGAGATGACCTGTTTAAGCAGGTGTGTGCCGATGCCCTGGTTTTGGCAGGCTGCCGAAACAGCGACGCGGGCGAGCTCGCAGGGGTTTTTCATGTCCCAGGGCAGGTCTTTCAGCTCATCGTCCGGGCCCGCCGCCGCCGCCGCGGCGATTTTTCCCTGCGCATCCTTGAGAACGTACAGGGAACCGGTGCGGATATCCCGCTCAACGAGATCATAGGTCGGATAGGCGTCGCTCCAGGTGCAGCCGGGCGTGCCGATCAGGCTCCGGTACAGCGCGAACACAGCGGGCGTGTCGGTTTCCTGCGCGAGAGAAAAGATATAGTCCAGAATGCATCACCCGTTTCGCTGGATTAATGGAATATGACAGCCAAGCTTTATATAGGAGCGAGCTTGCCGAACGATCTGAAGCCTGCCAATATAAACGGAAAGCGGGAACTGTGACGATACCGTTTCCGCCGCGCTATCCATATGTTTCTTGTTCCGGCACGCAGAAATCGTGCTAAAGCTTATAGGAAAACAGGAACGCCCGCTTTTCAAACCCGAACTTCTCATAAAAGCGGTGCGCCTGTTCCCGCTGGAATCCGGAGTCCAGCTCAACACGCTTCATTCCCTGCTGTTTGGATTTGTCGATAGCCGCCTGCAGCAATTGCGAGCCGTATCCTTTTCCCCTGAAATCCTGATGGACGACCATCGCGTAGATATAGGAGATATACCCTTCCTGCCAGAGGCTGTTGACGATTGCGTAGGCGCAAAACCCGATTACCGCGCCGTCCAGGACGGCGCAGAAAAGCTCGTCCGTCCGGGACTCGATGCCGCGCGCGAACACCTGATTGATTTTTTCCCTGTCGATTTCCTTGGTTGGCCAAAGCTGTTGAAACAGCGGATAGATGCTGTCGAAATCCCCGTTTGTCGCGCTGCGTATCAAAAGTTCCATGATCTTGTCCGTTTCCCGCTGATAAAAGCGGGAATTATTCTTTCGATTTGGACGCCGTCTTTTTTTTCGGGGCGGCGGGAGGTTTTTTGTCGCTTTGCGCATCGGCCGCTTTTTCCGAATCGGGTTTGGCCGCGGATACAGGCTTGGGCCCGGCGGCGGGTTTTTCCGCCGGCGCTTCTTCGGCGGGTACCTCGACGGAGCACTCGGTGGGGATGGGTTCCCCGCCGTCGTCGGCGACGACTTCGCACTCGACCTTCACCTTGGCGTATTTCTGCGCGCGTAGGATGCTCAGCTTATCGTCGATTCCCGACAGCTCCACGAACATATCGGCTAATTCCTTGGGCAGTTTCACGCCGTTGTGCCACATCTCAAACGCCTGGAGGCTGAACTCGGTTAAGATCTCGTGGCGGCGGGCCTCCAGATTGATTTCCTGCACACGCAGCTTCGCGTTGCTGGCCAGGTGCGAGGCCGCGGAACCGAACGCCTGCATGATATTGAAAAACGCAATCCTGATGCGGCTGGAAAACTTGGTCTTCGGCATGGTCATCACTCCGTTTTTCTGCCGGATTGATTGAAACAGTACATTGGTTAGCTTCTCCGTTCGCAGGAGGATTTCCTGCCTGTCAGCCGAACGCTTCCGCCTGATGCACGAGCAGCGATGCCGGGAAGCATGTGAATTCCACCTGATCGGTGTTGACAATCTCGCCGTCCAGGTTCAGGTGCATGCCCGGCGCGTACAGCGTGCATCCCTTGGTGCGGAAATGGCGGCAAAAGGGTTTGTTGATAATCGTCCCTTTTAGCAGCGACGGAAGATTGAGGAAGATTTTCCAGCGGGACAGCGGATTGATGACCAGAATATCAAAAATTCCGTCGTCCACCCTGCTCAGCGGCATAATGCGGATGCCGCTGCCGAAATACTGCCCGTTCGCGATGGAAAAATGCGAACACGGCTGATCGATCACCTCGCCCTCGGCGGTTGTTATTCGCATGGGGATGGGGGTGAACCGCGTCAGCGTGACGAAAATCCCGTACAGGTAGGGCAGCTTGCCGCGCAGGTGCTGCTTGGCCTTGAGCATGTTTTCCAGCACCATTACGTCAAACCCGGTGCCGCAGATATTGATGAAGAACCGCCCGTTCGCACTGCCCGTGTCCACGTGGCGGGGAGAATGCTTGAGCAGGTAAGTGAGCGCCGCTTCCCAGCTTTTGGGTATGCCCAGCGCCTTGGCAAAATCGTTGCCGTTTCCCGCCGGAATGATGCCAAGCGCCGTCTGCGTATTTTGCAGCCCGGCGGCCGTCTCGTTCACCGTGCCGTCCCCGCCGACGGCGATCACCGTGGCGTCGCCGCGCCGGGCCGCCTGTTTCGCGAGCTCGGTCGCGTGCCCGATGGCTTGCGTGAGGTGCAGGGTGAACGCGACGTTAAGCCTTGTAAGCAGCGCGGCCGCTTTTTCCCCGATGGCTTTGGCCCGGCCCGCACCCGAAACAGGATTGACGATCATGGTTATCATACAGTGTACCTCTGCTTATCCTATGCAGCCATATTACCTTCTTTTCGGGCGAATGTAAAGAATAGAATTGCGGCGCGGCCTGGGCGCCTGAGCGCATTTTACCGGATATTCACAAAGAATACCTTGACGAAAGCGTGATGTTTATCATACAATGAAAATACAGGAGAGTTTGCAATGAATATTCCGCGCAGCGCCCTTGGCAAAGAGGCACCAAGCGGCTTTATTGTTATCCTTCAAATGAACAGGAAGGGAAACGTCTCATGAAGTACAATCCGCCTTCCCAGCCGGTTCGCGATACCTTCCACCAGGGCACAAACCGCCGCGCGTATGAAATGCTGGGCGCGCATCCCTGCATGGAGGGGAATGCGAAGAAATGGCATTTCTGCGTGTGGGCGCCCAATGCCCGGAAGGTATCGCTCGTGGGCAGCTTCAACGGCTGGGATGCGCACCGGCACCCGATGGAAAAGCAGCATGACGGCACGTGGGAATTGCGCCTGCCCGAGGAAGAGCTTTGGCGGGACGCGCCGCAAGACGGTTGCCCCGTGTATAAATACGCGGTCCGCGGAGCGGACGGCGAGCTTCGCCTGAAGGCTGATCCCTATGGTTTTTTTGCCGAAGTCCGGCCCAATATGGGCAGCCGTCTGTACGATCTGGACGGCTACCGCTGGCGGGACCAGAAATGGATGCGGAAGCGGGCGGGCTTCAACCCGTACGCGAACCCCGTGAATATCTACGAGGTGCATATCGGTTCCTGGCGGCGGCACGAGGACGGCAGACTGTTTTCCTATTTGGAGTTTGCCGAGCAGATTATCCCCTATGTAACGGAGATGGGGTACACGCATATCGAGCTGCTGCCTGTGATGGAGCACCCGCTGGATATGTCGTGGGGATATCAGGTGCTCGGGTTTTACGCGGCGACCTCGCGGTACGGCACACCCGGGCAATTGATGGAGCTGATTGACAAATGCCATCAGGCCGGTATCGGGGTGATTCTGGACTGGGTGCCCGCGCACTTCCCGCGCGATTTGGCGGGGCTTTTCCGGTTTGACGGCACGGACCTTTACAACCATCCCGATAAACGGCGCGGCGAAATACCGCAGTGGGGCACGATGCTGTTTGACTTCGGGCGGGGAGAGGTGTGCAGCTATCTTTTATCCAACGCCTGCTTCTGGCTGGAGGTGTTCCATGCCGACGGGCTGCGCGTGGACGCGGTATCGGGCCTTTTGTACTATGATTTCTGCAAGGAGCAGGGGCAGTGGCTGCCCAACGAATACGGCGGCCGGGAGAATCTGGACGCGATCCGCTTCCTGCGCCGGCTGAACGAGACCACGTACCACGATTTCGCCGGCATCATGATGATCGCCGAGGAGGCGAGCTCCTACCCGATGGTTACCGCGCCGACCTATCTGGGCGGCCTGGGCTTCGGGTTCAAGTGGAACATGGGGTGGATGAACGATATCCTGAGCTATCTGATCAAGGACCCCGTCCACCGCAAATACCACCACGACAAGCTGACGTTTTCCATGTTCTACGCGTTTTCGGAAAACTATATCCTGCCTTTTTCGCACGACGAGGTGGTGCATGGCAAGCACAGCATGCTGGATAAAAACCCCGGCGACCTGTGGCAGAAGTTCGCGGGGCTGCGGACGGTGTACGCTTATACCATGGCGCACCCGGGGAAAAAGCTGCTGTTCATGGGCGGGGAATTCGCCCAGTTTATCGAATGGAAGTACGACGACCAGCTGGACTGGTTTTTGCTGGTATACGACCGCCATCCGCAGGTGCAGGCCTGCGTGAAGGCCCTCAACCGTTTCTACCGCAATACCCCCGCGCTCTACGAGGTGGAGGATTCCTGGGACGGGTTCCAGTGGATCACCGCAAGCGATACCGACAACAGCGTTCTGGCTTTCCTGCGCACGGACGGCGCGGGGCGGGCGATCCTCTGCGTGGCGAACTTCACGCCCGTGTTCCATCCCATCTACCGGATCGGCTTGCCGCTGGAGGGGACGCTTCAGGAGGTGTTCAACACCGACCGCAGGGAGTTCGGCGGTAGCGACCAGTACAACGCTTTCGAGATTGAAACGCGGGAGGGCATGTTCAACAGCTTTCCGTTCCACGCCGAAATCTGCGTGCCGCCCATGAGCTGCTGCTATTTTGCCTATGAGAAAACACAGGCAGCCGAAGACGCGAAAACCACGGAGCTTGCGGAGGAAGCGCAGGCGAAGCATGAGGAAAAACAGACTGAAGGAGAGAGGACCGCATGAAAAAGAAACGATGTATCGCCATGCTGCTGGCCGGAGGGCAGGGAAGCCGGCTGGGAATTCTGACCGAGGATATCGCCAAGCCGGCCATACCCTACGGCGGAAAATACAGGATCATCGATTTTCCGCTGTCCAATTGCACCAATTCGGGGATCGACGTCGTCGGCGTGATGACGCAATACCAGCCGCTGGAGCTCAACTCCTATATCGGCAGCGGATCACCGTGGGACCTTGACCTGACGTACGGCGGCGTCTATGTGCTGCCGCCCTACGTGAAGGGCAAGCACGGCGAATGGTATTCGGGGACCGCGAACGCGATTTATCAAAACGTCGCGTTTATCCGCCAGTTCAACCCCGACCATGTGCTGATCCTGTCAGGCGACCATATCTATAAAATGGATTACAACGCCATGCTCAACTACCATATCGAAAAGGAAGCGGACGCGACCATCGCCGTGCGCGAGGTGCCCTGGGAGGACGCGCCGCGTTTCGGGATCATGAACACGGATTCCAAAAACAGCATCTTTGAATTCGAGGAAAAGCCGGCCAAGCCCAAGAACAACAAGGCGAGCATGGGCGTGTACTGCTTCCGGTGGGACAAGCTTCTGTATTACCTTGAGGAGGACGCCAAAAACCCCGCGAGCAGCAATGATTTCGGCAAAAATATCATTCCCAACATGCTGGCGGACAACCAGCGGATGCTGGCTTACAATTTTGACGGCTACTGGAAGGACGTCGGCACGATCGAGAGCCTGTGGGTCGCCAATATGGACCTTTTGCAGATGCCCATGCCGATTGATCTGTACGATAAAAACTGGCGCATTTACGGGCGCAACCCCGGGGAAACGCCGCACTATATCGCCAAAAACGCAACCGTGAAGAACTGCCTGGTGACCGAAGGCTGCGAGGTGTTCGGCTCGGTTAGCCACAGCGTGCTGTTTTCCGGCGTCACGGTGATGGAAGGCGCGGTGGTGGAAGATTCCATCGTGATGCCCAACGCCGTCATCGGACGCGGAGCGATCGTGCGCCGCGCGATCGTCGCTGAAAAAGCGGTGATCGGCGCGGGCGCGCTGATCGGTGAAAAGGACGGCGAGATCGCCGTGGTCGGCCACGCGGCGGAGGTGCCCAGCGGCGGCACGGTCAGCCCGGGGCAGCAGTATAAGGGATAGGCAATCTACGATTTGTTGCGAAGGGGGAAATGAGCATGGCAATGAAGGACGTAATGGGCATTATTTATACCGGAGAAAAGGACAGTTTCCTGCGGGAGCTGACCATGCTTCGCGCGGTGGCCGCCGTGCCCGTGGCCGGGCGGTACCGCGTGATCGATTTTCTGGTTTCGAGCTTCGTGAATTCCGATATTCCAAACGTCGGCGTGATTATGCAGAAGAATTACCACAGCCTGATGGACCATCTGGGCAGCGGCAAGGAGTGGGACCTGCACGGCAAGACCGACGGATTGTTTATCCTGCCGCCGTTTTTAACGTCGGAAAACAGCGGCGTGTATCCCGGGTCGCTGGACGCTTTATACGCAAACCTCGGCTATATCCGCCGCAGCCGGCAGGAGTATGCGCTTTTATGCAACAGCCTGATCATCTTCAACGCCGATTTCCGCGATATGGTGAAAACCTATGAGAAATCCGGCGCGGACGTCTGCATGATGTACTCCAAAAACCCCGATCTCCAGCGTTCGGAGTACGGCGTGTATTTGGATGTCGACGAGCAGGGCTTCGTCGTGGACCTGGAGATCGACCCCACCAAGCCGCGTTACGAAAACACGTCGCTGGAAGTTACGCTGATGAAAAAGGACCTGCTGATCAACCTGATCGACCGCGGTGTGTCCCGCGGCTACCACGACCTGATGCGCAACGTGTTCCAGCGTATGATCCGCGACGCGGGGCTGCGCGTGGCCGGGTACGAGTATCTGCGGCCCTGCTACCGCATCGACTCCATCCAGAGCTACTTCAATTTCAACATGGAGGTCATCAAGCCGGAGATTCGCTACAGCCTGTTTTCCGACGACCGCCCCGTGTACACGAAGCTGCGCGACGAGATGCCCGCCCGGTATCTGGAGAACGCGAAAATCTCGGATTCGATCGTGGCCGACGGCTGCATCGTGGACGCGAAGGTAAGCCACAGCGTGCTGTTCCGCGGCGTGAAAATCGGGAAGGGCGCGCACGTGAAGAACTGCATTATCATGCAGGACAGCGTTATCGAGGAAAACGCGGAGCTGGAAAACTGTATCCTGGATAAGCAGGCCGTGATCAAAAAGGGCGGCAAGCTGATCGGGCCGCCGTCCTATCCCATCGTGATTTCCAAGAATATGACGATTTGATCGGTTTACCTTGAGCATTGGTGGGAATTCACTCTGATTAAAGGGAGAGGTATCAATGAAAATTCTGTTTACCGCCAGCGAATGCGTGCCGTTTGTCAAGACCGGCGGCCTTGCGGACGTGGTGGGTTCGCTTGCGTCGGTATTGGCAAAGGCCGGGCACGACGTGCGGGTCGTCCTGCCGATGTACACGGCCATCGATTTCCAGTGGCAGCAGAAGATGGAGCACATGCTGCATTTTGAAGTGCAGCTTGGCTGGCGGCGGCAGTACTGCGGCGTGGAAACCCTTAAACACGACGGGGTCACCTATTATTTTCTGGATAACAAGTACTACTTCGGCAGGCCGTACGTTTACGGGCTGGGCGGCGACGAATACGAGCGGTTCAGCTTTTTCTGCCGCGCCGTGCTAAACGCGCTACCTTTGATCGAGTTCCGGCCGGAGATCATCCATGCACACGACTGGCAGTCGGGTATGGTGCCGGCGCTTCTGAAAATCCAGTACCACCACCTGCCGTTTTACGAGCCTATCCGTACGGTGTTCACCATCCATAACCTCCAGTACCAGGGCATCTTCGGCATCAAAGAGGTACAGGACGTGATGGGGCTGGGCGACGGGCTGTGGAGCGCGGACAAGCTGGAATTTTCGGGCTGCGCCAACTTCATGAAAGCGGGGCTGGTGTATGCGGACATCATTACCACCGTCAGCCCCAGCTACGCCGAGGAGATCGCCACCGCCTATTACGGCGAGCGGCTTGACGGGCTGATCCGTTCGCGAAAGGACGCGCTCTTCGGCGTCCTCAACGGCATCGATATGGAGCTGTATGATCCCGGGAACGACAGGCTGATTGCGCAGACGTATTCGGCGGAGGATATGTCCGGCAAGGCGGCCGATAAGGAAGCGCTGCAAAAGGAGCTGTCGCTGGAAGTCCGGGCGGACGTGCCGGTGATCGCGATGATCGGGCGGCTGACCAACCAGAAGGGGCTGGACCTGGTGGACTGCGTCCTGGGCGAGATGATGGCGGAGGACCTGCAGATAGCGGTTCTGGGCATGGGGGACGCCCGCTACACCAACCTTTTCAGCTGGGCGGAAACCAAGTACCGCGGCAAGCTGGCCGCGCGTTTCGCGATGGATAACGATCTGGCGCACAAGATCTACGCGGGCGCGGATTTCTTCCTGATGCCCTCGCTGTTTGAGCCCTGCGGTCTGAGCCAGCTGATCTCCATGCGCTACGGCACCGTGCCGATCGTACGCGAAACCGGCGGGCTGCGGGATACGGTGTTAAGCTACAACGAAGAGACCGGAAAGGGCAATGGCTTTACCTTCCGTGATTACAACGCGCACGATATGCTCGCGGTCATCCGCCGCGCGCTGGATTTCTACCGCAGCCGCCAAAAAATCGTCGCTACCCTGCGCAAGCGCGGCATGAAGGGGGACTATTCCTGGGCGCACAGCGCCAAGGAGTATGTTAGCCTCTATCGCAAGGCACTGGGCAAGTAATTAAAATCGCAGGGATTTCACGCGCCGGGGAAGGGTTTTTACGACCGTCACCGCGATTCCCAGCTTGACCAGGTCGGGGACGATAAAGGGAATCACACACATCGACAGCGCCGCCGAAAGCCCGATCGCGCCGTAGGACCGGGCATAAAACAGCATGAACCATGCGGTGCCGAAACCATAGTACGCTAGCATACCGGCGAGCATGCCGAGGACCATCGGCCCCGTTTTCCCCCCGCTTCGCGCTGTGACCGGCCAATAGACGAGGGCGGCGAACA
This sequence comes from Candidatus Limiplasma sp., assembly GCA_963674895.2. Taxonomy (GTDB): domain Bacteria; phylum Bacillota; class Clostridia; order Christensenellales; family Aristaeellaceae; genus CAXXOK01. Next base: position 717,953 of record CAXXCY010000002.1, read on the forward strand.
AAAACCCGATCAGGTAGCCGCCGGTGACGCCCGCAAGCATCCCGAAGCCGCCGCGAAAGCCGGAGAATACGGGGATGCCGGCCGCTCCGAGCAGCAGGTATAAAAGCACTGTCAGCGTACACCGCCTGCCGCCAAGCATTCCCATGGCAAGGAACAGGCCCAGCGTCTGCAGCGTGAACGGGATGGCCGAGGGAATGGATATCCAGGCGCAGACCGCGATCAGCACCGCGAACAGCGCGATAAGAACCATGTCTTTTGTGGAGAGCTTCCCCACAGGCTTCACGCCCCTTTCCGATCCGCACAATAGCAGAGAATCCGTCAATTGTCAACCAAATTATCATAATTTAGTTGACAATAAACCGCGAGACGTACCATGAGCTTGGAACAATGCTGGCTGTCCGTACGGGCTGTGCCCGAAACGCCGGGGGCTCCGGCGGATATAGCCCGGTGGGAATTGGAACAGGAGAATGCGGACTGCGCCCTGACCATATAGGAAGGGATGGGCGGCAGCTGTGAGATTTCGGATGGCAAGGCGAGGCTGATCATGCAGATGCGGCAAAACGATGTGATTCGCATCGTCATCCGAAAAAACACGCGCTAGCGCCTCCTGTTTTCTGTTTATTTCCGCTTGGAAACGGCTGAAATGCTTGTGTTTCACAGCATACTATGCTATACTCAACGTGTTTTCACGCGCTTTTTGTTGTTTTTTAAGGATCAAGCATTTCAGAAAGAAGGGTTTATCGAAAGAGTGGCTATTGCTTCCTTTGCCGCCGGGCGGAAAAACCGCAGGAACCGTAAGGTTCTTGGATTTACGGTTTTCCGATACCGCGTGGTGGAGAGAGGCGATAGTGGGCCGCTCTTTTTGATTGCTTTTTGAGGGATGAACCGGTGAAACAGGGAAAATCCCAGCTGCAAGCCGCGCAGGAGATTGCCGCCGGCGCGGCGCTCCGGCACGGCGTGGAACTGGTGGAGGTCACCCTGCAGCAGGAAGCGGACGGCATGGCGCTTTGCATCTATATCGACGTGGAAGGCGGCGTGACGATCGACGACTGCGAGCGCTTCCACAAGGCCGTGCAGCCGCTGCTGGAAGATATCGCGTATGATTATCTCGAGGTATCCAGCCCCGGTGCGGACCGTCCCGTGAAAACCCAGCGCGATTTTGAAAAGCGCCGGGGGGACAAGGTGGAGGTCAGGCTGTTTGCAAAGCTCGACGGTGTGAAGCAGTTTACGGGCACGCTGGACGCGATGGACGAGACAAGCGTCGCCATTACGGGGGCGGACGGCGAGACGAGAACCTTTCCGCGCAAAGCGGTCGCATTGATCAAACCGGTCGTCGAACCCATAGAGAATGAAGAATAGACAGGATAGATAGGAGTTTTGGGTATGGCAGCAAAGAAGATGCAAATCGAAAATCGTGAAAGAGAAATTATCAACGCGGTTCACATGCTCGCGTCGGAGAAGGATATCAGCGAGGATTTGCTGTTCAATGCCATTGAGGAAGCGCTGAAGGCCGCCTACAAGCGCAACGTCGCGCGCTTTGAAGCCCCGCCGGCGAACCTGTCGGTCACCCTGGACCGGCGTACGGGCGTGGCGCAGGTGTTCGCGCGCAAGCTGATCACCGAAGAGGTGGAGGATCCCTCCGTGCAGATTACGCTGGAGGACGCCCGCAAAATCCGCCCCGATTACCAGGTCGGCGATATCGCGGAGATCGACGTAACGCCCACGGGCTTTCTGCGCACCGCTGCGCAGACCGCCAAGCAGGTGATCATCCAGCGCATCCGCGAAGCCGAGCAGGGCAAGATTTACGACGAGTATTCCGAAAAGGAAAACGAGATTTTGACCGCCATCGTACAGCGTGTGGAGACCAACGCCGTCTATGTGGAGCTCGGGCGCACAGAGGGGATTCTGGAGCGCAGCGAGTGGATTCCCGGAGAGGAATACCACACCGACGACCATATCAAGGTGTACGTGCTGGAGGTAAACCGCTCCGGCCGCGAAATGATCCGCGGGCCGCAGGTGCGCGTCAGCCGCGTGCATCCGGGGCTGGTTAAGCGCCTGTTCGAGATGGAAGTGCCGGAGATCGCCGCGGGCATCGTGCAGGTGAAATCCATCGCGCGCGAGGCCGGCAGCCGCACCAAGATGGCCGTCTATTCCACCGACGCCGTGATCGATCCCGTCGGCGCGTGCGTCGGCCCGCGCGGCAACCGCGTGGACAAGGTGGTCACCGAGCTTCGCAACGAGAAGATCGACATCATCAAATGGTCGCCCGACCCGGCGGAGTTCATCGCCAACGCGCTCAATCCCGCGCATGTGCTGAGTGTCTTTATCGCCGAGGACGAGAAAGCCTGCCGCGTCGTCGTGCCGGACAACCAGCTGAGCCTGGCCATCGGCAAGGAAGGGCAGAACGCCCGCCTGGCGGCGAAGCTCACGGGCTGGCGCATCGATATCAAAAGCCAGTCGCAGGCCGTGGAAATGTTTGAACTGCCCACCGAGGCCTACGAAGAACCCATGGGCTTTCAGGAATACGTTCGAAAATCCCGACGCGGTGTTCGATCCCGACGCCGGAATTCCGGAACTCAAGGACATCGAACTGGAGTCCGACGACGAGGACGACACGCTGTAACCAGGGAGTGTATCAATGCCGCAGAAACCCCGAAAGATTCCCATGCGCATGTGCGTAGGGTGCCGCGAAATGAAGCCCAAGAAGGAGCTTCTGCGCGCGGTGCGCTCGCCCGAAGGCGCGGTCACGCTGGACGGGACCGGCAAAAAGGCCGGCCGCGGCGCCTACGTATGCTTTGACGCCGCCTGTCTGCGCCGCGCGCTCAAGCAAAAGCAGCTCGACCGCGCGTTGGAAACCCGCCTGAGCGAGGAGGAAACCGTGCAGGCGCTTACCGAAACGATGGAACGGCTGCTGCGCGGGGAGGATGCGCCTTGACGGAACAGGAAATTCGCAGGCTCAGGGGCTTCCTGGGGCTCTGCCACCGGGCAGGACAGGTGATCCTCGGGCAGGACGCGTGCGTGGACGCCGTGCGCAGGAATCAGGCGGCGCTCGTGCTGCTGGATGAAGGAAGCTCGGACGTCTCTAAAAAACGCTTCCGGACCGCCTGCCACAAGCCACCATGTCCCCGCTGTACGGTACGCCGAAGGACCTCATCGCGCAAGCGCTGGGCAAGAGCGGCCGGATGGCCGCCGCGGTGCGGCCGGGCACGATGGCACAGAAGCTGAAAGAACTCGTCCGGGATGAAATGATGACCAACGGTAAACCTGAAACCGATCCAATCGATAACAGTGCAAATATTGCGGGGGTGCGAGCATAAAACATGACCAAAACCAATCTCAAAGATGCGACCAAGGATCTTCTCCAAAGTTCGGAATCCGTGATGGAAAGCGTCGCGGATGTCCGCAAGGGCGCCGATATCCTGATGCACATGCTGCGAAAACTGGAAAACCAGTACGTGCGCGAGGAAGAGATACGCCGGGAAGAGGAGATGCTTGCCGAGCAGGAACGCCTGGCACAGACGCATACCAAGGCATATACGATGCCCGATTCCGAGGAGGAAGCCGCGTCTCAGGCGGCTGCGGAAACCAGTGCCTCCGGAGGAGAAGCAGGCGCCTGCGGCCCAGGAAGCAGCCCCGCCCACCGAAGACGCCCCCGTGCAGGCGGTGCAGGAGGAGGCGGAAACGGCGCCCGCGCCCGAACCCGCGCCCGAGCCGCAGAAGATCGTCAAAAAGCCGAAGGCCGAACAGTCTGCGCCCACCCCCCGCAGCCCGGTCCAACGACCGTCGGCTCCCGCTACGCCCGCTACGCCGCAGCGGCCCTTCGGCCGCCCGGCGAACCCGCAGGGTCCGTACGGCCGTCCGGCAAACCCGCAGGGCCAGTACGGCAGACCCGCCAACCCGGCGAACGCTGCCGGCCCGCAGCGGCCTTTCGGCCGCCCCGGCGAATCCGCAGCGGCCCGTATGGACCGACCGGCGAACCCGCAGGGCCCGTACGGACGTCCGGCAAACCCGCAGGGGCAAGGCCCGTACGGCAGACCAGCGAATCCGCAGGGTCCGTTTGGCCGCCCGGCGAACCCACAGGGTCCGTTTGGCCGCCCGGCGAATGCGCAGGGTTCGTTCGGCCGTCCGGCGAATGCGCAAGGAGGCCGTCCCGCGCCCGGCCGCGCGCCCGCCGCGCCGGAGATTGCGCCGGCGCAGGGCAAGGAGCGCGTCAGCAACTACGATCCCAATAAGAAAAGCTATGTCAACCGCCGCCGGGACGCCGAGCGGACGAATGTCAACCGCAAGCACATGTCCCGGCAGACCCAGCACGGAGGCTTTGAAGACGAGGTCATCCGCGGCGGCCGCCGCGCGCGCGCCAGGAAACCCAGCGCGCAGCAGATGATGGCGCCGATCCGGATTGAAAAGGCGTTGATGAACACGGAAACGATTACCGTCAAGGAGTTGACCGAGCGCATCGGCAAGCCCGCGGGCGATATTTTGAAAAAACTCCTGATGCTGGGCATGATGGCCAACATCAACTCGGAGTTAGATTTTGACACCGCGAGCCTCGTGTGCTCGGAGTTCGGCGTGGAACTGGAAATGAAGCTGGACAGGACCGCCGAGGACGCGCTCACCGAAACCGACGTGGAAGACGCGGAGGAGGATTTGGTGCCGCGCCCGCCGGTCATCACCATCATGGGCCACGTCGACCACGGAAAAACCTCGTTGCTGGACTACATCCGCAATACCAAGGTCACCCTGGGCGAAGCGGGCGGCATTACCCAGCATATCGGCGCGTATACCGTGGATGTGAACGGCCATACGATCACCTTCCTGGATACGCCGGGCCATGAGGCGTTTACCGCCATGCGCGCCCGCGGCACGCAGTCCACGGACATCGCGGTGCTCGTGGTCGCCGCAGACGACGGCGTGATGCCGCAGACCGTGGAATCCATCAACCACGCCAAGGCGTCGGACGTGCCCATCATCGTGGCGATCAACAAGATGGACAAGGAAAACGCCAATCCCGAACGCATCAAGCAGGATTTGACCGCCTATAACCTCGTACCCGAGGAATGGGGCGGAGAAACGATCATGGTCCCCGTCAGCGCCATCACGGGCGACGGCATCGATACGCTGCTGGAGATGATTCTCCTCCAGGCCGACGTGCTGCAGCTGCGCGCCAACCCTGACCGCATGGCCAAGGGCGTGATCATCGAAGCGAAGCTGGACAAGGCGCGCGGGCCGCTGGCGACGGTGCTTCTGCAAAACGGCACGCTGCATGTGGGCGACAATATCGTGGTCGGCACGGCCAGCGGCCGCGTGCGCGCGATGATCAACGACCGCGGCGAGCGCGTGGACGAAGCCGGGCCCTCGATGCCCGTGGAAGTGATGGGCTTTTCCGAGGTTCCGACCGCGGGCGACGATATGATGGCCGTATCCGACGATCATCTGGGCCGCCAGGTGGCGCAGGAGCGCACGGACAAGCTTAAGGCCGCCCGCGCCGCAAGCGCGACAGAAGGTGACGCTGGACAACCTCTTTACCCAGATCGACCAGGGCAAGGTCGTCAACCTGAACCTGATCATCAAGGCCGACGTCCAGGGCTCTGTGGAAGCCGTCAAGCAGGCGCTGGAGAAGCTTTCAAACGACCAGATTACCGTGCGCGTGCTCCACTCCGGCGTAGGCGCCGTGACCATGCACGACGTGAACCTCGCGTCCGCGTTTGACGCCATCATTATCGGCTTCAATATCCGCCCCGATACCAACGCCCGCGCCGCCGCCGAAAAGGAGGGCGTGGACATCCGCCTCTACCGCATCATCTATCAGGCGATCGAGGATGTGGAAAAGGCCATGAAGGGGCTGCTGGAGCCGGAATTCAAGGAAGTATTCCTGGGGCAGGCGGAAATCCGCAGCATCTTCCACATCACGGGCGCGGGCACGGTTGCCGGCTGCTACGTGACCGACGGCAAGCTCCAGCGCAACGCGCAGGTGCGCCTGCTGCGCGACAACGTGGTCGTTTTCGAAGGCAAGCTCTCCTCCCTCAAACGCTTCAAGGACGACGCCAAGGAAGTGGCGCAGGGCTTTGAATGCGGCGTCAGCCTGGACGGATACAACGATATCAAGGAAGGCGACGCGATCGAGTGCTTCGTCATGGAAGAGATCGAGCGGTAAGTAGCAGGCGAACGCTAATTCAATCAGCGTTTGCCAGAACCGGACCAACATGAAAAACCGATCCTTAGCTTGGAATTCTTATAGGTGAAGAATATTGAACAACCAGCGCATTGACAGAATCAACGAAGAAGTGAAGCGTCACGTGGACGCGATACTCCGCGAGGAGCTGCACGACCCGCGGGTGAAAGGCACATTCAGCGTAACCCGCGCGGAGGTGACGCGCGACCTGCGTTTCGCTAAAATCTACGTCAGCGTTTTGAACGACGAGGACCGCGCCGCCATGATGGACGCCCTGAAAAAGGCGGCGGGTTTTGTACGCAGCCGGCTCGGCAAACGGATGATTATCCGGTACGCGCCCGAAATCCTGTTCGAGCAGGACAACAACATCGAGTACGGCATTCATATCGGGGATATGCTCAAAAAAGTGCAGGCGGAGGAGAGCCCCCATGAAAACGGATAACCGCGCGGAGATCGAACGGCTGTTTTCCACGATCAGAGCGGCGAAAACCGTGTGCATCTTTCCGCATATCGATCCCGACGGGGATACGCTGGGAAGCGCGCTGGCGCTTCGGAGCCTGATCCTTCGGATGGGCAAGCCCGCCAATGTCATACTGGAAGGTCAGCCGCCGGAGCGGCTGAATTTTATGCCGGGATTTGAGGCCATCCACACAATCCTCTCCGCGGATTCCTGTGAAAACACGCTGGCCGTCGCTGTGGACGTCAGCAGTATCGAGCGGCTGGGGAGGGCGGAGGCGTTTTTCAAAAAAGCGGCGCTCACCGCCCAGATCGACCACCACGAGACCAACCCCGGATTTGCGCAGATCAATATCATCGAGGGGGACGCCCCGTCGTCCGCCTCGATCGTGTTCAGCCTCTTCAAGGCGCTGGAGCTGCCGCTTTCGGAAACCGAGGCTACGAACCTGTATATCGGGCTTTCCACCGATACGGGCAACTTCCAGTTCAAAAATACCGACGCGAACTCGTTTCGCATCATGGCGGAGCTGATGGAGGCAGGGCTCAACATCGGGCACTATTCGCGGCTCCTGTTCCTGCGTAAGGACCGGGAGCATATCGCGCTGCTGGGCAGGGCGCTGCCCACCTTCCGCTACGCGGCGGGAGGCAAGGTGGCCGGGATGTATCTGGATTACGATACGATGCAGGAAATCGATCCGGTGGGGGAATACTGCGAGGGTATCGTCAACTACGCCATCAACACCAAGGGCGTGCGGTTGGCGTATCTGGTGCGGGAGGCGGAGAAGGGCAGCATCAAATGCTCTCTGCGCGCGCTGCCGCCCTACCGCGTGGACGAGGTCGCCCTGCGCTACGGCGGCGGCGGCCACCTGCTGGCGGCCGGATGCACGCTGCACATGCCGCTCAGGGAAGCGGCGGATACGCTGGAAGCGGCGCTGACCAGGGCATGCGCGGAGGCGGACGCCCTTGCGCAATGAGGAAATCAAATCACCGGCCTGCGGTTTTTTAAACGTGCTCAAGCCACCCGGCATCACGTCGGCCGGGGTGGTTGCCTTCGTGCGCAAGCGCCTGGGCGGCGCCAGGGTGGGCCATGCGGGGACACTGGACCCCGAAGCCGCGGGCGTGCTGCCGCTGATGATCGGCAAGGCGGCGCGCCTGTTTGACGAGCTGCAGGGCGATCAGAAAGCCTATATCGCCGAAATCGCGTTCGGAGCGGCTACCGACACGCAGGACGCGCAGGGGACCGTGATCCAAACGGGAAGGAAGATACCCGGCGAGGGGGAGATCCGCGCTTTGCTGCCAACGCTGGTCGGAGAAATGCAGCAGACGCCGCCGATGTACTCGGCGCTCAAGCGGGACGGGAAACCCTTGTACGCGCTGGCACGGGAGGGAAGGATCGTCGCACGGGAACCCCGGTCCATGACCTTGTACGCGCTGGAGCTTGAGCACATGAGGCCGGGGAACGGCGCGCTGGTTTCACTTCGGTGTTCCAAAGGCTTCTATGTGCGCACGCTCTGTCACGATATCGGGCAAAGGCTCGGCTGCCCCGCGCACATGCGTTTTTTACTGCGCACGGCGTCGGGGATATTCGGGATCGGCGGCGCGAAAACGCTGGAGGAAATCGTGGAGGCAGCCGGGCGGCACGCGCTCCCGTCGCTGCTCGTGCCGGTGGAGGACGCGCTTTCGCACCTGCCGTACGCGGAGGTGCCCATCGAACTTCGGAAGATGTTCCAAAACGGCGTGCCGCTGCCCATGGGCGCCTTTCCCGCGTTGGCAGGCGCGGCGCAGGGCAGCCGCGTGCAGCTGCGCGTGGACGGCGGGACCGCCGCCATCGCGAAGGTGCAGGGGGAACTGCTCAAACCCGCCGCATGGCTGAAAGAGTAAACGGAGGTTTCATGCGCATTTGTTCTGACGACTGCATACGGACCAGCGCCTCGGTGCTGGTATTGGGAATGTTCGACGGCGTGCACCTGGGGCACCAGGCGCTGATGCGGCAGGCGCGAGCGCTGGCCGACCGGTTCGGCGTCCCGATGGTCGTGATGACCTTCGACCGCCATCCCCTGAGCCTGATCGCGCCCGCGATGGCGCCGTCCATGCTCACCACGGCGCAGGAGCGCATGCGGCTGATCGAAGCGCAGGGCGCGGACGTCGTATGCGTGATCCCGTTCACTGAAGAACTGCGCGATATCGCGCCCGAGGATTTTGTAAATCTGCTGGTCGCGCGCTGGCATCCCAAGGCGGTCGTGATCGGCTATAACTACAATTTCGGCAAGCACGGCGCAGGCACGGCCGAAACCATGCGCAGGCTCGGCGAGGCCGTGGGCTTTGAGACCGTCGTCGTGCCGGAGGTCCGCGTGGACGGCAAAGCGGTCAATTCCACGCGCGTCCGCCAGCTGCTGGCGGAGGGGAATACGGCCGAGGCGGAGCGGCTGCTGGGGTATCCGCCGGATACCCTCAGCCGGGAAACGAAGACTTAAATTACAGTTTACAAAACCTTAACCCCGTGTTACAATAACGGGTGTGCAAACAGCATGTGAACCGCGTGCGCAGACGATCGACTGCCAACGACGGGCTATGTACGCGGCGATTACCGATTTTCAAGGAGGCAAAAACCCATGGACAAGCAAAAGACCATCGAAACCTATGCCCGTCATGAGGGGGATACCGGCTCTCCCGAGGTACAGGTGGCAATACTGACCGAACGGATCAACCACCTCAACGAGCACCTCAAGATCAACAAGAAGGATCACCACTCCAGGCGCGGGCTGCTCCTGATGGTCGGCAAGAGAAGGGGACTGCTCAACTACCTCAAGAAGACCGATATCGAGCGCTACCGCGAATTGATCGCTCGGCTGGGACTGAGAAAGTAAACTTCGATACCAAAGGGCCGCGTATTCCGGCGAACGTAGGAAAACAGTCCGCCGATACGCGGCCGTTTTGTAAGTGTAGGCATGGCGTTTCATTACGTGAATATCGGTGTAAACTGGTTTGAGAATGCTTTGGGATGCTCGAAGGGCCGAAGCCCTTCGACTTTCAATCCGAAACCAGCGACATGGGATTACGACCTCGTCCTACGCTTCGCTTGTACGAGGTTACGCGCTTCATTGCTTTCAGCAATTTCGGGCGCTAGTCGGGCAAAGCCCTCCCTTATTCGGTGGTTTCGGAACTTTGCGAAAGCAAAGATACCTTACGCCGATGGCTGACCGTGAGTCCGGGCGTCGCACGAACAAGCCATCGGCGCAAACTCGAATTTGTGGTGAAACCATAAATTCGAAACTGATGTCGCTGCGGGCAACGAGGCCCGTCAGCAGGAAGAGGAGAAGGAAGAAATGGAAAGTAAAACATTTTCAATGGAACTGGCAGGACGTGAACTCAAGATAGAATTCGGCAAGTATGCCCAGCAAGCGGGCGGCAGCGCGTTTGTGCGCTACGGCGATACCGTGGTGCTGGTCAACGCGACGATGTCGCCTGCGGCGCGGGAGGGCGTGGATTTCTTCCCCCTCACCGTTGACTTTGAAGAAAAGCAGTACGCGGTGGGCAAAATCCCCGGCGGATTCATCAAGCGCGAAGGCCGCCCGACCGAAAAGGCGACCCTGACCTGCCGCCTGATGGATAGGCCGCTGCGCCCCCTGTTCCCCAAAGGCATGCGCAACGATGTGCATGTTCTGGCCACGGTTCTGTCCGTCGATAAGGATATTCCCCCGGAAATCCCCGCGATGATCGGTTCGTCCGCGGCGCTGTCCGTCAGCAATATCCCGTGGAACGGCCCCACCGGCTCGGTGGTCGTGGGCAAGGTAAACGGCGAATATATCGTCAACCCCGACGAAGCCCAGCGCAACGCAAGCACCATGCATGTCGTCGTAAGCGGCACCAAGGATGCCGTGTTGATGGTGGAAGCGGGTGCCGATGAGGTAACCGAGGAAGACATGCTGGCCGCGATCATGACCGCGCACGACGAGATCAAGAAGATCGTTGCCTATATTGAGAACATCAAGGCCGAGATCGGCAAGGAAAAAAGCGAAGTAACGCTGGTGGTAACCGGCGACGACGTGAAAAATGCCGTGCGCGATTACGCGTATGACAAGGCTGCCTGGACGTTTGATACCGAAGTGCGCAGCGAACGGCAGGAGCGCGAGGCGCAGACCAAAGCCGAGGTTGCGGAATACTTCGCAGACCAGTATGAAGACCGTATGGGCGAAGTAGCGGACTCGCTGTACTACCTGAACAAGGAAATCATGCGCCGGAAGATTTTGGATAACGGCATCCGTCCCGACGGCCGCGGCCTGACCGACGTGCGCCCCATCTGGTGCGAAGTCGGCGTTCTGCCGCGCACCCACGGCAGCGCCGTGTTCACCCGCGGCGAAACCCAGGCGCTGACCATCACCACGCTTGGCTCCATGAGCGAAGTGCAGATGCTGGACGGGCTGGGCACAGAGGATTCCAAGCGCTATATGCACCATTATAATTTCCCGCCGTATTCCACCGGCGAAGCCGGACGCGCGAAAAGCCCGGGCCGCCGCGAAATCGGCCACGGCGCGCTGGCGGAACGCGCTCTGGTGCCGGTGATCCCCGATGAGGAAACCTTCCCGTACGCGCTGCGCCTGGTGAGCGAAATCATGGGCTCCAACGGCTCCAGCTCCATGGCGTCGGTCTGCGGCAGCACGCTTTCTTTGATGGACGCGGGCGTGCCGATCAAAGCGCCGGTCGCCGGCGTGGCGATGGGCCTGATCAAGGATTCCGACAGCGATAAGGTCGCCGTACTTACCGATATCCAAGGGCTGGAAGACTTCCTGGGCGATATGGACTTCAAAGTCGCCGGCACCGTGAAGGGCATTACCGCCATCCAGATGGATATCAAAATCGCGGGCATCGACCGCGCCATCCTCGAGCGGGCGCTGTCGCAGGCGCGTCTGGGCCGCCTGCACATCCTGCAGAAGATGCTCGACGTTATCTCCAAGCCCAACGAACAGCTCAGCAAATACGCGCCCAAGATCGTGCGCTTCATGATCAACCCCGAGAAGATCCGCGAGGTTATCGGGCCGGGCGGCAAGATGATCAACAAGATCATCGCCGAAACCGGCGTGAAAATCGACATCGAGGACGACGGGCGCGTATATATCGCCACCCCGGACGCCGACGCCGCCGCCAAGGCCAGAAGGATTATCGAAGGCATCGCCAAGGATGTCGAGGTCGGCGACGTGTATTTGGGCAAGGTCGTTCGCATTATGAACTTCGGCGCGTTTATCGAGCTGACGGGCGGCAAGGACGGGATGCTCCACATCTCCAAGATGGCCGACCACCGCGTGGAAAAGGTCGAGGACGTGATGAACATCGGCGACGAGATCGAGGTCAAGGTCAACGAGATCGACAGCCAGGGCCGCGTCAACCTGATCCGCAACGATATCACCTATTCCAAGGCCCCCATGGCCGGCCCCCGGGATGCCAACGGCCCGCGCCGCAGGCCGCCGCGCCGCGATGGGAGACCGAATAGCAACTAATTCGATAGGGGCGGCGCCCCTATGACACTGCCAAGGGCTTTGGCCCTTGGCCCCGCATTGGCCGCGCATTGCGCGGCCAAAATAGGTTTTCTCTTGCGAAACTTCTCTTTGGATGACAGAGAGAAGTTTCGCTGCCAACTGGTAAAGGAAGAATGACAATGTTTGATTCGATCACTTTGCCCAACGGGCTGCGCGTGGTGGGCGAACCGCTTTCGCATCTGCGCAGCTGCACGGTCGGCTGCTGGGTCAAGGCGGGCTCGATGAACGAGCGGGAGACGGAAAACGGGCTCTCGCACTTCATCGAGCATATGGTCTTCAAGGGTACGGAAAACCGCACGGCGCGGCAGATCGCCGAGCAGATGGACGCGGTCGGCGGTCAATTGAACGCCTTCACAGGCAAGGACTGCACCTGCTACTATGCCAAGGTAATCGACGAATACCTGCCCCTCGCCGTGGACATTGTAAGCGACCTGGTGCTCAGGCCGCTGTTTGCCGCGGACGACCTGCGCAAGGAACGGGGCGTGATTCTGGAAGAGATCGCCATGGTGGAAGACACGCCCGAGGACCTGATCGGCGACGTGCTCGCGGAGGCGCAGTTTACGGGCTCGCTGAAGCGCCCGGTGCTCGGCACGCCGGAGCTGATCGGCCGCTATGCGGTCCGGGCCCTGCGCGGGTACTGGCGGCGGCACTACCAGCCGGAGAATATCGTGATCGCAATCGCGGGCAAGTACGACTGGGACGCGCTGCTCAAGCTGATCGGCCGATATTTCGACCGCTTCCCGGAGGCGGACGGCGTACCGGAAACGGGGCCGCAGGCATTTACCGGCGGGCGGCTCTTCCGGGACAAGGATACCGAGCAGCTGCAGATCTGCATCGGCTACCGGGGCTACGCGCTGGGAACGGACGAGCTGTACGCGCTCTCGATGTTCTCAAACGCCCTGGGCGGAGGGATGTCCTCCCGGCTGTTCCAGCGCATCCGCGAGGAGCTGGGGCTTGCGTATTCCGTCTATTCCTATCCCGGCAGCCATCCGTCGCTGGGCACGTTTACGGTGTACGCGGGCACCTCGCCCCAGAACGCCGAAACCGTAATCCGCGAGCTGCAGGAGCAAATGGCGCTGGCGCTTTCCGGCGGCTTCACCGAAGACGAGTTCCAAAGCGCGCGTGCGCAGCTCAAAGGCGCGTACCTTTTGGGACTGGAAAGCTCGTCCGGACGGATGCAGTCCATCGGGCGCAGCATGCTGCATTTGAATTACCTCAGAACGCCGGACGAGGTGCTTAATAAAATCGAAGCGGTGACGAAAAAAGCCCTGCACGATACGGCAGAGCATGTATTGAACTCCCCGGCGAGCGCGGCCGTCGTAGGCAGGGACGCGCAGCGGGTCCTGGAGTTTATCCGGTAACCGGCTCCTCCTGGTCGAGCTTCCACAGCGTCCGCATGACCAGGAACGCGATCACGGCCAGGCAGAGGATCAGCACAAACGGCAGCGCCGGATTGAGTTCCGCCAAAACGCCAGCGACCGTGGAAAGCGGCGAGGTGACCAGCATGCTGATCGCGTAGAAGAACCCGAGCATCCGCGCGCGTTCCTCGCGGTCGACGTTCACCATTTGCAGCCCGCTGGAAAACGGGATCAGCAGCGAAAGCGCCGCGCCCTCCAGCAGCACCGCCGCGAGCACGAAGCCCAGCAGCCCTTTTGGCATCAGCAGCATGCAGACGGCCTGCGCCATAAACAGAACGAGGCCCAATCCCAAGGGATTGCGGAACCGCCTCAGGTTGAGCCTGGGCACAAGAAATACATAGCTGCCGAGCATCAGCAGCGTTTTCATCGTATAAAAAAGCGACAGGTTTTCCGCCGCGATGCCGAGCTTGCCGGTAACCAGAAGCGGCCAGAACATATCGTTGATCCCTCTGAGCCCCGTGAAGCAGGCGACGAACGCGATGGTCAGCAGGATGCGGCGGTTTTTCAGCATCGTGAAAAGCACCCTGCGGCTGTCCCACAGGCGGTGGATGACGCTCTTTCCGCGGCTCTCCGCCATACGCCGGACGCCCACCGAGGTTTCCCGCGACATCACATATACCAGCACGACCTTAATTACCATGCTGACGAAGAAGAAGCCGTACAGCCAGCGCATCGTCGGCACCAGCGAGTACCGCTGCACGAAGAAATATGCGATCGGGGCGAAAAAGCCCGCGATTTGCGCCATGATCTGGATGATGGAAAAAATGCGGATCAGCTTGTCCTCCGGCGTGTCCTCCATCAGGAGCAGCGTCCAGGAGGATTCGGTCACGCGCAGCGCGCCGTTGAGGATTGCCGCGGCGATGAAATAACGGTAATCCTGCGCGATCATCCACAGGAACGTCGGGATGATCCACGCGATGGTATCAAAGACCAGCGTGGTGAGCCTGCGGCCGAACTTATCGGTCAGCACGCCGCCCAGGAGCGCCCAGGCCACCTGCGAAACCAGCGCGACGGTTGCGATCACGCCGATGACCGTCGGCGTGAGATGGAGGCCCGCCATATAAACCGATACGAACGGAACGAAAAGGTTATACGGAATGCCCCATAACGGTTCGGTCCACAGGCAGACGCGCTCGTTTCCCTTCAGGGTCCGGATGGTGTGCAGGATGGACGGGTGTTGTTCTTTCATCGGTTTCTCCTCGCGGCAGATACGAACAGGGATATTGTACATGCTGGCCGCCAGGGTGTAAAGCGCAAACCGCCGGCCGGCGCAAATTTCGCGCGATTACGAACATATGTTCTATACAAGCCGGTAAATATGTGGTATACTGTACGCAACCTTTGAAGGAGGACACATCATGGAACGGGCAAAGGTTTTCTTTTCGGATTTCCGCGTTCACGGCACACGCAATCTGCCGGAGAAGCTGGACCGCCTGATCGCCAAAGCGGGTATAACGGGCATGCCGCTCACGGGGAAGTTCACCGCGATTAAAATGCATTTCGGCGAACCGGGCAACCTGGCGTTTCTCAGGCACAACTACGTCAAAGTGGTCGTGGACGCGCTGAAGAAGATGGGCGCGAAGCCTTTTTTAACGGACTGCAACACGCTGTATCCCGGCATGCGCCGCAACGCTTTGGACCATCTGGACGCCGCGTATGAAAACGGGTTTTCGCCGCTGCAGGTGGGCTGCCATGTGCTCATCGCGGACGGGCTTTTGGGCACGGATTTCGTAAGCGTGCCCGTAGACGGGGAGTACTTTGATCACGCGCTGCTGGGCCGCGCGGCGGTGGACGCTGAGGCGATCATCAGCCTCACCCATTTCAAGTGCCATGAACTCACGGGCATCGGCGGTGCGCTGAAGAACCTCGGCATGGGCCTGGGCTCCGCGGCGGGCAAGCGCGAGATGCATACCGACAGCAAGCCGGTCGTCGATGCGGAAAGCTGCATCGGCTGCGGCATGTGTATCCGCGAGTGCGGCTCGGACGCGATTGCGCTGGTCGGCCGCAAAGCGGTCATCGATCATGAGAAGTGCTCGGGCTGCGGGCGCTGCGTGGGCGCGTGCCATACGCAGGGCGCCATCGGCGGCCCGGACGACAGCAACGATATGGTCAGCCGCAAGATCAGCGAATACGCCAAGGCCGTGATCCAGAACAAACCGCATTTCCATATCGCGCTGGTGATGGACGTATCCCCGTACTGCGATTGCCACGGCGAGAACGACGCGCCGATCATCCCGGACGTCGGGATGTTCGCGAGCTTTGATCCCGTCGCGCTGGATATGGCCTGCACGGAGGCGGCGCTGAAGATGCAGCCGCTGCCCGGCTCGGTGCTCTGGGAGCGGGAAGGACGCACGGGCGACCACTTCCGCGACGTGCACCCGACCACAGACTGGCGCGTGGGATTGGAACACGCCGAGAAACTGGGCGTCGGAACGACGAAGTACGAGCTGATCGAGGTGCGATGATCTTGCAGGATAAGCTGATTATTCGCGGCGCGCGCGAACACAACCTGAAAAACATTACGCTGGAAATCCCCCGCGACCGCTTTGTGGTCTTCACGGGCCTGAGCGGATCGGGCAAGACCAGCCTCGCGTTTGATACCATCTACGCCGAAGGCCAGCGCCGCTACGTGGAAAGCCTGTCGTCCTACGCGCGCATGTTCCTGGGCAGGATGGACAAACCCGATATCGATTCCATCGAAGGGCTTTCGCCCGCGATCTCCATCGACCAGAAGACCACCAGCCGCAACCCGCGTTCCACCGTGGGCACGGTTACGGAGGTCTACGATTACCTGCGCCTGCTCTATGCGCGGGCGGGCATACCGCATTGCCCGCAGTGCGGCAAGGAAATCCGGCAGCAGACCGTCGACCAGATGGTGGACCAGATCCTTTTGCAGGAGGAAGGCACGCGCATGCAGGTGCTCGCGCCCGTGGTTCGCGGCCGCAAGGGCGAGCACGAAAAGCTGATGAAGGACGCCCAAAAGCAGGGCTATGTGCGCGTGGTGATCGACGGCGAGATGTACGAGCTGGACGATACGCCCCAGCTCGACAAGAAGAAAAAGCACGATATCAGCATCGTGATCGACCGCCTGATCATCCGCAATTCCGACGATTTTAGGAAGCGCCTGGCCGACAGCCTGGAGACGGCGGCCAAAGCTGCCGAGGGTCTGGTGCTGATCGACCTGTTTGACAAGGGCACGATGCTGTTTTCGCAGAATTACGCCTGCGCGGACTGCGGCATCTCCATCGAGGAGCTTTCGCCGCGCATGTTTTCCTTCAACAGCCCCTACGGCGCGTGCCCCGCGTGCGACGGCCTGGGAACGATCCTGCGCATCAGCCCGGATACCATCGTACCCGACCCGTCCAAAAGCATCAACGAGGGCGCGATTCAGGCGATGGGGTGGAATTTCTCCGATCCGCAGAGCTTCGCCGTGTCCATTTCCCGCGCGCTCGCCAAGAAGTACGGCTTCAGCCTGGACGCGCCGTATCAGGATTTGCCAAAGGAAGTCGCGAATATCCTGATGTACGGCACGGGCAGCGAAAAGATCACCGTGCACTACGAGAGCGCGAACGGGCAGGGAAAGTTTACCACGACGTTTGAGGGCGTGATCAACTCGCTGATGCGCCGTTACCGTGAAACCACCTCGGAGGGCATGAAGGCCGCCTACGAGGAATACATGACCGCAGAACCCTGCGAGGCCTGCGGGGGCAAAAGGCTTCGCAAAGAGGCGCTGGCGGTGACCGTCGGCGGGATGAACGTATCGGACGTATCCGATCTCTCCATCGTGAAATCGCGGGAGTTTTTCCGCACCCTGAAGCTCAGCGAAACGCAGAAGATCATCGCCGCCCAGATCCGCAAGGAGATCGACGACCGGCTGACGTTTTTGGACAGCGTCGGGCTTTCCTACCTCACGCTCTCGCGCGCCGCGGGCACGCTCTCTGGCGGCGAGGCGCAGCGCATCCGGCTTGCCACGCAGATCGGCTCCAGCCTCATGGGCGTGCTCTATATTCTGGACGAGCCCTCCATCGGCCTGCACCAGCGGGACAACCATAAGCTGATCGGGACGCTCAAGCACCTGCGCGATCTGGGGAATACCCTGATCGTCGTCGAGCACGACGAGGAAACCATGCGCGCCGCCGACCACATCGTGGATATCGGGCCCGGCGCGGGCGTGCACGGCGGCTATGTGATCGCGCAGGGCACGTTCGACGAGATCTGCCAAAACCCGAACTCGCTGACCGGG
This sequence comes from Candidatus Limiplasma sp., assembly GCA_963674895.2. Taxonomy (GTDB): domain Bacteria; phylum Bacillota; class Clostridia; order Christensenellales; family Aristaeellaceae; genus CAXXOK01. The sequence continues at coordinate 735,776 of CAXXCY010000002.1, forward strand.
CAGTACCTCTCGGGGAAGAAATCCATCCCCGTGCCCCGGCAAGCGCCGGGAACCTGCGCAATGGCTCACCGTGGAAGGGGCCGCCGAGAACAACCTGAAGAGCATCGACGTCCGCTTCCCCCTGGGCGTGTTCTGCGTGGTTACGGGCGTAAGCGGCTCGGGCAAGTCCAGCCTCGTGAACGCCATTTTGTACAACCACCTCGCCAAGGTATTGAACCGCGCCAAAACCCGCGCGGGCAAGTTCGGCGCCATCCGCGGCGCGGAGCAACTGGACAAGATCATCTCCATCGACCAAAGCCCCATCGGGCGCACGCCGCGTTCCAACCCCGCCACCTACACTGGGCTGTTCGACCTGATCCGCAACCTCTTCACCATGACGCCCGACGCCAAGGCCAGGGGATATAAGGCCAACCGCTTCTCCTTCAACGTCAAGGGCGGGCGCTGCGAGGCGTGCACCGGCGACGGGGTTTTGAAGATCGAGATGCACTTCCTGCCGGATGTCTACGTGCCCTGCGACGTGTGCAAGGGCAAACGGTATAACCGGGAGACGCTGGAGGTGCGCTACAACGGCAAGAGCATCTACGAAGTGCTGGAGATGACCATCGAGGAAGCGCTGGAGTTCTTTGAGGCGCACCCGAAGATCGTGAATAAGCTGCAGACGATGTACGACGTAGGGCTCGGGTACCTCAAAATCGGCCAGCCGAGCACCGAGCTTTCGGGCGGCGAGGCGCAGCGCATCAAGCTCTCCGCCGAATTGAGCCGCCGGGCGACGGGCCGCACCATCTACGTGCTGGACGAGCCCACCACCGGCCTGCACATGGACGACGTCGGTAAGCTATTGCAGGTACTGCAGCGGCTGGTGGACAACGGGAACTCCGTGGTGGTGATCGAGCACAACCTGGACGTGATCAAAAACGCCGACTACCTGATCGATCTGGGCCCGGAGGGCGGCGACGGCGGCGGCACGGTGATCTGCTCCGGCACACCCGAGGAGGTCGCCGCGTGCGAAAAGAGCTATACGGGGCAATTTCTGCGCAAGGTGTTGACCCGCAAACCATAACGCAATACAATAACAATGATATACAAAAACCCGCCGGACGGGACGGGAGGCATCGGCATGAAACTGACCTTTCTGGGAGCGGCGCATGAGGTGACGGGCAGCCGTTTTCTTTTGGAGGCGTGCGGGAAGAATTTCCTGATCGACTACGGGATGGAGCAGGGGCTGGACGTATACGAGAACACGCCCTTGCCGGTACCCGCCTCGTCCGTGGAGGGCGTGTTCCTCACGCACGCGCATATCGACCACAGCGGCTGGCTGCCGCTTTTGTACAAGCGGGGGTTCCGCGGCCGGATTTTCACCACCGAGGCCACGGAGGACCTGTGCTCCATCATGCTGATGGACTCGGCGCATATCCAGGAGATGGAGGCTGAGTGGAAATCACGCAAGTCCGCGCGCAAGGGCGAGCCGCCCGAGGAGCCCATCTATACCACGCAGGACGCGGCGGAGACCATCAAGCTGTTCGTCCCCTGCAAGTACATGACGAGGGTCGACGTGTGCGACGGTATTTCTCTCCGTATGATCGACGTGGGGCATATGCTGGGCTCGGCGTCCATCGAGATCAGCGTAACCGAGGACGGAAGCACGAAGAAGATCGTCTTTTCCGGCGATATCGGCAACAAGAACCAGCCGCTTCTGCGCGACCCGCGCTATTTTACCGAGTCGGATTTCGTGGTGATGGAGAGCACCTACGGCGACCGTTCCCATGGCGCGGTGCCCGACTTTATCGGGACGCTGGTTGAAATCCTGAATACGACGTTCACCCGCGGCGGCAACGTGGTGATCCCGAGCTTCGCCGTGGGGCGCACGCAAGAGCTTTTATACTTCCTGCGCCAGATCAAGCAGGACGGGCTGATCACCGCGCATCCGGAGTTTCCCGTGTATGTGGACAGCCCCCTGGCTATCGAGGCGACGCAGATTTTCAAGGAGCACATGTACGAATACATGGACCAGGCAACCGTCGCGCTGCTGAAACAGGGGATCAATCCCATCAGCTTCGAGGGCTTGAAGGTGGCGCTGACCGCCGATGAAAGTAAGCTTATCAACGAGGATCAGACCCCCAAGGTCATCATCTCAGCCAGCGGGATGTGCGACGCGGGCCGCGTGCGCCACCACCTCAAGCACAACCTCTGGCGGCCGGAGTGCACGGTGCTGTTCGTGGGCTACCAGAGCGTGGGCACGCTCGGGCGTATATTGCAGGACGGCGCGCAGGAGGTGAAGCTGTTCGGCGAAACGATTGGCGTGAAGGCGGAAATCCGGAAGCTCGACGGCATCAGCGGCCACGCGGACAACCAGGGACTGATGCAGTGGATCGGCGCGTTCGGGAACACCCCCCGCCACGTGTTCGTCCTGCACGGCGATGACCGGATCACCGACCTGTTCGCCGCGCGCATACGCGACGAGCTCGGCCTGCAGGCCACCGCGCCCTACAACGGCGAGAGCTGGGACCTGACGCGTGACGTGATGCTCAAAGAGGGCAACAAGCAGAAGATCGAGCGCGCGGAGGAAGCGGCCAAACCCAAACCGGCGCAGGAAGAACCCAAGCCTCGGCCGGAAGGGAAAAAGGAGCCCGAAAGCGCCGCCTACAGCCGCCTGCTGGAGGCCGGCGAGCACATCGCCGAGCTGGTCGGCCAAATGATGCGAAGTTCCAAAAAGAACCAGAATAAACTGGCGAGCGCGCTGTTTACGCTTGTCAAACGATACCAAAAGCGATAATACGGGAGGATACGCAGATGACACGGGAAAAGGCGCGAAAGCTTGCCGGCGACCTTGTTGCGCAGATGACTCTGGACGAAAAGGCGTCGCAGCTGACCTATCACGCGGCGGCCATCCCGCGCCTGAACGTGCCTGCGTATAACTGGTGGAACGAGGCGCTCCACGGCGTGGCCCGCGCGGGCACCGCCACGGTATTTCCGCAGGCGGTCGGCATGGCCGCGGCGTTTGACGACGCGCTGCTTTTCACCGTCGCCGATACCATTTCCACCGAGATGCGCGCCAAGTACAACATGCAGTCCGCGCTCGGCGACCGCGATATCTACAAGGGTCTTACGGCCTGGTCGCCCAATATCAATATCTTCCGCGATCCCCGGTGGGGCCGCGGGCAGGAGACCTATGGCGAGGACCCCTACCTCACCTCCCGGCTGGGCGTCGCGTTCGTCAGGGGCCTGCAGGGAAACGGCGATACGATGAAGGTCGCCGCGTGCGCCAAGCACTACGCCGTGCACTCGGGCCCCGAGGCTATCCGACATGAGTTCGACGCGGTCGTGAGCGAGAAGGACCTGCGTGAAACCTATCTGCCCGCGTTCGAGGCGCTGGTCAGGGAGGCGGGCGTGGAAAGCGTGATGGGCGCGTATAACCGCGTGAACGGCGAGCCCGCCTGCGGCAGCAAAACGCTGCTCCGGGATATCCTGCGGGACGAGTGGGGGTTCCAGGGTCATATCGTCAGCGATTGCTGGGCGATCCTCGATTTCCATATGCACCACAAGGTGACCGCCACGGCGACGGAAAGCGCCGCGCTGGCCATGAAATACGGCTGCGATCTCAACTGCGGCAGCGTGTACCTGCAGGTGCTGGCGGCGCATCAGGAGGGGCTGATCACCGAGGAGCAGATCACAACGGCCTGCGAGCGTCTGATGACCGCGCGGTACATGCTGGGCACGCTGGGCGGCGGCTCGGAGTACGACGCGATTTCCTGCGACCAGTGCGATACCGATGAAAACGACGCGCTTTCCCGCACGCTTGCCGAGAAGTGCATGGTGCTTTTGCACAACGACGGCGTCCTGCCGCTCAACCTTGACAAGCTTGCAAGCGTCGGCGTGATCGGCCCCAACGCCAACAGCGTAGCCTGCCTGGAGGGCAATTACGCGGGTACGTCCTCCCGCTACGTCACGTACCTGGAGGGCGTCCGCAAGGCATGCGAGGGCAAGGCGCGCGTGTTCTATTCGCAAGGCAGCCACCTGTACAAGAAGGGCACCAGCGACCTGGCGCTGCCCGACGACCGCCTGGCGGAGGCCGTCGCCGTCGCCAGGCGATGCGACGTGTCGATCCTCTGTTTGGGGCTGGATGCGACGCTGGAGGGCGAGGAAGGCGACACAAGCAACGAGTATTCCTCCGGCGACAAGAAGGATTTAAGCCTCCCGCTCTGCCAGCGAAACCTGCTCAAGGCTGTGATTGCTGCGGGCAAGCCCGTGGTCGTGGTGCTGTCCGCCGGCAGCGCACTGGCAGTGGAAGGCGGCAACGCGCTTTTGCAGGCCTGGTATCCCGGACAGGCGGGCGGCACGGCGCTGGCAAACCTGCTGTTTGGCCAGGCGTCGCCCAGCGGCAGGCTGCCCGTGACCTTCTACAAAAGCGCGGACGATCTGCCGGCTTTTGAGGACTACGCCATGGACAACCGCACCTACCGCTACTTTGGGGGCGAAACGCTGTATCCGTTCGGCTACGGGCTGAGCTATACCAAGTATCGATATTCCGGCGCTTCCTACCGGGACGGCGCGGTGACCGTCACGGTGCAAAACGCCGGAGCCTGCGACGGCGACGAGGTGGTGCAGGTCTATGTGAAGGACCACGATTCGCCCTTTGCGGTGAAAAACCACAGCCTGTGCGCCTTCAAGCGCGTCGCGCTTGCGGCGGGTGAAGCAAAAACCGTCGCGCTGCCGGTCGGCCAGAAGGCTTTCCAGGCCATCGGCGGGGACGGTAAACCGACAAGCCTCGGCAAGCGGTTTACCCTGTATGTCGGCGGCAGCCAGCCCGACCGGCGAAGCGTGGAATTGACGGGGCAAAAACCGCTGGAAATCGCCGTGAATATTTGACATTGCGGAAACCTTGTGGTACGATCCACGGGTAGAACCCAGTGATGGCTTCTTCGGGGAAGGGTGAAAATCCCTATCGGCGGTACAGCCCGCGAACCTTGCAGGCCCAGCCTGTCAGGCCGATTCGGTGGAATTCCGAAGCCGACGGTGAGCGACCAAAAATCGCGCAGTCCGGATGAGAGAAGAGCAACCTCTGTTTAACCAGCAGTTGCCCCTGATGATGAAACCATCGGGGGCATTATGTATGGAGGGGGGATCGAGGCAATCAGCATTCCCATCTATGGCGGGATTGCACGGCACCTTTGGTTTCATCGAACCTCGCGGTAGCGCTGCTACAGCTTCGGTTCTCTTCTGCCAAATCTGCCGCACACTGCCGCCCTATATGGAAACGCGATTGCCTCAATCACCCCTCAGAGACGGAGGGTTTCATTATGAGTCAAACAAGCAAGCGCGTATTCTCAACGTACCAGATCACGGTGATCGCCATATTGGCGGCGATCGGGAGCATCCTGTACAAGTTGGAGTTCGTCGTGTTTCCGGCGGTTCCGTTTTACAAGCTGGACCTGAGCAACCTGCCCATTCTGCTGGGCACATTCGCGATGGGGCCGGTGATCGGCTCGGTGATCCTGCTGATCAAGTCGGCCGTCGGCCTGTTCACCACCACGTCGCAGGGCGTGGGCGAATTGGCGGATTTCCTGCTGGGGCTGACGATGCTCCTGCCGGTTGGGCTTTTGTACCGGCATAAGAAAAGCCGCGGCACGGCGATCCTCGGTATGGCCATCGGCGGCGTTCTGGCGACCATCGCGGGCGTGCTGTTAAACTATTTCCTGCTGATTCCGTTCTTTGCCGCGCTGTTCGGCATGCCGGTGGACGTAATCGTGGGCATGGGCACGAACATGTTCCCCTCGGTGGACAGCCTGTGGAAGTTCGTATGGTTCGTCACCGCACCGTTCAACGTAATCAAATGGTCGGCGATCGCGCTGGTGACAGGGCTGATCTACAAACCCCTGTCGCCGATACTGCACGGGAGAAAGAAGTACTGTGTACAATAGGGAAAGAGGAACGCATGCATGCCGGTGCTGAACACGCATAGCGCGGCGGAAACCAGAGCCCTGGGCGAAGCGCTGGCACAGCAGCTTCTGCCCGGGGACGTGCTGCTTCTGCAGGGCAACCTGGGCGCGGGCAAGAGCGAGCTGGCGCGCGGCGTCGCCCGCGGGCTGGGCGTTACCGGGCACGTGCCCAGCCCGAGCTTTACCATTTTGCAGGTGTATGAGGACGGCAGGCTGCCGCTGTACCACTTCGACTGGTACCGGATCGCAAGCGCGGACGAGCTTTACGAGCTCGCGCTGGAGGAATACCTGTACAGCGAAGGCGTATCCGTGATCGAATGGCCGGACATGGCGCGGGAAGCCGTGCCGGAAACCCACCTGCGCGTCAATATCAGCATCACCGGAGAACACGACAGGCAGCTGGGCATCGAACCGATCGGCGGTTTTCACACGCTGGACATTGAAAAACTGGAGGCGCGGCAATGATCATTCTGGCTGTGGATACGTCCGGCCCGGTGTGCGGCGTCGCGATCGCTGAAGATGACCAGGTGGTCTACGAAAGCGCCGCGGTGAACAAGCGTACGCACTCCGCGAGCCTCCTGCCGATGATCGACGAGGCGCTGCGCCGTACCGGGCTGACCGTAGGGGATGTGGACCTGTTCGCCGCCGTTACCGGCCCCGGCTCGTTTACGGGCGTGCGTATCGGCGTGAGCACCGTCAAGGGCATGGCGCACGGCGCGGGCAAGCCCTGCGCGGGCGTGAACGCTTTGCAGGCGCTGGCGGCGGGAATCGCCGGAACCGGCGCGCTGATCTGCCCCATCCAGGACGCGCGCGCCGGACAGGTGTACGGCGCGGCATTCACGGGCGGCATGCCGCCAAAGCGCGTGCTTGCCGACCGCGCCGCGAAGCTCGACGCCTATCTGGACGACGTGGTCCGGTGCGCAGCCGACGGGCAGGCCATCCTGTTTGTCGGCGACGGCGTGCAGACATACCGGGAAGCGATTATAAGCGCGCTGGGCAGCCGCGCGGCATTCCCGCCCGCGCATGTGGGTTACCTGCGCCCGTCTTCCGCCGCGCTGCTGGCGAGGCTTGAGGCGCCTGTAGACTACCTCGCGCTGATGCCCTACTACCTGCGCGCGCCGCAGGCCGAGCGCTCCCGTAAAGCAAAGCTATGATGCTCCGCCGCATGACCAAGGACGACATCAAGGCCGTGCACGATATCGAGATGCACACCTTTTCCGTGCCGTGGCCGGAAGCGAGCTTCCACCACGAGATGAACGAAAACCCCGCCGCGCGGTACCTGGTCGCCGTGGACGACGAGGGCCAAATCATGGGCTATGCGGGCGCGTGGATGATTTTCGAGGAGGCGCACATCACCAACATCGCCGTGATGGAATCCTGCCGGGGGCGGGGAATCGGCACGGCGCTTGCGCAGGCGCTGATCCAGTACGCCGCCAATCTGGGCGTACAGTATATGACGCTGGAAGTGCGTAAAAGTAACCTGGTCGCGCAGGGGATGTACCGCAAGCTTGGGTTTGAGAAGCTCAGCACCCGGAAGCGGTATTATCCGGATAACGAGGAGGACGCGCTGCTGATGGTGCTCCAGCGCATGCCGGAAATCGAAGACGATTTTTCGGAGTGAAGGCACATCGCTGCGCCCGTAAACGATGTGAAGTCTTATAATATAGGGGAAGCGGAACCAGCCGCCGTTACCATATCTTGACATTCTTACGCTCGACTGCTATCATCAAGAAAAAAGCGGTCCGGCTTTCATACGCAGGCCGACCGCTGGATTGTCGGGGTAGAATCATATGTTGAAAAAATGGATCGCGCTGTGCTGTGTTGTTCTCTTGCTCGTTCCGGCCTTTGCCTCCGCGTGTACCACGATCATTGTCGGCCGCGAGGTCAGTGCCGACGGTTCCTTCATTTTCGGCCGTACGGACGATACGCATACGATCGGCAAGGAGCAGATCGTCACCGTACCCGCCCAAACCGCCGATGCGCCCGTTGTGTTTGTGGATGAATACAACGGCTTTACCATGGAATTGCCGCTTGTCGGCTGCCAGTATGTGATGACGCCGCGCGGCGTGAGCACGCATACCGGCATTTGGGCGGAAAGCGCGCTCAACGAGTACAATGTCGCCATCACCGCGACGGAAACGATCGAGCCCAAGCCGGAAGCGCTGGAGGCCGACCCGTATGTGCTCAACGGCATCGCGGAATCCAATATCCCGACGCTGGTCATTCCGTATGTGAAAACCGCCGCGGAAGGCATCCGGCTGCTCGGATCGCTGGTCAGCGAGTACGGCAGCGCGGAGAGCAACGGCGTGGTGATCGCGGACCCGGGCGAAGCCTGGTATATGGAAATCTACACCGGGCACCAATGGCTCGCGATCAAGCTGCCGGAGGATAAGGTCGCCGTGATCCCCAACGAGGCGGTGATCGGCTTCGCGGATACCAGCGATACCGAAAACGTAATCGCAACCCCGGATTTCTGGGAATTTGCTCAAAAGCATGATTTTCTGGTCGAGAGCGACGGTCAGCCGCACGCAGCCATGACCTATGGCGAGGACCGGTTTGACACGCTGAACTTGAACGGCAATCAATACCGCATCTGGGGCGCCCGCCATTTCCTCGCGCCTTCCCAGACCGGGGATATCGATTTGACCGCCTATTACGACGCGTTTTTTGTGCCCGATGGAAAGGTGAGCCTTGCCGATTGCATGGAGCTTATGCGCTACCGCTATGAGGACACGGAGTACAATACCAACATAAGCAAGCATTGCCGGCCTATCGGCGTGAACTACACGGAAGCCGCGCATCTGTTCTGGCTTCGGGATAACCTGCCGATTGTGGAGTGGGTTGCGCTGGCCAATCCGGAATTCAGCGTATTCCTGCCCCTGTACGGCAACCTGACCTCCACCCCCGAGGCATATACGAAGGACACGCTCTTAAGCAGCCCGGACGTCGCCTATTTCAGCTTCCGGAGCCTGTCCAACCTCTGCGTGGAGGACCGCGAGCGGTACGGCGCGGACGTGCGTACATACTGGAAGGCGATGGAAACCCTGCTGATCGGCAATATGCCCGCCATGGACCAGGCGTACCTTGACTCAGGATGCGATGGGGATGTGGCCGCACAGCTGTTTGCCGATATCGCAAACAACGCGCTGGATGCTTCCGGGCGGCTGTTCAGCCAGGTGATGGATCAGCGGATCCGGCGCATGGCGTATACCGAGGATGATTTTATGAACCGGTATCAGGACCGGTGATAGTATACTGATTCCAATCTTTAATACTATATAGATTGCGAGTATTTTGGCCGTAATCAAGAAGAGGAAACGCAGGTGTAGCCGGATGCTACATCAAGTTTTCTCGACGATGAGTACGGGCAAAAGACGAAGCGAGATGATAGTGTTAAGGGTTGGAATTAGTATAAATACAACTCACATTCCAGCCGCCCGTTATACAGGCGGCGTTTTTGCGTTGCGCGGCGGCCGAAATAACGCTCGAACGCCGGATCGGCGCACAGCGCGCCCATCGCCCAGGTTGGATGCCGCTTGAGCAGGAAGCCCAGCTCGCGGTAGAGCGCGTGGCAGCTTTCGGTATCCGACAGCCGTTCGCCGTAGGGCGGGTTGCACAGAAACACGCCGTTTTGCTGCGGGAGGTTGAGCGTGCGCAGGTCCTGTACATCCACGGGGATGCGGTAGGCGAGGCCTGCCTGCGCGATATGCCTTTCGCACAGCCCGATTGCTTCGGGGTCGATATCGCTGCCGCCGATATCGAACGCGGTTTCCGGCGCATAGGCGGCCTCCGCTTCCCGCCGGATGCTTTGCATGGCCTCCCCGGGCATGAATGGATACTTTTCACAGGCAAAGCTCCGCATAAGCCCGCTCGCGCGGTTCGTTGCCTGAAACGCGGCCTCGATTAAAAGCGTGCCCGTGCCGCAGCAGGGATCGTACAGCGGCATGTTAGGCTTCCACGGGGAAAGTGTAACCATGGCCGCCGCGAGCGTTTCCCGTAGCGGCGCTTCGCCGTTCCAGGTGCGGTATCCGCGTCGGTTGAGCGCGTCGCCGCTCATGTCCAGCGTCACGCGAAGCCGATCGCCGCGGATGGCGGCTTCGACCGTGAAGGGCACGCCGGTTTCCGGAAGCGCAGACACGCGGTGCTTTTCCATCAGGCGGTTTACGATCGCCTTTTTAGCGACGGACTGGCAGTCGCGCACGCTCATCAGTTGGCTGCGTACGCACTTCCCCTCGACGAGGATCGCCGAGTCGGGCTGCATATAGGCTTCCCAGGGGATGCCGCCGACGGCCTGAAACAGGTCCTCAAAGGTCTTCGCTTCGCCCTCGTAGAGCACCAGCAGCACGCGGTCGGCAGTCCTGAGCCACAGGTTGGCGCGCAGCGCGTCGGCCGGCTCCCCGGAAAAGCGCGCGCCGCCGGGCTCGGCCTTTGCGCTCAGGTGCATATGCCGCAGTTCGGACGCCGCGACGCCCTCCAGCCCGAAGGCCGCCGAGGCGATAAACGTATGTTCCATCGTATTCCTCCGTTCCCTGCCAGTGTACGATGGAACGCGCGAATTGTAAATGGCAAAGGAATATATGTAGTTCCAGCCATATTTCCAAATATAGAACCTTTTCATCCGGCGCGCGGTTGTGTACAATGGGGGAAGAGGGCGGAGGTGGATACGGTGACCGGACAGGTGGCGCTGCAGATGATTGCCTATTACCGCGGCGACGCGCGGCGGATTAACCATTTTCTGAAGGTGCACGGTTTCGCGCGGGCGATCGGCACCGGGGAGAAGCTGGACGAAAAAACGCAGGAAATCCTGGAGATCGCGGCGCTGACGCATGATATCGGCATCAAAAACAGCGAGGCGAAGTTCGGCAGTTCCGCGGGTTCGTACCAGCAGACCGAGGGCCCGCCCGAGGCGGAAAAACTGCTGCGCGGCCTTGCTGTGGAGGAAAGCGTGATCGCACGCGTCTGCTGGCTGATCGCGCGCCATCACACCTACAGGGATATCGAAGGATTGGATTACCAAATCCTCGTGGAGGCCGATTTTCTGGTCAACGCCTGCGAGGACGGCCTGAGCGCGGAGGCGATCGGCGCGTTTGGGCGCAAGGTGTTCAGGACGAAAACCGGGAAAGCGCTGCTCGATGCCCTGTATGGCGATCCGGAATGAAATCGTGTACAATGAAAGCAAATAAGGACCGTAAGAACAGGAGATGCGTAACATGCGCGTATTTTTAATCGTACTGGATTCCGTGGGCGCGGGCGAACTGCCGGACGCCGCCGCGTACGGCGACGAGGGAGCGAACACGCTGGCCCATGTGCTGATAGCGGAAAACCCAAACCTGCCCAACCTCAGGCAAATGGGGCTGTGCTCGATCGAAACCATGCCCTGCGAAACGCCGGCCGGGGCGGTCGGCGCGGCGGGCAGGGCCAGGGAAAAAAGCCCCGGCAAGGATACCACCACCGGGCACTGGGAGATGGCGGGCATCCGGCTTTTAAAACCCTTCCCGACCTATCCGGACGGCTTCCCGCCCGGGGTGATCGCGGACTTTGAGCGCGCCATCGGCCGGAAAACACTGGGCAACTATGCCGCAAGCGGCACCGTGATCATCGAGGATCTCGGTGAGGAGCACCTGCGCACGGGCTATCCCATCGTGTACACCTCGGCGGACAGCGTATTCCAGATCGCCTGCAACGAGGAGATCATCCCGCTTGATACGCTCTACGAATGGTGCGAAACCGCGCGCGCCCAGCTGCACGGGGATCACAACGTGGGCCGCGTAATCGCCCGCCCGTTTATCGGCAGGCACAGGGGCGGCTTTACGCGCACCAAAGGCCGCAGGGATTTCAGCGTCGTGCCGCCCGGGCCGACGATTTTGGACGTGCTCCTGGAAAACGGCTATTTTACGATGGGCATCGGCAAGATCGAGGATATCTTCGCGCACAGGGGGCTTCAGGAAAGCGTGCATTCCGCGGGCAACCCCGCCTGTATGGACGAGTGGATGAAAACGATGCGGCGCGATTTCAGCGGCCTTGTGTTCATCAACCTGGTGGACTTTGACATGCTCTACGGCCACCGCCGCGATACGCGAGCCTACGCCGGCGCGCTGGAGGAATTCGACGTGAAGCTGGGCGAGGCGAAGGCCATGGCGCGGGAGGACGACCTGTTCATCATCACCGCCGACCACGGCTGCGATCCCACCTTCCGCGGCACCGACCACACGCGCGAGCACGCGCCGGTCCTCGCGTGGTCAAGGCGGATGAAGACGCTTGTTAATCTCGGCACGCGGGCGACCTTTGCCGATATCGCGGCAACGATTGCCGACCTGTTCGGCCTCCAGGAGCGCTTCAGCGCCGAATCCTTTGCCGGTCTATTGAAATAGGAGGACGCACCCATGACATATTTGGAAAAAATCGACCAGGCGGCGGAGACGATCCTGCGCGAATGCGGCGCGGCGGAGATCGCCGTGGTGCTGGGCAGCGGGCTGGGCGATTACGCCAGGCGGCTGGCGGATGCCAAAACCATACCGTATACGGATATCCCGCATTTCCCGATGTCCACCGTGGAGGGCCACGCGGGCAACTGGCACGCGGGCACGCTTTTTCATAAGCGCATGTATTTGATGCAGGGCCGCTTCCACGCCTACGAGGGCCACAGCATGGAGGACGTCACCATGCCCATCCGCGTCATGGCCCGGCTCGGCGTGAAAACCCTGATATTGACCAACGCCGCGGGCGGAGTCAATACGTCGTTCCCGCAGGGCTGCCTGATGCTGATCGACGACGTCATCAACCTCTCGGGTCGTAACCCCTTGATCGGCACCAACCTCAAGGAATTCGGCCCGCGCTTCCCCGATATGACCTATGCGCTGGACCCGAAGCTAAAACAACTGGCGAAGGATACCGCGAAGGAATTGGGTATCCCGCTGGAACAGGGCGTGTACTGCTGGCTGTCGGGGCCCAGCTACGAAACGCCCGCGGAAATACGCGCCCTGCGCATTCTGGGCGTGGACGCCGTGGGCATGTCCACCGTGCCCGAGATCATCGTGGGCCGGCACAGCGGCATGAAGGTGCTCGGGATCAGCTGCATCACCAACATGGCGGCGGGAATACTCGATCAGGAGCTGGACATGTATGAGGTGATCGAAACCGGCAAGCGCGTGAAACACATCTTCGCCAAGCTGATCGACGGGATCATTCAAAAATTATAAAAATACTGATCCCAATCTTTAATGCTATATGGATTGCAAGTATTTTGCCCGAAGTCTAGGAGAGGAAACGCAGGTGTAGCGGTGTCTACATCAAGCTTTCTCGACAAAAAATGCGGGCAAAAGACGATGCAAGACAATAGTGTTAAGGGTTGGGATGAGTATTAGTTGAGCGCGTCGCGCACATAACCCGCTAAAATATCCACAATCCGGGCATTCCGCCCGCCGTTTGCCACAATCACATCCGCAAGCTCGATGTAGTTGCGGATGTATTTTAAATACATGGGCTTTACAGTGGTGAGGTACTGCGCCGAAATATTGTCGATGGACCGGCCGCGCTCGTTGATATCGCGCTCGATACGCCGGAGCAGACAGATGTCCGGCTCCACGCTGATGTAGAGCTTCAAAAACATCTTTTCGCACAGCCGGGGATCAAAAAACACGTGGATACCCTCCACGATGCACACGTCCTTGGGGTGTATCCACTCGTCGTTATGGTCGGCGCGGCGGTGCACGGAATAATCGTAGGCCTTGCGGGTGATTGGCTTGCCGGAGAGCAGCGCCGTGATATCCCTGAGAAACAGGTCGTGGTCGAAGATGGCGGGCTCGTCGAAGTTCTGCCGCGCCCGTTCCGAAAAGCTGAGGTTGGGGAGATCGAGGTAATAGCTGTCGTGGTTGATGATCGTGCAGCTGTCGCCGATGGCGGTTTTCAGTTCTTCGGCCAGCGTGCTTTTACCGCTTCCGCTGGCCCCGCAGATTCCAATCAGGAGCATGGGATACTCTCCGTTCCTATTCTTTTTCCAAAAACTCTTCCATCACATAGCCTTCGACTACATCTGTCTTCACGTGCACCCAGCCCTCTTGCGGCATGCGTTCCAGCACCAGCAGGCGCTGGCCCTTGTACAGCAGCATGAGGATATCGGCGGCAAGGTTGGGTTCCGCGCGCAGGTTGAGCCAGGAGTTCTCGCCGATGTTTTCCACCGTCGCGTACCACTGCCCCTCGCCCGCGGTCCCGGTCACGGGCATCAGCGTGGGGCGCGGCGTGGGGGATGGCGGCGGGTCCGCTTCCTTGGTGAACACCGAGGAGACGGAAGGCAAGGCTTTCGCTGCGCTCGGGTAGCGCATCAGCACCGCGCCGGGGTAATAAAACGACAGGATATCGGCATATCCCATCCCGTACTGGCCGGCCATCCATTCCGCGCCGTACTGGCTCATGCCCACACCGTGGCCGAACCGGCGGGATTCCACGACGAACGCCTGGTCGGTCTGTGCAACAGTCCACAGCTCGTTTTCATACTGGTTGATGCTCAGGGACAGGGCCTTCTCCGCGTCCGGGAAGATAGGGAAGGAGAGCGATACCTCGCCGCTTGCCGGCACAAACGGGCCGTATACCGGCGTCGGAGTCGCGGTGGGCGCGGGGGTTTGCGTGGGAACGGGCGTAGCCGTTTCCTGCCCGGGCGCCGCGGTAAACAGGCTGATCTCGATCTCGTCGGTCAGGGCGGAGGTGAGGATGTGGGACGTGATGATGACGGGATCGGTGCGCGTGCGCGCGGAGTAGGTAAACGTGATATGGAACATCGTATACAGCCGGGAGGGCGCGGCGAACTTCGGCGTATCCACGGACACGGCGGAAATGGAATCGATGCGCAGGCTTTCGCCCGCGGGATCGTACCCCTGCTTTTCCAGGGTTTCTTGTAGCGTTTTGGCGATCAGGGCGCGCAGGCCGTAGGGCGTCTGTTCGATATCCAGCGCCGTCTTGGGCAGTACGGCGGTTTTCACGACGCTTTTGGGGTTTTCCAGATCGTATGGATCGTCCCGCATGTCCAGATATCCGGTATCCTCGCCCGCGCCCCATTGGTTTTCCACAAGCTCGGTCTGCCCGCCGTTGGAGGAACCGTAATAGCACATGGCGAGGCCGCCGTTATAAAACGCGCATACGCCCGCGGTTTCCCGCACGGCTTCCGCGGTGTTCGTGTAGTCGAACCGCCGGCCTTTGAACACCTGATCGTTGGTGGTGTCGGCAAGGTCGTAATCGGACGGGCCGTTCCGCAGCGCCTTGCGCACGGCGTAGGTGCGCGCGGCGACGCTCTGCGCCTTCAGCGCCTCCAGGGGGAACGAATCGCTCATCTCGTAGGGCACGACGCCAAGCAGGTAGTCCTCCACCGCGATGGAGAGGACCGGGCGGAGCACGCCGTCGCGGACGGTCAGGCTGAGGTCGCCCTCGTACAGCGCGTCGCTCCCCGCGAAGCGCAAGCCGTTTTCGCCGCCCGCGTCCTGGTGGCGGGTGAGCGTAAGCGCGCTGCCGCTGCCCAGCCGCATACCCGCGAAATCGATGTACAGCCTGTCGCCGATCAACAGAACGGTGATTTCGCTCCCGTGGGGAAACAGCATCGTGACCCCGCCGATATCCGCGGTATAGGTTCCGTCGATCGCGATATCCGCCTGTGTGGTTAGCTCCAGGCGCGTGAGCAGGATGCGCAGCACGGCGGGCATTGCGCCCGGCGCCGCGGGAACCGCGTCCGTACCCAGGCCCCGCAGCGGCGCAAGCAGCAGCGAAGCGAGCAGGCAGAGGGAAAGGATGAAACGGAAAGAACGGGTTTTCACTGCAGGCCTCCCGTGGTCAGTCCTCGGGCTTGTGGATTGCATCGCAGTAGTAACAGCGGTAGGTATGCTTGTCACGGTCCGACAATATGAAAACGTGCTGGATCTCCTGCTCCGTCTGCGTGATGCAGCGCGGGTTTTTGCACTTGAGCACGTTCTTGATGCGCTCGGGCATGGTCAGCCGCTGCTTATTGACCAGCTTGCCGTCCTGAATGGTGTTCACGGTCGCGCCCGGGTCGATGGAGCTGATGATCTCCAGGTTCAGGGGTATCAGCTCGTCGATCTTGATGATATCCTTGCGCCCCATGCGCTGGGATTTTGCGTTTTTGATGATGGCGACGGAGCAATCCAGCTTGTCCAGCTCCAGGTAACGGTAAACCCGCATGGCGCGGCCGGCGTGGATGTGGTCGATCACATAGCCGTCCTGAATTTCATTGATATTCATTTGACCGCCTCCAATAGCTTCAAAATCAGCGCCTGGCGCATATGCTTGCCATAGAGCATCTGCTTGAAATAGCAGGCGCGTGGATCGTTGTCCACCGCCTGGCGGATTTCGTTGACACGCGGCAGCGGGTGCATGACGCTCAGGTCCTTGCGCGCGGGCTTCAATTTTTCCATGGTGAGGATGTAGCTGTCCTTCAGGCGCACGTAGTCCGCCTCGTTGAAGAAGCGCTCCTTCTGCACGCGGGTCATGTACAGCACGTCCAGCGTGCCGATCACGTCCTCCAGCCTTTCCACCTCGTTGAACGGAACGCCCATCGCCTTCATCCGCTCGCGCAGGTATTCGGGGATGCGCAGCTCCTCGGGCGAGATCAGCACGAAGCGGATGGACTTGTACCGCGCCATCGCGTGCATGAGGCTGTGCACCGTGCGCCCGAACTGCAGGTCTCCGCACAGACCGATCACCAGCTGCGTAAGCCGCCCCTTCTCCCGCCGGATGGTCAAAAGGTCCGCCAGCGTCTGCGTGGGGTGGTGGTGGCCGCCGTCGCCAGCGTTGATGACGGGCACGGGGGAAAACGCTGCGGCCACGGCGGGCGCGCCCTCCTTGGGATGTCGCATCGCGATCAGATCGGCGTAGAGGCCGACGGTGCGCACCGTATCGGCCACGCTCTCGCCCTTGGAAACGGAGGAGGCCGACGCGTCCGCAAACCCGATCACATGCCCGCCCAGCGACAGCATCGCGGACTCAAAGCTCAGCCGCGTGCGGGTGGAGGGTTCGTAAAATAACGTGGCGAGTATTTTGCGCTTCATCGAATCGGCGTAATCGTCCGGATGCGCGATAATGTCGTCGGCGGTATCCATGAGCCCGTCCAGCTCTTCCGGGCTCCAGTCGATGATATCCAGCATGTGCCGCATAGTATCCCTCACTTCGTTCAGTTCGAAAAAGCAGTTGCGTTGTTTGTTAGGAAAGCGCGTCCATCCAGCTTTCATCGGCGGGATTGTCGCGGAAATGAAGCAAGGCCTGCTTGTGCCTTTCGGGAATATAATGGAGCTCGGCCGCGACGTCCGCGAGCACGTCCAGGTTGGTCAGGCTCACGTTGCGCACGTTCGCCTCCCGAAGCCGCGCGATACCCAGCTGCATGCCGTAGGTAAAGATGCTGGCGATTCCCAGCACCTCGGCGCCCGCCTCCCGCAGCGCCTCCACGACCTCGATCACGCTGCCCGCGGTGGAAATCAGGTCCTCGATCACGACCACCTTCTGGCCCGCGTCAAGCTTCCCCTCGATGCGGTTATTGCGGCCGTGGCTTTTTTCGCTGGAGCGCACATACCCCATCGGCAATCCCATCAGCTGGGCGGTGATCGCCGCATGCGGGATGCCCGCGGTGCTCGTTCCCATGAGCATTTCGCAGCCGGGATACTCCGTTTCGATGGTCTTTTTGAGAGACTTCTCGATCGTTTCGCGCACGTCGGGGTAGGACAGCGTCAAACGGTTGTCGCAGTAGATCGGGCTTTTGATGCCGCTCGCCCAGGTGAAGGGCTCCTGCGGGCGCAGGAAAACGGCCTGGATGGACAGGAGCGCTTTGGCAATCTCTCGCTGCATAACAATCTCTCCTTTATCCCAAAAACTCTTTGACACAGCGGCTGTATGCCGCCGCCGGATCGTCCGCCTGCGTAACCGGGCGGCCGACCACGATATAGTCGCTGCCGCTCAATCGTGCTTTCGCGGGGGTCATCACGCGCTGCTGGTCGTCCGCCGCGCTGTCTGCAAAGCGGATGCCGGGGGTCACGGTTTGGAAACCCACCCCGCAGGCTTCCTTGACAAGCGCCGCCTCCAGCGGGGAGCATACCACGCCGTCCAGCCCCGCTTCCCTGGCGTTTTTCGCGTACCGTATCACGGTTTCGGGCATGGAGGCGTTAATCAGCAGTTCGCCGTGCAGCTGCGCTTCGCTAACGGAGGTCAGCTGGGTAACTGCGATCAGCAGCGGGCGCGTACCGTCTTCCCGCGTGAGGCCTTCCAGCGCCGCGCGCATCATGGGGATGGTGCCCGAGGCGTGGAGGTTCACCATATCCACCCCCAGGCCGGAGAGCACCCGCATGGCGCGGTTGACGGTGTTGGGGATATCGCATAGTTTCAGGTCCAGAAACACCTTGTGTCCGCGCGCCTTGACTTCCTTCACAATCTGCGGCCCCTCGGCGTAGAACAGCTCCATGCCGATCTTCACGTACGGCTTTTCGCCCGGAAATCTGTCCAGAAACCCGAGCGCGTCCGCCTTCGACGGGAAGTCCAGCGCGATGATCACGTCGCCTTTGTTGCTCATTTCCATGCACCTCCGATAATTTCCTGCAAGGTTTCCATTCCGTGCGCAAGCATGACGCGCGGAAGATCGTCGATGATCTCCTTGCATGCGTAAGGGTTCACGAGGTTCGCCGCGCCCACCTGCACGGCGGCCGCGCCCGCGAGCATCATTTCCAGCACATCCTCGGCCGACTGCACGCCGCCCATGCCGATCACGGGGATATGGACGGCCTGCGACACCTGGTACACCATCCGCAGCGCGACGGGGAAAATGGCGGGGCCGGAGAAGCCGCCCATCTTGTTGGCGAGCACGGGCTTGCGGTCTTTCAGGCTGATGCGCATGCCCAGGAGCGTGTTGATCAGCGTCAGGCCGTCCGCGCCCGCGTCCTCGCAGGCTCTGGCAATCTCCGTGATATCGGTCACGTTGGGGCTCAGCTTGATATAGACAGGTTTTTTGCACACGGCCTTCACAGCTTTGGTTACAGCGGCGGCGCTTCGTAAGTCGGTGCCGAATGCCATGCCCCCGCCGTGGACGTTGGGGCAGGAGACGTTGATCTCGTGCCAGCCGATCTGCTCCTCCTGGTCGAACATCCCGGCGACCCGCGCGTATTCCTCCAGGGAAAACCCCGAGATATTGGACATCACGGGCTTGTGGAAAAAGGATTTGAGCATCGGCAGCTCGTGCCCGATCACATGCTTTACGCCGGGGTTTTGCAGCCCGATGGCGTTGAGCATGCCCGCCGTGCATTCGGCCACTCGCGGCGAGGGATTGCCGAAGCGGGGTTCCAAAGTCGTGCCCTTGAAGGAGAACGTGCCCAGGCAATTGATATCGTAATACGGGCGGAACTCCTGCCCGTAGCCGAACGTCCCGCTGGCGGCGATCACGGGGTTGGCAAGCCGTATGCCCGAAAGGAGCACGCCGGTATCTACCATAACAGCTCCTCCTTTGAAAACACGGGGCCGTCCAGACACACGCGCCTGGCGCCGCTTCTGGTCTGTATGGAGCAGCCCATGCATGCGCCGAAGCCGCAAGCCATGCGTTCCTCCAGGCTGAACTGGCCGGATACGCCGCGCTCCGCGCACAGCCGGAACACGGCCTTGAGCATCGGTTCCGGGCCGCAGGTATAGACGGTATCAAAGAAACCGGGCGGCAGGGCTTCGGTTACGAAGCCTTCCCGCCCGTAGGTGCCGTCCGCGGTCGATACGGTTACGTCCGCGCCAAGCGATTGAAACTCGTGTTCGAGGAACACCTCGTCCTTGCTGTTGAACCCCAGCAATACCGTAGGCCGGCATCCGGCCCTGATCAGGTCCCTGCACAGCCTGTAAAGCGGCGGGGCGCCGCAGCCGCCGCCGATGAGGAGAGGCGCGCAGGCCTTTACGTCAAAGCCGTTGCCAAGCCCCGTGAGCAGGTCGGCGGTCACGCCCGGGAGCATTCGGGCCATGGCCTCGGTCCCGCGGCCGACCACCTTGTAAATCAGGGTCAGGCTTTGTTCATCCCAATCGCACACGGAAAGCGGGCGGCGCAGGAAAAACTCCGGAACCCTAAACTGCACAAACTGGCCGGGGCGGACAAGCGTGCCGGTGTCACCCGTCAGCCGCATGCGCCGGGTGTTCCTCGCGATCAAGGTATTCTCCTCAATGGTGTAGAGCATGCGCGGCGTCCTTTCCCGGTTTCTATTCCGCGTCGATCGTGGAAATCGTCAGCGTGATTTCCTCCAGCACGTTTAAGAGCACGCCCACGGTATCCAGCGACGTGAAGATGGTCACGTTGTTTTCCACGGCGCAGCGGCGGATGCGTGCGCCGTCGGAATCGTGATCCTCGATGCGCTGGCCGCGCGTGTTGATGACATAGTTCACGTTCCCCTGCCGGAGCAGGGTTAGGATTTCGTCGCTGCCCTCGCTGAGCTTGCGGCGGATGCGCGTGCGCACGCCGTGCTGCTTCAGGTAGACCGCCGTGCCCTCGGTCGCCTCGATGTTGAAGCCCAGGTCGTAGAACCGCCGGATCAGCGGCAGGGCTTCCTCCTTGTCCTCGTCGGCGACGGTCACGAAGATCGTGCCGTAGTTGGATACGTTCATGCCGGAGGATTTCATCGCCTTGAACAGCGCGCGGTTCAGGGTGTTGTCGTAGCCGATCGCCTCGCCGGTGGATTTCATCTCGGGGCTTAAATACGCGTCCATGCCGAGGATCTTGGAAAAGCTGAACGCGGGCGCTTTCACATACCAGCGCTTCCGTTCGGGCGCGATCACGTCGGTAATGCCCTGCTCCACCAGGCTGATGCCCAGGATCACGCGCGTGCCGATATCGGCCAGCGGCACGCCCGTGGACTTGGAGATAAACGGCACGGTGCGGCTGGAGCGCGGGTTGACCTCGATCACGTACACGTTTTCCTGCTTGTCCACGATGAACTGGATGTTGTAAAGCCCCACGATCCCGATTCCAAGCCCCAAGCGCACCGTGTAGTCGATGATGATCTGCTTGACGCGCTCTGACATCGTAAACGTGGGGTACACGCTGATGCTGTCGCCCGAATGGATGCCCGTGCGCTCGACGTGCTCCATGATGCCGGGGATATACACGTGCTCGCCGTCGCAAACGGCGTCGGTCTCCAGCTCCTTGCCGATGATGTATTTGTCCACCAGCACGGGCTGGTCCTCATCCAGCAGCACGGCGGTGCGCAGGTAATGGCGCAGGGTTTTTTCGTCGTTGACGATCTGCATGGCGCGCCCGCCCAGCACGTAGCTGGGGCGCACGAGCACTGGATAGCCGATGCGCGTAGCGGCCTCCACGCCCGCCTCGATGCTGGTCACGGCTTCGCCCTGCGGCTGCGGGATGCCCAGCTCCTGCATGACCTTTTCAAACGAGTCGCGGTTTTCGGCGCGCTTGATGGCGTCCACGTCCGTGCCGATGATCTTCACGCCCATCGCATGCAGCCGCTCGGCCAGGTTGATGGCGGTCTGCCCGCCCAGGCTTACGATCACGCCCTCGGGCTTTTCCATAATCAGGATGTTCATCACGTCTTCCACGGTCAGCGGTTCGAAATACAGCTTGTCGCTGGTGGTGTAATCGGTGGAGACGGTCTCGGGGTTGTTGTTGATGATGATCGCCTCGTACCCCGCCTCCTGGATGGTCCAGATGGCATGCACGGTGGAATAGTCGAACTCGATCCCCTGACCGATGCGGATGGGGCCGGAGCCCAGCACCACGATCTTCTTTTTGCCGGAGATGATACTCTCGTTCTCCTCCTCGTAGGTGGAGTAGAAGTAGGGTACGTAGCTTTCAAATTCGCTGGCGCAGGTATCGATCATCTTATACACAGGCATCAGGTTTTCGCGCTGCCGGAAGCGGAAGATATCCTTTTCCGTCTGCCCCCACATCTGCCCGATATACTTGTCGCTGATCCCCAGGTGCTTGGCGGCGCGCAGCACGTCCGGGTCGTCCTTGCCGTTGATCAGCTGAGCCTCGAAGTAGACGATGTTTTTGATCTTTTCCAGAAAGAACATGTCGATCATCGTCTCGTCGTGGATGCGCGAAAGCGTCGCGCCGATGCGGATCAGCTGCGCGATGGCGAAAATCCGGTCGTCGGTCGCCGTTCGGATGTAGGAGAACAGCGTTTCCATTTCCATGCCGGAAAACTTGGGCATGTGCAGGTGGCTGACCCCGATTTCCAGCGACCGCACGGCCTTTAGGAGGCTTTCCTCCATCGTGCGCCCGATCGCCATCACCTCGCCCGTCGCCTTCATCTGCGTGGACAGGGTGTTGGAGCTGCCCTCGAGCTTGTCAAACGGGAAGCGCGCGATCTTGGTCACCACGAAATCCAGCGCCGGCTCGAAGCTCGCGGGGGTGTTGGCGAGCTGTATCTCGTCCAGGTGCAGCCCCACGGCGATCTTGGCGGATACGCGCGCGATGGGGTAGCCGCTGGCCTTGCTCGCGAGCGCCGAGGAACGGCTCACGCGCGGGTTGACCTCGATGAGGTAGTACTGGAAGCTCACGGGGTCCAGCGCGAACTGGATGTTGCAGCCGCCCTCGATTTTCAGCGCGCGGATGATTTTCAGCGCGCTGTCGCGAAGCATATGGTATTCCTTGTTGGTCAGCGTCTGGCTCGGGCATACGACGATCGAATCGCCCGTGTGCACGCCGACGGGGTCGAGGTTTTCCATATTGCAGACGGTGATGGCGGTGTCGTTTGCGTCGCGCATGACCTCGTATTCGATTTCCTTATACCCCTTGATGCTCTTTTCCACGAGCACCTGGCTGACCGGGGAGAGCTTCAGGGCGTTTTTCATCAGCGGGAGCAGCTCCTGCTCGTTGTCGGCAAAGCCGCCGCCCGTGCCGCCCAGCGTGAACGCGGGCCGGAGGATCACGGGATAGCCGATCTCTTCGGCCGCTTTTTTGCCCTCCTCCAGCGTGGTGGCGATGGTGGACGGCAGCACCGGCTCGCCCAGAGATTGGCAGAGTTTCTTGAACTCGTCGCGGTCCTCCGCCTTGTTGATACTGTCAAAGCTCGTGCCCAAAATCTCCACCTGGCACTCTTCCAGCACGCCCTTTTTGTGCAGCTGCATGGCGAGGTTCAGGCCTGTCTGCCCGCCGAGGCCGGGCAAAATGGCGTCCGGCCGCTCAAAGCGCAGGATTTTCGCCACGTATTCCAGCGTCAGCGGTTCCATATACACCTTATCGGCGATGCTTAAATCGGTCATGATGGTGGCGGGGTTGGAGTTGACGAGGATCACCTCGTAGCCCTCCTCGCGCAGCGCCAGGCAGGCCTGCGTGCCCGCGTAATCAAACTCCGCGGCCTGGCCGATAACGATCGGGCCGGAGCCGATCACCAGCACGCGCCTGATATCCGTCCGTCTAGGCATGGAGCTCACGCTCCTTTTCCATCAGGCCGGTGAAGCGGTCGAAGAGATAGGTGCTGTCCTGCGGGCCGGGCGCGCTCTCGGGGTGGTACTGCACGGAGAAAATCCTGTCCTTCGCACATTCCAGGCCCTCGGCCGTATTGTCCAGCAAATTCTGGTGGGTGAGCGTAAGGCCGGTGTTATGAAGGCTTTCCACATCCACGGCGTAGCTGTGGTTCTGGCTGGTGACGGCGATCTTGCCGGTGCGCAGGTCCTTCACCGGATGGTTGCCGCCGCGGTGCCCGAACTTCAGCTTGTAGGTCCGGGCGTTGTAGGCCAGCGCGATCAGCTGGTGTCCCAGGCAGATGCCGAAGATCGGCAGCTTGCCCTTGAGCGCCCGCACCGCCGCGATCACGGCGGGCACATCCTCGGGGTCGCCCGGGCCGTTGGAGAGGAACAGCCCGTCGGGCTTGTAGCGCATGATGTCCTCCGCGGCGGCGTCGTACGGCACGACGACCGTGCTGCAGCCGTGTTTATTCAATTCGCGGATGATATTGAGTTTTATGCCGCAGTCCACGCACACCACGGTGAAGCGCGGCTTTTCGGGCTCGGAGTGCCACGGCGCTTTGCACGAAACGCGGGACACTGTATCGTGCGGCAGCTGATAGGCCCTGATTTGCCTGAGCGCTTCCTCCGTGGGCAGCTCCGGCGCGCAGAGCATCGCGCGCTGGGAGCCTTCGTTGCGGATCATGCGGGTGATTTTGCGCGTGTCCACGCCCTGAATTCCGGGGATGTCGTGGGCTTCCAGAAGCTGGCTCAGGGTTTGCGCGGCGCGGAAGTTGGAGGGCAGGTCGTTGTACTCGCGCACAACCATCGCGCCCATCGTAGGGATCTTTGTTTCATGATCGTCGTCGCAGATGCCGTAATTGCCGATCAGCGGATAGGTCATCACGACCATCTGCTCGGTGTAGCTGGGATCGGTGACGATCTCCTGGTAGCCGACCATCGAGGTGTTGAACACCATCTCGCACAGCGTGTCGCGCACCGCGCCAAAGGACGTTCCCATAAACTCGGCGCCGTTTTCCATCACCAGCTTGCGCTCTACTCTTGCCATACGATCTCACCTCCCGCTATGGTCATGATACAGTCCCCGGTCACCCGCATGCCGTCAAACGGCGTGGCATGCCCCTTGGAAAAAAACCGCTCGGGCCGTACGACCCATTCCCTGTCCAGGTCCAGCACCGCCAGATCGGCGGGCTGCCCCTCCGTAAACGTCGGGAGGGGGAGACGGAAGCGCTCCCGGGGCTTGTCGATCATCAGCTCAAGGAGCCGTAAAAGCGGCAGGATACCCGGTTTCACCAGCCGGGTATGGAGAACCGCGAACGCGCACTCCAGCCCCACGACGCCCATCAGGCTTCCCTGCAGCCCGCCCGCCTTTTCCGCGGCGGTATGGGGTGCGTGGTCGGTAGCGACCATATCGACCGTGCCGTCCAGTATGCCTTCGATCAGCGCGTCCCGGTCGGCCGCGGAGCGGATGGGCGGGTTCATCTTGAAGCGCCCGTCGTCCCGCAAATCCTCATCGCACAGCAGCAGGTAGTGCGGCGCGGTTTCGCAGGTTACGTCCGCGCCCTCGGCCTTCGCCCTGCGGATCAGCGCGACGCTTTCCTTCGTGGAAACGTGGCAGACGTGGTAGCGGCAGCCCGTTTCTTTGGCGAGCTTCAAATCCCGTTCCACCTGCCGCCATTCGCTTTCGGAGGAGATGCCCTGGATCCCGCTGCGCCTGGCGTATGCGCCGTCGTGGATCATGCCGCCAAACAGCAGGCTGTCGTCCTCGCAGTGCGCGGCGATCAGGCTGTCCGCCGCTTTCGCCTGTTCCATCGCGCTTCGCATCATGGGTTCGGACTGCACGCCGCGCCCGTCGTCGGAAAAGCCCGCCACGTGGGGCGCGAGCGCCTTGAAATCCACAAGCTCTTTCCCCTGCTGCCCCTTGGTAATGCAGGCATAGGGCTTCACATGCACGCAGGCGTCCCGCCCGATGATCTCGAGCTCCTCCGCCAGATGATCCATGCTGTCGGGCGGCGGGTTGAGGTTGGGCATGGCGCACAGGTCGGTATAGCCGCCGCGCGCGGCCGCGCGCGTGCCTGTCAGGATGGTTTCCTTATACGAAAAACCCGGTTCCCGCAAATGAACGTGGGCATCTGCGAAACCGGGAATGACAACTTTGCCTGAAAGGGAAAGAACGGGCAAGTCGCTTGCTTCGGTCGGTGACAAAAGAGGAAACAGCTTGCCCTGCCGGATCATCAGGTCACCTTCGCAGAGCGTCCGCTTCCTGTAAAGCATGGCTCCCTTGAGCAAAGCGTTCAAACTTCCGTCTCCTTTCCCGAGGGAATGCGGGGGGTATATTCAACTGTGTATTATACGGGATGTTTGCCTGGTTGTCAACGGTTAAATCTGAATAATCTTTCTCATAATGTTACAATATATGGGGGTATGTCCGCGCGATACGGTACAAAAAGCACGAAATAGCTTTGCCGACAAGACTTTTTACGCGGCGAAGGCAGATGAATAAATATACAGAACGGGCGAATGAACGGGAAAGGACAGGGCGGGAACGCGCTAGAATTTCACCGTTTCAAACCGCTCGAACGGGATGCCGCCCGCCGGGCTTTCGTTCAGCAGACAGCCCACGTACGTAAGCAGCGGGAACTGCTCTTCTTCCAGCTTGTGAAGCGCGACCGCTTTGGAAACGGCGCTGATCAGGCGCCGCGCGATGGCGACGGATTCCAGCGTGATGCCGCTTAATTCCCGCATGGCTTCGGAGAACGGCATCCCCCTGCCCAGCAGCGTACCGAGCTTGCGGGTGCGTCCGCCGAAAACGGTAACGTACAGGTCGCCCGCGCCGAAGACGATGTTCTCGGCCCCGCCGCCCACATAGCGCAGGATCGCCGCCATCTCGCGCACGCTCTGCCCGAACAGCGCAGCCTGCGGGTTGTACGCCGGCGTGCAGCCGACGCCGTCCGTCTTCTCGACCATCCCGACGGCAAGCGTCACGCCGAGGGCGTACGCGTTTTTCATCGCCACGGCGCATTCCACACCCGTCACGTCCGTGGACAGGCTGATGTGGTAATACTCCGTTTCCAGCAGCTCCTTCAGGCGCGTTAAAACGGCGGGGTCGTATCCGCAGAACGCCACGGCGCTGTGGCGGCGGTCCGCCAGCTCATAGCTGGTGCAGGGTCCGCCGATGGCATTGAAGGACAGCCGCCCGCCGGTCTGCCGCGTGTAATAATCGGGGAAGGTTTCAAGCGTCCCGTCCTCCCGGTTGAGCAGCCCCTTGGTGACGGAAAGCACCGGAACGTCGCTCGGGATCAACGGGACGACCGTTTCCAGAAACCAGTCCACGCCGAAGCTGGATACGCCGCAGATGACCAGGTCCGTATCCTGCAGCGCCTCCCGTATATCGTCAATTTGATAGTATGCGATACCTTCGGGCAGCGGCCGCCGCATGGTCATATGCTCGCCGTGCTTTTTGGCGTGTCCGATAATTTCCCGGTCCAGATGGGTGCCGACGATGCGCACCGCATGTCCGTTGTCCCTGGCGGGCAGGCTCATGGCCGAGCCCATCATTCCGGCGCCTACGATCGTGATAATGCTCAAGCAAAATACCCCTCTCCGGTTTAAAGTCCGGTCTGCAATTCCCGGATTAGAATACACTACATTGCGAAGAGGCGCAAGACGGCAGCCGCGGGGATGGTCCATCCGGCGGGTGCTTCTCTTATGTCTTTGAATCGTACAAAAGAACCGGTATCCCGTCATCGGATACCGGCTCTTCGGTTTCGGGCGGATCAGATGCTCCCGAGGGGCTCGACCGGCAGATACACGTCCAGCAGCTGATTTCCGCCCGGATTTTGGGACGGATCGCTGACGTAGACCTCGAAGGGGAAGGAATCGCGCGGCTGGGTTCCGCTGTTTGGCAGCCACTCGCCGTACATATACTGCCAGACCGCGCCGTAGTCCATGGGCGGGATCTCGAAATGCCCGACGGCATAGTCTCCGGAGATACTCATCACGCCGATTTCGCCCTGTTCCTCCACCTTCGCGGTCTTGTTGATCGTCATGCACAGGCTTACGCGAAGCTGCGCTTCGTCGGTCAGGTCCGGGTTGTCGTGATAGACGGACAGGATTTTTGTGTCTTTGGGGTCCAGCAGCCGCCGGCTCATCGCAAAGGCGTAGAGCTTTTGAATCATGCCCGGAATCACCGCCCCCAGTTCCCGGTAGCTGCCTGTATGCCGGACGTAGATCACCCGCAGGTCGAGCGTCGTCGTTTCCACGCTGGTCGCCTTCGTTTTCATGGTATCACTCCCAATTTCGGTTTGCGCGCATCATCAGTATATTGGGAGGTTGGACCGCCGTCTTTGCAATTCTTGCGGTGTTGGTTCCGGAACGCGGTCGGGCTGATCCCGTAATGGCTTTTAAAGGAACGCGAGAAGACCGCCGAGTCGGAAAAGCCGTAATGGTAGGCGATATCCGTGACCGAAACATGGGGGCTGTGCACGAGATAGGACCCCGTGCGTTCCATTTTGA
Source organism: Candidatus Limiplasma sp. (assembly GCA_963674895.2). Lineage (GTDB taxonomy): Bacteria > Bacillota > Clostridia > Christensenellales > Aristaeellaceae > CAXXOK01. The sequence goes on from CAXXCY010000002.1 coordinate 763,660, forward strand.
TGCGGCAAACGTACTGCCCAAGCGTTTCCCCGGTCAGCGCGCGGAAAATCCGGTGGAAATGGTATTTGGAAAAGCGCGCGGCTTCCGCGAGCTCCTGCAGGTCCGGAACGGTATCCGCATGCTCTTCAATATAGTCCTGCACCGCGTGGATGCGCCGCAGGTATTCGTCGCAGTTTTGTGCGTTATGCATGAACGTATCCCGTTACGCTTCGCCGGAACACGCCTGCAGATATACCTGCGCAGAACGGTTCAGCTCGCGGGCGAAGGCGGAGTTGTACCGGCCTTCCAGAAACGCGGGTATCCATTCCTCGTAAGACCGTTTGCCGGTGCGCGGTCCGGCCATTTGGCGGAGCTCCTCGCCGGTCAGCCGGTGATAGACGTTGGTCTGGACCACGGTTTCAAACGGGCTGCGCGGCGCCTTGGGCTTGTCCGTCTGCCGGGCGGTGGGGTAGCCGAACACGACCATCGTGGCCGGCATCACGTTCGGGGGCAGATGCAGCATCTCCCGGTGCGTCTCGGCGTTTTCCATAATGTCGCCGATATAGCACGAGCCGATGCCCAGGCTCCACGCCGCGGTCACGGCGTTTTGCGCGGCGATCAGGGCGTCCTGCATCGCAAGCATCAGGTCCCCCGGCCCGATCGGGCGGGGCGAGCATCCGGCCGAATGGTACGCGTCCACCCATTTGAGCGGGTCGGCGCAGAAGACCAGCGCCATCGGCGCTTTGGCGATGAAGGGCTGGTTGTCGCAGGTCACGGCCAGCCGCTGCTTCAGCTCCCCGTCCGTGATGTCCAGGATCGTGTACAGCTGCTGGTTGCCCGCGGTGGGGGCCTGCATGGCGGCGAGCAGGATTTCCCGCTTCAGGGCGGGGTCTATCGGCTTATCCTCGTACGCGCGTATTGATTTTCGCTCGTGAAGGCTCTGGATCACCGGATTCATACGGTTGTCCTCCTGTCCGTTCATTTCTGTGCGCAGCGTTTGCGTTTATTATAGTCAGTTGTTTGCCGCCGCGTCAATGCCGGGGGATTCGCCGGCTTGTCAAAGGGCGCATTTGTGTGCGGATAGCAAATCGGGTCAAAGCGCGCCCATATCAAACCGCTATACGAGAAAATATAAGGGATGAATTGCGGGTAAACCCGTTTCGCGCTTGCAATCGGAGCGGGTTTTGAGTACAATAGACAGGGTTGACACCCAATTAACAATCACTGTGATTGAGGAGGAAGAGTACCATGGTCAAAGTAGCAATCAACGGTTTCGGTCGCATTGGCCGCCTTGCTTTCCGCCAGATGTTTACCGCGGAAGGGTATGAAGTTGTTGCGATTAACGATCTCACCAGCCCCGCGATGCTGGCGCATTTGCTGAAATACGATACCGCGCAGGGCCCCTACTGCGGCAAGCTCGGTGAGAATCTGCATACGGTGGAATCCACGGAGGATTCCATCATCGTCGACGGGAAAGAGATCAAAATCTACGCCCTCAAAGACGCCAAGGATTGCCCCTGGGGGAAGCTCGACATCGACGTGGTGCTGGAATGCACGGGCTTTTACACCAGCGAGGAAAAGAGCCAGGCGCATATCGACGCCGGCGCAAAAAAGGTGATCATCTCCGCGCCTGCCGGCAAGATGAAGACCATCGTCTTCTCCGTCAATGAGGACACGCTCACCAAGGCGGACAAAATCATTTCCGCCGCGTCCTGCACCACCAACTGCCTGGCGCCCATGGCGGATGTCCTGCATAAAACGTTCCCGATCCAGTCCGGCATCATGTCCACCATCCACGCCTACACCGGCGACCAGATGGTGCTGGACGGCCCGCACCGCAAAGGCGATCTGCGCCGCGCCCGTGCCGCCGCCTGCAATATCGTGCCCAACTCCACCGGCGCCGCCAAGGCCATCGGGCTGGTGATCCCCGATCTCAACGGCAAGCTGATCGGCTCCGCCCAACGCGTGCCCGTGCCCACCGGCTCCACCACCATTCTGGTTTCGGTCGTCAAGGGCCAGGATGTGACGGTGGAAAAGATCAACGCCGCCATGAAAGCCGCCGCCTCCGACAGCTACGGCTACAACGAGGAGCCGATCGTATCCTCCGATGTGATCGGCACCAAGTTCGGCTCGATCTTCGACGCTACGCAAACCATGGTGACGAAGCTGACCGACGACACCTATCAGGTGCAGACCGTGGCGTGGTACGACAATGAAAACAGCTACGCGTCGCAGATGGTGCGTACGATCAAATATTTCGCGGAACTCGGTTAAGCATAACATGAAGAAAGGCTGCCGGAAACGGCAGCCTTTTTATGTGCGTTGGGACAGGCAAGCGTCAGGGCTGGGCGAGGCTGAGATCGCTTTCGCAGTTTTCCAGCAGCGCCTGCATCAGGCGCTCATACTGTGCGTCCCATAGGGCGGAATCATCCCCGGAAAACGGCACGGACTCCTCAAGCAATATGGCTCCGGTAACGGCCGAGGTTACGCTGGTCAGCAGCACATCGTCGTCTTTTTCCGTTATGGAGGCCTCCATGTACGCGGTGCGCAGCAGCACGGGAACGCCTTCCCGGAAGCCGTACACCGCATAATATTTCCGCGCGGCGCCGTCGTTTATCTGCGAAAGGACGATATGCTTCCCGGGATCGTAAACCGCGTTGAAGAGCGCGCCGAGCACAGGGCTGTAATGCAGGCGGCAGTCGGCGGGATCGTATAAAAAGTAGGTGCTGGTGAGGTTGGACGCGCCCAGCGCAAACAGCGCCTCCGCATCCAGAATGCCGTCTCCGTTCATATCCGCAAAGCGGAGCAGCGGGACCATCGAGCCGGTTTCATTGCCTTCATACGAGGGGAAAACAAAGGAATACGGCTCTCCGTCCGGCGGGGCGACCTGCGCCTGCAGTGCCGGATCATCGGGCCACGCTTCTGCGGGATCCGCGCTTGGATATACGCAAAAAAGCGTGGGCTCTTCTCCCGCCTGCAGCGCGACCTCCGCTTCAAACAGCGCGCTTTCCGCGCCCGCGGGCGCGCAGGAAGCCATCAGTATACAGCTTATACAACCCAGTATCAGCCATCGCAAACTGCGTTTCATGGGGTTATCCTCCCTGTGAATTTTAAATACGCTCACCGGCGGCGAAACGGCGGCTTTCGGACAGGAGCCGGTCAACAACGTACCGGTAGTATAACGGCTGCGGAGGGGCTTTTCATCCATGATGAAAGAAAAAGCCGTCTGACATCGTACAGCCAGACGGTTGTGTCAACGGAAACATCCGGGTTCAGGAACCCTTTCCGCTGGCGCGGATATGGCTGCAGATCAGCGCGCCGATATCGCTGACGACCTGCTTGAGGGATTCGTCCCGGATCATCTCCTGCTTTTGACGGAGGCGCCCGGTGATGGAGGACACCAGCGACGGTGATCCGACCAGGGATTGCTCCAGCACCGCGAACAGGCCCGCTTCCATCGCGTCGGTAAAAAAACGGGCCTCGCGGATCATGCCGTCCTCCACCAGGAGATTGACGCTGATTCCGCCCCACGGGAAGCGCTCCTCTACCGAGAAGGTATAGGGCACCTCCTTGGGATAGATCCACGCGGCGCTGCGGTAGAACTCCGTCAGCTTGCCGATGGTCGGCTGGTCCATCATCTTCTCGTCCAGGATTGTGGGCGGATAACCGTAGATTTTGGCAAACGCCTTAAACAGCGCCGCCTGCAGATTATCGATGGTCAGGGCTGGCGCCAGGGCTTTGAGGTTGATGACGCGGGCCGGCACGCTTTTAACGCCGCGGTTTTGCAGCTTTTTTTCATCGGCGGTCAGGTAGCGGCCCATCACGCTCATGTCGACGTCCACCAGCAGCGTGCCGTGATGGTACGCGTTGTGGCCCGAGGAGTAAAACGCGTTTCCGGAAAACTTGCGGTCCCCGATCTGCAGGTCGTTCCGGCCGCTGTGTATGGCTTGCAGGCCGTAGGAAGCGACGGCCGACTGGATGACGGATAGCTGTTTGGGAATATTGAAATCAGACTTTGGCACAAGGAACGTAAAATTTACGTTCCCCATATCGTGGTACACCGTGCCGCCGCCGCTGAGGCGCTTGGCAATCTTGCCGCCGTCGCCCAGGAATTCCTTTACGCGGCACTCGTACCACGGGTTTTGGTTGCGCCCGCACACGATGGTATGCGCGTTCTGCCAGAGATACAGGATCGCGGTCTCATCTGGCAAAGTGTCCAGAAGCTGTTTTTCGATCGCGAGGTTGCGATAGGGGTCCGTGCTTCTGGCAACGATGCAGGCTGTCCGTCTGATCACTGAGATTCCACCTCTTCCGGCTCTGTATCTGCGCGTGCGGTCCAGCGAAGCACGGGGTTTCGGGCGGCTTTCACTTCGTCGGGCCTGCCGATTGCGGCGGTATGCGGCGCGCTGTGGAGCATATCAGAATTGTGCCGGATTTCTTGGAGAATGTCAATCATTGTATTTGCCGCCCGGTCCAAAGTTTCCCGGCTTTCGGTTTCGGTAGGCTCAAACATCAGCGCTTCGGGAACGATCAGCGGGAAATACATCGTGGGCGGGTGGATGCCGTAGTCGATCATCCGCTTGGCGGCATCCAGCGCGCGCACGCCGGTTTCCTCCCGGACCGCTTCCAGGGTCAGCACAAATTCGTGCATGCACAGCCTGTCCACGGCGGCGGAATAGCCCGCGTCCGTGAGCAGCTTTTTCAGGTAGTTGGCGTTCAGTACCGCGTGTTCCGCCACGCCCCGCAGGCCATCGTCGCCCAGGAATTTGATATAGGCGAGCGCCCGGACCATCACCAGAAAGTTGCCGTGGAAGGCCTTGAGCTGCAGCCCGGGTTCCCCGCCCAGGCTCCGTACGCCGGGCAGGAACGGGACCAGGCATTGCTTCACGCCCACCGGACCCGAGCCGGGTCCGCCGCCGCCGTGCGGCGTGGAGAAAGTCTTGTGCAGGTTCAGGTGTACCACATCAAAGCCCATGTCGCCGGGCCTCGCGACGCCTAAAACGGCGTTGAGGTTCGCACCGTCGTAATACATCAGCCCGCCGGCGCCGTGCACCAGCTCGGCGATGGAAAGGACGTCCTTTTCAAACAGCCCCAGGGTGTTCGGGTTGGTCATCATCATACCCGCGACTTCGTCCGAAAGCAGAGCCTTCAGCTCTCCGGGGTCCACGCAGCCGTCGGCGCGGCTTTTCACGCTGACGACCGTAAAGCCGGCCATGGCGGCGCTGGCCGGGTTGGTGCCGTGCGCGCTGTCCGGCACGATGATCTTCGTGCGGCGGGTTTCCCCGCGGCTTTCAAAGTACTTTTTGATGAACAGCATTCCCGCGAACTCCCCGTGCGCGCCCGCTGCGGGCTGCAGGGTGAACGCGTCCATGCCCGTGACGCGGCAGAGGCTTTCCTTCAACTCCTCCATCACGGCGCGCGAGCCTTCCGAAGCGTACGCGGGCGCGAGCGGATGGGCGGCGCGGAAGCCCGGCAGCGCGGCGGCGGCCTCGTTAACGGCGGGGTTGTATTTCATGGTGCAGCTGCCCAGCGGATAAAACCCGCAGTTCACGCCGAAGGTCTTGTGCGCGAGCTCCGTATAATGCCGGTCCACGTCGCACTCGGCGAGCTCCGGCAGCGCGGGCGGCGCGGCGCGCCGCGTTTGCAGGGTATACGCGGGTACGCCGGGCGGGGGAATGACGGCGGTTCCGCGCCCCGGACGGCTTTTTTCAAAGCTCAGAAAACTGTCCTTACGCATGCTCGCATACCTCCCGCACAATGTTTACGGCTTCGTCCAACTGGGCCCTGGAAGCCTTTTCGGTGACGCACCATAGCATCCCGTTATCAAGCGGCAGGCCGCTCAGGATACCGCGCTTGTGCAGCGCGGCTTCGACCGCTCCGGGATTTGGCAGTTCGGTGACGAACTCGTGAAAGAATTCACCCGCGTACCGCAGCGACACGCCCTTGATTTTGCACAGCTCTCCCGCAAAATAATGCGCCTTGCTCAGACAGCTTTCGGCAACGGCTGCGACGCCGCGCGGGCCCATGTAGGTCAGGTAGACGGACGCGGTCAGCGTGCAGTGCGCGTGGTTGGTGCAGATGTTGGAGGACGCCTTCTCGCGCCTGATATGCTGCTCGCGCGCCTGCAGTGTCAGCACGAACGCGCGCCGCCCCTCCGCGTCCGTGGTCTGCCCCGCGATGCGGCCGGGCAGCCTGCGCATCAGCGCCTGCGTGCAGGCCATATAGCCCGCGTGCGGCCCGCCGTAAGCCATCGGCAGCCCGAACGGCTGCACGTCGCCGCATACGATATCCGCGCCGAGTTCACCGCCGCTGGGCAGGATGGAAAGCGTCATCGGGTTCGCGCCGAGGATGCACTTCACGCCCACTTCTTTCGCGGCCGCAAACAGCGCGGGCACGTCCTCCAGGAGTCCCAAGAAGTTCGGCTGCTGGATATACAGGCAGGCGGCGTCGTCCGTCAGCATCTCCCTGAGCGCGCCGATATCCGTGCGCCCGTCCTTTTGGGGAACGGCGCGCACTTCGGCGCCGATGCCGTAGCAATAGGTTTGCATCACGGCGAGGGTATCGGGGTGCGCGGCTCCGCTCACAAGCGCCGTTGTACGCTTTTTATCAAGGCACATCACGGCGCTCTCCGCGGCGGCGGTGGCGAAATCGTATACGCCCGCGTTGGATACATCCATGCCCGTCAGCTCGCAGATCAGCGTCTGGTATTCAAAGATCGCCTGCAGCGTGCCCTGCGAAAGCTCCGCCTGGTAGGGCGTATAGGACGACAGAAATTCCTTTTTGTTGGCCAGCTGCGGCACGACCGGCGGAATGAAATGGTCGTAGCAGCCCGCGCCGCGCAGCGTGAGATGATAATGCGCGTTGCGGTCCGCCAGCGCCTCCATGGCCTGCATCGTTTCCAGCTGGGTAAGGCCGGGGCGCTTTGTTCCGGGTATGCCGCGCCCGGCTTTTTCCGGGATATCCGTAAACAGATCGGCGGGGGTATTTAGCCCGAGCGACCGGAGCATCGCCCGGGTTTCTTCAGACGTATGCGGAGTATACTGGCTCATATCCAACCTCTTTTTACAGCGTTTCACAGTAGGCGGCATAGGCGTCCGCGTCCAGCAGCTCGCCGCGGTCCGATACGTTCTCCACCTTTACGAACCACGCGGCGTACGCCGACATGTTGATCTTTTCGGGCGCATCCAAAAGCGCTTCGTTGATCTCGGCGACCGTGCCGCTAACGGGCGCAATCACGTCGCTGACGGCCTTCACGCTCTCCACGTCGGCGAACATCTTTCCGGCCGTCAGTTCGTCGCCCACGTCGGGGAGATTGGCAAACACCAGGTCGCCCAGCTCGTGCTGCGCGAAATCGGAGATGCCGATCCGCACTGTCGTATCGTCCAGAAATTCCACCCATTCATGCGTTTTGGTATACAGAAACCCTTGTTTCACTTCCATGTAAAAACCCTCCTACGATCTTTTGTAAAACGGCAGGGGTACGACCTTCGCGTCCACGGGGTTGCCCCTGACCAATACCTGCAGGACCGTTCCGGGGTCCTGATACCGGATATCCACGATCGCCATCGCCACCGCGCCCACCGTGGGGCAGTACGTGCCGCTGGTCGTCAAGCCGATCTCCCTGCCGCCGAAGAGCACCGCGCAGTGCTCCCGCGCGATGCCGCGCCCGGTCATCTTCAGCCCGATGCGCGCGCGGCGGGGCTTGCCCGCCATCAGCAGCGCCCTGCGGCCGATAAAATCGTCCTTCTCAAATTTCACATAACGTTCCAGCCCGGTTTCCAGCGGCGTGATCTCCTCGTCCATCTCGTGGCCGTACAGCGGCATGGCGGCCTCCAGCCGCAGCGTGTCGCGGCAGCCCAGCCCGCACAGCTGCAGCCCGAAGCTCAGGCCGTGCCGGTAGAGGATGTCGAACAGCTTCACGCCGTCATCCGCCTTCACATAAAGTTCAAAGCCGTCCTCGCCGGTATAGCCGGTGCGGCTCAGGAGGTAATCGACGCCGTAGATTCCGACGTGATCGATGAAGCTGTAGTATTTCTGCGGAATCTGGTTGGTGAGCGTGCGCATCAGCGCTTCGGCCTTGGGCCCCTGCAGGGCGAGCTGGCAGACGCCGTCGGAGATATCGGCGATCTCCACGTTCCCGAAGCGGTGGATGAAGATATGCGCCACGTCCTTGTGGCGGTTTGAGGCGTTGACGACCATCATGTAGTCGTCCTGCGCCTTGCGGTACACCAGCACGTCGTCGACCACGCCGCCCTGCTCGTTGAGCATCGGGCTGTAGCGCACGCGCCCGTCCTGCAGGGTGGAGAAATCGTTGCACAGCAGACGCTGGAGGTTGTTCAGGGCGTCCGGGCCGCGGAAGGCGATCTCGCCCATATGGCTGACGTCGAACAGGCCCACGTTTTCGCGCACGGCGCGGTGCTCGCCCATCACGCCCGCTCCGTACTGTACGGGCAGCTCGTAGCCCGCGAACGGGACCATTTTGCCGCCGTACTGCACACTGCCGGTCATACAGCGGCGTTTTGATGAAATTTTCTGTCATAGGCAGCTCCTTTCAGGATTGGGATACGAAACGTAAAAAGGCGAGAAAGCCTCTTCGCTTCTCGCCTCTGTTTTGTAACCTGAAAGATTCTCCGCCGGGCGGATTGCCTCTTCGGTGCACCCGTGCCCGCGAAGCCCATTCGCCGCGCATACCGGTGCTTTCCAGAGTTTCGTCGGGCCTGGGTCCTTTTGCCTGAGAGCTTATGCGGTTTGCACCTTCGGCGGCGGCTGTGCCGCTCTCTCCCCAAGCCTTCAACCGAGTTTTCGGTATTCATTTGTCATCCTCAGTATAGTTCCGCGGCATGGCGTTGTCAATTGCTAAAATCGAACTCCTGCCGTCAAACAATCGCAGCAACCGGAATACCGGGGGCAAATAGAATGAATAGAGAATGGCGTGCCGCACGGCGTGTTAGGCTTGTCAAGCATTGGTTTTCCCGATATAATACGATGGTATCAATCCGGGAAAGGAAGTCTTAGGGCATGGAAACATCCGCGGGCAAATCGAATTTCATCTGGGATTTCATCGATGAAGACCTGGAGAGCGGGCGTTACCAAAGCGTTCACACCCGGTTTCCCCCGGAGCCCAACGGCTATCTGCACATCGGCCACTGCAAGGCGATGGCCGCCGATTTTCTGACGGCGGAGCGCTACGGCGGGCTGTGCAATCTGCGGTTTGACGACACCAACCCCGCTAAGGAAGAAGCCGAGTATGTGGACGGCATCATGGAGGATATCCACTGGCTCGGGTTCCACTGGGACGGCGGGCTTTATTTCGCGAGCCAGTATTACCAGGCCTGCTATGATATCGCCGTGGACTGGATCAAGCGCGGCCTAGCCTACGTGGACGAACAAACCTCCGAGGAGGTGCGCGTAAGCCGCGGCACGCTGACCGAGCCGGGCATAAACAGCCCGTACCGCGACCGGCCCGCGGAGGAAAACCTGCGCCTGTTTGAGGAAATGAAGGCGGGCAAGCATGCCGAGGGCAGCATGATCCTGCGTATGAAGATCGATATGGCAAGCCCGAACATGAATATGCGGGACCCCGCGATGTACCGCATCCTGTTTAAGGAGCACCACCGCACGGGCCGGGAGTGGCGCATCTACCCGATGTACGATTATTCGCACCCGATCGGCGACGCGCTGGAATGCGTCACCCACAGCCTGTGCTCGCTGGAGTACGAGGATCACCGCGTGCTCTATGACTGGGTGGTGGAGCACGCCGCGGAGATGCTCCCCGGCAGGCCGCGCCAGATCGAGTTCAGCCGTCTGAACCTCACGCGCACCATCATGTCCAAGCGCTACCTGCGCATGCTGGTGGAAACCGGCGTCGTCACCGGATGGGACGATCCCCGCATGCCCACGCTGTGCGCGATGCGTCGGCGCGGATACACGCCGGGGGCGATCCGCGATTTCATCGACCGAGTCGGGCTGGCGAAGGCCGACAGCGAGGTGGACTTTGCGCTTCTGGAGCACTGCGTGCGTGAAAGCTTAAGCGAAACCGCGCCGCGCGCCATGGCGGTGCTGCGCCCGCTCAGGGTTGTGCTTACAAACTGGCCCGAGGGCAAAACCGACGAGCTGCCGGTGGAAAACCATCCCGGCCATCCCGAGATGGGCGAGCGCACGGTGACGCTGACCAGGGAGCTTTTTATCGAGCGCGAGGACTTTATGGAGGTTCCGGCGCGCAAGTATTTCCGCCTGTTCCTGGGCGGCGAGGTGCGGCTGAAGGCGGCGTACATCATCAAGGGCGAGCGCTGCGACAAGGACGCGGACGGCAATGTGACCTGCGTGTACTGCACGGTGGACCTTTCCTCCCGCAACGGCAGCGAGGGCGCGCTGCGCAAGGTGAAGGGCACGCTGCACTGGGTGAGCGCTTTAAGAAGCCTGCCGGTGGAGGCCCGTCTGTACGAACCCCTGCTGATGGAAGAAAACGAAGAGGAAAGCGAAGGCAAGAAGGATTTCCTGGAGAAGCTCAACCCCAATAGTCTGGAGGTCTGCCGCGGGTTCATGGAACCGTCGCTCGCGGACGCGAAGGCAGGGGACAAATTCCAGTTCCTCCGGATGGGCTACTTCTGCAAGGACGCGGATTCCACTGACGCCCTCCCCGTGTTCAACCACATCGTGGGGCTCAAGGATACGTTTCAAAAGGTGATGAAAGGATCAAACGATGGCTGATATTCGCACGCGCTTTGCGCCGAGCCCCACGGGGTATATGCATCTGGGCGGCCTACGCACGGCGCTGTATGCCTACCTGTTCGCTAAAAAGCATCACGGCAAGTTCATCCTGCGCATCGAGGACACCGATCAGGAGCGCGAGGTGGAAGGCGCCGTGGAGCTGATCTACGAGGACATGCACAAGGCCGGGCTTCATTACGACGAAGGCCCCGACGTAGGCGGGGCTTTCGGGCCGTATATTCAAAGCGAGCGGAAAGATTTATATCTGCCCTACGCCATGCGGCTGATCGAAACCGGCGCGGCGTACCCCTGCTTTTGTACGAAAGAGGAATTGCAGCAGCGCCGGGACGCGGTCACCGCGCAGGGCGGACAATTCAAATACGATAAAAAATGCATGCACATCCCCGGGGACGAGGCCAAACGGCGTATGGAAAGCGGCGAGCCTTACGTGATCCGCCAGAACGTCCCCACGGAGGGCGTGGCGAGCTTTGAGGATTTGCTGTTCGGGCACGTGGAAACCGAATGCGCGATCCTGGACGACAACGTGCTGATCAAGGCCGACGGCCTGCCGACCTACAATTTCGCCAACGTGGTCGACGACCATCTCATGCAGATTTCGCACGTCATCCGCGGCACGGAGTATTTAAGCTCCACGCCCAAGTACAACCTGCTTTATGAGGCGTTCGGCTGGCAGCCGCCCGTCTATCTGCACCTGCCCGTCGTCATGAAGGACGCCACGCGGAAGCTCAGTAAGCGCTACGGCGACCCGAGCTTTGAGGACCTTCTGTCGCAGGGCTATGTGCGGGACGCGATCATCAATTTCATCGCGCTGCTGGGCTGGGCGCCCAAGGACGAGCGCGAGTTTTTCACGCTCCCAGAGCTCGTGGAGGCGTTCGATATCGGCGGCTTGTCCAAATCGCCCGCGATTTTCAACACCGACAAGCTCGTATGGTTCAACGCCGAGTACGTCAAGCGGATGGATTTTGATGACTACCTGTCCATGGTCACGCCATGGTTTGACCGGGCGCTCAAAGGCAGGGGCATCGACTACCGCCGGCTGGCGGAGCTGATGCACAGCCGCACCGAGGTGTTTGACCGCGTACCGGATATGGTGCGCTTCCTCGCCGAGCTGCCGGATTACCAGATCGACCTGTATTCCCACAAGAAGATGAAAACCGATCCGCCGCTCAGCCTCAAGGTGCTCAAGCTCGCCCTTACCCGGGTGGCGGCCCTGACGGACTTCTCCGAGGAAACCCTCAAGGAGTGCCTGATGGGGCTGGCCACCGAGCATGAGCTGAAAACCGGCCAGGTGATGTGGCCGGTGCGCGTCGCGCTTTCGGGCCTTCCCTCCACGCCGGGCGGAGCGACGGAAATCGCGGCCCTGCTGGGGAAGGAAGAATCGCTGCAGAGGCTGACCATCGGGATCAACTTCCTGGAGCAGTACTGTAGCATGATGAAGATCGATCTGGGTTAGATCATGAAGTTCGAGTGATTGAAGGAGTTTTCGCAATGCAAAATACAGAGTTCACCCCCTACGATCCGGCGGCCGTCGAGGCGAAATGGCAGAAGCGATGGGCCGGTGAAGGAACGTTCAACGCCGCATACCCGTCCGACAAGCCCAAGTTCTACGGGCTGATCGAGTTTCCGTATCCAAGCGGCGCCGGCCTGCACGTGGGGCATCCGCGCTCCAACACCGCGATGGATATCATCTGCCGCAAGCGCCGCATGGAAGGCTACAACGTGCTGTTTCCCATCGGGTACGACGCGTTCGGCCTCCCCACGGAAAACTACGCCATCGCCAACCACGTCCATCCGGCCAGGGTGACCAGGGACAATATCGCCCGCTTCCGCTCCCAGCTTCAAAAGCTCGGGTTTTCCTTCGATTATTCCCGCGAGGTGGATACCACCGATCCCAAATATTATAAATGGACGCAGTGGATCTTTTTGCAGATCTTCAAGCGCGGGCTGGCGTACAAGCAGGAGATGCCGATCAACTGGTGCTTAAGCTGCAAGGTGGGGCTCGCCAACGAGGAGGTCGTCGGCGGCGTGTGCGAGCGCTGCGGCGGCGAGGTCGTCCGCAAGGTGAAAAGCCAGTGGATGCTCAGGATCACCGAATACGCCCAAAAGCTGCTGGACGGGCTGAACGACGTGGATTTCATCGAGAAGGTGAAGATACAGCAGCGCAACTGGATCGGGCGCTCGGAGGGCGCGGACGTTGAATTCCGGATTGCCGGCAAAAACGAAAGACTGAAAGTCTTCACCACGCGCCCGGATACGCTGTTCGGCGCGACGTATATGGTCGTAAGCCCCGAACATCCGCTGATCGACACCTATAAGGATGATATAAAGAACTTCGACGAGGTCATCGCCTACCGCGAGCAGGCCGCCCGCAAGAGCGACTTCGAGCGCACCGAGATGAACAAGGAAAAGACCGGCGTGGAGCTGTTGGGGCTTTGCGCCGTCAACCCCGTAAACGGGAAGGATATCCCCGTTTGGGTCAGCGATTACGTGCTCATGAGCTACGGCACCGGCGCGATCATGGCAGTGCCGGGGCACGATACGCGCGACTATGAATTCGCCAAGACGTTCGGCCTGCCCATCGTGGAAGTCATCGCGGGCGGGGATATCGGGATAGAAGCCTACACCGACGTGGAGGACGGCATTCTGGTCAACAGCGGATTTCTGGACGGCCTGAGCGTCGCCGAGGCGAAAAAGGCGATTACCGCCTGGCTTGTGGAAAAAGGCCTGGGCGAGAAGAAGATCAACTACAAGCTGCGCGACTGGGTGTTCAGCCGCCAGCGCTACTGGGGCGAACCCATCCCCGTGGTGCACTGCGCGCACTGCGGCACCGTGCCCGTCCCGGAGGACCAGCTGCCGGTGCTGCTGCCCGACGTGGAAAACTACATGACCACCGATACCGGCGAAAGCCCGCTGGCAAAGATCGCGGACTGGGTGAACACTGCCTGCCCCGTGTGCGGCGGCCCCGCCCTGCGCGAGACCGACACCATGCCGCAGTGGGCGGGCTCGAGCTGGTATTTCCTGCGCTACTGCGACCCGCACAACGATTCGGTTTTCGCCGATTACGAAGCGCTTACGTACTGGATGAACGTGGACTGGTACAACGGCGGCATGGAGCATACGACGCTGCACCTTTTGTACAGCCGGTTCTGGCACCAGTTCCTCTACGATATCGGCGTGGTGCCCTGCAAGGAACCCTACCAGAAGCGCACCAGCCACGGCATGATCCTGGGCGAGAACGGCGAGAAGATGTCCAAATCGCGCGGCAACGTGATCAACCCGGACGACTGCATCGCCGATATCGGCGCGGACGCCACCCGTATGTTTGAGATGTTCATGGGCGCATTCGATCAGGCCATTCCGTGGAGCACGAGCGGCGCGCGCGGCTGCCGCCGGTTCCTGGACCGCGTATGGCGGTTGATGGATATGCAAAAGGACGGCGAGGGTTATCAGAAGCCGCTCATCCCGCTGATGCACGAGACGATCAAGAAGGTCGGCGAGGACTACGAGGCGATGAAGTACAATACCGCCATCGCCCAGATGATGACGCTCGTCAACGAGTTCTACGCGGCGGACGGCTGCACAAAGGACGAGCTCAGGACGCTTGCGCTGCTGCTGTATCCCGTGGCTCCGCACATCTGCGAGGAGATGTGGGAGAGGATGGGCTTCGGCTCCGGGATGACGTTTGAGCCCTGGCCGAAGTACGACGAGGCGGCCATGAAGCGCAGCGAGATCGAAATCGCGATCCAGATCAACGGCAAGGTTCGTAGTCGTATCATGATAGATTCTGATATGACCGATGAGCAGGCTCAGATTGAGCTTCGGAAACGACCGGAAATACTGGCACTGACTATGGGAAGGACAGTCGTCAAGCTGATCTTCGTACCGGGCAGGCTGTGCAACCTGATCGTCAAGTAAAATACTGCAACGCATTTTCCCACGTACAGCGAGGTTTCTATGGATCAAACTATCTTGCAGGTCAATAGCGTCAGCCGTTCCTTCGGCAAAACGCAGGCACTGAAAAACTTGAGCGTGTCCATTCCCGGGGGGAAGATCGTCGGCCTGCTCGGGCGCAACGGCGCGGGCAAGTCCACGCTATTGCGCATCGTCGGCGGCATGCTCCGGCCCACGGGCGGAAGCGTGCGGATCGGCGATCAGGCCGTGTGGGACAACAGCAAGGCGCTGGGAGAGCTGTGCATCATCGGCGATACGCCGGATTTCGGGAAGCTGTCCAGGCCCAAAGACCTGTTCTACGTATGCGGCGGGCTGTTTCCCAATTGGGACGGCGCGCTGGTCCATACGCTGATCAAGCGGTTCGACCTGCCAGGGAACCGGAAAATCAAAACCTTCAGCCGCGGCATGCAGACCAGCCTGATGCTGGCGGTCGGGCTGGCGAGCAACGCCCCCTTCACCATCATCGACGAGCCGAGCCTGGGGCTGGATGCGGTGATGCGGGAGCGGTTTTACGATCTGCTGCTGGAAGAAAAGCACAAGGATAAGGGCCGCACGTTCCTGATCTCTACCCATCTGATCGACGAGGTGGCGCGGGCGCTGGATTACGCCGTGATGATCGACGACGGAAATCTGCTCTGCGAGGGAACGGTGGAGGAACTCCAATCCGGTACTTTAAGCGTATCGGGGGACGCCGACGCCGTGAGGGAGCTGACGGCGGACTGCAAGCTGCTCAAGGAGGAGGAGCTCGCGGGGACGCTTGTGCGCCATGTGCAGCTTGGCGAAGAGAAAAAGCAAAGTATTTTAATGGACAAGCGCGTGCGCACCGCGCCCATCGGGCTGCAGCGCCTGTTCGTGTTTCTGACCGAGGAAAAGGAGGCGGAGCGCAATGGCTGAGTGGGTACGCAATTCGCGCCTTTCCGGTGTGCTCCGGTATCAGTATAGGACCATCAGCAGACTCGTCGTGTGGACGCTTCTGGTCGTGCTTGCCGTCAAGCTGCTGGCGCTTCTGACGCCGTCGGTGATCGGTGATCCCTATCCGTTTGACGGTATCCGCGCGGATTTCGCGGTCGTGTTCTTCGCGGCGTTCGTGATCGGCATCCTTACGGCGGGGCGCGGTTCGCGCTTTTTACTCCGGTTCGGCACGGCGCGCACGCCGGTATGGCTGGGCAACGTGCTGGTGCTGCTCCTCGGCATGGCCGCGCTGCTTCTGGGAACGTTTCTGCTGAATATGCTGATCGGTGCCGCGCTGTTCCCGCTGTCCAGCCTCTCGCCGCAGGGGTTTTCCATGGATGCCGCCCTCTATGGCAGAGAGTTGCAAAGCGGGCTGAAGGACTTGCCGCAGCTCATTTTGTACGCGCTGGAATGGACGTCGATCTTCTACCTGTACGGCTGTATGCTCCGCCGCTTCCGGGTGCTGACCATCTCGCTGAGCATCGGCATACCGGCGGTTTTCATCCTCCTGATGCTCATCCCTGCCGTCCGCGAGGCGATCGCCGTTGTCAACGGGCAGAACCAGGGCCAGATCATGGTGCTGGGATTGCGTTGGATCCAAATCCTGCAGGATATTCTCCGCTTTGTCGCGGAGCACTGGGACAGTGTCCAGCTGACGGCCGGCATCGTCAGCCTGCCGCTGAGCTATCTGATTATGCGCGGCACCAAGCAGCCCTGAATGGATTGAATTGCCAACGAATCGGAACCGACTGTATTGCGGGCGGTTTCGATTTTTTTGTTGGAAAACACCTGTGCTTGCGCACTAAATGCACCCCCGAAGTGTATGCAACAAATTCGGGCGGGGGTGTACGCTCCAAGTCCGATATGGTATAATGCAAAGTCAAAGGACGTGTTTTTCCGGAAGGGGAGTGGGCATGGAAACGGCGCTGTCCGAAGCACGGATCATCCTGGCGTCGGCATCGCCGCGCAGACGCGAACTGATGGCTTATTTCGGCCTGCCGTTCGCCGTCGTTCCGTCGGCCGTACCGGAGAACGCCCGGGGCAGCGGCCCGGAGCAGGTGCGGGAACTGGCCAGGGCAAAGGGCGCGGATGTGTTCGGCCGCCACCCCGGATACCCCGTGTTTTCCGCGGACACGCTGGTCTGCCTGGAGGACCATATCCTCGGCAAACCGGTCAGCCATTCGGACGCCGCCCGGATGCTGTCCATGCTTTCGGGCCGGTGGCATCAGGTGCACACGGGCGTATGCCTGCATATGCCCGGCGGCCGCATGTTGGAGCGTGTCTCGACGACGAATGTTTTATTCCGCAACATAGGTGAAAAGGAACTGCTCCGCTATGCCCAGTCCGGGGAACCGATGGATAAGGCGGGCGCTTATGCCATGCAGGGCGCCGGCAGCGCTTTGATCGCGCGGATCGACGGCAGTCCGTCCAACGTAATCGGCCTGCCGCTGGACGCGGCGGCGGACCTGCTGGCGGAAGCCGGCCTGTATTTGTTATAAGAAACCGAGAACGGACGTGTAACGCATGGGTTTTATTGCGCGTGATCTGGGGATTGATCTGGGGACCAGCAATACGCTTGTCTATGTGAAAGGCAAGGGGATTGTGGTCAACGAACCCACCATCGTTGTGGTGACAAGCGATCACAGGCAGCGCCCCCGCGCCGTCGGCGACGACGCGAAGATCATGCTGGGAAGGACCACCGAAGGCATCACGGCCATCCGCCCGATGCGCGAGGGCATCATCAACGATTTCGACATGGCGCAGATCCTGATTCAATATTTCATCCGCAAGGCCATCGGCTCCAGCTATCTTTTGAAGCCGCGCACGTTTTTAACCTGCCCGTCCTCCATTTCGCCCATCGAGCGCCGCGCCGTGCTGGAGGCCGCCAGAGCGTCCGGCGCACGCAAGGTGTACCTGGTGGAAAAGCCGTTCGCATCGGCGCTTGGCAGCGGGCTGCCGGTGTTCGACCCCAACGGCTGCATGGTGGTGGATATCGGCGGCGGCACCACGGACATCGCCATCATTTCGCTGGGCGGGGTGGTGATCAGCCACTCCATCCGTGTGGGCGGGGTGAAGATGGACGAAGCCATCATCAACTTCATCAAGCGCGAGTTCAACATCCTGATCGGCGACCGCACCGCCGAGGAAGTCAAGCTGGATCTGGGCGCGGCGCTGCCGATCAGCGAGGAGCGCAGGGCGCGCATCCGCGGCCGCGACCTGATTACCAACCTGCCGCAGACGACCGAGATCTCCTCAGCGCAGATTTACGACGCCATCCACGATCCGTGCACGGCCATATTGAGCGCCATCAAATGGCTTTTGGAGCGCACCCCGCCGGAGCTTACCGCCGACGTGATGCACAACGGCATCTATCTGACGGGCGGCGGCGCGCAGCTGTACGGCATGGACCAGATGATCGCCAGCGAACTCGGCATCCCCGTGCTTTTGGCCAAGGAGCCCGCGGACTGCGCGGTGCTCGGGCTTGGCAACATCATCGAGAACTTCGATATGCTCGAGCAGCTGGGATACGGCGGCTTTCTGAAGGAAAGCTGATTTCTGGAGGATAACGCATGGACGGCAACAAGCCGGAAAACAAGGCGCCAAGCCGCAATTCCCGCAGGTGGCGGGGCCTCAGGCGCGCCGTGATTGTGATCGTGGTGGTTGCTTTGCTTGCGCTTGCGGCCTCGCACCTGTTCGCTTTGATTACGGGCAACGAAACGCTGCGCGTGCCCGAAAACGGCGTGGCTACGGCATTAACGCCGCTGCAGGTCGGGTTTTCCAGCGTCGTGGACGCGGTGGTCAACTATCTGCGCACATTGAAGCTCCGCGCCAATCTGGAAACTGCGTACAACGATATCAAGCTGGAAAACGAGCAGCTGGTTTACCAGGCGATGCTCTCGGAGGAACTGCAGTACCGGCTGTCGGTCTACGAGGACCTGTACGACGAGATTTCCGTCAACGAAAGCCTGAACCCCGTCGTAGCGACGGTCATCGGGCGCAGCGACGGCAATTATTTCTCGGTGTTCACCATCAACAAGGGCTCAAACGACGGCGTGACGGATTTCATGGCCGTCACGATGGAAGGCGCGCTGGTGGGCTATACCTATAACGTCAGCGCGACCTCGGCAAGCGTCCGCACCATTATCGACAGCGACGCGAGCATCGCCGCGCTGATCTCCTCCACCCGCGACCAGGGCACGGTGCGCGGCACCCTGGGCGTGGACGGCTCGGCCATGTGCCGCATGTATTACCTGCCGGAGGACCACCTCCCGCGCCCGGGCGACACGGTGGTGACGTCGGGCGTGGGCATGTCGTTTCCCAAGGGCATCCCGATCGGCACCGTGCGCGAATCCACGCGCGGCATGGAGAGCAACAAAAGCTACGTCGTGGTTGAGCCGATCGCCGATTTTGAACATATCGAGTACGTAATCATCCTCCGCTACCAGCCCAGCGCCGAAGCGATCGAATCCAGGGAAACCGGAACGCAGCTGGAACTGGTGCCGATGGATACCGTACGGCCCATTCCGACCATCCAGATCGGCTCGGACTTCTTCCAGCTGGCACCCACGCCTGTGCCCACGGAAACGGCGCCGGTGGAAATCGTCCAGGAGGACGGCACCGTTCTCTACGTCACGCCCACGCCGGCGGGCGGGACGAACTCCATTGAATACAACGTGCCCGACGGCGCCGATCAGGACGCCAATCCCTACGGCTATACCCTTCCGCCGACGCCGACGCCGACGCCGACCGTGCCGCCGCTTGACCTGACAGTGGAGGATGATACCGAGTGATCCGCAAAGGCATACAGTTTACGGCGCTCATACTGCTCTCCTACCTGCTGCAGACGACGGTGGCGGGCGATGTGGCGATCGGCGGCGTGGCGCCGAACTTCGCGATCGCGATCATCGCCATCGTCAGCATCGCGCTGGGGCGCAAATACACGTTTGTCATTTCGCTGGCCGTTGGTTATCTGCTGGAGATCATGATTCCGTCGCTTGACTACATCTACCTGATTCTCTATCCGGTATGCGCGATGCTGGGTTCCCTTGCGTTTTCGGACAAGAGCGAGCGCAGGATGGAGGAGGAGCGCACATCGGGCAAAAAAACCGTGCGGCTGCCCGCGCCAATCCGCACGATGCTGTGCGCGCTTTTAAGCATTGCGGTTTTTGAAAGCGTGAACCTGCTGTATATCTATTTAAGCGGCATCCGGTTGGACGCGGGGCATTACAGCCGCGCGCTGATTTCGGCGCTGTATACGACGCTTTTGGCGGGGCTTTTGCAGTTTCCCATCCGCCGGTGGCTGGGGATACACAAACTGAAAAAAGCCGCGAGACTTTCGTAGCGGACCCGGAAAGGACATGCGATGATTGGGAAAAAGAACCGTGATCCGATGCGGCAGGGGTATAACCTGCCCGTGCGGTACCTTGCGTTTTTAGGTATCGTGATTGTGATATTCGTGTTTCTGATCACCGGCATCGCGGGGCTGCAGCTCAATGCGGGGTACGAGTACCAGCAGACCGCCGAAACGCGCAGAACCACGAAGATCACGCTGCGCGGCAGCCGCGGCATGATCACCGACGCCGACGCCGTAATCCTTGCCAAGGACGAGATGATCTACAACGTCACCTTTTACCGCGACGCTTCCCAGAACACGACCAGCGATTATATAGCGTTCACGCAGGCGATTTCCGAGGCTATCGATATCATCGAGGCAAACGGCAGCGAGCTGACCGTGGATTTCGTCATCCGCCGCAAGCAGGCAGGGGAAGAGGAAGTCAGCGAAAGCGCGAACGTCGCGGTGGGCGACTGGGAGTTTTACTTCGGTTCGGGCGTATCCGAGGCCGTGCTCCAGACCCGCGAAACGCAGTGGCGCAACAACAACTACTTTTCCGTGACCGGCGTTCCCACCGCGGCCGACGCGATTGAAAGGCTGAAGAAACGCTACCAGATTCCCGACGGCATGGACGAGGAGAAGATGCTCAAGGTCATGGCCGTCTACTCCGAGATGCAAATGAACCTGTTCCTCTCCCAGCCGGTCGTCATCGCCGAGGACGTTCCCTACGAGACCGTGATCGAGATCGAGACCCGCTCCATGAACCTGCCGGGCCTGGAGATATCCGTGGGCACCAAGCGCGTCTATCCGCGCAGCACCCTCGCGGCGCAGGTGATCGGATACATCGGCGCGATTCCCTCCACCACCAAGTGGGAGGAGCTGCAGCCCAAGGGCTACAAGTATTCCGATACCATCGGCCTGGACGGCATCGAAGCCTCGATGGAGGACTGGCTGACGCAGAACAACGACGCCAGGCAGGGCTACCGGATCGTCGAGCGCGACAACGTAGGCAAAATTACCCGCGAGCTCAGCTATGTGGAACCGCAGGACGGCAATAACGTCAAGCTGACCCTGTACGCAAGCTACCAGCAGCAGGCGGAGCGCGCGCTGGCGCTGAACGTGGAAACCACGCGCGCAGCGCAGGAAAAAAAGCTGATGCTCAACTCGTGGCTTGAAAGCAACCGCGCCGATATCGAAAGCCGCAACTGGGAGAAATACCCGCTTTCACTGGCCGACCGCGCCGCCATGATGGTGATCGATATGGACGGCCGCGTGCTCGCCATGGCCAATTATCCCACCTACGACCTCAACGCCCTGATCGCGGCCGGGGATGAGAGCCGCGAAATTCTCACCGACGAACGCAACATTTTGATGAACTACACTATCCATGCCCGCGCCACGCCGGGATCGATTTTCAAGATGGTCTCCTCGCTCGGCGCGCTGATGGAAGGCGAGCTGATGCCCGACGAAACCATTTCCGACGGCGGATTGTTCATGCTGTATACCTCCGACCCCAACACCGCGCCCAAATGCTGGATTTCGGCTTCGCAGCGCTATAAGCACCAGTACCAGACCATCGTGCAGGGCATCTCCAACAGCTGCAACTTTTTCTTCTACACGCTGGGCGCACGCCTTGGGGAAACGCGGCTGTACCAGTATGCGTCCGAGTTCGGGCTCACCAGCCGCACGGGTGTGGACCTGCCGGGCGAGGAGCGCAGCGTGGTCGGCAACCAGACGAGCCTGTACGATCCCTCCAAGGCGATGGACGAAGCCTCCCAGGACACCGCCGTGCCGATCATCGTGTTCAACTCCGTGAAAAAACACCTCAGGAACCAGGGCGCCATTCGCAATATCACCTATGACGACGAAAGCCTGAACCGCTGCGTCAAGCGCCTGATGGACATGGCGGTGAACACCAGCCAGTCGGACTGGGTTGTCTCCATGCGCCCCATCCTGATGGAAGAATTGAATATGACGCGCGAGATGGTGTACCTGCAGGCGGTTATCGGCGATACGTACAACTACCTCAACGATATCAAATGGGGCGGCGGCCAGACCATCCAGGTAGCGATCGGACAGTCGATCACGGTGCTTACGCCCGCTGCCGTCAGCCGGTATGCCGCGGCGCTGGGGAACGGCGGCGTGGTGAACAACCTGATGATCGTGGACAGCATCACGTCCCCAGAAGGCGACATTTTAAGCCAGCGAACGCCCACGACGATCCATGTGTTCGAAAATTCCCAGGAGTATCTGGATTTGATCCTGCAGGGCATGAAAGGCGTTGTGGACGAAAGCGGTACGGCGGCCAAATACTTCACCACATGGAAATACCGCGAGGACGTAGCGGCCAAAACGGGAACGGCGGAAGTCACAACCATCGACCTGGAGAACAACTCCTGGTTTATCATGCTCGCGCCCTTTGACGAACCGGAAATCTGCGTGGTCGTGTTCATCCCCTCGGGGCTGAGCGGCGGCGAGGCGAGCCTTGCCGCGCGCGAATTCGTGGGCTGGTATCTGGACCAGAAAACCCTGCGCACGACGGACGCCGGTTTCCCCGGCGGCAACATGCTTGCACCATAGGCGGTGGCGCGATGATCAACACCTGGATGCTTGCCTCGGGAAAGGGCGGCGTGGGGAAGTCCACGCTGGCGGCCGCGCTCGCCGTCGCGCTGGTGCGCGCGGGTAAAAAGGCCGCGCTGATGGATATGGATATCGGGCTGCGGAGCCTGGACCTGCACCTGGGGATGGAGAACAGCGTGGTGTTCGACGTGCTGGATTACGTGCGCGGCGACTGCAAGCTGATGCAGGCGGTGCACAAGCACCTGACCATGCCGTCGCTGGGGCTGCTGCCCGCCGCGCAGCTGGGAACGATGGAGGACATCGACGCAGACCAGATCCGAAATATCGTCGGTAAGCTGCTCGACCACTATGATTATGTCCTTGCGGACGCGCCCGCGGGACTTACGCGCGGGCTGAAAAAAATCCTGTATGGCGTAGACAACACCCTGCTGGTCGTTACGCCCGACGACGTTTCCATCCGCGACGCGGAGCGGATCGTGACCCTGTGCCGGGAGGAAGGGAGACCCGCGCCGATGATCATCGTCAACCGGGTAATGCCCGCGCTTGTGCAAAGCGGCGATATGTATGCCCCGCAGACCGTGGCCGATACGCTGGATGTGCCGCTGCTGGGGTATGTGCCGGACGATCCCGAGGCGCTCAGGGCGCTTCACAGGCATCAGACCTTTATGGAAACGGACTGCCCGGCAAGCCATGCCGTCGAGCGCATCGCCAGGCGGCTGATGGGGTTCACGGTGCCCATGCCGGACGTCGCGCCGGTCCCGCGGGGAAAGACCGGCTGGTTTTCCGGATCGCGCAGAAAACGGGGTGAACAGGCATGATGAACGAAAGCCGCCGCTCGAAGGCGCATTTTGACTATATTCTCGCCATCCTTGCCTTTGCGCTGGCCGCGTTCGGCGTGCTGTGCGTTTCCATCGCCACGTTTTCCACCTCCGCCGAGACCGAGGATACGCTGCTGAACTATATCGTAGCCTCTCACTACGGGCTGCGCCAGGCGATCTTTTTCCTCATCTCGCCGATCGTTATCGGGTTTGTGACCTTTTTCCCGCACGATTTTATCCGCAGGCGCTCTCAGGTGTTTTACCTGTTTGCCGTGTTTCTGCTGATGATCGCCCTGGGCGGCCAGGCGGCGGGCGTGAAGGCGTGGATCGACGTCGTGTGGGGATACACGCTGCAGCCGTCGGAATTCGTCAAGCTCGCCTGCATCATCACCACCGCCAAATACCTGGAAAAAACCGATAATCCGCTGGGCACGATGAAATCCGCCATGCGGCTCATGCTGCTGATGGGCATTCCCTGGTCGCTCACGCTTTTGCAGGGCGAAACAGGATCGGTATTGGTCATGGTGTTCGTGTTCGCCGTGATGATGTACTTCGGCGGCATCCGCATGAAGGTGATGGGCGGGATCATCGCCGCGGGCGTGCTGGCGCTGGTGATCCTGTACGGCGTCATTATGGCGTCGGGCATCGACGACTATCGCATTACGCGCATATTGTCCTTTGTCAACCCCGAGCTGGTGGATGCCAACGCGACCTATCAGGTGACCCAGTCCAAGATCGCCATCGGGGCGGGCGGCACCGGCGGCGTGGGGATGTTCGTGCAGGGCAGTTTCAGCCAGCTGGACTATGTGCCGGAGGATTATACGGACTTTATCTTCTCCACCATCGGCGAGGCCTTCGGTTTCTGGGGCGCTCTGGGCGTGCTCGGCGCCTACCTGCTGATGATTCTCAGGATGGTGTATCTCTCGTACTACACGCAGGAGCGCTTCGGGCAGATGGTGATTATCGGGGTGCTTGCCATGATGCTGTTCCATGTGTTCCAGAACGTGGCGATGACGATCGGCTATATGCCGATTACGGGCATTCCGCTGCCGTTTTTAAGCTACGGGGGCAGCAACCTGGTGACGAACATGGCCGGAATCGGGCTAGTGCTCAACATGGTGATGAACCGCAGCGTAACCAGCATGAAAGGGCTCACGCCGCAGACCCGCATTAAAGGGCGGTACACGGGATGATGCGCCTGTTCATCGGCCTGGGACTCAGCGGGGATGTACGGGACGCGCTTTTTTGCGTCGTGTCCGGCATGAATATCCGGGGGCAGCTTGTTCCCAGGGACAACTATCACCTGACACTCGCCTTTCTGGGGATGCGCGAGGAGCGGCAGGTACAACAATTGGAGCGGATCATTGCGGCGGCGGCGAAGGAGCACCCGCCGCAAACGCTGACCGTGCAGGGGACCGGGTATTTCGGCAGGCGGGAAAACGCGCTCCTGTATATGAAGCTTGCGCCTTCCCGGGCGCTGTCCGCGCTTTCGGACACCCTTCGCGGGATGCTTGCCGAAGCGGGGGAGGCCTTTGACACAAAGCCCTTCGTGCCGCATATCACGCTGGCGCGCAAGGCGGACCTGACGGCGGCAAACGTGCGTCCGCCGCTGCCTCCGGTCTCCTGCACCGTCCGGCGGCTGACGCTGTACCATTCCACGCGGGTGCGGGACGTACTCCGGTATCTGCCGGCGGCCGAAGCCGGATTTCGGGAGGAAGGCGATCAGGCATGAGGAAGATTCTGCTGTTCCACTTTCAAAGCTGCCCGTATTGCGCCCAGGCCCGCCAGTGGATCGCGCAGGCGCAGGCGGAAAACCCGGCCCTGCAGGCCCTGGACATCGAGATGATCGACGAGCTTTTACACCCGGTGACCGCGTGGAGGTATGACTACTGGTACGTCCCCACCTTCTATGTGGACGGGAAGAAGGTGCACGAAGGCGCGTGCACCAGGGAAAAGGTAAAACAGATACTGGACATGGCGATGGAATAAAATCCACCGCCATCAGCTTGCTGAAAAAACGCCATTTTCTTTGTCGACTGCGCGATGTCGCGGACATCACGTACGTCCGTGTACGCTCAGCCCGCGCCACGCTTGTCTTCGCGAAACTGTCGCTTTTTGAGCAAGCTGGCATGCTGTTGCCAAACTGAGTTTGTCAACGATCTGACGGCGATGGAATAAACCATCGCCGTTGCTATAAGATTTAAAATGAGTATCGCTGGCGTGCCTACACCCTGAACCACACGTACGACGTTGCGGCGCCGATATCGTAAATCCTGAGAAAATAGCCGTCCAGATCGAAATAATAGTGGTCGTAATGATCGGCGTACAGATAGTGCGGCGCTTCGCTGACGGGCATGCCGGTGATGGTCACGGCCACACCGCCGTCCGTGGTGTTGCAGTTCAGCCCGTTTGCCTTGATGTAGTCGGCGTACCGCCCGGCATAGGGCGGACAGAGGCCGCAGTGCACGAGCAGCGGATAGGTGAGGTAATCCTTGAGCTCCGGCGCGTCTTCCGCCGTATATCCGAAATCCTCCATCGTGCCGATATACATCATAATATGCCGCCCGGCCGTGCTCGCCACCAGAAGATCCCCGACCCGCAGTTCCTGGCAGAGCAAATCGAACGGAATTCCCTTTACGTCCAGCTGGTGACGGCGGTACAGGCCGCGGTTGGTGATCATCTGCTCCAGCGAATCGTGCTGCGGTTTGCCCGCCTCGAAATTAATCCAGTTGGTAAAGCCGGAACAATCAAACCCGTAGAGGTATTTTTGACCCTGGATAAAATTCTTCGTGGTTTCCGTGGCATACCATACGGTCATCAGATTGGCCGCGTCCTTGCCGCCGAACATGTAGGGAAGCCCCAGCGGATAGCGCGCCTGTATGTTTGCGCCCGTGATCTCGTTATAACGCGTGAGAAACGGATTGCCTTCTTCCAGCATCGAGAACGCGGCGTTGAGCTCCAGCCCCCACTCCACCAGCGCTGACGCGGGCAAACAGGCGCACAAAAGCGCGAAACCCAGAAAAACCGCAAGCATTTTCCTCATGCGTGGGCCCCCGAAGACAAATTTTATGTTATTATAACAGGTTTTTACCAGTGGTTTCAACCGGATCGGTTATTTAAAATACGGCTCGGGATGGATCAGGTGCTCGTCCTCGGGGTTGATGCGCCCCAGCGCGCGGTCGTAATGCATGATGGCGCGCTGGATGGCGAAGTAGCCGTACTTCCTGCGGATGCCGTCGATCGTGTATTCGAGGATTTGCCGCTTCTGCCGCGCGGAATCCTCGGGCAGGAAGGAAAGCTGCAAAAGCTTCCCGGCGGGGGACAGGCGGCTTACGCTCACGCCCAGCGAGCGAAGGGGCATGCCCTCCCGCCAGTTCTCCCGCACCAGACCGTAGGCGGCCTCAAACAGGTCGAAGCTGCAGTCGGTCTCGAATGCGAGCGTCTGCTGGCGCTGGAACCAGTCCAGGGTCTTGGCGCTGCGGACGGACACCTGCACCACGCGTCCCGTCACCTGGTGCTTGCGCATGCGGGAGGCTACGCTGTCGCACAGGCCGTAGAGCGTGATGCGCACGTCGTAGGACGTCAGGATATCGTGCGCGGTGGTGATGGAGTTGCCCACGCTTTTCATCTTCACGGGCGCGTCCTCCGCGATCACCGCGGCGGCGTCGTCCCCGTGGGCAAAGCCCGAGAGCATCAGCCCCGTTTTGCCGAATACCGCCTTGAGCGCGGAAGGGTCCACGGCCGCAAGCTGGCCGATGGTGTAGATGCCGAGGTTGTGGAGCTTTTTGGTGGTGGCGCGCCCGATGAACAGCAGCTCGTTTACGGGCAGCGGATCGAGCACCGCGGCGCGGTTTTCGGTGCAGACCACGCTTACGCCGTCTGGCTTTTTCAGGTCGCTGCCGAGCTTGGCGAACACGCGGTTGTCGCCCACGCCCACGCTCACGGTGAGCCCCGTTTCCTCCCGCACGGCGTGGCGCAGGTGGTTGGCGATGCGCAAGCCGTCGGCAATCTGCACGCTCGGGCCGCTCACGTCCAGCCACGCCTCGTCCACGCCGAAGGGCTGCACGCGGTTGGTGTAGCGGGAGAAGATCCCGCGCACCGTTTGGCTGTATTTGAGCACCGTATCGAAGTCCGGGCTGATCGCCTGCAGGTTCGGGCAGCTCTGCCGCGCTTGCCAGATCGCCTGCCCCGTGATGACGCCCTGCCGTTTGGCCACCATGTTTTTGGCCAGCACGATACCGTGGCGAAGCGCGGGATCGCCGCAGACGGCGAGGGGGACCTCCCGAAGCTCGGGGCGCTCCAGGCACGCCACGGAGGCGTAGAAGTTGTTCAAATCGGCGTGCAGCACCACCCGGCTCATCGAGATCATCCTCCCGCATGGGCTCAGAATCAGTAAAAGCGAACATATGTTCTATATTATTATACAAACATATGTTCGCAAAAGCAACCGCAAGATGTAGCGGAGCGGACGCGGACAACCCCCTTCCGCTTGATGAAGGCGCGGTGGTATCAGGTTTGCGTATAACAAACAAACACCCGCTTTTCTTCCTGTCAGGATTGGAAAGCGAATGTTTGTTCTGCGTATAGTCTACTGCGCCTTGACCGCGCCTTCCATCCGCCGGTACACTTCGGTGAGCACCTGGGTGGCGAGCTCCAGAGCGGCGTCCGGAGTTAAATCGCGTTCCTTGATCACCATCTCGGGCGGCATATGGCGGCTGAACTGGATGCGTTTGTCGGTTTCGGTCGCCGCGGTGTACAGCGCCATCGGATCGGGCAGGTGCTTGGGCTCCAGCCGCATATGAATGCCGTCGGGGCGCAGGAACAGGTGGTTGATTCCGAGCCTGCGCGTAACCGAGCGCAGCCGGGCGACCCGCACCAGGTTTTCCACTGGTTCCGGGATATCCCCGAAGCGGTCGATCAGCTCGGCTTCGACGTCCAGCCGGCTGTCCTCGTCCTCGATCATGGCGATGCGCTTGTACACCTCGATGCGCAGCCGCTCGTCCTGCACGAGGGATTCGGGCAGGTACGCGTCCAGCTTGAGCTCCACGCGGGTATCGAGCTCGGGCACATCCTTGATTCCCTGCACCTCGTGCACGGCCTGCTCCATGAGCTTAACGTACATATCGTACCCGACGGCGGAAAGCTGGCCGCTCTGCTGCGGGCCCAGCACGTCGCCCGCGCCGCGGATTTCCAGATCGCGCATGGCGATGCGGTAGCCCGCGCCGAACTCCGTAAACTCGCGGATGGCCGTCAGGCGCTTTTCGGCGGCTTCGGATAACAGCTTGTCCCTGCGGACGGTCAAATAGGCGTACGCCTGCCGGCTGGAGCGGCCCACGCGCCCGCGCAGCTGGTAAAGCTGCGAAAGGCCGAAGCGGTCCGCGTCGAACACGATCAGGGTATTGGCCTCCGGAACGTCCAGCCCGCTTTCGATGATCGTGGAACACAAAAGCACGTCGTACGCGCCTGCGTAGAAATCCAGCATCACGTCTTCCAGCGCGTTTTCGCGCATCTGCCCGTGCGCCACGGCGATGCGCGCCTCCGGTACCAGCGCCTGCAGACGCGCGAACATCCGCTCGATGGTGTACACGCGGTTATAGAGGAAATATACCTGCCCGCCGCGCGCCATCTCATGGCGGATGGCGTTTGCAACGATGGAATCGTCGTACGGCGTCACGTAGGTTTTCACGGGCAGGCGCTCCTCCGGCGGCGTTTCCAGCAGGCTCATGTCGCGGATGCCGGTCAGGCTCATGTGCAGCGTCCGGGGAATGGGCGTCGCGGTGAGGGTCAGCACATCCACCTTGGTTTTCATGTGCTTGATGGTTTCCTTGTGGTTGACGCCGAAGCGGTGCTCCTCGTCGATGACCAAAAGCCCCAGATCCTTGAAACGCACGTCCTTGGCGAGCAGCCGGTGCGTGCCGACAATCACATCGATCTTGCCGTCCGCGAGCTTTGCGATGATCTCGCGCTGTTCCTTCGGGGTGCGGAAGCGGCTGAGCATCTCGCAGGTTACTGGGAAGCCCGCGAAGCGTTTCTTCATGGTGTTGTAGTGCTGCTGCACCAGAATGGTCGTGGGCGCGAGGATGGCGACCTGCTTTCCGTCCAGCACCGCCTTGAACGCCGCGCGCAGCGCGACCTCGGTTTTGCCGTAGCCCACGTCGCCGCAGAGCAGGCGGTCCATGCTGCGGCTGCTTTCCATATCCGCAAAGATCTGCTCCACGCTTTTTTGCTGGTCCTCGGTCAGCTCGTAGGGGAACAGCTCCTCAAACTCCCGCTGCCAGGGCAGATCGCGGCTGAACGCGAAGCCCGATTGCTTCTGCCGGGTGGCGTAGAGCGCCGCGAGGTCGAACGCGAGCTCCTTGAGCCCCGCCTTCACCTTGCTTTTCTGCTTTTCCCACGCGCCGCTGCCCAGGCGGTTGAGCTTGGGCGGGCTGTTTTCCGCACCGATGAACTTCTGTACGCGGTCGAACTGGTCGGTGGGGACGTAGAGCTTGTCGCTGCCCAAATACCGGATCAGCAGGTAATCGCGCGTCACACCCTCGGTGGACAGCTGCACCACGCCGTCGTAAATGCCGATGCCGTGAAGCTCGTGCACCACGTAGTCGCCCGTTTTCAGATCGGTGAACGACGCGATGTGCTCGCCCGCGGCGTGATGCTTCTGCACGCGCTGATAGGCCGAGCCGTACAGATCGCTGTCGGAGACCACGCACAGCCCGGCGGCGGCGTTGCGGAAGCCCTTGTGTACGGAGATCGGCAGCAGCACGACCTCGCCGGGTTCCAATGGCTTGTCGGCGGTTTCGAGGTATTTGGCGGCCACGTTTTGCTGCTCGAGCGCGCGCAGCAGACGGCGGCCGCGCGCCTCGCCGCCCGTCAAAAGCGCGACCGCACAGCCATGCTCCCGCCACGATGCGATATCCTTCGCAAGCGGCTCCAGCCGCCCCTGATAGGGCATCACGGGCTCGGAGGGGAACGGGAGCGCGTCCGTGGGTTCGAACTGCCCCAGCCCGCGCGTCAGATCGCTGAGCAGCAGCACGGCGTGCCGCTTGAGCGAGGACAGCAGCTCGGCATAGGGCAGCAGCAGTTCCCGCTGCGCAGGGAAGCTGTCACCGCGCAGGGCGGCCTCCTGCCATTCGCCGAGAAACGCGTTATGCTTGGCCTTGGCGCGGGTAAGAACCTGGTCGGGCTGGTCCACGAGGATGATAGGGCGGCTGAGATAGGCGTCCACCGCCGCGGTGTCCGCGCACAGGACGTTGAGCCACATCGGCGCGGTGCGGATGGGGTGGCCCGCGCGGATTGTTGCCGCGTCGTCCAGATGGTGCTTGATACGGGACGGCGTTTCCGGCTTCTCCGTCTCGTCGAGAATCGCGGCTGCCGCAAGCTCCGCGGCGGCTTCCTCCGAATCGATGGTCTGGAAGAAGTCGTCCAGGGCGTCCATGCCGTCCCGCTTGGGGGCCGGCGCGTTTTCGACGTCCGCATGCTCGCGCACGGCTTCTTCAAAGCGCGCGGCGGCGGCCCCGGAATCGCAGAGGATGCATTCCGAGGCGGGCGTGACCCATATGTCCTTCACGCGCTCGATGCTGCGCTGGCTGATCGTGTCAAACCGCCGGATGCTGTCGATCTCGTCGTCGAAAAACTCGATGCGCAGCGCGTCCAGCTCCGTGGGCGGGAACACGTCCGCGATCGCGCCGCGCATAGCGCATTGCCCGCGGCCTTCCACCATCGGCACGCGCTCATAGCCCAGATGTAAAAGCCTGTCGATCAGCGCCGCGGGCGCGATTCGGCCGCCTTCCGTTAACGGGAACGACGCGCTTTCAAAGCGTTTTGCGTCGGGGCAGCGGTCCAGCGCCGCTTCCGCCGATACGCAAAGGACCTCTACCTGTCCCTGGATGGCGTCCTGGAGCACCTGCAGCCGCTGCCACGTGCTCTCGCGGCTGGAGGCCGCGCGGGAAAACTGCACATCGCGGCTGGGCAGTGCGGCGGCGGCGATCCCCAGCCGCCCGATATCCTGCGCGTGCCGTTTAGCCGTGAGTTCCGTGGGGGATACGAACAGCACGGGTCGCCTGGCGGCATGCGCCAGCGCGGCGGCGAAGAAGGGCTTCTCGCCCTCGGCCATGCCGGTCAGCGACAGGCAGGAGGCTGCGGACAGGCGATCGAAAAGCGCTGTCCACGCGGGCAGCGCCGAATATCCGGTGAAGAGCGCGTCGTTCATGTTTCGTCTCCGGCCTCGTCGGGCGTTTCCGGCTTGGGCTTTTTGGTGCTGTACTTGCGCATTGCGATGTCCACGCCGTTTTGCACCCACTCCGCCGCCGCGTCCGCGGCCTTTTGGTAGGCGTCGAAGGCAGCTTGCCGTTCCTCCGGCGTGTGGTAGCGCGAAAGCACCCAGTCCTTGATATCGTAGTCGGGCGGGTTTTTTCCGATTCCGATGCGGACGCGCGCGAAATCTTCGGTGTTGAGGCACGCGATGACCGAGCGCATGCCGTTATGCGTGCCCGCGCTGCCGCCCCGGCGCACGCGTAGCCACCCCTGCGGGATATCCACGTCATCGTAGATCACCAGCAATTGGTCGGGCGTGAGTTTGTAAAAGTGCATCAGCTCGCTCACGGCCGCGCCGCTTAGGTTCATGAAGGTCTGCGGCTTGCAGAGGACGACCTTTTTGCCGTTCACAAACCCTTCCATCACCAGCGCGTTGCCCTTCAGCTTCGCGGTTTTGATGCCGAGCCTGTCCGCTAAAATGGACAGCGCGTCAAACCCCGCGTTGTGGCGGGTGTGCTCGTATTTTTCGCCCGGATTGCCCAGGCCGACGATCAGATGCATCTGTTACAGCTTCCCCTTCTCCCTGCGACGCGAAACCCAGCCTTCCTTCACCATGCCCTCCGCGCGCGCGATGAACAGGGCGTCCGGCGGCACATCCCGCGTTACGGTACTGCCCGCGGCGATATACGCGTCCTCTCCCACGTGCACGGGCGCGATCAGGTTCACGTTGCAGCCGATGAAGGCGTTGTCCTCCACCACGGTACGGTGCTTCTGCTTGCCGTCGTAGTTGGTGAACACCACGCCGCAGCCCAGGTTGATATGCTTGCCCAGGTCGCCGTCGCCCACGTAGGTGAGGTGGCTTACCTTGGTTCCGTCGCCGACGGCCGAGTTCTTGATCTCCACAAAATCGCCGATACGGCAGTGACTGCCGACCGCCGTCTGCGGGCGGAGGTACGCGAACGGGCCGACCGTGGTATGGCTTCCGACCGAGCACTCCAGCAGCACGCTGTGTTCCACGGTGGTTTCATCGCCGATCGCCGCGTTCCGGATCCGGCTGCCGGGGTAGAGCGTGCAGCCCGCGCCGACCTCCGTATGCCCCTCCAGGATATTGTCCGGGTGGATGATCGTGCCCGCGCCGATCGCAACGTCCGTCTCGATGACGGTGCGCTCCGGCTCCAGCACGACCACGCCCGCTTGCATGTGTTTTTTCACGATTCTTTCGCGCAGGCAGCGGTAGGCCGCGGCGTAGCTTTCGGCGTCCGTTACCGCAATGCCGTCCGCTTCGCGCTCCGCGCGGACCGTCTGCGCCGCTTCGCCGTATTCCTTAAACAGAAGGCGCATTGTGACCGGCTCGTCGAACACGGAAAGCTCTTTGGCGGGCAGCGCGAAGGCAAGCGGCGCGCCTTGCGGGGAGAGCAGCATGGCGGGGGCGGTTTTCGCGAGGGAAACCAATGCGGCCAAATCGCCGATGCAGGGCGTGTGCTCCGCCGCGAACAGCACGGTATCGTACGCGGCCGGGGAAAGCTCCTCTTGTTCAAACGCATCGGCGTCCGCGCCCGCCGACAGCATCGCGGCTTTCACATGCCCGGCGCAGGGCCTGCCCAGCAGCGGCATGGAGGCAAAGGCGGTTTCGCTGTCGCAAAGCAAAACACCAAGGATAGTAGGCATAAGTATCCCTCCCGGCTTTCAATGCATTGAGTATATCATATCGCAGCGCCGGATACCAGCGTTCCGTGTGGTATAATAAGGCAAAGATCATTCCTGCGAAAAGGGGAGGAACCATGCCGTCTGAAACGCTGCAAGGCATCGTGCTCCGGGTGGCGAACTACCGCGAGCACGACCGGATGCTCACCCTGCTCACGCCCGACAGGGGGCGCGTGGACGTGCTCTCGCGCGGGTGCCGCAGACCCAAAAGCTGCCTGATGTCCGCCAGCGAGAGCTTCGTGCAGGGCGAGTTTGTGGTGTTCCGCAGCCAGGACCGCTATACCCTGACCTCCTGCAGCGTCGGCGAGGCGTTTTACCCCGTCCGGCTGGACGCGTACCGTATGACCTGCGGCGCGTATATGCTGCAGCTTTCGCAGGCCGCCGCGCAGACCGGGCAGGAGGCGGAGACCCTCTACCAGCTGCTGACGGACAGCCTGCGCCGCCTGTGCTATAGCGAGGACGAAAACCCCCTGATGATCGTCAACGCCTTTTTGCTGCTCTTTGCCGCGGACAACGGCTACCGCCCCCGGCTCAGCCACTGCGTGTACTGCCAGAAAAAAATAGCGCCCGATCAGGGCGCGGGCTTCGATATCGCGGAAGGCGGCATTTGCTGCCGCGCCTGCGCCAAGGGCGCGCTCATGCGCCTGTCCGCCTCCCAACTCGACTGGATGCGCGCCACCCTCCAAGACGGGTTCGACGTCCCGCCCGTCCCCGAGGACAAAACCCTGTTTGAAGTCCTGCGGCGTTACGTGGAAAGCCGATTGGAAACCACGATCAAGTCCAGTAAGTTCTTACCGTAGTACTCTTGGGATGATCGAAGGGTCGCAACCCTTCGACCTATAATCCGAAACCAGACACGGAGGGCTGGCCGTAAGCGCAGCGAACATGCCCGGAGTGCAAAAATCGCTTCAGCACATGTGCTGAAGCGAAAAGCGCGAAGTGCTTTAAAACTCCGCGTTCCCCGTCGTCCTGGGGAACGGCAGAACATCCCGGATGTTGCTCATGCCCGTCAAATACATCACCAGGCGTTCGAAGCCCAGGCCGAAACCCGCGTGCGGCGCGGTGCCGAAGCGGCGGGTGTCCAGGTACCAGTCGTAGGCTTTTTCATCCAGCTTATACTCGGCAAGGCGCTGCCTGAGCACGTCCTCGCGCTCCTCGCGCTGGCTGCCGCCGACCAGCTCGCCGATGCCCGGCACGAGCATATCGACCGCCGCGACGGTTTTCTGGTCGTCGTTAAGGCGCATATAGAACGCCTTGATTTCGCGCGGATAATTGTATACGAATACGGGCCTGCCGAAGTGCTTCTCGGTCAGGTAGCGCTCGTGCTCGGTCTGCAGATCGCAGCCCCAGGAGACGGGATACTCGAAATCCGCGCCGCTCTTTGTAAGGATCTCGATTGCGTCGGTATAGGTACAGCGCACGAACTCGCTTTGAACGAGCGCGCCGAGCTTGTCAAGCAGCCCCTTTTCCACGAAGGAGTTCAGGAAATTGAGTTCGTCGGGCGCCTGCTCCATCACGTGCGCGATCACATACTTGATCATGTCCTCCGCGAGGTCCATATCGTCGAACAGGTCGGCGAACGCGATCTCGGGCTCGATCATCCAGAATTCCGCCGCGTGCCGCTGCGTATAGCTGATCTCGGCGCGGAAGGTGGGGCCGAAGGTATAGACGTTGCGAAACGCCAGGCAGAAGGTTTCCACGTTCAGCTGCCCGCTCACGGTGAGGTTGGATTGCTTCTTGAAGAAATCCTGCGTATAGTCCACCGCGCCCTGCTCGGTACGGGGTGGGTTTTGGATATCCAGCGTCGTTACCTGGAACATCTCGCCCGCGCCCTCGCAGTCGCTGGCGGTGATGATGGGCGTGTGCACATACACAAACCCGCGCTCCATGAAGAACTGGTGCACGATCTGCGCGGCGAGCGACCGGATGCGGAACACCGCGTAATAGGTATTCGTGCGCGGTCTGAGATGCGCGATGGTGCGCAGGTACTCAAAGCTGTGCCGCTTTTTCTGCAGCGGATAGTCGGGATCGCAGAAGCCTACCACCTCCACGGCCGCCGCCTTCAGCTCGAAGGGCTGCTTCATGTCCGGCGTGAGCGTGAGCGTGCCCGTGGCGCGGATGGCGCTGCCCAGCGTGAGCTTCAGCGCGTCGGTGAAGTTTTCAGTCTGCCCGTCGGTGAGCACGATCTGCAGGTTTTTAAAGCTCGTGCCGTCGTTGATCTCGATGAACCCGAACGCCTTTGAGTCGCGCACGGTGCGCACCCAGCCCGAAACCGCGAAATCCGCGATATCGGCTGCGGGCGGGTTTTTGTATAGGTCGGAAATGGATAGCGTAGTCATTGCATGTCCTCCATGTGGCGTTTGGCCAGCATCGCCGCGCCGATGAACCCGGCGTTCGCGCCGAGCGTGGCGATTTTGATATCGGCAAAGGGAACCTCCGGGAAGGCCAGGTATTCCCGGATATGTTTGTTGAGCGCTTCCAGCAGAAAATCCCCGTCCTTGGAAAGCCCGCCGCCCAGCACGATGACCTCGGGGTCCAGCAGGCAGATGACCGAGGACAGCGCGAGGCACAGGTTATGGATATACTGGTCGAAGGCTTCCACAGCCGCCGGATCGCCGTCCATCGCGCAGCGGAAGATGTTTTTGCCGTTGAGGTTTTCCAGATCGTTTTGGGTCGCTTCCCACAGCTTGCTTTCGGGGTGCTTTTCCGCGGCTTCTCTGGCGATGCGGATCAGCGCCGTGGCGCTGCAATAGCGTTCCAGGCAGCCGCGCCTGCCGCAGGTGCAGGGGATGCCGTCGATCTGCATGATGATATGCCCCAGCTCCCCGCCAGCGCTGTGATGCCCGCTCCACGGCTTGCCATGAAAGATCAGGCCGCCGCCGATGCCCGTGCCCAGCGTGATGAAGACGCTGGAATCTGTGCCCTTGCTCACGCCGCAGACGCTCTCCGCATAGCCCGCGAGGTCGGCGTCGTTGCCCAAAATCACAGGCTTTGGGATGTACTTTTGCATCTCATCGCGAAACGGGATATCCCACCATTCCATGTTCACGCAACGCATCACGACGCCCGTAACGTTGGTTGTGATGCCCGGAACGCCCGCGCCGATTGCGGTCACGTCCTGCGCCGAAAGCCCGAGCGTTTGAAGCAGCGACAGGGAGTACTCCGCCATATTGCGGATAATTTCCTGATACGGCCTGCCCACGCCGGTCGGCGTGGAACCCTGCGCTATAATATTGGCCTGTTCGTCCAGAATGCCGATTTTGGTTGCTGTGCCGCCGACGTCTATTCCCAGATAAATCATGCGGTCCTCCCGATTAGTTGGATTCGTTTTCCGCGTTGTTGAGCATCATATCGCTCAGTCGGCGATCCAGTTCGCTGGCCGCGCTGTAGCCTAGGCGCTTCAGGCTCAGGTTGCGCGCTGCGACCTCGATAATGATCGCCAGGTTGCGCCCGGGCCGGACCGGCATCACCTGATACGGTACGGCCACGTTCATGATCGAGATGGTCTCCTCGGTGAGGCCGAGGCGGTCGTATTCCTTTTCCTGGTCCCATTTTTCCAGATGGATGACGATATCGATGGTCTTGGACAGCGTGATGGCGCCGACGCCGTACATCGCGCGGATATCGATAATCCCGATGCCGCGGATTTCCATGAAATGCCGGATGGTTTCGGGGGATTCACCGATCAGCCGGTCGTCCGCTACGCGGCAGATATCCACTACGTCGTCCGCACACAGCTGATGGCCGCGCTTGACCAGCTCCAGCGCCGCCTCGCTCTTGCCCACGCCGCTTTCACCGGTAATCAGCACGCCCACGCCGAATACATCCACCAGCACGCCGTGCCGCGTCTCGTGCGGTGCCAGCTGGCGGCTCAGATAGGTGATCGCCTGCAGGGTAAAGACCGTGGTCTTTTTGCCGGACTGCAGGATGGGGATATCGTACTCCTTCGCCATCTCCAGAAACGCTTTGGGCGGCGTCATACCCCAGCAGATCACGATGCCGGGGATCGAATACTGCATGAAGGGCTTGAGGATGCTGCGGAGCTTATCTTCGTCCAGCGATTCCAGGTAATTCATCTCCGCCTTGCCGATCACCTGCAGGCGCTCGTGGGAGAAATACTCGTAGAACCCGAAAAACTGCATGCCCGGGCGGTTGAGGTCCGGCAGGGTAATATCCATTTCGCCCTTGACGGAATGGTGCAGCACCTTCAGGTCCAGCGCCTTGGCAAAGTCTGCGATTTTAATCATGCGATCACGCTCCCGGATTATTTAAGAAAGCACGTTGGCTTTTACAAAGCGCGCCAGCCCGTCCTGCGTGTTGGAGAACTCGGTTACATAGCGCGCGGCCTGTTTCACCTCGCTGCGGGCGTTGGCAATCGCCACGCTGTGCCGGGTAAAGTCGAACATGGAAATGTCGTTAAGGCTGTCGCCGAACACCATCGTGCGCTCGGGGGAGAACCCCGCGATGCTGCTGAGCCGCTGCAGGGCCGAGCCTTTGGTCACGCCCTCGGGCTGCGCCTCGAGGAAATACGGCTTGCTGATGGCAAACGATACATGCGGGAAATCGGCCTGAATGACCGGGAACAGCGCTTCCACCTCCTCGGGCGCGCCGATGCTCAATACCTTGGGAGTGGGGAAGTCCAGATACGCGATCAGGTCGCCAACCTCTTTGCCTTTCATACCGGTCTGCCTGGTGTAGTCCTTGCTCGCCTGGCACGACCTGGCAAAGTAAAAGTAATCGCCGCTGTAGACCTGCGTATAAAAGCCTTTGGAATAAAAATACTGCACAATTTCGCGCGCCTGCTCGGGCGTGAACATGTTGGAGAATATCTCCGTGTGGTCTGGGTTCATCAGCTGCGCGCCGTTGCAGGCGATATAAGGCTGGCCGTTGTCCAGCCGGTTGACGTATGGCCGCATGCTGGAGGGCGCCCGTCCGCTGGCGGGGATGACGCGGATGCCGCGCCGCTTGGCTTCGTCCAGAATTTCCAGGGTGTAGGGGGTGAGCTCCGCGTTTCCGTTGAGAAGGGTATCGTCCAGATCGGTTACGATGGTATCAATCTGCAAGTGGGTTTCTCCTTATCTGCGAGTCTCAAAGAATGTCTGCAGCAGCGCCCTGGCTTCCGCTTCCATCAGCCCGCCCGCGCACTGTACCCGGTGAAAAAACGCGGGATCGGACGGCAGTGCGTATACGCTTTCCACACAGCCCTGCCGCTCGTCGTTCGCACCGAAGAAGCAGGTGTCCATGCATGCCATCACCATCGCGCCCGCGCACATGGGGCAGGGTTCCAGCGTCACGTACAGGGCGCATCCGGTCAGCCTTCGGGTATGGAGCCTGGTGGAGGCTTCGCGGATGGCGAGCATCTCGGCATGCGCGGTGGGGTCGCGCAGCTGTTCGCGCCGGTTATGCGCCCGGGCGACGATCTCTCCTTGGGATACGATCACCGCGCCTACGGGTACCTCGCCTTCCGAAGCGGCGAGGCGGGCTTCCGCCAGCGCGGCCGCCATGTACCGCTCGTGGTCCGTCATGCCTTTGCGTCCGCCGCCTGCCCGTTTACTTCTTCGGCCTCGCGGAAGGAGGGGATGATCTCGTGCAGGCAGGCGCGCATGTCGCCCCGCTCCTCCATGCATTTCCTGAGCGTTTTGAGCATCTCCTGCAATTCCGCGTCTGTAATCCGGTCGGGCTTGGTGACGTAAATCTTGTCAAGCTCGGTTTTCACAAGGCTTTCG
Organism: Candidatus Limiplasma sp.; assembly: GCA_963674895.2. GTDB lineage: Bacteria > Bacillota > Clostridia > Christensenellales > Aristaeellaceae > CAXXOK01. Next base: position 802,683 of record CAXXCY010000002.1, read on the forward strand.
TCGTCGGTCAGCAGTTCCTCGTACAGCTTGTCGCCCGGGCGCAGGCCCGTGTAGGCGATTTCCACGCGGTTTGGCCCGCCCTGCGCGGTATACAGCTGAATCATCCGCTCGGCAAGCTCCCGGATCAGGACGGGCTGGCCCATGTCCAGCACGAACAGCTCGCCCCCCTTGGCCAGCACCGCGGCCTGCAGCACGAGACTTGCGGCTTCGGGAATGGTCATGAAATAGCGGACGATGTCCGGGTGCGTTACGGTTACCGGGCCGCCTGCGCGGATCTGGCGCTCGAAAAGCGGCACCACGCTGCCGTGCGAGCCCAGCACGTTTCCGAACCGCACCGAAACGAACTCGGTGCCGGACGCGCCGCCCACCGCCGCCACAACCTTCTCGGCGGCGCGCTTGGTGGCGCCCATCACATTGGTGGGGTTGACAGCCTTGTCGGTGGAGATCATCACAAAGCGCTTCACGCCGTGCGCGGCGGCGCGCGAAGCGACGGTATAGGTGCCGAATATGTTGTTCTTCACGGCCTGCACGGGGCTGTCCTCCAGCAAGGGGACATGTTTATGCGCCGCGGCGTGGAGCACCACGTCAAACGGAAACGCGTCCATCACCTCGTCCAGGCGCGCCGCGTCCTGTACGGAGCCTACCCGGAGCAAAAGCATGTCCTTGAGCGCGTCGCCGTGGTGGCGCTTCAAATCGGCGAACAGGTCGTAGAGGTAGTTTTCGTTGATGTCGTACAGCACGACCAGCCTGGGCTGGAACGTGAGCACCTGGCGGCAGAGCTCCCCGCCGATGGACCCGCCGCCGCCGGTGATCATCACCGTTTTTCCGGCGAAATAGGCGGCGACCTGCGTCATATTGAGGTTGGTTTCGCTGCGCCCCAGCAGGTCGGCGATGTTCAAATCGCGCACCTCGCTCTGCGTGCCCTTGAGGCTCAAATCCTCAAGCGACGTAACCCGGCGCACGCGGCAGCCCGTGGAAAGGCAGGTTTCGATCAGCTCGCGCAGGCTGCCGTTGGGGGTGGCGATGGCGATGACGATGTCGTCGATGGCGTACTCCGCCGCGTATTTGGGAATGGAGGCCGTGCCCAATAGCACCTTTACACCGTTTAATTTGGAGCCCGCGACGCCCGGATTGTCGTCCACGGCGATGACCGCCTGGCTGCCCGCATACCGGCCGCTCTTGATATCGCGGATCACGTTCGCGCCCGCCCAGCCCGCGCCCACGATCATCAGCCGGCGCGTCGTGCCCTCCGTGCTGCGCTTGAAGGAAAAGGTGAAGGCGAGGCGGTAGAAGTAGCGCGAACCGACGGTCAGCGCCATGAAGATCAGCCAGTGCAGCATGTAAATGGTGCGGTGAAGCAGGGCATAGTTCTCCGGCTGGGTCACCGCGTAAGAGATCAGGGAATAGGCGTACGTCGCCACGCAGCCAGCCAGTGTCGCCAGCAGGATGGAGAAAACGCTCGATACGGACGCGAACTTCCAGATGTTGCGGTACAGGCCGAACGCGAAAAACGACAGGATGCACAGCGCGGTCATCACGGGCGCGAGATTTATATACCGTTGGAAGAAAATTGCCGGGATTTCGATCCCGAAACGGAACTGCTGCGCAAGGATCATCGCGGCGTTGCACAGCGCCGCGTCCACCAGCACCCAAAGCGCGATATTAAGCGGACGCGCAAGCTTTGTTCTGAATGCAGACATTCAAAAACCTCCGGCGCAAGTTATTTTACGGACACGGATTATTGTAGCACAGAAAAGAGGGGATGGAAAGATTGCCCGCGATTGATTCGGCTTTTCTTGTGATTCGCGGTTTTGATTGACATTGCGCGATGCCGGGGCTATATTCACAGTACGAAAACCGGCCCGGATTGAGTTAAAATCTTATCGATACGGAAAGCGAAAAAAACCGAGGGGTTAAGAGCCATGGGAAACAGGCCGTATTCTCGCAAGGAACTGGTGGACATCATTCTGGACAGCGATAAAAGCGTGCTGGAATACGACGACGACGACATCACGGAACTGGTGCTGGAAACCAAGGTGACGAAAAACATCAACGAGGCGCACGACCGGAAGCTGACCCGGGGCGATCTCATGGCGGACAAGCTCGCCACGTTCGCGGGCAGCTGGTTTTTCATCAGTTTCTTTCTTCTCGCCCTGGTGCTGTGGATCGGCGTCAACGTGCTGCTGCAAAATCGTTCCTATGACCCCTATCCGTTTATCCTTCTGAATTTGATCCTTTCCTGCATCGCGGCCATCCAGGCGCCGATCATCATGATGAGCCAGAACCGCCAGGAGGAAAAGGACAGGATGCGTTCCAAGAACGATTACCGAGTTAATCTGAAATCGGAATTTTTGATCGAAGAGCTCTATGACAAGATCGAAGAACTGAACCGAAGCGTTCTGGAAATGAAGGAAACCATCAAACAAAACAAAGCGGAACAGCAGCCGTAACGGCGGCTTTCCCTCCGGCCGCCGCTTCGCTTGCCATCCTATCCCAAGGCATGATATAATACGCTCACACGTCAGCGAAATTGGCATATACTTCCAAAGCCGGGTTCGGGTATCATCTCGTGAAATCTGGAATAGCGGGGGATAATTTCTGATTGCCGTGCCGGGGAAACGGATGGACCGGCCGGATGAGCTGGACCGGATCATCGGCCTTGGCAAACAGTGCGTCGCTTACCGTGATTTCATCATGCAATACAATAGATCAAACGAATAAAGGAGATCCCTGTATGAAAAAGACAATCAGCCTACTCCTCGCGCTCGTACTGTGCGCGCTGCCCCTGGCCGTCCTCGCGCAGGCCGTGCCGGACACGCTTCCGGCCGATCTGGGCGGGAAAACGCTGTACGGATACCTGATGGACCTCAAAAACAATTATATGCCCGCGAAGGTATTTCAGGACGCGGTAAAGTATACGGATGCAAACCGGGAGGACGCCAGGCGCGCCGCGGCGCTGATCATCGACGCGACGACCGCCAAGATGGCGCAGGCCGGCCCCGACCAGTACATGCTGTACCTCAGGGCGTACGCGGGCGACCTCCTCTTCCAGGCAAGCGGCGATGCGGCGCTGCGGGAAGCCGGGCTTCTGGATTACAAGCAGGTGGTCGATCTCGGCGGGGCATACGCGCAGGCGGATTACGACAGGCTGGCCGCGCTGGAGGTCAAGGCGGGGCCGCTCAGCTGGCAGGTGCCGCAGATGCTTACGCTTTCGGAGATGGCCGTCATCCTCGGCGTGGCGGAGGACACGCTTGCGTTTGCGGACGTCGGATATACGGCTGGCGACGGAAGCCGCACAGGCGCGGGGTATGCGCTGCTGTCGGCGGCGGACCCCGCGGCGAGCGTCATCTATGTGCTGGCCGATCCGCAGGGCGGCAAAGCCAGGTACGACGTCCTCAGGAGTTTTGCGGTCATGCAGCTATCGGTTCCGATGGATGGCATCGGAGACGAAGCCCTGCTGATGGGCATGCGGAACATGGACGGCAATCCGGCCCTCTATACGGTGCTGCTGGTGCGCAAGGAGGAGCTGGTGCTGCAGGTGCGGGTGCCCTACGCCTTCTGGAGCGGCGAGCCAAATCATATCAATCCGCTGACGCCGGCAATGGCGATCGCACAAACGCTGCTTGTGAACCTCTACGATACGCAGCGGGCCGTGTCCGGCATGGACGGGATCGTGGTGGAAGATATCGTCAGGCGTATGGAAATGAACGCGGGCGACGCCGGTTCTCCGGTACCGGACGAGATACCCGCCGATCTGGGAGGCAAGACCGAATACGGGTATCTGGCGGAAACGCGGAATACCTATTTGCCCGCGGGCGTATACGGCAACGCCGATCTGGCCCCGGCCGGCCTGAACAACGCGCGGCGCGCGGCGCGGCTGATCGCCAACAGCATCACCAAACGCTTCGATGCCTTCGGGCTCAATCCCTACGAGCTGGAAATCCGCGCCGCGTGCTATCGGTTTGCGTACCTGGATACGGGCGAGGAAGCGTTCCGGAAACTGGCGGTCAACGACTACAAGCAGGCGATGAGCACAGGCTACATGATCGGCAGGAAGGATTACGACGCGCTTGTCGCGCCGCTGCTTGCGCCGATGGCCGAGCTGAGCCTGGGAGCCGGCGGCGGGGCCGTTTCGGTGCTGCAGCAATGGCTGACCCAGGCCGGCTTTCTGGATACGCCCGTAACGGGAACCTTTGACGAGGCGACGAAGCAGGCCGTGGAGCTTTACGAATCCGAGAACGGGCTTTCCGCGGACGGCGTCGCGGATATCGCCTTCCTGCTGTCTCTGTATTCCCGCGTGGACGATCTGGATATGCCGCTGCCCTGAAAGGGGCTTCGGGGAAACGGGCGCAATCGCATGCGTTCACGGATTGTTGCCGACGGCCGGAACGGCAGGGAGGCTGAAAATGACGAGCATAGTAAAGGCGGACAGGCAGGACGTGAAACCCATTCTCGCGCTGCAATATACCGCGTACCGGAGCGAAGCCGAACTGCTGAATAATTACGCGATACCGCCCCTCAAACAGACCGAGTCCGACGTGGAGAAGGAATATGACGCGGGCACCTTTCTCAAGGCCGTAGACGAAACCGGCGCGATCGTCGGCTCGGTCCGGGCGTACCAAAAGGGCGATACCGTATATATCGGCAAGCTGATCGTCCATCCGGCCCATCAGCGAAAAGGGATAGGCACGGCGCTGCTGCGGGAGATTGAAAGCGCTTGCCTGTCGCAGCGCTATGAACTTTTTACAAGCGTCAGGAGCCTGAACAACCTCAGGCTCTATGAAAAAACGGGATATGTCCGTTTCCGGGAACAGGAGACCGACTCCGGGGTCAGGCTCGTTTTCCTGGAAAAATATCCGGGCAAAAAGAAAACCGCCTACCCATGACGGACGCATGTGGTGAAGCGGCATCTGCTCTGGTAGCGGCGGGGAGACTTGAACTCTCGACACTCCGGGTATGAACCGAATGCTCTAGCCAACTGAGCTACGCCGCCGAAATGGTTGCGGGGGAGGGACTTGAACCCTCGACCTCCGGGTTATGAGCCCGACGAGCTACCAAACTGCTCTACCCCGCGTCGGCGCCTTTGCAAGCGGCGAAACCTATCATACTACAACATCGAAATACTGTCAATATTTAACCGGTGATTTTTACTCCTGTGAAAAAAACCTTATACCGGCAGGAGTTGTACGCCGGAAAATACAAGCCGGGGAGGCACCGGGCTCGGCTTTTAGCATACCAAAGGGAAACCGGGAGGGCGAGGCCTGTCTTTTTCCCTTGCACATACCATACAAACTGTGTATAATTGTTTGGATAGTTTGAAAGGATCAGCACAAGAACTGTGGCGGTCCACAGAATGATTTTGAGGAGGAAGCCAAACCCATGACAAAGTATGTGTACCTGTTCAAAGAGGGCAACGCGGCCATGCGGGAGCTACTGGGCGGCAAGGGCGCGAATCTCGCGGAGATGACCAATATCGGCCTGCCCGTGCCGCAGGGTTTTACCGTAACCACCGAAGCCTGCACCCGTTATTATGAAGACGGCCAGACGATCAACGCCGATATTATGAAGGAAATCGACGCCGCGCTGGCCAAGACCGAGGTGATCTGCGGCAAGAAATTCGGCGATCTGGAGAGTCCGTTTCTGGTGTCTGTCCGTTCCGGCGCCCGCGCGTCCATGCCGGGGATGATGGACACTATTTTGAATCTCGGGCTTAACGACGTCGCCGCGAAGGGCCTTGCCAGGCAGACCGGCAACGAGCGTTTTGCTTACGACAGCTACCGCCGCTTCATCCAGATGTTTTCCGACGTCGTGATGGAAGTGAAAAAGAGCCTGTTCGAAGGCCGCGCTGCACAAGATGAAGGAAGCGAAAGGGCGTGCAGTACGACACCGAGCTGGACGCCGAGGATCTCAAGAAGCTCGTGGAAGAGTTCAAGGCGATCTACAAAAAGGCCAAGGGCGAGAACTTCCCGCAGGATCCCAAGGAACAGCTGCTCGAGGCCATCAAGGCCGTGTTCCGTTCCTGGGACAACCCCCGCGCGATCTATTACCGCCGCATGAACGATATCCCCGGCAGTTGGGGCACCGCGGTGAACGTGCAGGCGATGGTGTTCGGCAACATGGGCGACGACTCGGGAACGGGCGTTGCCTTCACGCGCGATCCCTCCACCGGCGAAAAGAAGCTCTACGGCGAATTCCTGATGAACGCGCAGGGCGAGGACGTGGTGGCGGGCATCCGCACGCCCCAGCCGATTTCCGCGCTGCAAAACACCATGCCGGAGGTCTACCGGCAGTTTGTGGATATCGCCAAGACCCTGGAAGACCATTACCGCGACATGCAGGATATGGAGTTCACCATCGAGCATGCCAAGCTTTACATGCTGCAGACCCGCAACGGCAAGCGCACCGCGATGGCCGCGCTGAAAATCGCCGTGGACCTGGTGGATGAAAAGGTGCTTTCCACCGACGAAGCCGTGCTCAAGGTGGAGCCCAAGCAGCTGGACACCCTGCTGCACCCGAACTTTGATCCCAAGGCGCTCAAGGCGGCCACGCCGATCGCCAAGGGCCTGCCCGCCTCTCCCGGCGCCGCCGCCGGCAAGGCGTACTTCACCGCTTCCTCCGCCGCGAACGCGGGCCGCAAGGGCATTCCCGCCATCCTCGTGCGCGAGGAAACCACGCCGGAAGATATCGAGGGCATGGACCTGTCCAAGGGCATCCTCACGGCGCGCGGCGGCATGACCAGCCACGCGGCGGTCGTCGCCCGCGGCATGGGCCGCGCGGCGGTCGTCGGCTGCGGCTCGCTGCGCATCAACGAAGAAGAAAAAACCCTCACCGTGGACGGCAAGGTGTACCGTGAAGGCGACGACCTGTCCATCGACGGTTCCACCGGCAATGTGTACGGCGAAGCCATCCCCACGGTGGAAGCAGCCGTGACCGGCGATTTCGCCCCGCCTGATGGCCTGGGCGGACGCGGCCCGCACGCTCAAAGTGCGCACGAATGCCGACAATCCCCGCGACACCCTGCAGGCCGTCGCGTTCGGCGCCGAAGGCATCGGCCTGTGCCGCACCGAGCATATGTTCTTTGAGGCCGACCGCATCGGCGCGCCGTGCGCGAGATGATCCTCGCGGATACCGTGGAGCAGCGCGAAGCGGCGCTCGCCAAGATCCTGCCGATGCAGCAGGGCGATTTCGAAGCCATGTACACGGCGCTCGAAGGCCGACCGATGACCGTGCGCTACCTCGACCCGCCGCTGCACGAGTTCCTGCCCCACCCGAGCATGACCGCCGAGATCGCCGGCATTGCCAGGGAACTGGGCACCACGTCCGACGCGATTCTGGAAAAGATCGACGCCCTGCACGAGTTTAACCCGATGATGGGCCACCGCGGCTGCCGCCTTGCGGTCACCTATCCCGAAATCGCGAAGATGCAGACCCGCGCCGTTATCCAGGCCGCCATCAAGGTCAAGAAGGACAAGGGCTACGATATCGTACCCGAGATCATGATTCCGCTGGTCTGCGAGGTGAAGGAACTCTCCTTCGTCAAGAGCATCGTGGTAGAGACCATCGAAACCGTGTTCAAAGAGCAAAACACGGAGCTCAAGTACCATATCGGCACCATGATCGAGATTCCGCGCGCCGCGCTGCTGGCCGATGAGATCGCCAGGGAAGCCGAGTTCTTCTCCTTTGGCACCAACGACCTCACGCAGATGACGTTCGGCTTCAGCCGCGACGACGCCGGCAAGTTCCTCGACAGCTACTATACCAACAAGATCTTTGAAAGCGATCCCTTCGCCAAGCTCGACCAGAACGGCGTCGGCAAGCTGGTGAAGATGGCCTCGCAGCTCGGCCGCGAAACCCGCCCCGATCTGAAACTGGGCATCTGCGGCGAACACGGCGGCGATCCGGCCACGATCGAGTTCTGCCATAACGTCGGCCTGAACTATGTCAGCTGCTCACCCTTCCGTGTGCCGATCGCTAGGCTGGCCGCCGCGCACGCCGCGATTCACGCGAAGAAGAACTAAAAAAACCATATACCCCCAAAAGGCTGCGCGCTGATACGCGCAGCCTTTTTTGTTGTGGTATTCGCATTGACGCATCCGGTTAAAAGCGGGTATAATGATGTCAATAAATGGATTAATTGAAAAGGGGAATGGATTATGAAACGATGGCTTTCCCTGGCATTGGCCCTGGCCTTGCTGTGCGCGCTGCCGCTTACCGCCGCCGTGGCGGAGCAGAACGTGGACCTGACGGGCAAACTTGTGATCGTGCATACCAACGACGTTCACGGTTACGCGGAAACCAGCCTGACCGAGCCTTCCACGGGGTATGCGCAGGTCAAGCAATATAAGGAGGACGCCGAACGGCTGGGCGCGAGCGTGCTGCTGCTGGACGCGGGCGACGTATCGCAGGGCCGGCCCCTCGTGAACCTGAGCATGGGGCGCGACCGCCTTTGAGTTTATGAACGCCGTCGGCTACGACGCGATGTGCCCCGGAAACCACGAGTTTGACTGGGGCGTGGACCAGTTTTTGCAAAACGCGGAGATCGCGGAGTTTGATATCCTGTGTGCCAATATTTTGCGCACGTCGGACAAAACGCTGTACTTTTCGCCCTACAAGATCTATGAAACCGGCGGGATGAAGATCGGCGTCATCGGGCTGGACGCGCCAAGCACGTTGACCATGGCCAATCCCTCCCTGATGCCCAACGTGACGTTTTTGGAAAAGCAGGACCTGTATGACTGCGTACAGCAATACGTAGGCGAGCTGCAGGCCGCGGCGTGCGACCTGATCGTCGTGCTGGGGCACCTCGGCATGGAGCCGACCGACGAGGGCAACCGCTCCATCGACGTGATCCAGAACACCACCGGCGTCGACCTGTTCATCGACGGGCATAGCCACATCGTGCTCAACCAGCGGGTGGAGCAAAAGCATGCAGAAGGCGCCGAAAACGTGCCGACCACGCTGCTGGTGAGCACCGGATGCTTCGGCCACAACATCGGCGAGGTGGTGTACGACGGAAAAACACTGACCGAGGCGCTCTTTGCCGCGCAGCCGACCCAGGTCAGCGCGGAGTACGGCGACGCGGACGTCGGAGAAATGATCGGGTTCGTCCAGGACCAGATTGAGGCGCAGCTTTCCGCCACGTTTGCCAAGACGACCGTGCTATTGAACGGCGAGAAAAGCCCCGGCGTGCGCACGGAGGAAACCAACCTCGGCGATTTCTGCGCCGACGCGATGCTCTGGAAGGCGAACCAGGCGTACAGCCGGCCGGTGGACGCCGCGTTCACTAACGGCGGCAGCATCCGCGCGAGCATCGGTATCGGCGATATTTCGATGCTGGACATGAAAACGGTATTCCCCTTCGGCAACACCCTGCAGATCATGACGGTCAAGGGCAGCGAGCTGCTGGAGCTGATGGAGGCCTCCTACTACTCCACGCCGTATCCGCTGGGAAGCTTCATGCAGGTGGCGGGCATCGTGATGACCATCGATACCACCGTGGAATATGAAAACGGCGACCAGTACCCCGATTCCACGTATTACGCGCCCGCCAAGCCTGGCAGCCGCGTGACCATTGAAACCGTCGGGGGAAAGCCGTTTGATCCGGACGCGGACTATGTGATTGTGACCAACGATTTCGTCGCCGCGGGCGGTGGGCAGGCCTACGTGCTCAAGTATCCCAACCAGCAGACCGGCTATAACAGCTATATCGCGCTGGAAGACGCAATGATCAATTACACCGCCGAAAAGCTCGGGCGACGTGATCGGAGACGCGTACGAAAAACCGCAGGACCGCATCAAGATCATTGAGTGACTGCCGGAACGGGACCGTTGGAAACGGGGTTGTAAGCGATGATCGAGCTGCCGGAGAGCATCAGCCTGGCGAAGCAGCTCAATGAAACCGTCAAGGGAAAAGTGATCGGGAGTGTACAGGCGAATAGCTCGCCGCATAAGTTCGCGTGGTATTTCGGCGATCCCGCCGGGTACGACGCGCTGCTCAGGGGGAAGACCGTCGGGGAGGCAAGGGGCGTCGGCGGCAAGGTGGAGATCACGGTTGAGGACAAGCGGATTTTGCTGGCCGAGGGCGTCAACGTGCGGTATTTCGCCGCGGGGGAGGCGCCGCCCATGAAGCATCAGCTGCTGATCGCGTTTACGGACGGATCGGCGCTCGCCTGCAGCGTGCAGATGTACGGCGGGCTGTGGGCGTTCACCGAAGGGACGTATGAGAACGAGTATTACACGGTCGCGAAGCAGAAACCCTCGCCCCTGTCCGATGCGTTTGGCCTGCCGTATTTCCTGCAGCTGGCGGAGGAAAACGCGGGCAAGGGCGCCAAGGCGTTTCTGGCGACGGAGCAGCGGATTCCGGGGCTGGGCAACGGCGTGCTGCAGGATATCCTGTTCATCGCCCGCGTGAATCCGAAAACCAAGATCGGCCTGTTGTCGCAGCAGGAGCAGAAAACGCTGTTCGACAGCGTCAAAACCACCCTGAAGCAGATGGCGGACCAGAACGGCCGTGACACGGAAACCGATCTCTTCGGCAATCCCGGCGGCTACCGAACCCTGATGTCCAAAAACACGGTCGAGAAGCCCTGCCCCGCCTGCGGCGGCGCCATCACAAAAGCCGCCTACATGGGCGGCAGCGTGTATTTCTGTCCGGCGTGCCAGAAGGAACGAAAGTAAGAAGGCGATAGGGTTTCGCCCCATACCCTCACCTAATTGCTACGCCCTTTGTTATCCTATCAATGGCCGCGCGTTGCGCGGCCATTGCAGTTTTCTCTTGCCCGTTTCACTTTGTTCAAAAAAAGAAGCAGGGGTGAAACCCCTGCCCGATCTTTTCAAAATCCAACTCCGGGTGCTTGCGCATTGGGCGGCTGTAATCCGGCTTCGAAACCGGAAGGCACGGCAAGGGCAGCGTCAGGGCTGCCTGCCGGAACGCGCTGACGATGCAGCCGTTGCCCTTTCCCCGTTCGCGTGGAGACAGCAAACAGGCAATATCCGGTCTGTTACGGGTATAAAGACCGATCATTGCGCGTCGCCACCGACTATAGCCTTGCAAAGCGCTTCGAGATCCCGGCATTGATCCTCCCGGATCGCGGAGAGGACGCTGATCAGCGGTTCCAGAACCTCCATGTTTTTCATGCCTTCCAGGTGCGCCCGGATCAGCTTGCCCGAGGAGAGGGCCCACGACCCGCTTTCGATCACCGCCACCTTGCGGTTTTGGATGTTGTGTTCCTTCATCGTCTGCAGATAATGGGAGACGGGGGATAGATCCCCGCGTTATAGGTGGGGCAGGCGATCGCGATTTTTCCGCAGCGGAAGGTTTCAGATAGCAGCTCGCTCAAATCCGTATTGGACGCGTCAAAAATCTTCACATGCGCGCCGCGGTCGGAAAGCCGCATGGCGAGAGCTTCGGCGGCGTTCTTGGTGTGCCCGTACAGCGAGCCGTAAACCACGAGAACGTCGTCCGCGTCCTCAGGCCGGTAGGCGCTCCAGTGGTCGTATTTATCCAGATACCAGTCCAGGTTTTTCCGCCACACCGGGCCATGCAGGGAGCAGATTCGCCCGATCGTCAGGGCGCTTGCCTTTTTGAGCACGGCCTGCACCTGCGCGCCGTATTTTCCCACGATATTGGCGTAATACCGGCGTGCCTCGGGCAGCCAGTCGATCTCGAAATTGACCTCGTCGGCGTACAGGTTGCCGCCCAGCGCGCCGAAGGTGCCGAACGCGTCGGCGGAAAACAGGGTCTTGCCCTTGGGATCGTAGGTCATGATCACTTCCGGCCAGTGCACCATCGGCGCGGTGATGAACCGGAGCTCCCGGCTGCCGATCGCAAGCGTGTCCCCGTCGGTCACGGTGACGAACTCGGCGGGCACCTCGCCGAAAAACTGCCCGATCAGCGCCTTGGCCTTGGCGGAGCCGACGATCTTCACGCCGGGATAGCGCCGCAGAAGCGAGCGGATCTGCGAGGCGTGGTCCGGCTCCATGTGGTGCACGATGAGGTAGTCAAGCCCTCTGCCGTCAAGCGCGGCACGCAGGTTTTCAAAGAAAAGCTCGGACACGGCGTGGTCGGACGTATCCAGCAATACGGTCTTTTCGTCTTTGATCAGATAGGAATTATAGGAAATCCCTTTGGGGATCGGGTACAGGTTTTCAAACATGTTCAGGCGGCGGTCGCTCGCGCCCACATAGTATAGGTCATCCGCGATCTGGCGTGCACAGTGCATGGCAGTACCTCCCTCAAGTCTACAACCCTTATTCTACACTGATCGGGAAGCTGTGTAAATAGGGCTGTTCGCGGGGAGCCGCGCTGCGAGTGAATGAGGATTATATCCTGTTTTTTCAGACCTTGCCGCCATGCCGGGCGTACGTGCGGCATAGCCTTACGTCCCGCCAGAAGCCAAGCACGCCGATTCCGGCAAGCAGCCATCCCGCGACCGGAAAAAACACCGTATACGGGGACGATGTCCCCGCGATCTCGAATACGCCCCGCAGCGCGCTGCCCAGAATCAGCGCGGCGATCCCGGAATTGTAGAGGTTATAAAACAGGCGGTAGTGTGGGATTCCGTCCGGCAGCGGGCCGAAAACCCGCAGCGGCAGGAAGACCAGAGCGCCGCCCAGCAGCGGATAGAGGAACATAAACGACATGGAAGCCGAGCGCACGCCGTGCCCGTACAGGGAATAGACGGAGCTGAATGTGAGACAAAACGCGCTGACGCCCAGATAGACGATCATGGTTTTCAGGGCGTTGCCATGCCGCGATTGCCGTTTAGAAGTACACAATATCGCTCACCTTCCTTTCCCCGTACGAGCGTCCGTCCGTGGGGGTATTGACGATTTGGCCGTTGAGCCACATCGTGGCGGAGCCGCCGCCGTCCAGGTTATAGGCGACGGTGCACCCACGCTCGGCAAACAGCTCGGAAAGCTCCAGCAGGGACAGGCCCTCGCTTTCGTTTGTGCGCCCGTCGGATACGATAAAGACGTAATGCAGCGGGGACACCTGCCCGATGGCCGTCCGGGGGTTGCTGCTTTTGGCTTTGCCGACCTCGCTGTCCGCGGACACCGCGATTTCGCCGTCTACGACCAGCGCTGGCCCGAACGAGAGCACCTGCCAGGCGCCCGCGTCCATCAGGCTTTGTGCCGTCGTTTCGCTTTCGCTGACGATGGAAAAATTGCCCTCGCCGTCGATCACAAGGTCTTCGTTGTTTCCGGAAACGGCGCGGTACAGCACGCCGTTGCGGATGACGTACCCATTATTGCGGAAGCCGTAATAATCGCCGTTGACAGCAAATACCGCGCCGTTGTCCTCGGCGATGGAGGAGGTGGTATCGGTGATGTTCCGGCCATAGGTATTGCCGGCGAACGCGGTTTTGAAATAGGACGCGTCCGAAACCTGAATATCCGCGATGTAAACGGCTGTATCATAGATATAGACGGTCTCCAGCGTGATTTGGAGATGATCGTCGGCGTAGGACGTATCCGTGATCACCGCCGCGGTTTCGGCGCTTCCTGTAACCGGCGTCTGCTCCGCCTGCGTACCGGCAAGCGTTTCGGCATAGGCGGCCGGCAGCACGACGGCGGCCGGGGTCAATACACGGGGAATTACAAAGGTATCCAGCAGAACGAATGCCGCCGCCGCCGCGAGCACCAGCGTATATACGGCCGCCCACCGGAACGGCTTTTGGAAAAATCGCATTCCATTTCTATCCTTTCCGTACGATATCCATCCCCATCATGACAGGCAATGCTGAAAGGCAGCTTAAGAAGTTGTGAACAAACCGAAAACATCAGGCGGTATCCGGCGCCTATATGAAAATCCCTTATTCCTCAGCGGAATAAGGGACGGCATGGAATGCTGCGGGCGGGGCGGATAAAGCTTCCGGAAGCGGCTATTCGACGCCGACGAGAACGTCGCCGCCTTCGATTTTCGCGGGATACGCCCTCGTATCCGCGACCTTGAGGTGAAGGAAGGCGATGCTGCCGTTTTGGACTACGGCTCCTGTTTTCACATTGAACACGGTATGGTGCCGGGGGCAGGTAATGGTTTCGCCCTCCAGCTTGCCCTCGAAAAGCGAGCCGCCCATATGCGGGCAACGGTTATCGATGGCGTACACCGCGCCGTCCACGTTTGTCAGCAGCAGCGTTTTGCCTTCCAGCGTCACCTTTTGCTTGCCGCCCGGCGGCAGCTGGTCCGCGCTTGTCACTTTTACGTATCGCATAATTCTCTTCCTTTCTGTACCGATATGGTTCAGTATATCACGATCGGTCATATTGCAAACGTTTTTTAAATAGGGCCGTGAGCAACCAAAAAAACGCGCCCCGCACGCTTTGCGGCGTACGGGGCGAATGGTGCGGGAGTATTCGGCCCGGGTTTGGCGTTATTCCACGGTCACGCTCTTGGCAAGGTTGCGGGGCTTGTCCACGTCGCAGCCGCGCGCCACGGCCATGCAGTAGGCGAACAGCTGCAGCGGGATGATGGCCAGAAGCGGCGACACGATATCGTCCCCCGCGGGAATGGTAATCAGCCTGTCCACCTCCGGCGCGACCTGGTCCTTGAGGTCCTCGCGGCAGATGGCCATCACCTGCGCGTCGCGCGCCTTGATTTCCTTGATATTGGATAGCGATTTATCCAGAAGCTCCGGCTGCGTGATGGCCGTGACCACCAGCCTGCCGTCCTCCAAAAGCGCGATCGGCCCGTGCTTGAGCTCGCCGGAGGCGTAGGCCTCCGAGAAGATGTAGCTGACCTCCTTGAGCTTCAGGGCCGCCTCCATCGAGAGCGCGTAGTCAAGCCCCCTGCCCACAAAGAACACGTGCCCTTTGCCAGACTCCTCGGCGGCGATCTTCACAAGCTGCTCCTCGGTTTCCACGGCGCGCTTTGCCTTTTCCGGCAGGGCGGCGATCTCCGCCGTCAGCGCCTCGATTTCCTTTGTGCTCAGCGTGCCGCGCAGGTCGGAGAGCGCCAGCGCGATCATCAGCAGGGTTTCCACCTGCGTGGAATAAGCCTTGGTGCTGGCGACCGCGATTTCGGGGCCGGCATAGGTGAACAGCGTGTTTTCGTCGCCCGCTTCGCGCGCGATGGTGGAGCCGACCACGTTGCAGATCACCAGCGTTTTGGCGTTCTGCCGCCGGGCTTCGCGCAGCGCCGCCAGGGTGTCGGCCGTCTCGCCGCTCTGGGAGATGGCGATGAAAACCTCATTTTCGTGCAGCATGGGGCTTCGGTAGCGGTATTCGCTGGCGATGTCTACCTCCACGGGCACGCGGGCGAGCTTTTCGATGGCATACTTGCCGTAGATACCCGCGTGGTAGGCCGTGCCGCAGGCCACGATCACGATCTTGCGCAGGCTTTTCGCTTCCTGCGGCGTGATCGGAAGCCAGCTGTGGTCGTGCGCGCCCAGGGCGTTGCGCGGGGAGAAGGTATTCTGCAGGGCGGCGGGCTGCTCGTGAATTTCCTTGAGCATGAAATGGGGATAGCCGCTTTTTTCGGCGTTGCTCAAATCCCACGTCACGTGGTACAGCTCGTGCATCACGGTTTCGCCGTCCGCGTTTACGACCTCGATACCGTCCTCGCTCAGTACGGCGACTTCCGTATCGTTTAAGAAGATCACGTCGCGGGTGTGGCTGAGCATGGCGGGAATATCGCTGGCGATATAGCTTCTGCCTTCCGTGTGCCCCACGACCAGCGGGCTTTCGTTGCGGGTGCAGAAGAGCTTGTCCGGCTCCTGCTCGCAGACCACGCCCAGCGCGTAGCTTCCCTTGAGCATCCTGATGGCCTTGAGCAGCGCCGTTTTCATATCGCCTTCGTAGAGCGTGGACAGCAGATGCGCCACGACCTCCGTATCGGTCTGGGATACGAATACGCAGCCCTGCGCCGTCAGCTCTTTTCGAAGCTGCGCGTGGTTTTCGATAATCCCGTTATGGACGACCGCGATGCTTTTGGCCGAATTGAAATGCGGGTGCGCGTTTACGTCGTTGGGTTCGCCGTGCGTTGCCCAGCGCGTATGGCCGATGCCGATATGCCCGTACAGCGGGTTTGTCTCCAGCAGGTTTCCGAGGTTTTCCAGCCGTCCCCTGGTTTTGGAGATGTAAAGCCTGCCGTCCTTATTCAATACCGCGACTCCCGCGCTGTCGTACCCGCGGTAGCTCAGGCGCTCCAGCCCGTCCAGCAGGATGGGGCAGGTTTCCTCATCTCCGATATATCCGACTATTCCGCACATAAAGCGTACCTCCGAATTCAGATTGTGAGGATATTGTATTATAATGTATTAGAAATTGCAAGCATAAATTTGTAAATTCGATTAACTTGTATCTATGCTAACCAAATTACTTCCACAAATCCTTCCTCATAGCTAACGCAGTTTTTTCGAAATTTCGTTTGCTTGGGTTGTCAACGAACTCTTTTGTGGCGGATAATACTGTATCGGCCGCATACAGATGAGAATAGGAATAGCATACTTCTAGTTGATCTTTAAAGTATTGAATGATTTCATTGGTATTTAGGTTTCTAATAGCTTCTTTTGTTTCATTTAGTATGCCAACATGATCTATGTTCTTAATATCTAGCACTACCAGCATGAAGCTAAGCGTCGCCATGTAGCGACTCTGCTTTTCTTGTGTGATTTTTTCAAAACGTAGCATTTTCTTCTTTTCAATATGACCAAATATAAAGTTGATCAATATTGATATAAGTGAACTAACACCAAGGAATGATGCAATGGTTCCGAAATTCATCAGCTCACCTCATTAACTACTCTCAGTCCTCCGGTGCCGCTCCCTCTCCGGCGTCGGGTGCGAGGATGCTGACCAAAGCCTTTTCCAGCCGGTGGTCGGCGATCTCCTCCACCTGGATGTGCAGGCCGTGGATATCCACCTCCGGGGTGGAGCCGTCCTCGGGAATGGTATTGAAGCAGGAGAACACCATACCGCCCAGCGTGTCGTACTCCTCGTCCAGCGGCAGCTCCACATCAAGCGCCTCCGCAAGCGTTTCCAGGTCCACGCTCCCGTCGCACCGCCACAGGTTGTCACCGATCTTGACGACCTCGTTTTCCTCGGAAGGATCGAACTCGTCGTAGATATTGCCGACGATTTCCTCAAGCAGGTCCTCCATTGTTACGATGCCGCTCATGCCGCCGTATTCGTCCACGACGACGGCCATGTGGACCTTTTGCTTTTGCATGTTGCGAAACAGCACGTCGGCCTGCACGGTTTCGGGCACCAGATACGACGGGCGCAGCAGCTCGCGCAGGGATTTTTGATGTTCGTCATGCGCGTTCATCAGAAAATCGCGTGTATTCAGGATGCCGATGATATCGTCGATGTCCTCGTCGTAGACGGGGAAGCGGCTCAGACCGGATTCCCGTATCGTCTGGATGATTTCTTCAAAGGTATCCTCCACATGGATGGCGACCACGTCCATGCGGTGCACCATCACATACTCGGCCGTGATGTTGTTGAACTCGAAGATATTCTCGATCATCTCGCGCTCGTCTTCCTGGATGGTTCCCTTTTCGCCGCCGATATCCACCATCAGGCGGATTTCCTCTTCGGTGACGGTATTTTTATCTGGGTGCGGGTTGATGCGCAGCAGGCGCAAAAGCCCGTTGGTCGATACGCTTAAAAGCCAGACGATCGGCTTGAAGATCACCTGCACGATGATGATGACGCGGCTGGTAAGCCGCGCGACCTTTTCGGGGTTCTGCATGGCGATCCGCTTGGGCGTGAGCTCCCCCAGCACCAGCGTGAAGTAGCTCAGGACGATCGTGACGATGATCATGGAAAGCGTGCCGAGCGCCTGCTCCGACACGAGCGTAAATCCGCCGGCGACCATCGATTTTGTGATTCGGCTCGCGATGTTGCTCGCGGCAAAGGCGCTTGCCAAAAATCCGCCCAACGTGATGCACACCTGGATGGTGGACAGGAAGTCGCTGGGAGATTCTGCCAGCCGAAGCATCATGGCGGCTTTTTTATCGCCTTCCTCGGCCTGTTTTCGGATCTTGTTTTCGTTGATGGATATGACGGCGATCTCCGTCGCTGCGAAAAAAGCGTTGATCAGTATGAGAACGAACTGAAGCAGTAGATGACTGCCTATGGGGTCGTCCAAGGAATAGCCCTCCTTCGGTACTTGCGGCGTCGGTATTGGTCACGATACGCTATTATAGCATATCTTTTGCTTAACATTCCACTGTAAAAAACCTCCCCGCTCAAGGGGAGGCCCGGGATATGGCTCAGCTTTTCTGCTTCGGGAAACGGATGGTAATCTCGGTGCCCTTGTCCGGCTCGCTCTGCAGGCTTACCGTCGCGCCGTGGAGCTGCGCGCCGTTTTTCACGATCGACAGCCCCAGGCCCGTGCCTCCGGTCTCTTTGGAGCGGCTGGAATCGACCCGGTAGAAGCGCTCGAACACCCGGTGGTGATGCTCGGGCGGGATGCCCAGACCCGTATCCTTCACGGTGAAATACGGCCGTCCGCCTTCCGTGCCCACCAGCACGCGGACGCTTCCGTTCTTTGTATTGTACTTGATGGCGTTATCCATCAGGTTGATCGCCATTTCCTCCAGAAGCGGGCGGTCGCCCATCACGATGGCCGGCGTGCCCTCCGCCGACAGGGCGACCTCGCTTTTTTGCGCGTAATCGCGGAGCTTGGACACGCACGCCTGCGCGAGCATCAGCAGTTCAACGGGCTGCTTGTCTTCGATCGCGCCTTCGTCGAGCTTGGACAATCGGAGAATATCCTCGATCAGCGATAACAGGTGCAGGCTTTCCGTATGGATTTTCTTGCCGAGCGCGGCGGTATCCTCCGGCTTGGCAAGGCCCGTTTCCAGAAGCTCCGCATAGCCGGAGATCGTGGTCAGCGGCGTGCGCAGCTCGTGGCTTACGTTGGCCGTAAACTGCTTGCGGTTTTGCTCCGCGGTCTGCGCTTCGGTGATATCCTGCAAAAGCAGCACGATGCCTGTATCGTCCTCGGACGGGCTGGAGGATACGTGATAGGTGCGCCCGCCGATTCGCATTTCGCCGCTGCCGCCGTGATCGGAAAGAATGCGCATCAGGGTTTCGTGGCGGCTGATTTCAAGCAGCGTTTTGTTTGACAGGTCGCCCTGGCCGGCGTTCAAAATCTGCCGCGCCGCGGGATTGATCACCAGCACGCGGTGCCCCTCGCCCAAAACGATCAGCCCTTCCCGAAGCCCCTTGAGCATGGTGGCGACCTCCGTTTGGTGCCGCTTCTGCTCCTTCATCTGTTCGGCAATCCGCCGGTTCTGCGCGTCCATGCGCCGGAGCATGGGGGAGAACTCCTCATAGGCGTCCGACTGCAGCGGCTCATCCAGGTTGATATGGTTGAGCGGCCGGATGAGGGACTGGGCGATGGGTTTGGCAAGCTGAAAGGCCAGAACGGCCGAAATCACAAGCCCCAGCGCAATCCAGCCGAGCATGCCGCCGACCGTGGCCCATACGCTTTTCAGCGCGCCGGCCACGCGGAGCACATAGGTATTGTTCAGCTTTTCGGCGTAATATATGCTGGTCTCGCCGACGGTCGCGCTCGACCGGCTGGCGCTGCCCGTGCTGGTTTCGATCGCGCTGACGACCTCCGGCCTGTCGGCATGGTTTTCCATCCGCGCCGCGTCCGCCTGGTTGTCAAACAGTACCACGCCGTCCGCTCGGATCAGCGTGACGCGGTTGACATAGATCCCCGACTCGAGCCACGCAAGCGGATCCTTCTGATCCCTGAGCAGCGCTACAAGCATGTCCGCCTCTTCCCGAAGCTGGGTTTGCAGCTGGCCGCTGAAATACATGTACATGCCGCCGATTAAAAGGATCGACAGCAGCAGCGAAATCAGCAGCGAGAACAGAACAAGGCTCCGGAAAAGCTTTCTTCTCACGATACTTCCTCCAGCTTATAGCCGACGCCGCGCACCGTATGGATCATCTCCCCGCAGGTTTCCAGTTTCAGGCGGAGGGAGCGGATGTGCACGTCCACGGTGCGCGTGTCGCCCGCGTAATTGAGCCCCCATACGTCGTCCAGCAGCATGTCGCGCGTAACGGCCTTGCCTGCGTGCGACATCAGAAAGGAAAGCAGCTCAAACTCCATATGCGTAAGCTCCACGGGTTTTTCGTCCGCGATCACCAGGTGCCGCTCACGGTCGAGCGTCAAGCTGCCCACGGCCAGCACGGTTTCTGTACGCTCTTCCGCGCTTCTGCGCAGCAGCGCCTTGACCCGCGCCAGAAGCTCCATCACGCCGAAAGGCTTGGATAGATAATCGTCCGCGCCCGCGTCCAGGCCGCGCACCTTGTCCATTTCCGTGCCCTTGGCGGTGACCAGGATGATCGGAAGCCGCTTGGTCCTCGGTTCGCGGCGGAGGCTCTGCAAAAGCGTGACGCCGTCCTCACCGGGCAGCATTACGTCCAGAAGCACCAGGGAAGGCATGGCGCGCTTGACCGCCGTGCGGAATGCCGCTGCGTTGGAAAAACCCTCCACCTCAAAACCGGCTTGCTTGAGGGCGTATAATTCCAGCTCGCGTACGCCGGTATCATCTTCAACGATGTAGATCATCGAAGCTCGTCTCCTTTATACAGGCCGGTCACACAGTATTCCACCCATTCTGCGATGTTGGTCGCATGGTCGCCAATCCTTTCGTAATACTTGGCGATCATCAGCAAATCCATCCCCTCCACGCTGCGGGACGAATTCTTGACCATGAAGTTGACGATCTCCTGCTTGACCTCGACGAACAGGTCGTCCACGATGTCGTCGTCCTTCATCACCACCCGCGCCAGTTCCACGTCCTGGCGCACATAGGCGTCCACGGCGCGGTGCACCATATCGATCGCAGTGCGGGACATGGCCAGAAAGTGTTCGGGGCGTTTCTGGATTTTATAATCGATCATGGTCACAATTTCGCTGATATCGGCCGCATGGTCCGCGATGCGTTCCATATCGGTAATCATCTTCAGCGCCGAGGAAACCACGCGCAGGTCGTGGGCCACCGGCTGGCGCGTGAGCAGCATCCTCAGGCACAGGCTTTCAATTTCCCGTTCCTTCCGGTCGATGACGGCGTCGCCCTCGATGATCGCCTCCGCGTGCTTTTTATCCAGAGTCTGCAGCACTTTGCTGGCGTCCTCGAGCGTGTTTTCGATCATGCCGCACATCTCGATCATCTGCTGGTTGAGCACTTCAACCTGTGCGTCGAAAAGATTCTTTCTCATCATCCGAACCTCCCTGTGATATAATCCTCGGTTCTTTTATCCTGCGGCATGGTAAACAGGTTTTTGGTTTCTCCCGTTTCAATCACTTCGCCCAGAAGGAAAAACGCGGTGGTGTCGCTGATGCGCAGCGCCTGCTGCATGTTGTGGGTAACGATGGCGATGGTGTATTTCTCTTTGAGCTCGACCGCCAGTTCCTCGATCTTTCCCGTGGAAATCGGGTCCAGCGCCGATGTGGGTTCGTCCATCAGCAGCACTTCCGGCTGTACGGCAAGCGCGCGCGCGATGCACAGCCTTTGCTGCTGTCCGCCGGAAAGGCCCAGGGCGCTGTTGTGCAGGCGGTCCTTGACCTCTTCCCAGATGGCCGCGTCCCGCAGGGAGCGCTCCACCACCTCGTCAAGCATCGCCTTGCGGCGCACGCCGTGGGTGCGCGGGCCGTAGGCGATATTATCGTACACGCTCATCGGAAAGGGATTGGGCTTTTGGAACACCATCCCGACGCGCTTGCGGAGCAGGTTCACATCCATATTTCCATAAATATCTTCGCCGTCCAGGGTCACGCTTCCTGTAATACGACAGCTGGGGATCAAATCGTTCATGCGGTTCAGCGTTTTAATCAGCGTGGATTTGCCGCAGCCGGACGGACCGATAAACGCGGTGATGCGGTTTTCCGGGATTTGCATGTTGACGGCTTTCAGCGCCTGGAAATCGCCGTAAAACAGGTCCAATCCCTTAACTTCTATCTTGCACATAGCCTACTCCTTCGTAATTCTTCTGGAAATTATCCGCGAAATACCGTTCATCGCCAGCACGAACAGCAAAAGCACCGAAGCGGCGGCGTAAGCCTTGCCGATAAAAAGGCCTTCGCCGGCAAGCATGTACATGTGCACGGCCAATGTGCTTCCCGAGGAGGTGATGCCCGAGGCCAGCTTGGCTACCGTGCCCGCGGTGAAGATCAGCGCGGCGGTTTCGCCCACGATGCGGCCGATGGAAAGCACAACGCCCGCCAGAATGCCCGGCGCGGCGGGCGGGAGCACGATGCGGAACACCGTGCGGAGCTTCCCTGCGCCCAGCCCGAAGCTGCCTTCACGGTAGCTGGTGGGCACCGAGAGCAGCGCCTCCTCGGTGGTTCGCATGATCAGCGGCAGGATCATCAGGCTCAGCGTCAAGGCGCCTGCGATCAGCGACATGCCAAATCCCAGCGCGATGACGAAGAACACCATGCCGAACAGGCCGTAGATGATGCTGGGGATGCCGGCCAGGGTTTCCGCCGTCAGGCGGATGGCCTTGACGATGAAGCTGTTGCGCTTGGAATATTCGCTCAGGAACACCGCGCCGCCGATCCCGATCGGCACCGCGAACAGCAGCGAAAGGAACGTGATGATAAACGTGTTGATCAGCGAGGGCAGCAGACTCTGGTTGTCCGTGGTGAACTTCAGGCTGAACAGATCCCACGTCAGGTTGGGGATGCCCTGGATCAGAATGCTGATCGTGATCTCCAGAAACAGGAAAATGGTGATTGCCACGCACAGAATCGTTAAAAAGCGGAGCAGCGCCGAAAACGGATGCCGGACGATGCGCAGCCGCCATTCCATAACCTTGGCGCGGAACCTGGAAGCAAGCTTTGCCATCACGGGCGCAACAGGATTGTGATCTGTCATGATTCCACCCTCCTGTTGAGCAGTGAGAATAACAGATTAATCATTAAGATGAAAACGAACAGCACAACGCCGGTCGCGATCAGCGCCTCGCGGTGCAGGTCCGCGGCGTAGCCCATCTCGGTGACGATGTTGGTGGT
The DNA here is from genome assembly GCA_963674895.2 of Candidatus Limiplasma sp. Classification (GTDB taxonomy): domain Bacteria; phylum Bacillota; class Clostridia; order Christensenellales; family Aristaeellaceae; genus CAXXOK01. The sequence continues at coordinate 825,664 of CAXXCY010000002.1, forward strand.
CAGCGTCCGAATTCCCTTTAATATTCCCGCCGGCATCCTGGCCTGGTTGCCTGCGACCATGACGACGGCCATCGTCTCCCCGATCGCGCGGCCGATACCCAGCACAACCGCCGCCATGATGCCGCTCTTCGCCGCGGGGAGCACCGCCCGGAACACGCTGCGCTCCTCCGTCGCGCCCAGAGCCAGGCTGCCTTCAAAGTAGTTTTCCGGCACCGCTTTCACGGAGCTGTAGGTCAGCTCGATCAGCGTGGGCAAAATCATCATCGCCAGCAATACCGACGCCGCGAGGATGCTGAAACCTGTGCCGCCGAAGGTGTTTCTGATAAACGGCACCAGCGTGCGGATGCCGAAGAAGCCGTAAACGACGGACGGGATGCCGGCCATCAGCGCGATCATCGGCTGCAGCACTGTCAAAAGGGGCTTGGGGCAGAACCGCGCCATGAAAACGCCGCCGAGAATGCCGATCGGGCCGCCGATCAGGATGGCGCCCGCGGTCACGTAAATACTGCCGACGATCATCGGCAGGATGCCGAAGATGTTCTGCAGCGGTTTCCAGGTCGTGCCCGACAGAAACTCAAATATGTTGACTTCATTAAAGAAGGGAATACCGGTCATAAACAAATACACGCAGATCAACAGCACCGCCGCCACGCAGACGCAGGCCGCCGCCATAAAGACCCAGCGCATCACATTCTCTTTTAACCTCATCCGCATCTATCCTCTCATATCCATGCGTCACCATACAACAAATGTAAGAATAGTATGGAGATGTTATAAGGAGGTACGGCTATTGTTAAATCCATGTAAAATCAGACAATGTTACAGGATTGTAACAGATTCAATTTTACATAACCTTAACCTTACCAGTATTTGCGTTTTACATTGCCGCCTTACAATGGCACCGTTAATCCGAATGGACCAAGTATTGAAAGGAATGGAAGAAAATGAAAAAAATCGTAGGGATCCTCCTGGCGGCAGTACTGGTACTGTCTGTTGTCTCCGCGTTTGCGGCCAGCGAAATCATCGTCATCAGCCGTGAAGAGGGCAGCGGCACCCGCGGCGCCTTCATCGAACTGACCGGCGTGGAAACCAAGGAAGCCGGCGACCAGACCTATATCGAAGCCATCATCGAGAGCGGCACCGCCGCCGTCATCACCACCGTGGAAAGCACTCCCGCCGCGATCGGCTACATCTCCCTGGGCTCCCTCAACGACACCGTGAAGGCCGTAAAGGTTGAAGGCGTGGAAGCCACCGTTGAGAACATTTTGACCGGCACCTACGTGCTTGCCCGTCCGTTCAACGTCGCCACCAAGGGCGAAGTCAGCCCGCTGGTCGCGGATTTCATCGCGTGGATCTTCTCCGAAGAGGCGCAGGCTCTCGTGACCGAAGAAGGCTACATCTCCCAGGGCTACAGCGATTACACCTCCGCCGATGTGGAAGGCAAGATCACCGTGGGCGGCAGCACCTCCGTGTATCCCCTCATGCAGAAGTTTGAAGAAGCTTACGAAGCCCTCAAGGGCGGCAAGGTTGACGTCGAGGTCCAGGGCGGCGGCTCCACCGTCGGCATGACCGGCGCGATCGACGGCACATTCGACGTCGGCATGGCCAGCCGTGAGCTCAAAGAGAGCGAACTGGCCGAACTCACCCCCTATGTCATCGCGATGGACGGCATCGCCGTGGTCGTGAGCAACGAAAACATGGTTGAGAACCTGACCATGGCCCAGATCAAGGACATCTTCACCGGCGCCGTCACCGATTGGGACGCCGTGAAGTAAAACCCGGAAACTGCATAGAACCGCACAGGTTCCCGCGGCCGAGACGCCGCGGGAACTTTTTATTCGCCAAAAAACTCCCGGGCGCGGCGCCTATCCCGCGCCCTTCACGCGCCATGGATCGTATGCTATAATAATCCAAACGGTCAAAAGGCCGATTCGCGATCATTCGGTATTTCTATAGTTGGAGGGTATGCGCAATGGCTTCGTTTAAGCTCAGGGACGGCATGGAGCTGGGCGCCGCAAGCGCCGCCGCGCAGATCGAGGGCGGGGAAACCGACCACAGCTGGACGGACTGGTACCGCCGCGGGCATATCAAGGACGGATCGTCGCCCGCGCGCGCCAACGACCATTACAACCGCTGGCTTGAGGACGACCAGCTGATGGCGGACCTGGGGATGCAGATCGCGCGCATCGGCGTGGAATGGGCGCGGATCGAACCGGAAGAGGGCGCGTTCGACCAGGCCGCGATCGACCGTTACGTGGAGGAAGCGCGCTGGCTGAACGCCCACAAAATCAAGCCGCTGGTCACGCTGCACCATTTCACCAACCCCATGTGGTTTGAACGGATGGGCGCGTTTGAGAAGCGGAGCAACGTGCAGTATTTTCTGCGCTTCGTCACCCGGATGGTGCAGGCACTGGGAACGGACGTTACCGAATACGTCACGATCAACGAGCCCAACATCTATGCTATGCAGGGATATTTCTTCGGGATATGGCCGCCCGGGAAAAAGTCGTTGCGCAGGGCGATGCATGTGCTGTCGGTGCTGACCATCGCGCACGTGCAGGCCTACCAGCTCATCCACGCGCTGCAAAAGGGGATGGGCGTGCGGGAAACCGGTGTGGGCTATGCGCTCAACATGTACGTGTTCGAGCCGGAAAACCCGAACAAATTCAGGGACCGGCTGGGCGCCTATATCGCGGAACGCAGTTTTCAGACGAGCCTCTCCAGGGCCATGCTGCTGGGCGTATTCCGCTGGCCGGTCCGCAACCTCGGCAAGATCAAAAAAGGTTTGTACTGCGATTTCAACGCCCTGAACTATTACTCGCGCATGACGATGCGGGGCTTTCAGGCCGGGGTGCGGAAGGCCGTGCCCGTCAACGACCTGGGCTGGGAAATCTATCCGCAGGGAATCGTGGAATGCATACGCAAGCTCAACCAGCTTCATCCCCTGCCCGTCTATATTACTGAAAACGGAACCTGCGACAACCGCGATATGTTCAGGTGCCGCTTCCTGTTTGATCACCTGCAGGCGCTATGCAAGTCCGGCTATCCCGTGAAGCGCTACTATCACTGGTGCTTTCTGGATAATTTCGAGTGGCTGGAGGGCGAAAGCGCCCGCTTCGGGCTGGTGCACGTCAACTTCGAAACGCAGAAGCGCACCGTAAAGCAAAGCGGACGCTTTTTCGCGGAAATCATCCGGCAGGGAGGCGCAACGCAGGCGATGTACCGCGACTATGTGGAGGACCAGGAATACGCAGTCAGCTCCAAATAGGGAGAACACAATGGCGCAGTGGTGGAAGGACCGGATCGTCTATCAGGTCTATCCCAGAAGCTTTCAGGATACGAACAGAGACGGAATCGGCGATATTCCGGGGATTATCTCGCGGCTTGACGAACTGAAAAAGCTTGGCGTCGGCATCCTCTGGCTGTCGCCCGTGTACCCTTCGCCCGACGCGGACAACGGGTACGACATCAGCGATTATATGAACGTCGATCCCAAATTCGGCGCGATGGGGGATATGGACCGCCTGTTCGCGGAAGCCGGAAAGCGGGATATCAAGGTCATTATGGACCTGGTCGTCAACCATACCTCGGACGAGCATGCATGGTTTCAAAAGAGCCGCAGACGGATAGAACCCTATACCGATTACTATATCTGGAAGCCCCAAAAGCCGGACGGAGGCCTGCCCAACAACTGGACGAGCTTCTTTATGGGCACGGTGTGGACGTGGGACGAGCTGCGCGGGGAATATTACCTGCATCTGTTTGACAAAAAGCAGCCGGACCTGAACTGGCGCAGCCCGCGCGTGATGGACGAGGTCAAAAAGATCCTGCGGTTCTGGCTTGAACGCGGCGCGGCGGGTTTTCGTTGCGACGTGATCAACGTCCTATACAAATCCTCCTTTGAAGACGGTGAGAAGCGCGCGGCGGTGCGCGGGCTGGAACACTACAAATCGCAGGAGGGCAACCGCGAAATCCTCCGGGAATTCCGCAGAAGCGTGCTGGATGCGTTCGACTGCTTTCTGGTCGGCGAGTGCGTGTTTACGGACGTGGAGGAAGCCGGGCGGCTGTGCGATCCGGCAAACCGGGAATTGGATATGCTGCTGTACTTCAACCACCTGCAGGTGGACCGGCGGGTGGAGCGCTATATTCCCAAACCCTTCAGTGCCAAACGGCTGCTCAGGGTACTCGGCGAATGGCAGACGGGGCTTGATTGGAACGCCGTGTATCTGGAGAGCCATGATCAGCCGCGAATCGTGTCCCACTATGGAAACGATACGGCATACTGGGCGCGCAGCGCCAAGATGCTGGCGACGCTGGAGCTTACGCTGCGCGGCACGCCGTTTATCTATCAGGGGCAGGAGATCGGCATGACGAACGGTGATTTCCGCTCGCTTGACGAGCTCAACGACGTGGAGAGCCGGAATATCGACAAACTGATGCGCTCGTTTGGCATCCCCAAATTCCTGCGCTGGCGGTGGATTAAAATGTCGTCCCGTGACAACGCCAGAACGCCGGTGCAGTGGTCGGCGAAGGACGGCGCGGGCTTTACCACGGGAAGGCCGTGGCTGAAAATCAACGGGAATCACCGGCGGATCAACTATGATTCGCAGGACAGGGACGCGGATTCCGTCCTCAGCTATTACCGCCGGATGATCGCCCTGCGCGCCGGAAGCGAAGTGCTGCGGAACGGCGCGTTCCGGCCGCTGTTTGCCAACCGGCGGGTGATGGCGTACTTGAGGGAGCTGAACGGGGAAAGCATGACCGTGCTTCTGAACTTCTCCAAACGGCCGGCGCGCGTACCCTGCCGGGGCGCGGTCGTGGCCGGAAACCTTGGCAGAACGGATTTCAACGGCGTTTTGCACCCCTATGAGGCGATCGTGCTTTCGCACAAGGAGAAACCGCAATGATCCATATTGAAAACGACAGTTTCCGGCTGAGCACCGATACCACGAGCTACTGGTTCCGCGTCACGCCGTTCGGGCATCTGGAGCATGTGTACTACGGGGATCGCCTGCCTGACGGTCAGGAGATGGAACCGCTGATCGTCAAGCGGGATATGCCCGTCGGAGGCACGGTGGCCTATACGAAGGAATATCCGGCCTACAGCCTGGACACGCTGTGCCTGGAATGGTCCGGGATCGGCAAGGGCGATTACCGCGATCCGCCAGCCGAGATCAAAATGCCGGACGGCACGTTTACCGCGGATTTCCATTACCTCAACTACCGGGTGGAGGAGGGCGCCGCCCCCATGGACGCGCTGCCGTCGGCCGAGGGTGAGAGCGCGCAGACGCTGATCGTCACGATGCTCGACGAGCCAAACCAGGTGTACCTGGACCTCTATTATACCGTGTTTGCGGACATGGACGTGATCGCGCGCCGCGCCGTGCTGCGCAATGAAAACGAAAACCCGCTTATGATCCGCAGGCTCCTGAGCCTGATGCTGGATATGCCAAACGACAATTTCCACATGGTCACCTTCGACGGCGCGTGGATCGCGGAGGCGCACAGGCACACGCGCCCCGTGACCTACGGGCTCACCGTGAACTCGTCCGTCACCGGGGACAGCAGCAACCGCCACAATCCCGGGTTTTTGCTGGTTTCGGCGGACGCGCGGGAAAACGTGGGCAGCGTATACGGCTTCAACCTGCTGTATTCGGGCAACCATTACGGCGCGGCGGAGCTCAGCGCGCAGGAGCTGCTGCGCGTCTCGATCGGCGTCAACCCGCACTGCTTTGAATGGACGCTCAGGCACGGCGAAGCGTTTGAAACGCCCCAGGCTGTGATGTGCTATTCCGACCGCGGCTTCAACGGGCTGTCGCAGCGCTTTCACGTCTTTGTGAACAACCACGTGGTGCGCGGCGGCTGGAAGGGGAAGGAGCGCCCGGTGGTGCTCAACAGCTGGGAGGCGTGCTATTTCAATTTCAACCAGCGAAAGCTTCTGCGCCTGGCACGCGGGGCGAAAAAGCTCGGCGTGGAGTTGTTCGTGCTGGACGACGGGTGGTTCGGGCAGCGGGACGACGATACCAAAGGCCTGGGCGATTACGGCGTGAATACGCGCAAGCTGCCGGGCGGGTTGGAAAAGCTTTCAGAGTGCGTCCACCGGATGGGGCTCAAGTTCGGGCTGTGGTTCGAGCCGGAGATGGTGAACCCGGACAGCGATCTGTACCGCGCGCATCCCGAGTACGCGGTGGAAACGCCGGACAGGGCGCCGTCGCTGGGCCGCAACCAGCTGGTGCTGGATCTTTGCAGCCCCGACGTGCGCAATTACATCGTGGACAACGTTTCGCGCATTCTGGATACGTGCGGCGTGGACTACGTCAAGTGGGACTACAACCGGCATATGACCGATTGCTATTCCGCATCCCTGGAAAACCAGGGCGAGTTCTTCCACCGTTACATGCTGGGGCTGTACGACGTGCTTTCGCGCATTTTCCGCCCCCGCCCGCATATCTTGCTGGAGAGCTGCTCCTCAGGCGGCAACCGCTTCGATCTGGGGATGCTGTGCTTTTCGCCGCAGATCTGGGTGTCGGACGATACCGATCCCATCGAACGCCTCCGGATTCAGGGCGGGCTTTCCTGCCTGTACCCGCTGTCGGCGATGGGCGCGCACGTGGCCGACGCGCCGTCCCATCAGACGCTGCGCGAGACGCCTTTCTCCACGCGCTTCAACGCGGCGGCGTTCGGCTGTCTGGGGTATGAGCTGGACGTGAACAGGCTGTCGTACGCGCAGCGCCGGGAGGTAAGGCGGCAGATCGCCTTTTACCGGGAGCACCGCAAGGCTCTGCAATACGGGATGTTCTTCCGCGGGGACGAGGACAGGGATAACCAGATCACCTGGCAGTGCGTCGACAGGGAGCGGGCGCACGGGATCGGCGGATTTTTCCAAACGATGTCCAAGCCCGGCGGGAAGTTCGACAGGCTGCGGCTGTACGGGCTGGACCCGGAGCGCAGGTACCGCGTAAAAACCGTGCCGCAAAGCGCATTCATCAGCCGGTTCGGGAGCCTGGTTTCGTATGCGCTGCCGTTCCGGCTGCGCCCGGACGGATGGCTGTTCCAGAAGATCAACCGGCTGTACGACATGAAGGAGAACGTGGAATCCTATTCCGGCCCCGGGCGGCTGCTGCTCCACGGAGTGCAGCTCAACAACCAGTTCACGGGCACCGGATATCATGATAATCTGCGGCTCCTGGGGGATTTCGGCTCGAACCTCTACACCATCGAGGCGGAAGAAGCGATATAGAAGAAGACGTTAGGGATTTCGTCCTGAAAACCATGATCGGTGGGCGTTGCGCCAATACCGTTACAAAAGCCGCGCGATGCGCGGCTTTTGTAACGTGCCAATGTCATAAAGAAAAACGATATTGTCTCCTAACGCTTCGGAAGTATTGCTGCCTGCCCGCCCATGTAGGGCCGGAGGGCGGCGGGGATGTTCACGCTGAAGTCGGGGTTGAGGTTGTTTTCCAAAAACGCGACCAGCATGCGCGGCGGGGCGACCACGGTATTATTGAGCGTATGGGCGAGGGTATTGCCGCTTTCGCCCTTGATGCGTATTTTCAGCCGCCGTGCCTGCGCGTCGCCGAGGTTGGAGCACGAGCCGACCTCGAAATATTTCTGCTGCCGGGGTGACCACGCCTCCACGTCCAGCGATTTCACCTTCAGGTCCGCCAAATCGCCCGAGCAGCATTCCAGCGTCCGCACGGGGATATCGAGCGTGCGGAAAAATTCCACGGTATACTTCCACAGCCTGTCAAACCACTGTTCGCTCTCCTCGGGCCTGCAGACGATGATCATCTCCTGCTTTTCAAACTGGTGGATGCGGTACACGCCGCGTTCCTCGATGCCGTGCGCGCCCTTTTCCTTGCGGAAGCAGGGGGAGTACGAGGTCAGGGCATAGGGCAGGTCCTCCTCCTTGAGGATCGTATCGAAAAACTTGCCGATCATCGAATGCTCGGACGTCCCGATCAGGTACAAATCCTCGTCCTCGATCTTGTACATCATGGCGTTGAGCTCCGCAAACGACATCACGCCGTCTACCACGGCGGAGCGGATCATAAACGGCGGAATGCAGTACGTGAATCCCTTGCCGATCATAAAGTCCCGGGCATAGGAAAGCACGGCGGAGTGCAGCCGCGCGATATCGCCCATCAGGTAATAAAACCCGCTGCCCGCCACGCGCCGCGCCGAATCCAGATCCAGCCCGTCGAAGCGTTCCATCAGATCGGTCTGGTAGGGGATCTCAAAATCCGGCACCTTCGGCTCGCCGAATACCTCGCGCTCAACGTTTTCTGCGTCGCTTTTGCCGATGGGCACGGAGGGCGCGATCATCTGCGGCAGGACGAGCATGATTTTTCTCAGTTCTTGTTCATCATAAGCTAAAAGGTCTTCGTCTCTTGTGAGTTGTTCTGCTTGCATTGAAATAGTAGCTTTTCCAATAGCAGCTTCTGTATTATAGCCCATTGCTAAAAGCCGTCCTATTTCCTTGGATTGTTTATTACGGTTGGCGCGCAGATCGCTGATACTGCCCTTCAGCCTCCGTATCTCCGCGTCCAGCGCGATGGCCTCGTCCACCATCGGCAGTTTATCATCCTGAAATTTCTTTTGGATATTCTCTTTCACGGCGTCGGGGTTTTCCCGCACGAAACGGATGTCCAGCAAGGAGTATTCCACCTTTCGAAATGATTACTTGGGCTTAATGATTACCGGATCACGTCGGTGCGCATGTACGGCCGCAGTTCCCCGGGCACGGATACGGAGCCGTCCTCGTTCTGATGGTTTTCCAGAATCGCGGCCACCGTGCGCCCGATCATCAGGCCGCTTCCGTTGAGCGAATGGCAAAACCGGGGCTCACCGCCGGCCTTCTCCTGATACCGTATATTCAGGCGCCGGGCATGGAAATCCTCACAGTTGGAGCAGCTGGACACCGGCACATACCGGCTGCCGCTGGGCATCCAAACCTCCAGATCGTAGGTCTTGGCGGCGGAGAAATCCAATTCGGCCGCGCACTTCAAAATCACGCGGTAGGGGAGGTTCAAAAGCTGGAGGACCTTCTGCGCCTGTTCGGTCATGCCCTGCAGTTCCTCATAGCTGTGCTCGGGCTTGCACAGCTGCACCAGTTCGACTTTGTTGAGCTGGTGCTGCTCGATCAGATCGCACGTATCCAGCCAGTTGTTTCCGGCCGCCGAACGGAAGCAGGCTGAAAACGAACAGTGGTGAACGGGCAGCCTGTCGTCCGCCAGGTCCGTATCCCGGTACAGATGGAGCACGGACGACTGCGCCAACCGGAAGTGGCGCGGCTGCGGACGCGCCACTACGGCGGCGTCGTCTACCATGAGCAGCGACTGCAGATCGGCATCCCTGTCGTTGAGGATGATATAAGGCGTGGCCACCTCGCTGTATCCGGCGCGGATGTGCGTATCCAGAAGAAAATTCACCACCGCGCGCTCCAGCTGCGCCCCCAGGCCGCGGTACACCGTGGATTGCGTGTCGCTGACCGCGGCGTGGAGGTCATAATCGAAAATGCGCAGATCGGCGCCGATATTCCAATAGGGCTTCGGCTCCCAGGTGATCTTCTGGGGCGCGTTCCAGTGGTACACCTCCACGCTGCACACTTCGGCGTTGCCGGCCGGTACGGACGCGTGCGGATAGTTGGGTGTGGAGAGCAAAAACACGTTGATCTTGTCCTCCAGCTCCGCGATATCCACGTCCAGCGCGGCGATCTCCGGGCCCAGCGCGCGTATCTCGCGGGTGATCATCTTAATCTCCGCGTCGGATACGCCCTGCTGCTTGGCGGTGCCGATCTTCTTGCTCAATTGGTTCCGGAGCGCCTTTTTTTCTTCCGATTCGCCCGCCAGCTTACGCCGCAGTTCCTCCTGCCTGACCAGCCAGTCCACCTCGTTCGCGCTCAACCGGCGCGACTTGAGCATGGACTTGAGCTCCTCGGGATTTTCTACGATCCGGTTGAGATCCAGCATACGCTTTCCTCCTTATACCCGAAGGGGAGCCGGTCAAACGTTAGCATACACCACGTTGCGCAAATCCCGGATCACGGCGTTTGTACCCGCGCCCGCAAGCTGCTGCATGACGACCAGCACCATGCGTCTCTCCGGGCATACGGTCATATACGTGCCCGTCCATCCGTCCCAGCCGAACTCGCCCTTCACGCCCAGCGAGAAGGATTGGCCAGGGGAGAGCATGACGCGCATCAGCCCGCCGTAGCCGTACCCCAGCAGCGTATCCCAGTTCAGGGAGTTTTGCTGCTGATCGTTCAGGTGGTTTTCCGAGAGCCAGCCGACCGCGTTTTGCGACAGGATGCGTTCCTTTTTCAGCTTGCCGCCTTTGAGCAGCATGCGCCCGAAGACCATCGCGTCGTCGATCGTGGAGAATACGCCCGCGCCGCCCTCCAGAAAATCCGGCAGGGAAAACACGCCGCGCAGCTTCGCATGCTCTGGATGGACCGACAGGGCATTGTCCTTCAATTCATAGATCGTCGCCAGGCGGCCGCTTTTTTCCTCAGGTACGAAAAACCCGGTATCCGTCATACCCAGCGGGCCGAATAGGGTCTCTTCCATATACTCGTTGAGCGGCTTGCCGGACGCCGCCTCGATGACCGCGCCCAGCACGTCCGCCGAGGTGCCGTACATCCACTGTTCGCCGGGCTGGTGCGCCAGCGGGACCTGTCCGATGCGGTTGGCTGCGTCCAGCGTGGAGATGGGTTTGCCTTGCGCGATTTCCTGTTCCAATTGCAAAAACGAGGTCATCATCATGCGCTCGGCGGGCGTGTTTTCCCCGGGATAGGGGAGCCCCGAGGTCATGGTGAACAGATCACGCACCTTGACGGGGCGCTTGGCGGGTGTAAGCTCGGTATCGCTGACGGCCACCTGCTGGTCCTTGAATTTCTCAAGGAAATCGCTTACGGGCGCCATGATGTCCAGCAGTCCGCGCTCGACCATCGTCATGGCGGCGACGGCCGTCATCGGCTTGGTCAGCGAATACAGGCGGAAAATGGTGTCGCGGGCGATCGGCTTATGCTCCGCGATATCGGCGTATCCAGCCGTTTGGAACAGCGCTTCTTCCTCGTCGCGCCATACAAGCACCGATACACAGGGCGTTTGGTTTTGGGCGACCGCCTGATCAAGCACCCTTTCGATATCCTGTTTCATGCGTTTCACTGTTCTCACGCTCCTTTGGAAACCTTACCGGAAGCATAGCACCGCAAGGCTTTCCTGTCAATCGCATGAGCGTGCCGGCGGACGGCGCGCGGACTTTATATCCCATGGATATCCTATGCTTTTCATCCGGACAAAGCCCGATGGCAGGCAGGGATATTTCGCTTGAAAACAGAATAGTTACAGGATACCCATAAGGAGGACGTTATGGAGCGGCACAGTATCATGGCAGAGGGGGAAAAGGTCTTCCGCCGCGGCAGCGTGCGCTCGCTGGGCCAGGAGGACGGCGCCCTGCAGCTTTTGGTGGGCACAACGCCCGAACAGCAGGTCACGCTTCACGCAAACGGCGCGGCCTCCTGCACCTGCGGAGGAACGGAGGATACAGTCTGCCTGCATATCGTGGCCGCGCAGTGCAAAACCGAGGAGGACGGCTCGCTGCAAAAGCTCAGGCAGGAACAGAAATTCGAGCTTGGGCAGGAGATGCTCAAGGCGCTCAACCGCGCCATGCCCGACGGCGAAAGCGTGCGCCTGATGGCGGTCATCCGTTTGTTCCGGGACGGGCGGACGGGGCTTGGGCTGCAGGTGGGGCAGGAGCGCATGTACGCGCTTAAGAGCATTCCCGAATTCCTGAACTGCTACAATCAGGGAATTCCCCTGGAACTGTCGGCGAAATTTACATACCGGCCGTCGCAGATGCGGTTTTCCAAAGAGGACGAGGCGGTGCTGCTGATGCTGCAAAGCCATATGCCGCCGAAAACCGGGGAGGAGGACACGGCTGTGCGCCCGCCGAGCGAGGGCCGGTTCGTAATCCTCTCGGGCGCGTTTTTACAAAGCGTCATGCGCTTTTTTGAGCGGCATACCTTCTACCTGATGCTGGACGGCGAGCGTCGGCTGCAGTCTTCTATCCGCACGGCGGAAATCCCGCTGTGCTTTACCGTCGCGATGGACGGCGAAACCCTGTCGGTCCGGGCGCAGGGCGCGGAGGATATCCGCATCATCACCCCGGACGGACGCTATGTGCTGGACGACGGGCAGATCAAGCGCCTGCACAGCGCGCAGGCGCGCGTATGCAAGCTTTTATCCGAGCGCGGGCATATGTTCGCCTATCACGCCCAGGAGGCCGAGGATACGCTGTCCGCGCTCCTGCCTGCGCTGTCGATCGTCGGCGAGGTGCAGCCGTCCCAGGAGCTCAAGGAGCTATTGATCCATCAGCCCGTGAAACCGCGTGTCTACGTGGACCTGGTCAAGGGCAACGTCGAAGCCAGAGTGGAGCTGCACTACGGCGATACGGTCATCCACCTGTTCCGCACCGGGGAGCGGGAGCGGCAGGCCGCACCCGACGGCAAGCTTTTGCTTCGGGACGGGCGCGCGGAAACGGAGCTGCTGGAGTTTTTTTCGGATACGGGCTTCGTGGTGCGCGAAGGGCGCATCGTACTGCGGCGCGCCAAGGATATCCTCGCCTTTTGCACGCAGGGCGTAACGGAGCTCGGTAAGCGGGCGGAAGTCTTCGTGTCCGAAGCCTTCCGCAAGATGAAGCCGCGCCGCTTCAGCGGCACGGCGTCCTTCCGCATGCAGGGCGGGCGGCTTCTGTTTTCGCTTCTGGAGGGTACGGAGCCGGTCGGGGAGCTGATCCCCGTGCTCAAGGCGATCGAGGCGCGGCAGCAGTATGTGCGGCTCAAGTCGGGCGAGTTCCTCGATATCCGCGATATGGCCGCGCTCGCGCCCGTGGCGCAGGAGCTTTTGGAGGCGGCGTCGCTGGACGATCCCCAGGCCGCGCCCGACGAACGGGAGCTGAACTTCGGCGCGTACCGCGCGGCTTACATGGTCACGATGCTCAAGATGGCTGGCGGCGACACGAAGGCGACCGAGGAAGTGGAGAACGCAGCCAGGGCGTTTTCCGAGCATTCAGAAACCGCCGAGAGCTATATCCCCGCGCGCCTCAGGCGCAAGCTCGCGCCCTACCAGAAGCGCGGCGCGGGCTGGGTGTTGTCGCTGTACGAGGGCCGCATGGGCGGCATTCTGGCCGACGAGATGGGGCTTGGCAAGACCGTGCAGGTGATCGCCGCGCTTTCCGCCGCCAAGAAACGGGACGGCGCGATGCAAAGCCTGATCGTCACCCCTACGTCGCTGATCTACCATTGGCTGGCGGAGTTCAAGCGCTTTGACAACGACCTCACCATCCGGATGGTATCGGGCATGCGCGAGGAGCGCCGCCGCATGATCGCCGAGATCGCTGCCGATCCGGCCGTGGACGTGGTGCTGACCAGCTATCCGCTGCTCCGGCGGGATATCGAGCTGATCCGCACGATGCCGTTCCGCTTCGCGATTTTGGACGAGGCGCAGTTCGTGAAAAACGCGCAGTCCATCGGCGCGGCCGCCGTGAAGGAGATCGACGCGCAGGTACGCGTGGCGCTCACGGGCACGCCGATGGAAAACCATATGGGCGAGCTTTGGAGCATTTTCGATTTCGTGCTGCCCGGATACCTGGGCCGGCAGGCGTCGTTCCTGCGCCGGTACGGCGGGAGCGAGCACGCCGAGGAGCTGCAGGAGCGCATCAAGCCGTTTCTCATGCGCCGCCTGAAATCCGAGGTGCTCAAGGACCTTCCGGAGAAGCGCGAGCAGTCCCTCTACGCGGCGATGACGCCCGAGCAGGAGCGCGTGTACACGCAGCTGTTGGAAACGCTGCGCTCGCACGTGGGCGAGGCGCTGAATTCGGGCTCGCTGCCCCGCGCGCGGATGCAGGTCTTGAGCATCCTTTTAAAACTCCGGCAGGTGTGCTGCCATCCCAAGCTGTTTTTGGCCGATTACGAAGGTACCAGCGGGAAGCTCGAACTGCTGATCCAAACCGTGAAGCAAGCTATCGAGGACAAGCGGCGGATGCTGATCTTCTCGCAGTTCGTGGGCATGCTACAGATCATCCGCAAGCGCCTGTCGCGCGAGGGAATCAAAACCCTGTATCTGGACGGTTCCACGGCGCCCGAGGTACGCCAGGAGCTTTGCGACCGCTTCAACGGCGGCACGGGGCAGGTGTTTTTAATCAGCCTGAAGGCGGGCGGTACGGGCCTGAACCTGATGGGCGCGGACCTTGTCATCCACTACGATCCCTGGTGGAACCCCGCCGTGGAAGAACAGGCCATCGACCGCGCGCACCGCATCGGGCAGACGCGGGACGTGGACGTGATCCGGCTGATCGCGCAGGGAACGATCGAAGAAAAGGTGACTGATCTCTCCAAGCGCAAGCGCGCGGTGTTCGACCGCGTGGTGCTGGCGGGGGAGACGGCGCTTTCCAGCCTGACCGAGGAAGACATCCGCAACTTGTTCTTCTAAGGGGGAAGTGATATGTGCGGACGGTATTACATCGACAACGAAGAGGAAAACGTCAGGGTGCGCGCGATCCTGGCGGAGCTGGAAAAGCGCCGCCTGCCGATGCACGATCAGGTGCGGGTCGGGGAGATCTTCCCGTCGCAGATCGTGCCGGTCATCGTGCGCGAGCCCGGGTACGGCGTCACCGTGCGGCCGATGAAGTGGGGCTTCCCGCGCACCGGAGGCGGCGGGCTGGTGATCAACAGCCGTTCGGAGAAAGCCGACGTAACCCCGATGTTCCAGAAGGCCGCGCGGGAGAGGCGCTGCCTGGTGCCCGCGAGCTGGTTTTTCGAGTGGCGGCGCATATCCGGGCGTAAAACAAAGGATAAATTCGCCTTCCGCCCGGATACGGAGGAGCCGCTGATGTACATGGCGGGCTTCTACGGGCAGTTTCTGGGCGGGTTCGCGGGCGGCGGGTACGACGGGTTCGCCATCCTCACCCGCCAGGCCGACGGGCAGATGAGCCCGTACCACGACCGCATGCCCGTGATTCTGACGGATGAAAACCTGAAAAAAGCCTGGCTGGACCACGAGGTTGCGTACGCCGACCTGCGCCCGGCGTTTGAACCCCCGAAGCTCAGGATTTGGGAACAGCCCGGCACACTGCCGGCCTGACCGGGCGTTCAAACTGTAAAAATAGTTTTGATGCAATCCAAATGCTTGACGAATAAAGATGCATTTGCTACTATGCTACCTGTAAAAAGTTGTATTTTTATACGAAACGTACAGCAGGAGAAGATTCACAGTTTGGACGGACGGCAAGGCACGGGGGTAACCGGAATGGTGTGCGGGAATGATTGACAGCATACGCAGCGCGTTGGACACGCCTGTGATCATTAACTGTTTTTCGTTGATTATCCTGACAGTTTTATTCTGGGACAACCGGCATCGCAACCGCGGGTCGAGGACGTCGCAGGCTGAATATTTTCAATATATCGTGATTACCCTTATGCTGCTGCTGGTTACGGACGCGATCAGCTTCCTTGTTGTGGGGCATCCTGCTCCGGCGTGCCGTACAACCCAGGTTGTGGCGACAACGGTATATTATGCGCTGGATCCGCTGCCGTCCTATTTCTTTATTCGCTTCACCGATATGGCCTTGAATGTCCCGCTGGGAAAACAAAACCGCCTGAGGCGCTGGTACTTTATCCCGGTCGCCTTGCATTTGCTGATCGCGCTGGCCACTCCGTTTACCGGCTGGTTTTTCCAAATTGACGCGGCCAATGAATACCACCGCGGAATCTTGCTGCCGCTTTCGTTTTTCTTATCGTTTATTCTGATGTTTATCGCGGCTGCGAAGGTGCTCGGCCGCCGTATCAAAGCCGGAAAAGAAAACGGGAGATTCTCCAAGAGTGTTTCCAAGAATGGATGGCTTTTGAAGTTTACGATCATTCCGCTGATCGGCGGAGCGATTCAGGTGTTGTTTTATAATATCACGTACGTATGGCACGCCGTGGTGATTGCGCTGCTTCTTTTGTACATCAACAATCAAAACACTGAAATCACAACCGATATCCTGACCGGCGTGTTTAACCGGCGCCAGGCGTTCGACTATTTTGACCGCTTTGTCCGCGAGAAGGAAAAGGACAGGATGAAAACGGCGGTTGCCGTGGTTGTGCTGGACATCAACAGCTTTAAATGCATTAACGATCAATACGGGCATTCTTCGGGAGACAAAGCGATTATTGCGGTCGCGCGCTGCCTGGAAACGGAATTCCAATGGGACGATTTTGTCTGCCGGTTCGGCGGCGACGAGTTTCTGGTGATTACCAAACACGGGCAGACGAGTGAATTGGAAGCGGCCGTCGATCGCGTGAACAATCGCCTGTTAAGGCTGCACGAGAAGAAAAGCCTGCCGTGCGAGGTTTCCGTGAGCGCGGGATACGCGCTGTATTCACGTAAAAACAGCACCCTGGACGCGCTGTTTAAAAAGGCGGACGAGATGATGTTTGAGCAGAAGGCCAAGCTGATGCGCAGGGCGACCGATAAACACGAAGAACGCCGCGGATAAACGGGAGTGGACGGTTTGCGTTTCGTGTGCTAGAATAGACGTACGGATGAACGCCCCGCGGACGCAGTAAAGAGAGCCGTTCCACTGGCTGAAAGGACGGCCGCGCTTGAAACAGGGTTCCCCGCATCCGGGATTTCGGCCAATCACCGACGGTCCGCCGCCGTTACCGGGCGTAAAAGTGAGGGCGCTGTGCGCCTTAAGTCGGGTGGTACCGCGAAGATGACCTTCGTCCCAACAGCGGTTTGGGGTGGAGGCTTTTTTAGTAAGGAGGATGCGCAATGGGCAAGCAGGATGAGCAGAAGTTTGTGGAGCATATCACGCCCCGCAGCGAGGATTTTTCCCAGTGGTATACGGACGTTATTTTACAGTCGGAACTGGTGGACTACGCGCCGGTGCGCGGCTGCATGGTCGTCCGCCCGTACGGATACGCCATCTGGGAAAGGATTCAGGAGGAGGCGGACAGGCGGTTCAAGGCCACGGGGCACCAAAACGTGTATATGCCGCTGCTGATTCCCGAAAGCCTGCTGCTCAAGGAAGCCGAGCATGTGGAGGGCTTTGCGCCCGAGGTCGCGTGGGTTACGCAGGGCGGGCAGGAAACGCTTACGGAGCGGCTCGCCATCCGCCCGACCAGCGAGACGATCTTCTGCGCCATGTATTCCAAATGGGTCGGCAGCTGGCGCGACCTGCCCATGAAATACAACCAATGGTGCTCGGTGGTGCGGTGGGAGAAGAGCACGCGCCCGTTCCTGCGCACGTCGGAATTCCTCTGGCAGGAGGGCCACACCATCCACGAGACGCCCGAGGAGGCGCAGGAGGAAACCCTGCGGATGCTGGACGTCTACCGCGAGGTGGCGGAGGATGAGCTCGCTATCCCCGTGCTTTGCGGCCGTAAGACCGACAACGAGAAATTCGCAGGCGCGGTGGCAACCTACAGCATGGAGGCCATGATGCAGGACGGCAAGGCCCTGCAGGCGGGCACCAGCCATAACTTCGGCACGAATTTCGCCGAGGCTTTCGACATACAGTTCCTGAGCCGCGGCGGGAAACTGGAATACGTGCACGAGACCAGCTGGGGCATTTCCACGCGCCTGATCGGCGCGATCATCATGACCCACGGCGACGAGCGCGGACTGCGCCTGCCGCCCCGAATCGCGCCTATCCAGATCGTGATCGTGCCCATCGCCGCGCACAAGGGCGGCGTAACGGAAAAATGCAATGAAGTCTATGCGCAATTGACGAAGGCGGGCTTCCGCGTGAAGGTGGACGACCGGGATACCGTGTCCCCCGGCTTCAAGTTCAACGACTGGGAATTGAAGGGCGTGCCCGTGAGGCTTGAGATCGGGCCCCGTGATATCGAAAACGACCAGGCGACGGCGTTCCGCCGCGATACCTGCGAAAAAGCGCCTGTCGCGCTCAAGGGCCTTGCGGACAGCCTGACCGCACTGCTCGATGATATCCAGAAAACCCTGTTCAAACAGGCGGAGGAGCTGCGCGACGGCCGCGTGACCGTAGTGCATACCATGGACGAGCTGAACGCCGCCGTGCAGACGGGCTTTGCCAAAACCATGTGGTGCGGAGATCCCGCATGCGAGGAGAAGATCAAACAGGAAACGGCCGCCTCCAGCCGCAACATGCCGTTTGACCAGACCCCGGTCGGCGATACCTGCGTTTGCTGCGGCAAAAAGGCGGACAAGCTGATCTATTTCGCCAAGGCGTATTGATACTAATCCCAGCCCTTCGCACTATTGCCTTGCATCGTCTTTTGCCCGCACTCGTCGTCGAGAAAACTTGATGTAGACACCGCTACATCTGCGTTTCCTCTCCTTGATTGCGACCAAAATACTCGCAATCCATTTAGCACGAAAGATTGGAATTAGTATCATGAATAAAAAGGTCGTCCTCTGGGATTGGAACGGCACGCTGCTGGACGATGTGCAGTATGCCATCGGCGTGCGCAACGCCGTATTCCCGCGCTTCGGGCTGCCGAAAATCGAATCCGTCGAAGCCTATCACGAGCAGTTCACCTTCCCCGTAAGGCTGTATTACGAGCGCGCGGGGGTGACGGAGGAAACGTTTGAGGCCGTCGCCAACGCCTGGATGGACGAGTATGTGGCCGGCTGCCGTACCGTGCCGCTGTTTGAGGACGCGTTGTTCGCGCTGGACCGCTTTGCGCAGGCGGGCTACGCGCAGGTCGTGCTTTCGGCCAGCAAATTGGATACCCTGCGCGAACAGCTTTCGTGCGCGGACATTCTGGACCGCTTCGACGACGTGCTCGGCCTTTCGCATATCTACGCCACCGATAAAACCGAAATCGCCAGAGAATGGCTTTTCAAACAAAGCGCTGCGCCCGGGGACTGCGTAGTGCTGGGCGATGCGGTGCACGACGCCATCGTGGCCGATGCCCTGGGAACCGGCTGCGTGCTGATTGCGCGCGGGCACATGGGCAGGGAGAAGCTTCTCAAAACCGGACACCCCGTTTGTAATACCTTGCGGGAAGCGCTGGGGCTGGTCCTCGGCAGGAATCAAAGCGGCGGCGGCGAAATCTGAATCGTATGGATCAATTGTATAATCACTGCGAACGATAGGAGTGATGCGAAGTGGCAAAACCGCTGTTTCAGGGCGCGGTTACAGATGTGCACGGCATCCGCGTGGGACAGGCGCAGGATGAGCGGGCGCTGACCGGCGTCACCGTGATTTTATGCGGCGGCGAAGGCGCGGTGGTCGGGGCGGACGTGCGCGGCGCGGCGTCCGGTACGCGGGAAGTGAGCCTGACCAGAAGCGAAGCGACCGTGGAAAAGGCGAACGCCGTCATGCTTTCGGGCGGCAGCGCCTATGGGCTGGATGCCGCGGCCGGTGTGATGCGCTTTTTGGAGGAGGCGGGCCTGGGTTACGAGGTCGGTTCCTTCTGCGTGCCGATCGTGCCCGCCGCCGTGCTGTTTGATCTGATGGCGGGGGACGGCAGGGTGCGCCCCGATGCCGCGATGGGCTACGAAGCCTGCAAGAACGCGAAAAAATCTGTGGAGCAGGGCGCGTACGGCGCGGGAACAGGCGCGACGATCGGCAAATTCGTGCCGGGCGCCGAGCCGGTGTTCGGCGGTACGGGCACGGCCGCCATCACCCTTCCGGACGGCGTGACCGTCGGCGCGATCGCCTGCGTGAACGCGTGCGGCGACGTATACCATCCGCATACGGGCAAGGTGCTCGCCTGCGGGCACTTGAGCGACGGCAAGCCTGTGACGAGCGAGGGCCTGTTGTTTGGTACCGCGCCCGCCGCGGAGCACCTGAAGATCCCCGAAACCGGCAATACCACGCTGGTTACGGTGGCGACCGACGCCATCCTGACCAAGCCGCAGGCAAACCGTATGGCGGTCTGCGCGCACGACGGCTTTGCCCGCGCCATCCGCCCGGTGCACACCCAGATGGACGGGGATACGGTCTTTGCGCTGGCGACGGGCCGCGTGAACGCGGACGTGAATATGATCCAGCTCTGCGCCGCGGCGGCGGAGGTGACCGCCAGGGCCATCGCCAACGCCGCCTGGTTCGGAGGCATGCGGTGATCGGTCTTGGCATCGATATCTGCCATGTGGAGCGCATCGATAAAGCCCTGCAAAAGGGCGAAGGGTTTTTGAAGCGCTATTATACCGAGGAGGAGCGCGCGTACCTGCAAACCCGGAGGGATTCGCAAAGCGCCGCGGGGATGTTTGCCGCCAAGGAAGCGTTTTTGAAGGCTTTGGGCGTCGGACTGACGGGCGGGGTCGCGCTTTCGGATATCGGGGTGGCGCACGACGATCTGGGCTGCCCGCGTTACGCCCTGTCCGACAGGGCGGCCGCCGCCATGGCAAAAAAGGGTGCGCGGACCTCGTACCTGAGCATCAGCCACGACGCGGGCGTCGCCGCCGCCGTGTGCGTGCTGGAGTGAGGATACCAAAATGCTATATACCATTTCCCCGCAGGAGATGAAGCGGATCGAGCAGCGCTTCATGGCGGAGACCGGGACGCCCGGTCTGGAGCTGATGGAACGCGCTGCGGGGCATGTCGCGGACGCGGCGGCGCCGTTTTTATGGCACGGCGCGAAACTGCTGGTGCTGGCCGGTACGGGCAACAACGGCGGCGACGGGCTGGCGGCGGCGCGAATCCTCATGACGCGGTATGAAACCCTGCGCTGCATCGTTTTCCAGCTCGCGGGGACGATGTCGCCCGAAGCCCGGGAACAAACGGACCGGCTGAAGCCGTTTTCCGAGCGTCTGGATATCGTCGAAATCGGAGACGAAATACCGCCGGTCCCGGCGGACTGCGCCTGCGCAGTCGACGCATTGTTCGGCACGGGCTTATCCCGCGCGCTTTCCGGGGCGGCGCGGGATTTGGTTCAGGATCTGAACGCGTCCGGGCTTCCCGTGGTCGCCGTGGACATTCCCAGCGGTCTGGACGGGAGCACGGGATATCCGCCGGAAGGAGGCGCGGCGGTGCGGGCGGACGTTACGGTGACCTTCCACCGCCTAAAGGACGGGCTGGCCCTGGGCGACGGGCTGGATCTATGCGGCAAGGTGACCGTTGGGGACATCGGCATTCCCGAAGCCTGGGACGACGCGCGGGGCTTTGCCGTAATGGAGCGCGGGGATACCGCGCGCCCGCCGCGCAGGCGCAACACCCATAAGGGCGATTACGGCCGCGTACTGGCCGTTACGGGGTCGTTCGGGATGGCGGGCGCCGCGGGCATCGGCGCGTTGGCCGCGCTGCGCGCGGGCGCGGGCGGCGTAACGGTAGCCTGCCCGGAGGAGATTGTCCCCACCGTGCAGGCGTTAAGCCCCTGCGCCGTTTGCCTGCCCCTGCCAAAAGACAATCCGTGGGCGGTTCTCGAACCCGCGCTCGCAAAGGCTGATGCGCTGGTCGCCGGCTGCGGGATCGGCAGGAGCCCCGCGGTCTCGCGCCTGGCCGAACGGCTGATCCAATATCTTTGCGCACACGCGCTTCCCGCGGTGCTTGACGCCGACGCGCTGAATACACTCGCCGCGTACCAGGACGAGTTCGCAGCGCAAAGCCTGCGCTTTCCCGATTCTGTCGTTCTCACACCGCACCTGGGCGAGGCTTCGCGGCTGCTGCGTCAGCCGACGGAACAGGTCAGGCGCAGCCAGGCGCAGGCTGCGCGGGCGCTGCGCGAACGCTACGGCGGCTGCGTGATTGTAAAGAGCGCGTCCAGCGTGCTGGCCGCGGAGGACGGCGGGGCGATCAACGTCTTCGGTACGCCCGCGATGGCGAAGGCCGGGAGCGGCGATACGCTGGCGGGCGTCCTGGGCGCGCTGCTGGCCGGGCAAAAGGAGTACGGATTGCATGGCATTCGCCTTTTGCAGACCGCCTGTGCGCTGCACGGGCTGGCGGGGGAAGAAGCCGCAAAAAAATACGGCGGGCACGGCGCGCTCGCCACGGATGTCTGCGATTTTCTGGGCCAAATCCCGTAATCAGGCCGGAAGCGGAAGAAACGGGATCAGGACAGCTTCATACTGTAGGCTGTGATAAAGCCGCCGAATACGTCGTGGCTGTACCGGAAACCGAGGTTGCGGTACAGGCTGATGACGCTGTTGTTCCCATTGGATATATATACAAAAACGGTCTGTACGCCCGCCGTTTTGCGGAACCAGTCCATCGCCCGGGAGCACAGGGTATAGGCGATATGCCGGCCCCTGTATTCCGGCAGCACGTACAGGTTGTTCAGGCAGCCGATCTTCTGCGGCATCGGGAACGAGTCGGGGTAAAACCCCGTTTCGCTGACGCCGGACAAACTTCTGGCCCACGCGGGCCGTTCCGATTTGGAAGCATCGGTTTCCCATGCCGCGATGGAGAAAATATACCCGACGGGCTTTGCGCCGTCAAACGCGGCGACAAGCTGTTTTTCCGCCGCTTTTTCGAAGCTTGGTTTCAGGCGGTTGTCGAAGCTCATCGCCCGGAGAACCTCGGGATGGATTTTGCCGTGATCCGCCTGGTGCGCCATCAGCGCGTTGCACAAATCCCGGCAGATTGCAAGAGTATCGCCGGTAATTTCACGGTATATAATTTCACGGTGAACGGGTATCATGGCATATTCCTCCAACCGTATGATACCCAATCACCGTGAATAAAGCAATACGCTTACAAAACGGCGGTCAGAATCAAATACGCGCCGTACGCGACCATCAAAACGCCTCCGATTCTCCGAAGCAGCGGCTGATGGTCCCGCAGCCATGTGAAGGCGTTTTTCAGCCAATGGTACAGGATGATGAACACGAGCATCGGCACGGACAGGCCCAGGGCGAAAACCGCCAGCGACAGCATGCCCGCCCCGACCGTGGCGCTGGACGCGGCAAGGAGCAACGCGTTGGCGAGGATCGGCGTCAGGCAGGGCGTCCAGGACAGGGCGATGACGATTCCGAACAGCAGCGCGGAAAAGAACCCGGTGGGCCTGAGCGCGGAGAAGCGCTCCGTCCACGCGGGCGCCTTCACGCCCTGCCAGTGCAGAAAATCGGCGGTCCAAAGCCCGAACAGGATCATCAGCACGCCGGTGACGATGTTGAGCGTTCCACGGTCGGTGCTTTTGAGCGTGCCGCCGATCAGCCCGGCTCCGGCGCCCATCAGCGTGAACAGCAGGATAAACCCGGCGGCCAAACCCAGGCAACGCAAAAGAACGCTTGTCCAGGCGTTCTTTTGTTCATCACTGCCGCTGCCCACCAGATAGAGCGCGTACACGGGCAGCATGGGGAGCACGCACGGCGACAGAAAGGCGACCAGGCCGCCCAGGAGCATGGCCCACAGGGAAAACTGTTCAACGCTTGCGGTAAACACGGACGCCTCCTTTAATTTTGGACGGTCGCCTGGGAGACGGCGTCATTTTTGGAACTCGAGGGCGCGGGCGTGGAAACGGAGGGTGTCTCCGTGCCGTCACGCTTGGGGATCCCCATACCGTCCAGAATTTGGGAGAACGTGGCGAAGTCAAGCGCCGCGGCCTGCGCGTAGTACAAATACCCCTGCGCGTCGATGAAAATGCTGGTGGGATATCCGGGGACGCCGACGAGCGCCGTCAAACCCATGTCTTCATCCTCCAGGATGGTCATTCCCTGCAGGCCAAATCTCTCAACAACGGACGCCGTATTGCTCGCGTCATCCCCGTCCCACGGGTGCACGAGGATGATCTCCAGCGAATCAGGATCATACGTGTCGTAGATCTTTTTGATATCGGGCATCTCTTCCATGCAGTAGGGGCACCATTCGGTGAAGAAATTCAGGAACAGCGCCTTGCCCTCGTACAGGCTGACGTCCAGCGCGGAACCTTCGAAATAATTCAGGACATACATGGGCTGGCTTTCCGCTTCGTTTTCAGATTCGTTTTCGGTTTCATATTCCGACTCATAATCCGATTCGTGTTCCGATTCGTTTTCTGTATCGGCGAGAGCCGTCAGAGGGAACAGCATCAGCACGAAAAGCACGGCGAGCACCTTTTTGAATGTCAAACGCATAAAATACCACCTCTTCGGTCAGACTATACCCGAGGCCCGGGGGATTGAAACGCTTTGTTCTTTACGGAATACGCATCGTCATGATATAATGCGAATTGTTTTTATGCAAGGCGGAAGATGTAAATTGTATGGAAACAACCTGATTATAACGGGGAGGGATTTCAATGCCTTTGGGAATTTCAAAGAAGGCTGCGGGGATCGCGCCTTCGGCGACACTGGCCCTGAACGCGAAGGTCATTGCCTTGAAAGCTGCTGGCGAAAAGGTCATCGGATTTGCGAGCGGAGAACCGGATTTTGATACGCCGGTCACCATTCGAGACGCAGCAAAAGAAGCCCTCGACAATGGAAAAACCCGCTATACGGCCGCCGCGGGGATGGTGGAACTTCGCCAGGCGATCAAGGACAAGCTCAAGAGGGAAAACGGGCTTGACTATGAGGTCGGCCAGATCGTGGTTTCCAACGGCGCAAAGCATTCGATTTTCAATGCTTTCTTTGCACTTATCAACGACGGCGACGAAGTGATTATCCCGACTCCCTGCTGGGTCAGCTATCCCGAGATGGTGAAAATGTGCGGCGGCGTGCGGTGTTTGCCAAAACCACGGAGGAAGACAACTTTGTTTTAAAACCCGCCGATATCGCCGCCGTGATTACGGAAAAGACCAAGGCGTTCATGCTCACGTCGCCCAGCAACCCCAACGGAAGCTGCTGGGGGCTGGATGATTTGCAGGCGCTGGCCGACCTGGCCGTGAAACACGATTTTTATATTATCACCGACGAGATCTATGAACATCTGCTCTATACCGGCGGCCGCAACATCTCCATCGCCACACTGGGGGAGAAGGTCAAGGAGCGGACCATCGTCATCAACGGCGTGAGCAAAACCTATGCGATGACCGGCTTCCGCATCGGCTACGCCGCCGGACCCAAGGATGTGATGGACGCGATCTCCGCCTGCCAGAGCCAGG
This sequence comes from Candidatus Limiplasma sp., assembly GCA_963674895.2. Classification (GTDB taxonomy): domain Bacteria; phylum Bacillota; class Clostridia; order Christensenellales; family Aristaeellaceae; genus CAXXOK01. The sequence continues at coordinate 850,652 of CAXXCY010000002.1, forward strand.
CGACCTCCGCGCCGAACACGCCCGCGCAGTATGCCGCCATGAAGGCCCTCACCATGCCGCAGGAGCCGGTGGAGGTTTTCCGCAAGGCGTTTATGGAGCGGCGTGACGCGCTGGTGGAAGGGCTCAACGCCATCGAAGGCATTTCCTGCCTGAAACCCGACGGCGCGTTCTACGTCATGATGAACGTGACAAAGCTGATCGGCAGGAAGAAGAACGGCACGGTGATCGACAGCTGCTCCACGTTTGCCCGGATGCTGCTGGAGGATGAAAAGGTCGCCGTCGTGCCGGGAGCGGAATTCTACGCGCCGGGCTTCTGCCGCTTGACGTATGCCCTGTCCAAGGAGAACATCGCCGAGGGCGTCCGCCGAATCCGCGCCTTTGCGGAGAGCTTGACCTGACACGGATTTTACACAGACTTTACACAGTTTTTCCATAACGACTGCTTGATCGAAAATCCAATATCCGCTTCGTTTGCCGCCCGACAGTCACCCATTTCCACATCGATATGGAAAACGCATCCCCGGCAGGCTTTCGAGTTTCAATACGTTTTCCACAGGTTTTCCACCAAAACACGGCAAATCCCCGTCGTTTTCCACATAGTTTCGACGCGAATGCAGTTTATGCCGCGAAAGGGAGAGATGAAGCATGATCGAATTCAACAAGAAGAGCAACCAACTCATTCAGGCTAAATACCGTTATGATCTGCAGGATATTCAGGAACCCAACCTGTACCGCGAGATTTATGATTATGATTCCATTCCAAAAATCACGTTCAACAACCGTCTGGTGCCGATCAATATGCCGGACGAGATCTGGATGACCGATACCACCTTCCGCGACGGCCAACAGAGCGTAAGCCCGTTTTCAGTCAAGCAGATCGCACACCTGTTCAAGCTCCTGTCCCGTCTGGGCGGACCGAACGGGCTGGTGCGCCAGAGCGAGTTTTTTATCTATACCGATAAGGACCGGGAGGCGCTGGAGAAGTGCCAGGCGCTGGGGCTGAAATACCCCGAGATTACCACCTGGATTCGCGCCAACCCGTCGGATTTCGATCTGGTGAAGGCTGCCGGCGTGGAGGAGACAGGCATCCTGGTGTCCTGCAGCGACTATCATATCTTCAAGAAGATGAAGCTAACGCGCGCACAGGCGCTGGACCAATACCTGGGGATTGTGAAAGCGGCCATGGACAAGGGAATCCGTCCGCGCTGCCATTTCGAGGATATCACCCGCGCCGATTTCTACGGCTTCGTTCTGCCCTTTGCCGAGAAGCTCAGCGAGCTTTCCGAACAGAGCGGCATTCCCGTGAAAGTGCGCGCCTGCGATACGATGGGATACGGCGTCAGCTTTCCCGGCGCGGCGCTGCCCAGAAGCGTGCAGGGCATTATCTACGGCCTGAACCACTATGCGCAGATTCCAAGCGGGCTTTTGGAGTGGCACGGGCATAACGATTTCTACAAGGTGGTCAGCAACGCCTCGACCGCATGGCTCTATGGCTGTTCCAGCGTTAACTGCTCGCTGCTGGGCATCGGCGAACGGACGGGCAACTGCCCGCTGGAAGCGATGGCGGTCGAGTATCAGGGGCTGCGCGGCACGGACGGCGGTATGGATTTGACCGCCGTGAACGAGATCGCCGAGTACATGGAAAAGGAGATCGGCATCGAGATCAGCTCCAGGCAGCCGTTCGTCGGCAGGCATTTCAACGTAACCCGCGCGGGCATCCATGCGGACGGAATGCTCAAGGATGAGGAGATTTACAATATCTTCAACACCGCCAAGATCCTGAACCGCCCGCCGACCGTATCGGTGGACAGCCATTCGGGGCTTGCCGGGGTCGCGCACTGGATGAACTCGTTTTTCCGCCTGAAGGGCGAGCAGAGGCTCAACAAACAGGACCCGATTGTGAAAACCGTGAAAGAGCAGGTGGATGCCCTCTACGCGCGGGGCCGCAACACGGTGATGGGCGACGAGGAACTGGAAACGCTGGTCAGCCAGGCGGACCAGGAGCTATACCATAAGCTGTTGCACCACCAGGCCAAATGACAGCCTGCTGAAAAGTCTTGTTTTCATTGCTGCCTGCACTGCAGCGCGGGTATCGCTTACGAACGATAAAGCGATACCCGCGCTGCAGTTTGGCTTCGCGAAACCGAGACCTTTTGAACAAGCTGGTATTATAAAATGGCATGATTGCCAATCATCTTATTGTTAACTCACGAAAAATCGGTGTCGAACTGCACCACCAGCTCATATCGGGGATCGAGCTTCTTTACATAGGAACGCAGCGACTTGAGCAATTCATCCCTGTCGATTCCGTCCTGGGGCAAAAGACAATCAAACACCAGATTGATCTTCCGCTCGCCCGGCACCACGCGGAAATCATGCAGCGAAAGCCGCTTATCCAGGCTCCGCAGGTATTTCGCGATCTTGCTTTTCAAGGCATTGATCTTGGGATCGTCGGTCATCGTGGGGTCCATATGGATAACGACTTCGATGCCCAGCGCGTCCTTCAATTCGCGTTCCGCCCGGTCGATCGCCTCGTGGATGACGACGATATTGCCGGACGCGCTGACCTCCGCGTGCACGGAGGCGATGCAGCGCCCGGGGCCATAATCATGGAGAATGATGTCGTGCAGGCCCCGTATCTCCGGATACCGCAGCAGGATATCCTTGATATCCTGAATCAGATGCGGATCGGGCTTGCCGCCCAGGAGACTGTCGATGGTATCCTTACAGACATCGTAGCCGCCCTTGAGAACAAACAGCGCGACCAGAACGCCGATGAAGCCGTCGATCTTCCATCCGAAAATCCACTGCAGCAGCATGCTCACCGCTACGGAGCCCGTGGCCAGAATATCGCTGAGGCTGTCTCTGGAGGCCGCGAACAGCGGCTTGGAATCGATCAGCCGCGCGATTTTGCGGTAGTAAAAATAAAGCCATAGCTTGACCAGGATCGAAACAAGGAGCAACAAAAGCATCGTCAGGCTGACGACAATCTGGACGGGATTTATGATGGTTTTGATACCCTCCATCAGCAGCTGAACGCCCGCGATCAGGATAATGACGCCGACGGCGAGCGCGCCGATGTATTCCATCCGCGCATGCCCGAAGGGATGGGAACTGTCGTTGGGCTTGACGGCCATGCGCACCGTGACCAGCGCCATCAGCGCCCCCGCCGAATCGGACAGGTTGTTGACGGCGTCGGCCGTTACGGCCAGCGAGCCGGAAAGCATGCCGACGATGAATTTCATCGCGGAGAGCAGGACGTTGGCCACGATGCCCGTCACGCTGCCAAGCGTCCCGTAGGAAGCGCGGACATTGCGGTCCGTTACGTCCTGATGATTTTTAACAAATAAACGGATTAGCCAGCGGGTCAAACAAAGCCCTCCAATATCGGAAGCGGTCACGGTATGTAAATCAGTGCATGGCAGCCATTATACCACGATCGAAACCGGTGCACAATGCGGGTTACAGAATGAGAAACGTACGGAATCCACGGCTGCCGTAATAGGCGTCCGCTCCGTTATGGTAGGTGAAAACACGCCCGTACCGCCTGTCGCAAAACAGCGCGCCGCCCAGGCTGCGGACCTCCGCCGGCGTTTGTACCCAGCTGGAGGTTTTCAGGTCGAAATCTCCGACTGCCTGCAAGGCCCGGTACTGTGCCTCGGACAGCAGCGCGGCGCCCATTTCCCCGGCCATATGCGCGGCGCTGTCTTTGGGCGGGTTTGCCTTGCGCGACAACAGCGCCTCCTGATCATAGCACAGACTGCGCCGGCCGGCCGGGCTTTCTTCGCAGCAATCCATAAACACGATCTGATCCGGATGCTCCGGATCGGGCACGACGCTGGGCTCGCCTCCGGAATTTTCCATTGCATACAGGGCGTTCAGCTTGTCCGGCGCGTGTTCGAGCGCGTCCAGCACGCTGCGCCACTTTATGTGCGGATGGTACGACGCGGTTTTTTCAAACCTTGCCTGCAGGGTGTGAAGCAGCGAATCCCGCTGCTCGGGAGAAACAGATTGCGGCATGATGAACCCTCCTTCACTAAATCATGATTATGGCGCACCGGATAAAAAACAGGGTTGCCTGTAACAGCAACCCTGCGGCGTTTGGAAAGGCTTATGCTTCGGGCGTCCCGGCGGGCTCGTCCCCGGCATCTTCTTCCTTCTTGGCTTTTGGCTTGCGCTTGGCTTTGGGTTTATCCTCGGCTGTCTCTTCCTCCGCGCCGGAAGTCTCTTCCGCTTCCTTTTTGGCGGCAGCCTTTTTCTTGGGTTTTTCGGCAGGCGCTTCTTCCGCGGCCTTTTCCTCTTGCTGCGCTTCCTCTTCCAGCTGCTTGCCCATGGCCTCGATATCAACCGGAACGATCTCGTCTACGATTTCCGGTTCATTGGATTCCTTGGGTTTCTCGGCGTGCGCTTTGGGCGGCTCGTCGCCCTCCAGCAGGGCGCGGATGCTCAGGCTGATGCGCTTGGCCTGCGGGTCGATGCTCAACACCTTCACGTTGATCTCGTCGCCGACGGTTACGGCGTCTTCCACTTTATCAATGCGCGTGGTTGCGCACTGGCTGATGTGCACCAGGCCGTCCACGCCGGGCTCCAGTTCCACAAACGCGCCGAACGTCGTAATGCGGACCACTTTGCCGATGACCACGGAGCCTTCGGGATATTTCTGCGGCGCGACGTCCCACGGCTTGGGCTGCATCTGTTTGAGGCCAAGCTGGATGCGCTCGCGTTCGTGATCGAGGTTAAGGATTTTCACGTCCACTTCCTGGTCGGGGTGGACGATTTCGGACGGATGCTTCACATGCGACCAGCTGAGGTCGGTTACGTGAATCAAGCCGTCCACACCGCCGATATCCACAAAAGCGCCGAAATCCGTCAGCCTGCGCACGATGCCCTTGATGACCGCGCCCTCTTCAAGCGAAGCCCAGACTTCGGCCTTGCGGGAAGATTCTTCGGCCTTGAGCACCGCCTTGCGGCTGGCCACGATCCTGCGCTTCTGCTCGTCCAGCTCGATAATTTTCAGCGTCAGCGTCTGCCCGACGAATTCGCCGATCTTTTCCACATAGCGGTTGGAGAGTTGCGACGCGGGCACAAACGCGCGAATACCGTCCACGTCGCAGATCAAGCCGCCCTTGACGACTTCCTTGCCGACGCCTTCGACGTATTCGTCATTGTCAAACTTCTCAACAAGCTTTGCGAAGGCTTTGCGTTTGAGGATATTGCGCTGGGACAGGAGCACGTTGCCGTCGCCGTCGTTGACTTTCACGACTTCGACTTCGATTTCGTCGCCCATCTTGACGTCCTCGGATACCAGGTCTTCGCGCTTGATCAACCCGTCGGATTTAAAACCGATGTTGACGCAGACTTCCTCATCCGTCATCTGTACGACCGTGCCGGTGACCGTTTGGCCCGGCCTGATCTTCACCAGCGTCGCTTCCACGTCCGCCATAAAGCTGTTTTCTTCCGCTTCATCCGCGGGCGCCTGGATATTTTCCTCCGTCTCTTCCACGGGCGCTTGCTGTTCCATTTGTTCTTTGTCCGTCATGCGAGTGACAACCTCCTTCAGTAACCAATCCGGCGTACTGGCGCCGGCGGTTATTCCAATGATCTCCGAATGAATATCTGCAAAGTCCGCAGGGATATCCTCGGCGGACTCTATCAGTAATGTGCGGGAACAGATTGCCTTGCAGGTTTCAAAAAGCTTGCGGGTATTGGCGCTTTTCCTGCCGCCGATCACGAGCATCGCGTCCACCTGGGACGCCAGCTCCCGGGCTTCGTTTTGGCGAAGCACGGTGGCGGTGCAAATCGTATCCTCGACCGTGAGGTGCTTCACCTTCCGCCGGACGACGGGCAGGATGCTTTCCCAGGCCTCGTGGGGGAAGGTGGTCTGCGCCACGGCAAGCGCCTCGTCCATTTCCGGAAGGGCTTCCGCCTGCAAAACGTCCGAAACGGTGTATACTTCCCCGCGGCACCACCCGATGGTCCCCGTAACTTCGGGGTGGTCCCGCTGCCCGACAAGGATAACCGGGAGCCCGCCCCGCGAATACCGGCCGACCGTTTCATGCAGGCGCTGCACGAACGGGCACGTGAGGTCCAGCGTTCGGCAGTTAAGCGCGGCAAGCTCTTCGTAGATGCCGGGGGCTACGCCGTGGCTTCGGATGATCACAGGCTGCCCGGCGGCCTCCGCGGGGTTTTCCACGGCGTGGATTCCCTGTGCTTTCAGCTGCCGGATTACCTGCGGGTTATGTACCAGTTCCCCGATGGTCGCAATCACGCCGAACTGCTTGGACGCCTGCATGGCCTCGTCCACAGCGCGCTTGACTCCCATACAGAAGCCCGCGTGCTTTGCCGTGCGTATCGGCATGAAGTAACCTCCAAATGGATAATCAATAACTATATTCGGCTTAGCCCAGAGAAAATCCTTCTCTTTTCTCCGATAATTATCGAAAAACAGTTATTTTATCGGCGTTTGCGCGCTCTCGCGGACGAAATTCCGGTAAATGCCGCGGATGCGCTCCAGGACCTCGTCCGCGGTTTCTTTGTTGATACCCCTGGATTTGATGTCCGAAACCGTGAAAACCTCGCCGAAATAGCATTCCGTCCTGTGAAACAGCCGCGGTTTGCTTTGGATATAGACCGGCAGGACGGGCGCGCCGCTTTGCAGCGCGATCATGGAAACGCCGCCCTCCATATCCTCCATAACGCCTTGCCGAAAGCGCGTCCCCTCGGGGAAAATCCCCAGCACATGCCCGTCCTTGAGTACGTTCAGACAGGCGCGCAGGGCTTTCATATCGGTATTGTACCGGCGTACGGATATCATCTGAATCCGGCCGAACAGGAACCTCAGAACCGGGTTTCGGGTCAGCTCGTCCTTTCCCAGGAACCGGATCTGGTACCGTTTGCAGCCGTAGCCGACGATCACCGGATCAAGCATCGAAAGGTGGTTGGCGATAACGATATACGGCGCATCCAGCTTTGCACGCTCGAGGTTGTGGTAGCGCACCGGAAGAAACGTACGGAATATAAAGGACGCCAAGAGGACCACGAACGCGTAGAGCCAGGAGAAATGGCCGGATTTTTTTGCTGTTTCCGTCATAGTCTGGCCTCCAGCTGCGCAAGCACCGCCTGCACGACCTGCTGTCGCGAAAGATATGTGGTGTCGATGATCACGGCGTCCTCCGCGGGGCGGAGCGGATCGATCGCGCGCGTGGAATCCTGATGGTCCCGGGCGATCACGTCGCTGAGAACCTGGCTCAAATCGGCTTGCTGCCCCTTTTGGGTCAGCTCATCCCAGCGTCGACGGGCGCGCACTTCGGGGGAGGCGGTCAGGTACACCTTGAGCGTCGCGTCCGGCAGCACCTTGGTGCCGATGTCCCGCCCGTCCAGCACCATGGACTGCGTTTTTGCCAGGTCCTGCTGCATACGCACCATCAGCCTGCGCACGTCGCCCGCCTTGGAGCAGGTGGAGGCGGCCAGGCTGATCTCCGGCGTACGGATGAGGCCTGATACGTCCTTCCCGAATACCATCGTGCGCTGCGCGCCGTTTTCAAACGCCACGGAAATCGCAATGCGCTCCGCCAGCCGGGAAAGCCCCGGCTCGTCGGAGGGATCGATTCCCTCCAAAAGCGCCTGATAGGCAAAGGCACGGTACATAGCGCCCGTGTCCAGATGCAATATGCCGAGTTGTTTTGCGATTTCGGCGGCTACGGTCGATTTGCCCGCGCCGCCGGGGCCGTCGATGGCGATGGTGAAGCGCTGATCCGTCATATGGCGCGATGCCCCAATCCGATGCAGATTTCATCCAGATGGCCAAGCCCGATGCCGAAATAGACGGCGACGGCGACATGGTCGTGATGCCTCGCGACGCCGATTTTTCCGCCGACGTTCATCCCCAGCGCCTTGGTGGTGACCTGCGTCAGCGCTTCCCGCGCCGCGCCGGCCACGCCGCCTTCCTCCAGATGGCTTTCGTCGATAATGCCTTCGCGTTTGGCCGCGATGACGATACGCTCGATAATCCGGACGATCGAGGGCACAAATTCTCCCCCGAAGTCAACGGCGGCGGCCAATATATCCTTGCCGGCCAACTGGGTTTTCAGCTGCGTTTCTTCCTCGCGCGAGCGTGACATGCTCATTTCAATGGCGGCGCGGGCGATTTCGCGGCTCCCCAAAACACCTGGATTCGGCATACGGGTTTCCTCCCTGCGGCGGCAAACATGCGCAAACATTCCCAAAGTGCCGCTGCGTCATGTTTTTCACCCGCTATGTATAAGCAGGTTGGTACTCTGCCGCGCGCATTTGCCGTCCCCTGACGTCCGAAGACGGGGGCATGACAGCCGCGAACGGACACAAGTTCCAATTGTGAAGTGTCGGTAAAAACTAGACGCTGGCGCACACTTCAGGAACACAACAATATTATAAGCTCTCGGATACAGCGCGTCAAGAGATTGACGCTTCACACCGCCGGGCGTATACTGCTGTGGGAATTGCGCGAAATAGGGAAACCATACGATGGGCGGGCGGCTCCAGGGCGAAACGCGGCGGGGATACACGGCGATTTCGATGTGTATCTTCGGGGCGTTCGCCGCGCCGCTTTCACCGGAGGCATTTTCTGGGCGGGGATGCTGGCGGTCTTTCCCACGCTTCTGGGGCACAGCATGGCCAACATCGCGCTGAAATACTTCAAGGCGGCCACGGTTTCCGTCGTGATGATGACGGGCCTGATTACCGGCCCGCTGGTCGTGCTGATTTTTCTGGGGGAAACGCCGGCGCCGTTCACTGTCGTCGGCGGGCTGATTATCCTGATCGGACTTGCTTTGTATACGGTTACGGAATGGCGCACGGCAAAGCAAGCTGCGGCGCGCCGCGGCCGGGACAGCGCAATGAGGATGCGGTTTTGCCGGGACGCCGCAGGGCCTTTGCTGCGGCGTCAGTAGGTGATCATTTCATTGAACAGCTCGATGGCGAACCGGTCCGTCATGCTGGATATGTAATCCAGGATCGCCTGGGCATAGGTTTCCTTGGCGGACAAATCGCCGTATATCTTCCTGTTTTCGCATTGCAGGGCCAAGTCGCGAAGCTCGCCCGCCGGAACGATGTCCGTGTCGCAGTACCGCGCCAGCCATTTTTGGAAATACCGGACCGAAGCCGGATAGAACTGCCGCTTGCTTTCCAGGGCGTCCCAGGAATGCCTGCCGTCGAAGCAATCGAAAAGCAGTTCGAAAATCTGGGTGATCACCAGCTCGGAGTATTTCTTGAACGGCTGCTGCCGGGGGTGCCGGTAGATGTATTTGTAGTTGAAATCCTTGAGGTCGTTCATCTGCCGGAACATTTTCGGGCTCAGGCAGATTCCTTTTTGGGGCGAGCTGTTGGCGCATATATCGGTGATCATGTTGTACATGATGACGGACGTGTTCATCACGTTTTCGTCGTTGGCCTGCGCCATTTTCAGCAGCTTGTTTTTTTGCGTCTGGTCCAGAAATCCGAGGTGGATCGCGTCCTCGATATCGCGGCCGATATAGGCGATTTTATCGGATATCTTGACGACGCACCCTTCCCAGGTGGCCGCCTGATATTTGCCGGGCGTATCGAACATATCCAGCGGATACAGTTCGCTTCTGGGCATGAGCCCGTTTTCGTCCACTTCGCCGCAGTGGGAGATGATGCCGTCGCGCACGGCGTAGGTCAGGTTCAGGTTCTTGTTCTTTTTATACTTGTCCTCCAGAAGCTCGATCTCATCCACAAAGTGCAGGCTGTTTTTCTCGTGCCAGAAATCCTTGTTCAGATATTCCCTGGCAAGTGCTTTGAGCACGGTTTCCCCCTGATGGCCGAAGGGGGCGTGCCCCAGATCGTGCCCGAAGGAGATTGCCTTGGTCAGCTCCTCGTTGAGCCCCAGATATTTGGCGATGGTCGAGCTGACGGATTCCACATGGCCCACATGCTCCATGCGGGTGCAGATGTGGTCGTTCTCGATGTTGAAAAACACCTGCGTTTTGTGCTTGAGGCGGCGGTACGCCTTGGAGTGCAGGATACGCGTATAATCGCGGGCAAAAGGGCTTCGGATATCATCGGACCGATGGTGCAGCTTGCCCTCCCTGGCCGTAAGCTGCTCCCAGAACGGATGGCCTTCGCACGCGGCATGCGCTTTGAATCGATTGCTCTGCATAGGGCATTCTCCTTATGATCAAACGTTTGTAGCAAGGCGCGCAAACAAAACCGTTCGGTTTTGTCGATTTCTGCGTATTATTATATCACATACGGGCGCGAAGGCATACAAACGGGATGGAACCGGAAGCTACAAAAGGATTTCCTCCCAGAGCGACGCGCCTGTTCCCAGGCGCAGCAGGCGCTTGAAGCCCGCCTGTTTGAGCATGGCGAGCGACTCCGCAAACGCGCAGTCCAGATATTGGGCGTTGTGGCAATCCGAGGTCAGGGTGACGTCGCCGCCCATCTCGCGCCACGCGTCCAGCAAAAATCCGGCGGGATAGGGGAGGGTGTCATACCCCCGGGCAATGTTGCCGGTGTTGACCTCCAGCAGCCTGCAGCCGGAAAACGCGGTTTCCAGCGCGTCCAGCGCGGCGCGGCGGTAAGCGGGGTGGGAGGTATCCAGCCGGAATACCTTCGCGTGCTTGCGTACCACGTCGAAATGCCCGATAATATCGGGCTTGTCGCGGGTTACCGTTTCGCCGAGCCGGCGGTAGTAGGCCTGCGCCAGCGCGATCGCGTCGCCGCCGAACACTTCGTTGAGGAAGGGAATCAGGATATCCTGCGATCCGTCCACGGCTTCCTTTTTGCCGTCTCCGTCCGCGGACAGGTAATGCACGGAGCCGATAATGAAATCGAACTGCGTGCGGTTGTGGTCCTTCAGCTCCTGCGGCGTCAGGCTGTCCTGCTCGATACCCACGTACAGCTTCGGCAGGATTCCCCGCTCGTCGTGTATTTTTTGAAGCGCGCGAAGCTCCGAAACATACGCCCGCTGCGCGGCGGCGGACATGCTGTAATCCGGATCGAAGTTCTGGTAGCCGTGCTCCGAAAAGCCCAGGCTCACAAACCCGAGCTCCTGCGCCCTGGCAATCAGGGTTTTTATATCGGAGCGCCCGTCGCAATAGGTGGTGTGTGTATGGGCGTTGGAGAGAAAGCTCATCGCATGCGCTCCTGTTTCACTTTCGCGTCTACAACGTGGCGCTTGGCAAGCTCGCGCACCATATCCTCCAGAGAGATGCCCATTTCCGCCATCAGCACCATGCCGTGGTAGAGAAGGTCGCCGAGCTCGTACACGGTTTCCGCCTTGTCGCCCTTGGCGGCGGCGATGATGACCTCCGTGGATTCCTCGCCGACCTTTTTAAGGATCTTCTCCGCGCCCTTTTCAAACAGGTAGGTAGTGTAGCTGCCTTCTTTGGGCTCGTTTTTGCGGCCCTGAATCACGTCGTAAAGCGCCCGGATGGAAAACGGTTTGATTTCGCCGTCCTGGTACAGCTCCTGAAAAAAACAGCTTTCCGCGCCTGTGTGGCAGGCGGGGCCTGATTTTTTCACCTCGACCACCAGCGCGTCGCCGTCGCAGTCCGCGCGCATGGCGACGATTTTCTGCACGTTGCCGCTGGTTTCGCCCTTGCGCCACAGGCACTTGCGGCTGCGGCTGTAAAAGCAGGTGCGGCCTTCCGCAAGGCTGATTTCGAGGCTCTCGCGGTTCATGTACGCGAGCGTGAGCACCTCCTGGGTCGCGTAATCCTGCACGATCGCGGGGACCAGCCCCGCCTCGTCAAACTTGAGCTTGCTTTCGATTTCCTGAAAATTCATTGCGCCCTCCGGCCGCAGTGCGGCGTCCAATCATGATATCCGCATTGGGATTTGATGGTCCCTCAGCGTTCGCTTGAGTTCCCGGATATCCACCTCGCGGGAGTGGAAGATGCTGGCCGCTAAGCCCGCGTCCACGCGCGGCAGCTTGAACAGCTCGATAAAATCTTCCGCTTTGCCCGCGCCGCCCGAGGCGATCAGCGGCAGGCGGACGGCGTCGGCGATGGCTGTGAGCATCGGGAGATCGAACCCGCCGCGCACGCCGTCGGTATCGATGGAGTTGACCACCACCTCGCCCGCGCCGGATTGCTCGCCGAACTTGACCCACTCCACGGCGTCCAGCCCCGTGTCCACGCGCCCGCCCTTGGCAAAGATATGAAACGACCCGTCCACGCGCTTGACGTCCATGGAAAGCACCACACACTGGTCGCCGTAGCGTTTAGCAGCTTCGGCGATGAGTTTCGGGTTTTTGATCGCGCCGGAGTTCACGCTTACCTTGTCCGCGCCGCACTTTAATACCCGGTCGAAATCATCCAGCGAGTTGATGCTGCCCCCGACCGTCAGCGGGATGAACACCTGCGCAGCCGTGCGCCGGAGCACGTCCGCGAACAGCGGCCTGCCCTCGAAGCTCGCCGTGATATCGTAAAACACGAGCTCGTCCGCGCCCGAATCGTTGTAGAAGGCCGCGAGGGCGACCGGGTCTTCAATATCACGCAAACCTTCGAAGTTCACGCCCTTGACCACCCGGCCGTTTCGTACGTCCAAACAGGGGATAATCCGTTTCGTCAGCATGCGTCGTCTCCTTTGGCAATATCGAGCGCGCGTTTGAGCGAGAGCTTGCCCGTATACAGCGCCTGGCCGATGATCGCGCCGTACACGCCCAAACCGCGCAGGGCGGTGATTTCTGTTTCGAAGGAAATCCCGCCGGACGCGATCACCTGCAGCCCTTCGATGGCTTTGAGCCGTTCATAGGCGGCGAGGTTCGTGCCCATAAGCAGGCCGTCCTTAGCGATATCGGTATAGATGACGGTGGAGATTCCCGCCTCAAAAAGCCTGCGGCAGAAATCAAACCCCTCCAGACCGGATACGTTCGTCCAGCCGTGGATCGCGACCAGCCCGTCCTTTACGTCCACGCCGGCGACCAGGCTCCCGCCGTATTGCCTGCCCATGCGCCTAACAAACTCGAAGTCCTCCACGGCGGCCGAGCCGAGGATGACCCGCTTCACGCCCATGGAGAGGTAGTCCTTAATTGTCCGTTCGTCGCGGATTCCGCCGCCCACCTCGACGTCCAGCGGCAGCTTGCAAAGCTCGCGGATGACCGCGCGGTTTTTTGGGCTGCCGTCCTTCGCGCCGTCCAGGTCCACCGCGTGCAGGTGTTCCGCGCCGGCATACAGGAAGCCCTTGGCGGTTTCCACGGGATCGTCGGAATACACGGTCATGCGGTCGTAATCGCCCTGCTTTAGGCGCACCGCCTTGCCGCCGCGCAGGTCGATGGCGGGAAAGATCAGCATAGCTTACGCTCCTTTGGCAAAATTGGATAGGATTTGCAGGCCGGTTTCGCCGCTCTTCTCGGGGTGGAACTGCGTGCCGCATACGTTCCCGTTTCGCACGATCGCCGTCAGCGGGACGCCGTACTGCGCGGTGGCGACCAGCGCTTCGTCGCAGTCCGCGGCGTAAAAGCTGTGCACGAAGTATACGAAATCGCCCTGTTTAACGCCTTTAAGCAGCGGGTCGTCCGGCTTTCGGATGTCCAGGCTGTTCCAGCCCATGTGCGGCACCTTGAGGCCGCCCACGAGCGGCGCCATCGATTCCACATGCCCCCGGATCAGCCCCAGCCCCTTGTGCTCGCCGTACTCAAAGCCCGTGTCAAATAAAAGCTGCATCCCCAGACACACGCCCAGCAGCGGCTTGCCCTGTGCCGCCTGCTCAACAAGCAGCGTGTCCAGACGCAGGGCGCGCAGCTTGTCCGCCGCGTCGCCGAACGCGCCCACGCCGGGCAGGATGATCCTGTCCGCGCCGCGCAGCGTATCCGCGTCGCGGGTGACGAGGCCCTCCGCGCCGATGTGGTTTAAGGAGCATGTCAGCGAATAGAGGTTGCCCACACCGTAGTCGACGATCGCGATCATGCGTTGCCTCCCAGCGTCCCCTTGGTGGAGGGGATATCGTCGGCAAACGCGGGGTCAATCGCCGCGGCCGCACGCAGCGCGCGGCCCGCGGCCTTGAACATCGCCTCCAGAATGTGGTGCGTGTTCTCGCCCGCGAGCTGGCGCAGGTGCAGCGTGACGCGCGCCTCCCGCGTCAGCGCGAGAAAGAATTCCTTCACAAGCTCGGTATCAAACGTCCCGACCTTCTGCGAGGGGAGATCGGCGGAGAACCCCAGTGTGCCGCGCCCGCTCAGGTCCACGGCGGCGAGCACCAGCGCCTCATCCATCGGCAGAACGCAGTCCGCAAAGCGCGTCACTCCGCGCAGATCGGAAAGCGCGTCTCTCAACGCCTGCCCGAGCGCGATGCCGACGTCCTCCACGGTGTGGTGGTCGTCCACCTGCGTGTCGCCCTTGCAGGAAAGCGTCAGGTCGAAGCGTGCGTGCTTGGCAAACAGCGTAAGCATGTGGTCCAGAAACCCGCATCCCGTCTGAATCTCGGAGCTCCCCTTGCCGTCCAGGTTGAGCGTGAGGGCGATGTCGGTTTCCGCGGTGGTCCGGTTGACGCTTGCGGTTCTCATGCCGAGGCCTCCTTCATGAGTTCGATCGTTTTTTCAAGCAGGGTTCGCATCTGTTCGGCGCTGCCGACGGTGATGCGCACATGATTTTTGAGCAGCGGATCGTTGAAATAGCGCACCAGCACGCCCTTTGCCTTCAGCCCCCTGTAATAGGCTTCGCCCGTCATTTTCGGCGGGGAAGCGAACAGGAAATTGGCGGCGCTGTCCGCCACGGAGAACCCGAGGGCGCGCAGGTCGTCCGCGCTTTGCTCGCGCTGGGCGACGATGCCGCTGACGCAGGATTGGAAGTACGCCGTATCCCGCATGGCTTCGATGCCTGCAAGCATCGTCAGGCTGTTGATGGAATAGGGGTTGAAGGAATTCTTGATGCGGTTCAGGTCGTCGATGATCTCCGCCGACGCTAGCGCGTAGCCCAGCCGCCCGCCCGCCAGCGACCGGGATTTGGAATAGGTGCGCACGATCAGCAGGTTGGGGTAGACCTTTAGCAGCGGCAGGCAGGTTTCGCCGCCGAAATCGATATACGCCTCGTCGATCAACACCACGCTGTCTCTGTTGGTCTTCAGGATTTCCTCGATACCGGACAGCGGCATGGCGATGGAGGTCGGCGCGTTGGGATTGGCGATGGCGATCGGCATGCCGAGGCTGCAGAACTTCTCTGCCGGGATTGTGAAATCCTTGTCGAGCGGGACCACCGTTCCGATGAGGCCGTACAGCCGCGCGTATACCTTGTAAAACCCGTAGCTGATCTCGGGATAGGCAAAGCCGCGCCCATCCCCGTAGGCCATGAAGGCGAAGGCCAGCACCTCGTCCGAGCCGTTGCCCGTAAACACGTTTGCAGGCTGCAGGCCGTACTGTGCGGCAATGGTTTCGCACAGCGTTTTCGCCAGAGGATCGGGGTAAAGGTTCAGCCGCGAGATGATCTGGCGGTTCAGCGCTTCCACCACGCGCGGGGAGGGCGGGAAGGGGCTTTCGTTGGTATTGAGCTTCACGTACTGCTGGTCCTGCGGCTGTTCCCCGGGCACATACGGCGTGAGGGTTTGCAGGCGTTCCACAAGAAAACGGCTCATGGCAGTTCCTCCATCCGGATGCCCACGGCCCGCGCGTGCGCGGTCAGGCCTTCGCTGTGCGCAAACCGCGTTGCGTCCTCGCCGGCGGCCAGAAGCGCCTCGCGGGAATAGTACAGGAAGCTCGAGCGCTTGATGAAATCGTCCACGCCCAGCGGCGAGGCAAAGCGCGCCGCGCCGGACGTCGGCAGGGTGTGGTTCGGGCCCGCGAGATAGTCGCCCAGCGTTTCCGGGCAGTAGCGGCCCAGGAACACGCTGCCCGCGTTTTTTATCAGCGGCAGCCAATCGAACGGCTCGTCCACGCACAGCTCGAGGTGCTCCGGGGCGATGGCGTTGGCGATGCCGCAGCCGATGGCGAGGTTGGGCACGAGGATAATCCTGGCGTTGCCGTCGATGGAGGCGCGGGCGATTTTCTGCCGGGCGAGCAGCGGGAGCTGCGCCTCGATCTCCGCCTGCACCTGCGCGGCCAGTGTTTCCGAATCGGTAATTAGCCAGGAGGCCGCCAGCACGTCATGCTCGGCCTGGCTCAACAGGTCGGCAGCGAGCCAGGCGGGGTTTGATTTCGCGTCGGAAATGACCAAAATCTCGCTCGGGCCCGCGATGGTATCGATCGCCACGGCGCCCTGCGCGAAGCAAAGCTGCTTGGCGGTGGTCACGTAGATATTGCCAGGCCCCAGAATTTTGTCCACGCGCCGGATGGTCTGCGTGCCGTAGGCGAGCGCCGCGACGGCCTGCGCGCCGCCGAGCTTGACGATTTCCTGTATGCCCGCGATCTTCGCGGCGGCCAGTATCACATCGGGAACGCCGCCGCTTTCGTCGGGCGGCGTGGTCATCACGATACGGCCCACGCCCGCGATCTTGGCGGGGATGGCGGCCATGAGCACGGAACTGGGGTAGCGCGCCGTGCCGCCGGGCACGTACAGACCGGCGCTTTCCAAAGGCAGGATGCGCTGTCCGAGCACCACGCCGTTTTCCCGCTTGTCGGTGAAGCCTTCCCGCTGCTGCTGCTCGTGGTAGCGTGTGATATTGCCCGCCGCGCGCCGCATGGTCCCGATCAGCGCGGGAACGACGCGCGCGAAACCTTCTTCGATCTCCCGCTGCGAAACCGTCAGCGACTTGAGCTTCGCGCCGTCGAACCGTTCGGCGTATTCCAGCGCCGCCTCGTCGCCGCGCGCCTTTACGTCGTCCAAAATGGCCTGTACGGTTTGGGTCACGTCCCGCGTGGGGACGGAGGCGCGGTTTAAAAGCTCTTCCAGCGGCTGGCCTGCGTAGCGAACGATCTGTATCATGCGTTTTCTCCCTGCCGCTTCAGCGCGTCCGTCAGGCGCTGGATTTCCGCGGCTTTGAATTTCATCGAGGCTTTATTGGCAATCAGGCGCGCGCTGACGGGAAGGATGGTTTCCAGGACTTCCAGATGGTTTTGCCTGAGCGTCGTGCCGGTTTCCACAAGGTCCACGATCACGTCGGACAGCCCCAGAATTGGTGCGAGCTCGATGGAACCGTTGAGCTTGATGATGTCGATCTCGCGGCTCTTGGAGGCGTAGTAGGCCTTGGCGATGGCGGGGTACTTGGTCGCCACGCGCAGCGGCGCGGTGAAGTCCTCCCGGAAATCCACGGGCGCGGCCACGCACATGCGGCACTTGCCGAAGCCCAGGTCCATCAGCTCGTATACGTCGTTCTCGCCTTCCAAAAGGGTGTCCTTGCCGCAGATGCCCACGTCCGCCGCACCGCGCTCCACATAGATCGCGACGTCGCTGGGCTTGACCAGCAGATAGCGCACACGGCCGCTCTCGTCAAAGATCACCAGCCGCCGGTCGTCGGCCTGCACGCCGCCGCAGTCGTATTCGCAGGCGGCGAACAGCTTGCAGACCCTGTCCCCCAGCCGGCCCTTGGGAAGCGCAATGGTAAACATCATTCCCGTACCTCCCTGAGCTCGCCCTGCTCAAAGCGCAGGGTTTTGCCGGCTTTCAAATCCTCCGGTTTATCGCCTTTTCGGGTGATGACGCGCAGGCTTTGCGCCGCCAGATCGAACACCGCCCGATGGAGGGAGGGAAGATCGGCGTCCTCGGGATAGAGCACCAGAATGTCGGCGTCCAGCGCGCGGCGGTCGCTCAGAACGCGGCCCAGCTCGTCCAGATACACGGCGAAGCCGATGCCGTTCGCCTGCTTGCCGAAGCGGCGCATCAGCGGGTCGTACCGCCCGCCGGAAAGCACTGCGCGGGGCGCGCCCTGCACGTAGCCCTGGAACACGATCCCGTTGTAATAGTCCAGCTCGTTGAGCATGGAGAGGTCGAGCCGGAGGGAATCGGCGGCGCCGGCTGCGTTCAGCGTATCGTAGAGCGTCCGGAGCTCCTGCAGCGCGGCTTCGGTCTGCTCGCTGGCCGACAGCTTACGCGCGGCGGGAAAAACGGCGTCAAACGGCCCCGCCAGCTTCGTCATCTGCACGATGCGCTCCGCATAATCGGGCGCGGTATCCTGTTCCCGCAGATAAGCTTCCAGCTCGTGCGCGTTTTTTCGGCGGATCAGCGAAAGGGCCTGCTCCTGCTGCGCGGGCGTTAGTCCCGCGCCGTCCAGCAGCCCGGTGGTAAAGCCCATGTGGCTTACGTCCAGCACATAGGGCAGGCCGGTCAGCTCCAAGCTTTCCACGGCCAGGCGGACGACCTCCGAAACGACATACCCGTCCGTATCACCAATTGCCTCGATTCCCATCTGCTCGATCTCGGCCACCTCGCGGTTGACAGCCGAATAGCTGTAGACGCTCTCCTGGTAATACACGCGCTCGATGCCCCGGCGCTCCCTGCGCGCATGCTTGACGATGGAAAGCGTCACGTCGGGCTTGAGCGCCATCAGCTTGCCGTCCGGATTGGTGAAGGTGAGCACGTTTTCGCTTTTCAGAAAGCTCTTGTTTTCCAGGTACAGGCCGTATTCCTCGAACCGGCGCATGGAAAAGCGCGTATAGCCCAGGCTTTCGTAGAGATTCCGAAGCCGGGTCAGGAGCTGATTGCGTTTGGATTCGGTGGGGGCCATGGTTTCCTCCGATCAATAGCTGCGGTTGGTTTCCAGGTCAAAGCCATCGTACCACACGCAAACGCTTTAGTCAAGTAACGTGATAACGCGGTACCGTAGAAAATCATTCCGGTTTTTTGTGCAAATTGTCATACGGGAGCGAACAGATCGTTGCGCTCATAGAGGTATACGGCGTCGTACCAGAAGTCGGGTGTGTCCGATGTCGCGACCAGGGTATACAGCCCGCCGAGGTCGGAAGGGAGCGGGTCCCGGGACACTACATAATCGGTGACACCTTCCAGGATATAGCGCCTTTGTTCGTCAAGCATTTCCTGAATTGGAACGTTGGTCTGATGGAAATACTTCACACTCGGCGTGATGTTGCACGCGGCGTAAAAGCCCGCGTCCATAAAGCCGTAGTTGAGCAGCGTGGCGTTCGGGGTTTCATTGACGATCCTGGCGAACTTGTATTGCATGGTTTCGTCCCTGGGCTTGAGGAGGTCCGGCGTGTTGACGCTCGCGGCCAGGCAGAAGACGGCCGAGCAGAGGGCAAAGACGAGGGCCGCGGCCGCTGTCAGAATCCTGCGTCCGTTAAGCAGTTTGTCCGCCCAACCGCCGAGCGGCGCGAGCGCGCACCCCGTGAAGGCCCCGAGAATCAGGCCGTAATATACGTAGCTCTTGCCGCTGATGAACACGCCCAGCGCGGTGAAACCGAAAAGTGCCCATACCCAGCGCTTTTCCGCGCCGGAAACCCTGCGGGACACGGTCAACCAGACGCCGCCCAGCAGCAGGGGAACGGTATAGGCTGCGTTTTCCCAAACCCATGCCCAGACGGATAGGAGCACCGCTTTGATCTGTCCCGAAAGCGTCCGGGTTTCCAGGGTGGTATAGACGAAGATATTATCGTACAGGTAGGTTTTCAGCCATGCTCCGATCGCGCCGTTGAGCCCGAAGTAGAGGACCCATGGCAAAGTGGCTATGGCAACGCCCAGCAGAAACCAGCCGGCGCAGGCGAACGCGTCGCGGACCCTGCGGCGGAACAGATGGTAAACAAACAGCCCGCCGATCCATGCGCCGTAAAAGCCCAGCATCGTGAACTTGATCCACAGCACACCGCCGCACAGTATCCCGTGGAAAATCAATTGCCGGGCGCTCATACGCTCCGGGGCCTGCGTGCGCTGCCAGCGCAAGACCGCGTACAGCGACCACGCGAGGATCGGAAGGCACAGCTCCTCTGCGCTGCCGCCCTGCTGGAAGCTCAGCGACGACAGGATCGCCGCCCCGGCGGCCAGCAGCAGCACCCATGCCGAACCCTTTACTTCCAAGAGCGCGAGCAGCTTGTACAGGGACCATAAAAACAGGCCGAAGGCCAGGATTTCCAGCAAAAATACGCCCAGGAAGCTGGTGGAATCGATCAGCGCGCACAGCGCGTACAGCGCGTAGAGCAGCGGGCCCTTGTGGTCGTACAGATCCCGGTAGATCACCAGCCCTTTGATCATCCCCTTGCCGCAGGAAAAGAAGATATTGGTGTCGGACCAATCGTTGAGCGGATAGAGCGGGGACGATTTGGAGCACAGCAACAGAAAGGCAGCGGCGATCGCCATGCCGTACAGAAGGAAAATAATGTCCCGCCTGCGATTTGCCATCTTACCCTCCTTGTAAGCGCAGTATACCATATTCCGCTTGCGTTCAGGGCGCGGTTTGCGTGTAGATTGCGCAAATCTGCCATCCGTAGCTTTCGGACCATGCGGCAAGCGCCGTGCCGCCCGGCTGCCAAAGGCTGAAATTCGCGTAGGTCGGGTTGGACAGCAGATAGTTTGCGGCGGCGTCCCCCTGCGGCAGGACGGTCACGCGGGTCTGCTCCTCCGGGGGAAGCAGGCTGAAGGCGGCCTCCAATCCGGTCTGCGACCACAGGTCGACGCCCGCGATCGTGAGCGTTCCGTCAATATTGCCCAGCAACTTGCGGACGGTTGGCAGCGCCGACACGTTCCAGTAATCCAGCTCCATATACCGGGGAAGGTCTCGCCCGGACAGGAACTGGTTATAGTATGCGTGTTGCGCCGGATGGGAACCGACCATGCCCGCGGCGGTCAGCAGCATCAGCGCAGCGAGCAGTCCGGCCGCCGTATAATTAAGGAAAGGCTTTTGAATCCGCTTCAGCGCGTCGGCGGCGCGCTTGAACCCATAGGCGGCAAGGCAGAGCAGGGGAGCCGCCAGGAAGTAGAAATGCCGCCAGCCGTTGTAAAGGGTCGGCCGGGCGGCAACCGCGAACAGCAGCGGAATACCCCACATCGCCGTGCACAGGAGCAGCGCTGCGGCCGTATGGTCCCGCAGAGGCTGTCTGCGGCGCCGAATGAGATCGTATAGCGCAAACCCTTGCCCGGCCGCTGTCATCAGGATGAGCCAGAGCGGCGTGGTGACGAGCATCAGGAAGGGCAGATAATAGCGTGGCAGGGGGGTTGTATCGAGATGGAACAGCGCGCCGCGGAACAGCACGGTATGGTCCCAGCGGGTGAAGCCAACCGCGTTTTGCACCGTGTACCGGATATACCCGGCCGGATCGCCCCACGCGGCGGGCGTTAGCAGCAGATAGAAGACGGGGAGGCCGAGCACGGCGACACCCAGAGAAAGCCAAAACCGGCCGTTCTTCCGTTTCATAAACAACGGGGGAACAAATACCGCCAGCGCGCACAGACCGTAGAGGAACAGGCCGATGATCTTGGTGTTGGCCGCCACCGCGCCCAGCAGGGCGAACACGGCCGCGCGGCCGGGGCTTTGCGTTTCCATCAGCCGCATGGCAAGCCAAAGCAAAATCAGCGTCAGGGACAGCAGCACCATGTCTTTGTTGTTGTAGTGCCCCTGCGCGAAGAAGCGCGGCATAAGGACCAAAAACATCGCGGGCACGCAGGCGAGGAGCCTTGATAGCCCGAACCGCCGGGAGACCCCGTACAGCGCTGCCGCGCCCGCGGCGAACCACAGCCACGTATAGGCGTGCCACAGGACCATGCGGGTTGAGGGGGCCATGCTGGCGGACGCCAGAAAAAAGACCGGGTAGTAGGCGCTTATGCCGTGGTCCCTTTCAATGCTGTCCGCGATTAAACCGCTGTCCGGCACATCGATGGCGGAGGTGAGCGGCAATCGGCTTTCGCTGCCGAAGACCGCCGCGTACTGGTTCAGGTTCATCCGCAGAATGTCCTGCTCCCACGGCTCGTCCCAGGGCTGGCCGTAGTCGGCAGACGTGAGAAACCCGGTCAAAATGAGCGCAAGAAACAGCGCGATTGGAAGCCATTGCGTAGCAGCGCGCCTGCGTATGCCCATCCCATCGCCCCGTTTCGTCCGTATAGCCATAGCGTAGCACAATCCGGGCCTGGGAACAAGAAGCGAATTCCGCGATCTTTTGCTTTCCCGGTAGGCGTTTGCGCGTTCATCTGCTATAATGAATACCGATTTACAGGGATTGAGAAGGGGGAACGCTGTTTATGCGCGATGAAACCAAATGCCTGCACTGCGGCTATACGCCCAAGAACACGGAGCCGCGTGTCGTGCCGATCGTACAGAGCACGACCTATGTGTACGATTCCACCGACGCCGTCGGCGCGGTGTTTGACGAGCCGACCCAAAGCCTGATCTATTCGCGCTTTGCCAACCCCACGGTGATGGCCGTGGAGCAGAAGATCGCCGATCTGGAGGGCGGCGTCGGGGCGATGTGCACGACCTCCGGCCAAGCGGCGAGCCTGCTTTCGATCCTCAATCTCTGCGGGGCGGGGGACAGCTTTATTTCGACGACGCAGATTTACGGCGGCACGGTGAACCTGTTTGCCTTCACGCTCAAAAAGCTGGGCATCGAGTGTATTTTTGTGCCCGGCAACGCCACGGAGGCGGAGCTTAACGCGGCGTTTAAAGAAAATACGAAGCTGGTGTTCGGCGAAACGCTGGCCAACCCGGCGCTGACGGTGCTGGATATCGAAATGTTCGCCCGGGCGGCGCACGCGCATCACGTGCCGCTGATGATCGACAATACCTTCGCCACGCCGATTTTGTGCAAGCCGATCGCGTTCGGCGCGGATATCGTCACCCATTCCACCTCAAAGTATATGGACGGCCACGCCGTGCAGGTGGGCGGCGTGATTGTGGATTCGGGGAATTTCGACTGGAGAAGCGGCAACTTTCCCGAGCTGACCGAACCCGACGAATCCTACCACGGCATCGTTTACGCGGATACCTACGGCAAGGCCGCCTACATCGTCAAGGCGCGCATGCAGCTGATGCGCGATTTCGGCGCGTACCCGGCGGCGCATTCCGCGTTTTTGTTGAACCTCGGCCTGGAAACGCTGGCGATCCGCATGCAGCGCTACTGCGAGAACGCGCAGCGGGTTGCCGAATTCCTGCAGGCGCACCCGAAAATCGCGTCGGTCCACTATCCGGGGCTCAAATCCGATCCCTCCTACGCCCTTGCGCAGAAATACCTGAAGGGCCCCAGCGGCGTGATCTCGCTGGTGATGAAGGGCGGCAAGGCGGAGGCCGTGCGGTTTATGGATTCGCTAAAGATGGCCTCCAACGAGGTGCACGTGTGCGATATCCGCACCTGCGTGCTGCACCCCGCCAGCGCCACGCACCGGCAGCTGACCGACGAGCAGCTGGCTGCCTGCGGCGTCAACCCCGGCATGGTCCGCCTGTCGGTGGGCCTGGAAAACGTGGAGGATATCCTGGAGGACGTCTCGCAGGCGCTGGACCAGGCGTAGGCCCGGCGGCATGCCGTGTTCCCGGATGAAACAGGCAGGCGGTTCTTCGCAATGTGTTTTTCATGCTTTACACAACCATAGCATGCCCTTTCCGTAAAACAATTGACAATCATACAAACCAGTGATACTATGATACAGTTGCCCTTTGTGTGCATATGTCTTTGGGCGGCGTGGCGGTAAAGCGCCGGAAACGGTTGATTTGAAACCGATTGGAACATCCTTTTTAGGAGTGAGCCCGTCATGGATGAGGCGCTTCGCAGCCCGGCAAAACGCGTCGTCGGCACCAAGCAGGTGCTGCGCGCCGTAAAAAACGGGCAAGCGGCCAAAGTCTACCTGTGCAGGGATGCCGACGAGTACATCTACCGGCAGGTGGAAAGCGCCTGCGGGGAGCACGGAGTGCCCATCGTTCCCGCAGACAGCATGGAGGCTCTGGGCAAGCAGTGCCTGATCGGCGTCAAAACGGCGGCGGCCGCCATTCTCAAGTAACCTGTCCCATGGCCCGTCATATCGCTCCCGGGGTTGGGGAGCTTTATGGATAAATAACTCGGAGGTGTTATATTTGCCCACGATCAATCAGTTGGTTCGCAAAGGGCGCACGAAATTGGTGGAGAAATCCATGTCTCCCATTCTGCAGAGCTGCCCGCAGAAGCGCGGCGTATGCCTCAGCGTGAAGACAAGGACGCCGAAGAAGCCGAATTCCGCCCTGCGCAAGATCGCGCGTATCCGTCTGACCAATCAGATCGAAGGTACGTGCTATATCCCCGGCATCGGCCATAATCTGCAGGAGCACAGCGTGGTGCTGATTCGCGGCGGCCGCGTGCGGGATCTTCCCGGCGTCCGCTACCACATCATCCGCGGCACGCTGGACACCGCAGGCGTTACCGGCCGTAAACAAGGTCGTTCCCGGTACGGCGCCAAAAAGAAGTAAAACCCCTTCTTTTCCACTTTGCGCTCTTCATGCAGGAGCCATTTCCAAGCGGGCGCAGGCGTTTGCCGCTACATGCAATCAGGCAAACACACCGCGTGGCTACCGGTTCGCCGGAGCGGTTGATGCTGACAGCCGCCGGAAATCCCGTGTTAAGCGTACATGCCAACAGGAACAGACCCACAGATTAAGGAGGAATACGTATGCCCCGTCGCGGCTTTATACCCAAGCGCGAGGTGCTGCCCGATCCCGTCTACGGGACCACGGTGGTCACCAAACTGATCAATCAAATCATGCTCGAAGGCAAGCGCGGCACCGCGCAGCGCATCTGCTACAGCGCATTCTCAACCATCGCGGAGAAAACCGGCAAGGACCCCAACGAGGTGTTTGCCGCCGCTCTCGCCAACGTATCCCCGCAGCTGGAAGTGAAGGCACGCCGCGTAGGCGGCGCCACCTACCAGGTGCCGATCGAAATCCGTACCGAACGCCGCCAAACGCTGGGGCTCCGCTGGATCGTGGATTTCAGCCGCAACCGCGGTGAGAAAACCATGGCCGACCGCCTGGCGGGCGAACTGCTGGACGCCGCCAACAACACGGGCAGCGCCGTGAAGCGCAAGGAAGAAATGCACCGCATGGCCGAAGCCAACAAGGCGTTCGCGCACTACCGCTGGTAAAACCACCCGGATCGCTTGGATAAGCGCACACGAAAGGAGAACCGTCACTTATGCACAGAAGCCACCCGCTCGACAAGTTGCGCAATATCGGCATCATGGCACATATCGATGCCGGTAAAACCACGACGACCGAGCGCATTCTCTTCTATACCGGACGTACGCACCGGATGGGTGAAGTGCATGAAGGCGCGGCCGCCATGGACTGGATGGAACAGGAGCAGGAGCGTGGGATTACCATCACCTCCGCCGCCACCACCTGTCAATGGAAAGGCCATCGCATCAATATCATCGATACGCCCGGACATGTGGACTTCACCGTAGAGGTGGAGCGGAGCCTGCGCGTTTTGGACGGCGCGGTCGCGGTGTTCTGCGCCAAAGGCGGCGTGGAACCACAGTCAGAAACCGTATGGCGGCAGGCCAACCGTTACCACGTACCGCGCATCGCCTACATCAACAAGATGGACATCATGGGCGCGGACTTTTTCCGCGCCGTGCGAATGATGAAGGAACGCCTGGGCGCCAACGCCGTGCCCATTCAGCTTCCCATCGGAACGGAAGCGGATTTCAAGGGCGTGATCGATCTTGTGCGGATGAAGGCCGAAGTATATTACGATGACGAAGGCAAGGATGTGCGCGAAGAGGAGATCCCAGAGGCTCTGCAGGCGCAGGCCGCGGAATACCGGCAGGTACTGATCGAATCCGTTGCCGAACAGGACGAAGGCTTGCTTGAAAAGTTTTTCGAGGGCGAGGAGATTTCAGACGACGAAATCAAAGCAGCCATCCGGAAATCGACCATCGCGTGTGAAATGACCCCTGTTCTGTGCGGAACATCCTACCGCAACAAAGGTGTGCAGCCGATGCTGGACGCGGTGGTGGACTATATGCCCTCCCCGCTGGACGTGCCGCCCATCAAGGGCACCAAGCCCGGCCATCCCGGAATCGAGCTGGAGCGACATGCATCGGACGACGAGCCCTTCGCGGCGCTCGCCTTCAAGATCATGACGGACCCGTTCGTAGGCAAGCTCGCGTTCGTGCGCGTGTACTCGGGCACGATCTCATCCGGCAGCTACACCTATAACTCCACCAAGGGCCAGCGCGAACGGATCGGACGTCTGCTGATGATGCACGCCAACCACCGCGAAGAGGTGGAAACCGTCTTCGCCGGTGAGATCTGCGGCATCGTTGGGTTGAAGGACACCACGACGGCCGATACGCTGTGCGACCAGAAGAAACCCGTGATCCTGGAATCCATGGAGTTTCCGGACCCGGTCATCCAGGTCGCCATCGAGCCCAAGACCAAGGTCGGCCAGGAGAAAATGACCCTGGCGCTGATCAAGCTGGCCGAGGAAGACCCGACGTTTAAAACCTACACCGACCCCCAAACGGGGCAGACCATCATCGCCGGTATGGGCGAATTGCACCTGGAAATCATCGTGGACCGGCTGCTGCGCGAATTCAAGGTGGAAGCCACCGTCGGCAAGCCGCAGGTGGCCTACCGCGAAACCATCCGCAGGGAAGCCGAAGGCGAAGGCCGCTACGTGCGCCAGACCGGCGGGCACGGCCAGTTCGGACACTGCAAAATCCGCATCGAGCCAGTGCAGCCCGGCGAAGGCTATTCCTTTGAAAACAAGGTCATCGGCGGCGCAATCCCCAAGGAATTCATCGCGCCCATCGACGCGGGAATCAAGGAAGCCGCGCAGTCCGGCGTGATCGGCGGATTTGAAGTCGTGGATTTCAAAGCCACGGTCTTCGACGGCAGCTATCACG
The DNA here is from genome assembly GCA_963674895.2 of Candidatus Limiplasma sp. Taxonomy (GTDB): domain Bacteria; phylum Bacillota; class Clostridia; order Christensenellales; family Aristaeellaceae; genus CAXXOK01. The sequence continues at coordinate 877,333 of CAXXCY010000002.1, forward strand.
AGGTCGACTCATCCGAGATCGCCTTCAAGATCGCCGGATCCATGGCCTTCAAGGACGCGCTGCGCAAGGCGGATTCCTGCCTGATGGAGCCTACGATGAAGGTGGAAGTGATCATCCCCGAGCAATACATGGGGGACGTGATCGGCGATATCACCGGCCGCAGAGGGCGCATCGAGGGCATGGAAGCCCGGCTTGGCGAACAGAGCGTGCACGCGTTCGTGCCGCTGAGCGAGATGTTCGGCTATGCGACGGACCTTCGGAGCCGTACGCAGGGCCGCGGCCTGTTCACGATGCAGTTCGACCACTACGAACAGGTGCCCAAGAGCATCGCCGAAAAGATTACCGGTCGTAAAGAAGCATAACGAAATCAGATATTGGAGGTGCCGGCAATGGCAAGTATCGCCCGAAACAGAGTTGTGTTGGCTTGCACCGAGTGCAAGCAGAGGAACTACAACACGCTGAAAAACAAGAAGAACACGCCCGATCGCGTGGAGCTGAGCAAGTATTGCCGTTTTTGCAAAAAGCATACGGTACACCGCGAAACCAAGTAACGATAGGAGCAAAACGATGGCTAACGAAAAGAAACTGCCGGCTAAAAAGAAGAGCCCGAACGCGCTGGCGAAATTCGGCGCCGGAGTCAAGCGGTTCTTTCTGAAAATCGGCAACGCGTTCAAAAACACCTGGCATGAACTGCGCAAGGTGACTTGGCCGACCAAAGAAAAATTGGTTAACTTTTCCATCATCGTTATCCTGATGATCATCTTCCTGATGGTGATCATCGGCCTGCTGGATACGGGCGCTTCCGCGCTGATACAGCTGATGATGCCCAAGGCGTAAGGAGAAAGGGAATGGCCGAAAAGAAAAACGAGCCCTGCTGGTATGTTGTGCACACCTATTCCGGATATGAGAACAAGGTGAAGGACAACATCGAGAAATCCGTTGAAAACAACGGCATGCAGGACCTGATACTCGACGTCCGCGTTCCGGTGGAAGACGTCGTCGAGATCAAAAACAACCGCCGCGTCAAGACGCAGCGCAAGGTGTACCCCGGCTATGTGCTGGTACACATGATCGAGACCAGCGAAAGCTGGTATCTGGTGCGCAACACCCGCGGCGTCACCGGCTTTGTGGGCCCCGAAAGCAAGCCCGTACCGCTGACGGACGAAGAGGTCAAGATGATGCTGTCCACGCAGGAACACAGCGTGGAGTTCGGCATCGCCATCGGCGAGGAGGTCCGCATTCTTTCCGGCCCGCTGGAAAACTTCACCGGCTTCGTGGAGGACGTCGATACCGTGCGGCAGAAGCTGACCGTGAAGGTCAAGATGTTCCTGGGGCGCGAAATGCCCGTGGAAGTCGGCCTGGAGGAAGTTACCAAGGTTTGATCCGCCTTTGGGCGGTTCAAAAGAGCGCATGGATAGCGCGCTGCGCCTTCCGGTACCGGAAGGACGTGGGAGGAATCCCAAGGATTCCGCATGACCACAAATCTGAGGAGGCAGTCATAACATGGCAAAGAAAATCACATCCATTCTGAAGCTGCAGGTGCCCGCCGCGAAGGCTACGCCTGCCCCGCCCATCGGCCCCGCGCTGGGCCAGCACGGCGTGAACATTCCCGGCTTTTGCAAAGAGTTCAACGAACGCACGGCCAAGGACGCCGGGCTGATCATCCCCGTGGTGATCACCGTGTACGCCGACCGTACGTTTACCTTCGTCACCAAAACGCCGCCGGTGCCCGTCCTGATCAAAAAGGAACTGGGGCTGGAAAAGGCCAGCGGTGTGCCCAACCGCGACAAGGTGGGGAAACTCACCAAGGAGCAGGTGCACAAGATTGCCGAAATCAAGCGTCCCGACGAGAACGCAACGGATATCGAGAGCATCGAGAGCATGGTGCGCGGCACCGCGCGCTCCATGGGCATTACGGTTGAGGAATAACACAAGTGTGGGAGGACAATGTGCCGCTAGTACCACAGGGAGGATTTGAACCATGAAACACGGAAAAAAATACGTAGACAGCGCAAAGCTTGTAGATTCGCAAAAGGCCTATGATCCCGAGGAAGCCTGTGAACTCGTCGTCCAGACCAGCAAGGCGAAGTTTGACGAGACCATCGAACTTTCCTGCCGCCTGAACGTGGACCCCCGCCATGCCGACCAGCAGGTGCGCGGCGCGATCGTGCTGCCGCACGGCACGGGCAAGGTGGTGCGCGTGGTGGTCATCACCAAGGGCGACAAGGTCAAGGAAGCCGAAGCGGCCGGAGCCGACTTTATCGGCGCCGAGGAACTGGTGCAGAAGATCCAGACTGAAAACTGGTTTGATTTCGACGTGATCGTCGCCACCCCCGATATGATGGGCGTGATCGGCCGCATCGGCCGTATCCTGGGCCCCAAGGGCCTGATGCCCAACCCCAAGTCCGGCACCGTGACCATGGATATCGCCAAGGCCGTGACGGATATCAAAGCCGGTAAGGTGGAGTACCGCGTGGACAAGACCGCCATCATCCACTGCCCGATCGGCAAGGCGTCGTTCGGCAAGGAGAAATTGGGCGAAAACCTGCAGGTGCTGATGGAAGCCATCGTCAAGGCCAAGCCCTCGGCCGCCAAGGGCATTTATCTCAAGTCGGTATACCTGAGCTCCACGATGGGCCCGTCTGTGAAAGTCAACACGCTGAAATTCTGATGTCGATACCGGAAAAACCCGACGCGCCCGCGTCGGGTTTTTCTGTCTTTTGATGGATGCCGGCTTGCCTGGTTTCATCGGGCCGGCCGGTTTCCTGACGGAACGGCGGGGAGGAAGTATGGAGGCGGATTACGGAAAGCCCGGGAAACTGAATATCGTGTTTCTGGGAACCACCGGGTATCAGGAAGCGCTTGCCATGCAGCAAAAGCTGCATGCCCTCGTTTCGGATAAGGCGATCGGCGATACCCTGCTGCTGCTCACGCACCCGCCGGTGCTCACGCTGGGGCTGCAGGCAAACCGGGCCAACGTCTACCTGAGCGAGGAACAGCTTAAGCAGAGGGGAATTGAGGTATTTCAAATCGACCGCGGCGGGGACGTGACGTACCACGGGCCGGGGCAGATCGTCGGATACCCGATTTTCAACCTTACCCGGCACGGCAGGGATATCCATGCGTTTGTGTTCAACATGCAGGAGGCGCTGATCCGGCTGCTGGTCCGGGAGTTCGGGCTTATGCCGCACCGGGAAAGCGGCAAATACACAGGCGTATGGAACGGGGAGGAAAAGATCACGGCGATCGGAATCCATGTCAGGCGCTGGACCACGACGCACGGGTTTGCGTTCAACGTCAATACCGACCTGTCGCACTTTACATGGATCAATCCCTGCGGTCTGAGCGACCGCGGCGTAACGTCGATTGAAAAACTGACGGGAGAAACGCAGGATATGGCGCGCGTGAAACGGCTGGTTGCGCGGTATTTCTGCGAGGCTTTCCAAATGGAGGAGAACATATGCGAACTGGGAAGCCTCCTTGGCTCGTAAAGCGGGCGCCGCCCGAAAGCGAGCGCCGAAAGGTGGAAGGGATACTGCAAGGCCTGCAGCTCCACACGGTATGCGAGCAGGCTGCCTGCCCGAATATCGGGGAATGCTTCTGCAGCCGGACGGCGACGTTTATGGTTTTGGGCAATCAATGCACGCGGAACTGCACGTTCTGCCAGGTGTCCAAGGGGGAGCCGCAGCCCGTTGACCCCGGGGAGCCGGACCATGTCGCCGAGGCGGTCGTGCAGCTTAATTTGCGGCATGCCGTCGTCACCTCCGTGACCCGGGACGACCTGCCGGACGGCGGCGCGGAGCATTTTGCAAGGGTGATCACGGCGGTTCGGGAGCGCAGCCCGGAAACGACCGTCGAGGTTTTGATTCCGGATTTTCTGGGCGATTTCGACGCGCTGCGGACAGTGATCGCCGCCAGACCGGCGGTAATCAACCACAACGTAGAGACAGTCGAACGCCTGTACCCGCGGGTGCGCCCGATGGCGGTTTATTCGCGGTCCCTGGAGCTTCTCCGAAGGGTTAAATCCGTCGATCCTGATATCAAAACCAAGTCCGGCCTGATGGTGGGGCTTGGAGAAACCTGCGATGAGGTTTTGAAAGCCATGCGGGATCTTCGCGCGGTCGGCTGCGATTTTCTGACCATCGGCCAATACCTGGCGCCGACCCAAAACCATCATCCGGTGGTCGAATATATTCACCCGGACCGTTTCGCCGACTATCAAAGAGAGGCCGGGGCCATGGGTTTCCGCCATGTCGCTTCCGGCCCCTTCGTGCGCAGCTCCTACCACGCGGGCGATGCGCTGAAATAAGGACGTTGGGGGCTGTACGCCCCTAACGTCTTTACTTACGGCGTCTCTACCTTTTCGATGGAGTAACCCATGTCCCGCAGGAGGGACAGGATGCTGTCGTCCTCGGGGATGAGGTGCAGGAGGCCGACGGTCACGAAATAGCTGCCGCCGGATTGCAGCATTGCGTCCAGCCGGGCAGCCATCAGGGTGTTGCGCCGCGTAATCAGCTTGTCCTGATACTCGGTATACAGGGCCGCGTCCGCGGATTCAAAGGACAGCCGGTAAAAGTCCCGAAAGGCTTCGGCGTCGCCGTCACGCCACCAGGCGGGCCACTGGTCAACGGTCGCGGCTTCGGTGGACTCTTTGCGCTTGAGGATGACGTCGGTCTCATCCTGGAGCAGATAGCGGTTCAGATCGCCGGAGAAGCTCTCCATCGTGTCGGCGATCTCGTCCACAGTTTCCAGGTACGCGAACGGCTTTGCGTGTCTGTTCGCGTACGCCTGCACGGCGGTCTCCACGCCCAGCGAGATGGCCTTGCGCACGTTTTGCACGCCCATCTCGGCCGCCGAGGAATAGACCGCCAGCGTGTTGATCACCGCCCACGGCTGCCGGCTGTCAAGGTTTGCGGCGCTCAGCCCGAGCGCATTGTACGCAAGGATGACGTCGTCCGTCAGCGCATCGCCCAGGATTTCACGAAGGGAGACGCCTTCGGGCAATGCCTGCCGGGCCGTTAACTGCTTTTTCGGGGCGTCCGAGGCCGTGTCGCACTCAAACACAAAGGTACCGGCGTCCGCCATGGCCTCCTCCAGCGCGTCCCCGAAGGGATACATCGCGGACGTGCCGATATGGATGGAGCCAAGCAGATACGCGGTCGCGTTTTCTCCCGTAACGCGGTACAAAATTCCCTTGCTCCCTTCCCGCGGGGTGATATACAAGGCCCAGGCGGCCGCCGCAACCAGCAGCACGGCGACCGCTGCAATGAGGATGCGCTTTTTCATGTTACCGGCGTCTGCCCGCGATCAGCAGCAGCCGCAAGAGCTGCAGCAGGCTTGAGATCGCGGCGGCGACATAGGTCATCGCCGCGGCGGACAATACCGCGCGCACGCCCCGGAGCTCGTCCTCGGTCATATAGCCGCCGCCCTGCAGCACGGCAAGCGCGCGCTTGCTCGCGTTGAACTCCACCGGCAGCGTGATCAATGAAAACACGAGCGTCGCGGCAAAGCAGATGATCCCGGCGTATAAAAGCGGCTCCCAGCTTGCCAAAAGCCCGATGAGAAAAATCGGGAAATACAGCATCGAGCCGAACTTCACCACGGGCACGATGGCGGTGCGCATCAGCAGCGGCCTGTATTCGTCGGACTGCTGCAGCGCGTGCCCGCATTCGTGCGCCGCAATGCCCACGGCGGCGATGGAGGAGGAGCCGTATACGCTCTGGGAGAGGTGCAGCGTGTTGCTGCGGGGATCGTAGTGATCGGTCAGGTTGCCCTGCGTCGGCTCGACGGATACGGGCGCCTTCGCGCCCCTGCTTAATATATCGCGGCTGATTTCATCGGCCGTGATATTCCGGCTGGTGCCGATTTTGGAGTATTTGGAAAACGCGCTTTTCACCTTGAACTGCGCCCAGAGCCCCAGCAGCAGGCCGGGCAGGATGAGGATAATCGTCCAATCATAAAAATACATAGTGGACCTCCCAAAACGGTCGAAGGTTGGTATCATCGGTACCGCCCTATTTTACATCATTTCGTCCGAAATCGTCAAAGGGGAAACAGGGAGAACAGGCGGTGAAGCGGCGGTAACCGAAGCTATTTTGATATTGAGGAACGCGCAAACGCGGTGATTGTGATAAAAATCAAAACACTGTTGACATCATTTAGCGAGTATGATAGTATAGCTGTAGTACAGCAGTATCGCTAACCAAAACACGGCGGATAGAAATTGAATGAGGTGATTGACTTGCAGTCTGCGACTCTGAAGGAACGCCTGGTGCGAAGGGATTCTTTGGCGGGTATGCATATAGCGCTGACGGACCCGGGCATCAGTGAACTTTGCGGGATGATCGGATATGATTTCCTGTGGATCGATACGGAACATACGGCGATCGATTATCAAACGCTGGCGATGCACCTGATCGCCGCGCGCGCGGGAGGCACGCCCGCCATCGTGCGCATTCCGTGGAACGATCCCATTCTCGCCAAGCGCGTTTTGGAAATGGGTCCGGAAGGCATTGTGTTTCCGGTCGTCAACACCGTGCAGGAACTGGAAAAAGCCATGAGCAGCACCCTGTATCCGCCCTACGGCAATCGCGGCTTCGGCCCGATGCGCGCGGTGCGGTACGGGCTGGGCGACGCGGACGAGTACATCCGCAACGGCAGCATGAACATGGCCCGCTGCGTGCAGATTGAGTCCTGCATCGCGGTGGACAACCTCAAGGAAATGGCGAAAAATCCGTATGTGGATTGCTTTATTTTCGGCCCGTGCGATCTGTCCGGTTCCATCGGGCAGCTGAACCGTATCTACGAGGAGCCTACGCTCCGCCTGATCCGCCGTGCCATCGATATTCTGCAGGAAGCCGGAAAATCCATCGGCGTTTCCACAGCGTCCAACGATATCAACGTCCTCAAGCTATGGCATGAAATGGGAATCAACGTGATCTCCGCGGGTACGGACTACCTGCATATCACCAACGGGGCAAAGGCTGAACTGGATGCGATCCGCTCGGTTCAGTCCAAAAATAAATAGACCCAAAAAAGAGAGGAGCAATCGTATGAACTCGAAGAAGGCTTTGTCCATCCTGATGTGCGCGCTATTGCTGGCGCTCGCCGTCCCGTCCGCCGTCGCAGCGGCGCAGCCGGTCACACTGGTGTTTTCCACACAGGCGTCGGCCGACGTGAACTACGTCAAGGCGATGTACATGATCCAGGAGGAGATCGCGGAAAAGTCCAACGGTACTTTACTCATGGAAATTCACGACAACGGAAGCCTGATGACCCAGGAGGGCGAAGTGGACGCGGTAGCCCGCGGAACGCTGGACATGATGTTCTCAACGCCTTTCCTTGTCGCTGACCAACTGCCCTATTTGTACATGTTCACGGCTGCCTATATCTTCCGCGATCAGGCCCATATGCGCGCCGTGATGGACGGGGAGATCGGCCAGAAGGTGGTTGAAGACGTGGCGGAAAAACTGAACGTCCGCTGGCTCAGCGCCTTGTACTGCGGCGCGCGCAACCTGGATTTGCGCGATATCGGGCATCCGGTGACCAAGCCCGAGGATCTGGCCGGCGTCAACCTGAGAATGCCGAATTCCTCCGCATGGCTGTTCATGGGCAAAGCGCTGGGAGCCAACCCCACGCCGATGGCGTTTGCCGAAGTGTACCAGGGCCTCCAGACCGGCGCAATCGACGGCCAGGACAACCCGCTGCCCACGACCCGCGCGCAGAAATGGTACGAGGTGACCAGCATGATCGTGCTGACGGGCCACGTGATCGAGCCGATGTGCATCGCCATCAACGAGGACAAATGGCAGTCGCTTTCCGACGAGCACAAGACCATCCTGATGGACGCCGTGAAAAACGCGACGGCATTCTGTGACGCGGCAAACCTGAGCGACGAGCAGTCCGACATCGATTTCTTCAGAAGCCAGGGACTGGAAATCATCTATCCGGACGTGGACGCTTTCATGGCGGCGACGGAAGAAGCCTATCTGGGCAACGCGGATATGATCAAAGACTGGGATATGGATCTGTATAATCAGATCAAAAATCTGGAAGTCGAGTAACGGATAATCTTGGGCGGGGCAAGGGATTCGCTTGCCCCGCTTTTTCCCGGAAACGATTTGATTTACCAGGCGTATATTGCTATGATGGTTCCATATCCAAAAGGCAACAGGTTTTTCACGCTGCGCTTAAATACGGACTGCGACATCCTTGATAAAGATGAGGTGCGTTCACAATGCAGGCAATCCGGAAAACAGGCGGCGTACTGCTCAAAACCGTAGAGCTTTACGTGCCTGCGCTGATGTTTCTCGCGTTATTCATATCGTTCATTCTTCAGATCGTATCGCGCTACCTGTTCAGAAACCCGTTGGTGTGGCCCTACGAGGTGGCCCAGTTCGGGTACGTATGGGTGATCCTGCTGGGCGCCGGGTATTGCAGCCGTGACGACGACCATATTGTGTTTTCCGTCGTCTATGAGTCGGTGCCGGAACGGCTCAGGACGATTTTCGACTATATTTCCGATGTGCTGACGCTCCTGATTTTCGGCGTATCTATCCCCGCGCTGGTTAGCTTCTATGCGTTCTTTTTCACCCGGTTCAGCACGGTTTTGCGCATTCCGCTGGGTCTGGTGTACCTGCCGTTTGGCATCTATACCGTCAGCACCATGTTCCGGGTGTTTTTCAGCATGGTCGACCGTGCCAGGGCTTCACTAAACAAGCGCAAGTCCGCCGCGGCAAAAGGGGGAGAAGCAAGATGAGTACCGAGATGATCGTCGCTTTAAGTGTACTGGCGCTGGCTTTCATCATCCGCATGCCGATCGCCAGGGGCATGATGCTGTCGTCCATCGTCTATCTGCTTCTGCGCGGCAGAGACGTAAGCCTGGTCGCGGAAATTTTCTGCAGCAAGATGTTCAACAACTTCATCCTTCTGGCCGTTCCCCTGTTTATTTTCGCCGCCAGCATCATGAACGAGAGCAAGGTGACGGACAAGATTTTCGGCTTTGCAAGCACGCTGGTCGGCCGCTGGCGCGGCGGACTGGGACATGTAAACGTCGTCGCATCCCTGATCTTCTCGGGCATGACGGGTTCGGCGGTCGCCGACGCGTCCGGGCTTGGCATCATGGAGATTGAAACCATGAAGAAGGAGGGGTACGACGCCGGGTTCAGCGCGGCAATCACGGCCAGCTCCGCGGTCATCGGGCCGATATTTCCGCCGAGCATTCCGCTGGTGATCTACGGCGTCATCGCGGGCGCGTCCATCGGGAACCTGTTTCTGGCGGGCATGATCCCCGGCGTATTGCTGGCGCTCGCGCTGGTCGTGTACGTATCCTACGTCGCGCACAAGCGCAAGTATCCCCGGGGCGTCAAATACACGCTGGCGCAGTTTATCCGTATGGCGGTCAACGCGATCCCGGCGATGCTGACTCCGGTGATTCTCCTGTGCGGAATTTACACGGGCGTGATGACGGCAACCGAAGCGGGCGCGGTCGCGGGCCTGTATGCGCTGATCATCGCGCTGGTGTTCTACCGCTCGCTGGGCTGGAGCGGCATGAAGAACGTACTGCTCAATACCGTGAAAGCCACTGGCAAAATCGGCATCGTGCTCGGCGCGGCCTACGTGTTCAGCTATATTATCGCGATCGAGCGCCTTCCGCAGCTGGTGGGCTCGTTTATCCTATCCTTTGCGGACAGCAGCTGGAAATTCCTGCTGCTGGTCAACGTGATGCTGTTTGTGCTGGGAATGCTGGTGGATTCCGCCGTGCTTCAGCTGGTGCTTTTACCCATCCTGGTGCCCATCGTATCGCAGCTGGGCATCAACATGGTGCATTTCGGGATCGTGTTCACGTTCAACACGATGATCGGCCTGTGCACGCCGCCGTTCGGAATGCTGCTGTTCATCGTGACCGGGATCTCCAACGAGCGCATGAAAATCGTCATCAGGGAGATTCTGCCGATTATTCTGGTGATGATTGTCGTACTGCTGGTCATCACGTTCCTGCCGGACTGCGTCATGTGGCTGCCGCGCTGGCTGGGGCGATAACGCGATGCAAAGATTACGGTTTTGCAGTATAATCATGTCAGACGGACGACAGGAGTAGGAGAAGCGCCGTATGGGAGATAATATACTCAACAACATTGATGGAAAGCTTCAGCGCGCCAATCTATATGAGATTGTGGCGGATAAACTGGAAGAGATCATCCTCAGCGATGTCTCCCAGCTGGGCCAGAAGCTTCCTTCGGAGCAGGCGCTGGCAACCCGTTTCGGCGTGAGCCGCAACATTGTGCGGGAAGCGCTCAAGCTGCTCAGGGAAAGGGAACTGATCGTCGCCAAAAACGGCGAAGGTTCTTACATTGCCAAACCCCGCGCCAAGAACGTGACCAACGTGCTCAACCGCATGATGACCATGGACAACATCGATTACACCAATGTGTTTGAAATGCGCATGCTGCTGGAGCCGTACGCCTGCCGTGTGGCGGCGAAGAAGGGAACCCCGGAGCAGTTTGACGCGCTGGAACGCAACATCGAGCAAATGGCGGGCAGCAGGGACGACAGCGACGCGCGCATACGCTACGATCTGCAGTTTCACCGGATGATCGCGGAAATGACGGGCAACAAGCTGCTGGACTGCTTCATCCAGTCCATGAGCAGCCTGTTGAAGCCCATCCTGCGCCAGGCGCTCATTCCCCCGCAGGGTCATGAAAGCGGAATACAGTATCACCAGCGCCTGGTCCGCGTATTGCGCGCCGGCGACGAGGCGGAGGCCGAACGCCTGATGACGGAGCACCTGAATGTTTCCTTTGAGAATTACAAGAACTCGAACCAGTACCGGTAAAGACTTCGTACGGCGGACAGACAAACGGCAAACGCCGGATACCAACATGGTATCCGGCGTTTGCCGTTTGTAAAGACCGTGTCCGTAATCCCTGGAATTTCAGGATTCTGCGGCGGCCGCATCCTCCGGAGGTTCAAAGCGGTATTCCATAAAGGTGTACTGCGAATCCTTGTGCCGGAATCCGAGCTTCTCGTAGATCGGGAAACCCATATCGGTCGCCTGCAGTTCAACATTGGATACGCCGTGCTTTTTGGCGTCCTCCATGGCCATGTTCAAAAGCGCCGAGGCAAGCCCGCGCTTGCGGCAGGCCGGATCGGTATAGACGTTGAGCAGGACGCCGGATTTCCCCGTAATGAAGCGGAGGCTGGCGGGGCGCTCGATGATCAGCAGAAAGACCGTGGATACGGGCTTGCCGTCCTCCAGGGCCAGGTACGCGAAGAAATCGTTCCCCATATGGCGGCGGTAATAGTCCGGCAGATGCGTAAGCAGAGCGCCCATTTCCTTATCGCTCAGCTTATTGTTGATTTCCCGGAGATAGGCGATCCGCATATCAATGACATGGTCCAGGTCGTCCGGCGTTGCTGCGCGAAGCTCCAAACATCTCACTCCAGATATTAATATGTGTATCAAGAAACCCCGCCGCATCATGCAGGCGGGGTTTCTTGAACGTTTTTATTATACGGGCATGACTTTTTCTTCGGCATCAAGCATCGTACTGTCTACGCCGAGCTGCTTTGCCTGCCGGTATTGGAAGTACTTGATGGCGACCGGCGGGAAGAGCGCGTAGCTTAACACGTCCTCCTCCTGCTGGTAATACTCGCGGATCTCTTCGCGGTATTTGTCCAGCTCCGGCGGGATATCGTCGGCGGGCCGGTGCGTGATAACCTCCTGGTCGCCGATAACCTTCTTGCGCACTTCCTCGTTCACGGGCGCGGGCAGGCGGCCGTATTCGCCGCGCAGCAGCGCCTGGCTTTCCTTGGGGTTCATCTTGTAGGGCTCGCCGGCGAGCACGTTCATCACTGCCTGTGTGCCGACGATCTGGCTGGTGGGCGTAACCAGCGGCGGGTAGCCGAAGTCCTTGCGCACGCGCGGAATCTCCGCAAGCACCGTGTAGTATTTATCCATGGCGTTGGCCTGCTTCAATTGGTTGATCAGGTTGGACAGCATTCCGCCCGGTACCTGGTAGAGCAGGGTGTTCGCGTCCGTCGCCAGCACGCGCGCGGGATCGCGGAAGCCGGCCTTGGTCAGCTCCTGCGCCACGCCGCGGAAGTATCCGGCGAGGTCGATCAGCTTCTCCAGATCCATTCCGGTATCGTATTCGGTGCCGCGGTAGGTGGCGACCTGCGCTTCGGTGGCCGGCTGTGCGGTGCCGCCGCCAAGCGGCGACAGGGCGGTGTCGATAACGTCCACACCGGCCTCCACGGCCTTCAGGAGCGTCATCGCGCCCGTGCCGGTGGTATCGTGGGTGTGCAGCACGATCGGCAGATTGGTTGCCGCTTTCAGCCGTTTCACCAAGCTGTAGGCGGCATAGGGGAGGAGCAGGTTTGCCATGTCCTTGATGCAGATAAGGTCCGCGCCCATCTCGGCGATCTGCTCGGCGAGCTTGACGAAGTAATCCTCCGTATGCACAGGGGAAATCGTATAGCACATGGCGACTTCCGCCGTTCCGCCGTATTTTTTGGTGGCTTTTACCGCGGTTTCCATGTTCCTGAGGTCGTTGAGCGCGTCGAAGCAGCGGATGATGTCGATGCCGTTCTCCAGCGCCTTCTTGACGAAGTAATCCACCACGTCGTCGGCATAGTGCTTGTAGCCCAGGATGTTCTGCCCGCGCAAAAGCATCTGCAGCTTCGTGTTGGGGATGCCCTTGCGAATCGTGCGCAGACGCTCCCAGGGATCTTCGTTCAAAAAGCGCAGGCAGCTGTCAAAGGTTGCGCCGCCCCAGCATTCCAGGGAAAAATACCCGGCTTTATCCAGGCGTTCAAACGCCGGTTCCATTTGTTTGGTCGTCATGCGCGTCGCGGCCTGGCTTTGGTGCGCGTCGCGCAGTATGGTATCGGTAATTCCGACTTTCGCCATAATTCAAATCTCCTTTCAGATTGCGGTCAGGCGCCGAACATGCTCAGCAGGATGCCCGCCGCTATGGCAGAGCCGATGACGCCGGCCACGTTGGGGCCCATCGCGTGCATCAGCAGGAAGTTGGCGGGATTGGCTTTACGACCCTCCACCTGGCTTACGCGCGCCGCCATGGGCACGGCGGATACGCCCGCGGAGCCGATCAGCGGGTTGATCTTGCCGCCCGAAAGCTTGTTCATCAGCTTGGCAAGCAGCACGCCGCCGGCGGTACCGAACCCGAACGCGATCACGCCCAGCACGATAATCTTGATCGTCGTCCATTGCAAAAAGGTTTCGGCGTTGGCGGTGGCACCCACGGTGGTGCCCAGGAAGATAACCACGATATTGTTCAGCTCGTTCTGCGCGGCCTTGTTCAGCCGGTCCACCACGCCCGATTCCCGGAAGAGGTTGCCAAGCATCAGCATGCCGATCAGCGGCGCAGCCGAGGGAAGCAACAGCGTAACGATGATGGTGACGGCGATCGGGAAAATGATCTTCTCGCGCTTGGAAACGGGCCGGAGCTGCTCCATGACGATCGCGCGCTCTTTTTTGGTGGTGAGCGCGCGCATGATGGGCGGCTGGATGACGGGCACAAGCGCCATATAGCTGTACGCGGCCACGGCGATCGGGCCCAGCAGGTGCGGCGCGAGCTTGCCGGTCAAATAGATGGCGGTGGGGCCGTCCGCGCCGCCGATGATGCCGATGGAGGCGCTTTCGGCGGGGGTGAAGCCCAGCATGTACGCGCCGATAAACGTAATGAAGATGCCAAGCTGCGCCGCCGCGCCCAGCAGCAGGCTCTTGGGGTTGGCAAGCATCGGGCCGAAATCGGTCATCGCGCCCACGCCCAGGAAGATCAGCGGGGGATAGATGCCCAGCTTCACGCCCTGGTACAGGTAATACAGCAGCCCGCCGGTTTGCCGGATGTACTGGTACATCACGCTGCCGTCCTCCAGGATGACCTGCGTTCCCTCTTTGCCGTTGTGCGTCGCTTCCGCGAAATACTCATAAATCGGGTGGTCCATCAGGCCGTTCAAAGGCAGGTTGGCCAGCAGCATGCCGAACGCGATGGGAAGCAGCAGCAGCGGCTCGTACTTTTTTACGATTGCCAGATAGATCAGCACGCAGGCGATCAGGATCATCACCAGATTGAGCGGCGAGTCAAACAGCGCCGTTAAACCTGCGGACTGATACAGTTTACTAAGACTGGTGCCTATATTGAAATTCTCCATGAACGTCCGTCAACCCCTTCGCTGATTAATTTGCCCAATGCGATTGCTTATCCGATAACGACAAGCACATCGCCGCTGTTGACGGATGCGCCTTTTCCAACGGGGACCTGTTTTACGGCGCCGTCGGAGGGCGAGACGATTTCATTCTCCATTTTCATTGCTTCCAAAATCAGCAGCACGTCGCCCTTTTTCACCGTATTGCCGGCCGCGCATTTCACATCCAAAACCGTGCCCGGCATCGGCGCGGTCACCTTCGTGCCTTCGGCGACGGGGGCGGCAGCGGCGGCGGGTTTCGCGGCGGGAGCCGGAGCGGGGGCGGCAGCAGGAGCTGCGGCGGGGGCTGCCACGGGGGCGGGGGCAATATAAGCGGGTGCGGCTGCGGCCGCGGTTTCTTCCACGGATACCTGGTAGGGTACTCCATTTACTGTGATATTGAATTGACGCATATCGGTCATCCTCCTCATACAATAATCAAACGTTATAACCGGCTGTAAATCTGGTCGTCCCTGCCCGCGCGGTTCCAGGCGGGAGCGGTATGGATACGGCGTACCCTGCGCACCACGAACCCCGTATCCTCCTGCCATACGGCGGAGACGGCGGCGGTAATCGCGGCAATCACGTCCGGGGTTATTCCCGGTTCAGGCGCGGGCTGTGCCGGTAAGGCGGCGGTCGGGGCTTCCGCCTGGGCGGCGGGAAGCGCTTTCTTGCGGTCCTTGAATAGGAGCTCCATCGCTTTCAAACTCAGAATTAAAATGCATAATCCAAAGAAAACAACCAGAATGCCGACCGCGCCGACGGAAAGGCCGAATATCAACTGACTCATGATTTCCTTCCTTTCCTGCCGCTACATCGGCATGTTGCCGTGTTTTTTCGCGGGATTGTAATCGCGTTTGGAGGCGAGCATCTCCAGCGCCGACGCCAGCATTTTGCGTGTTTCGGCGGGATTGATGATATCGTCCAGCAGCCCGGCCTTGGCCGCGGCTGCCGCGCTTGCCACCGTTTCGATATAATTCTGCGCGAATTTGGCGCGGGAGGCTTCGGGAGTATTGCCCTTGTCGGCGCTTACTTCCTTGGCATAAAGCACGGATACGGCCGCCTCCGGCGTGAGCGCGCTGATCACGGCTCCCGGCCACGCGAAGGTGACGTCCGAAGCGGCTTTGCCGCCCATGGCGACATAAGCTTGCCCGATGGCGTCGCCCGTGACCACCGCGAGCTTGGGAACGGTTGCCGTTGCGTAGGCGTAGAGAAGCTGGCTCTGCGCGTTCATAAGCCAGCTTTGCGTGTTCAGGCTATCCACTTTTACGCCGCGTGTGTTGATAAAACTCACGACCGGCAGGTTGAAGCAATCCATGAAATGTACGAAACGGGCGGCCTTTTGCAGCGCGCCTGCGGTGAGGTACTCGTCCGCCGTGGCGACCACGCCCACGGAGCGGCCGGCGATCCTGCCCATAACGGTTTTCATGCTTCCCTCATAGGAAGGCATCAGTTCGACCGAGGTCCCGGCGTCCAGCACCTGCGAAAGCAGCGCGCCGGTATCCGCGGGCTCGATGGCGGGGAGCAGACGGTTGAGGTCGTCGCCCTCCAAAAGCTCCGCGTCTTCGGCGTTGGAGCCGGGCAGCAGGGCCAGGAGCTGCAACGCGGTATGGATTGCCTCGTCCTCATTCTCCGCGACCAGCGAGCAGCCTCCCTGCTTGGCCATCATCTCCGCGCCGCCGACTTTGGCTGCGTCCACGTCGATACCGTTCATGGCCGACAGCACCTGCGGCCCGAACATCATCAGCTGGCCGACGTCCTTGGCCATAATGCTGACGTCCGAAAGCTGCGCAAGCAGTGCAGCGCCGCCGACG